>NZ_JBCNKF010000018.1:0-165126 GCF_039596155.1 Chitinophaga sp.
TCTCAAAACGATTACCCAAAAATCAATATAGGGCGACCCTTAAAATGCTATATAACTCAAAAAAATGAGAGGGTGCCTCATTTACTTATGAGACACCCTCTTTTTATGTATTATACATGTAAAATGACTCCGGATTTTTTGAAAGGTTGAAAGGAAATAAAGGTGACGGTGAAACATCTCCCCTCGTACCCTCAGCTTTATAACCTTACAACCTTAATAACTTTGTCGTTTGACCATAGAGGTGGTACCATCGGATCAGGCAACTTTATATTGCTGTACCTTCTGCGCCGGGGTTTTGCGCTCTCTGATACCCTGAGTAATCCTGCGTACAATCCAGCTAAGTGTAAACGTCGGAATAAAGTCCAAACCAGGGAATAATTCCTCCATAAAGTTGAACACACTTCCGAATGCTCCCATACTGCCACCAAACATCCTGTAAAATATGATAGCGGAAATGGGGGCCCAAATTACATCACTTACTTCGCCTAGTACTGGCACTGCATAACTGGCACAGCCAATCAGGTCCATCAGTATACAAATCCATAAGGCGGGAGTAAATCTCTTTTCCATATTGACCTCCGCTTTAAATTGTGAACATTATAGTATAATCAAATAGCTTACCAAATTCAATTACGGATGGTGGTATAGTAATTACGGAGTCGGTGGCCGGGGTTCTTTTCGGGAGTAATGATTTGTTATACAATCTTTTAAAAAATGCTGATTTTTTATACTTCCTGGGATTTCTCGTAATTTCTTATTTAACACAGGCGTAACTGTACTTCTGTAACGTTTGGTACTACTATAAAGTTACGAATTTCAGCCGTGATTGGTTGTACCCAATTTCAAAAATGCGTAGTTCCACGTTATATTTAGGAAAAATTCTATTGTTATATGTCCACTTCGCTCAAAGGCCGTATCCGTCATTCTGTATGTGCCTGGCCTTATGAATCCATTCCATTGGACGCCTTTTGCAAAGGTGCCAAAGAAATAGGCCTGGAATCCATTGATCTTTTGTATCCCCATCAGTTTGAAACTGCAAAGCAATTCGACCTCACATGTGCAATGGTTGCATCCGTGAGCGATGAATGGAATATCACCAGAGGATGGAACCGCATAGCGCATCACGATGATCTCATTACATACTACCGATACCTGATCGATGAAACAGCGAAAGCCGGATTTCCTTCAGTTGTTTGCTTCTCTGGCAACAGAGAGGGGTTGGACGATGAGCAGGGTATTGAAAACTGTGCAAAAGGATTAAAGCGTCTACTGCCTTATGCAGAAAAAAAGAAGGTGAATATCGTAATGGAACTGCTGAATAGTAAGGTTGATCATCCTGATTATCAATGTGATCATACAAACTGGGGGGTAGCGCTGAGTAAGGAAATTGGCTCGGACCGTTTTAGCCTGCTATATGATATCTATCACATGCAGGTTATGGAAGGCGATATTATCCGCACAATCCGTGATAATCATACTTATTTCAGTCATTATCACACAGGTGGTGCTCCTGGTAGAAATGAGATCAATGACAGCCAGGAGTTATATTACCCGGCCATTATGAAAGCAATTTACGAAACAGGTTATAAAGGCTTTGTAGCACAGGAATTTATTCCTACCAGGACGGATAAACTATCCTCGCTGAAAGAAGCTGTATTGATATGTGATATCTGATGCTACTTATATCAGTACTTCCAGTCACTACGCAGCATGCCCATGACCACCATATCTACAAATTGTCCATGTAGTTTGGCATTGTGGCGCAAAATACCCTCCTTCGAAAATCCAAGTTTAATTGGAATACGGGCACTGCGCTCATTTTCCAGTGCAAACCGGATCTCAACTTTATTGAGTTTCAGATTTTCGAAAGCAAATGAGATGAGCACCTTGCAGCAGGCCACGACAATACCATTGCCGCGGCAATGTTCTGCCAGCCAATAGCCGATTTCTGCTTTTTGCAGCAGGTGGTCCCAGCAATGTAAGTCCAGTACACCGCATAGCTGTCCGTTATACCAGATGCCGAAGGCAATGGCTTCCTGGTCGTCTGCTTTGCGCAGCATTAACTCTATAAAGCGAAGTGAATGTTCTTCATTCGTGTTGTAATCCACCCATGGGAGGAATCGGCGCAACGCCTTACGGGATGTATCGAGGGTGCGATAAAGCACCGGTGCATCGTCAGGTTGTAACTGCCTGAGGATTATATGATCGTCTACGGCTAACTCCAGCATAAAAAATTAAGGTTTGGCACCTGCACCCGGCCAGGGTATAGGGCCAAACCTCAAATATAGTAAACTTAAATTTTTGTAAACAATTGTTGCCGTTGCATATCCCGAATTATCTGACGTGCAAACTGAGACGCCTGCTTATAAGCCGTAGGCGGATCTATTGCTTCTGACTGTGCATTGTAGATCAGTTTCTTCTGTACCAGGTCATACAGATTCGTATCCCACTCATATCGTATATTAGTGGTGTAATAGCCTGGGGTGAACATCCCTCCGTACCATCCCCTGTAGTAGGGAGCGTAAGGGTAGGAGGGCACATAGCCTTTTGTTTTTGTTTTATCTACCATGGCTATCGTCAGCACCTGGTCTACATCATCATTCCTGAATTTATGCAGAGCAGCCTTTTCATCTTCTGTTCCCGACAACACTGCATCCGGGCCGTATTGGGC
The DNA here is from genome assembly GCF_039596155.1 of Chitinophaga sp. GTDB lineage: Bacteria > Bacteroidota > Bacteroidia > Chitinophagales > Chitinophagaceae > Chitinophaga. The sequence goes on from NZ_JBCNKF010000018.1 coordinate 2,672, forward strand.
AAAGGAAGATACTGCATTGAGCCCTTCCTTGTGCAACTCATTTACCAACTCCCTTTCCATCAAAATGCGCAGATTCCTGTCCCTGGGAGAAACAAGGGCTATCACGATCATTTTTTTGCTGGTATCCAGTCTGGCATCCGGTGTTTTCCAGGACGAAGTTAGTTTGGTACTGGTACAGGCAGAGATGGGCAACAGTCCTATACATACTAGCAATACTCCTAACCTTTTCATAATCTCTTCCTTTTAACTGTTGATTAGACGGAAAAAAAAGGGGAGAGTTACATTGACTTGTTAAAAATAATAAGGGCTTGCAACGATTGGTTGCAAGCCCTTATACTTATGTAAGTCAATATTAATAATTAATTACCTGCTCCTGGATACCTGCCGGAATTTCCCTGAATTCGTACAACTGGGTTCTCAGCTGCGGTTCAAAACCTGCTTCTTTGATCGCCTGTTGCATGGATTTATAGGTAAATCTGTGCGGTGCTCCGGCAGCACTAACCACATTTTCCTCGATCATAATTGATCCAAAATCGTTCGCCCCGGCATGGAGACAGATCTGCGCCACCTGCTTACCGACAGTCAGCCAGCTGGCCTGAATATTTTTGATATTCGGCAGCATAATACGACTCAATGCAATCATGCGGATATATTCTTCGGAAGTGGTCATGTTGTGTACCCCTCTTATTCTTGAAAGCAGGGTATCTACATCCTGGAATGTCCATGGGATGAAAGCGGTGAAACCGTAGTGACCTTCAGGCTTCTCGCTCTGAACCTGTCTGATATCTGCCAGGTGTTCAAAACGCTCCAGGACTGTTTCCACATGTCCGAACATCATAGTAGCAGATGATGCGATATTCAGCTTGTGAGCTGCCCGCATTACATCCAGCCACTCCTGTGCACCACATTTCCCTTTAGAAATGAGCCTGCGCACACGGTCGTTCAGAATTTCCGCCCCTGCACCCGGTAAGCTGGCCAGACCAGCCTCTTTCAGTGCTTTCAGGACTTCTATATGTGTACTTTTTTCAAGTTTGGTGATGTGTGCCACTTCAGGGGGGCCGAGGGCATGCAGCTTGATGGTAGGATACAACTGTTTCAGCTGCTTAAAGGTATCCACATAAAAGGCCAGACCAAGATCCGGATGGTGTCCACCCTGCAGGAGCAATTGATCGCCGCCAAATTTCAGGGTTTCCTCGATCTTTACCTTGTACTCCTCAATAGTTGTGATGTAAGCGTCTCCGTGACCCGGGATACGGTAAAAGTTACAGAATTTGCAGTTAGCCGTACACACATTGGTCGTGTTTACGTTTCGATCTATCTGCCAGGTAACTTTCCCATGTGGAACCTGCTGCTTACGAAGCTCATTTGCAATGTGCATCAGCTCCGTAAGTGGTGCTTTTTCAAACAGATATACCCCTTCTTCCGGTGTAAGCCACTCAAAATTTAATGCTTTCCTATATAGATCTTTCAGTTCCATGATAAACAAAGGTAGCAAAAAACAATATGCCGCCATTGGTGGATTTTTAGCTGGTAATCGGCTTTTTTAGTCCTACATTTATATAACTGTTATTCTGTCATTCTCACGTATGCAAAAAGCAACATTGTCAAAGCACTGTTGTATCATTTTATTAGCGCTTTCTTTATTCCACGTCGCAACAGCTCAATCAAAACTGCCCCAGGAAGTGGAAAGTACGCTGATCTCCCGCTTTCCGTTCAAACAATATTATGGAGGCGTTGTGGTGATACTTGCACAGATCAAAGGTTTTTCCGATACGCTCCAGTTCATCCTTGATACCGGAAGTGCTGGCATTTCTCTGGATACCGGCACCTGCGTTCGCCTGGGAATCCCCCTTACACATACAGACAAAGTGGTGCGAGGAGTAGGAGGCTCTAAGAAGGTGGATTTCGCTATGGACCGAACGCTGGTATTGCCAGGCCTTGATGTGGATAGCCTAAACTTTCATGTTAATAATTATGAGCTGATCAGCCAGGTGTACGGTCTGCAGGTGGATGGAATTATTGGTTACAGCCTGTTGAGCCGATTCAATGTACTCGTAGACTACAATATTGAAGAAGTACAACTTTTTACAAAAGGAAAATTCAACTACCCTAAAGGCGGCACATTACTGCATCCGACCCTGACCATGATACCCATCGTCAATGCTCAACTGCGGAATGGCAAAACATCCACTGCAAGCAGGTACTATTTTGACACCGGCGCAGGGATGTGTCTCCTGTTCTCCAAACAATTTGTATCGGACAGTGCCGTGCTTTCTACCCGGAAAAAACAGCGGAAAGTCATTCAAACCGAGGCCCAGGGACTAGGTGGCAAAATGACAATGGATGTAACTACTATCGGGGAATTCAAGATAGGCAATTACAGCTTCCGGAATGTACCCGTCTATGTATTTGATGATCAGACAAATATCACCGCCTATCCTTTTCTTGGAGGCATGGTTGGCAATGACCTGCTCCGCCGTTTCAATATCTATCTCAACTACGGTAAAAAAGAGATTTATCTGCTGCCCAACAATCATTTTAAAGAGCCGTTTGACTATTCCTATACCGGACTGGTCATCTATATGATTGATGGTAAAATTGAGATTACTGATATAATTAAAGGTTCTCCGGCAGAAAAAGCTGGTTTAAAGCCCGGAGATATCATCATTGCAATCAATAACCTCTTCACTAACAACATTCAGGAGGTGAGGGAACAGTTAAAAAATATAGGAACGAAGCCCATGTTACTTATCAGCAGGAACAACGAACTCATGTTGAAAAAAGTGCTCATCAAAAGTATTTTATAATACTTTGCAGTATCTTTCGTTTGATGTGTAACGTGAAAAAGCTACTGTTCTACATAATAATCGCTCTGCCGCTCTTGTCAGCCGCCCAGACACCACCCACTACCGCGGAACCGGTAGCCATTCTGCCGTTCAGAATATACAATCACTCCCTGATTATCAGTGCTTCACTAAGTAGCTCAGAAGATAGTCTGCATTTTATTTTCGACACAGGTGCCGAGGCAACTACTTTGAGTATCGAGACAGCCAAACAACTAAGACTGGAAACAAAGGAAGACGGTGGATTGAGTGGAACAGACGACATTGTGATCCGGGTACCCACATCCACTATTAACCTGCTATACTTTGGAAAGGCCCGTTTACCCCTGATAAAAGTATATCTGGAGACCCTGAAGGAATTCCAGAAATCTCCCATTCATATTGATGGCATTATCGGTGTGGATCTGCTCAAAATGTACATTGTTCAGATTGACTATTCCAATGCCCGGATCCTGCTATTCCGCCCCGGTAAAACACCCATGAGCATTCCCGGCAAGCGACTGGCTATGACACTCAATTTTGATACGCCAGTTATAGAAGCCGTGATCGAACTGCCAGATGGCCGTTCCCTGGGTAGTCGTTACCATTTCATCTCCGGGGGAGACTATGGAATTCTGTTTAACTGGCCATTCGTCGAAAAATACCGTCTGAAAGATATATTGCCCATTGTCAGTACAGACAAGGTCGGCGATCTTTACCAGGTACTTACCTATATGAATACGATCATTCCTTATCTTGCCTTTGGCTCTGTACGCATGGATAAAGTTTCTGCCAGCTACTGCAAGGATGTAAACGATATAGGCGGATTAACAGAAGTGGCTGGTTCTATCGGCTCCTATGTCTGGTCACAATTCCATACCATTACCATCAATTACAAGCAACGGGAAATTTACCTCGACAAATAGAGGTTTAACCTGCCTCTCTCAAAATCAATATGGACATTCCTCTTTATTTTTAATACCTTAACTTGCAGTTCTCATAAATAGGAATTATGATCCATTACAATAAATTCACTTTAGCCAATGGCCTGCGCGTGATTGTGCATGAAGACCATACCACGCCAATGGCAGTGTTAAATGTCATGTACGATGTGGGCTCCCGCGATGAAGATGCTGATAAGACAGGATTTGCACACTTGTTCGAACACCTGATGTTTGGCGGCTCTGTCAACATCCCGGAATATGATGAACCACTTCAGATGGCGGGTGGCGAAAACAACGCTTACACAACCAGCGATCTGACGAACTACTATATTCAGCTTCCCGCAGAAAATATTGAAACCGCCTTCTGGCTGGAGAGTGACCGTATGCTTTCCCTGGCATTCAGCGAAAAAAGCCTCGATGTACAGCGCAAGGTAGTGTGCGAAGAGTTCAAAGAACACTATATTAACAAACCATACGGCGATATCTGGCACAAAATGCGTGAACTGGCATACACCGTGCATCCCTACAAATGGATGACTATCGGTAAAGAGCTATCACATATTGAAGACGCGAAACTGGAAGATGTAAAAAGCTTTTTCTTCAAATATTACCGCCCGGTCAACGCTATTCTGGTGGTAGCCGGCAAAGTAACCACTTCTCAGGTGAAAGCCCTGGCAGAAAAGTGGTTCGGTGATATCCCGGCAGGAGAGCGGATTCCACGCAATATTCCTCAGGAGCCGGTACAGCAGGAAGCACACAAACTTGAAGTAAAAGCTAACGTGCCGCTGGATGCCCTTTATAAATGCTACCATATGCCGGGTCGTATGGATAAAGATTATTACGCAATCGATCTTATCTCTGATATTCTCGGAGGCGGTGCTTCATCCCGCCTGCACCAGGTGCTGGTAAAAGAGAAAAAACTCTTCAGCAATATTGATTGTTATCATTTCGGTACCCTCGATGCCGGATTGTTTACAATTGAGGGTAAGCTGGTGAAAGGCGTAAAAATGAAGGATGCAGAAAAAGCTATACAGGAAGAGCTGGATAAGGTACAACAGCAAATCATCCCCGAAAGAGAGCTGCAGAAAGTAAAAAATCGCGTGGAAAGCATGCTCGCCTTTGAGGACATGGGACTGTTGAACAGAGCGAATAACCTCGCCTTTTACGAGCTGATGGGCGATGCCGCTCTTATGAATGCGGAATTCAGCAACTACGAAGCAGTAACTGCCGAAGAAATGCACAAGCAGGCTGCTATACTCTTTGACGAGAAAAACTCGAATACTCTTTACTATTACGCAGGTTAATATTCACTAAGATTAATGATAAATCGTAAACTCGCCCCTGAGATAAAAGATGCCGTTGATTTTGAAATCGCACTGAAACCGTATGAGAAATTCACACTGGATAATGGCATCCCTGTCTATGTAATTGAATCGGACGAACAGGAAACCTTGCAGCTGGAAATGGTATTTCCTGCGGGTAGCTGGTACGAATCAGAAAACCTCATTGCCTCTGCTGCTAACTTCCTGATGAAGAATGGCAGTGGTAAGCATTCTGCATTGCAAATAAATGAAAGTATTGATTACTATGGTGCTTACCTGAACAGGAGCTGTCACCATGAATTCGGTACTTATACCCTACACTGCCTCACCAAGAGCTTTTCCGCCCTACTGCCTACACTGCAGGAAGTGATCCTGGACCCTGCCTTTTCTGAGGAGGAGCTGGCCATCTTCCAGCAGAACATGAAGCAAAGGCTCGCGGTAAACCTGCAGAAATGCGATTTTGTAGCTAACAGGCATATTGATAGATACCTGTTCGGCGAATTCCATCCTTATGGCCGTGTAAGCAGCATGGAAGCCTACGATGCATTGCAGACAGCGTCACTGAGATCCTTCTATCAGCAACATTACACTTACAACAACTGCCGCATCTTCGTGGCTGGCAAGCTACCCGATCAACTGATTCCGCAACTAAACCAATACTTTGGCACCACCAAATGGAATGGAGAAGCGACAATCATCAAACCGGAGATCGCTATTATGCCAGCAGAAGAAAAAAAGTTCCGCATTTTTAATGATGAGAATGGGGTGCAGGGAGCTGTGCGTGTAGCACGTCATTTCCCGAACCGTTACCATCCTGATTATCCAAAGATGCTGGTGCTGAATACTATCTTCGGTGGCTATTTCGGGTCCCGCCTGATGAGCAACATCCGTGAAGAAAAAGGCTACACCTACGGTATTTCTTCCCAGGTATACAACTTCCGCCAGACAAGTGCGATCAATATTCATACAGAAGCGGGCAGAGATGTGTGCGAAGCAACCATTGAAGAGATCTATAAAGAAATGCGCACCCTGCAGAATGAAGTCGTGGATGAGGAGGAATTGGCTCTGGTTCGCAATTTCATGATCGGTTCTATTCTGGGTGACCTGGATGGTGCCTTCCAGATTATTCAACGCTGGAAGAACCTGATACTGAATGAACTGGATGAACATTACTTTTATAATAATATCAAAACTATCAAAACCATTTCTGCAGAGGAACTGCATGTACTAGCCAAACAGTACCTCTCCCCGGAAGATTGGTATGAACTGGTTGTGATATAAAACCTTTCATATTATTACACAAAAGAGAGGTCTCGTCTAGGACGAGACCTCTCTTTTTGCTTTTCCCTATGCCAAATGTAGTTATTATTATTTTTTTCTATATTTGCACACCTAATCATATCTTATGAAAATACTTTTACTATGCCTGCCATTGTGCATAAGTCTGACTGTGTTTGGACAAACCTCCAGAACAACTATAGACTCTATTGAATATCGCTATCAGCAATGCCTGAGCCAGGGTGGTAGTTCTTATAACTGTGCACTGGCGTACTACCAGGAAATGGATAGCCTGCTCGCTGCTGTATACAATCAGGTCTACAATAATCTGGACAATCCTCGCCGCGAAAATTTAGAATTAGCTCAGGCTCAGTGGGCTGAAAAGAAAGATGCTTACTTTAAAGACATTGAAACCCGTGCTGAAAAGAAAAGACCTTTGACACTTGCGGGTCTGGATGATGATATGATCGTGACTGATAACAAGGCTGCCTACCTGAAACACAGAGTAATAGAGTTGCTTAAGAGCATCCATTCCTGATTAGTGATGGGTGGCGCGGCGCTTGATCATGCCTCCTTTGGTATCATTGATGTTGTGTTGTACTATAAAGGCTTTTTCATCTATTTTCTCTATTTCGTCAATGATTTTGTGCACTTCCAGGCGGGTCACTACCGTGTAGATGATATCAATATCCTTGTCCACAGCGCCCCGTTTGCCATAACCACTTTGTCCCTTGAATACGGTCACTCCTTTCTTGAGGGACAAAGTCAATGTCTTGCGAACCAGTTCACTTTCATTTGAAATAATAGTAAGTGCAATATATTCTTCAAAACCGGAGATCACATAGTCTACCGTTTTTGAAGCGGCCAGGTAGGTGAGTATTGCATACAGTGCTGTTTCAATATTAATAAGGATCGCAGCTACACTAAAAATGACGAGGTTGAAATACATGATCACTTCACCCATGGACAGGACCGTCTTACGGTTGATGTAAAGTGCAAGTACTTCTGTACCATCCAATACCGCTCCGCCTCTTACTGACAAACCAATACCCGCACCTAAAAAGAAGCCACCGAAAATAGCGATCAGCAGACGGTCGCTGGTGATGGTAGGTACCTTGATAAATACCAGTGCACAAGCCAATCCTACGATAGCACACATCGCCTTGATGGTAAATTCAACGGAAAGTTGCTTATAAGCAAGTAAGATAAAAGGGATATTAATAATAACCAGTAGCAGGGAAATGTTCCATCCAGTCAACCTGTTGATAAGCAGAGAGATACCCGTCACACCTCCATCCAGGAATTCATTCGGCATCAGGAATCCTTTCAAACCAATAGCCGCCAGTAGCACTCCAATGGTAATCAGGACAATATCCTGTAAATTCTGGATCAGGTTAATTCGGGCACGGATTTCCTTCGTGTTCGGCATGACAGGTAGTTATTTAGTTTGTACAATTTAACTCCGGGCCGTCTTGTGGTGTCTTACATCCGCTCCTGGTGGCGCAGCCATCTCTCCGGGATCTCATTATTGCTCGCCATCAGGTAATCGTTATAGGCACAGGGTAAGAATTCTTTCCCAGGCATCTGCATCCACCAGCGCCCGGTCTTTTTACTCTTTAAAAATACAGTTTCGATATCCCCACATACAATGTTAAACTCCCAGAATGCTTCGCGGTCCTGTAACAGCGCTTCTTTATTTCGGATGGCTACACCATCCATGAAGTACCACATCATCTGAGAAATCTGTTTTGCCGTCAACTGGTTCCTATCCCTTTCAGGGAGATAACCATAAATACCAAAGGTGCTTAAGCGGGCGCTCATTCCCGCATAACGGGAGAGTACACAGGCCTCATCACCCGCCAGTCCGTTAGGGGAGAGAGTATTTGCAGGAGCATCAGAGTTCCTGATGATGTTGATATCCAGACTCAGCATATCTGTGTTCCGCAATACCGGCTCCATCTCTTCCATGTTTTCTCTCACCTTGCCCAGGCGATAGCAATCGAACCGGAGTTTATCCAGTGTTTCCAGCATACGGGGATGCACAAAGAAGCTCTGGAAGCCAAGGTGATTATAATGACGGATGTAGTTGGGCTGCTCAGTAAACATTTCCATGAGGAAGCTGTCTGCAGGGATAGTAGATTCTTCTTTCAGGTCTATCAACGCATCGGCCACAGTGGCCTCAATCACATATTTCTGCGTTGCGTAAGCCTTATATTGTGCATAGGTCAGGTCGTGGGAACCGCCTAATATAATAATCGTTTTACCGGAGTTTAATAGCTCTGCCAGTACTGTTTTCAGTCCGGCATAGGTATCTGTGAGGGTAATGCCTGGGCGCAGATTACCGATATCGGCAATCTTCACTTCCTTATGCCAGTAGAAAAGACCAAAGAACTCACGGCGAATTGCATCCGCGGCATCAGGCCCTTTCTTACCTGGACCATATCCGCGCTCTTCAGATGCGCCTATTAAAATAATGTCAGCCGCATCCAGATCAGGTATGTTTCCTTCTTCATAGCAATCGCAAATGGCGCCTATCTGGTAGGCATCATATTCCTGTTCATTGTTCAGGTCTGCTTTTGAGAGGGGAATCAGGTAATCGTGAAGTAGCGCGAAATCTGCCATCAATAGTAGTTTGTTTGGTCGCAAACCTACGAATCAATTGTGAATTAACGATCGACGTGAATAAAGATAGTGATTTGATATGCAACTGATAATGATAGCAATACCGGACCGATGAAATCAGTAAGTATAGTGACAACCTGCCAGCCACTACAAATGAACTTTCTGGCAATTAGTTCTTATGTATGATGAATTCAAAAGGTTTGACTTCCTTCCTTGACAATGCTTTTTGCAGTACTGTACGCTTGCTGCTGACCTTGTTTTTGTTACAATCTGCAACTTCCATAACATTACACAGATATTCCATTGTTTCTACCATGGATAGCATCTCGTTGATTTGTCTAACTGCATTTTGAATTTGCTGTTCGCTGTACCTGTCTTCATGCAGTACAAACAATAAATCCCTTTCAACCTGTTTCATTAGAATAAATTGATTGTTCCCCTAAATGTTGTTTAAAGGCGTTTTCAATAGGCGTAAGTGATTTGGTGTGCTTAACAACTGGATGTATACAAGGTCTTTAATTGCGCGGGAACGATCCGGCTATATTCAATAAAGATCAGTGCATGCGCTTTTTATTCATAGTAGGACAACCGCAATCGTTTTTCTTTAAAACTTTACAGCTCTGTCCGATTAAGCTTACCGTGGCGCAAAGAAGAAAAATAGCCAGCCAATTATTAGATTTCATACTCTATGTTGTTTCTCCGATAATGTTATAGATGCCAGTCTGTACGAGAGTTTACCTTTTCTTAACAGTGCGCATTTCTAAATTAAGCTAATTTCGTAAAAATTTCAAATATTTGCCTACAAAATCTGCGCGTAAAACAGTTCTGGTAGTCCCTCTGGACTGGGGATTAGGTCATGCAACCAGGGATATCCCTATCATTCACGAATTATTAAACGCAGGCTGTAATGTAGTTATTGCTGCCGAAGGGAAACACGCTGCGCTGTTAGGCCAGGAATTTCCCCAGCTGACTATCCTGCCACTTCCCGGATATCGTATCCAGTATGCTCAAAAAGGCTGGTTCTTTGGCCCGAAAATTATCCAGCAGATCCCTCAGATCATCAAGTCCATCAAATATGAACAAAAATGGCTGCACCAGATTGTGAAAGAACACAATATCGATGCTGTCATTTCTGACAACCGGTTCGGCTTATATCATCGCGACATCCCTACTGTTATTATCTCTCACCAGTTGTTGATCAAGACACCGTTCGGTGGAGTCATTGAGACGATCCTGCAAAAGATCAATTACAGTTACATTCGTAAGTATGGCGCTTGCTGGATACCAGACTATGCCGGGTCCAACAATCTCTCCGGAATATTAGGCCACCCAAAGGCATTACCGCCGAATACTAAATACCTGGGCTGTCTCAGCCGTTTTGAAAACAGACCAGATGTAGCTAAAAAATACGATCTGCTGGTACTGATCTCAGGCCCTGAGCCACAACGCTCCAACCTGGAAAAAATGGTGCTGGAACAAGTAGCAGCATTACCTATCAGTGCACTGATTGTAAGCGGTAAGCCAGGTACGCCCGAAACCAAACAGGTAACAGATCGTATTCAACAGGTGAATCATCTCAATGCAAAAGAGCTGAATGAAGCGATGCTGGGTGCAGATATGGTATTAAGCCGCTCTGGTTATACCACCCTTATGGACCTTGTAAAACTGAATAAGCGGGCAATCTTAGTACCTACGCCAGGTCAGTCCGAGCAGGAATATCTGGGTAAGTTCCTGATGAAAAAAGGGTTCTTTTACAATGTGAATCAATCTGAATTCAGGTTGGAGAAAGCATTGGAAGATATCAAAACATTTCCCTGGAAGTCTTTTGAACACGAGGAAGACATGGAACAATACAAACAGGTTGTAAGAGATTTTGCTGCCGCATTATAATTAAAGCGTGCGACTATCGGTCGCACGCTTTAGAACTATTTTTTTGCTGCCGCTTCCAACCCTTCCACATTTTTCTTATCACTCCCGATAAAGATCTCTTTTCCTACTATTGCTACCGGTCTCTTCAAAAATGAATATTCCTGCAAAATTAAATCGCGGTAATCTGTCTCCGTCAGCTCCTTCTCATGTAATCCCATTGGACGATACTTTTGTGATCTCCTGCTAAACAAAGCTTCATAACTTCCCGCCAGTTTATGCATTTCTTCCAGTTGTGCTGCTGTTATCTTCTCAGTCTTAATATCCTGCAACTCAAATCCTTTTTCCTTTGCTTGTACCGCCTCAATGATCTTCTTACAGGTGTTACATGTCGACAGATGGTATATTTTTTTCATGTTGCTTTTCTTTGATCGCAAAGATCCTAACTGAGGTGATATAATTCACAATTCATAGTTACTTTTGGCAGATGCAAAAGAAACTTTTTTTATTGGATGCCATGGCTCTCATATATCGCGCATACTATGGCCTGATCCGTAACCCTCGTCTTACCAGTGCTGGCCGTAACACCAACGCCCAGTTCGGTTTTACTTCCACACTGATAGACCTTATCAAAAAAGAGAATCCTACTCATATGGCTGTGGCATTCGATACGCATGCTCCAACCGAAAGACATACCACCTTCGTCGATTATAAAGCGAATCGGGAAGATGCGCCCGAAGACCTGCTTGATGCTATTCCTGACATAAAACGTATCATCACCGGCTTCAATATTCCTTGCATTGAACTGGACGGATACGAAGCGGATGACGTAATTGGCACCCTCGCGTGGCAAGCTGCCGAAGCAGGTTATACTGTATACATGGTCACTCCTGATAAAGACTATGGCCAGCTTGTAAAAGAAAATGTATTCATCTATAAACCTCCTTACATGGGCAGCAAAGAAGAAATTCTTGGTCCTAAGGAAGTCTGTGAAAAATGGCAGATCAAAGATGTACATCAGGTAATTGACATCCTGGGACTTATGGGTGACGCTGTCGATAACATTCCGGGTATTCCCGGAGTGGGAGAGAAGACCGCTATGAAATTGTTAGCACAGTACGATTCTATTGAAAATGTACTGGCCAATGCCGACAAGATTGGCGGTAAAATGGGAGAAAAGATCAAAGCGGGTGCTGATAGCGCCATCCTCTCAAAACAACTCGCTACCATTATTACCGATGTTCCTGTTACTTTCCATGAGGAAGACTTCTGCATCAAAGACCATAACAAAGACGCTCTTTCTGAAGTATTTATCGAACTGGAATTCAAAACCCTGGGTAAACGTATCCTGGGTGATACATTCGGAGGAAGTACAGAAGCCACCGCTACCGGCAAGGTACAACTGGACCTCTTTGGCAATGCCACGGGTGCAACTGTGGTAGTGACACCTGAAGACAATCCGGAACAGGTAGTAAGCATCCTCGTTGCTGAAAAGAATATCAACAACACACCACATACCTATCACCTTGCAGATACGCCTGAAAAGAGGGCAGAACTGCTGACCACCCTGCTTACCAAACAGGAAATTTGCTTCGATACTGAAACGACCGGTACCGATGCAAATGCAGCAGACCTGGTAGGTATGAGCTTTTCATTTGCTGCCGGTGAAGCCTGGTATGTTCCTGTACCTGCGGACAAAGCCGGTACCCAGGCAATCCTGGAAGAATTCCGTCCACTCTTTGAAACCACTCATATCGTCTTCATTGGTCAGAATTTGAAATATGATATGCTGGTGCTTAAGTGGTATGGTATAGAAATTAAGTCCCCTGTATTTGATACCATGCTGGCCCACTATCTCATTGAGCCGGAAGGCCGTCGCAGCATGGATCTGCTTAGTGCCCAGTACCTGCAATATGAACCTGTTTCCATCGAAACCCTCATCGGCAAAAAAGGGAAGAACCAGGGCAATATGCGCGATGTGGAAATCGAGAAGATCAAAGATTATGCAGCAGAAGATGCTGACATTACTTTTCAGCTGAAAGAAAAGTTTGCGCCATTGCTACCTGCTAAAAAGGTAGAAAAGGTATTCTATGAAGTAGAAAACCCACTCGTTAAAGTCCTTACAGATATGGAATATGAAGGGATTGCCATTGATGTACAGGCGCTGGCAGACTATTCCCGCGAACTGGATACCGAAATCAGAAGGGCAGAAGAGAGTGTGTATACACAGGCTGGTGTCCGTTTTAACCTTGCCTCTCCCAAACAATTGGGAGAAGTACTCTTCGAAAAACTGGCGCTTGATCCTAAAGCGAAAAAGACCCGTACAGGTCAATATGCCACTGGTGAAGATGTATTGGCAAAACTGGCCAGCAAACACCAGATTGTTGACGACATTCTCGTATTCCGTGAGCTGAGCAAGCTGAAGTCTACCTATGTAGATGCATTGCCAACCATGCTCAATAAGCGTACTAACAGGGTACATACTTCTTATAACCAGGCAGTCGCCGTAACCGGTCGTTTGAGTAGCACGAATCCCAACCTCCAGAATATTCCTATCAGAACTGACAGAGGTCGGGAGATCCGTAAGGCATTTGTACCCCGCAGCGAAGAGTATACCCTGCTTTCTGCAGATTACTCACAGATAGAACTCCGCATCATTGCCGCCATTAGTGAAGACCAGGCCATGATAGACGCTTTCCGCCAGGGTATAGACATCCATGCAGCTACTGCCGCAAAGGTATATGGTATCCCACTGGAAGAAGTGACCTCAGACATGCGTCGCAATGCCAAGAGCGTAAACTTCGGTATCATCTATGGTGTGAGCGCCTTTGGCCTTTCGGAGAACCTGGGTATTGCGCGTAGTGAGGCAAAAATGCTGATTGATAATTATTTTGCCCAATATCAGGCGATCAAGAACTATATGGACAAACAAATCCAGTTCGCACAGCAGAACGGCTATGTAGAAACATTGCTGGGACGTAAACGCTGGCTAAAAGATATCAACAGCTCTAATGCTGTTGTAAGAGGCTATGCGGAACGAAACGCTATCAACATGCCAATACAAGGTACCGCCGCCGACATGATCAAACTGGCCATGATCGCAATCCATAAAACACTGAAGGCACAAAACCTGCGCTCAAAAATGATCCTGCAGGTGCATGACGAGTTGGTTTTCGATGTACATAAGGAAGAAATTGACATTATTAAGCCGATTATTCTCGAAGGAATGCGCAACGCACTGCCGCTGGCTGTTCCGGTCGAAGCAGAAATAGGCGTTGGCCGTAACTGGCTGGAAGCCCATTAATTACTAATAAAGTGTTAATATATTCACATAAAGGCCGGACAATTGATTATTGTCCGGCCTTTATTCATCATGGAAAGTATAAGAAAACTCACTGCATGAGCGCTGCACCGGGTACTTACGCCCCTCTTGTGTTTTCCAAAATCCTTTACTAGCTTTCGCCCATGATCCTGACCTCAAGGTTGCAAATATTGCCTTGTACCCTGCAGTACTTCGAAGCATTACTACAAGGAAAAGAAGCATTGGCCCATTTGTTGGATGTAGATATACCGCTATTCTGGACCGAGTTCCCTGAAATAATACTGGTAGCGTACGACAAATTGCGTAATGACCCTTCTATGCTTGGCTGGTTCCTTTACCTGGTGATCCACCAGGAAGACAAACGGCTGATTGGTGCCGGTGGCTTCAAAGGCCGCCCGGACGATAATGGCGTGGTGGAAATCGGCTATGAAATCACGGCTGCATACCGCGAGCAGGGGTATGGCACCGAATTGACTCAGGCCCTCATCAGGTTCGCCTTTGGCCACTCTTATGTGACACGGGTGATCGCCCATACAGAAGAAGAATATACCGCTTCTGTAAAAGTGCTCCAGAAATCGGGAATGTCCTTTGCCGGCGAAAACCCCGACACTCAATTATGGCGCTGGGAAATTTCCCGGGCACAATATAAAATGCCCCAGGACTAACAACCGCTTACCTCAACTTTCTTTCTGAGTATAAAAGGTTTGGTTTACATTTGGAACCTCGTTTTATAATCAAAACACCAAACCAAAATGAAGAAATGGATCTTATGCCTGGCCGTGTGTTATTCCACCACGACTGCCATGGCGCAAACCACTAACAAAGAAGGCAGCAAATACCAATTTACCGTAATCAAAAACCTGGATGCAGGTGATGTGGAAAATCAGGGCCGTACTGGTACCTGCTGGTCCTTCTCCGGTCTCTCCTTTTTCCAGGCCGAAGCACTGCGCAACGGTAAAGGCAAAGGTGTAAACCTGAGCGAAATGTTTGTGGTAAGAAGAATGTATCCGCTCAAAGCCGTAAACTATGTTCGCATGCATGGTAAAGCAAACTTTGGTGAAGGTGGTGGTTTTCCGGACGATCTGACCTGTCTGCGTGAATATGGACTGGTACCTCAGTCTGTCTATGATGGCAATCGCGATAAAGTATATAACCATGCCGAAATGGTATCCGTTCTGGAGACTATGACCAGCAAAATCGGCGCTTCAGAAGGTACTATCAACCCCAACTGGAAAAATGCAGTTGACGGCGTGCTGAACGCCTACATGGGTGATGCTCCTGAAAAATTCGAATATCAGGGTAAATCATACAATCCCCAATCCTTCGCAAAGGAACTGGGGCTGAATGCTGATGACTATGTCCTGGTTTCTTCTTTCACTCATCATCCATATTATCAGCAGTTCGTACTTGAAGTGCCGGATAACTGGAATTGGGAAAGAGTATATAATGTACCATTGAATGATTTCACTGCTATCGCAGAAAATGCTATCCAGAATGGTTATACCATCGCATGGGCTGCTGATGTGAGTGAAAAAGGCTTCAACTTCTTTGAAGGATTGGCGGTAGTGCCAGAAACTGAGTGGAACGACATGAGCGCTGAAGATAAAAAGAAAGTGTTCGAAGAGCCTGTAAAAGAAAAAACAATCACGCCTGAACTGCGTCAAAAAGCTTTCGATAATTACGAAACACAGGACGACCACGGTATGCATATTGTTGGTATGGCAAAAGATCAGAATGGTAAAGTATACTTCCGTGTGAAAAATTCATGGGGTACAAGCAATCCTGGCAGTGGTTTCTTCTATGCTTCCGAACCATACTTCGCTTATAAGACAACCTGCATCATGCTGAACAAAAAAGGCTTGCCTGCAGATATAGCCAAGAAGCTGGGCATTAAACAATAATACACTCTTTCTCAGCAAACAGCCGCTTTTCCCAGAAGGGAGAAGCGGCTGTTTTTATTTGCCGGAGGCAAGTAAATTATCTGCTTTTGTCAAATATTTTCGCTCTTTTCCTCATTTAGAAAGGACTTCCGACCGCAAGACAAAGTTCACTTGTTATTTGCCTTCAATACGTTGTGCTTCCTGGTAAGTCCCTAACCTGAATTTTAAAGGGATCTTTGTCCGCTGTTCAAAGTACCACTCCTTTTTACAGAAATATCCGAAGCACCGATCATAATATTCATGCGGACTGAGGGGAGGAGCTACAGCTGGTGTAAAAGCTGCTACCGGAGCTGGCTTTGCAAAAGTAATTGCTTTAGTCATCTTTTTCTGAAGCGGATACAACGGCGCGACAGAAAGCTTATTTT
The DNA here is from genome assembly GCF_039596155.1 of Chitinophaga sp. Classification (GTDB taxonomy): domain Bacteria; phylum Bacteroidota; class Bacteroidia; order Chitinophagales; family Chitinophagaceae; genus Chitinophaga. Next base: position 19,153 of record NZ_JBCNKF010000018.1, read on the forward strand.
GCCCTTTCGCAACATTAAGACCTAAAAACAGCAGTAAAAAAGCACTACTTATTTTCATAACTAAACTGTTTAAACGATCTCCTCAAAACTACCTATTCCTTCCCTGATCAGTTCAGGTTCAGCGCCGGTACAATCTATCACCGTGGAAAACTGCATACCTCCCGGCCCACCATCCACAACGATATCCACAATGTTCTCAAACTTCTCGTGAATGATCTCGGGATCAGTATATTCTTCTACGTAGGCTTCAATGGGTAATGATGTGCTGAGAATAGGATTCCCTAATTCTTTCACGATCGCCCTGCTGATATTATTATCTGGCACACGAATACCAACCGTATCTTTCTTTTGTTTCAGCATTCTGGGCACCTGTTTGCTGGCAGGCAGGATAAATGTGTACGGTCCCGGCAATGCTTTCTTGAGCATTCTGAACGTAGGTGTATCTACACTTCGCGCATAGTCAGACAAATGACTGAGATCGTAACATATAAATGAAAACTGGGCTTTGGCAGGATTAATATGCTTAATGCGGCAAATGCGCTCTACAGCTTTATGCTGTGAAATATCACAGCCCATGCCATAAACCGTATCGGTCGGATAGATAATCACGCCTCCATCTTTCAGACATTCCACAATCGTCTTCAAATGACGGGGATTCGGATTGTCCGGGTGTAAAGTCAAAAGCATACTGTAAATTTACGATTATACCTCCAATTACCAGACCAGCTGTATAAAAGGTAATAGTTCATTTTGCATTTTATCCCCATATACTGCAGAACTACCTATAGCTGGCTTTTTAATCTGAACATAAGCCAATAGGGAATAAAAAGCCACTCATAGTTAACAAGGACATTAAATAATCTTACTATCTTTCCGCCCGATTTCCAAAATCTCTTGTGGATGAAGTTGAAAGGAATTGTTCCGAGAACATGGCGACACTTGAAAAAGATTCTCCTGGTCTTATTTATTGCTCATTTTGTTTACCTCATTGCTTTAAAATGGGTCAATCCCCCCATTACTGTGACGATGATCTCCAGCTGGATTGGTACATGGGGTACTGATACTAAATTTCATAAAACATGGGTAGACTATTCAGAGATCTCTGAATTTACCAAGCTGGCCGTTCTGTCCAGTGAAGACCAGTTATTCCCCGATCATAATGGCTTTGACTTTAAGTCTATCGAAAAAGCCATGAAACATAACCAGAAGAGTAAAAAGATCCGTGGGGCAAGTACCATCAGTCAGCAGGTAGCAAAAAATGTATTCCTCTGGCAGGGGAGAAGCTGGTTTCGAAAAGGACTGGAAGTCTATTTCACCTTTATGATTGAAAAACTCTGGGGCAAGGAACGCATTCTGGAAGTATACCTTAATGTAGCTCAGACCGGCGATGCCATCTTCGGTGTGGAAGCCGCTGCCCAGCAGTTCTATCATAAACCGGCGGCAAGCCTCAACAGGGAGCAGTCTGCCATGATCGCGGCCTCTTTGCCTAATCCGGTTAAGTATACGGTTGTACCACCGGCAAGGCCAACATTGTACAGGCAAAAAAAGATACTGGTGCAAATGCGTTTACTGGCAGGCGATCCTGATATCTCAGAGCTGATCAGTTCCAAGTAATAACTGATCGACGGCCTTTACTGCCGCCTTCTCTCTTTCCTCAAACGATCCACGGATTTCTACCCATGGTATCCCTGAAGACTGCACAATCTCTTTATAGACATTATAAAAGTATTCCCGCATAGCGGGATCAGGATGCTCTCTCTGTGGATCTTCCTCCCATGGAATATCAATATAGGTAAGCAGGTAAAGGTCATACCTCCGCTCTGCCAGTGCAGCCAGTATCCAGGGATCACATTCACCGTACTTATGCTCACTCCACACCCTGATCACATGTAGGTCTGTATCACATACCAGTAGGCGGTTAGCCAGCTTTGCCCTTTCTGCCTCCAGTTCCAACTGCCCCTTTGCAATGACCAGCAGATCTGACTGCTCATAGCTGCGGGGTAATTCCTCTATATACTGACGGGCATACTCTGGCACCCACATTGTTTCGTAATAAGACGCCAGAAACTCACTCAGCGTACTTTTGCCCGTGCTCTCCGGACCAATAACCACTACTTTGAATAGCTCTTCCATATCTTCTTCCAGCTGTAATACCCCATCACTGCTACGATAAACAGGAAGATGGTCAGCACCGCTGTCGCGACTAGTTTTTTATGAAATAATAACGGGATAGCTACCAGATTGGATATATTCAGTAAAATCCAGTTTTCAATCTTCCTTTTGGCAAGGAGCCACATTCCACTGCATGCAGTAGCAGATACGAAGGCGTCTATTAACGGTACATCTGAATTGGAAAAATGACTCAGCAGGTAATAGAATAAAGCCCAGCCGATCAATGATATGGCCACCGTGACTATCCATTCTTTTTTAGACGCCCACCCGATCGGTACCGCTGGCTCCGTCGGCTTCTTCCTGGCCCAATGATACCATCCATACACACTCATGATGAAATAATAAGCATTCAGCGTCGCTTCTGCATAGAGCTTAAACTGCTCTCTGGATAAGAGATATACATAAATACCCGTGCTGATCAGACCTGTAGGATAAAGCCAGATGCTGTTCTGTTTACTACATACTACGCTGATGGCGCCAAATATCGCAGCCAGGATCTCCAGCCAGCTCATGGCCTTTACCCCTTCTATCAACGCCTGGTAAAATACATCCACATTCATGCCGCAAAGATAAGTGTACCAACCCCCTAAAAAAATCGCTTATGCGGTTGGCATAAGCGATTCTCTAACGTTATTTTTTATCTCCCATCAATACTCCCGATACATTCCATGCACTAAAGGCACTTCCTTCTCTCTTGCCTAATGGGATCGCTATTTTAAATTCATGTACTCCCGGCGCGAGATCCGGCAGTGGAATGTATACCGCCGGTGTCAGACTTCCAGGGCACCAGTTAGATCTGCTGAGATCAGATGATGACAGTCCATTTGAGAAATTACCTGAGGATGGATTCAGCAAACGGTAAGTGCCGCAGTCTGTTCTCCATGGTACAAAGTGATATACCCGTTTGCCATCTACAAATATTTCATTCAGCTTAGGTACGAATTCATCACCATTCCCCCAGCCGCCATGACCGGTAGTAATGTAGCGAAGCTGTAAATTGGTAACACCATCCGGAATATTCACTTTCACCGTCAGGGAATCATGGTCGAACATAGTACCATATTCCTGTCCTGCCATTTCCATTACGTTGGTGGTATTGAAGATCGGCTCCAAATAGCCCGGCGCCCGCAATCCTTCATCTTCATCTCCTTTAAAGTATTTCAGACGCAGACTTACAATATGACCTCCCTTGTCATAGTTGCCAATGAATACCCCTATCCACACATCGCCTTGCATTCCTGGCTGCAGTTCTGTGATCTCCTGACGGAACACGGCAGAATCAGCCCAGTTGTAACCTGCAATCTGGCTTCTCTCATTGTAATGATGAATGCCGAAAGGAGTGAAAAAACGCAGTAGTTCCAGAATAGGGAGGTAATCGTCTGTAGCCACCACACCCTGATATTTTTCTCTGTAAACAGGCAGATCCTTTACCCCATTTTGCAGACCGTTCAGAAAAGAACGTTGTTTATCCATAGGGATCACAAATACAGAACCTGTACGATCATAGGCGTCTCCATTGGAATACTGGGCCAGTTCTGCAAATACCTGGCGACCCGGTACATATTCCGGCAGTTTTATTTTTTTCAGAATTACGGTCCCCCCGGCATAATGGTAGGTCACGTCACGCTGATCGGCAGCAGGATTCGGCTTATCATAGCCAAAGGAAAGCTGCTCCTTGCTGAATACCGGAATGGTGGTATAACGGCTATCGATTACCTCACGGGTATAATTAGCCTGATCTACCAGTTTACCCATCGCTATCGTATCCGGCCAATTCAGATCTTTAGGACTGATCTTTCCTTTTTTCACCTCGGTAGCCACCACCTCCATTTCTCCGTTCCTCACGGTCTTCAGCACCAGTCCCAGGGCAGGTGCTATTCCTAAGCCTGGTGAACCTTTCACATGCAGGGCATTGGTATACCATACCTCCACGGTATTAGAGCGGACGATGACTTTGGCTTTTTTACAAAGATACCCGGCAATAGTAGCTGTATCCGGTAAAAGCTCCGGCTTCTCGTAATCTTCGATCTTTTTTCTGAAGGTTACGGATCTACCTTCCAGGCGAAGCACCTGTAAGGTCACATTTTCGCCAAAATCGAAGTATTGCTGTTCTCTGGCATTTCTATCTTCATCATTGATAATATGGGCTTTGGGTCCATCAATGAATAGTGTTGACGCATTTTTTTTAAGTTCTTCCCCGTGATAGCGCACCTTGTAGTAGACTGTCACGGCATTCTGAGCATGTAAATCCGCGGCAAACAGCAAGCTGGCTGCGATAAACAGATATTTCATAAGTATGAGGCCTGATTTTGTAACGTTTGCAAGATAGTAGCAAAAAACAGAAATAAAATATTCCATGGCAAACCTATGAATACAAATACTGCATTCCTGCCCCAACCGTAATACAAAACATCCGGTAGCCATTTACCATATTAATCTTGTAGCGGCAGTGATCGCTGCCAGCTGCACGCAATAAAAAAGCACAGTCAAAAAGACTGTGCTCATTTTTAACACTATCATTCTCTCAACTATGGCTTATTCCGCTTCAGCTACCACTTCCTTCACTTCCGGGATCATACGCTTCATCATGCCTTCGATACCGGCTTTCAGTGTGATCATGGAAGAAGGGCAACCTGAACATGAGCCTTGCAGCATCAACGTCACAGTTCCATCTTCGTAGTCTTTGAACTGAATGGCGCCACCATCCATTTCAACAGCAGGCTTCACGTAGTTTTCAAGCAATTCTTTAATACGCTTTACCACATCAGTATCGTCTGCACTTACTTCGTTCCCGGCAACTGGTTTGTCAACGATCTCATCTTCGTTCACAACAGGACGGTTATCTTCCAGATACTCTTTCAGAAAAGCTTTTATAGTAGGGATAATATCATTCCAATCAGTTTCAGAAGTTTTTGTCAGCGTTATAAAGTTCGCCATAATAAACACACCCCTGATGAACGGGAAACTGAACAATTCAGCTGCCAGTGGAGATGGTTTTGCACTTGCTTCATCCGGAAAGTCAATATGCTTACCTGGGTACAGGAGCTTGTTAGCAACAAACTTCATGGTTTCCGGGTTCGGCGTCATTTCAGTATATATGCTGATGATGGGATTTCCTGTTTTAATCATGGTATTCTAAACTTTTGATGGAACAAAGGTAACTACTTTCAACTAGAATCTGAGGGAATTCAGCCCTTTTAACTATTACATTTTTCAATAGGGATATAGATAAAATCGCATGGGTTACACCCTGAATTTACCCCGGCAGAGCCGGGATAAATTTTTTCGACTAATTATTACATTGCACATTATTCTATATATTAACTTTATGGAAAATAACGCCATCATTGAGTATGCCTTCTATTAAAACATTGCATGCACGCAAAAGAATAGCACTGATCGCCCATGATCATAAGAAAGCTGAGCTCGTAGAATGGGCCCTATATAATAAAACCGTACTCTGCCGCCATGAACTGTACGCGACAGGTACCACAGGCAAGCTCATTGAAGAAAATCTGGACGTGCCTGTCAGAAAATTATTATCAGGCCCCCTGGGTGGCGATCAGCAAATCGGCTCTATGATTGCCGAAGGCAAAATTGATGTGGTAATCTTCTTCTGGGATCCTATGGAGGCACTTCCGCACGATCCGGATATCAAAGCCCTGCTCCGCCTTGGTGTAGTATGGAACATCCCTATGGCCAGCAACCGTACCTCTGCAGATTTCCTGCTTACATCTCCGCTTATGCACCAGGAATATGAAGTACGCTTACCTGACTATTCACAATATCTCGGTAGAAAAGTATAGCACTCATTTCGTCCCAATCTGACCTAATCTTTTCAATTATTCATCTTTCTTAGAAAGATCGGCACCGTTTGTGCTGCAAAGTACTCCTTACTAGCCAGTTAGGTGTTTTCCACACACCTTGCCGGAGAGTAATCGGGTTTCCTTATTTTCGCAATTTTTCAGGTCTTAACGTATTGTAGAATGGTGAAACACTTATTAGTGGCCGCTTTCCTCCTGGCAGGCTTTTTCAAACCGGTCCAGGCGCAGCTGCCACCCAAACGGGAACTAAGAGCCGTATGGATAGCAACAGTAGAGAATATCGATTGGCCTTCCCGCAGAGGGTTACCTGTTGAACAACAAAAACAGGAATTTATCAACCTTCTCAATACACAACAGCGTAATGGCATGAATGCCGTAGTGGTACAAATCCGCCCGGTAGCTGATGCTTTGTATGCTTCACCCTTTGAACCCTGGTCAGAATACCTGACGGGTACACAGGGACAGGCTCCCAATCCTTATTATGACCCTCTTCACTTCATGATCGAGGAAACACATAAAAGAGGAATGGAATTTCATGCCTGGTTCAATCCTTATAGAGCCGTATTCAATGCCAGTCGCAATAATGTGACAGGGAACCATATTTCCAGAATGCGCCCTCAGTGGTTCCTCACTTACGATAACAAAAAGTACTTTGATCCGGGCATTCCCGAGGTACGGGAATATGTCACACAGATCATTCGAGATGTAGTACGTCGTTATGACATAGATGCTGTTCATTTTGATGATTACTTCTATCCATACCGCGTACCAGGTAAGGAGTTCCCTGATTATGCTTCCTTCCGTCAGTATGGACAGGGTATGGAAAAAGACGACTGGCGCCGGTACAATGTAGATACCATCATACATATGGTGAGCATTGCTATCAAACAGGAAAAAGCATGGGTGAAGTTTGGAATAAGTCCGTTTGGCATCTGGAGGAACAAGAATAAAGATCCGGAAGGGTCTTATACAAGTGGTACCACCAATTACGATGATCTGTATGCAGATGTACTGAAATGGCTGAAGAATGGCTGGATTGATTATGTAGCTCCGCAGCTATACTGGGAAAGAGGCTTCCGGGTAGCCGACTACGAACTGCTGCTTAACTGGTGGGCTCAGCATGCTTATGGACGTCATTTGTATATCGGCCATGGAGTGTACAGGATCAACAGCAATGCCGCCTGGAGTAATCCGAATGAATTGCCGGTGCAAATCACGGAAGCCCGCACACTTAATACTGTACAGGGAAGTATGTTTTACAGTGCCAAGTCCTTCAATGGCAACCCAAGGGGCATAGAAGATAGTCTGCGGAATCACTTCTATCACTATCCAGCCTTACGTCCCATTATGCCATGGCTGAATGGGAAAGCTCCTGAGTCTCCATATTTTGCTGATGCATTTGAAAGACCCAATGGATTGCATTTACACTGGGTAGATGGTGATACAACCAATCGCACAACACAATATGTGTTATATCGTTTCGAAGGCAGAGAGGTGATCAATCTGAATAATCCTGAAAAGATATTGACCATCTTAACACAAATGTCAGATCCGCAGTATGTAGACCCTACCTACCAGAAGGGAAAAGAGTATACTTATGTGCTCACATCTCTCGACAGAATGCAGGATGAAAGCCTGGCAAGTGATCCAATGTATATAAGAATAGTTGGTGGAAAAGCGAGATTCTATTTCGATCCTCAACCATAATAAAACCTCCGGGCGACCGACCCGATGGTTCGCATAAAAAAACCGCTGCCTGAGGCAGCGGTTTTTTTATGCTTATTTTTTATTTGTAGACTTCCATTACCGCTCTACCCACACAACCACTCGGCATCTGTATCTTCAACATCGCCGCTACTGTTGCCGCAATATCCGTCATACTCGTCTTCTCATTAGTATACCCATGCTTTACATGCCAACCCATGAACACCATTGGAATATGTGTGTCATAAGGCGCCCATGTACCATGCGTCGTACCTTTCAGACTGCCCTCATACCATCCTGGATCAGGAATTATAATCACTGCACCATCGCGCTTAGGATAGTATCCATTGATTGCCATCTGTTTAATTGGTTCAGGTAAGGCGCTGTTTCCTATATTATCCAGATCTGCGGCAAACTGAATCCCCGGCACTGTCTGCAGATAATACACCGCTTCTTTCTTCACTGCATCATAATCCAGCTTTGCAGCTTTGATCTTCTTCACATCGAAGTCTACATGGTAATTGTTGGTGCCAAGTACCAGACTATCCACACCAAATACATTTTTCAGATCAGCTGTCAGACCAGATACAATTGCTTTATCATTCACCAGTCCTGAAGGAATATCATATGCCTGCAGGAAGCCTACAGAATGAGAAGCACCGTGATCCGCTGTCAGGAACACCAGGTAATTTCCCTTACCTACTTTCTGATCAAGGAAAGTGAAGAAAGAGGCCAGATCCCTGTCCAGACGCAGATAAGTATCTTCTACCTCTATGGAATTAGGTCCAAACTGGTGCCCTACATAATCAGTAGAAGCACAGTTGATTGTCAGGAAATCGGTCGCCGTTCCGCTACCCAGACTGTATCCGTTCACAGCAGCTTTTGCAAAATCCAGTGTAAGGGTATTTCCATTTGGGGTAGCCCGCAGACTACCTTTACTTACTTTATATATAGCAGGCAGATCATGAGGGAACTTCGGACTGGTTTCCCCTTTGTAAGTATTTTCCCAGCTCACATCATCTGCGGAACTCTGTATATATGTATTGATCGGGTAAAGCGTCTCCCACGGTTTGGACATCAGTTCAGCAGGTTCATTTTTTGCATTGAACTGTTTTACCCATTCAGGAAGTTCTTTCATATAGTAACTGCTGGTCACGAAAGACGCATTGCTGTCATCCAGCCAGAAAGCGCCATTTGCTATATGCCCGGCAGGCAGAATAGAAGCACGATCCTTCAGAGAAACACCAACTACTTTGGAACGGAAGTTCGTTGCGAGCCTCAGTTCATCGGTGATGGTAGAAGCAAGCAGACTACGAGGAGACATCTTACCGGCGTCAGAAGTAGTTCCGACAGGTGTAACGGTCGAATCTTCCGTGCAATAGAATTCCCTGCCAAGTGCCTGGTCAGTCCAGCCATTACCCGTAATGCCATGAATGGCAGGTACTGATCCGGTAAAAATAGTACTGTGCCCTACAGCGGTGTAGGAGGGGAGGTGCGTGATGAAGGTGTTTTCACATGTAAATCCTTCGCCCAACAGTCTTTTGAAACCACCGGTTCCGTAGCGGTCGGCATAACGGTATAAGTAGTCCCAACGCATCTGGTCTACAACGATACCAACTACCAACTTAGGGCGGGCAACTGCTGGTTGTGCCTGTGCCATTACAGTATCTTTCTGACCGAAAGTACAAGCAAGTACCACCGCCAGAGCGGATAATGTTTTGTTCATATTGCTCATAATATTGATAATTTCCTGATTGTCACCGCAAAGATGTGTATTAATTAGGATAAACAACCTCCATTCATCAAATGAACAGGTGGATCTTATCAATGGCAATACGGGATTAGTTCAGAAGCGCACTTTTTCTGAATTCAAGCGGCTTCATCCCGGTTTGTTTCTTAAACAACCTGGTAAAGTAGGACGTATTCTCGAAGCCAAGGTCGTAAGCTATTTCTGCAATTCCCTGATTCGCCGTTCTGAGAAGGTTTTTTGCCTCACCTATCAATGACAGGTGAATTAGTTCGAGGGCGGTTTTCCCTGTTTCCTGTTTGAGCACATCTGTCAGATAACGGGGAGAAAGATAAAGCTGACCAGCCATATAATTAACAGAAGGCAATCCCTTATCTTTTATCCCTCCATCTTTAATGTATTGCTGAAGTATTGCATTGAACCGGGTGGTTGTTTTACCTGAAAGCGCTGTCCGGTTGATGAACTGGCGCTTATAAAACCGCTGCGAATAATTAAGGATAGAAGCGACATGCCCCAGTATAATTTCACGGCTATATTCATCCTGGTTCAGGTTATACTCAGTTTCAATTTTTTCACGTAGCTCCCATATAGTCGCTTCTTCCTTCGGGGATAAATGCAATGCCTCATTTACTTCATAATCAAAGAAACCATATTTCTGGATGGCCTGGTACAGGTCATGGCCATTCAGATAATCTTCATGAATAAAGATCATAAATCCGGCTTCTTCCAGTTCCAGGTTGCGCATTTCTATAATCTGCCTTGGCTTCATAAAATACATAGAGCCATTTGAATGATCATAGGGTGTACGCCCATACATGATAACACCTGATTTAAGCTTTTTAAACGCAATTACATAAGCATCGGTCGTAAATTCCCGATCGCCCAGGGGGCAGGACTGCTGACAGCCTATCATACTAATCATAGTATTTTCGGGTGCCGGCCATCCATTTTCCCGGTGTAACTCGCTCAGGGTTGTAAAGTGTTTCATAATTGTAAATTTACTGAAACAGAAGTATCAACCGTGTGCAGCTACAGCTACATTATCCCAAAGCTCCCATTCGGCTATTTTCTTTTGAAACTCAACCCTGGTTTTACGAAGACCCAGATTTCCCAGGAACAGGCGCAGTGGAGGGTTTTTAGCATCTATCAGTTGTAATATCGCATCAACGGTCGCTTCAGGATTACCATATTGATCTGCCGGCATGCCCTCAGTTTTAAATAGTTCCTCCCGTACATGATCGTAAGCCTTTAGGGGATTGGCCCTTACAGCAGAACCACTACCAAATTCCGTTTTATATCCGTTCGGTTCTACCAGGGTAACATGGATGCCAAAGCCTTCCACTTCTTTGGCCAGTGCTTCGCTTAAACCTTCTACTGCAAATTTGCTGGCATTATACATTCCTAATATCGGCAAAGACCATACACCTAATACACTGGATAACTGTATGATATGACCGTGCCCCTGTGCCCTGAAAAATGGCAGTGCTGCCTGTGTTACAAACAAGGTTCCTAATACATTGGTATCAAGAATATCACGGGCGTCTTTTTCACTCAATTCTTCCACCGCACCAAAAAGGCCATAACCGGCATTATTAATTACAACATCCAATATCCCGAAATGTAAAACTGCCTTTTCCATAGCTTCGTTCACAGCTTGTTTATTGGTAATATCCAATGTCAGCGGCATAAAGGTAGCAGGGTACTTTATAACCAGGTCGTCGTAAGCGCTGATATTTCTGGAAGTAGCTACTACTTTGTCTCCTCTTTCCAACAATGCACTGATCCATATCCTCCCAAATCCTTTAGAAGCTCCTGTTATAAAAATCGTTTTTGACATGATTGAAGTTTTTAAACAATTAATGTGATTTGTGCAGGTACTGAAATTTAATGTCCGTGGGCGGCGATGCTTACTTCTTTCCAGGTCTCAATGTCTTTCAGACGTTGTGTATATACCTGTTGTATAGCCTGGTAGGCAATTTTACCAAACAGCAAGCGTTGGGGAGGATTAGCATTATCCACCAGGTTCAATAGCGGAGCAATGGTGGCTTCAGGTTTACCCCAGGTGTCAGGATGTTCTGCAGATTTTGCAAATGCCTCTCGTACAGGTGCATAATCTACGATGTCTGAGCTGGTTTGTGAAGCAGATGCACCAGCCCAGTCAGTGGCATACCCGTTAGGTTCGATCAGTGTAGTCTTAATACCTAAATGGGCAGTTTCTGTACCAACGGTCTCAATCAACCCTTCCACTGCAAATTTTGAGGCATTGTATAATCCCAGTAACGGAAGGGTGGTCAGACCCAGGAAGCTGCTAACCTGTATAATATGTCCGTTTTTCTGTCTGCGCATTACAGGCAGTACGGCTTGTGTAACCCATAATGAGCCGAAGAAGTTGGTTTCCATCTGAAGTCTGGCCTGTGCTTCGGTAGTTTCTTCGGTAGTACCAAATAATCCATACCCGGCATTGTTGATCAATACATCTATGCGGCCAAATTTTTGTTCAATGGTCTGCACCGTATTAAATACTTCTTCCCGGTTATTTACGTCCAGTGGCAGCGGCAGCAGGTTATCACCATAAGTAGCTACCAGTTCATTCAATGCTGTGGTATTGCGTGCTGTTGCGGCTACCTTATCGCCACGTTTTAAAAAAGCTTCTGCCCATAATTTTCCAAACCCTTTAGAGGCACCCGTGATAAAGATTACTTTGCTCATGTTATACTGTTTTAATGATTTGATATAGCAAAGCTAGACCAAGCCATCCCGGCAGAATAGTCCGTTTGAGCGGAAGAATAGCACAGAAATACGGAAGCTGAAATAGAAGATGAAATAGTTGTTATAAAGAATGACTGGCTGGTTATTCCCCGTGACGCCGTAGTACCGTCAGGCTGCAATAAAAATGCCGCCAGCTCCCGTTTGACTATCAGATCGGAACTGGCGGCTATAGCCTGTTGCATTGCTGCAAATTGAACAATCAGAAAAGAGGGAATTCGCTAACCAGCATGAAGGCCGGTTTCCCTCTCAAAAAAAACGCCTCAATTGATGAGGCGCATTATTTATAATTTATTAAATCTATCCGGATAATCTGTAATAATCCCATCTGCGCCCATCGCCTTCAACCGTTTCATGTCTTCTATATCTGCTACTGTCCATGGTACTACTTTCATCCCTTTGCTATGACAATAATCCAGTAACTCTTTCGTCACCAAAGAAAAATGCGGGTTATAGAACTTAGGTAAAAATCCCAGTCCTTCCAGCTGCTGATAAAGAGACACATTCTTATCCCCTGTCAGGAATCCCAATATTACCTTCGGATATTTTTGGTGCAGCACCTGCAAAGGACGCATATCAAAAGACTGGATCAGCAGCCTGTGTCCCAGCTTTTTTAACTGTTTCACCTCCATAAGTTTCTCTACATATTCCTCCGGAGCGGGTTGTTCCTTGCCATCCGTTTTCTCAGAAGACTTGATTTCCAATAAATAATAAACTGGCGCCTTATGATGCATCTTATTATATGCTTCTACAGAATCAATCATTTCAGACAGGAGGGGAGCATAGGTCCTCATCCGCTGTTGCTGCGGAAACTTAGAATACGGTTTTTCACCAATTCGAAAAGGCCGGATATCGTTATAATTCATCTGGTAGAAGATATAATTACCTCTTTCTGATGGCTGGATCTCACTACCATCTGGTTTGGTAGTATATGCAGGGTCAAACGAAGCATCGTGATACACTACTACTTTGCCATCTTTCGTAATGTGCACATCAAATTCTAAGGTATTTGCGCCATCTTCGATCGCCCGGATCATAGCGGGGATTGTATTTTCGGGCATTAATCCCCTTGTTCCCCTGTGTCCTACTTTAAAAAATGCTGGCAAAGGTGCAGTAGCCATCACGGCGGGCAACAGGGCTACTACCATCATCAAAGTCAATAAAGATTTCATCTTATTCATTGGATTTAATAACATTCTCTTTTCAAATCTTTCTTTTTATTTCGCCGTTCCCGGTAGTCCACTTTCGTTTTGACTTTCTATTCGGTGGCAGAAAATAATATTTTGTTAACTAGTTTTCAATGTGATAACCCCAAAAAATGCTTTTATACGTCAAAAAGCGCACTTTTTCATAATATTTTTTTCCGTTTACATGTGTAAAATTCAACAACATGAAAGTACTTTTGTAACCAATTGAAGCAATAAAATCTTTTGCGCGTATGTCAATGATAAATATCGCTGAGCGACATAAATATATATTAGACCGCTTAGCGGAAAAAGGATATGTAAATGTAATAGACCTGTGCAAAGAACTTGATGTCTCTGGTGTAACGATCAGAAAGGACCTTAAGTTACTGGAAGACAAGGCTTTATTATTCCGTTCACACGGCGGTGCCACAGTTAATAATCCTTATATCAATGACAAACCTGTAAATGAAAAAGAAAAACTGCGCCGGGACGAGAAGAACCTTATTGGTGCAGCTGCTGCCACCCTCATTGCACATAATGACGCCATAATCATTTCTTCTGGTACAACTGCACTGGCATTGGCCAGGAATATTCACCCCAAAGGACATCTCACCGTAATTACTCCTGCACTCAATGTAGCACAGGAACTGCTGCGCTTTCCGGAAATAGAAGTATTACAACTGGGCGGCATTGTACGCAACAGCTCTTCTTCTGTAACTGGTAACTATGCCGAACGCATCCTCGCCGATTTCTCCTGCAGTAAATTGTTTCTCGGCATTGAAGGCATAGATATTGAATTCGGACTTACAACTACAAATCTAATGGAAGCGCAGCTAAATCAGCGCATGGTAGCTGCGGCACAAAAAACAATCGTCATTGCCGATTCATCTAAATTCGGCAGGAGAGGATTCGGTAAGATATGCGGACTGGAAGATATCGATGAAATCATCACCGATAGCGGTATCTCTGCCCATATAGTAAAAGCCGTGGAAGAGATGGGGATTAACGTGACTATCGTATAGTCCAGGATTTCCCACTTAATATATTATATAACCCCATTTTATTGGTTGCTATAGCAACCAGTGCGGATTTCCTATGCTTATATTAAACTAATTCCCAACACGATCTGCTACTACAAGGGTAAAATACGTCCACTTTCATGGTCGCCACTTACTATATTCTAACAATAGCCTATACTTTTTTAATCTTTTCTAAATTTTTAGTGTTATACGCATGTTTTACTAAAAAATACCGGCTTCCTTTAGTATCTTTATACCGTTCCCGAAACAATTACGGTACCTCCACCGCACCTGATACAATGGGTGAAGTGTGTGCCAAGGTCAAAAAATCTAAACGAATGCAAGAAGTGAAGCAATTGCAAGGACTGTACCACCCGGATTTTGAACATGATGCATGCGGAACAGGCTTTACTGTCCACATCAAGGGCCGTAAATCGCATCAGATCATCCGGGATGCGCTTACCATGTTGGAAAATATGGAACACCGCGGTGCATGTGGCTGTGAACAAAACACCGGTGACGGGGCAGGGATTCTGATCCAGCTCCCGCACGAGTTTCTGTATGACGAGTGTCTGAAAATTGGTATTAGTCTGCCAGAATTTGGTAAATATGGCGTGGGTATGGTATTCTTTCCAAAGGAACCACGATGGAGAGAAGAATGCCGCGAGATCCTGGCCCGTGCGGCAGAGAAACTTGGCCTCGATATTCTTGGATATCGCAAAGTTCCTGTGCGCCCCGATGGCATTGGTGAAAGCGCCCTTTCAGTAGAACCTGAAATTGAGCAGGTATTTATTGCCTGTCCTCATCATATCACCGACAACGATGAGTTTGAACGTAAACTCTTCGTGCTCCGTAATTATGTGTCTAAAACCGTAAGGAATACTGTTCCTAAGGAAAAAGCACTGTTTTACTTTGCCTCCCTTTCTACTAAAACGATTGTATATAAAGGCCAGCTGACTACCTACCAGGTACGTCATTATTATGCCGACCTGAGCGACGAGAAGATGGTATCTGCCTTCGCAGTAATCCACTCCCGCTTCGCTACCAATACTTTCCCAAGCTGGAGGCTCGCTCACCCTTACCGTTATATCGCGCATAATGGTGAGATCAATACCCTCAAGGGTAACCTCAACTGGCTCCGCGCCGGGGAAAAAGACTTCGTTTCCAAATACTTCTCTCAGGAAGAAATGGATATGATCTCTCCGATCGTGGAAGAAGGTCAGTCTGACTCCGCCAGCCTGGACAACGTTGTGGAACTCCTGCTCCTCACCGGTCGCTCCCTTCCTCATGTAATGATGATGCTTATCCCAGAAGCATGGGATGGTAACGAAGACATGGATCCGGTAAGAAAAGCATTCTACGAATATCACGCATCTCTCATGGAACCCTGGGATGGTCCTGCCTGTATCTCTTTTACAGATGGTAAGATCATCGGCGGCACCCTGGACCGTAACGGTCTGCGCCCTGCCCGCTTCGTTGTTACAAAAGACGATCGTGTAATCATGGCTTCCGAAGCCGGCGTATTGCCAGTAGATCCAAAAAACATCAAAGAAAAAGGCCGTCTGCAACCCGGTAAAATGTTCATTGTGGACATGGAAGCCGGCAGAATCATCGGCGATGAGGAACTGAAACAGAACATCTGCTCTCAGCAACCTTATGGCGAATGGCTAAACAAATACAAAATCCGTCTTGAAGAACTGCCTGAACCACGTGTTACTTTCAGTCACCTGGAACCAGAGCAGATCTTTAAATACCAGCAAGCCTTCGGATATACTACCGAAGACCTGAATACCATCATCGCCCCAATGGCCCTGGATGGTAAAGAGCCAATCGGCTCTATGGGTACAGATGCTCCCCTGGCTGTGCTGAGTGATCAGCCACAGCACCTGACCAGCTATTTCAAACAGCTGTTCGCACAGGTGACCAACCCGCCTATTGATCCGATCCGTGAAAGACTGGTGATGTCATTGGCTACCTACGTAGGTAACAATGGTAACCTGCTCGACGAAAATCCACTGCATTGCCATGGTGTGGCCCTGCGTCACCCCATCCTGAGCAACTACGAACTGGAAAAGATCCGTAGCATCGATACCGGTCTGTTCCAGGCGAAGACCCTGCAAACCTACTTCCGGGCCGATGGTAAACCTGGCTCCATGGAAAAAGGGCTGCAACGTCTGTGCCGCTATGCTGTTGATGCCGTAGAAGATGGTTATGAAGTAATCATCCTCTCCGACAGAGCGATCGACTCCGAACATGCCGCTATCCCTTCTATCCTCGCTGCTTCTGCCGTACATCACCACCTCATCCGCAAAGGATATCGTGGTCAGGTCGGTATCATCGTGGAAGCCGGTGATGTGTGGGAAGTTCACCACTTTGCCTGTCTGCTCGGCTTCGGGGTTACTGCCATCAACCCCTACCTGGCCCTCAGCACAATCCGTGACATGAAGCTCAACGGCAAACTGGAAACTGAATATGATGTTGACAAACTGAAGAAGAACTATATCAAGGCTGTCTGCGATGGTCTCCTGAAAGTCTTCTCTAAAATGGGGATCTCTACCCTGCAATCTTACCAGGGTGCACAGATCTTCGAAATATTAGGTATCAACCGTCAGGTGGTAGACAAATACTTTACTGGTGCGGTATCCCGTATCCAGGGTATGGGCCTCGATGAGATCGCCCGCGAAACCCTCGCTAAACACTGGATGGGTTACGGTCGTAAGGAGACCCCTGTATCCCGTTTAGGTGTAGGAGGTATCTACCAGTGGAAGAGAAAAGGGGAATTCCACCTCTTCAATCCAACCACTATCCACCTGCTGCAGTTATCTACCCGCATGGGCGACTACAGCATCTTCAAGAAGTATTCTAAAGCGGTGAATGACCAAAGCGAAAGAGCAGCCACCCTGCGCAGCGTTTTCACTTTCAAACGTAACCGCCCTTCTATTACCCTTGATGAAGTGGAATCTGCGGAAAGCATCTTCAAACGCTTTGCTACCGGAGCGATGAGCTTTGGCTCTATCTCTCACGAAGCTCACTCAACACTGGCAATTGCCATGAACCGCATTGGTGCCAAGAGCAATACCGGTGAAGGTGGTGAGGATGAAATGCGCTATGAGAAATTGCCAAACGGCGATAGCATGCGCTCCGCTATCAAGCAGGTAGCCAGTGCACGTTTCGGCGTGACCAGCAACTATCTGACCAATGCAGACGAATTACAGATCAAAATGGCACAGGGTGCTAAACCCGGGGAAGGCGGCCAGCTGCCGGGCCATAAAGTGGATGAATGGATCGCGAAGGTACGTCACTCTACACCAGGTGTAGGCCTGATCTCTCCGCCTCCTCACCACGATATCTACTCTATCGAGGATCTGGCCCAACTGATCTTCGATCTGAAAAATGCTAACCGTGCTGCCCGCATCAGCGTAAAACTGGTGTCTAAAGCAGGTGTTGGTACCATAGCTGCCGGGGTAGCCAAGGCAAAAGCAGATGTAATCCTCATTGCTGGCTTCGACGGTGGTACCGGTGCATCCCCCATCAGCTCTATCAAGCATGCTGGTTTGCCATGGGAACTCGGTCTGGCGGAAACTCACCAGACACTGGTGAAAAACAAGCTGCGTGGCCGCGTTGTTGTACAGGCAGATGGCCAGCTGAAAACAGGCCGCGACATCGCTATTGCCACCTTACTGGGTGCGGAAGAGTGGGGGGTAGCTACTGCTGCTCTGGTGGCCGAAGGTTGTATCATGATGCGTAAATGTCACCTCAATACCTGCCCTGTAGGTGTGGCGACGCAGGATCCGGAATTGCGCAAACGCTTTAACGGCGATCCTGAAAACGTAGTGAACCTGTTTAAATTCCTGGTAGAAGAATTCCGTGAAATCATGGCTGAATTGGGCTTCCGTACCGTAAATGAAATGGTAGGTCAATCTGACTGCCTGCAGGTACGTGAGAACATCACCCACTGGAAATATAAAAACCTGGATGTATCGCAGGTTCTGTACAAAGAACCTGCTGACGAAACAACCGCGCTGTTCAAATCTGAAGAACAGGATCATGGTATCAGCGAAGTGATTGACTGGAAGCTGCTGAAAGCAGCACAGGCAGCCCTCGACAAAAAGACCAGGGTATTCCAGCAGTTCAATGTTAAAAATACTGACCGTTCTGTAGGTACAATCCTGAGCAATGAGATCTCTAAACGCTATCAGGGTGCAGGTTTACCGGAAGATACGATCCACTTTAAATTTGTTGGTTCTGCCGGCCAGAGCTTCGGGGCTTTCAACACCAAAGGTGTAACCCTGGAACTGGAAGGTGAAGCAAATGACTACTTCGGTAAAGGTCTCTCCGGTGCTAAACTGGTCCTTTATCCAAATGCTGAAGCAGGTTTCAAGGCGGAAGAAAACATTATCGCAGGTAATGTTGCCTTCTATGGCGCTACCTCCGGTGAAGCTTACATCCGTGGTAAAGCTGGTGAACGCTTCTGCGTACGTAACTCCGGCGCTACCATTGTATCCGAAGGCGTGGGTGACCACGGTTGCGAATACATGACCGGTGGTAAAGCTGTCATCCTCGGTGAGACCGGCCGTAACTTCGGCGCTGGTATGAGTGGTGGTATTGCTTATGTATACGACGTGAAAGGCAACTTCGCCGGCCGCTGCAACAAGGAAATGATCGACCTCGATCCGCTGGATCAGGAAGATGCTACCACGCTGCACGACCTGATCACCAAGCACCACGCTTACACAAACAGCACCGTGGCTAAGTTCATCCTGAAAGATTGGGAAAACCAGCTGCGTCACTTTGTGAAAGTATTCCCGAAAGAATACAAAGCCGTGCTGACCGCTTCCAAAACAAAGGAAAAGGTAGAGAAGTAGTAACATTAACAATCTAACGACAACCAACATGGGCAAACCAACAGGATTTCTGGAATTTACAAGAGAGCTGCCTGGAAAGAAAGCTCCCCGGGAAAGAGTCCAGAACTATAACGAATTCGTAGAAAGACTTTCAGATACCAAGCTGAATGAACAGTCTGCGCGCTGCATGAACTGTGGTGTTCCATTCTGTCACAGCGGTTGCCCGCTGGGTAACGTAATTCCTGAATTCAACGATGCAGTCTATCACAAAGACTGGAAAGAAGCATATGAAATCTTAACCAGCACGAACAACTTCCCTGAGTTCACAGGCCGTATCTGTCCTGCGCCTTGCGAAAGTGCATGTGTATTGGGTATTAATCAACCTCCTGTGGCAATTGAAGAAATCGAACGCCATATCATCGAAATCGCTTTCGACAAAGGACTGGTACAGGCCAAAGCGCCACGTATACGCACCGGCAAGAAAGTAGCCGTTATCGGTTCCGGCCCTGCCGGCCTGGCTGCTGCCGCTCAGCTAAACTATGCCGGCCACCAGGTTACTGTGTTCGAAAGAGACGATGCTCCGGGAGGTCTGCTCCGCTACGGTATCCCTGACTTCAAACTGGAGAAATGGGTAATCGACCGCCGCGTGAAAGTAATGGAAGAAGAAGGCGTTACCTTCCAGTGTAATGCCAATGTAGGTGTAAACGTCAGCGTGAATGACCTGCTCCGTGAATACAATGCGATCGTACTGGCTGGTGGCTCCACCATCCCACGCGACCTGAATATTCCCGGCCGCCAGCTGAAAGGCGTTCACTACGCAATGGACTTCCTGAAACAGCAGAATAAACGCGTAAGCAACCGCGCTGTAAGCGGTGAAGATATTCTCGCTACAGACAAACATGTTGTCGTGATTGGTGGTGGTGATACCGGCTCTGACTGTGTAGGTACTTCCAACCGTCATGGCGCCAAAAGCATCACTCAGATTGAACTGATGCCTAAGCCACCGGGAGAACGTACTCCTTATATGCCATGGCCTACCTATCCAATGGTGCTGAAAACATCCTCTTCCCATGAAGAAGGTGCTGACCGCCACTGGGCTATCGGTACCAAAGAATTCGTAGGTGACGATAACGGTAACCTGAAAGGCCTGAAACTGGTAGATCTGCAATGGAGCCTGGGCGTAGATGGTCGTCCGGGTGGATTTACAGAAGTACCTGGTTCTGAAAGAGAAGTACCTTGTGAACTGGCTTTCCTGGCAATGGGCTTCCTACATCCGCAACACACCGGGTTATTAGATGATCTGGGTGTTGAAAAAGATGAAAGAGGTAATGTGAAAGCAGGAGAGAAGGCGTTCCAGACTTCTATACCTAAGGTATTTGCCGCAGGCGATATGCGCCGCGGACAATCGCTGGTGGTATGGGCTATCAGCGAAGGACGCGAGTGCGCACGTAAAGTGGATGAATTCCTGATGGGTGTTTCCCAACTGGAAAGCAAAGACGCGTCTTTACCAGCAATGGCAGTGTAAAACACATAATCAGGATGTGGATGTTCGTATCTTTTTTCAAACCTGCTGATCGATACAAACACACATTAGTTACAAAGATTCTCATAAGCAGGTTTAGATTTTGTTGTAACCTTCAGCCGGGCCGGGTCTTTACCCGGCCTTTTCTTTTGAATAAACTATACAATAATGACGGGCCCTCCGGCACCAGCATTTTTGCCTATTTTTGTTTATCATGAAGCAGTCTCTCTTTATTTTTCTCCTTCTTGGAGCTATCAATAACGCCTTCGCCCAGATAGGCCATACCATCTACGACACCCACCAATACAATAAAGGCCTCTATAAATCTTTCGAAGAGTTCCGTAACAATGAACCCTCCGAAACCGGCAATATTGTAATAAAAGGTAAAACCACCGCCGCCCAGTTCTACCTATTGTCTCCGGCCACTGAACTGGTTGCTGTAGGCAATGACGGTAAAGAGCATAAAATAAAAAAATACTGGGGCTACTGCGACGGCACCAATCTATATGTCAGAGACAACGGTCTTCAGAAAATTGAAGAAGTCGGCTATTATTGCCTCTACCAGGTACGCGCCATTACCGCTTCCACTCCAAACGCAGCCACCGGCGGCATGGTGTTCAGCAATACGCCACCCGCAGTTGTCAGCAAAAAGGTTATTAACCTCGTCACCGGCAATTTCTACGATCTCACCTTATATAATATGAAGAAATTCATCCTTCCGCAGGATAGTGCCCTCATCAGGGAATTTTACCAGGACCCCAGAAATAAGGAGCGACTCGTCTACTATATCCAGAAATTCAATCAACGCAATACACCTAACTGGTAACTTTTCACTTATTAATACATACAAAAAAGCGCTTTTACGGACCGTAAAAGCGCTTTTTTGATTTTACCCCCTCTGTAGGTATAAATTTTGTTTAACTACTCTGTGTTTAAACAAGGGTCCGCCTAATGCGTTTTAACTCAATATTTTCTATGTAATCCTTTTACATGACAGCACCCGCAACTAACGATGAAAAACATCACGGCCGGCCCTGGTGGCGCTGGTTACTATGGGGAACTCTTATTCTGTTGATTATACCGGTGATGGCTGTATTAGTATTACAGCTGGAACCCGTACAGGACTTCATCCGTCGGCAGGGAGAACAGTATCTCCAGAAAAAATTGCATACAACTGTTCGTATCGGCTATCTCCGCATACGCGGATGGCAGTATCTGGAACTAAGAAATGTTTACGTGGCAGATACTTCCAAACAGGCATTGTTCTACTCAGGAAATTTGAAGGTTCGCTACAATCTGTTGGCATTTCTCAACAACGAACTACGGGTGAACGGCCTGGAATGGGATTCCGTTACCGCAAATGTGTACCGTAATGCCGGTGACACCGCCTTTAATTACCAGTTCATCGTGGATGCCTTCGTAACCAAAGACACGATCCCCGACACAGTAAGCACAAAAACTGGTACTACACTTCAGTTCCTCATCAAGGATGTTACCCTCAAACATGTGTCTCTCCGCTATGCAGATGTACCCGGAGGGATGACTGCCGTGGTCACTTTCCAGGAGCTCCATGTTGACCCCGACGATCTGCTCGTCGACCAGGGACTATACGCCGTTCGTGGACTGAAGATTGACGGTCTCAAAGGTTTCTTTACGCAGGACTACCGCCCAAAAGTATTGGCAGCAACGGCTCCACCTCCTGCCAGCGATACCTCCAGTTCTCCCTTCCACCTCATTCTCAAGAAATTAGAGATCGAAAACAGCTCCTTTCTCTACGCAGACGAGGGGAGTGGTCTGAGCACCGGCTGGAAAATAGGGAAACTACAACTTCTCAATTCCAGCATGGACATCGACTCTACACTGATACAGGTAGGTGAACTCTCCATTAGTCATACCGGGGGTATCTTTACTATGAATACCCCAAAAGACTCTTCTGCGCCGAAACCGACACCGGCTGACAGCACAGCCCCAAATACCTGGAGAGTACTGGCAACAAAAACAGAGCTTGATCATATCAACATGCGGTATGATAACAATACAGCTCCTGCCCCCAGGGGCGCGGGCGGTAAAGACCCAGACTATAACCACCTGTTCCTGAAAGATTTAGTCGCCCATGTAAGCAATATCAACTATAACGCTGATACCATCAGCGCTGTATTACACAGAATATCTGTGCAGGATAAATCAGGATTCGGTATCAAACAGGGCCACTTTGACGTATTGTATACCCCAACCACAATCGCGCTGCGCAATCTGTTGCTGGAAACAAACCGGAGTATCCTGCGTAAACACATCGTGCTAAACGCCCCTTCATGGTCTACCGTCTCTGACAACCTGGATCTCTTACAACTACAGGCTAACCTCGACTCCAGTCATATCACACTGGGAGAGTTCCTGCCGTTTGTACCAGATAGTCGTAAGAACCCGTCCATGAAACCGCTTTGGGATAAGGAGATCTTCCTGACAACCTCTCTCAAAGGCAGCCTCGGAAAACTGATCATCGAATCACTCAACCTCACTGACAATAAAGGCAATCATATCAACGCCAAAGGCGAAGTAGGCCACGTAACAGACGTAAACAACCTGTACGCTAACCTGCCTTCCATTTATATCCTCTCTGGTAATAAAGCCCTCCGCTCCTGGCTGCCTCCTGGCACTATGCCGGATACGCCCAGGTTACCGGAGCAAATGATCATTACCGGTAGTTTGCTGGGAGGTATGAAAGACATGAAGACCAGCCTGGACCTGAAGAGTAATGCCGCCATCGCCAGCCTGACCGCTCATCTGATTAACATCACTGATAGTATACATAGCAGCTATGACCTGACCCTGGCCTCTTTCCGTGTACAACCAGGTTACTTTCTCTATGATACTACCATCGGCTGGATCAGTGGCCGTATTATGGCCTCCGGCAAGGGATATACCTTTCCCGGGATGTTGGCCAAAGCAGATGCACACATCAATGAGGCCACCTACAACAGGTATACCTACCATGACATAAGCGTTAAAGCCAATATCGATAAGCAGCAACTACATGCCGAAGGCCAGAGCAATGACTCCAGTATCAACCTCTCCTTCAATGCAGATGGAACGCTCAATGATACTACCCTCCAGTCCCTGAAAGCCAACGCCCGGATTGTACGTGCAGATCTGTATACCACACACCTGTACAGCGATCCGTTTGAACTGAAAGGAAATATGGATGTAGATTTCAGTAGTTTAACCCCTGCGCGCCTGGATGGTAATGCCTTCCTCACCGGTTGGCAATTGGCTACCAACGGACAGGTGTTTGTTCTTGATACTATTTCCCTGCTCGCTGCCTACAAAGACCAGCAATACTTAAGTCTCACAGGGCCATTTGGTTTCATCAATGCAAATGGTAATATTGATTATACTAAGATCGGTCCTGCATTTGGACAGATTATCAACAAGCCATTGAGTCCCTACGATAGTGCTAAACTGGTAAAGCTACCTGCTGGTCAGCTATTAGCCTGGAATGCTGCCCTGACTTTTCCACGCAGCTTACAGGCCATGGCGCCAACTTTGCGCATGGAAAAGCCGCTGCTTGTAAGTGGTCGGCTAAACTCTGACAGTAGTTTACTTGTACTCAATGCGGCATTACCTAAACTGAGCTACGATTCCATCTTGCTGGACAGTCTGGCCATCGCCGCCAATATTGCAGATACCACCCTCAGGGCACAGGTTTCGCTGGCCGATATTCACCATAAGGTAATGCCATTGTATCACACCTCTCTTACCGCCGCTGCTACAGCAGGGAAGGTGAACTGGGATCTGCTGCTGGACGATCAAAAACGCAATCCAAAATATAAAGTCGGCGGCTTCGTGGAGTTCCTGCCAGACAATGCCCTGGCACTTTCCCTGAAACCAGATCTGCTGCTCGACCGCCAAAAATGGCAGGTGGATGAGGATAACCGGATTCATATTCACAATGGAGGTCCCGATACAGCGCATATCAGGTTATCCTACAATGACCAGTCCATTGCCATCCGGACAAATCCCGATAGTAGCAGTGCCAATAGTAAACTACCCGCGCTTGAAACTAATATCAAAAACTTCAAGCTCTCTACTATTACCGCATTACTCGCCGCAGATACACTGCTGGCTAACGGCCTGTTAAACGCACAGGCGACTGTGCGAAACCTGGATCAATCGCCGCTGATCAATTCAAAACTCACCGTTGATAGCCTGACATTCCGATCTTCTAATCTGGGAACACTCAAGGCAGAAGTGACCACGCCGCAAGCCAGTCAATATAGCCTGGATATGAGTCTCCAGGGAAATGACAACGACCTGCAGGTAAAAGGTACTTACGACTCGACCATCAATGCAACTGTGGATATCAACCAGCTGAATATGAAATCACTGGAGTCATTCACATTTGGCAATATGAACCGCATGCATGGTTCTGCAGACGGTCATTTCAATATCACGGGTACCACAGCCAATCCAAAGGCTACCGGTAACCTGCATTTCAATGACGCAGGTGGTACCATTACCTATGTAGGCGCCAGCATTACTATGCCTGATGAGAACATTGTGCTGGATGAAAAAGGAGTACAGTTCAATAGTTTTGTGATTGCAGACAGCCTGCAGAATGAGCTGATCCTGGATGGTCGAATCAATACTAAAGACTACGCTAATTTCAACTTCAACCTGAATATCAATTCGGACAATTTCATGATCCTGGGTAAACAGGTAGATCCGCAGCAAATGTATTATGGCCCTGCTTTCGTGGACACCCGTATCAAGATACGGGGTAACCTCGATCTTCCGAGAGTAGATGCATATGTGAAACTACGCGACAAATCAAATGTAACCGTAACCCTGCCCAGTGAAGAACCAGGTGTAGCCAACAGGGAGGGAGTGATCGTATTCGTTGACAAAGACAATCCACTGGATTCTTCGCTGATAAAAATGGTAGACAGTACCAAGCTGGAAAATCCAAGACTGAAAGGCATCAACTTCTCTGGAAATGCGGAGATCACACCTCAATCTACTATCCGCATTATTATAGACCCTGTGAATGGCGACTTTGTAGAGGCAAAAGGAACCGCCAGCATCAATGCAACACTGGATGCGAGTAGCAAAATGAGCCTTACCGGCCGTTACGAGATCTCTGAAGGTAAGTATGAAATGTCGCTGAACCAATTGATCAAGCGTTCCTTCTCCATAGAAAAAGGTAGTGCTATTACCTTTAGCGGAGATGCAACAGATGCAGATCTGGACATTACGGCCAAATATACCGTGAATGCGCAAGCCGCAGATCTGGTATCGGATCAGTTGACCAACCTCTCACAGACAGATAGAAACAAGTACAAACAGAAACTACCATTCTATGTGTATCTCCATATTAAAGGCAATCTGCTGAAACCTGATATTTCCTTCGAACTGGATATGCCTGAAACAGAACAGAATGCATTTAGTGGTAGTGTATATAACCGTATCAAACAGATCAACCAGATCCCATCTGAACTAAACAAACAGGTAATGGGTCTGCTGGTGCTGAATAGCTTCATTCCTGAAGATCCAATGGCGGGAGAGGGTAGCGGTGACTACGGCGTGAGCAACATGGCCCGCCAGAGTGTGAGCAAGATCCTCTCTCAACAGCTGAATAACCTGGCTGGAAACCTGATCAAAGGCGTAGACCTCAATTTCGATCTGGAATCAGATGAAGACTATTCTACAGGTTCTGCACAGCAAACTACCAATCTGAAGGTAGGGGCATCCAAGAGCTTGTTCAATGACCGGCTGTCTGTTTCTATTGGATCCAATGTGATGCTGGAAGGTGAATCTCAGGCGAACCCGAGCTCCCTGGTAGGTGATGTATCTGTAGAATACAAACTGACCCGCGATGGCCGCTATCGTGTAAGGGTGTATCAGCGTCAGGATAATACCACAGTGATCGAAGGCCAGGTGGTGGAAACCGGTGTTGCATTTGCATTGATCATGGATTACGACAATTTCAGAGAGATCTTCCAGCGTGCGAAAAAAGAAAAGAAAGCAGAAAGACTCCGTACCCAAAAGAAAACCAGTACTAAGCAATAAGATGGTTAAAAGCTATAGACATATACTAACTCCCTTTATGGTGGCTTTGCTCGCCATGGGATCCTATTCCTGCAGTTCTACCAAATCAGTACCGGAAGGCGATCGGCTTTATACCGGTACAACCGTAAAATGGGACGGCAGGAAGCCAAGAGATTATGGTACACTTAGTGCCAACCTCGCAAGCAGTGTCAGGCCGAAGCCTAATAAAAAACTACTGGGCATGCCTATCAGGCTCTGGTTGTATAACCTGGGCGGTAAGCCAAAAGGGAAAGGCCTCAACTACCTGCTACGCAATAAACTGGGGGAAGCCCCTGTGTTGTTAAGTTCCGTAAAAGCAGATTATACCGCCAATGTGTTGGAACAATACCTGGTAGACAACGGTTACTTCCAGGCGCTGGTTACTTCAGAAATAAAAAATTCGGGGAATAAAAAGGCTTCGGGGCTGTATACCGTCACCCCAAATCATCGCTACCGCATCAAGAGCGTGACCTACGAAACAGATAGCAGTGCGTTGGGTAAAGCAATTGCTGCTGCTTATAAAAACACCTCTCTGAAAATCAACCGCCCTTATAGATTAGATAGTATCAAGGCTGAAAGGGTGAGAATAAACAACATACTGAAAGACCAGGGCTACTATTACTTTACAGTGGATCATCTGCTGGTAGAAGTAGATAGTACGAACAATGGGATGGTGGATCTGTACCTGAAAGTGAAAGACGAAACGCCTCCACAGGCAAAGCGTCCGTATACAATGAAGAATATCACGCTGTACCCCAACTATTCACTGGATCAGGATTCTATGGCACGCAGGGGCACCCCTGTTTTATACAATGGGCTCCGTATTGTAGATTCAACTAAGAAATTCAAGCCCAGTGTATTTGACCGCATGGTCTTCCTGAAACCAGACAGCCTGTACCGGCTCAGTAATCATGACATTACCTTACACCGGCTCACAGATCTGGGTACATTCAAATTTGTAAAAGGGCAGTTCCGGCAGGTGAGGGGGGATAGCGCCAGACTCAATGCCAGTTTCTACCTTACGCCCTATCCAAGACGTAGCTTATCTGCCGAGTTGAGGGGTACTTCCAAGTCCAACAACTTTGCCGGCTCTGAATTGAAGATCACAGCAAAGAACCGTAACTGGCTGCACTATGCAAACCTCCTGGAAATATCACTCTCTGGTGGTCTGGAATGGCAGGTAGGTGGCGGAAAAGCAACAACAACAGCTGTCGGGGGTAATGGATATAACCTGAAGGCAGAAGCAGCGGTCACTATACCGCGTTTCTATCAGCCATTCTGGAACCTGAATGTACATACCCCATATGTACCCCGTACCCGTATCAGCGTAAGCTATGAACTGTTTAGCCGTAGCCAGCTCTATAACCTGAATGCTTACAATTTCCAGTTCCAGTATATCTGGCGCAAGACCCAGTACCTGGAGCATAAGTGGGCGCCGGTATCTATCACATACGTATTGCCTACTAAAACCACACCCGGATACGACAGCATCCTGAAAAATGATCCAAGCCAGCGGGCGGCGATTGAGAAGCAGTTTATCCTGGGTGGTAGCTACGACATCACTTATGACAACAAAGCATCTAATAAGATCCATACATTCTATATGAATGGCAACCTCGATTACTCGGGTAATCTGGCAGGATTGGTTGTGCCAAGGAATGATACCGGTATGAAGACCATTGTGGGTAGCCCGTTTGCACAATACATCCGATTGTCTGCTGACGTACGCCACTATTGGAAACTGAGTGGAGGAATTACATGGGTCAACAGGGTCTTTGCAGGTTTTGGTATGCCTTACGGCAACTCAACGACCCTGCCATTTGTAAAGCAATATTTCATAGGCGGAAGCAGCAGTCTAAGAGGATTCCGGGCGAGAACACTGGGTCCGGGTAGCTATCGGGATACCAGCAG
The DNA here is from genome assembly GCF_039596155.1 of Chitinophaga sp. Classification (GTDB taxonomy): domain Bacteria; phylum Bacteroidota; class Bacteroidia; order Chitinophagales; family Chitinophagaceae; genus Chitinophaga. The sequence continues at coordinate 47,933 of NZ_JBCNKF010000018.1, forward strand.
TAAATATCTGGCCAATGAAGCCGGCGATGTAAAACTGGAGTATAACTCTGAACTACGTACCCATCTCTCGGGAATATTCAATGCCGCTGTATTTTTGGATGCAGGTAATATCTGGCTGAAGAAAGAAGTACCGGAGAAACCTGGAAGTCAGTTTAATGCAGGCAGATTCTTAAACCAGATCGCAGTGGATGCGGGGGCCGGTTTACGTGTAGATGCATCGATCCTTGTCGTACGCCTCGACGTGGCCTTCCCATTAAGGAAACCCTGGCTGCCCGAAGGAGAGCGATGGGTAATGAAGGACATAAAGTTTGGAGATCCGGACTGGCGCAAGGAGAACCTGATCCTGAATATTGCGATCGGTTATCCGTTCTAATTGGGTTATCTTAGCAGAGGTTGTTCATTTTCACTTTTTTTTAAAAGCCGGCATCAATCAACACCCTGGCAGTAATGAATTTTTGCGGTCGGAGATATGAAAAGTAAGATGAATCATACCATTTAGCAATATGCCTATGATTACAAAGAAATACACAAGAACCTTATTCGTGCTGTGTAGCGCGATATTGATTTTATTATCTTCCTGTAGCAGGAAAATTACAGAAAGCGGAAAAGCATCTTATTATGCTGATAAGTTTGAAGGAAGAAAAACCGCCAGTGGTAGTATCTTTCATCAGAACAAGATGACCGCAGCACATCGTACATTACCTTTCGGCACAAAGGTGAAAGTGGTCAATATAGCCAATGGCCGCACGGTAAAAGTGACCATTACAGACAGGGGACCCTTTGCAGAGGGCCGGGTGATAGACTTATCAAAGAAGGCGGCAAAGAAACTGGGAATGATCAGTACCGGTGTAGCACCCGTAGAAATAAAGTATAAAAAGAAGAAATAAAAAATGTGGGCAGCAACAAAGAGGAATTCCTCCTGTACTGCCCACATCCTCTTTACATGCCTGCTCAGGCGTGAACACCTTCTCCAATCTCTTCCACCATTTTCCTGCAAAAAGCAGGCAGATCATGTGGGTTACGGCTGGTAACCAGCCCATTATCCACTACGACCTCCTCGTCAACCCAGTTGGCACCGGCATTCACCAGGTCTGTTTTTAAAGAAGGATAGGAGGTAACCCTTCTACCTTTCAGTTCACCAGTTTCTATCAGCGTCCACGGACCATGGCAGATAGCAGCAATTGGCTTGCTATCATCAAAAAAACCGCTTACAAAGTTTACGGCTTCCTGATTCTCACGCAGGTGATCAGGATTCATCACACCCCCTGGCAATACCAGGGCATCATAATCTTTTGCATTGGCATCGCTTACAGTCAGGTTAACAGGATAGCTATTACCCCAATCCTTTTCAGCCCACGCTTTCACTTCTCCATCGTGGAGGGATATAACATCTACTTCTGCACCAGCATTTTTTAATGCCTCCAATGGCTTGGTAAATTCTACTTCTTCAAATCCATCTGCCACCAGGATGGCCACTTTCTTATTACTGAGCTTGTTTTCCATAATTCATGTTTTTAAATGATGGTGTTTAAGTGCTGATTATGCAGGTACAAAAACCCTTCCTTTTAACCTCCCGCTACCAGCGGGGTTTTTAACAGATGATTTCCCCACCGGAGTTGTCCACATTTTTACTCACATGCAGGTATCGTTACTCATTTTCCTTACATTTTTGTAGTATTTATTCTATTTTTTTTGGAATTCTTATGACAGTATTGTTATTTGCAGGACAATCAGTGTGACCATATACCTTCTGAGAATGACGAGAAATACCATCGCAACAAGTGGAATGTGAGTGTCATGGGATGTGATTAAAGCTGACTTTTAATTTTTACCCATTCTTTATTTGTAATTCCCATTTCTGGTACTGACGTATTTTGTTGTTCCGTAGATTTTACGGAAACGGAAGTATTATATTATCTAGTCTCCATATCCTATCTTAATAACCAATCTTTGGCTGCCGGTGGAACGTTCGCCGGCAGTACCTTTTAACAAAGAAAGGGCACAACCATTATCTTTGAGGCGCTTTGCTAACTGGCAAAGCGCTATTTTTTTGGAGCAGTGTTATTTTAGTCTATCCTTCTGCCGAACGGGTGGCCACCAGCTTTAAAATCAAGATGAGTCAGGCTCTTTTTTTGTTTACATTTATAACATGCGCAAGTCAAAGTCCATCATACCCATTCCCATCCCAGATGTACTGAACCCATTCAAGGTGAAGAAGCAACGGATTATGAACTATAATCCTGTGACAGGTCCTACCTCACGCCCGCCAGGGAGATGTGAGAAAGTAACAATATTTGATTACACACCTGTGCATTTCACAGAGAGTTCAGGGGAAGACCACCGCATGATATTCAGATACATTGACACACCTGAAACAACATGGATCAATGTAGACGGTATCCACAAAGAAACGGTTCATGAAATTTGTTCGACCCTGGGCATACACCTGCTGTTGGAAGAAGATATTATGAGTATCGGGCAGCGGGCCAAAATGGACGAGATCGGGGCTCATCTGTTCGCCCTGCTGCCGATGGCTTACTATAATGCAGATACGGCGGCCATTGAGTATGAACAGGTGAGTATCGTGCTGGGAAAAAATTATGTGATCTCCTTTCAGGAAGAGGCTACAAGAGATGTATTCGATCATATCAGAGAGAAACTGAGAATAGATAACTCCAGGATACGCAGTGCCGGGGCTGATTACTTATGTTATAGCCTGCTGGACGTAATTGTGGATAGTTACTTCCTGATCCTGGATAAGCTGGGAGATCGCATAGAACTCATGGAAGATCTGGTACAACATCAGCCGAATACACGTACGCTGGCACGGATCAATTACCTGCGCAGGGAATTGTTATTATTTAAAAGAGCAATCGCGCCGGTAAGGGATCTTATCAACGGGTTTATGAAAAGCGAAAGTCCGCTGCTGGATGAGCGGACTATGAAATATTTTAAAGACGTGTATGACCATATCATACAGGCCAACGACCTGGCGGAGAACTACCGGGAAGCACTGCTGAACGTACAGGAGCAGTATCATACCCAGATCAATCTAAAGATGAATGAGATCATGAAGGTATTGGCGGTGGTGACTACGCTGATGGCACCATTGACACTGGTTGCAGGCATCTACGGAATGAACTTTGAGTATATGCCCGAGTTGCATACCCGTGACGGGTACTATGTAGTACTGGGTGCAATGGTGCTCATGTTGATAGGCATGATCGTCTTCTTTAGAAAAAGAGGTTGGTTCTGACCTTATTCCTGGAAAATCCTCCACTAAAGTACCTGCATCTGAAGGCTTACTTCTTTTTGAAGATAGGTACGGTAGAGCAAGGCTCTCCATACATGATACTCTTCGCCACCGGGCGAAGTAGCCGGGTAATCTCTACATAAGCGGCTTCGCCTGCACCTTTATCCCCACAACCTTTCACAACCACGCGTTTATCTTCATAAACGGTCATGTCAATTGCATTAAGACGTTTCATAAACTGGGTCTTGAAGATCTCATCTTTCGAACCAAACGCCGCATAATTCGCAACAGGCTCCAGGTAAGTCATCACCAGCATATATGCCCAGAAGGGCACCACAGCATCCGCGGAGCAGGTAATAGCCACATTCTTATTTCTATATTGTTCCCAGTCTAATCCCTGTAAGGCGGCACGGAAATCTTTCTCTTTCAGGATCATCTCCATAAAAAGATATTGCTTCAGGTCGAATACAACAGTTTCTTCCTGTGGATAGTAGTCTTCCAGATCTAATGTGAGGAGTCCACTTTGCGCTACTTTATTTACTATCTCTTCCATTATTCAAATTTACTAAAATAATCGCGGTCAGCAGCGATGGGGCAGCCATTGCTACTGCTTGGATAGACGAAATAAAAAAAGCCCGGGGCATATGCCCCGGGCTCAATATTATCAGTTATTACTCTTCCTTAAAAGAATTTAGCACGATTGTCTTCAATCTTATTCAGCTTCTTCAGCACTTCGTACAGCTGACCACCCTGGTCCAAAGTACCTTTTACAGTCTGCTCATACTGAGTAGCCATAGAAAGTGGATCCAGACTCTGTGTATTTGGTGCAAAGTTATCTACTTTCACTACATACACACCAGCATTACCTTCGATAGGAGCTGTTACTTTTCCTACACCCCATGCCTTATTGAAGATCGCTCCTACAACTCTTGGTTCAAAGCCCATAGTTGCAACGAACGGAGTAGCAAAGTTAACGTTATCAGCTTTCAACTGTGGCTGATTTACAGCAGCAGCAGCAGCTTCCAGCGTAGCAGGAGATTTCAGTTTGGCAATCAGTTGCTCAGCTTTCTTCTCTTTCTTTACCAGCGCTTCTACCTGAGGTCTAACCTCATCCAGTGAAGCAGTACCTTCTGCACGAATACCAGTCAGTACGGCTACAACATATTTATCTTCGAAAGTGAATACATTACTTACATCTCCTTTCTTAGCTTCGTACGCCCAACGAACCAGTTCACGCGCCTGGCCGATACCTGGAATAACGAAATCCATAGGACGGAGATTATCAGCAATACGTTTGTTCAGACCTTTTTCCTGAACATTCTTTTCAAAAGTTTTAGCATCATGGTTCTGAGAAGCAAATTCGTTGGCAGCAGCATAAGCCTTGCTGTCAGTTTCCTTGCTTGCTTCAACCGGTTTACCCAGGTAGGCAACTTTCAGCGCTGGGCCAAAGTTCTTCTGGCTGATGATTTCGATCAGGTGATAACCGAATTGAGTTTTCACCACCTCCATTTCACCTGTTTTATGATTCAGTGCGAAATCTTTGAATTCAGGAACGAAAGAAGAAGAAGGTGTTACATCGTACTCACCACCATTTTCTTTACTACCTGGATCGTCAGAAAGCTGAGCCGCGAGTGTTTTGAAGTCAGCACCGCCTTTTACAGCGTTCTTAATGCTATCAATACGGATCTTAGCTATTGAATCTGGCAGACCGGCACCACCGCTCTGGGGATTAGCAGTTGCAATCAGGATGTGACGAACCTTTACGCTGTCTGGTAAAGTTTTACGATCCATCATTTTTGCGAACACAATCAGGTTGTTGTCATAGTAAGGACCGAATACGGTACCTACTGGCAGGTTAGCGATAGTATCTTTCTGAGGAACCATCAGTGCTGACTTGGCAACATAACCATCAAAGTAAGGAATATCAGAATTACGTTTTACGAAATTCTCGATGTTGGCAACACCGGTCGTATCCAGCTCATCTTTTGCTTCGAGCAAAATTTTCATTGCTGCGGCCGTATCCTGGGCAGAAGGCAGCGCATTGAAAGAGATATAATCTACACGGCGACCTTCTTCTGTTTTGAAGCTAGCCTTGTGGTTATTAATATATGTATTCAGTTCACCGTCGGTAACGGAGATAGTTGAATCTGCGATAGTTGCATATGGAACAGATACATAAGACACATTCGCAAACTGTGAATTATCTTTTATCTGTGCCTCTGCCAGCCATTTAGGATAGTATACACCACCTTTGATCAGGGAGATATATTTTTCCTGCATTCTTGACCTTATAATATAGCTTTCCATTTGTTTCAGCGCATTCCTCATTCTACCGGTCTGATCCTGACCAACAGAAGACAGTGCCTGCTGTAAAGCAGCGCGGTCGAACTGACCCGTCTTTCTGTCTGTGAATTGCTGTAAAACAATAGGATTAGGATCTTTACCACTGAACTGGTCTACCAGTTCATTCTCAGTTACCTGAATACCCAGTTTATCATACTGAGCAGTCATGATCTGTTCGCTTACGAACTGGTTCCATGCCTGTTCGCGGGCATACTGCTGAACCTGTTCATTCAGACTACCGTTCGGGCTTTGCTGACGGGCAGCTGCTTCGGCGTCCTGGATCATTTGCTGATACTGGGTGATATCTAACTCTTCACCATTTACTTTACCCACCGTAGTAGAACGGCGCATGATGGAATTTCTGCCGAAAAAGGCATCCTGCAGCAGGAAACTGACAATAGCCACGCAGATCACAATTACGATCACCACGGCATATTTATCCCTGATCTTCTGAATAACTGACATATATTATATAGTCTAAATTTTTTAAGGAAAGCAAAAATAGAATAAAATAACTGTATCTACAAAACAGATTTTTTTGGCTCAAACCCAATACAGTAAAGGGTTTCATTGAAAATTACGGTATAGGTATTTTATCTTTCATTCACAGGTTATCCACATTAAGGTTAAAAAAGACAGTATTAAATACACCCTGAAATTATATTCCAGAGGCCCGCTACTGACGTTTATTTCGGGCTTAAACCACTTAATTAAATAAACGGTTCAATATTCACATTTCAGCATGTCCAGATTCTTGATTCACATTGAAATGTGTACAAAAGTGAAAGTAAAACTAAAAATGGGAAAAGTATAAAGAAATAATTTTTGAGTTCGTTTTATCCACATGAGCTGTTAAAAAACCCGTATTTTTTGTTCAATAACCTCTGAAAAACCCGAGTTCGGTGACCGTAAAACTAAATTTGTTATTTCCTTAAAAGTTGGTTTGAATCAAAAATGGCCCGTTTTGTGAATTGTTATACCCGGTAGTTAACATTTTCTTAATACTACGTCCCCAAACAAAATATTCACGCAATGAGAAATCCACCTATGTGGATATAAATGCCAAAACTCAATGCTATGGCCGAAAAGCCCTGTTAATTTCCTGTGAATAGAACAGGCAAAAAGAATAACAACTACATTTGTACACGGTGGTAAAAATTACTTTCCCCATATTCACAGCCCTAATAGTAGTGGGTTTTTCTTTTTTAAAAAGAATAAATTATAAATATAGTTATGATAAGGGAGCTCGAAATCGCAAAAAAAAATTTGCAACGAAAAGGTTTTTTGGATTTGCCGGTCGATTCGCGTTTGGATCTTTTTGAGGAAATCGAAAGATTGAAAAAAGAGAAAAATGCAATTGTCCTCGCGCACTATTATCAGGAACCAGACATTCAGGATGTAGCAGATTACATTGGTGACAGTCTCGGGCTTAGTCAACAGGCTGCGAAAACCGATGCTGATATAATCGTTTTTGCCGGTGTGCACTTTATGGCCGAAACCGCAAAAATTCTAAGTCCACAGAAAAAAGTCCTTTTACCTGATCTGAAAGCAGGTTGTTCGCTGGCCGACAGTGCACCTCCGGAGCTGTTTCGTAAGTTCAAAGAAAAACATCCTGATCACCTGGTTATATCCTACATCAATTGCTCTGCCGGAATTAAAGCACTCAGCGATATCATCTGTACCTCCTCAAATGCCGAAAAGATCATCGAGAGTGTTCCTAAAGACCAGCCGATCATTTTTGCCCCCGACAGAAATTTAGGGGCTTATTTGGCCAAAAAAACGGGAAGAAACATGTTGCTCTGGAATGGGGCTTGCATGGTACACGAGATTTTTTCATTGGAGAAGATCACTAAACTCAAAATCCGACATCCTAAAGCAAAGATCCTGGCACATCCGGAATGTGAGGCCGCTGTTCTCGAAATTGCGGACTATGTTGGATCCACCACAGGAATTCTGAACTATTCTAAGAAAGATGATGCCCGGGAGTACATTGTGGTAACTGAAACCGGAATTTTACATCAAATGCAAAAGGAGAATCCGGGTAAGACTTTTATTCCTGCACCACCTAATAACGCATGTGCCTGTAATGATTGTCCACACATGAAACTCAATACACTGGAAAAGCTCTATCTCTGCATGGAATATGAAACACCGGAGATTACGATGAATGAACAACTTCGTATAGCGGCTAAAAAGCCTATTGAACGGATGCTGGAGATTAGTGCAAAGGCTGGTTTGTAAAATAAAATATTGAAATACAGATAGTTATAAATTATTTATTTGATTCTAAGGCCCGGTTAGCTTTCTAACCGGGCCTTTTTTGTGTAAATAAGTGCCCCGTAGTTTTGTTATTCCATATGTATCAGTGGGGATATCTGTGGGATTAAATTGTGGAAGGCTTCCAGAACGAACCGCTTGAGAATTGAATAAAATTTCACTACCAAGGGTACGAGACGGTACATTTAATTCTCAGGGCCTTCGCAAATGCAGATTATACCCTTGCTTATCCACAGTTCATTCACAGATTGTGAAAAAGCGTACTAAAAATAAAAATGAAGACGCTGAGAATCGCGTATAATTAATATGCTCGTACCATTATCCACTTCGTTACATTCTCAGGGCATTCAAATATAAATTCACTCTCCTTATTCACAAATATCTTACACGTCCCCTATGTGCATAAAGAAATTTATTTTAATGCCCGTGTAATTCACATTTGGTGTGAATTACTGAATCCAGAATTGTGAAATGGATGTTAAGTGAAGGCCCTAAGATTTTAATGAAAGTCGTGCGTACGGGGCATACTCTGGATGGTTTCATTCTCAGGCTGTTTAAAAAAGAAGGGCTTATAATTGCGATGAAATTTGCTTATCTGGATATTGGTCAATGTCATTCAATTCTCATGGCGTTCGTGGATAAGCGCGCTGAGAATAGTGTGGAAATGTTAGTAATCGGGGTCTATAACATATATTCAATTCTCAGCGCATTCATAAATGCAGATATTATACCCTGTTATCCACAGTTAACTCACAGGAAGCGATGAAATAAGAAAAAATAAAAATGAAGGCTTTGAGAATCATTTATATACTGAGCAGTCGGGTATAACCCTGGTTATTTGATTCTCAGAGCCTTCAAAATATAAATTACATCTCTACTTTTCCACAAATGTGGGTAAATGCGAATTCACAATTCACACAAGTCCGCCGTTGATATTGAGTACAGCGCCGTTTATGTATGAATTATTCACAATTGTTTCAATGAGGTTAGACACATCCTGTGGATTACCAATTCGGCCGACAGCAATGGCTTGAGAATAGTTTTCAAATGCTGCATTTTTCTCTTCTTTGTTCAGGAAATCCCACCATTCAGTATCGATTACGCCGGGTGAAACTGCATTGATGCGTAAGGGTTTTAATTCCTTGGCAAGGATAGGCACCATTGTTTCAAGTGCTCCGTTGATGGCTGCCAGACCAGCTGTACCCGTCAGTCTGGCCGTAGATGATGCGGCTGTGATGATGGTGATACTACCATTTTTAGTGATCCATGGCAATGCTGACTGTATTGTTTGCAGGTGAGGCCAGAACTTGCCGTCAAAACCTGCCCGCAGGTCGGTTAGGTTCATGCTGGCAAAGGGACCGCCTCCTTTGGAACTACTGAGGGTAAGGATCAGGTGATGGATTTCTCCTGTTTTTTCAAAGAAGTCCTTTAATGCTGCTTCGTTATTGCTGTCGAGTTGAATTGCGGTGACACCCGGAGCAGTGGCCCTGGCGGTTGCAAGTTTTTCTTCACTGCGGCCTGTTACGATAACGGCTGCACCTTTATCTGCGAAGAGTTTTGCGGTGGCGAGGCCGATTCCCGAAGTGCCGCCGGCAATAATTATTTTTTTCATTGTATGGGTGGATTGTTTTTACCGTACAAAGTTGCAGGAAGATAGGAGCGAAGAATTGTTTGAATGATGCGTGGAGTTGATTGAATTATGCTTTGGTATATTTCAAAGGGTGAGTTCACAATGAAATAAATAGGGTATGTTGAATGTTGAAATGAGGATCAGATTGTATTTCTATATGCCAGTGGTGTAGTCCCTGTTAGTTTTCTGAAAAAATGATTGAATGAAGCAGGCTCGCTGAAGTCTAGCTGATAAGCAATTTCTGAAATTGAGAGAGAGGTGTTCTGTAATAATATCTTGGCTTCCTGCACCAGCATTTCCTGTATCGCCTCTGACGCTGTTCGGGTCGTAGCATTCTTCACCACTCTGTTCAAATGATTGGGGGTTACATGCAGCATACTGGCGTAGTCACTTACCTGCCGATATTGAAGAAAATGTTGACTTACGAGCTTGTGGAACCGGGTAACCAAATGCGTTGACTGTGATGGGGAGTCATTCATAGGCAATTGTCGCTCATAGGATCTTTTGGCTGTCAACAATAGTAGGTAAGCATACATTTTTATAGCAGTGAGTTTGCCTGCATGATCCGCCTGCAGTTCATTGTTTATTTTTTCTACAAAAGTTACTATTTCATTGATTTCCTGTTCATTGCATTTTAGCAACTGTGAACCCGAGTAGTCGTAAAAGGGGAACTCGGCACCTATGTTCAGTGAGGTGAGGAGGCCATCGAGGAAGGAGGGGTGGAACAGTATATAATAGCCGAAGATGTCATTACTTGCATTCGACTTACTATGTACCTGACCAGGGATAGAAAAGGTAAGGTTAAACGGTTGGATATCGAAGTGCTCGAGACCTAACTGCATATGAATATTTCCCTGTAGTAGAATACCTATCCTGTAGAATGAAGATTTTGCCGGTCCATAATCAGCTATCATGCCTGCTGATGAGTACAACTCAAATCCAGGGATTTGAAGTTGTACTGGTAGATTGTTATATCCAAAGATCACATCGGAAACTGTACGATGGCGGTCTTTGTGAAATCGATCCAGGTGATGTGTGGGCAGAGACTTGGACGAAGGCATGGATCATGTGTGTTGAGAAGTGGTAACTTTATTAAGAGAGTTCTTCTACCCAGATATAATCTGCTTCAGTTTTTCGAAGAGAGAGATTATATCCGGCTACCATTATTGAGATTGGATCACCGAGAGGTGCGATTTTTTCAATCTTTACGGTTTCACCTGGCACGCATCCCATTTCCATTAATTTGATATGCAAGTCGTCACTTTCGAAAGCAGTAATCACGGCACTTTTTCCTATGGCAAGGGAGGACAATTTAATCGCACTTTTTTTCATCTCATGTGGTGTTTAATCAACGATGCAAAGGTACTTGCTGAAGGGGAGACCCCCAAAGATAGTGTGCTGTTAATCAGAAATTTCACTATACTTTTACATATACAATTAAACAGCAGTGGTATATGGCGATCAATTTTGCTTCCCATGAGGTAAAGGTCAACCTGAGGGATAAAATCAGGTTGAAGGCATACTTAAAAGAGAAGTTTACAAGGGAAGGACAGCGATTAAAGAACTTGCAGTATGTATTTTGTTCTGATGACTACCTGTTGGAGATTAATCAGCAGTTTCTCCAACACGATACTTATACAGATATTGTAACTTTTGAACTCGGCACTAACCCCAAGGTAACAGAGGGGGAGGTTTATATTAGTTACGACCGGGTGAAAGAGAACGCTGAAAAGTTTAAGGTCCCAGTAGAGCAGGAGTTACATAGAGTTATTTTTCATGGAGCACTCCATTTGTGTGGATATAAGGATAAGTCAAAGGAGCAGGCAGCGATCATGCGTGCAAAGGAGAACGAATGCTTGCAGGAGTATTTAGGTGTATCCCTATAAATGTTCCACGTGGAACATTTTAAAAATTCAAAGCCATCTCATAGAGATGGCTTTTTTATTGGCGTGGCTTACACGCTTCATCGGAACATATCTTCATTCCTATTATATCCTTTTGTTTGGTAAGCTATGATGTGTCGATATGTGTTCGTGATTATCAGTACATCTAAAGTACATCATAAGGTCACCAATATATCACCTCAATATCCAATCGATATTGAGGTGATATATTGGTGACCTTTTAGTGCTGATTTGGTGATGTATTCGTAACGTAGTTACATTATGTTCATGCTATTTTACAAGTATAATTAGTGGAGCGGTTTCCAGGTATTAGATAAACTCTAAAAGAGACAAGAAAGAGGTTTCAGGTCTTTCTTCCTCCATGCTAATCTATATTTCAAATGTTCCACGTGGAACATAATATGTGCTCCCTTGGTTGTACCTTTGCATCTCTAGTTATAAATAAAGTTATGTTTCCATCTTACGATGTTATAGTGGTAGGCGCAGGACATGCCGGTTGCGAAGCAGCGGCGGCTGCCGCGAATATGGGTTCAAAGGTGCTTCTTGTGACCATGAACATGCAAACTATTGCCCAGATGAGTTGCAACCCTGCTATGGGAGGGATTGCAAAGGGACAAATAGTGAGAGAGATCGATGCCATGGGTGGATACTCTGGTATCGTGACCGACCAGTCCATGATCCAGTTCCGTATGTTGAACAGGTCAAAGGGACCAGCCATGTGGAGCCCTCGTACCCAGAATGATAGAATGCTCTTTGCCGCCAAGTGGAGAGAAGCATTAGAACAAACTCCTAATGTAGATTTTTACCAGGATATGGTTAAAGGCCTCCTTGTAAAGGATGGCCATTGCTATGGTGTAGTGACAGGTCTCGGGCATGAGATCAAATCAAAATCCGTGGTCCTTACAAACGGTACCTTCCTGAACGGTGTGATGCACATTGGTGATAAACAATTTGGTGGGGGTAGGGTAGCAGAGAAGGCTGCTACTGGGATCACCGAACAATTGGTTTCACTCGGATTCGAAAGTGATCGCCTTAAGACCGGAACGCCTCCCCGAATCGATGCCAGAAGTCTGGACTACTCCAAAATGGAAGAACAAAAAGGGGATGACGTTATCACCGGTTTCTCTTACCTGGATGTTGAAAAGATAAAACCTGAACAACAAAGGAGTTGCTTTATTACCTACACAAGTGACGAAGTACACGAAATGCTGAAGACCGGTTTTGATCGTTCACCTATGTTTCAAGGTAGAATACAAGGGAGAGGACCTCGCTATTGTCCAAGTATCGAAGATAAAATAAACAGGTTTGCCGAGAGAGACAGACACCAGTTGTTCGTAGAACCCGAAGGTTGGAACACCGTGGAAATATATGTGAACGGATTTTCTACTTCCCTCCCTGAAGACGTTCAGTATAAAGCCCTGCAATTAGTACCGGGTTTTGAAAATGTAAAGATGTTCCGCCCAGGGTATGCCATCGAGTATGATTACTTTCCACCTACCCAGTTACAGTTCTCCCTGGAAACCAAACATATTCAAAACCTGTTCTTTGCAGGTCAGATAAATGGAACGACCGGGTATGAAGAAGCAGCTTGCCAGGGATTAATGGCAGGTATCAATGCTCACCTTAAGGCAACCGGACAGCCACCTTTCGTACTAAAAAGAAGTGAAGCATATATTGGAGTACTCATCGATGACCTGATCAACAAGGGGACCGATGAACCTTATCGTATGTTTACCTCCCGCGCGGAATTCAGAACATTACTCCGCCAGGATAATGCGGACCTCAGACTAACTGAACAGAGTTATAATATTGGTCTGGCGAAAGAGAACAGGATGGAAAGAGTGAAAGTAAAATCAACAGGAGTTGAAAAAATAAAGGTTATTCTAAAAGAATTGCCAATCGATCCGGAGGATATTAATCATTTTATGGTCGAAAAAAATACTTCTCCACTCACTCAAAGAATTCGTGCTTACCAGATTTTGCTTCGTCCTTCCATGGATATTTTCTCTATGAGAGATAACGTGGTAAAAATGAAAAATGCACTTGCACAATTTGACGATGAAACTTTGGAACAGGCGGAAATCCAGATCAAGTATGAAGCATATATCGAGAAGGAAACTGAACTGGTAAAAAAAATGAGCCAGCTGGAAGATCTCGTCATTCCTGATAGTTTCGATTATACAAAACTGGTGTCACTAAGTGCCGAGGCCAGACAAAAATTTAACAAAATCAAACCCCGCACACTTGGTCAGGCATCCAGAATCAGTGGAGTAAATCCGAGTGATGTACAGATCCTGATGGTATATATGGGCCGGTAATAGGCGTATTTTAAATTTTCATTTATAGAATAAAAAATACATGCTTTTATAGAGCATGTATTTTTTTTTAACTATATTCGTTTCTATAAGTAATGAATCATATCCCTCAATTGAACGACTTAATGATGTGCAATAACCACGGTATTTTTCTGTAGTATGATTCCTGCTTAAGACTTATGAAATTATCCACCTTAGAAAATAACTATAATTCGTTTTTATAAATTCCTGTATTTGTAGCTTAAGAAATTTGTCATGAAGGGAAGGTATTGCCTTGCCTATACATTACTTAAAGTGAAGGTTAAATTAGAAGTATAAAAAACACCCGGTCCGTTTCTTCGGACTGGGCTCTTTAAAAAATCAGAAAATTTGCATTTTTAGACCTCATTCGTATTGATTTCTTATAACTACTTGATTATCAATTAAATAAGATGATCTCATTATCTCCTTAAATTTCGACGATCGCTCAATTCGCCATATGATTACCTCAAAATAGTGGTCAAATTAAATTTACCCCCTTAAAATGCGTTTTCCTGTTTTTAGATACTTTTAGTAATTTGTTTAGGCATAACAACTCCCACATATGATCAAAATCTTACTCACCAGCACAGCTTTATTATTTGCTTCTACTTTGCTTGCTCAAACAGACACATCTGCTGAGAAATATTTACTCATCGGGGCCTATACTAAAACGCCCGATGAAGGGATCAGCGTTTATGCCTTCAATACCCAAACCGGTGCATTTCGGTTTGTAAGCACAGCTAAGAATGTAGAGAATCCTTCTTACCTGGTTATTTCCCCGGATCACAAATATGTATATGCGGTGAATGAAACCAATGGTAATAAACCGGGCAATGTAAGTGCCTTTGAATGGGATACTGTTTCAGGTCAACTCACCTTTTTGAACAAACAACCTTCGGGTGGTGATGATCCCTGTTATATCACTACCGATCAGGATGGGAAATATGTAGTCGTTGCAAATTATTCTGGTGGTAGTTTTTCTATACTCCCTGTAAAAGCAGACGGGCGCCTCGAGGCACCTGTACAAACTATTGAACATACCGGTTCCGGACCTAATAAAGAGCGACAGGAAAAACCTCATGTGCATTGTGTGTATTTCAGTCCTGATCATCAACAACTATACGTATCCGATCTGGGTATCGATCAGATAGCCATTTATAATTACCGTCAGGGGGACGTACAACCACTGGTTCCTGCTAACCCGGGTTTTGCACCGTTTCCTCCGGGATCCGGTCCCCGTCATCTCGTATTTCATCCGAATGGGAAATGGGTATATGTTATACATGAACTGGACGGAAAAATCACTTCCTTCCATTATGACAATGGTAAGCTGACTCCTTTTCAGGCAGTGTCTATATTGCCGGACAACTTTAAAGGGAAGTCATGGGCTGCTGACCTCCACATTTCGTCCGATGGAAAGTTTTTGTATGCAACCAATCGTGATCCGCTGAATAATATTCTGACCTTTTCTATCAATTCGAAAACAGGGAATCTGGTGAAAAAGGCAGAGACACCAACAGGGGGAAAAACACCGAGAAATTTTGTGATCGATCCTACTGGCAACTTCCTGCTGGTTGCTCATCAGGGTTCTAATAACGTAACTGTATTCAGGAGAGATAAGGTAACCGGACTCCTCAAAAAGCAAAAAGAAGAACTCAAAACTACAAGTCCGGTTTGTTTGAAATTCATAGGCAGTAATTAAGCCGCATTGGCATAACTTTTTCGGTACAAACCTTAAAGAATAAGCCATGAAAAATAAAGACTTAAAAAATAAAAATGCCGGGAATGAGCATATTCCTACTCAGGATGAAATAAACGAAAAGAGAGATCAGACATTTCCGGGATATCCTACTTATCCGGCCAGTGAAGACATTATGAACAATGAAGAGAGGGAAGATCTGGATGTGGAAGGGGTAACCGGATCACGCAGGATTAACAATGAAATCGCGAGAGAAGAAAGTACTATTCCACAGGAATTTGATGAGGAAGATGACCTGGATGTACCAGGTGCGGAACTGGATGACGAAGAAGAACTGATTGGTGAAGAAGATGAAGAAAATAATTATTACAGCTTAGGTGGAGACAGGCATGAAGACCTGGATGAGACGAATGAAGATGATATTTAGGTAATTGCCTGTCCCGATCTTCTCTTACAATAACGGTGTTAGCAATCTGCACACAGCATCAATAAAACGCTGCCAGATAGAGCGGTTTTTCCAGGTGCGCCTTTCGATCTGAACGGCATCCTGCAAATCCTGTTCGAAGGCAGCGTTTAATTTATGAACTACCGGTCTGTCATACACGACTACTGCGATTTCACTGTTCAGGTAAAAGCTCCTGTTATCAAGGTTTACAGTACCCACTATGGCCAGGTTATCATCAATCACGATCGTCTTGGCATGGATAAATCCCTTCTGATAAAAATAAACTTTTGCACCTGCATCCAGCATTGGTTTTACATAGGATTGTGCCGCATGTTGTACAAAGAATGAATCGCTTCGCGAGGGAATCAGTAACTCTACCGTTTTCCCCGCCAGTGCAGCCATTTGCAATGCAGTCAGGATCTGATCATTAGGAATAAAATATGGATTGCTGATGCGGATACTTCTTTTTGCTACATTGATCGCCATGAGGATCGTTTGCATAGACATCGGGAAATCTGAATCAGGTCCGCTGGCTACGATATCTGCAAAGCAATGTTCCTGGATACGGGAACGATGAAAGTAGGGATCGCTGAATGGAAATGTGTTCCTGCTACAATACCGATAGCTCATCATGAACTGTAGCTGTAACAGATTGACTACATCACCTTCCAGCTGTAAATGCGTATCTCTCCAGAATACAGGATGCTTACCATTGTTGAGATAGCGGTCATCCATATTTATACCACCGGTGAAGCCGATATTGCCGTCTATGACAATGATCTTGCGGTGATTACGATAGTTAGCGTTCAGGTAGAAGTTAATAAGAACAGGAGAGAACTTGAATACTTCTGCACCATGTTCCTCCAGCAGATCCGGGATGTCGCCAATGTCGCTACAACCCAGGTCATCGTATACAAATCTTACTTCTACACCTTCCTTTAATTTCTCTACGAGAATGTTTGCTACCTCATTGCCTACATCGTCTGCGGCAAAGATGTAGTACTCCATATGTATATGGTGTTTGGCTTCCCTGAGTGCTTTCATAACAGCAGGAAACTTCTCTTCACCATTGAGTAGGATCTGGACTTTATTGTTTTGTGAAAGGACGGAGTTTCTGGTATTCAATAACATAGCAGAAATTTCCTGTTTATTGGCTACGTGATGACGGAGCGCAAGCTGCATATGTTCAATTTCTCTACGCTGTGATTCCCAGTATCTTAGCATCAAAGTCTCGTCTTTACTGCCCTTTAGGGTAAAGCGGCGGCGTTTGCGCAGGTCACGACCGAGATAATAGTATACGATCAGGCCAAGGATAGGAACGAACACCAGCAACATGATGTAAGACAACGCTTTAACCGGATTTCGGTTTTCCAGCAGGATGGTACCGACCACACCTACAAAAGAAAGGCTGATCAATACATAGCCGAATATCTTGATGGCAATGTGCCAATCTGTGCCCCAAAGGAAGTATAATACCTGATACAAGCTATACGATGGTTATGTATGATAAAGGTAATACTGTTTTTTGTTTCAAGTTCGCCGAACTGCCTGCTATTACCTTTGACAGTGCCAGGCAGTCTGACAGGTGATGGTAATTGTTAATTTTCTATCTCTTCACCTTTTGTACCAAATAATTCTTAATATCATTCGTTCTAAAAATAATTAGTAATTTTTTTGTTGTAACAACAAACTGTACATGCAGGAATCAATCCTCTCCAAACTGGAGGCCTCAAGAAGGGAGTTGCTCGACCTGGGACTGCGTAACCCTTTATTAAACTATCGCCTACCGGTGAGCCGTGGTGTTCATATCGATCAGGAAAAGAGTGCCAACGTATATGAAGTGTTGGTAAAGCAAGGTAAGGCGATGACGTTTTTACCCAAACCAGGTAATAAAGAAACCAAAGAGAAGTCGGTTGCCCCGGAAGATAATACAGCCAGTATACTCGACGACCCCCATGCATTTTTGAAAGATGAAGTATTGGTAACCCCACCCGTTGCGGACAATGCGGAACTTCAGAAAGAAGAGCAGAAAGAAGGTTCTACCGCACTACCCGAAAGTGTAGTGTATGATACCCGTTTACAAACTACTGAAGCCGCTGCTGCTTTACAAAACAGGCTATTGAATACATACTATGCTGCACGTACCAGTCTGGAAGAACAAGGCGTGAATATTCTCTTCCTTACTTTAGGTATGCTGCAATGGTATGAAAAGGATAATACTAAAGAAGCAAGACAGGCACCATTGATATTAATACCGGTATCATTGGAAAGAAGTAGTGCACGCGAGCGTTTTCGTTTACGCTATACAGGTAGTGATGTGGAAATGAACCTGAGCTTACAAACGAAGATCAAAACTGATTTCGGTATTGTGCTGCCAGACATGCCTGAAACGGACGAAATTTCTATCAATGATTATTTGCAGGAAATAGCAGATGCGATATACGGCATGCCGAAGTGGGAAGTGAAAATGGATACTGTTGAATTAGGTTTTTTCTCTTTTGGAAAACTCATGTTATATCATGACCTGGATAGTGAAAACTGGCCTGATGATGAACAACCCGCAGTACATCCTGTATTGCAAAGTTTATTTGGTGCAGGATTCAGTGAAGGTGAATCTGGTGTGAGCGATGAAACATTTATAGACACTGAAACCGATGCACATGAAATGCATCAGGTAGTAGACGCAGATGGTTCTCAACTACTTGCTATGCTTGCTGTACAGGAGGGTAAAAATCTTGTGATACAGGGACCTCCAGGTACAGGTAAATCACAAACCATTACTAACCTGATTGCAAATGCTATTGGTGAAGGGAAGAAAGTACTTTTCGTTGCAGAAAAAATGGCTGCGCTGGAAGTTGTAAAGAGAAGACTTGATACCATCCAACTTGGAGATGCATGTCTGGAATTGCATAGCCATAAAGCGAACAAGAAAGAACTCCATCAGGAATTACGTCGTACACTGGAATTAGGTAAACCGGCGATCATGCAACTGCAACAGGAAGTTGCGTTGCTGCATGAATACAGACGGGAGTTGAATGATTATTGCCTGGCTGTGAATTCACCGGTAGGCAAAAGTGGATTGACACCGCAGCAACTCATGGGCTACCTGCTGCAATTAAACGAGGTAACAGGTAATCTGATCTTACCTCGTATTCCTATTCCGGATATTGATCAATGGAATGCAGGCAATATGCAGCGTGCAGAGAATATGGCTAACAGGATCTCTGCCAGACTTGCTGAAACAGGTATGCCATCTGCACTTTTATTCTGGGGTAGTCAGCTAACTATTTTAAGCCCGTCTGAACAGGAGAAGCTAACACCGCTCATGCAAAGAACTGTTGAGACAATTAAAAGTCTGCAACATGAAAGTGCGATGATTGCTGCGCAGGTAGGTATGCCGATGCCTTTGAATAAGAAAGATACAATGGACCTTTCTTACGTGGTGCAGCTGGCTTCTGTACGTCCTGATTTAACAGGGGTGAATATTTCGAACACATCGTGGTTACAAAGAAAAGAGGATGTAAAAGAACTGTTGCAAACAGGAAAAAGATTAGCACAGATTCACCAGGTGTATGATGCTATTTTAATACCGGAAGCATGGGAACAAAATGTACTGGAGATAAGACAAAACCTGTTAGCATATGGTGAGAAGTGGTTTAAGTTTGCAATAGGAGATTACAATCGTAGTAATCGTCAGCTGGCTGCTTTGTGTAGAAATGGAGCACCTGGTGATACTGCAGCAAAGCTAGCTTGTGTAGACGCCATTATGGAAGCAAAGCGATTGGATAAGCAGGTAAAGGATTATGAGCATCTTGCCAAAGATTTATTTGGTCAACGCTGGCAAAAAAGTGGCAGTAACTGGAATGAACTGGAAGCCATCTCTAATTATTTGAGTGATGTACACAGGCAGGTAAGTATTGGTTCATGTGATAAAGTAATCCTCTCTTATCTCGAAAAAAATGAACCGGTAGCAACAGCAAAAAAATACCTGGATATACTATTGAAGTATCTGCAGTTGCATGGAACTGCCATTGAACAAATCGTGACAGCGACTGCTTTCAATGAACAGATTCGTTACAAGGAAATTACTCCCTTATTACAACGTGCATATGAAGATCAGATCGTATTGATGGAATCGTGGGTGGCAGGTTTACCTGAAATCCATTTGATGATTTCATGGAACAACTTAGCAGCATCTGCTATTAATGAAGGATTGGAATCTTTGATTGATGCGGTGGTTTATTGGCCCGAAGCACAAAAAGGATTGACACCTGCCTTGCAGAAAACATGGTATGAATATTTGTATGAGCAGGCATTGTTAAAACATGCTGCATTAAGGAAGTTTGAAAGAGCGAGCCATGAATCTGCTGTGAAGCAGTTTGTAAAACTGGATACACTCAATCTGCAATATAACCGTGCCCGTGCTGCATTGAAACATTATGATGGTATACCACCCTTAGATGCAGGTGGCCAGGTAAATGTACTACGTACTGAGTTTAATAAGAAGGCGAGACACATGCCTATCCGCAAACTGATGCAGGTAGCGGGATTGGCAGTGCAGGCGATCAAGCCTGTATTCATGATGAGCCCATTGTCTATTGCTAATTTTTTACCTCCCGGATCTCTGCAGTTTGATCTGGTCATATTCGACGAAGCTTCGCAGGTAAGGCCGGTTGATGCATTGGGAGCATTGCTGAGAGGAAAACAATTAGTCGTAGTAGGTGATAGTAAACAGATGCCGCCGGGTAGTTTCTTTGATTCGTTATTAAAGGAAACTGATGATGAAGAGAATGTGACAGCGGATATGCCGAGTATTTTAGGAATGTGCGATGCGCAGGGTGCTCCGCAGCGTATGTTGCGCTGGCACTATCGTAGCCGTCATGAATCATTGATCACTTTATCGAACCAGGAATTTTATGAAAACAAACTGGTGATCTTTCCTAGCCCCGGTGCTACGCACACAATGGGATTGATCTATCACCATCTGAAAGATACGGTGTATGATCGTGGTAAAACACGAACGAATCCGCAGGAAGCAAATGCGATCACTGAAGCGGTGATCAGGCATGCAAAGGAACATCCTGATTTAAGTTTAGGTGTGGTGGCATTCAGCACGGCGCAAATGCAGGCAATACAGGAATCGCTGGAAGCAGTGAGAAAGAAGCTACCTGAAGTAGAGTCATTCTTTAAAGCGCATCCACATGAGCCATTTTTTGTAAAGAACCTGGAGAATGTACAGGGAGATGAACGGGATGTAATATATATAAGTATAGGATATGGTCGTACAGCCGATGGATCTGTAAGCCTGGCATTTGGTCCATTGAATAATGAAGGAGGTGAAAAGCGATTGAATGTATTGATCACACGTGCCAAACAGAGATGTGAAGTATTTACAAATCTCAGTGCTGATGATATAGATCTGAACCGTACAGATAGTGAAGGCGTAAAAGCATTGAAGAATTTCCTCTACTTCGCGCAGCATGGACAATTACATACACCGTCTGCTAATGGACTGCCTGCGAGAACTCCTTTTGAACAGGAAGTAGCGAAGCATCTGGAGACAGCAGGCTATATTGTGCATAAGCAGGTAGGTAGTAAGGGGTTCTTTATTGATCTGGCTATTGCTGATCCTGAACATCCGGGGAAATATATCATAGGTATTGTATGTGATGGTGAAGGATATAACTCTGCACGATCTGCCAGGGACAGAGATAGATTGAGGCAACAGGTGCTGGAAGATATGGGATGGAATTTATATCATGTATGGAGTACTGATTGGTTCCGGCATCCTGCCAGAGAAATCAAACGATTACTAACAGCCGTTGAACAGGCAAAGCGGAACGAAGTAATTGCTGAAGAAGAAACAGCGGTAGAAGAAGATTTTACCATGGTGAGAGAAGAGGAAGATATAACGATGCCGGAGTTGCCATTGTACGAAACGGCTAGCTTGCCAAAGGAAATTTCTGACAAAGAATTGCATGCGCATGGATTGGATAAATTAAGAAGCTGGCTCGAGAGAATTGTAGCCGTAGAGAGTCCTGTACATACTGATGAAGTAGCGAGGAGACTAATTGAAGCGGCAGGTGTGGCGAGAGTGGGTAGCCGTATACGTGAGACGCTGAAGCAGGCAATATTAAGTGCAGAAGAAAATGGTAGTATTGTGGTGAAGGAACCATTCCTGTGGGATGCAAAGATGGAAGTACCTGTGTTGAGAAGCAGAGCGAATATGCCGGCGGCATCAAAGAAGCTGATGTACATAGCACCGGAGGAAATGATGGTAGCAATTGAGAAAGTAGTGAGAGATGCGGTGGCAATTACAGAAGAGGCAGCGATTCCATTGGTATCTAAGGCATTAGGATTTAACCGGGCGACAGAGGAACTAAAAACAGAATTGTCAGGTGCCATAAAAGCAGCGATTGTATCCGGAGTAATTATTCAGGATGACCAATGGCTAAAGACAAATTAAATAGTAAAAATAAAGAGGATGGCTCATAAGTAAAAATAGGGGCTGAGAATCACTTAAACGGATACCCGACTCTATAGGGATACGAATAAAAAGAGGCTGTATCGTACTTATGATGCAGCCTCTTTATTTTTTGAACGTAATGATTTTACCGGGGGAGAAATTCATTTACTTTTTTAATACAAGATCTTCTCTTGCAGCCCAGTTGTTGATATCCTGTTTACTCAGTGCTGCGGCCATCATATCGGGAAACTTATCCGGCGTACATGCAAATACAGGGATTCCCAGATTGGATAGGAACTGTGCATTTTCATGATCATAATATGGAGCGCCATCATCATTCAATGCAAGTAATACAATTACCTGCACACCAGCAGCCACCAGTTCTGCCGCACGCTTACGCATACGATCATTGCTGCCGCCTTCAAATAGATCAGTAATTAAAACAAGTACGGTATCTGCAGGTCTTGTAATAATCTGCTGGCAGTAATTTAATGCTAACTGTATATCCGTACCACCACCTAACTGCACACCGAACAACAGATCAACAGGGTCTTTCAGTTCTTCTGTAAGATCTGCTACTGACGTATCGAATACGACCATCTTTGTTTTGATAGCGGGAATAGATGCCATCACAGATCCAAAGATGCCGGAGTATACAACTGATGTTCCCATAGAACCACTTTGGTCCAGGCATAGCACAACGTCTTTTAATGCTGTTGTTTTACGACCATAACCAATGCGTGTTTCAGGAATGATAGTTTTATACTCAGGCTGATAATGGCGCAGGTTCTTTAAAATGGTTGCATGCCAGTTAATTTCGTTATGCTTAGGACGGCGGTTACGAATGCTGCGATGCAGACTACCTGTAATAGCTTGTTGTGTAGGTTGTGTAAGCTTCTTTAATAACTCTTCAACTACACGGCGAACTACTTGCCTGGCAGTATCTTTTGTTTTATCGGGAATAGCATGACGTAATGTTAGTAATGTTGCTACCAGGTGTACATCTGGTTCTACATTTTCCAGCATCTCTTTTTCAAAGAGCATCTGCGTGATGTTTAGCCTTTGCAATGCGTCGCGTTGCATAACTTGTACTACCGAGGCAGGGAAAAATGTACGGATATCGCCTAACCAACGGCTGACGTTAGGAGAGGAGGGACCTAGTCCGCCTTTCTTTTCGCTATCGTAGAGGGCTTCGAGGGTCTGATCCATTTTCAGTTCATCGCCGGCAAGGCTGAAGCCGGTGCCATCTGCTTCCTTACCTCCGAGTACGAGACGCCATTTATGTAAGTTGTCCATGAAGTTTCTTTTAAAGGCAATTAATTTATAGTTGAATGCCCAGCATTTTCATTACAACCGGAATACCTTTTTCTGCTCGTGTTGTATCGAATTGCACATCGATACCAAATGATGCCGTGCTACCAGTTGTGATACCATTTTTAGCTTTCTCACCCAGTTTCCTTCTTTCAGGTTTACTAAACCCGGAAAATGTTCTCCGCAGTAAAGGTAGCAACTGTGTAAATGTATCCTGTTCCAGCTGGTTCATCCAGTTGTTTACAACTGTCCACAAATCATTGTCTACTAACAATAAGGTACCACTTCCTTTCAGAAATCCTTCCAGCCACGCCGCAGCAACTGCTGGAGGATTGGCAGTAGACATAGCATAACTGAATGTCTTCACCAGTTCAGCACCTGTAATGGTTCTGTGATCAGAAAGTAAGCGGGTGGCATATCCTGCTATAACAGGAGAGGTGTTAGTATTATGCGCGATATGAGATAATGTATGTGTCCATTGTGTAGAAAGATCGTCCTGTTGTAATAACAGGATGGCATCGTTCATATTGTAAAACAGCTCCAGCAGCTGCTGTGCGGCATCTTCTGCCAGGCTGGTACACGCAGCTGGTAAGCTGATACAGATACGCGTAATCATTCCGTTGATGATCTCTTCTACAAGGGCCGCATCTGTTTTACGCACGTTACCATATCTGCTGATCTGAACAAGGTTGGGTAATACAGTCATCAACTGCATCACATCGCCGGTAGCGGCTGCAAGGTTATTGATCTGCCGGATCAACAGATCAATCGCTGCATCCAGCTCTGCGGGAATGGCGCTTTCAAGCAGGGTACAAACTTCTTTCAGGTTAGAGGCTGACTGTGCACGATATTTTACATAACTATTTGTTGCCTCTTCTACCGTGTTGCCCCAGCTTCCCCTTTCGATGATATCGATAGACAGGGATGGGTCCCATTGTAAACGCCATTGTTCTTTGAATGTACCTTTGCCGGATACATCGTAACGATCTCCCCACTTAATTCCCAGCAATTCAAGACGATGTAAAAATATACTTCGTTCAAGGTCATTTTCTTTTCTGAGATCCAGCGTGTAATCTTTGAAATCCGCGGTCTGTGGTAAGCGGAGTTTCTTTTGCTGTTTTTCAATATCGGTCTGCAATGGCGGACGGGGTACATCCATGGGTACTTCCCCGATCTTATCACTGACGATCAGGGCTTTCTCAATCAGTTTAATGAGAATGTCCTCACCATTGCATAGTACACTCAGTGTAGCCTCATTCAATTCTTCCAAACCAGCTCTTGGTAATCTGCGCAGGGCAGCCAAAGCATTGGCCAGACGAACGGCTTCCATTACATGTGCAACAGAAATGTCTTTTTGTTCTTCTCTGAACAGTCTTGCTACACGTGCCATCCAGCGGGTACCATCATCAGCCGGATGGTGCCAGAGATGTTCGTACCAACCCGGAGAATTGATGCCAGCACCATAACCGCTGTTGTAACTCAACCGGTTATATGTCCATGGTACCCATGATACGGCTGTTTTTACTTTGGGTAATCCTTTCAGCAGGTCATTGTCTTCTTTTGCTTTTGGCATGTGTTTGAGTGCGGGTGCGTGCCATGCACCACATATTACAGCGATCTCTGTGTACATTTCTTTTTCTGCCTGCCGGATGGTTTTACGCATCCATGCTTCACGCAATTGTTCTTCTCTGTCGTATGGCAAAGGCAGCTCCGTACGTAAGGCATGCATGCCTTCGGTAATGGCATCAAATACCTGTTCTTCATCCTGCCTGTATTCAAACTCATGTTCCCACCAGGTTTCTTCTTCTTCAAAACCAGCGGCGGCGGCAAGCCATGCGATGGGATTACGTTTCACTATCTCCGTATCAGGCACAATAGCCATATTATTATTCAGCGAAGAGTCAGCTGCCGGCTGATGGCGTAGTTCAAACTGATGTGCCATTGGCAGATCCATAAATTTGACCGGGATCTTATTCTGGCGTGCATATAGAATGGCCTGCCATTCCGGGGAGAATTCCGAAAAGGGGTAGAATACAGCCTTTTTAGGATCGTCTGGCTGGAATACGAGAATAGCTACCGGGGGCTTCAATTCATCGTGCCCCACCCATTCCAGTATGCCATCAGCATCCGGGGGACCTTCTACCAGCACAATGTCTGGTTTGATTTTTTCCAGGGCGGCACGAACTCTTCTGGCAGAACCAGGGCCATGGTGCCGTATGCCCAGTATATGAATTGACATATTACGTGTTTACAGGTCCCGGAATGCCCGGTAAATATCTTTCCACTCGTCTCTTGTTTTGATGACAGTCTCGAGGTATTCCTGCCATACAATTTTATCCTGCACGGGGTCTTTAATTACAGCACCGATAATACCGGCTGCCAGATCGGCTGCTTTGAGGGCACCATCACCAAAGTAAGCCGCCATTGCCAGACCATTGTTTACTACTGAAATGGCTTCGGCAGTGCTCAGTGTACCACTCGGAACTTTGATCTTGGTTTTTCCATCGGCGGTGATACCACTCCGCAGTTCGCGGAAGATGGTTACGATACGGCGGATTTCTTCGAGTGCCGGTTTTTCGGCAGGGAGGTCCATTACCTTTTCGTAGCTCTCTACTCTTCTTCTCACAATATCGATTTCCTCTTCCATGTTATCAGGAACAGGTAGAATAACAGTGTTGAAACGGCGTTTTAAGGCGCTGGAAAGGTCATTTACACCTTTGTCCCTGTTATTGGCCGTAGCAATTAGATTGAAGCCTTTTTGGGCCATTACTTCGCTGCTGAGCTCAGGAATCGGAAGTGTTTTTTCTGAAAGGATGGTGATGAGGGTATCCTGTACATCTGCACCGATACGGGTCAGTTCTTCGATACGTGCGATCTTGCCATCTTTCATGGCACGCATTACAGGCGTTTCCACGATAGCGCCAGTAGTAGGACCTTCGGCCAGCAGCCGGGCATAATTCCAGCCATAGCGGATAGCTTCTTCACCGGTACCGGCGGTACCCTGTACGATCAGGGTAGAGTCGCCACTGATAGCTGCCGCCAGGTGTTCACTTACCCAGCTTTTAGCAGTACCAGGCAGGCCATATAATAGTAAAGCACGATCGGTTGTCAGGGTAGCTACTGCGATTTCCATGAGACGGCGGTTACCGATGTACTTTGGTTGTATTTCAAATCCATTTTTCAGTTTACCCCCCATGAGGTAAGTAACTACGGCCTGTGGGGATAGCTTCCACATATAAGGACGCTTTTCAGTATCCTGCTTTTGCAGTTCTTCCAGTTCCTGAGCGAACAGTTGTTCGGCATGTTGACGTAAAATGTTGGACATTTTTATCTGCTTAAAAAGGTGATCATTTTGTATTTGAGAAAGCTTTATTGATGGCTGCCTTGCAGGTCAATAATCTTTTGATGTGTTCCGATGTGTTCTTCCACGTCGCCTGATAGGCAGGGAGTTCAGGGGTGAAGCTTTCCAGTTCACCGCCGATCGATAAGGGGATGTTCTGCACCTGTTTGTCAAAGAAATTGCGATTGTACTGGTAAGGATTTTTTGCAATCCATCTGAATAATTCCCTGGTAACAGGCAGGCTCCATTCATAATTACGTTCGCTGAGGAAGCGGATCATAAACTGAGGTTCTTTTTCAAAGAATCTGAGTACATAAGCTTCCTGTTCGTGAACGGGTAGTGCTTCGAGTGCATCTTTGAAGAAGTCTTTACTTTCTTTCAGGATCAGTTGTAACCATTCCTGGTCTTTGAAGCGGATAGCAGCTAAGCCCAATGCCTGTATGAATTGTTGAGTGAGCTCTGTATTGTTGAAATAGGAGAGTACGCCCTTTTTATCTGTTTGCAGATAACCTTCCCACCATACCGGGGGAACATAGGTCGTGAGCTGATAGAGAATGAAAGCGTCGTCACTCACGCTTTTGGAGCTGCTCAATAACTGTATCCCTGAATCCGCAATCCGTTTATCAGAGGGAAGTTGCAATGAAATATCCAGCGACTTTTTATTCAGCAATCCTTTTTTAGCGGGGATAATGCTTTGTTGCAGTAGTTGCCAATAGGCCTGAATGATAGCAGACGTTGGTAATTGCTTGAGCAGGGTCCAGGCTTCGTCTTTTACTTTTGAACTTTTGTCTGTGAGTAGTGTTTCCAGCCAGGGAACATCTTCTTCATTTGCATTGATTTGCAATATTTTCAGAAGTTCGGCACGGGTAGCCGCGTTTTCCAGCGGCCAGGTCTGTTGCAGCCATTCTCTGGCCAGTGCAGGATCATCCTGTCTCAGGGAAGAGAGTACCTGTTTACGTTCTTCAAGAGAGCCGGTCTGCCAGCGTTCTGCTGCCGTATCTGACCTTTTGAAAGCCCATGCAGGATTGAACTGGCCGAGCCATTCGCCTCTTTTCCCACAAACGATGATCGCCAGATTTCGCCATTGTTTTTCCTTGATAGACATATCCAGCAGGGTAGGAATAAACTCAGGAGGGGCCAGTTGCTGAGCGGCAGCGCAGGCTTCCATCCAATAGAGGATGAGCGCCTGAAGACCCATATCAATGGCGGTGTATAAGGCCTGCCATGCAGCAGGACTACAATAAGGAAGTATTTCTTCAGGAGCAGCTTCCAGTGAAACGCTGCTATCCTGTAGTGAAGTGACACCGCTCTGGCGGTAGTTGAGCGCCAGGGCGGCCAGGTGTAGAAACTGTGTTTCCACATCCAGAGATTTATCTCCCAGTACGGTATCTGCCACAGCGGATAGTGCAGGGGGAAGATCGTCTTTGCGTAGTTGCTTTTTGCCTGTTCCTAACAGGACGGTGTTAACAATATTATTCCACATAAGTTTTTGTCCCGCGGTTACAATAGTTTATAAGAGCCGTTATGCCAGGCGCCTAAAGGTTCATATTGTTGTTCTTTTCCGAGCAGCGCCATTTTCAATGGCTTCCCACCACTCAGGGCGAGGAGCCTCCAGATGTTTGAGTAGCCGGTTTTCAGTGGCATCAGTCGTTCTTCCTGGTCTTTGAGCCACCATTGCAGATTATGTTGTACAGGGGTGAGTTGCTGTACGATGTAGGGTCTTTCACTGCGCACGGGCATCTGTTCGTACAGTGCCGTTTCGGTATCTGTAACCTGGGCCCATCCTTCCATACCTGTAACTTCGGGCAGGGAGATATTGGAGACAGGAAATTTGATGATGGCTCTGAGTGGTGTGGGAGAGGGGAAGAATACGAGTTCCCCCTGTAGCGCAATGCCGGGCGTAATGAGCACTTCAGGTCTTGACTGGTTTTTTACAAAAAACTGCAGAACCAGTGCGGATTTTTTGCATTGTTGTCCATACAGCCAGTAGCGCTCTGTGATCAGGTTCTCTTCTTCAGTGGTTTGTTTGCTCAGTACCAGCCAGTTGTCTTTGATACCTGTCTGCTGTTTGAGTGCTTCCTGATTCTGCGTAAAACCGATGAGAGTGCGAAGTTCCTGTTGTAAGGGTTCTTCCAGGTTTTCGCTTTGAGTATATCCCTGTACCACGAGGTAGATGCGCAGTAGCTGATCAAGAAACGAGATTTGCCAGCCATCGCTGAAGAAGTTGGTTTCGCCCAAGGCGCGTACCATGCCTGCCAGGCCGGGGGCTTGTGCATCGACCATTCTTCTGGCCATATTTTCCCAGTAGGCGTCTCCTTTTTCCGGGATCTGCAGCAGGCCATGCCGAACAATATCTTTTATCCAGCGCATAAGTTCTGCGATGCCATCGGCTACCTTTTGCTGGCGAGCCTGTAGTCTTTTTGCCTGTGCATTTTCGTCTACCGGTTTCTCTGTTTTCCCGACTTTTTTTTCAGCGCGTTTAGATAGCCATTCATCTACCCAGGCCGGAGGTGTATGGTCGGTGAAGGTATCTTTTTGCCGGGCATACAGGAGCATGAGTCCAATACCATGCTTGCAGGGAAATTTGCGACTGGGGCAGCTACATTTGAAGGCAACGTTTACGATGTCTACCTGGGTCTGATACGGTTTGCTCCCGCTACCCTGGCATTCTCCCCATAAGGCGTCCGTGTTGACGCCTTTGCTTACCCATTTTCCCGGACTTGCCAATGCAGCTCCCGCTTTACGGGAAGCGTCGTCCGGGGCTAAACCTATTACATGTTCTTCTGTCAGGAGCAATGGAGTAAATATTATGTTTACACAAAAATGAGCGAATAGAGCCGGACGTAGATCATAGCGATATAAGCCAGCAGGATGACTGCATTCAGTACAAGCAGCCAGTTGTAATCAATAACGGAGTATTTCTTTTTGATCACCAGGATGATGAGGGTGAGCAGTCCTGCGAAGAGCAGCGCAGGTGCAATCAGGGTGAGTTTATTTGGGATGACGAAGTGGGAATTTTCCAATCTTTTACTCCAGGGTTGTTCGCCTGTAATAAAAGGGAGTGCGCCGACAAATACGATAATGACAAATAAACGGATGGCCGATTTTGCTGCAATTTTGCTGATCTTAAGAGCCCTTGTTTCCTTTTCCATGATTGATGAATTAGCGGTCACTAAGTTCGGGATTTCGTATTTAAAATCAATATCAAATGGATAAGTGTTCCTACTAATAAGCTCAGTACGCTGAGGAATGTCATCCAGGTATTTTCACTGGCAAATCCACCGAGAAAGAGCCAGCAGAAAAAGTAGATGTGAAACCATGCTGGCACCAGCCAGGTAATGAAGGGCAGATGGAATAGTTTTCGTTTCATTTTAATGATCCCTATTGCTGTTAGTACCGCAAAGAAAAGGAGGGTAAATACCAGCTTATCTGCGCTCAGGATATTAAAATGATTTTTCAGGAAAAAAGATATGGGGAAAAGGGTGACATATAGTGCTACTTGTGAAATGAGGATGGCGAGTATGGGAATAGCTATTTTCCAGATGCGGGTTTTTTCCAGGTACCGGGAAAATATAGAGTAGAAGAATACAACGCAGAGCCAGCCGTAAAAATTACCCCATGGTACGCCGAAATATTGCGCGGTGAGGGCTACGGATGGATTGATGATGGTTTCCCAGTTCCAGTGCCACATATGGAGGCGGTAAGCGACAACGTCCATGCTCCAGTCGATGCTGAGGGCAAGGAGTGCTTCCATGGCGGCTGCCGGCCAGGTGGGTAGTTGCATGCTTTCGGTGATGAGGCGGGAGGTATACATGATGATACCCCAGCCGGCGCCAATGCCTACAGGTATGTCCCGGATCATGAGGAGGAAGTGCCCATATTTATAACCGGCGTTCGCGCGTACATTGATGTATTCCAGCAGAAGGCCAAAGCCAAAGCCACCGAGCAGGTAAGCCAGTTTGGAGACACCTTGTTTATAAGCGTGCCAAAGGCAGATTAAAAAAAGAATGTACATGCATATCTCGGTAAGGGGATAGCAGTATGCGGGGGGATAGCCGTAGGGCATATCGGCAAATGGACGGTTCATGTATATCAAAAATTTGGATGGCCAGCGGCCAAAAGCTTATAGTTCTTTATTCATGTACGAAGTCTTTTTGGTATCTCCCGAAAACACATAAACCACGAGAGAAATAAAAACGCAGATGGTCACATACCAGTAATACCAGGATTCATGCCCTATCTTCTTACAGTACAATGCGATATATTCGGCAGTACCACCAAAGACTGCCACTGTCAATGCATAGGGTAAGCCCACACCTAAAGCGCGTACTTTCGAGGGAAATAGTTCAGCTTTTACCACTGCATTGATAGAAGTATACCCGCTCACGATCAGCAACGCGGATAGTAACAAGAGAAAAGCGGTTGTCTCGGTATCCGCATGACTTACCGCAGTCAGGATAGGTACTGTAAATAGGGTACCGGCTACCCCAAAGGTAATCAGTAAAGGTTTCCTTCCTATCTTATCACTCAGCAGTCCGCAAAGTGGTTGTATGCAGGCATAAATGAGCATGAGCCAGAAGGTAAGTACGGTTGATCTTTCTTTTGTAAGGTGTACCGTATTTACCAGGAATTTCTGCATATAGGTGGTGTAGGTATAAAACGCTAAAGTACCGCCCATTGTCAATCCTACCACTGTGAGGATAGCTCTTGGATGCTCATTGAATAATACTTTCAGTGAGCCGCGTTTTTCGTCTCCTTTTTTTACAGAGATTGTCTCTTCCATATGGCGGCGGATGATGAGTGCGAAAAGGGAGAGCAGGGCGCCGATCACAAAGGGGATACGCCATCCCCAGGCATGCAGCTGATCGGGGGTAAGAAATACTTTTTGTAATAATAATTGCACTCCCAGGGCAACGAGTTGTCCACCTATGAGAGTTACATATTGAAAGCTGGAGTAGAATCCTCTTTTATCAGGTGTGGCAATCTCGCTAAGATAGGTAGCAGAAGTACCATATTCTCCGCCTACACTCAGTCCTTGCAGGAGTCTTGCAAGCAATAATAATACGGGGGAAAATAAACCGGCAGTCTGATAAGTAGGGGCAATGGCTATAAGCAGGCTACCCAATGACATCAGCAACACTGACAATGTCATAGCAGTTTTGCGACCCGTACGATCAGCAATAGTCCCAAAGAGCCAACCACCTACCGGGCGCATGAGAAAACCTACGGCGAAGATGGCGGCGGTATCGAGTAGCTGAGCAGTAGGATTCCCTTTGGGAAAAAAGGAGGGAGCAAAGTAAATTGCAAATGCAGCATAGGCATACCAGTCGTACCATTCGACGAGGTTGCCGACAGAACCGGTAAAGATAGCCCTGATGCGAAGAAGCGTGGTCATTGGTCCCTTGTGCGAGTCGATAATCATAAAGTGGTGTAAGGTGGATCGTAAAAATAAGGCTTATATTGCTGTACACTAGCATTAAAATATAAAGAGTCATATACATGGATGCAATCACAAAAGCGAAGAAAGCTGCCGGCGAAAAAGCGGCTGCTTTGGTACAACCAGGTATGCTGGTAGGATTGGGAACGGGATCTACCGCATACTGGGCGATCGAAAAGATTGGTCAGATGGTGAAGGAAGGGTTAAATATTCAGGCAGTGGCTACTTCCATCGCTTCGGAAAAGCAGGCCCTGGCGCTGGGGATACCCATCACATCGTTCAGCGAGATCCAGCAGCTGGACCTGGATATTGATGGAGCAGATGAAATCAGTGAGGAAGGACAACTGATAAAAGGTGGTGGCGGGTCACTGCTCAGGGAAAAAATTGTGGCACTGGCGAGCAGGCACCGTGTGATAGTAGGTGACGAAAGAAAATATGTAAAGACGCTTGGAAAGTTTCCATTACCGATAGAAGTCGTACCTTTTGGTTGGGAACTGGTATTCAAAACACTGCAGGCCCTGCAGGGGTATCCAACACTCAGAACGAAAGACGATCAGCCATATATCACAGACAACAGCAATTACATTATAGATTGTTCATTTGGGGTGATCCGGGAACCGGAGCTGCTCCATCAACAATTAAAAGCGCTGACTGGCGTTGTAGAAACAGGACTGTTCCTGAATCTAAAACCCACTGTGATTATTGCCTATGAAAATGGAGATGTAAAAACCATTTGAGGGAACGGATCGTCAGACCATTGAAAAACCTACATCTTTATGCTATACACAACTATTGTCGCTATCTGGCTGGCTTCAGAGATCTTTCTGAACCGCATTTTCCGTTCTGGTCCACAGGAAAAACAGAAAGCAGACAGAAAATCATTGCTCTGGATCTGGGTAACGATTATGGCGACGCTACCGCTGGGATCTTATGTAGCGGAACATACAGCTGCCCCGATCACGAGCTATGTTTATTTTCCTAAGATAGGAATAGCCCTGATTGTATCAGGCATGTTGTTCCGGTTCTATTCGATCTATACGCTGGGACATTACTTTACGGTAGATGTAACGATCCGGGAAGATCATCGGATAGTACAACATGGTGTGTATAAATACTTGCGGCATCCTTCTTACCTGGGATCACTGGTATCTTTTATAGGCAATGGTATTGCGATGAATAATTACATTGCTTTTGTGATAACCGTATTGCCTGTCTCTGCTGCATTTTTGTACAGGATGTATATAGAAGAACGGGTATTGATCAATAACTTCGGAGAGGAGTACCGGATTTACAGACAGAAAACGTATCGTTTGATTCCTTTTATATTCTGAGTATATTCGGGTATACATGATGTTAACCTGCGAATATAAAAAATGCATTTCTTTTCCTGACGGACAAGTCTAACGAACCACTATCCCGGCATTTCAACAACTTTTTAGCTGGAACCAGGGATCTGGGAGATGGTCTTTATATTATTTCATCAGAAGGAAGATGCGCGCTGCCTGCTGCTATCACAGCCAATAAGCATTTATCTTTAACTATGATATGCTGGCAGCGCTTGATTACGTGGCTATTCCGGAAGATGTAATTCCGGGAAATAATCATTTCATGGATAAACAGTAATGGGTTAACAAAAGAAATTATTCGGCAGACTTTTTCTGTATCAGAAAGCTTACAGGTAAACCGATGCCTCCGAATATAGAGATCAAACGAATATAAACAGGGGAGAAGTCATGTCTGGGGGGCGGATCAATATAATATGCCAGCAATGCGCAGTACCGACCCCAATCAGAATGAGCGAATTTCTAAGATCCTGAAAGCATTGTTTATTTTTAAAGTCAGGCACGGTACCTTTTTCTATCATGTACATTCTTTCTTTGTTAGTAAGGTATCTGATAGCAAATAAAAATATCAGCACACCTACACCTAACAGAATTGTTCCTGTATTCATAAAGCTCGGCTTCTTCCGCATCTTCTCTGTTCTTCTGCATTCTTATAATAAATGAAAACAGCACATTACTGTACAACTGCATCGTCATGCCGCGGCTATTGCCAACAGGAAGGAGTAACTGCGAATCTGTAATAGTTATTACGATGATAGTAAATGCCTGGTATTTTCCACAAGCATTTTACATCATGGAGGGAAGACCTAATAAGGGGTATAAAAACAGATATAATGTACTGTTTTTTCTTTTCTATTTATCGGCTTTATTGCCTTACTTTGATAAAATCCTGATGGCATGAAGTATACAACCTTTATTCAGCCGAAAGAGGCGCTGGAGAATTTGCATGATTCCAATTTCCTTTTTGTTGATTGCAGTTATTCCCTGGCAGATAAAAAGTGGGGTGTAGAAGAATATAAAAAAGCACACATTCCGGGTGCGGTATATGCAGATCTGCATTTTGACCTGTCTGGAGAAATTATAGCTGGGAAAACCAGTCGCCATCCGTTACCCAGAAAAGAGGCTTTGGTAAAGACCTTTTCTAAGCTGGGCATTGATGAAAACACGCAGGTGGTGGTGTATGATGCGACAGCTGGTTTTATGGCAGCCGCCAGAATGTGGTGGTTACTGCGTTGGGCCGGGCATGAAAAGGTCGCTGTATTGAATGGAGGAAAGGGGGTGTGGGCTGCACAGGGGTATCCATTGACGGCTGATATTATGCCATTGCAACCCAGGCAGTTTGTTCCGCATTTTGATGATAGTATGCTTGCTTCTGTAAATGAAGTAATGGCTGCAATAGAAGCGGGTAATACCTGTCTGATCGATAGCAGAACGGCTGACAGATATGCAGGTCAGAATGAAACGATCGATCCTGTAGCGGGTCATATTCCTACTGCTATTTCCAAGCCGTTTAATGCGCAGATAGGAGCAGAAGGTGTGGCTGCACCGGAGGTATACAAAGCGCATTTTAAAGAAGAATTTGCGAAAGGCAATGTGGTGTTCTATTGTGGTTCTGGTGTAACGGCGGCGTACAATGTATTGCTGTCAGTATATGCTGGGTATCCTATTCCTAAACTGTATGCAGGTTCGTGGAGTGAATGGATTACGGATCCTAAACGTCCTGTAGCATAAATTAAAACAACAAGATATGGTCATTATTGCGAAGATCTTTGTAGGCCTGGTCGCGCTCGAGCATCTGTACATTTTGTGGATGGAGATGTTTGCGTGGGAGACGGCAGGCAGGCGAACTTTTAAACAATTGCCTGCTGAGCTGTTTAAGCCTACGAAAGGGCTGGCAGCGAACCAGGGGTTGTACAATGGCTTCCTGTCAGCCGGGTTGATCTGGTCTTTCTTTATCAGTGATCCGGAATGGCAGAAGAACATAGCTGTGTTCTTTTTGAGCTGTGTGGTAATCGCTGGTATTTATGGTGCGCTGACGGCGACGAAGAAGATTTTCTTTGTACAGGGCTTGCCGGCATTGATCGGATTGATACTTACTTTGTTGGCGTAAAAATGTATTTTTGGTGTCACTATGAAAAATGTAAGCAAAGATTTCAATCCGACCATCAATCAGTCGTTCTACATAACGCGTAATTTATTGATTACGAACCTTAAAAAACACTTTAAGGTGCTTCATGGCCGTATGTTGGACTTTGGTTGCGGTAGCAAACCCTATAAGCCCCTGATTAACGTAGATGAATATATAGGTGTAGATTTTCAGGGCGAGGGGCATAGTCATGAGAATGAGCAGATAGATGTGTTTTACGATGGTTTGACATTGCCGCTGGAGGACAATTCGTTTGACAGTGTATTGTCGACAGAAGTATTTGAGCATGTGTTCAATCTTGAGGATATGATTTCTGAGCTGCACAGGGTGATGAAACCGGGTGGTACTATACTGATTACAATGCCGTTTCTGATCGCTGAGCACGAGGCTCCGAATGATTGCAGCCGTTATACTTCATATGGTTTAAAGAGCTTGCTGGAGCGTAAAGGATTTGAGATCGTGTATTACGAAAAACTGGGTACATCTGTTCAGACGCAGGCACAGATCAGGATGTCGTATATGGATAGTTCTATATTGTCTAAGTTGAACTTTTTCCCGCCATTGAGAAAGCTGGTAACGAATGTTACTATTTCTTTGATGAATATCTGGGTGATGGTGTTGAACGGGATTTTGCCTAAACGATATGATGCGTTTTTGAATCACATTGTTGTCTGTAAGAAGAAGTAAGCTACTGATATAAGGGCCATCTGAAAAGATGGCCTTTTAAATTTTAGGAAGGATCCTTTTGTAGGTAGCAAATGGGAAGAATTAGTGTTGTTATAGGGTGGTATTGGTTAGGGGGATGAGGAAGGATATATTGAAGAGATGTTGGATGGATATGTTGTAAACAAGGTGTTGGTTGTTGTTTTGAATTGCGGGGGCTTAATATTAAGAAATGGGATTTGAATTGGGGAAAGGAGGTAATTGAATCGGGATTGGGATATACAAGCGTCGAAGAAGCATCGAACAAGCATCGAACAAGCGTCGAAGAAGCATCGAAGAAGCATCGAACAAGCATCGAACAAGCATCGAACAAGCGGCGAATAAGCATCGAACAAGCGGCGAACAAGCATCGAACAAGCGGCGAACAAAAGGGGTCCTTGATATGGGCTTTATGGGCATAAAAAAAAGCGACTACTTTCGTAATCGCTTTTTTTGTGGTGAGGGCCGGAATCGAACCGGCGACACAAGGATTTTCAGTCCTTTGCTCTACCAACTGAGCTACCACACCAACTCTTTACTCACGTCCTTCTCTCGAAGGGAGTGCAAAGATAACAAAATATGAATTTAAAATCCAAATATTATTCTAAGAAATTATTGCAGTTGCGCGAATTTCTTCCAGAATGCCTGTCCATAGTGCATTTCGCTGTTCCAATGCTTCGCGGCAGGCGATAGCTGCTGCTTCCCATTTACTGGTATCTGTACCGCAAAGCTCCTGTACCATTTCCATTCCAAGGTGGCTATGGTGGTCACCATCCACTTCAATATGGCGTTCCAGATAGTATTTAAACAGGCTGATCTGTCCTGGGAATTGCTTGTCCAGATCGTTTACCAATGCTACGAACATATCTGGGATGAGGTCTTCACGGCCAAAGGTGAAGACAGCGGCCTGCACATAGATCGGTGCTTTTTCGATCAGGTCAAATGTATGTTGAACGAAAGCTTTTGCAGCAGGAGGGAAGGTATTGATCACATCAGCAAGGGCTACACCTTTTTGCAGAGACAGCAGGGCTTTTTCCATTACGGAAGTATCGGCACCCACCTGTTTCATGGCGTCCAGGTATAGTTCGAAATGGCTTACACGCTTGCCGTCCGGATCGATGTCACTCTCTTCTCCGGTTACGATCTCATTGATTAGAAAGCGGGTAGCTGCGCTTCCTACAGGTACCCATGGCAGGTTGGTACAGGTAAGGTTGCGTTGCAGTGATTTCAGGAGTGACATGAAATCCCATACAGCGAAGATATGGTACTGCATAAAAGACCTGATGTCTTCCATGCGTTGCATTTCATGATATAACGGATGCTGAATAATTTTCTCCCGTACAGGCGCAATGGCGGCCCTGATCAAATCATGTCCCATAATTGTTTTTTTAGTTCCCGTATACAACAAGGAACTTAATACGCATCAAT
Organism: Chitinophaga sp.; assembly: GCF_039596155.1. Classification (GTDB taxonomy): domain Bacteria; phylum Bacteroidota; class Bacteroidia; order Chitinophagales; family Chitinophagaceae; genus Chitinophaga. Next base: position 85,993 of record NZ_JBCNKF010000018.1, read on the forward strand.
TTCAATTGTTCAATGGTGTAGTCGCTGTCGATAAGTTCTTCGCGGGCCAGTGCCAGACTGGAGGTCTCGCAGCCTTTGAAGTATTCCATGATCTCGTCCTGGGCGTAGTCGTCCAGTTCTTCGTCAAGGCAATAGTCAAGATTGAGCTTGGTACCGCTTGCCACAATGGTTTCCATTTCATCCAGCAATTGGGGAATAGTGAGTTCCTTGTTGCGGGCAATGGTTTCCAGCGGCATTTTTTTATCGATATTCTGGATAATGAATACTTTCAGACCACTTTTGTTTACAACGCTTTTCATGACGAAATCGTCCGGTTTGACGATATCATTTTCCTCTACGTATTTAGAGATGACATCGACGAACTGTTTGCCATAGCGAATTGCTTTTCCTTTGCTCACACCCTGGATCTTTTCCAGTTCCTGTACGGTAGTGGGGTACTGGGTAGCCATATCCTCGAGGGAGGTTTCAAGGAAGATAACAAAAGGAGGTAAGTTTTTTTCTTTTGCTACTTTTTTGCGCAGTTCTTTTAGCATTTCGAAGAGTACGGGATCGGCGGAGGCCTGGGCTTCGGCTGCTACTTCGTCTTCTTCATTGCCTTCTTCTTCAAATTGGTGGTTGAGTGAGACCATGATAGAGTAAGGTGTCTTGAGGAACTTTTTACCCTTATCAGTGATCTTTAGCAGGCCATATTCTTCGATATCTTTGGCTATCAGGTCTTCCAGCATCATTTGACGGATGAGGGAGTTCCAGAAGTGCGCATCGAATTCTTTACCCTCGCCGAACACTTCCAGCTGGTTGTGACCATAGGTGGTGATCTGCGGGTTAATCTTGCCAGTGATAATATTGACAACGTAGTCGGTGCCAAAGCGCTCTTCCAGGGACTGGATGGCTTTGAGAACAATAACTACGCGGTTCTTTACTTCAATTTTCTCTTTTGGATTGCGGCAGTTGTCGCAGGCGCCATTACATTGACCTTCTTCGTACTTCTCTCCGAAGTAGTGGAGGATCACTTTTCGACGGCAGGCGGAGCTTTCAGCGTAGGCAACGGTTTCGTTGATGAGCTGGGCGCCCATTTCCCTTTCGCTGAGTGGCTTGTCGCGCATCAGGTGTTCCAGTTTCTGTACGTCCTTGTAGGAGTAGAAGCAGACACAGATACCTTCCAGTCCATCACGACCGGCGCGGCCGGTTTCCTGGTAATAGTTTTCCAGGCTCTTGGGAATGTTGTAGTGTATAACGAAGCGAACATCTGGTTTATCGATACCCATACCGAAGGCGATGGTGGCTACGATCACTTCACATTCTTCGTGCAGGAACATGTCCTGACGTTGAGCGCGGGTGCCGGCATCCAGACCTGCATGATAAGCTACTGCTTTAATATTATTAGCGGTGAGCATATCTGCCAGTTCTTCGGTGGTTTTACGGTTCAGTGTATAAATGATCCCGCTTTTACCTTTATGCTGGTGAATAAACTTAACGATTTCGCGAATGGTTTGTTCTTTCTTCCTTTTCGGGCGGATTTCGTAATAGAGATTTGGCCTGTTAAAAGAGGAGAGGTATACCTCGGGATTGCGAAGGCCCAGGTTTTTGACAATATCGCTTTGTACTTTAGGAGTCGCGGTAGCGGTAAGGGCAATGATTGGCAGATCGGCATTGATCATTTCAATCATTTCCTTGAGGCGGCGATATTCGGGGCGGAAGTCATGGCCCCACTCCGAGATACAGTGGGCTTCGTCCACTGCTATAAAAGAGATGTCCAGTTCCTTGAAAAACTCCAGGTTTTCAGCCTTGGTCAATGTTTCCGGTGCTACGTATAACATTTTGGTTTTTCCGGAGAGGAGATCGGTTCTTACTTTCTTGATTTGAGCTTTAGAAAGGGTAGAGTTCAGAAAATGCGCTACATTATCCTTGCTACTGTAGGAGCGAACTAGATCTACCTGGTTTTTCATTAAAGCTATGAGCGGAGAGACGATCAGAGCACATCCTGGACTCATTAATGCCGGAAGCTGATAGCAAAGGGATTTCCCTCCGCCGGTTGGCATAATGACAAAAGTATCTTTGCGGGCAAGAATGCTTTTAATGATAATTTCCTGATTCCCTTTAAAAGAATCGAATCCAAAATGTTCCCGTAATGCATCTATCAAACTTACCTTTACAACAGCCATTGCATTCAAAATTTAAAACAAATAAACTCTAAAGAAAGTAACAAATTATGGATATTGTTTATGTGTTTTTTAGGGGACACGAAGTTAACTAAAATTGCATTGACCCCCAATTAAATTTATGCCAAATGAGGTACAGTACTGGTTTGGCATGCGATTTCACAGCAGGGCCAGCAGGTAGGGGCTGCGGCAGATATGACGGGAGAGGGAAAGTGGAATGATTCGGCACAACTCATTAGAAAATAAGTCCATGTATAGGACTGTTTCTCCCTAATACTGGTTAACTTTGCAGTGCTCATGAAAAACAGAACGGATATTAATATAGCAGCTATAGCAAAAAGGACACTTCAGGTTGAAGCTGCGGCGATAGACCATCTTCAAAAGTTTATCAATGCTGACTTTGAGCAGTCGGTGGCACTTATAGCCGGTTGTAAGGGCCGGGTGGTCATCACTGGTATAGGCAAGAGCGCTATCATTGGCCAGAAAATTGTAGCTACACTTAATTCTACAGGTACACCCGCCCTATATATGCATGCAGCTGATGCGATTCATGGGGATCTGGGTATGATCCGGGATGAAGATGTTATCCTCTGTATTTCGAAAAGCGGTAATTCGCCGGAGATTAAGGTATTGGTACCATTGGTCAAAAGTTTTGGCAACAAGCTGATTGCCATGACTGGTAATGTTGAATCTTATCTTGCCCGGGAAGCGGATTTTTTATTAAATACGACTGTTGAACAGGAAGCCTGTCCAAATAACCTGGCGCCCACCACGAGCACCACTGCCCAATTGGCAATGGGGGATGCGCTGGCTGTGTGTTTAATAGAATGGCATGGTTTTACGGCTGCTGATTTTGCAAAATTCCATCCCGGAGGTACACTTGGTAAAAAATTGTATCTCAAGGTATTGGACCTATGCCGACAGCACGATGCACCAAAGGTTTACCTGGATAGTTCATTGAAGAATGTAATAGTGGCTATTAGTTCCGGCATGCTGGGGGTAACAGCCGTTTTAGATAGCGATGAGCAACTTAGCGGGATTATCACAGATGGTGATCTGCGCCGAATGCTGGAAAAGAGTATGTCAACTGACAATGTGACTGCCAGTGATATTATGTCTCGCCACCCCAAAACAATTCAATGTGAAGAATTGGCTGTAAATGCCCTGGAGTTGATGAGACAACATGATATTACCCAGTTGTTAGTGCTGGATGACAAGAAGTATATAGGTATTATTCATTTACATGATTTAATCCGGGAAGGAATTATTTGACACGATGACTTACGTGAACAGGCATTTTTATGTGGCCATTATGGCCGGAGGTATTGGTAGCCGGTTCTGGCCTTATAGCCGTACTGACTATCCCAAGCAATTCCTCGATATATTGAATACGGGGAAGAGCCTTCTGCAATGGACATATGAGCGATTCTCCCAGTTTATTCCACGGGAAAACATTTTTGTAGTTACGCACCAGCATTATATTGGCAAGGTGAAGGAACAACTGCCGGATGTGGTCTTTGACAATATTGTCAGTGAGCCATCCCGTAAGAACACTGCGCCCTGCATTGCATATATTTCGCACAAGATCTATGGACAGGACCCCAAGGCAAACATTATCTGTGCGCCGGCCGATCACCTCATCATGGATGCGACTGCATTTACCAGTACCTGCCTCAATGCGCTGATGTTCGTACAGAAACACAGTGCACTGGTAACCCTGGGTATTAAACCTACCCGTCCTGATACAGGATATGGGTATATCCAGTTTGAAACCCAGCAGGTAGCAGATAATGTATACCCTGTTAAGACTTTCACAGAGAAGCCTAATTCAGAACTGGCCAGGACCTTTATACAGAGTGGCGACTTCCTATGGAACGCCGGGATCTTCGTGTGGAACGTGAAAACTATTCTCGCCGCCCTGAAGACGTACCTGCCAGAGGTAGACGAGCTTTTTGAACAATACAGTGCTGCGTTGAACACACCCGGGGAGAGAAAGGCGATTGAAACCATCTATCCTCAGTGTACCAATATTTCTATTGACTATGGTATTATGGAAAAGGCGGACAACGTCTATGTGATTCCCGCCAATTTCGGCTGGAGTGACCTGGGTACCTGGGCTTCTGCCTACGAGAACCTGGAAAGGGACGATGCTGGCAATGCCATTCAAGGGAAAAACGTGATGATGATAGATGCGACAAACTGTATGGTAAGGGCGCCACACGAGAAGTTGCTGGTTGTACAGGGCCTCGATGAGTTCATTGTGGTAGATACCAACGATGTATTGCTGATCTGCCGTAAAGACAATGAGCAGGCGATTAAAGAGTATGTCGCGGAGGTAAAGCGCAACAAAGGAGAGAAGTACCTTTAAGATATGTCTAAATTACCCAATGTAGGAACGACGATCTTCACGGTCATGTCGGGCCTTGCTGTGCAGCATGCTGCCATCAACCTGTCGCAGGGTTTTCCTGATTTTGATTGTAACGATACCCTGAAGCACCTGGTAAACGAGGCTATGGAAGATGGTTTTAATCAATATGCTCCCATGCCGGGTATTATGCCCCTGCGCGAGGCAATTGCCGAAAAAATCCATCTACTCTACGGACAAACCGTGAACGCAGACACAGAAATCACTGTAACACCAGGAGGTACATATGCCATTTTCACTGCTATTGCCACTGTGATCAGCCCTGGCGATGAGGTGATCATTTTTGAACCCGCTTACGACAGCTACATTCCTAATGTATTAGTGAATGGTGGTATACCGGTGCGCATTCCGCTTTCATTTCCTGACTATCATATAGACTGGTCACTGGTAAGGAGCAAGATCACGACCCGTACTAAAATGATCATGCTGAATACGCCGCACAATCCTACAGGCAGTATTCTTACAGCGAATGACATTGCCGAATTGGAAAAACTGGTGGCGGAACATAATATCCTCATTCTTTCTGACGAAGTATATGAGCACCTCGTATACGATGGTAAGGAACACCTGAGCATATTGCGCTATCCAGCTTTACGCAAAAACAGCTTTGTTACTTTCTCGTTTGGGAAGGTATTTCATATTACAGGGTGGAAAATGGGCTACTGTGTGGCACCGGCTCACCTGATGGCTGAGTATAGAAAAGTGCATCAATACCTTTGTTTCTCTGTGAATACACCTATGCAATATGGGTTGGCTAAATTCCTGCAAACACCGGATCATTATCTGGGGTTGCCGGCATTTTTTCAGGAGAAGAGAGATCACTTCCTGTCACTTATGAAAGATACCCGGTTTACACCATTGCAATCTTCAGGGAGCTATTTCCAGCTAATGAAATATGATCGTATTTCTGATGAGGGGGATAAGGACTTTGCCATCCGGATCACTAAAGAGTTCGGGGTTGCGAGTATTCCGGTATCTGCCTTTTATGAAGAGGGGAAGGATGATCATGTAGTTCGGTTCTGTTTTGCGAAAAAGAACGAAACACTTGAGAAGGCGGTTGAGCGCCTGAGAAAGATTTAAGACTGGCCGCAGGCCATGAAAGATAAAAAAGCCGCCCTGTAATCAGAGCGGCTTCTCCTTTGTATATGACTACAAGCAGGGCTTGTCTTACACAGTCACAGGTTCCAGTTTCTCCTTTGCTACTTCCTCTCCAATAATCAGTGTATTTTCCAGGAAGGTCACTACGCCGGTTTCGACATCATACATGGCTCCGATAATACCTACTTCTCCATTGAGAATCATTTCGCGTAAGATATGACTTTGCTCCATAATAGCCTGTACAGAACGTTCTGTATGGATGTGCGTAACAGCATCCACGAAAGCAGGATTGGCGGAGGTTCTGTCTTCTGTAATTGTCTTTTCTGCATACACGGCGGGGGTGATTTTACCGAGCAGGGCAGTCAGGTTACCCATTTCTACTTTGTCGCAAGCACCTTTTATCGCGCCACATTTGCTGTGACCCAGTACTACGATGAACTTGGAGCCAGCTACTTTACAGGCATATTCCAGGCTACCCAGTACGTTTTCGGAGATCACAGCTCCGGCCAGACGGATACTGAAGATGTCTCCAAGGCCCTGATCAAAGATCAGTTCAGCAGAAGTGCGGGAGTCCATACAGCTTACAATGGCAGCCATCGGCCATTGACCATCGCGGGTTTCGTTAATCTGCTCCAGGTGGTCACGGTGCAGGCGGAGGTTTTCCACGAAGCGAGCGTTACCATTTTTCAGGAGTTCCAGTGTAGTTGCTGGTGTCAGTTTGTCTTGCAGAGATTTATTTAACGTTTTCATTCTTTTCACTTGTTTTTATTGGTTTTTAAATGGTGGGTTGACAATAGGTTTAGTTCAATTGCAATTCTTTCAGTAATTGCTCATGATTACCTGTGGATATTGTATGTACGTGTCCGGAGGTCATATTGGCTTGGTAATCTGCCGGAATATTTTCAGAATTCTGAATTTTATATTCATTTTTAAACCCCGTGAGCACCACGTTAATATTCTTTTGAGCTGCTTTTACATCTTTAAACTCCCTGATTGATTCCAGCACGTCGAAATCTATATAGGTAGTGTTGCTGGCATCTATTACTACGGTGGTATTTTCAGGCATGTGATCCAGGGTGAGCAGGATGCTGGCTTTGTTCAGGAAAGATACTTCCTGTGCCAGTTCCAGCCTGATACTGTCGCCATTCTGGTATTTTTCTTTGCGGAAATAGTAAGAACTGCGCATGTTACCTCTCAGAATGGCAATTATGCTAACTGCCATACCAAGTGTAATACCAATCAGCAGATCGGTAAATACGATGGCAGCTACCGTCACTACGAAGGGCACCCACTGGTACTTCCCATTTTTGAACATCTCTTTAAAGATTGATATTTTACAGAGCTTATACCCGGTCACCAGTAATACAGCGGCCAGGGTAGCCAGCGGAATCTTGTTCAGGATGGTCGGAATCAGGGCCGTACATACCAGCAATAGCAGGCCATGTGTAATGGTAGCAAGTTTGGTACGACCTCCGGCATTGATATTAGCCGAAGAGCGTACGATAACGGAGGTAATAGGCAAACCGCCGATCATTCCGCTTATAATATTACCAATACCCTGTGCCTGCAGTTCACGATTTGGAGGGGTATGTCTTTTGAGCGGGTCCAGTTTATCTGTTGCTTCAACGTTCAGCAGGGTTTCTACTGAGGCAACGATAGCCAGGGTAGCGCCTACGATCCATACTTCCTTGTTCGTGATAGCACTGAAATCGGGTGTAGTGAATTGTCCCACAAAGTCGCCAAAGCTCTGTGGTACAGGCAGACTCACCAGGTGTGAGGATGCTATGGCCAGTTTACTATCCATAGCAATAAAGATACCATTCAGCACCACGGCAGTAACCACCGCCACCAGTGGTGCCGGGATCACCCCTACTTTAGGAATCTTGTTCCAGTAGAGGATGATCAGCACCGAAATAATACAAATCAAAGTCGCACCCAGGTGAATGTGGTTGATAGTGGACAGCAAAGCAGAAATGCTATTATGACCGTCTACCTGGATAAAGGTAAAATCTCCTTCAGAATCGGCATCATAGCCAAAGGCATGTGGTAGTTGTTTCATTATAATAATGATACCGATGGCAGTAAGCATCCCTTTGATTACATTGGAAGGGATGTAGTTAGCGACGGTACCGGCCTTGAGAAGCCCGAGGCCTAACTGGATGACGCCACCGATCACAACGGCCATGAGGAATATGTCGAATACGCCAAACTTAGTGATGGCGGAGAGTACAACAGCGGTAAGACCGGCAGCGGGACCGCTTACGCTCAGTTGTGCGCCACTCAGGGAGCCGATCACCAGGCCGCCGATAATGCCGGCAATCATACCGGAGAACAAAGGAGCTCCGGATGCCAGGGCAATACCAAGACATAAAGGCACCGCAATCAGGAATACAACAAGACCCGACGAGAGGTCACCTTTGGCGTTCGAGAATATATTTTGCCTGCTCATAGTCAATAGAATTTAATTACGCTTGCGCGTGTTTGCTCATGGAGACAACAGTGCCTGTGCGCTAAGTAGTGTAGCGTGGACATAGTATTCCCAATGAAATTTGTGTTTGAGTAGTAATAAATGTGTAAAAGCAGCATCAATAGGCTATTATGCCAGATGCGATAGAATTAAAGAAAATGAGCAGTTAGCAATTTGGAGGAGGACAATGTATTTCCCTGGCGGGACCTTGGGAGATAGTTTCCATTACTGTATAATGGATCTTGCTAAGAAAAAGGGAAGGTTCATGGAAAGCATGATCATGATGCTTCAGCCATTTTAAGTCTTTGGCCACTTTGACTACATCATCGCCTGAGCATCCATCTGAGGGATGCTCCTCCACAATCTGATTATTAAACAGTAGCCTTCCCATCTCCTTTATTGGAAGGAGCTGGATACACATCAGTGTAAGAAGGAATATGCCGATAACCCTTTTCATGTGTCTTTACAAAATTAATAAAAGCTGAGACGTATCGTGAATATACGATTTAAAAATATGTTAAAGGATGTTTTTTTACCACTCATCATAAATTTTATTTTACCAGAAAACATTAAATAATTGGTTATTAATTATTTATGCTTTGGCAAGTAATAAACAAAGCAAATTATTTTGCTTAAAAAGGTATTGTGTATTGCATAGTAGTATAAATCCCCTTATCTTTGTATCGTAGATATCAAAAACCAATCATTATGCAAATAGTAAGACAATTAATAAAGCTCACTTGCCATGAACATAGATAACACACAATCACAGATGCGAAAAGGCGTGCTGGAATTCTGCATCCTCAGCATCATCAAGCAAGGAGAAGCTTACCCTTCAGACATTATCGAGAAAATGAAAGAAGCAAAGCTGGATATCCTGGAGGGCACTCTTTATCCTTTATTAACACGGTTGAAGAACGCCGAACTGCTGAGTTACAGATGGGAAGAAAGTAATTCCGGGCCGCCAAGAAAATATTTTTCCATGACCGACAAAGGGGAGCAATTCTACCTGGAACTGGAAAAGACCTGGAATGAACTGGCCAATGCGGTACATCAGCTCACAAGTAAATAACAATCCATCCAAACTAAAATCTAATAAATAGCAAACAGTAATGAAAAAGATTATTAACATAAACCTGGCCAGCCGCCTTATTCCCATTGAGGATAGCGCATATGAGATACTGCGGCAGTATCTGGACAGTTTGAAAAAATACTTTGCAAGGGAGGAAGGTGCGGATGAAATTGTGAGTGATATTGAAGGTCGTATTGCAGAGATCTTTCAGGATAAAATAAAGAAGGGTGCTCATTGCATCACTGATGAAGATGTAGTTGCAGTAAAAGCGATCATGGGTACACCAGATCAGTTTGAGGAAAGCGACGAGACCAATACCAAACAGCAGTCCGCTCCTTTGAATGATCCTATCCTGGATAGTTTCCGTACTAAAAAACGCTTATATCGTGACCCGGATGCAAAGGTACTGGGCGGGGTGTGTGGCGGTCTGGGCGCTTACCTGAACGTAGACCCGGTGATCTTCCGTGTCATCTTTGCCCTGCTGGCGATTGGTGGTTTCGGTTCCGGTATACTGGTATACTTCATTCTCTGGATTGTAACACCTGAAGCTAATTCTGCTGCCGAAAAGCTGCAGATGAGGGGAGAGCGGGTAGATGTAAATAATATCAAGGCCGCTGTACAGGATGAAATTAACGCTACCAAGGCCCATTTCAAGAATATCGGAAACGAAATGCGAAATTTTTCTCAGGGCCGGGGAAGACAAGTTGGAAATGATATAGAACGTTTTGGCCGGAACTTCTTTGATGTACTGGGCCGTGTTCTGATCGTACTGACTAAAGGGTTCTTTTACTTCCTGGCTGTTGTCATTCTCCTCGTCCTGCTGGTAGTGGGTGTAATGATCACAGTTGCTTCTCCGGTCCTGCTGCCATTCAAAGACCTCTTGTTGTCAGGCACTTTGCAAAATCTCCTCTTCTGGCCATCCGTATTCCTGTTGATCGGGATACCGATCGTAGGGATTATCATCTTCATCATCCGCAAGCTCACGGGTGTAAAACAGACCAATCGCTATGTGGGGTACACCCTCAGCTTCCTTTGGTTCACAGGCCTGGTGTTTGCCATACTGGTAGGTATTTCGGTAGCAAAAGATTTCAGATTGCGTAATACTGTAAAAGAAAATTTTGATATCGTGCAACCTTCTAAGGGTAAACTCGTCTTTAAAGAGGCGGAGAACCTGGTTCAGGTAGAAGAAAGTTTCTTTGATGATGATCTGAAGCTGGCTGACGATACTGTAATTATCAATAATTATCGTGTTAGTGTTGAGAAGAGTAACAATGACAGTTTCTATCTGGAAGTGCAGCGTAGCGCCAGAGGACGCAGCATCTCCCAGGCCAGAATGTTGGCGAGAGAGATCTCTTATCCCATCAATCAGCAGGATACAGTGATTTACCTGCCCGCAGGTATCTCAATCCCAAGAAACAGCAAGTTTCGTGATCAGCGGGTACGCCTCATCATCAGGGTGCCGGTAAACAAACAGGTGGAGATGGACAGAAAAGTTCGTAACCACTACCGCAACTGGAACTTTGACTGGGATAACGACTTTGACAATCACCGTTGGGATGACGATGACAGCGATGACGGCGATCACAGCGAAGTAATTAAAATGACCACAGATGGTGTGGATCATAAAAACAACGACCGCGAATCTGATAAAGATTCTTCTGACGATAATTATCGCTACAAAGGGAAACAGGAGCGCAACACGACCCCGGTAGAAGATTCTACCAAGGCAGCGTCCGCTACTGGTAAGGGCAAGGTAGCCTTTGAAGGCGGAGATGCCATCAGCTATAGCCTTTATAAACTTTTGAGCTAAGCTTTTCATCACAATAAGTTCAATAGTTAAAGAAATGAAAACTACCACGGTCTTCACCGTGGTTTTTTTATTTAAACATCTTTTTCCCGAATTGATCTATCAGCTGACGTTTAAATGCCTAGTTTTGTTTTTTTAACCGGAGAGAATAAGGAATGCAGGCTAATAAAAATGGAAAGATCAGTATTGCGCTGGTAGGGAATCCGAACAGTGGCAAGAGCTCGTTATTTAATGCTTTGACAGGACTGAACCAAAAGGTGGGTAATTTCCCGGGGGTAACTGTTGACAAGAAGACTGGTGCGGCCAATATTACTGCCTCACTGCAAGCCAACATCATTGACCTGCCCGGTACCTATAGCCTTTATCCTAAGAGTGCCGATGAAATGGTAACGTACGATGTACTGGTAAATCCTCAGGGTGATGAGCAGCCAGACATGATCCTCATTATTGCCGATGCTTCCAATCTGAAACGTAACCTCCTCTTTTGTTCCCAGATCATAGATCTGAAGATCCCTGTTATTATTGGCCTGACCATGATGGACATTGCCCGTAAAAAAGGGGTAGAAATCGATGAAGCAGGCCTGGAGAGGGAACTGGGGGTGCCTGTAGTAGCCATCAACCCGCGCAAGAATAAAGGGATCCCGGAATTAAAAAAGATCATAGAACTTCTAACCCGGGAAAAGCAGGCTGCACCTCCCCGGGATTTTATAGATAGCCGGGCACTGGCTCCGGAGCTAATCACCGATATCAAGAAGGTAGTACCTGTAAAAAGTGACTACGCTGCTTTACACATAGCGGTGAATTACAATGAACTACACTTCCTGGATGCTGCGCAAAAACAGACTATCAGCAGGGCTATTGAAACCCACCAGTTCAACAAAACCAAAATACAGGCGGATGAAATTATGCAACGCTATGCGCGTATCAAGCATATCATGCGCAATTCAGTAGTAGAAGCAGATCCTTTACAGAAACAGTTACAGACGGAGAAGATCGATGATCTGCTCCTGCATCGTTTCTGGGGATATGTGATCCTGCTGGGAATTATGGCTGTGATGTTCCAGAGTATTTTCTGGCTGGCGTCTTTTCCAATGGACTGGATCGAAGGAGGATTTGGTGCGCTGAGTGGCTGGCTATCCGACGTATTGCCACAGAACCAGATTTCCGACATCTTCATAAATGGTATTATTGCAGGTTTGGGTGGCATCGCAGTGTTTGTACCTCAGATCATGATCCTCTTCGGGTTCATTACCATCCTGGAAGATACCGGATATATGGCCAGAATCAGCTTCCTCACAGATCGGCTGATGCGCCAGGTGGGATTGAATGGTAAGTCAGTGATGCCGTTGATCAGTGGTGTGGCCTGTGCCGTGCCTGCTATCATGGCCACCCGTAATATTGAGAACAGGAAGGAGCGGTTGATCACGATCCTGATCACTCCTCTTATGAGCTGTTCTGCCCGCCTTCCTATTTATACAGTAATGATTGCCCTTGTAATACCCAACAAACCAGTATTAGGTTTCCTCAACCTGCAGGGATTGGTGATGATGGGTTTGTACCTGCTCGGATTTGTAATGGCATTGGTCATTGCTGCTATCCTGAAATTGTTTGTCAAGATTAAGGAGAAAAGCTATTTTATCATGGAACTGCCGGTATATCGTGCTCCACGGTGGATGAATGTAGGTACTACCATGTTGCAGAAAGCGAAGATATTCATTACAGATGCAGGGAAGGTGATCATGGTAATTTCTATTATCCTCTGGTTCCTGGCATCGTATGGACCTTCGAAAAAGATGGAGGCTGTCTCTACCAAATATGAACAACTAAAAGCAGCCCAACCAGATAAGACTGAACAGCTGGATAGGGAAGAGGCAATGGAAAAACTAGCCAACTCGTATGCCGGAGGGCTGGGGCACGCTATCGAGCCGGCTATCCGTCCTTTAGGTTTCGATTGGAAAATTGGGATTGCATTGATCACTTCATTTGCGGCCCGCGAGGTGTTCGTAGGTACCATGGCTACTTTATACAGCGTAGGTGAATCAGAAGAAGATAATGACGCTACTTTACGGGAAAAGATGCATAGTGCCACCTGGAGAGATGGCCGGCCCGTGTATACACTTGCCTCCGGGATTTCGCTGATGTTGTTCTATGCGTTTGCAATGCAGTGTATGAGTACACTGGCCATTGTAAAGAGGGAGACGAAATCCTGGAAGTTGCCCGCCATTCAATTTGTGTACATGACAACACTGGCTTATCTGAGTAGTCTGCTGGTTTTCCAGCTGTTGAGCTGATACTTTTTTTCGGCAGGATGATAGTGCGCAGTGAAATGTTTTATATTGCGAGCGATCATCCAGCTGATTATGAAAACAACCATTCTCTGTTGCCTGTTATTGACAGGCTTGTTTGCTAAAGCGCAGACCAATATTGATTCAGTTCAACTCATTAAAGATATCCGCACGTTATCTGACGATAAATTTGAAGGCCGCCGTACAGGTACAAAAGGCAGCAGAATGGCCCAGTTTTATCTTTTAGATCGTTTCAAACAATCTGGTTTACAACCCTTTAATCATACTTACGAATATCCCTTTTATTACCAGGAAGGAGATAAACAGGTCATGGGCACTAATCTGTATGGCTACATCAAGGGTAAATCGGCGTCTGTTATAGTGATCTCAGCTCACTATGATCATCTGGGCATTAAGAAAGACCAGGCAGGAAAAGATAGTATTTACAACGGAGCCGATGACAATGCCTCTGGCGTGGGTAGCTTATTGGCCTTACTGGGATATTTCAGGAAACATACTCCTGAGCATACCCTGATCTTTGCTGCTTTTGATGGTGAGGAGGAAGGGTTGAAAGGAGCGGCTGCTTTTGTGAAACAAGCTCCTGTACCCATAAGCAGCTTTTTGCTGAATGTGAACCTGGATATGGTGAGTCGTAACGATAAGAATGAATTGTATGTATGTGGATTAACCCCATATCCCGCACTGAAAAAATTTGTGGACGCAGCTGCTGCAAAACCTGGTACAGTAAAACTCATCGCGGGTCACGATCATAAAGAAGATGCCGGTAACAATTGGATTAGCCAGAGTGATCAGTATGAATTTCACAAACTGAAGATCCCGTTCTTATACTTTGGAGTAGAAGACCATCCGGACTACCATAAGCTTTCCGATGAGTTTGAACATATTCAACCGTCTTTTTATTATCAGGCTACCAATCACATACTGAATGTAGTATTAGCCGCTGACAAAGGATTATAAAGCTTTCAGCGAATCGGCAATGGTTTGCTGCCACCTGTATTGGGCTGCGTGGTTAGTGCCATGGCCAGTTTCACTGTCATAGGCTGCCTGAAGGCGGTTCATTTCCCTGAATGATTCGATGTATTCATATTGGATCATGCTGTCGTAATCATCGGCTGTTAGTTCCATTTGCGTCACCTTTTTTCTGAATCGCAGGGCCACCAGCCAGGTGATATCAAAATGAAGTTGTTCGTGTGCCAGGCTGTAATCGTCTCTTACTGCCGGGGTAACCCAGGAAGCGCTTTTGATATGAAAGGTCTGTAGGGTGAGGTTGATGTAAAGGGTATCTTTTTTTCTGATACTCCCCCCTTCGTAGGAAAAGCTGCTGTAAGACACGGCGCCGCTTTTCGGATGGGTTGGGGGAGCAGCTTGAAAATCAGACCATTGTAGTTTCCTGTCAGGTTTATAAAAGAGGGTATCAGATTGGGGATTTTCGATCCGGGTGTCGGGCACAAACACAACTTTGATGACTGGTGGGGCACTCATCAGTGATCCAAAAAGGTAACAGGTCCATATCATAATACTGCACACACATTAAAGGTACATTTTTCGTAACTTACAGGTTACCAAAACAATCACGTTATGTACGGTGGTGGATACATCTTTGACGAGCCGAAAAGGCAACCCCAGTCAATACAGGAACAGGAGGACCCCGAAAAACTGGCCGCTTTTGAAAAGCGCATTGCCAATGGGGAAAAAATCGAACCCGGCGACTGGATGCCGGCAGAATACCGCAGGCAGCTGATCCGGCTCATAGAACAGCATGCTCATTCAGAAATCATAGGCGCATTACCAGAAGGTACCTGGATCACCCGCGCTCCGGGGTTCAAGCGTAAACTGGCGTTGATTGCCAAAGTGCAGGATGAAATTGGCCATGGTCAGTTGCTTTACAATGCAGCAGAAACCCTGGGTAAATCCAGAGAAGCTATGATCAACGACCTGCTCAGTGGTAAATCTAAATACTCCAATGTATTTAATTACCCTGCAGAGACCTGGGCAGATGTGGCAGTAATTGGTTTCCTGATAGATGCTGCGGCTATCGTAAATCAGGTCGCGAATGCGAAAGGTTCCTACGGTCCCTATTGCCGTGCACTGGAACGCATTTGTTACGAAGAGAGTTTTCACCTGAAGCAGGGACATGATGCATTTATAGAACTTGCGACGGGCACACCTGCACAAAAAGCGATGTTGCAGGATGCACTGAATCGCTGGTGGCAGCCTATCATGCACTTCTTTGGCCCTCCTGATAAAGCGTCTAATCACAGTGAAAAGCTCATGCAGTGGAAAGTGAAGATGGCCAGTAATGATGACATGCGCAACCAATTTCTTGACTCATATGTTCCTAAGATCTGGGAATTGGGATTAACACTGCCGGATCCATTATTAAAGAAGAATACAGCAACTGGTAAATGGGAATATTCTGATCCTGACTGGGACCTGTTTTTCGAGGTGATCAAAGGCAATGGCCCCTGCAACAAAGAAAGACTGGATGTAAGAAAATGGGCAGAAGAGAATGGTCGCTGGATTAGAAAAGCCCTGATGCGCCCGGAAGAAATGAAACGACAAACAGCCCCCGTAGCTTAACAAGTATTTTCCCGATTATGACTGACTCACTAGATCCACGTGTCAACCGGCTCCGGTTGAATAATATTGACGCCCCTTTTACCATAGAAGAAGGAGAAAACTGGCAGGCCTATGAAGTATTTCATCAGGAAAAACGTGGCGCACACCATGAACATGTGGGGTGTGTACATGCTCCTGATCCACAGATGGCACTCATCTTCGCCAAGGAACAGTTTGGCAGAAGAAAGAAATGTGTGAATCTCTGGGTCGTCCGCAGTGCTGACATACTGGCTTTCGATCTGGAAGACGAAGATATGTTTGCCAACAATATGGAAAAGACCTACCGCGATGCCAGCGGATTCAAGGTGATGGAAAAGATCAATAAGTTTAAAGGTAAGCCCTGACAATAATGGAACATTTAATAAAAGAATTCGTTACCAAAATGGCAGACGATGCCCTGATACTGGGGCACCGCAATTCTGAATGGACGGGACTCGGTCCTATTATGGAAGAGGATATTGCTTTCTCTTCCATGGCACAGGACAAGATAGGACATGCCTGGGCACTCTATCGTATACTCCAGGAAATGGAGGGAGGACAGGATCCTGACCAGTTTGCATTTTTACGTTCGGAAGGGGATTATAAATGTTGTCACCTGACGGAGATGCCGATTGGCACTTATGAGTTCAGCCTGATGCGACATTTCCTGTTTGACCATGCGGAAACCGTGCGGTATAGCAGTTTGCTCGAAAGCAGTTTTGTGCCCTTGCAACAGTTAGCAAAGAAAGTAAAAGGAGAACTGAAATATCATACGCTACATGCAGATGCCTGGATAATTCAACTGGGGAAAGGAGGGTCAGAGAGTCATGCAAAAATGCAGGCAGCTCTTGATAGTTGTTTTTCACTGGCTTGCGGCATTTTTGAACCAGGACCAGACGATGCACAGCTGAGCGATATTTATCCTGGAGAAAAGATCCTGCAGGAGCACTGGCTGGAGAGTATTTACCCTGTACTCACCAGGGCTGCACTCAATATACCTGAAAATATTACACCTGCATATGGTGGCAGGTATGGGCACCATACTCCTTATCTGCACGTATTGCTGGAAGAAATGGGAGAAGTATTCAGACAGGATCCTGCGGCTGCATGGTGATCCATTAACCGGAAAAAGATGAATACCATCAAAGACATTTATGACTCTCTGGAAAAGGTCATGGACCCTGAGATCCCGGTATTGAATGTACTGGAGATGGGAATGATCACGGAGGTAGCGCAGGATGAAAAAGGAATTCATATAAAAATGATCCCTACATTTTCCGCCTGTCCGGCTATATCTGTGATCAAACAACAGATCAGTAACACGGTAAGCAAAGATTTGCAATTGCCTGTAGAAGTTACCGTAGATACTGCTATACAATGGAATAGTAACAGGCTTACTGAGACAGCGAAGGAAAAGCTCCAGGGCTTTGGTATAGCGGCACCACCAGTACATCGTGGAGAAATAGATACTGATATGTTGCTGCATGTCACCTGCCCTCATTGTGGAAGTGAAAATACATTTATGCGTTCTCCCTTCGGCGCCACCCTGTGCAGGGCCACGCATTTTTGCCGTCAATGTGGAATGATGTTCGAACAGTTTAAGCCCCTTACCTGATTTTTCCTCATATTTATTTACTTTCACGCTTCAAAAAGCAAGGGGCATGAAGATAGGCTTGTATTTTGGATCATTTAATCCTATACATACCGGTCATATGATAATCGCGAATTTCGTGGCTTATCATACTGATCTGGACAAGGTGTGGCTGGTCGTTTCTCCACAAAATCCATTAAAACCATCGGCGTCATTACTAAATGAACATAATCGTTTTCACCTGGTAGAACTGGCCATACAGGATGAGCCGAAGCTCAGGGCCAGCAATATAGAATTCTCTTTACCCAGACCATCATTTACTGTTGATACATTAGCTTACTTATCAGAGAAGTTTCCAACACAGGAGTTTGCGATTATTATGGGAAGCGACAGTTTTCAGAACATTACCCGCTGGCGCAATTATCAGCATATTGTGAGGAATTATCCTATCTATGTGTACAAACGTCCCGGGCATGAGGTAACAGAGACGCATGGCGCCACAGTAAAAATACTGGAAGCGCCGATGCTGGATATATCAGCCACTGATATACGGAACTGGATAAAAGAAGGATTGTCAATCCGTTACATGGTCCCTGACAACGTAGCGGCTTACATAGCAGCGAATAATTACTACAAATGATTACTTTTCTATCCTTACTTCCCGCTTCTTTGTGAGGAATTCATTGGAATAGATTTCCAGCAGCAGGATAAACATAGATATCAACAGCGGTCCGAAGATCAATCCTATAAACCCGAACAGGTTTACGCCAACCAGCACGCCGAATACGGTAATCATAGGGTGTACATCACCAATTTTTTTAGCCAGAATAAATCTGAAGATATTGTCCGACGTGCCTACTACAGCAAATCCATAGACGAGTACTGCTATACCCTGCCAGGTGTTGCCTGTACCCAGGAGGTATACGCCCATTGGCACGTATACAGCAGCAGCGCCTACTACAGGTAGCATAGAGGTACAGCAGGTGACAGCAAACCAGAATATGGGTTCGGGAACTTTGAAAACAAGATACCCGATGAGCGAGACGATACCCTGGATGATGGCAATAAGTGGAATTCCCACCGCATTGGCAATCACCAGTTTGCGGAATTCAGAGCCCAACCGCAATACATTTTCATCTTTCAGGGGGATATATTCGTACAGGTAAGCTTCCATTTCACGGCCACACACCAACATAAAGTAGAGGATAAAGTACATGATAGCAATGGTGGTCAGTGTATTGAATGTCGCTCCCAGCAGGCGGGGGAGTACAGCTGTGAGATAGCCCTGCAATTGCTCCAGTTTTACCTGTGACAGTACGTCTACCTTGGTAGCACTGTGTATTCTTTCATTGAGTGTTTTGAGGCCAGCTATCAGTTCAGAGGTATGTTCCATAGCATAACTTACCTTGTCAGTGAGCATATTGATCATAAGTCCTACTGGCAGCAAGATGATAATGAAGGAAAGAATCATCAGCATGGCGGCGGCCAAAGGCTTTTTCCAGTTACGTTTCTCTACCAGTCTGAACATGTAATTTCTTGAAATTACATAGAGCGTGATGGCGCCCAGGAAGCCGGGGAAAAAAGTGTACATCTCAATAAAAAGGAGAGTAGCCAGCAAAACGATAATCAGCAGGAAACAAATCTGTTTCAGGCGTTCGTTGTCAATCGCGCTCATAAGGTTGATAAGTTAATGTGATAGAAGGTGATACAAAAAGAATACCGTTCACTGCTATTTTGTTCACTGCCTGAACCGTAAATTAATTGGTTGAATTACTGTTAGTTGTTCGGAAAATGTGCGGATCAGTTTTTTAACATGTATTTTCCTTTTAAATTTTAATCTTGGAATAGTGTTTGTACCTCTCATATTCCAAATATGTTAATCTAATTACTCACCTTAAAACCAGAAATTATGGCAAGCAACGGATCAAAAGCAGTTGTATCATTCATTGTTGGCGCAGCAGTAGGTGTTGCTGTAGGTTATTTCCTGAATTCTGACAAGAAAGACGAACTGGTAGACAAACTGAAATATCAGGCAGATAAACTGAAAGATAAACTGAAGAAGAAAAAGGAGCAATATGAGGATGCCCTGGAAAATGAGCTGGCTTAATCCCTTATTGCACTAAAATCATTTGCATGGAAGATAATTTCAGCAACTATTTTAACCAGACAGGCAAGGTTGCCAAAGAGTATCTGGAAACCCGTCTGGACCTCATTAAGCTCCAGGCAGCAGGAAAGCTGTCAAAGGCCCTCGGGCTTTTTTTCTCTTTGATTTTAGCTTTCCTGCTGTTCTTTTTTGTTGTCGTATTTCTTGGAATGGTACTGGGCTTCTGGATTGGAGAAATGACCAATAGTTATACAATTGGATTTTCCTGTTCCGCCGGGCTTTTCATCTTTTTACTCCTGATCCTTTTATGGTTCCGCGAGCCGCTTATTCAGCGACCGTTGTCCAATATGCTGATCAAGGAACTGGTAAGTGAGATGGAGATCGAAGCAAAAGAAGAAGCAGAACTGGAAAAGGAACTGAACAGAATGGAGGAGGAAGACGAATATCATGAGCAGTTATAATTTAACCATCATGAAAAAATAATTACACATGCCCAAGGTGAAGATCACCAATTCAACCACACTGCAAAGTGAGATCCTGAGGTTAAAGAAAAAATCCCGCGCGCTGGAAAATGAGCTGGGAGACCGCGTAGATCATTTCAAAGGTAATTATGGCAAAATGGCCCTCAATTCCATTATTCCCGGTAGTGCAAAGCATTCAGGGTGGATGGGTATTGCGGGCAAGGTAGCGAAAGTAGCCTGGCAAAGTAGCAGTGCCAAATCATTCGCTACCAATGCCCTGATGACAGCATTAGAGTTTGTTGGTGTCAGGATGGGTATCAATCTCTTTGATAAATTCCGCAAGAGCAGGAGTAAAAAGAAGAAAGCAAAGATGGCGGCTACTCCTCCGGAGGAAGATTAGCCCCATACTTTGGTGCCTTCACTGCAGTTTGCACAGATATCGATATTGGCCCGACCCTTCATAATCTGAGTACGGAATCCAACATACTTCTCGTTTTGCCACAGTTCCTTCATGGACTGTTGCTTCAAATCGCCCAGTTTATGCTGGGCGTCCTTGTCAAAACAGCAAGGTACAACCAGACCATCCCAGGTGATAACAGGAGCATGCCACAGGCGCCAGCAGTGATTCCCCATTTTATTCTTGATCTTATAGGTACCATCTTCCATACGGCGATAGCGGCTAAATTTATCAATAGTCGGAATCAGTCGGTTTCCTTCCTCATAATCATACACCTGGGCAGTTTTGAAACGCACCTGGTCTACTCCGATCTCCTTGGCCAGTAACTTGATATCCTCTATCTGGTGCTCGTTTGGCTTTACTACCAGGAACTGGAAGAAAACAAACGGTTTCTTGGAATTCAGTTCCTTTTTCCACTTTACAATGTTCTTTGCTCCCTGAATAACCTTTTCCAGGTTACCACCTACACGGTATTGTGTATACACATCCTGCGTGGTGCCATCGATGGAAATGATCAGGCGGTCCAGACCACTTTCTACTGTCTTACGGGCATTTTCGTCCGTGAGGTAGTGGGCATTCGTAGAGGTAGCAGTGTACAGGCCTTTACTGCTGGCATATTTTACCATGTCCAGGAATCCTGTATTCAGGTAAGGTTCCCCCTGGAAATAAAATATAAGGTAGAGGAGATCTTTGGAGATCTCATCGATAGTTTTTCTGAAAAAGTCCTGATTCAGCATGCCCGTAGGACGGGTGAAAGCGCGTAATCCACTGGGACATTCCGGGCAGCGGAGGTTGCAGGAAGTAGTGGGCTCGAATGATACGGAGATGGGTAATCCCCATTGCACTGGTTTCCGAGACCATTTACTTACAAAATAACTGCTTAGTACTTTTCCGGCATTCCACGCACGACGAGGGGTGAACTTAGAAAGCAGGTTCAACGAATCATTCCAATTAAAATCCGGCATAATACAAACACTTTGGATATTGTAAAAATAAGATAACTATATCGGTTATGGATAATAATATTATACTTGCCATAAATTTGACATAGTCAAAAGGTAGCGGATACTCCAAAAGCAAAGGCTATGCTAAAAGTAGAATTATTACAATCGTGACAAAGTCCAGAGACAAAAAAGCGTGGGGCCTTATAATACTTATCTTCCAATTGGTGGTGATAATCGTCGCCGGTCTCGTTTATTACCAGCTCAAAACAGGAAAACTCAACTTTGTGAGATATGAGGAGTTCGGTATCGACATGCCTGTTGACTATGAGATACATGGAATTGACGTATCTAAGTTTCAGAAGAATATAAACTGGGAAGCCGTGCAGCAGATGCAGGTGGAAAATATCCACATCTCATTTGCATTTATCAAGGCAACAGAGGGTATTACCCGCCAGGATGGTAACTTTAAGCAGAACTGGTCCCGGGCTAAAAAGGCAGGAGTCGTGCGGGGTGCGTATCATTTTTTTTACGCGACCCGGGATCCGCTGAAGCAGGCAATCAACTTCCAGAATGTAGTACAGCTGGAGCCGGGCGACCTGCCACCGGTACTTGATATCGAAGTGAGCAATGGGCAACCTCCTGCTGTGATCAGGAGTACCGCACGTGTATGGCTGGAAGAAATGAAGAAAGCATATGGTGTGAAACCCATCATTTATACGAACGTACATTTTTACGAAACTTATCTTGGCGATGAATTTGGCGACTATCCCCTGTGGGTAGCCCATTATTACCAGAAAAAGAAACCTGCATCTGCACGGAGCTGGCTCTTCTGGCAGCACAATGATGGGGGCAGGGTAAATGGGATCTCGACGACGGTAGACTTCAATGTATTCAGAGGAGATAGCCTGGCATTCAGTAAGTTATTAATTCGCGCAAAAAAACACTAATGGAAAATCAGGAAACACCCCGGCAGGGAGATGAGAAGGCTCCAATGGATATGCGGATCGTATATTACTTTGTGCGTATTATCCGCACCGTCTTTTTGTTTCTATTCTGGGGGATTGTCAATGTATTTCTGGGATTATATCTCGGCTTTGCTGTGCCGGAAGAATCGACACCCGGCCGCATGATCTTCTTTTATAGCTTTGCATTCCTCACACTTGTGGTATACCTCTTCATTGTGTGGAAAACGTGGAGGAAACAAGGCCACACTACCGATAATTATTAAAAAGAAAAATGGCGAACCACGTTTTCCGTAATTCGCCATTTATTGTTGATTAGATTAACTGAAATTAAAGGAGGGCCTGTTGCAGATATGCCTGCTGCATTCCCTTGATGATACGTGCAACGTCTTCCTGAGGTTTGCCAATTTTACGCTCCAACCGTACATAAAGCTCTTTCTCTTTGCCTGATTCAAATACCAGATCTTCATCAGACAACTCTGTGAAACGTTGTTTCAGCAATTTCTTCAGTACCGACCACTGGTAACTACGGATGTTCATTGTAAGCCTTTTTTTTATAGAGTTATTAATATGTGACGTGTTATCCATCGTTCCAGGGTAACAGGGGTATCCTCCATACGAGGTCTAAATCAAACAGTTATCTTCAAGAACGTTATACTATAATATTCAACATCTGTGCCATTTGGCAGCTTTTCGGGGTAAAAAAGTAAACCGCATTGATCAATTACATCCCTTTGTAATAAATAGTTTGCGGAGAACCTATTACTGAATATAGGAATCAAAATTATGCTAAAATTACCGATTTGCCATTTTAGCGCCTGAATTGCAATCAATTGCACGTATAAACTTTGTGTTAAGTTGTGGAGCGCCGGGAAAGCCGTTTGTTGTCGCTTTACGCAATGTGTGGAGGCATTTACTCATACGAGCATTATGAAACGCCCTATTAGCAAGTATTTCGGGATGGTACATACTTTGCAAAGGTATTAGCGTATTGATTGGTAAAAGGAACTGTTAACATTTAAAACGGAAAACCATGCTACATGATAGTGACAAACCGGATAAACAGCCTCCTCGTGAAGAGCATAAACAACCTTTACAGCACAAGGCTGAAGTACTAAAAACCGATAAAGCCGATACTTTTACTAATCCGCTCCATGGCGATCTTTCCGAAGAACCGGAAGATGAAAACCTGGCGGTGAGGGATCAGGATCGATCAAATAATAAAAACTAATTCGTTTGCCATAGTTTATTGATTAACCTATTATGGAGATCAAACGATTAGTAAGATTCTTCTTTAATGTTGTGGTGTATAGCAGGCCGTCCCATTCATGGGATGGTTTTTTTTTTTAGCCATTCCTAACTACTATGATCGGCTATAATTTTCCAATGGCCTTTGATCCTCTTGATTAATAAGGTATATGCTCCCTGAAGGTCACCTGCACTTCGCTGTAAATGCCATTTACCCACTACAAAACAAAGGTCTTTTGCCAGGGGCCTGATTTCCAGAATGTTAAAGTCCAGCTTTCCCATTGCGGCCGTGTCCGGATAAGATTGCCTATATTTTTCCAGGGTGGCTTTCCAGCCATACGTGGGGCCGTGGCTGCCAACAAATACCAAAGAATCTGACTGCCAGTACGTTTGCATAAAGCCCTCTATATTTCCCCGGTTCCAGGTGCTGGTTTGCTCCGCCATCAGCTGACGGATCTCGCTCTCCGGAGTTTGTGCCCAGGTTGCCAGAGAAGGCGTTGTCAACAGGATAAGATACAGGATAAAACGCATGTTAATTTTTAGTAAAAGATAAACAGTTTTTCCGAGGGCCGAGTACTTGATTATACTACCTTTGCAAAAAATCAACAACTTATGCCCGGATATGAATTTTTTGGACCGGAAGAACGCAAAGAAGTAAATGACGTGCTGGAAACCGGCATCTTTATGCGCTATGGGTTTGATGGCCCACGCAAAGGCATCTGGAAAGCAAAGGAGCTGGAACAGGCCATCTCCGAAAAACTGAATGTTGGATACACTCAGATCGTATCCAGCGGTACGGCAGCCCTCACTGTAGCAATGCAGGCGCTGGGTATAGGTGCAGGAGATGAAGTGATCATGCCGACCTTCACATTTGTGGCAAGTTTTGAGTGTATTTTCTCGGTTGGCGCCACCCCGGTGCTGGTAGACGTAGACGATACCCTGACCCTGGACCCTAAAGCGGTTGAGGCAGCAATCACCCCACGTACCAAGGCTGTAATGCCTGTGCATATGTGTGGTTCCATGGCTGACCTGGATGCACTGAAAGCCATCTGTGACAAACATAATCTGATCTTACTGGAAGACGCCTGTCAATCGTTTGGCGCAACTTATAAAGGTAAAGCGGTTGGTACTATCGGCCACGCCGGCGCCTTCTCCTTCGACTTCGTAAAGACCATCACCTGTGCTGAAGGGGGTGCCATCGTTACCAACGACAAGGATATTTATGTAAAAGCAGACGGTTTTTCTGACCATGGCCACGACCACCTGGGCGTAGATCGTGGTGCGGACCTGCACCCATTTATCGGGTATAATTTCCGTATTTCTGAATTGCATGCTGCTGTAGGCCTTGCACAGGTTAGAAAACTGGATACTTTCCTTAGCATCCAGCGCAAAACCAAGAAGATCTTTAAGGATGCACTGTCTGCTATTCCTCAGGTAACTTTCCGCCGTCTGCCTGATGAAGCAGGTGATAGTGCTACCTTCCTGGGCTTCTTCCTGCCTGAAGAATCTCAGGCAAGAGCTGCCGCTGCTGCTATGAAAGCTGCCGGTTTGCCTGCGTTCTACTGGTATGACAACAACTGGCATTATATCCGCAACTGGGAACACTTTAAGCAAAGCACGGTGTTAAGCCGTTTTGCGCCAGGGCTACAACAGGCTATGGAACTGTATAAGGTGAAACAATTCCCTGTTTCCGACGCCATCATGAGCCGCTGCATCTGTACGCCTATCAACTTAGGCTGGAGTGATGCTGAGGTAGCTGAACGTGCTGAGAAACTGGTAAATGCAGTAAAAAGTGCCCTCTAATGAAAAAAGTAGCCTTAATACCTGCCCGCTATGGCGCTACCCGATTTCCGGGTAAGCTGATGGCCAGCCTGGGTGGAAAATCTGTAATTCTCCGCACTTACGAAAGTACCGTGAAAACCGGCGTTTTCGACGAGGTAATGGTCGTAACTGATTCCGATATTATTTATCAGGAGATCATTAGCAATGGAGGGAAAGCTGTCATGAGCCAAAAGGAACATGAATGTGGTACCGACCGTATTGCCGAAGCCATTGCCGATAGGGAAGATGTGGAGATCATCGTGAATGTACAGGGAGACGAACCTTTCACCCAGAAAGAACCGCTGGAAAAACTCCTCCAGGTATTTGAAGGCGAAGCCGGGCAGCAGGTACAGGTCGCATCCCTGATGCAGGAACTGAAAGACTGGACATCCATCGAAGACCCTAACTATGTGAAGGTGGCCGTGGATAAACAGTTCAACGCACTTTTCTTCTCCCGTTCCGTCATCCCTTATCCCCGCGATAAACAGGTGAAATCTGTTTATTATGAGCACATCGGTATCTATGCCTTCCGCCGCAAAACCCTGCTGGACTTTACCACAATGCCGGTAAGCCCGCTGGAAGCCGCTGAAAAAATAGAATGCCTGCGCTACCTGGAAAACGGTATTTCCATGAAAATGGTGGTAACTGAGTACATGGGTGTGGAAATCGATACACCGGAAGACCTGGTGAAAGCAGAAAAATTATTGTAACAATATTAACTGTTCGAGATGAAATTCAGGAACTTTAAGATGGTTGACTACGTGGTATATGGCCGCGGATGTTTTGACCAACTGGATGAAATATTGGCTCCCAACCGTAAGGGCGATGCTCCAATGATATTCTTTGTGGACCATTTCTTTCAGGGAAATGATGCCTTTGCAAAGCGCATCCCGGTTAGAGGCAAGGACAAGATCATATATATAGATGTAACTGACGAACCTAAAACCAAATATGTAGACAAGGTCAGAGATGACCTGAAAGCTGAATTTGGTGAGGTAAGCGGTATCATCGGTATCGGCGGCGGTTCTGTAATGGACATGGCCAAAGCTGTATCCCTCATGATGAAGAACCCTGGTTCTTCTGCTGACTACCAGGGTTGGGACCTGGTGAAATTCCCCGGTGTATATAAGGCAGGAATCCCTACCATCTCCGGTACCGGTGCTGAAGTAAGCCGTACCTGTGTACTGACCGGACCTACCCGCAAACTAGGTATGAATTCTGACTTTACCCCCTTCGACCAGATTGTACTGGATCCTGAATTAATCAGGGGGGTACCTAAAAACCAGATGTTCTATACAGCAATGGATTGCTATATCCACTGTATTGAATCCCTGACCGGTACATATCTGAATGCTTTCAGCCGCTCTTATGGTGAAGAATCCCTGCGCCTGTGCCAGGAGGTATTCCTGCAGAAAGAACAGTGGGATGATGATGCTGATGAGAAACTGATGATGGCCTCTTATGCCGGTGGTATGAGCATCGCTTATTCTCAGGTAGGTGTTGCACATGCTGTGAGCTATGGTCTGGCTTACCTGCTGGGCACCAAACATGGTATTGGTAACTGCATCGTGTTCGACAAGCTGGAAGAGTTCTACCCTGAAGGCGTAGTTGAATTCAAAGAAATGGTGAAGAAGCACAACATCGACATTCCACAGGGTATTACCAAAGGACTGACAGATGAGCAATTCAACATCATGATCGATGTATCCCTGGGCATGGCTCCGCTGTGGGAAAATGCTTTGGGCAAGGACTGGAAAGAGAAGATGACAAGAGAAAGACTGAGAGCACTCTACGAAAGACTGTAATCAGAACAGATATTAAAAGAGAAATCCCGGTGCTGCGAGGCGACCGGGATTTTTATTTTACTAAGCATGAATTATCGTTGAAACCATTTGCCGGGTGAAAATACGAATTGTTTCACGGTTCTCATGCAGCGGTTCTGGTAGATAAAAATTAAATAGACCGTAGCGGCCAGTGTCACAATTGCGGTAGAGTAGAAAGTGACAGGGAAAAACCGGGGATCATTGTGATATACAAATGCAGAGAGATAAGCGCCTATCCCAATTCCTGCTTCCTGTGCTATGTACATAGAGGCCAGTGCCCTTCCTTTGTGTTCAGGTCTGCCCAGGTCAATTGTCCAGGCGGTGACAGCAGGAGAGTTCAAACCTACGGATACTCCATAGATTACAGCAGCTGTGAGCATCAGGGCGGGTGTATGGGCTACTCCCAGTGTGAAGACCCCGATAGCCATGAGCACAGTGGCGATCTTCAGTACAGGCAGCCTGCCGTAGCGGTCAGAAACCTTACCCGCCAACAACCGTATACTGATTGAACTGGCAGTAAAGAAGGTATAGAACAGGCCCTTGCTCGCTGGCGGCAGCCCTACATAATTGCTGAAATCCGGGATGATAGTGAACAACACCCCATAGCTATAATATGTAATGAAGGTAACGATCACGGGTGCGAGTACCAGTGGCTCAAATATTTCTGATTTAGAGATCCGGAGAGCAGAGAAGCTGAAGCGTTGCTTATTCGGCAGCGTCTCTTTCATACCCCCGACCAGAATGACTACTGAAAGAAGGGCAAACACAGCTGACAGCTGGAACATCACGTGTATATCCCAGATAGATGTGACATATCCTCCGATAGCAGGCCCCAGTGCCAAACCGATGGTGCTGAACAGTCCTACCATGCCCATGGCTTCTGCCCTGCGGGTAGTAGGTACGATGTCGGCTACATAGGCAGCTGTGCCGGTAGGTTTGAAACCTGTGGAGAAACCATGAAAGAAACGGAGTAGTAAAAAGGCAGCTACGGTGCTGACCAGGGGATAAAGCAGGCTGCAGATCACGCAGATGACAGCGCCAAAAATCATTACCGGAACGCGGCCAATGGTGTCTGTAAGTTTACCGCTAAAGGGACGTGATAGCCCGGCCATGAGTGTAAACAAAGCAAGAATATAGCCTTTATATTGTTCGCCGCCCATGCTGCTGAGGTAAGCAGGCAAGTCTGGTAGCATCATGTTGTAGCTGGCGGAAAACAGTGCATTGCTAAGGCATAGCATAATAAAGTGGAAGGAATAGATCCTCCCGTGCGACTGATCCATGCTGCAAAGGTAGTGAAGGGCAATAAAAAAGCCGTCTTAATTATTTAAGACAGCTCTTTAATATCATGAAGAAGTTGATTATTAGCGTTTTACGTATTTGAACGCAGCGAACAGGAACATTGCAGCAAATAAAGCGATTACAAGGTAAGTAGCGTAATGAGCAAATGCATCTCCTGCTCTGAAAAAATCTGTGGTCTCTACGTTATTAACTACGGCAAGCAACATAAAAAATTCGTTTAATGATCCGGGGTGCAAGTTAGCACATTCAATTTATAAAAAGGAGGAAAATTTCCGTTACTTCCTGACAGCAGTAAATAACGCAGAAAAGGCACTTATACCTCTGCCTGGAAGTTCCCGGCCTGTCAGGCTAATATTGAATTAATGCCTGTACACATGCATGTAGCCGTGATTTTGCAAGGAAGTGGGCTTCCAGCTCCCCGGCAAATGGTACCGGGGTATCGAGAGAAGCGCAACGCATCACCGGCGCATCCAGTTGGCGGAAACAATGTTCCGCTATCCACGCAGCGATTTCTCCTCCAAATCCTCCTGTAAGGGTAGCTTCATGTAAGATTAATACCTTTCCGGTGGCCGCCACGGTTGCCTGTATGGCCGTGTAATCCAGTGGTTGCAGCGATCTCAGATCCAGGATATGGATAGACATGTCCGCCTGCTGCCTCGCATATTCCAGTGCCCAATGTACACCTGCGCCATAGGTGATGATACTAAGGTCATCACCTTCCTGTACCACCTTCGCTTTTCCTATTTCTATGGTATAAGGCGTGTCCGGCACGGGGCCGCTGACACTTCTGTATAAAGCCTTGTGTTCAAAGAATAATACCGGGTTGGGATCTGCCAGCGCAGCCAGCAATAACCCTTTTGCATCTTCAGGGGTAGCGGGATACACCACTTTCAGTCCGGGAGTATGGGTAAACCATGCTTCATTGCTCTGGGAATGAAAGGGACCTGCTCCTACACCTGCACCAGCCGGTAATCGTACTACTACATTTGCATTTTGGCCCCAACGGTAGTGGATTTTAGCCAGATTGTTTACAATCTGGTTAAACCCGCAGGATACAAAGTCGGCAAACTGCATCTCTACCATGCTCCTGTATCCCATCACGGATAAACCCAGTCCGGCACCGATGATGGCACTTTCGCAGAGAGGAGTGTTGCGCACCCTTTCTTTCCCGAATTGAGTGACTAATCCTTCCGTGATTTTAAATGCACCACCATACTCCGCTATATCCTGCCCCATCAATATGAGATCCGGGTGTAGTTCCATGGCCTGACGCAGGGCATCGGCAATTGCATTGATGAACCGTTTTTCCGAAACTGCACCTGTAGGGGCGATCGGTGGCGGTGCTGGCGCATAGATATCGGCCAGCTCCTCATTTATATTGAAAGCATACACCGGTTCGTGCAATGCTGCCTGTATATCATGATCGATTTCCTGTTTCAAGGATTCCCTGATGGAGTCATCTGCCAGGTTCAGATACTGTAAGAATTGTTCAAAATGTAAGATCGGATCCCGCTGTGCCCAGTATTCCAGCAGGGCAGGGGGTACATACTTTGTGCCACTGGCCTCTTCATGGCCCCGCATTCTAAAGGTAATGGCCTCTATCAATACAGGTTGTCCTTCCTGCAGGGCATGTCGCTTAGCTTCCTGCACCGCATGGTAGACTTCTAAGATATTATTCCCGTCAATGCGCATACCACGGATGCCATATCCAATTGCGCGATCAGTTAACTGATTACAGCGATATTGCTCTGCTATCGGGGTACTTAGGCCATAACCATTATTCTCTATCAGGAAGATCACAGGTAGGTTCCACACAGCGGCCACGTTCAGTGCTTCGTGAAATTCACCTTCGCTGGTGCCACCTTCTCCTGTGAAGGCCAGGGCTACTTTGCCCTCACCCTCCAGTTGAAGAGCCAGTGCAATGCCGTCTGCCACCGACAACTGTGGTCCCAGGTGAGAGATCATTCCAAATATGTGGTGCTCCCTGCTTCCAAAATGAAAAGATCTTTCCCTGCCTTTACTATATCCCAGCGGACTACCCTGCCATTGATGAAACAATTGTTGCAGTGGCATCTGCCTCGTTGTGAACACACCAAGGTTGCGATGTAATGGCAATATCCATTCATCGTCGTCCAGGGCAAGCGTGGCACCTACGGCAATGGCTTCCTGTCCGATACCAGAGAACCATTTGCTGACCTTTCCCTGCCTTAGCAGCAATAACATTTTCTCCTCCACCAGCCGGGGGTATAACAGGGCTTTGTAAAAACCCCGCAATTGGTCGTCACTGATATGTGTGCGGTCGAAGTACATCAGTCATCGTTCCCGGTGCCTGCCAGGCTATTCATAATGCCGGTAACAACTGTCAGCACAAGGCTGAACAGCAGTGCCCAGATAAATCCGTCCACCTTGAAACCACGTACCAGTGAACTGGCGATCATAATGATCAGCGCATTGATGACCAGCAGGAATAATCCCAGTGTCAATACGGTTACAGGTAATGTGAGCAGTATTAAAATGGGTTTCACCAGCAGGTTCAGTATTGCTAATACAATAGCCAGAACGATGGCAGTCGTGAAGCTGTTAATATGCACACCAGGTAACACCTTAGCAGTAATGAGGGCTGCCAGGGCGCTTATTAACAGGCGGATCAGGAAATTCATACAGAGAAATTTGAATGAAAGGTACTGAAATTACAGAAATGCATCGCTTTCCCTGTAAGCCTTTATCAGTGCTACCTCACCTTCTTTTCCCGGGTTGGCATTTCCGTGTTCCATCCCCAGTACTCCTTTGTATCCTTTGTTATGTAAATGTTTGAAAATGTTCTTGTAGTTGATCTCTCCGGTAGTAGGTTCTTTTCTGCCGGGGTTATCTCCGATCTGGATGTAGGCAATTTCGTCCCAGCACAGGTCCATTGTAGGTATCAGGTTGCCCGTGTTGCGCTGCATATGGTAGATATCGTAGAGTATTTTACAACTGGGGCTGTTTACTGCTTTACACACCATATAGCTTTGTTCAGCGGTACGGAGAAAGAGGTCTGCATTGTCGCTCAGGGGCTCCAGTACCATTACCAGGCCCTGTGGTTCCAGGATGGCGGTGCCCAGTCGCAGTGCTTCGATCACATTGGCGGTCTGCACACCCATTGGGAGGTTGCGCTCAAAGTAGCCGGGTACAAAGGTTGCCCATTTGGCATTCACCCGTTTTGCAGTTTCAAGTGCCTTACGGCATATTTTCACGAAGGTATCTTTGAACTCCTGTTTGCCGGTGGTGAGAGAAGTCTTCCAGTTGTCGCCACCGTCTATCACAAAAACGCCCATTTGCATGCCCAGTTTTGCCAGCAGGTTGCCAATCTTTTCCTGTTCGGCAACGTCCCGGTTCATGAGGCCATTGTCTTCAAAGGACCGGAATCCCTGATCGTACATAAACTGAATCTGGTCCAGTACATTATTGCCTGCACTGTTCTTAAACATGCCATCATGGGGGGCATAGTTCAGGTTAAATGGTTTTCCTACAGCTGGTAGCGCTGTTGCCGAGGGATGAGCTGCAGCAGTAGCAGCGCTGAATGCAAGGGTTGACAGACCTGCCAGTGTGCCCTGTTGCAAGAATTTTCTTCTTTCCATAACGTTATATTTATTGCATGAGAGTACTAAATGTATAAAAAACATTGCTTTACCGCAATCGATTTAATAAATTCACTACCGATTATTTAAATCAGTGTTATGAAAAACAAATTGCTTGTACTGTCGCTAGGCTGTATGATCACCCAAAGTGTATCCGGCCAGGACAATAGTCCTCCCAACCAGCCCTATACGGCGACCCTTCCTGGTACTACCGTTTCCTTCAGGATGGTACCTGTTCCCGCTGGTACTTTTAACTGGGGAAGCCCGGTCACGGAGAAGGGGCGAAAGGAAGATGAAGGACCTCGTCAACAGGTCAAAATCGGGGCATTCTGGATGAGCGCACATGAGGTGACCTTCGATGAATACGATGTGTATGCAGATGCTGAAAAAGACAAAACACCTATTCCGGATGGCATGACCCGCCCCAGTCCGCCCTACATTGATCTGACCCTTGGAATGGGGAAACAGGGGGGCTTCCCCGCTAATAGTATGAGTCAGTACGGCGCCCTGAGTTATTGCCGCTGGCTGTATGCAAAAACAGGGATCTTCTATCGCCTGCCTACAGAAGCAGAGTGGGAGTATGCCTGCCGTGCCGGGGCGGCAACGGCCTATCCTTTCGGCAAGGACAGTGCTACCCTGAAACAATATGCATGGTATGCCGGCAACAGTGGCGGTAAATACCATAAAGTAGGGGAGTTGCAACCCAATGCCTGGGGATTGTACGATATGCTGGGTAACGTAGCTGAATGGACCCTTGACCAGTATGATGTACATTATTTAGAACAGGCACCAGATACAGACCCCTGGAAGCAGCCTACTTCCAAAACACCTCGTAGCATCAAGGGAGGAAACTATCTGGACGATGCGACACACCTGCGCAGTGCGGCCCGCCTGAAATCTGATCCGGACTGGAACAGACGTGATCCGCAGATACCTAAGAGCAAGTGGTGGAATGCCGATGCACCTTTTATCGGTTTCCGCATCATCCGTCCTGTAAAGCAACCAACAAAAGAAGAAGCCGAACAGTTCTTTGCTGACGTGCTGGATAAATATATCGGTTCCAGATAACTCGTTAAATAAACTTACTATCATGCAAAAAAAAGAATTCCACTCAGGTCGTCGTGACTTCGTAAAACAAACCTCGCTGCTGGCAGGAGGGTTATTAACCCTGCCTTTGATCAGTCAGGCCAATTTTTTCTCTGGCAGCAATGACGTCATTAAGATCGCTGTGATTGGCTGTGGTGGCCGTGGTACCGGGGCTGCTGTACAAGCCCTGAGCACAAAACAGAATGTTCAGCTGGTAGCAATGGCCGACGCCTTTGCTGACCGCCTGAAAGAAAGTTATGAGAATATAAAAGGCGAAGTAGGGGATCAGCCAGGTCGCCTGAATGTAAAAGAGGAACATAAATTCGTAGGCTTCGATGCTTATATGAAAGCCATTCCACTCGCAGATGTGGTAATACTGGCTACTCCTCCGGGTTTCAGACCTATTCACTTTGAAGAAGCGGTCAGACAGGGGAAACATATTTTCATGGAGAAGCCAGTGGCCACTGATCCTGCCGGCATCAGAAGAGTACTGGCTGCTGCAGAAACGGCAAAGGCAAAAAAGCTGAACGTTGTAGTGGGTTTACAACGTCGCTATCAGAACTCTTACCGGGAATTATTCAAGCGCGCAGAGGATGGCATTATCGGGGATATTACTTCCATAAATGTATGGTGGAACCAGGGTGCACTGTGGGTAAGACCCCGTAAACCAGAATATACGGAAATGGAATACCAGATGCGCAACTGGTATTATTTCAACTGGCTTTGTGGGGATCATATCGTAGAGCAGCACATTCATAATATCGATGTGGGCAACTGGTTCATGAATGAATATCCGGTGACAGCCGTGGGGATGGGCGGACGCCAGGTCCGCACCGGCAAGGAGTATGGGGAAATATATGATCACCATGCCGTGGAATATCGCTTTGCCAATGGTGTAGCAATGAACAGCCAGTGTCGTCACTGGAAGGATAGTGCGAGCCGTGTAGACGAAGAACTGATAGGTACCAAAGGCCGCATCATCTGTGACCGGGCTGTGATACAGGATCACAAAGGGAAAGTATTGTACCAGTTTGATAAGAAACAGGAGAACCAGCCATACCAGTCAGAACATGACGAACTGTTTGCCGCAGTAGCAAAAGGGGAGTACAAATACCATGATGCAGAGCGGGCAGCAAAGACCACGCTCACTGCTATCATCGGCCGCCTGGCTACCTATTCAGGGCAGATTATTCCATTTGATCAGGCATTGAAGCTGGATTTAAATTTACAACCAGCTACCTACGCCTTTGATGCGAAGCCACAGATCTTACCTGATGCGGACGGCAACTATCCCGTAGCAAAACCAGGTACTACCAGATACGTTTAAATTTTGTATAGAGGTTGTATCATAGTTAATTGAGCCTTACCTATATGGAGAGGATGTCCGGGTTAAACCGGATAAAATTGCTGTAGATACAACCTCTATTTATTATATTGGAGTATGAGGAATTGCAGAATCTTACTTGTTGTCATGTTGTTGTTCCTATTGCAACAACCCTTGTTTTCACAGAATACTAAAATTAAAACCTGGTCAGAAAAAGAATTACTTGCCAGCAAAGCCCTGAAACAGGCGCATGTTGGCATTTGCATATACGAACCGGCTACCAATAAATACTGGTACAACTACCAGGAAGATCATTACTTTACACCTGCCTCCAACACTAAGATATTCTCATTATACACAGGTATGTTGCTGCTGGGCGACTCTCTCCCTGCACTCAGGTACCTGGATACGGATTCTGTATTGTATGTACAGGGTACGGCAGATCCGGCTTTCCTGCATCCGGATTACACCCTGCAACCCGCTTTCCGGTTGCTGCAACAAACGAATAAGAAAATAGAGATCGTTCCCGCCAAAAATGAAAATGCACGCTTTGGTTATGGCTGGTCATGGAATGACTATGCAGATTACTACCAGTCAGAGCTGAATGAATGGCCGATGTATGGCAATGTAGCAAGGGTGCGTCATCACGGGGATAGCCTATACATTGTTCCCAAGCTCTATGAACTGACTACAAATAAGGATAACCAACTCACATCGCTGGAGGTAAAGAGAGATGAGCGGAACAACCGTTTCTCCATGGGCTATAACAGCACTATATATAAACCGGAAGAAGAGGAAGTTCCTTTTATCACAGGTGGGCTGGAAGACCTGGCTTTACGCCTGCAGGACACCCTGCACAAACCTGTATATATTGCACGGCAGGTACCTGCCGGACTACAACTCATGAAAGGCATTCCATCCGATTCGCTCTTCCTGCCTATGATGCACAGAAGTGATAATTTCTTTGCAGAGCAAACGTTGATGATGTGTGCCAATCAACTTTTTGATACCATCAGTACACAACACATGATCAGTTATATGCTGGATCATTATCTGAAAGAGCTGCCGGATACGCCTAACTGGGCAGATGGTAGCGGTTTATCAAGGTACAATCTTTTCTCACCCAGAGACTTTGTGTATGTACTCGCTAACATGTACAAAACGTACCCTACATCACGACTCTATAGCCTGTTTGCCACAGGCGGCAAGGGGACTTTAAAGAATTATTACAAAGAGCAGTTTGTACATGCCAAAACCGGTACGCTCACTGGCGTAGTAGCCCTGAGCGGATACCTTGTCACTAAGAAAAATAAGACACTGGTATTTAGTGTGCTTGTGAATAATCACAACAACAGCGCTTCTACCGTCCGGAGGGAGGTCGAGCATTTCCTGACACAGGTGTACGAAAACTATTAGTTTTTACGATCGTAACTCAGCAGAACGATCGTATCGGTCGGAGAATCTTTTTCGATAAACCCGGTGCTGTCGGCATAGAAGTAATTGGCGATCGTACCAATGCTATTGGCCTGGCCGCCGGCAATGATATACCCATCCTGTTTTACACCAATTACCCGTGAATACGTCTTGCCCATTACTGTCTTCGGAGTTCCTTTCTGAATGATGTGATAATCCAGCAAAGCTGTTTCCGGATCACCGTGGAAGGTGGTGGCTTTGATGGTATCAGACCAATGTGCGTTCAGTGCATAATTATCGTACAGAAATGGTCTTACAGCAGCAGGATGATAAGAGGTAGATGAAGTATAGGCTGGCTCAAACAGGTAGTACCCTCCCTTATTGTAGCGAATGAATTGCAGGTTATAGCCATCGGATAGAACGGCGTAGGTATTACCCTGCAATACCGTATCGCCCGTGACTGTCACGGTATAATAATAGGTAGCAGTTTGTGTTTTGTACATATAGTTATATGTAGAGCCCTTCGTATATGGCGCATAGTCATATACAACTTCCGGGGTCTTGACGGTATCTGCCTTCGGTATTTCAGGCATTCCTTCATAACTATATTCTTTTTTACAGGCAGTCGCCAGGCACAGTACGAGGATAACGGGTGCAAAAACCCGCTTAAAGTATGGCATAGTCTTATCACTCTTTTAAAGTTGGCAATCGGTTTCAGAGGATAGTATATCAATAAACGTAATTGGGAGTCCTACAGATTTTCTTATGGATTACAAAGGGTAAGATTGTCGGTTTTGAGGGTGTCAATGATGCTATTTGCGGTATAGGGGCCCAGTTCTTTCTGAAATACGAGATGACCGCATTGGTCGGTAAGTGTAAGAATCAGTGGTTGGTTAGCGGCTACGTTTCCTGTCAGGTGGCCAGCTGCATTGGTATAAGTGAAGGAAGGGATGAAATCGATTTTGGTAGCAATAGTGGTGAGCAGGTTTGCCACTGGTACACCAGACTCCTGGAAGATATTAGCATCCAGTGTGACCTGTGCATAGGTTGTGGCAAACAGCCAGCGGGTACCCTGCCTGATATTGCCGGTATAGTTGGTCCCTTGTTTATACCCCAGGGTTTCCTGTTTCCAGTAGCCGCTGATGGTATCCAGATAGTAGAGGCCAATTTGTGCCGGAGCGCTGGCCCGGTAGGCTCCGGGGATGTTCATGGTGATATTCACAAGGTGCTCACCATCCGGATGAAGCGCCACATTGCTGGTATCTTTCAAATCGACAGCCACCTGTCCATAAGGGATCAGGCCCACTTGATGACCGTTGTTATCAATCCCGCGCAGATCGCCTGCCATGCGGGTAGCAAGGGTAGGATCTGAGGGATAGATATAATCTACAGATACCGAAACGGTACCTTTATACACCTGATTGGCAGAATTATAAATCTGGTTCGGAGAGAAGACGATGTTCACCCCTGTAAACCCAACATTCCCCACGGCAGTTCCGGAAAAGGATGTCGTCAGGTCTTTGGGAGCCAGCATTATCTCCAGGTATTGGTGTCCGTAGGCATGTGCCATGAGAGTGCGTATGCCATCAAGATAGCCTGTTTTTTTAATGGAGATCACCGCAGCATTTGTATCGACCATGACGTTGGAGAATACAAAGTTGCCATCTTCGTCAGTGGTCGTGCTTTGACCACTACAGAACACGGTTGCATTGGAAAGTGGTTGCCGTGATTTGTCTATTATCCGGCCCTGAAAAGAGGAGGGAGCAGTAGTTATTTCCTGAACGGGATGCATTGTTTCGGCGGAAATGATCTTTTTACAGGCAGTTGCTGCCAACAGTAGTAGTAATGGGGACAATCTTAATAAGTACATAGTGACAGTGTACCAAGCGGGATAAGCTCTTGTAATAAAGTTAGGATAAATAACTGGTTTACAACACATGAGGCTGACCCGCAACAGCAAGTCAGCCTCATTAAGGGGAAAAATGTCTGGTGTAATAGTTTATACCCCCAGGCTCCAGCCCTGACGATAAGTTCTCTTCACGAACTGATTCGCCTCGTCAAAGTTGGTCACCTTCATATTTTTGTTATCCCACAGCAGTTTTACATAACGGCCTGGGTAAGAGGTTTTACCATTTTCTTCTTTACGGATGTCAAAGCTTCTGATAGCCAGGTTAGCCATCAGCAATGCTTCGGTCAATGGGCCTGCAATAGAGAAAGGAGAGGAGATGGCCTTATCCTTATCACTGTTATAACCGGCAATGGCCGCATTTACCCATTGTACATAGTGGCCTTCAGGTACACGTGCATATTTCTGTGGTACTTTTGTCTGCTCGGTACGGCTTGTAGGTAATAATTTAGGATCACGGCCATAAGTACCGCACATCATTTTACCTTTTGTACCAATGAAAATAGCTCCGTTACCACCGTCGCCCATTATTTCGTTAGGTCCCAGTTCTTCAGGTCTTTCCGGCTGGATACCACCATCCATCCAGTGAAGGGTTACTTCCTTGCCTTTATGGTCCTCAAATTTCAGGATGACGTGAGAAGATGGAGGGCAACTTTCAGGGAAATAGCCTCTCTTGAATTCATCTACATAAACGCTACCTACGCTACATTCTACTGATTTTGGGGAACCCAGGCCCAGTGTACGGAACGGTGGTTCGATGATGTGGCAACCCATATCACCGAGTGCGCCGGTACCATAATCCCACCAGCCACGCCAGTTGAACGGAACGAGTTTATCAATGTAATCTTTATATGGAGCCGTACCTAACCACAGGTCCCAATCCAGTTCCGCGGGAACGGGCGCTTTCATGCTGGACCATGGAATACCTTGCGGCCATACAGGTCTGTCGGTATAGCAATATACGGTGTGTACATCGC
This sequence comes from Chitinophaga sp., assembly GCF_039596155.1. GTDB lineage: Bacteria > Bacteroidota > Bacteroidia > Chitinophagales > Chitinophagaceae > Chitinophaga. Next base: position 124,958 of record NZ_JBCNKF010000018.1, read on the forward strand.
CAATGGTGCCTGCATCGTACCATTCACGCAGTTGGCGAACACCATCACCGCTTGAACCCTGGTTACCCATCTGGGTGACCACTTTGTACTTCCTGGCGGCTTCAGAGAGCATGCGGGCTTCATAGATGTCGTGGGTAAGCGGCTTTTGTACATACACATGTTTACCCAGCTGCATAGCTGCCATCGCGGCAACAGCATGCTGGTGGTCCGGTGTGGATACAGTCACGGCATCGATGTTCTTGTGCTCTTTGTCGAGCATTTCCCTGAAGTCTTTGTAAAACTTAGCTTTCGGGAAGCGTTTTACAGAATTTGCTGCGCGACGGGTGTCTACATCACACAGGTAGACTATATCAGAAGGGCCTTTTGCTATTTCCTCCAGATCGCTTTCCCCTTTACCGCCAACACCGATACCTGCTACACGCAGACGATCGCTGGGGGCAATGAACCCTTTTCCGCCTAATACATGCCGTGGCACGATCATGAATCCGGCTGCTGCAAGCGCGCCTTCTTTCAGGAACGATCGGCGGGAGACCTGATTTCCCGGGGTGTTTTTTTCGTGGACCATATTAACAATGTTTATTTAGTTGAGACTGATTATATACCATAATCGTGGATCGCATTTTGCGTCTTATACGGTTTTAAATTATAAATTTATTTTTAAAGAAAGAAGGTAAAATATAGCAATGGCATACATCATTGGAGTAGATATAGGAACCAGCAGTGTCAAAGTGATTGCAGTAAAGGAAGACGGGAGCGTGAAAGCACACTGCCAGCAGGAATACACTATACACCAGCCCCAGGCCGGATATAGTGAACAGGATCCTGCTTTCATACTGACAGCAGTGAAGAATGGAATCCGAAGCGTGGCTACTATAATGAGGGAGCCGCCGGCTGCTGTATCTTTCAGTAGTGCCATGCATAGTGTGATGATGATGTCTGCACAGGGGGAGGCCCTGACTCCTTTGGTGATCTGGGCTGATAACAGGAGTGAAGCGATTGCAGATCGTCTGAGAGGTACAGCACAGGGAGCCCGTATTTACCAGCAAACAGGTACGCCTATCCATGCCATGAGTCCCTTGTGTAAAATCATCTGGTGGAAGGAAAATGAACCGGCATTATACAAGCAGGCAGCCTGCTTCGTTGGCATCAAAGAATACATCTTCTACCATTTCTTTGGTAAGTATGTCACAGACTATTCCATTGCCTCAGCCACCGGGTTATTCAATATACATGAGCTGCGCTGGAATGCCGATTCCCTGGCACTGGCCGGCATCACGGAAGACCAATTGCCGGCGGCAGTAAGTAGTGATAGTATCATTACAGGATTGAACCAGCTTATTGCGGCAGAACTGGATATCCCTGCAGACACGAAGTTTGTAGCCGGTGCCAGTGACGGCTGCCTGGCCCAATTAGGCAGCAATGCCCTCGATGCAGGACATGCTTCGTTAACGATAGGAACAAGCGGGGCTGTGAGAATGACCATTCCGGCAGCGATGACGGATGAGCATAACAGGTTGTTTACCTATGTGCTGACGCCGGGTCATTTTGTAATAGGCGGTGCAATTAATAATGGAGGTGTATTGCTGCAATGGTACCTTGATAAGTTTTTGAAAGCAGGAATGAGTATAGATGCAGGTCTGCAGCAGGCTTTTGCTACGCCTGCGGGTGCCGAAGGGGTGATCTGCCTGCCTTATCTGCATGGAGAGCGGGCCCCGGTATGGGATGGGCATGCGAAGGGTGCTTTTATTGGTGTGCAGCCGCAGCATACCCAATGGCACTTTATGAGGGCGATCCTGGAAGGGATGGCATATGGCTTATTGAGTATAACCAAAGCTTTGGGTGAGACTGCGGGAGAGGTAAGAAAGATTTCGGTGAGCGGAGGGTTTACGGCCTCCAGGGAGTGGGTACAGTTGCTTGCTGACGTATTTCAGCAACCGATGTATATGGCAAAGGAGAGTGATGCATCTGCACTGGGAGCCGTATTGCTGGCGGCAGATAAGATACAGCTTGATATTGCCCTGGCAGCTCAGGAAGAAATGATGGTAACACCGGATCCGGCCAAGGCAGCGCTTTATCAGAAAGCGTATGAGCTATATATAAAATTATACGAGGCGTTGAAGCCAGTATTTCCTATTATGTAAAAGGAGGTATCATAGATAATCGGAAGGTGCCGGGAATCGCGGCGGCGAGTTGATAGGTACCAGTTATCATACTAAAAAAGAGACTGTCTCTGGTTTGACAGCCTCTTTTTTAGTATCAACCACCGAACATTTTGGCAAGGTCGGTTAGTTTAAATGATATGTAAGTGTACTTACCGCCTGGCGCTGCATTGGGCATTGCGCAGGCAAAAAGTTCATCAATAATATTCTGCATTTCTCTGGTGGTGAGCGACTTTCCTGAAGGGATGGCATTGTTTCTGGCCATAGACCGCACCAGTTGTTCGCGCTTATTCACCTTGAGTTCGCTGCTGAAGTGTTTGAACTGTTCGAGCAATCCTTCGATGCTGGCTTGTTCGTTGCCGCTCTGGATATCGGCGGGGGTACCTCTTACAACGAAGGTATTGTTGCCGAAAGGTTCCAGATCGTAACCCAGTACCTGCAGGTCAGGGATCATTTCGCTGATCAGCGCGGCATCGGCAGGGGGCAGTTGCAGGGTTTGCGGGAACAGGCTTTGTTGTGCCGGTACCGGTGTTTCCTGCAGTGCACGGAGGTAGCGTTCGTAAAGAATGCGCTCATGTGCGGCCTGCTGATCGATCAGGATGAAACCTGACTTGATCTGCGAGAGGATGAACTGCTGATGTACCTGAACGGGTACTTTCTGATCGATCGTATTGTCCTGCCAGCGTTCGTCGATTACAGAAGCGGTGGAGGCCCTGCTTTCAAAGCCCACAGCTGGTAATGGCTGTGTGAGGGTTTCTTCGCGTTCTTCTCTGTAAGCGGAAGTGTTATCTGAAGAGGATCTGCCAATATCATAGAGGTCTTTCCAGTGCTTCAGGTTGCTGCTGCTCTTGTCGATCACATGTGCCTGGTTGGCCTGGGTGAAGGTTTTGTACAGAGACGAGGCGGCGGACTGTTCCTGACGTTCGGCAGTAAATGGCTGGCTCACGGCATCCAGGTGTTGGATTTCCGGGTCCAGTTCGAAGTTGAGGGTAGGCATCACATTGAATTGTGCCAGTGAATGCTTGACAGCAGACTGTACAAAAGCATACATCACTTTCTCATCGTCGAATTTAATTTCCTGTTTGGTTGGGTGCACGTTGATATCCACATGCCCCGGGTCGAGGTCTATAAACAGCACGTATAACGGAAAACTATCTGCCGGAATCATATCGGCATAGGCCGTCATGATAGCATGGTTCAGATAAGGACTCTTGATAAAGCGGTTGTTGACAAAGAAGAACTGGTCGCCCCTGGTCTTCTTGGCAGCATCAGGTTTACCTACGAACCCGTGTACATCCATATAGTCGGTACTTTCCTTCACGCTTACCAGCTTTGAATTGTAGTGCTGGCCGAGGATGGCAATCACGCGCTGTTTCAGGGATCCTTTCTCGAGATAGAAGAGCTGCTGGGTATTGTTCAGCAGCGTGAACTGGATTTGTGGAAAAGCCATGGCTACCCGGATGAACTCATCAACGATGTGTCTCATCTCAGCGGCATTGCTTTTCAGGAAGTTTCGTCTGGCTGGTACGTTGAAGAACAGGTTCTTCATCGCAATAGAGGTCCCCTCCGCCGTTTGGCAGGGCTCCTGTTTCCTGACGGCACTATTGTCGATCTCGATATAAGTACCTATGTCTGTACCACGCATCCTGGTTTTCAGTTCAACCTGTGATACTGCGGCAATTGAAGCCAGTGCTTCGCCCCGGAAGCCCATCGTCCGGATCTGGAACAAGTCTTCAATGGTTTGGATCTTAGAGGTGGCATGCCTCTCGAAACACATGCGGGCATCTGCTTCACTCATTCCCTTACCGTTATCAATTACCTGTACCAGTTCCTTCCCGGCATCCCGGATGATTAGTTGAATTTCCGTTGCACCAGCGTCCACCGCATTTTCCATCAGTTCTTTTACTGCTGAAGCTGGCCGTTGGATCACCTCACCTGCTGCGATTTGATTGGCTATGTTGTCTGGTAATAGATTGATAATGTTCGCCACGTATAATGTGCCTTTATGCTGTAAAGTTAGGAAAGTTTACTGTTGATTCCGGAGGCGGGGATAAGATGCTGGCAAAATGTGGACTAGCGTTTTGTCAATTCTCTAAAGTCCGGTATTGACAAGGCTTTCAGCGATTTGTGGAAAGTGTGGATATGTTATTAACATTTTCACCTTGTTAACAAGACGTTAATCGACGTGATTTTCAGCCATCTACTGAGGGAATCTGATAATTTTGATCCTCGCAGTATAAAAACGTATTTGATTAGGGAAAAAACCTGCATATGGAAGACGAAAAAAAGAGTGATGTATATTCCCGGACGGATACCAATAAGGTGAGTCTGACTAACGAAGAATGGCAAAAGCGTCTTACTCCTGAGGTGTATCACATAGCACGGGAGAAGGGTACAGAATGGGCATTTACAGGCAAATACTGGAATTCAAAAGACCATGGCACTTACTATTGTGCCGCCTGCGGGAACCCACTGTTTGTATCCAATGCCAAGTTTGAAAGTAGCTGTGGCTGGCCCAGCTTTTTTGAGCCGGTGACCAAAGGCAGTGTTATTTACGCGCCAGACAATACACATGGTATGCACCGGACTGAAGTAATGTGCGGTCGCTGCAAAGCACACCTCGGACATGTATTCGACGACGGTCCCCCACCAACAGGCTTACGCTATTGCATCAATTCTGTCATCCTCGACTTCGAAGGAGACAAGCAGTAAATACTTATATAACAGGGAAAAGGACTGACTGAATTGAATTTGGTCAGTCTTTTTTGTTGGCAGTTCTACGACAGGTAAGCCTGCAGCTCGGTGACGTACGATGTAGGCTCAAATTCTATAATTTCATATAGCGCCAGCTGGAATTTATCCAGCGGATCTTCGCTCATAATTTCTTCTACTTCTTTGCGACTTGATGCTTTACATATGATCAGGCCCCCGGATTTAGGTTTCCTGCGACCTGCCAAAATAAATTTACCACTTTTATAATACTTGTCAAGAAATGCCCGATGCTGTTCCATATAGTGTTCTATGGCAGCGACAGGTCTGATATATTGTAACAGGATCAGGTACATGATAGCGTTTCAATAATAGGATTTAGTGATCATGAGTTGGAAACCTTGCTACAAAGGTATAAAACTATTGCAGCTTTCAATTTTATAATACTCAATATAAATGAATGGATTGTGATATCCCTGAAAACAGCCACATATCTCGAAAAGCTGTAACTTAATATTAACCCTTCATAGCTTTACTAACGAAAAACGAAGTACTTTAGCGTCCAGTATATCTATATTATTAAATTCAGATCCCCTTTTTATGACAAAAATGTTTTCCAAAGTTTTGTTAACTGCTGTTACTGCGGCAGTTATATTGTCTGCATGTTCGAAGGTACCTGATCAGAGCAAATATATCCCAAAAACAGCAGGCGTTGTACTGAGCGTCAACAGCAAGCAGATCACTAATAAACTGGTGACAAACGGGCTGACTATGGAGAAAATGTTTTCTGCCCTGCAGGAAAAAGACACAGCTAACCCTGCTATGAAAGCCTGGAAAGACGCCGAAAACTCGGGTGTAGACCTTCAGGAAAATTTCTTCGTATCTGTTGTATTCAATGGTAGCCAGCAGTCCTATGTGACCCTTACAGGTGGCCTGAAAGATGCAGCTAAGTTCGAAACTTACCTGAAAAAGAACCTGCCAAACTTCACCCTGCAAAAGAAAAATGACTTCCAGTATGTATGGGAGGCAGACCAGCAGGCTGTAATTGGCTGGAACAAAGAGACGGTCATTTACCTGCGTGGTGTAGACGCCAACAAACTGAAGAACGGTGGTCTCCCGGGTGGTATGCCAGGCGGTATGCCGGGCATGGACCAGGATGAAGACGATAGCAGTGCTGTAGACAGCGCCGTAGCTACACAGGTTCGTTACCAGACCACAGACGTCGAAGCTACCTGGGTAGCGGAAGCGGATCACCTCTTCCACCTGAAGAAAGATGAATCTGCTGCCGATATCTCCGCTTTTCATGACCTGCTGAAAGATAACGCTGACCTGAGCGTATATGTAAACCCTGAACCAATGTATGCTTCGCAGGGTGCTGCCATCCCCGCTAACCTGAAGAAGCTGCTGCAGGGTAGCTACTATACCGGTGCCGTAAACTTTGAAAAAGGGAAAGTGGTAATGGACGGTGTATCTTATGCTGGCAAAGACCTGGCAGAGATCTACAAAAAATACGGTAAAACAGAAGCGGATGTAAAACTGCTTGAGCAATATCCTTCTAACAATATCCTGGGCTACATGGTATACGGTTTCGACTTCCGCATGATCGGCGATATCGTAAAAGCGACCGGTCTGGATGGTATGGCTAATATCAGCCTCCGTATGTACTCCGGCAATCAGAACCTGACCCTGGATGATATCCTGAATGCATTCAACGGCCAGATGTTCTTCGCAGCTTCCGATCTGAGTGTAAAGAAGGCGCCAAGCACTATTGTGCCAGGTGATTCTATGACCAGGACAGACGTGAAATGGGTATTCGCTATGAAAGTGGGTGATAAGGCTGCTTTCGACAAAGTGATCGGCATTCCGGCGCTGCAGTCATTTATTACTAAAAAAGGTGATAAATATGTACTGGCAGATATGATGCAACAGCCAGGTATGCCCGCAGTATCGATCGACGATAAACTGATCACCGTGGCAAATGACCAGCCTACACTGGATGCTTACCTGAGTGGAAAAAGTAAAGCGGGTGGTCTCGACAATAGTTTCGTTAGCAAGATCAAAGGCAACCCAATGGGCGCTTATATCAACTTTGAAAAGATTGCAGCGGCTATTCCTGACGAAGAGATCCCTCAGAATGGTAAAGCTATCGCTGGCCAGGTGAAAGACCTGCTGAAAGATGCTACTGCTATTACCCATCCATTTGATGGCAAATCACAGCATTCTGAAATCGTGCTGAACTTCAAGAAAGATGAAAACAGCCTTGTTCAACTGGTGAATCTTGGTACCAATGTTGCCAAATTTGTACAGGAAGAAAAGAAGGCAGATACTACCGCAGTATATTAATCCGGCGTAAATAATTTAAATTAAAAGATCATCCGTTCCAAAGAGCTGGATGATCTTTTAATTTAATAAATAGCATCGCAACCATGCAGTTACAATTAGATAACCTGGTTCCCATTCCTCTCAGGGACAAAATCCTGCAGCGTACTTCAGAAATCTGGAACCAGGCTGTTACATTCACTCCCGGCAGTTTTGTCAAGATCAAGGCTCCATCCGGCACTGGAAAGACGACCCTGGTTCACTACCTGTACAATATCAGGAATGATTATACCGGAAAAGTGCTGGTAGATGGTCAGCCATGGAATACCTACACGAAAGACCAGATTGCCCGCATGCGCCAGCAACAGGTCAGCGTTGTTTTCCAGGACCTGCGTATCTTCGAACAACTCACCGCCCAGGAAAATATAGAGCTCAAAAGAGTCATGCTCCCCCATCCATACTGTACTGCCGAAAAGGTAACAGAAATGGCCGCCCGCCTGAACGTTTCTCACATCATGCACCAAAGTGGTAAGACACTATCTTACGGTGAAAGGCAGCGTATTGCCATCATCCGCGCGCTGGTACAACCCTTCGAGTGGCTCGTCATGGATGAACCTTTCAGCCACCTGGACGATGAAAACGCACAAAAGGCCGCTGATCTGATCGCAGAAGAATGCCGCGCCCGCAAGGCCGGATTTATTTTAACAGACCTGGACCATGACAACAGGTTTGCCTACGACACACATTTCAATCTATGAAGCAATCGTTTTTTGGCTTACTCAAAAAGATCATTCAGACGGGCATAGGCAAAGGCCGCCTGCTTATGGCTACTACCGGCCTGGGTATTGCCATGTTCCTGCTGTTGCTGTCTATACAGATGCATACGGATTTCGACCAGTTGCTCTACAACCAGCAGAACCAGAATGAAAGCGTCGACTTCCTCGTTATCAATAAGAAGATCACGAACGATATGATGGGGCAATCGGAGAAAAGTGAGTTCACCCCGCAGGAAATTGCCGATATCAAAAAGCAGCCATTCACCGCTGCCTTTGGCTTCATCACCGCTAACCAGTATAAAGTAACTGCTGCTGCTCCCGGCGATCTGCACTTCTATACCGAAATGTTTTTTGAAGCTGTACCCGATACCTTCATCGATGTTAAAAGTGAAGACTGGAAATGGCAGGCAGGCGATAATACCATTCCTATTATCCTGCCCAACGACTTTCTTAATCTATATAATTTTGGCTATGCATTGAGCCAGGGATTACCGCAAATTTCCCAGGAAACTATCAAAGCCCTCCCGATGAAAATCACGATTTCCAAAGGCCTGCTTACACAGGAATTTACAGGCCGGATCGTTGGTTTTTCAGACAGAATTTCTTCTTTCCTCGTACCGGGTAGTTTTATGGACTGGGCGAATGGGAAATTTGGCAACGGGTTGACACCGGCGCCCAGCCGCGTAATTATCAAAACAAAAGATCCTTCCAATCCTGTATTAGTGAAATACCTGGAAGAAAAAGGATATAGCACCAATCAGGATAAACTCAAGTACAGCAAAACAAAAGTGATTGTACAAACCATCGTTTCCGTGATCGGGTTCTTTGGAGTGATCTTATTGCTCTTTGCTTTGTTAGTATTCAGCATGTTTATACAGGTCGTGATCGCCAGCTGCAAACGGGAAATTCAACTGCTGGTGACCCTGGGTACTGCTCCACGGCAACTGCAACGATACCTGATGCGACAATTCGTGCCTTTGTATATATTTACAGCGATCATCTCGCTGGTAGTAATTACAATCGTGCAATGGAAGGCTGCAGGTATACTCGCCGGCATGAATATGTTTGTATCTTCATGGATCAGTCCTGCAACAGGAGGAGCCGCGCTACTGGTGATCGTACTGGTATATATTGTAAACCTGCGGAGTGTAAAGCGGTATATCAACGAAATCAGTTAATTCAATTTATTCTTTTTAACACATAAAATGCAAGTTGAACATGTTTGTACACGTTGTAAATTTTTATCTGAAAGCAGATCTTTCAGCAGCTGATATCAAAGCATTTGAAGAAGGTGTGAAATCCCTCAGTGCTGTGGAAACCCTCGTGACGTTCAATGTAGGCAAACCTGCAAATACCGACAGACCTGTGATCGACAAGAGTTATAGCTATTGTCTGCTCACTGTGTTCAATGACGAAGCAGGTCATGATACCTACCAGGTACATCCGGTGCACCTGGCATTCGTAGAAAATTGCAAACACCTGTGGGAAAAGGTAATCATCTTCGATTCTGAATCTTTCTAAGACAGCGCCAGCTACATCATTAAAAAGGGTATTGATCGTCGGATCAGTACCCTTTTTCTTTGCCGGTTACCGATCGATGTGGCATGATAAAAGTATCTTTCACCTGCTGTGATTGCAGCAGGTATGGGGTAAGCAAAATCCCTTTTACAAAACTATATATCACACCTTTTAGTTCTCCGATCTCCCAGTATGTTCTGTACAGATAGTGTGACATACCCGTATCTATTATGTTGAATACCACAGCCGCCAGCATATAATATACCATTGCATTCGGAAATGTATCCCTGCGGTTGATGAATAGTGCAACCAACAGGATACTGTATACAAAGAAGAAACAGGCGGTTACTACCCTGATTATAAACCAGCATTCCAGGAATGATGTATTGCTGATGAGGTGTGTTGTTTTGCTTAACAGCAGCCATTCCTTATAACTGAAAAATCCGCTGTTAATAAGGCTGCTTAGCATGATCAATGGTGTGGCAAATACAAAGAGTGCGATGATGTAAAGCATACCTTTTAACGCTGCCGGGGTAAGGGCATCCTGAAGCGGATAAATGGTGTACTGATTATACTTCCATGCCAGCCGTCCGAAGTAAGCGAGGAAAAAAATGGCGAGTGACAGTGTTACCCAGTTCACCGCATTGTCAGTGGGGTTTGCCATTTCTGCTGGATCGTTCGGCGACCAGAAGAGACTAAAGGAAATGATCTGATCCATCTTGTCCCTGTCACTTTCATATTGTGCTAAGTAATGAGCGGGAATATTGTCCTGAAAGGTTTCAAAAGTATAATGAAATGTAACGTGTCTTCCATTCACGACAGACTTAAATGAAAAAGTATAATAGGGATTACTGATCCTGATAGGCTCATCGCTCAGGGACCAATCTATCGGCATATCCATATCAATAGTATAGTCCAGTGAATATGGATATCGCAGTGCCAGTGGAGCCTGCGATTTGGTATTTTTCTTTTTACTGAGCTTAGGCAGTGCTTCCTGTAAGATGCCCGCTGTTACTGAGATCTCCAGCCGGCCGGGTTCTTCTGAATCTTTCTTCCAGGGTTCATCCAGGATATAGCTTTCGATCACGCTGAATTGATTCTTAACAGGATTATCAATCGTTTTCAATGAAGAATCAGTATGCAGTTCTCCATAGATATTTTTGTAGTAATCGAGATAAGTTTTCTCCTGTTCTTTCATGCTATTGTTGGCAAATACATCCCTTTGCTGATCGGCAAATCGCAAGGTGTATTCACTACGCACGGTGAGAGTTCCTTTCTTGCTCCTGGAATCGGGTAGCGTGAAATGTTCCCTGATCTTCTGTGTGCCCTTGTTCACTTGCGGAATACGGGTGAGTTTATCACTGCCACCCATTTTAATAATCAGCGCCTGTTGATAATCAGGTACCGTGTGTTGACTCAATGGTCCCCGCTGGTAACTGATAGTTGGATCTATCCAGTAACTGCTATCTCCCAGCGTTGCATATACAATCACGTGGTTGAACATGAAGGGAGAAGGCAGGTAATCTGATACATGTGCCTTCAGGTAAGTATTCGTATAAGCCATGCTGGCATTGATACTATCTGCCTGTAGTAGTGTGGTGAGCAAGAGTGATTTGTCTTTACAATCACCAAAACGTTGATCTAATATTTTGTCGGGGTTGTTAGGACGATGAGAATATTCTCCCATTTCAATGCCCATATAACGGATGTCGTCCTGTACAAAGCGCATCGCATGTTGCAGGTATAATGCCTTGTTATTGCCGGATTGCTTTTTTAATTCAGCAATTTTCTTTTGCAGGCGTTCGCCCGGTGGCGGCGGGGTATTGATCTTTGCTCCCCAGCTAATAATTTCTGACCATGAATGATACTCACTGGCCTGTACAAAGGGCAGCGTGGTGTACCATTCCGGAGCGTTATCATCTTCATCGGCAGGCATTACATCTGCAATCTTCCATTCGTACAACTGCATGCCATTCCAGGTGCTTTTTACAGGTAGCCGGGCGCCATTAAATGCTTTGAATTGTATGTTTCTTGCAGGTGCTGCGATGAGTGCTTTGTAATAATTGACGATGGGGTCGTAGGAAGTGAAGTAGAAAGTATTGGCGTATTTGTTTTCAAAAATGGGATTTGCACCTTCTAGCGTATATGCATATTCTATCTGGTCACCTTTGCGCACATCTTCGAGAATGTAGTAGGCTGTAAAGGTGCCGCTGTAAATGAAACGGGAGAGATCTTCTTCTTTTTGCAGAATGCGGAAGCGGGATGGATCCAGCTTACTGATCACCTGTCCATTGCGGCGAATGATGAGCTGGTGAAAACGGAGTTTCTCATAAGTGGGGTCGTATTCTACAGAGATCTCTGCGCCGTTTTGGATACCGGCCTCCGATACAATCTGCCTGATAATATGCCTGTATACTGCATTTTTTTCTGCATGGTGTTGTTCTTCGAGTAGTAGCAAAAAGTAGCCATTACTTACTTCTCTTGCATCCGGTGTCTTGCCCAGGTCGGGCTTGTAGGGGGCCAGCCAGTCAGGCGTTGGGGATACTGTGAAGTTTTTTTGGGCCCTCAGGCTGGCTTGCAGTACGAACAGGGATATTATCAGCAGAATGAATCGCATATTGAAATTAGTTATTCTCCACGGTCAGCGCATACACAGCAAAGGAGGCCAGCCAGTGTTCTCCTGCATAATCGCCGCTGGCTACATGTGGTATGGCAGCTTCGAGATGCTGGTTGGCAAGTGCCTGAATTGCAGCGGTGTTTTTACCAGCATGTCGTGCAATGCCATACAGGCACCAGGCACGGCTCAGGTTCAACCCGTCGAGGTGTACGAGTTTACCATCTGTGCGGTCTTTTACCTGAGCAAGGCTAAAGATGCTGATCTTTTTTGTAAACAGTCCCGGCAGGAATTCCTGGATCCATGACTGGTATTGTGCCGTTGGCAGTATTCTCCACATCAGGTCTGCTTCTTCCAGGCAGGGAGAGAGGAAATCATAGCCGCCTGGTTCGTAGCTGACAGGGCCATTCTTATCCGCCAGGTAGAAGCGCGTGGCTGCCGCCCTGATAGCGTCCTGCAATGGCTGATCTTTTGCCGTGACAGCGTAATCCCATGCCAGCGAAAGACCGAATGCCAGGTTGGTATGTTCACCTACGCGGATGGGATACATCAGTTTTCCAAGAAAGTCGATGTAGGCTTTCGAAAACTGTGTAGCCAGTGGTTGTACGTTGGCCGCCAGTTGTTTTCCTTCCGGAGAATCCCAGGTGAGCAATTCTCTTTGCAGTTGAAGCAGCCAGCTCCAGCCATAGATGCGTTCAAAACTTTTATTCTCTTTGTTGGTAAACAATTGTTGTTCCTGCTGAATGTGTTCGGCAGTCAGGTTTTGCTGCAGTTTAGCCAGGATCTGTTCATGCTGCGGCAGGGCAGGGAATGACTTGAGTAATCTTACCAGCATCCAGTGTCCATGTACGCTGCTATGCCAATCGAAGCAGCCATAGAAAGCAGGATGATAGTTTCTCGGGTTGGTGACGAGAGAGGTATCGGTAAATACCACCCCTGTTTTGTATGGAAATTCCTGCTGCATACATCTCAGCGGCAATTTAGACAGGTGTGCAGCGCCCTCGATCGTCAGTTCCAGGTGGCCTGCACTGTTGTGCGTATACAACGGTTGTTGTGCAAAGGCAGTAGACATAAAAGTGCTGATTAAGAGTGCAGCCAATACGATGGACTTCTTCACGTGTTATCTGTTAAGCAATAGTTTAAAATAAAAGGATGGTTTAGTAAGTCGTTTGCGCAGGTCTACCTCGTAGAACATGCAGGAGAGCAGTTCCTGCAGTTGTTTGTTCCGGCTGCTTACCTTCATGAGAGTGTTAAACAGCCATGGGTAGCGGATGAGCTTTTGCAGGCGATAGCTTAGTTTCAGTTCTGGCCCCATTACGCGGTATACTTCTGCATCGTATTTCGCCAGTTGGGCGGTAGAGAAATTGTTGGCCTTGAGTGCTTCATGTGCCTGTAAACCTGCAATTCTGCCGGAGTACAATGCGTTGCCGATACCTTCGCCAGTGAATGGATCGATCAGGTAAGCCGCATCGCCTACCAGCATATAGCGTTCGCCATGTAGCACACGTACTTTACTGCCCAGTGGCAGGCCATACCCTTCGATATTACTGGTCAGTTCTGCATCTTTGAAGCGCTCTTTGAATACAGGATCGCTGGCGATGATATCCAGCATTTCCTTTTTCAGGTTGATCTTCTTTTTGCGTACCGTTTCACTGAGTATACCTACACCCACATTGGCTTCGCCGTTTGGCAGTGGGAAGATCCAGAAGTAGCCTGGGAGCAGGTTTTTCAGGAAGTGCAGTTCTATAAAGTTGTCGGGATTGTTGCCAGTTACGTTTTTGTAATAGGCTCGGATGCCGGCGATATAATGGTTGGGTTCCATGGTGATGCCGGCTACTTCTTTTGTAAAAGAAGAGTGAGCGCCATTGGCAATGATAAGTAGTTGAGCTTTTACCTGGAAAGCGCCATTGTTACCGCTTACAAGGTAGCCATCCTCCAGTAGTTCGTATTTATCAACATTTACTTTTTCGTATAAGCTGATTTCTTTGCGACGTTTTATCTCATCTACAAGAAAGTTGTCGAAGTCCATACGTTTGGCTACGTAGCCGATAGGCGTTTCTTTATGACCTTCGTTTTTGCTGTTGTAATCGGGTCTGTATCCTACATCCAGGCTATGACGGCCGGGGGATACAAAGGTGACACCCCAGCTGTTCACTTTGAAAGAAGCCTCTTTAAGGCGGGTAGCAATGGCAGGGTCGATACGGTTAAGGGCCGTGATTACTTTTCCACTCAATCCATCACCACAAACCTTATCACGGGGAAAAACAGCTTTATCTACAACGATACATTCAACGCCGAGTTGTGCAAGTTGTAGTGCTGCTGCAGCACCGCCAGGACCGGCGCCGATAATACATACTTTGGTTTCCAACATGTTGGTGATTTAAGATGGTAAGATAAAGAAAAGTGAAATATCTTCGCGGGCTAAAATAGTCCCACCATGTTTGATATGTTTGGTAAGCTGCAGGAAGCGCAGCAAAAACTGAAAGAAAGTAAAGAACGCCTGGCCCTGATCACAGTAGACGGTGAAGCGGGAGATGGCGCAGTAAAAGTGACAGTAACAGGCAACAGGGAAGTAAAAAGTCTGGAAATAGCTGAGCGATTGTTAGAAAAAGATAATAAGGAAGAACTGGAAGATTTGGTGATCACCGCTATGAACCGCGCGCTGAAAGCGGCCGAAAATACCTGGGAGTCTGAAATGAAGGGCGTAGCTGGCGGTATGCTGGGCCCGCTGGGAGGATTGTTCTAAGAGATAGTTTAGCTATAGTGCTTCCCTGGTGCTATAAGTTCACTAAAAGAGCACCATAAGGTCACCAAAAGGGCACCTCTATATCGATTGGATATTGAAGTGCCCTTTTGGTGACCTTTTAGTATTAATTTGATGACAAGATAGTATTATAGACTAATTACACAGCAGGTGTATCTTTCCTCCTGTTAAGGCCCCATCGTATTATAAAAATCTTACATTATCTTTAGCGCATAAAGTACTCTCGTATGCGTCAATTGTTATTGTTTGTAACAACAGCCACTCTATTTGCCTGTAATGGGCCCTCGGAAAGTAAAAAAGGATCAGCATCCGGTGTTGCGCTCACACAAAGTAACCTGTACTCAGAAGATACCGTGCTGATGGTAGCGAATGCCAGTTCCGGCAAGAACAAGGAGGCCGATAAACTGTTCCTGCAGGCAATCGATGTTTATCGCAACAAAAAGAATCCCTCTCATGCCGTAGCTATCTTCAGGAAATCTATCCTGACACAGCCACAAGCCAAGGCTTATTACGAACTGGGGAATGCCCTGGGTGATATCGGCGAACTGGAAGAAGGGTTACAGGCATATGATATTGCTGATGTGCTGGATTATAAACCACTGAATAAACTGCTGTACAACAAAGCCTGTTTATATTCGAGATTGAAGGACCTGGACAAGGCAAAGCAATACCTGGTTTCTGCTATTGAATTTGGCTATGGCAACCTGAAGAATATCCGGAACGACAAGGACCTGGCGAATCTTCGTGAGGATAATCAATATACTTTCAATGATATTATCATGACTGCGATGTCTGGTTCGACAGATCCGGATAAGCTGCAATGGGCGGTATTCAGTCATGAATTTACACAGGTGAAATTTCCCTTGTTGCTGGATATGAAGTATGCGGCTAACATGACAGAGGATAAGATCATTTCTTACGACAACGAGCGTTATGTACCGGAGATGCGTGACTATGCATTTTCAAGGGATGTAGGTGCTGAATATTACCGGGTAGGATTAGTGAGATCCAACGACAGTAATCGCACCCTTATCTATGGGGTCGTGGATGAGATGGGGGGCAATAAACTACCTGTTTACTATATTGCCAGTTTCAATACAAAAGGTATCCTGATTGATAAGTTGATGATCGGTGGTCAGAAGATCCTGAAAGATCCTTTCAAGGTGGCGACCATCAATGCAAACTACGACATTGAGATCTCCAGTTTTGAATTGACTTATGAAAAGGATCCTGACCAGGAGGGTTACGAGGATAATCCCGTTAAGAGCCAGCGTCCATTAGGAAAGGATACTTATGCGATCAAAGAAGATGGTCATTTTGTGAAGAAGGATGTTGTATTAGGAATGCGTTAGTTCCTTTTTGACAGGGTAGGTCTTTGCCAGTTTCCTGATAATCAGTTCTGCAATGATCAGGTTCAGCGTCCAGCTCAGCCAGGCAATGAGGATATAGGAAGTACGGGGGCGGATAGGAATATTCAGAACATCTATCAGGTAGGCATACAGGCGTAAGCTGACGGCAGACAATGTGAGGGCGTAGCTCCGGAGCATCATGGCTCCATGAAGCATCCATTTGTGCTGCCTGGCATAATACCAACCCATCGCTGTGGTATATAGCCATAGGAGGGAAAGGATAATGAAACTGATACGCGCAGGCATACCACCATTTGCATAGAATGCCATTACCAGGCCACTGGGGCCACTAAAAAATAGTACGACCCCTGCATATATTGTCCCGGCTCTGCGATGCAGGCCGGGATATTTTTTTATCACATACCAGCTGAACTGCAGCAGGCCGGTGAGCATTACGATAAAGCTGATGAGCACATGTACATAGAAACTGATTCGCCAGGTACGGATATGATATACCCGTTGCTTGGTCATCAGGAAATCGGTGTACCTGTTAAAGGCAAGATAGGGAATGCTCAGCCTGATGAGCAGCCAGGTGGCGAACAGGATGCCGGCAGCGAACAAGGCGATACCCCCTTTTTTCAATATTTGTCGTGCGTGTATCAAGGTCCTACCCAGTAGCGAAGGCTGTCAGCGGTTTGAACGCCGGTTAAAAAGCGGTTATCATCTTCACCTTCGTAAGTGACCGTATAGAGAGTCGCAGGAGCAGGTATATCATCTTTCTTTTCCCAGGTCACATATATAGAATCTCCTTTTCTCTCCCAGGTACCTCTTACGGTGATCATTTGCTGACCAAATGTGGAATCATTTATTTGCTCATAGTAGTTCAGTATAGCGCTACCATCTTTTTTAAAGCTAATATCCCGGTGTTCTCCTCCTAATGGATAATCATCATTGATGCCATTGTCCTTATCACCTGTTATAACCACCTTTACCAGGTCAAATGATTTGGTTGTAAGGCGGGAGTTATTCAGCGGCACCCACTTACCGGAACCTTTTTCACCATCTGCATTGAGGCGGATGGTAAACTTACCATCAAATGGATGATCGCCGGGTTCGTTGAGGGTCACGTCGATACCGTCACTGGTCACTTTGTAACTACCGCTGACATTACGGCGTAATCCGAGGTGTACATCGTAACCTGCGAGATGGTTGTTTCTTGCATAGTTGATCGTGATATAGATCTTTTTGCCATCGAAATCACCCGTATATAATCCGGTTAAACCATCAGCTGGTTTAGATGCGGTTACAGCGGTGCTATCCGTGGCCGGAGGTGAGGAGGTCGACGACTTACAGGCGCAAAACAAGGCGGCGCTAAGACAAACTTGGATTAAGTACTTCACAGGGTAATTTTTTGTAAAGTAAGACAAAAATTTTTAGTGATAAAAGCCGGAGCTTTTCTTCGTATATTTAGTTGACGTGATGATCCAATTTGAATTGATGTAATAATCCAGACCCCTGCATCCCCATTTTTAATTTATAACAACCAAAATTTCTGTACATGAAACGAATCTTCAGTTCTGTTAATGTGTCCCTTTTACTCCTGGCTGTAGCCTTTTGTTTATTTAGTTGTAGTAAGGAGGGCAAGACGGGTCCCCAGGGAGATACCGGCGCTACTGGTCCGGCGGGTCCTGCTGGTCCGCAGGGAAACCCGGGTACTGCAAATGTGATCTATTCCGACTGGTTGACGGTAGCATTCCTGGCTGACACCATTCATAACGCCGGCGGTACGATTGATACGATTGGATTTTATGCGGACCTGGATGTACCAAAGCTGGACCAATCGCTGATCAGCACCGGCGAAATAAAGGTATACCTGAATCTTGGTTCTGCCACTACGTCTGCCGTTACGCCTTTGCCTTATCTGAATATTTATTCGAACTGGAATATCACGGCTACGTTCTTTAAAGGAGGAATTGAATTGTATTCGAATGGTGATGCCAGCACCTGGAAAGATGGGAGCGGCAATACCCGGTGGCAATATCGTTATGTGCTGATTCCGGGAGGAACGGCGGCAAGGCAGTCAAAAACACTGGATATGAGTGATTACAAAGCTGTGCAGGCTTTTTTAGGTCTGAAGAACTAAACAGGCTAAAATAGAAAACCGCGTCTGTTATTGACAGACGCGGTTTTTTATGCCTGAAAGGGTCTTTTATGCTCTGGGTGTTGCATTCAACGCATTCCACAACATGTCTTTCAGTTGCGGCAGTCCCTGTTGGGTGACCGATGAAATGAATACATGTGGTACATCTTCCGGCAATTCTGCGGCGATGGCTTCTTTCAGTTCATCGTCCAGCATATCGCTCTTACTGATGGCCAGCAGAAACTGTTTATCCAGTAATTCAGGATTGTACATTTCCAGCTCGTTCACCAGGATTTCATAATCTTTCCTGTGATCAGCACTATCTGCTGGTATCAGGAATAGTAATACCGGGTTTCTTTCAATATGTCTCAGGAACCGGTGTCCTAAGCCTTTCCCTTCATGTGCGCCTTCGATAATACCTGGTAAGTCGGCAATACAGAATGAACGGTCATTTCTATATGGCACCATGCCCAGTTGCGGGGTCAGCGTGGTAAATGCATAATCCGCAATCTTGGGTGTAGCTGCTGTGATGGTAGAGAGGAGGGTAGATTTGCCCGCATTCGGGAATCCTACCAGGCCTACGTCTGCCAGCATTTTCAGTTCCAGTACTTTCCAGCCTTCGGTACTTGGCATACCGGGTTGAGCATAATCCGGCGCCTGGTTAGTAGCTGATTTAAAGTAGCTGTTACCTCGGCCGCCCTGGCCGCCAGGGATCCAGATCACTTCTTCTCCGTCATTCAGGATCTCTACTTCCAGGTCTCCGGTTTCTTCATCGAAGGCCTGGGTACCCAACGGTACTTCGATAATGATATCTTCGCCATTTTTACCGGTACTGTTATTGTCTCGTCCGTTACCCCCATCTTCTGCTACTACGTTCTTGTACCAGCGCAGGTGTAGCAAGGTCCATAACTGGGAGTTGCCTCTGAGTATGATATGGCCGCCACGACCACCGTCACCGCCATCGGGGCCGGCTTCGGGGTTGTACTTGGTACGCATAAAGTGGGCGCTACCTGCGCCGCCTTTACCCGATTTGACGGATATCCTGATATAGTCAACGAAATTGCCTCTTTCCAATTTGGAGCGATTTATTTATAAATTTAAAAACGCAAAGATCGTGAAGTTCATCCACTTTACATGGATGGTTACTTACGATCTTTGCGTCTAATATGATAAGATCAGCCTGCTGGTTATACTTTTTCTTCTACCAGCGGGTCGATTTCTTTGCTTAAACGAGCGAAAATTTCATCAACAGTACCTTCCCCGTTTATCTTTTTAAACTTGCCAAAACGGGCATAGTGATCAGCCACAGGAGCGGTTTTGTTGTGATATTCCACGAAACGTTCACGGATGGTTTTCTCATTATCATCCGGGCGTTTTCTGGCCAGCAGGCGCTGTACCAGGTTATCTTCATGTACTTCGAGGGACAATACATTAGAGATAGCGGTTTTTTTCAGATCCAGCAGTTTGTCCAGTGCTTCTGCCTGCGCAGTCGTACGTGGGAAGCCGTCAAAAATAAAACCTCTTGCTTCCGGGTTGGCTTCAAGCTTCGAACTGATCATACCAATCACAACAGCATCCGGCACCAGTAATCCCTGGTCCATCAGGCGCTTTGCTTCAAGGCCCAGGGGAGTCTGAGCAGCAATCTCTCCACGCAGCAGATCACCGGTAGACAGGTGAATCAGCCCGTATTTCTCAATCAGATTCGCACTTTGTGTGCCCTTTCCACTACCGGGAGGGCCAAATAGAATAATATTGACCATGTGTTTAAAAAAACTTTAGCAAGACTGCAAATATAACAAACAATTGAATGTATAGGTAACTAAAATTACAATTGCTTGAATAACATGAAATATTTAAGAAAATTCGTAGATATGTTTTAATGATTTGCTGGAAATAATGGATTATTTTTAAGCAGATTGTTCCGTAAAGAATAAAAAAATGGTCGTTTGAGGGTCATAGTCGAAAGATATTTTGTTATGTTTAAGGATTACAGGTCATTTGTTCCTACCTCCTCATGTAAATATAAATATTTATACTGCTGCTTTACGTCCGTGAATCGTAAGGTAGCATAATAATTGGGACTCGAAATGTAATGAGGGTGCGCCTCCCGGTGTTGGGAGATAATTCCCCGTATGATAACTTTTTATTGACAAGCAGCAAGATTATGAAGCAGTTACTGATTTTAGGACTCTCCGGATTAATGTTAGCAGGCTCGGGCAAACAGCCAGCTTCGCCCCCAGGTGGACCCGTTCCCCGATTATTAACAGCAGATGCTGCCGCTACGCATTGGGTGGACAGCGTTTTTGAATCGCTTAACAAC
Organism: Chitinophaga sp.; assembly: GCF_039596155.1. Classification (GTDB taxonomy): domain Bacteria; phylum Bacteroidota; class Bacteroidia; order Chitinophagales; family Chitinophagaceae; genus Chitinophaga. Next base: position 145,626 of record NZ_JBCNKF010000018.1, read on the forward strand.
GATGAGCGTATTGCTCAGCTTATCATGATCAGGGCACATTCTAACCTTGGCCCGGATCATGTGAAGAAGATCGTCAAAGACATTAAGGAAAACAAAGTGGGTGGCCTGATCTTTTTTCAGGGCGGCCCGGTACGACAGGCGAACCTTACGAACTATTACCAATCCATTTCCCAGACGCCGCTTATGATTGCCATTGATGGTGAATGGGGGCTTGGTATGCGGCTCGATAGTGTGATCAGCCTGCCCCGCAATCTTATGATCGGCGCTGCACAGGATAGTACCCTTGCCTACAAAGCCGGGAAAGTACTAGGGCAGCAATGTCGCAGGCTGGGTATACATGTAGACTATGCCCCGGATATGGATATTAACAATAATCCGAACAACCCTGTTATCAACGACCGTTCATTCGGACAAGACAAGTATCAGGTAGCCCGCATGGGCGTGCAGATGATTAAGGGTATCCAGGATCAGGGGGTGATGGCAGTCGCCAAGCATTTCCCGGGTCATGGAGACACTGACACCGACTCGCACCTGGATATGCCGGTGATCCGCAAATCCAGGGCACAACTGGATTCGCTGGAATTATATCCGTTCAGGCAGGCGATAGATGCAGGTGTTACAAGCATTATGATGGCGCATCTATACATTCCTGCTATTGACAGTACACCTAATACTCCTACTTCTATTTCACACAAAGCAGTGACTGATCTGCTGAAAGGTGAAATGGGGTACAAAGGCATCGTAATCACTGATGCGCTTGAAATGAAAGGTATTGCTAAGTTCTACTCCGGTGGAGAAGAAGCAGCCAGGTCATTTGTTGCTGGTAATGATATGCTCATGCTGCCTTCTACTGCGGCAGGTAGTGTAGATGCTATCAAAAGAGCCATCCGCCGCGGAGAGGTGTCATGGAATGATGTAAATGAAAGGGTAAAGAAAGTGCTGTTGGCTAAATACAACCTGGGATTGAACAAACCACAGGTTGTAGAAACGGCTAATCTTACAGCCGATCTGAACGCCGTAACCGATACGCTGATCCGGGAAATCGGGCGTCAGTCGCTGACCCTGCTGAAGAATGATAACCAGCTGATACCTTTCAGGCAACGGAGCCCTGGCAAAGTAGCGGTGATCGCTGTAGGCGCTGATGTGAACAACGTTTTTCTGCAAACAATTAAAGCTACCCGTCCGGATGTCAATACTTTCATCTTTACTTCCCGCCAGTCAGCAGCGCAGGTAGCACCTGTTGTAGACCGATTGAAGAAGGAATTCCAGGCAGTGATCATCGGTGTGCATAACTATGGACGCAGGCCTGCAAACAATTTCGGGATCAGTTCAGCAGAAAGGTTGCTGGTGCAGCGCCTGCAACAGGAAATGCCTTCTGCTACTGTGGTATTTGGTAATCCGTATGCGATTCAATACTTCTGCGATGCACCAACGATTGTAGCAGCTTATGAGGATGATGATGCAACGCAGAAATCTGCAGCAGAATTGCTGTTTGGCCAATTGATCCCAACAGGCCGTCTGCCGGTAACTGTATGTCCTAACTTCACTTATGGAATGGGAATCGTACCGGCTACACCGGCACCGGCAGTCGCGTTGCAACCGCTGGAAGAAGTAGCGCCGGGCAAAGTAGGGATGAATGGCGCAACATTGTCAAAAATTGATAAACTGGTGGCAGATATGATCGCGAAAGGTGCTGCACCGGGATGTGAAGTGCTGGCGATGAAAGATGGCAAGATTGTATACAACAAGGCATTCGGTCATTACGATTACAGCACTAATGAACCCGTGACACATTCCAGTATTTACGACCTGGCGTCTGTAACGAAAGTCTGCGCTACAACGATCTCTGTCATGAAACTTTATGATGAAGGGAAACTAAGCCTCGATGGTACATTGGGCGATTACCTGCCCTGGGTGAAAGGAAGTAATAAGGCGAACCTGAAGATCAGGGATGTGCTGTTGCACCAGGCAGGTCTGGTTGCATTTATTCCTTTCTATCAGAGTGTGTTGATGAAGAATGGGGCACCAGATACCGCTTTGTTTCACAGCTATGCAGATTCTGTTTATTGCAAACGGGTGGCAGAGCACTTGTACATGAAGGATAGTTATGTAGATACTATGTTACAAAAAATCCTGGATAGTCCGCTGAAACCACAGCAGGGATATGTATACAGTGACAATGATTTCATTTTCCTGGGTAAGGTAGTAGAAGCGATTACGGGACAGAAACTGAATCACTATGTGAGAGAAACTTTCTACGAACCACTTGGTATGACAACGACAGGTTTTAAACCGAGAGAGCGTTTCCCGCTGTCGCAAATTGCGCCTACAGAGAGTGAGCGCACGTTCAGGATGCAGTGGATCAGAGGGGATGTACATGATCCGGGCGCGGCTATGTTTGGGGGAGTAGCAGGGCATGCTGGTTTATTCTCCAATGCAGAAGATCTGGCTGTGCTGATGCAGATGTTGCTAAATGGGGGAACTTATGGTGGCAGGCGTTTTATCAAAGAAGAAACCATTAAATTATTCACCGCATACAACAGCAATATCAGTCGTCGTGGGTTGGGTTTTGACAAACCTGATAAAAACAATGGCAAGCATGGCGAAGCATATCCTGCTAAGAGTGCATCTTCACTTACATTCGGGCATACCGGTTTTACTGGTACCTGTATCTGGGTAGATCCTCAATTCAAGCTGACATTTATTTTCCTGAGCAACAGGGTTTGTCCTGCTGGAGGAGACAACAAGAAGCTGATCACCATGCATGTAAGAGAGAATATAATGGAAGTGTTGTACGAAGCTATGAATGGGAAGTAGTGCCTGACGTAGTGCACTCCACCAGGAAGTGCACTACGTGGACTTATAGTAAAAGAAGATAATGCTATTTCATAGGAATAGGCAATAGTGACAAAGTGAGATATGCCTCTGCAGCCACTCATTTTGTCACTATTTGTTTTATTGGACAGAAACAGTTCTGTTAATGCTTGTTTCGGTTTTGATACCGATGATTTTTTCTGCCAGGCGGGTCTTACCTCTTCTGATTTCGAAGGTATAATTACCGTCCTGCAGATCTGCGAGGTTAAAACGGGCTTTATAGACCAGTGTTACCGGCAGGGATTCCTGGTGCAAAGTAGTGTTGTTGGCATCTTTGATACTCAGGATGATTTTGTCGCTGCCTGGATTTTCGACAGTTACGCGAAATACCAAATCACTTCCTGTCACCTGTGCTACGTCCAGTTTGAAGCTGCCGGAAGTAGTTGGTTCTGTAATGGCTGCAGCAGTTGGCTTTACTTTGTTCATTGCAAAGTCCTGGGCAACAGCAATGGACTGGTTCAGTAGGATAATTGCGATGACTGCTATAAATTGTATGTGTTTCATACAAAAGTTTTGTTTTAGTGTTTTGATGTTTCTTCAGGGTCCCTTTTGTCGCCGCAAAGATCAGGAGGAGTTGTTAAGGGAATATTATGGAGATGTTAAGAAAGCATTACGAATGTCATATCTCAAAGTACTAACTTTGCCATCGATTTTTTGATTTATGGAAAGACTGACAACACAACAGCAAAGGCCGGTAGCGATCTGGTTATACATAGGGGTGGGGATGCTTATTATTCAGGTATTATTGGGCGGAGTGACCCGTCTTACAGGTTCCGGCCTGTCTATTACCGAATGGCAACCGATCCTGGGTGCTTTTCCACCAATGAATGAAGCGGCCTGGCAGCAGGCATTTGATCATTACAAAGAGATCGGGCAATCAAAATATCTCAACAATCATTTCACCCTGTCAGACTTCAAGGGAATTTATTTCTGGGAGTGGCTGCACCGTGACTGGGCCCGGTTAATGGGAGTTGTATTTGCCGTGGGCTTTGTATACTTCCTGATCAAAAAAAGAATAGACCGTTCTATGATACGCCCGATGGTGATCCTGTTTATGTTAGGCGGATTGCAGGGGGCTATCGGATGGATCATGGTGAAGAGTGGATTGAATGAAGAGAACCTGTATGTCAACCATATACGACTTGCTATTCACTTTCTGACCGCATTGTCGCTGCTGGTATATGTGCTGTGGTTTGCGCTGAAGTTGAGTACACCGGTAAAGGAAATACTGGCAGTGCCTGGATTGAGAAAGCTGAATACCTGGATGCTGGGATTATTGTCGCTGCAATTGTTCTTTGGTGCGTTGATGGCTGGATTACATGCTGCACTGGCTGCAAATACATGGCCGGATATTAACGGTGTGTACGTACCGGGCACGATGTTCACGCAGGGAAGTTTTTTAGAAGACCTGACACATAATACACAGACGATACATTTTGTGCATAGAAACCTCGCTTACATTATTACAATTCTCGTTGTGATCTGGTGGTGGAAGGCGGCTGCTGAAACACCGGAGCACAGCCTGTTGCACAGGATACGTTACCTGCCTTTATTGTTGGTTTTGGTACAGGTATTACTTGGTGTACTGACATTGCTGGGTAGTCAGACGCACATTCCTATTTTGCAGGCGATCCTGCATCAGGGAGTAGGTATGTTGCTGCTACTGGTGTTGGTATGGACATATTTTTTAAGTGGAGGTAAAAAATAAAATATTTGGGGCTTGCTTTTGGCAGGCCCCAAATGTTTTCAGGTACCCGGCATCTAATTTGTAACCATATTACAATTTTTCGTAAGTTTAGTTGTAATTGCGTTACGGATGAAAGTGAAATATCTGCCGGTTAAATTTTTCTATTCTTTTCCGATCCAACTATTGTTGCTCCACTTCAGGAAGTACCAGGTGCTGCTTATTTTCTGGGCTATCCTGTTTAGTACCATTAATGGGGGATTCGCAAAAGTATTCGGCGGGGACGCTTTGTATCTGGCGCCAGAATACCTGGGGAACGTAAATTTCTACAGCACTACAATACTGGGGCTGTCTACCGGCTTATTCACCATGAGCTGGAACATCACTACTTTCATTCTTCATACCGGTCGTTTCAAATTTCTGGCTACTACCTCGCAGCCATTTTTCAAGTATTGCCTCAACAACTTCATTGTACCTGTTGCATTTATCATCAATTTGCTGATCCGCTCATGGGAATATCAGCGTTATCAGCAACTGAGCACAGTGCCGGAAATTATGCTGCTGACAGAAGGCTTTATCTGCGGATACCTGTTCGTCATTTTTTTCTCTTTCTTTTACTTTTTCAACGCCGATAAGAACATTGGCCGCAGGTTGGAGAAAAAGTTTGGCACGCCTCGCAATTTCCTTCGGCTCGTGCTGAAGCCTACCCAGGAAAAGGATGAAAACGCACTCCCCGTTACCAACTATTTTAACTCTCCCTGGCGAATTCGCCGTGCCAGAAATGTAGATCATTATAACAAGGTTTATCTGGACAGTATTCTCAAGCAACATCACTATGCAGCGATGATCACTGTAGTCTGCGCCCTGTTTTTCCTGGTGGTCCTGGCATATATGATGGATTATCCTTTCTTCAGAATCCCTGCAGGTGCCAGTGTGATGATCTTTTTTGCCTTCCTGATCGGGGTGGCAGGCGCATATGCATACCTGTTACAGAGCTGGGCGATCCCTCTTGCGCTGGTGCTGATGATAGGCATGAACTGGATGGTAGAACATGACCTGCTGGACAACCGGAATAAAGCTTATGGCTTAAACTATAAGCAACATGATCAACGACCTGAATACAGTACCGTGGCTTTGCAGAAGTTTTTCTCTGAAAAGCGTATGGCTGATGATAAACAACAAACCCTGCGGATATTGAAAGCGTGGCGCGCGCAGTTTCCTGCCGGCCAGCGCCCTAAGCTGATTGTGCTGAACTTCAGTGGTGGAGGTCTGCGGGCGGCTACCTGGAGCATGAATGTGTTGCAGCGGCTGGACTCGATCATGGGCGGTCAGCTTATGAATCAGACAGTATTAATGACGGGTGCTTCGGGAGGAATGATAGGGGCTACCTACTTCAGGGAATTATACCTGGAAAAAGAAAACGGAAAGCACCTGAACCTATACGACAGCAGCTTTACAGAGCGTACCAGCCGGGATTTGCTGAACTCTATTTTCACGTCGATGTCGGTGAATGATTTTATTACTCCCTGGCGGAGCTTTAAGATCGGTGACAATCGTTATGCAAAAGACAGGGGGTATGCTTTTGAAATGCAGCTGAATGCAAATACAGATAATGTGCTTGCTAAAACCATCGGTGACTACAAACAACCGGAACTGGAAGGGAAAATACCTATGCTGATCTGGAACTCAACCATTAATGCGGATGGCAGAAGATTGATCATATCACCACAACCGGTGAGTTATCTCTGTGCACCTACGTACCCGAGAGGAAAACAAACCTGGCAGGATGTGGACGGGGTAGATTTCGCACAGTATTTTTCAAAACAGAGCCCTTTGCAGTTAAGGGTAACGAGTGCAATCAGAATGTGTGCTACATTCCCTTATGTATTACCCAATGTATTTTTGCCCAGTGATCCTATTGTAGACGTGATGGATGCGGGTATCAGAGATAACTTCGGACAGGATGTATCCATGCGTTATGTGTATACATTCAGAGAATGGATCAATGCAAATACAAGTGGTGTGATCTATATCCAGATCAGAGATACCAGAAAGAACGATATCCGGCCTATCCGGAAAACAAAGGTATTGACAGACCTGATGTTTGATCCGCTGTTTACGATGCAGCAGCATTGGAGCTCAATGCAGGACTTTTCGCAGGATGACAAGCTAAGTTATCTCGAGGGTTATTTCCCGGCAGGATTTCACAGGATTATTCTACAATATGTACCCCAGAAAGAAGATAAGGCGGCAGCATTGAGTTTTCACCTTACCTCCCGTGAGAAAATTGATATTGCAGGCGCATTGGACAATCCTACCAACCAGGCATCATTTGACAGTATCATGAACCTGATAAGAAAGCCAGCACCGGTTGAATAAACTGGGGGAATGCCTGAATATGTGGCAGGTGGCCAACATCGGGAATTGTCACCAGTTTACAGTCAGGAATTCTTTGGCTGATCTGTGGACCCAGTACCGGGTAGTTTCCCAATGTCTTTCTTACTTCTTCAGTGGCATTAGCTTTACCTAAAGCCGTTCGGTCTTTCAGGCCAATGATAAGCAGGGTAGGAGCCTTAATGTTCTCAAATTCATAAAACACAGGTTGTGTAAAGATCATATCGTAGGTAAGCGCATTGTTCCAGGCAATGCGGGCTGCGTCCGGACCTTTGGCCCAACCTGCCAGCACAACTGCCCATTTCTCATAAGCCGGTTTCCACTGTCCTCCATAATATCCGTCCAGCTGATATTTTTTTATTTTCTCAAAATTCTGGGCGAGTTCACCCTGGTACCATTTATCCACCGACTGGTAGGGCACTTTTACCTTCCAGTCTTCCAGGCCAATGGGATCTTCCAGGATCAGTTTTTCAACGACTTCCGGGTACATCAAAGTAAAGCGCGTAGCAAGCATGCCGCCCATAGAGTGGCCCAGAACGGCAACTTTCCGGAGATGCAGACTATCCAGCAGGGCCTTGGTATTTTGTGCCAGCAGCTGGAAACTATATTGTAAGTGCGCTGGTTTGGATGATTTACCAAACCCAACCTGGTCTGGCATGATGACCCTAAAACCACTTTTACTCAATTCAGCCGCAGTACTGTCCCAGTAAGCAGCGGGAAAGTTCTTGCCATGTAACAGTATAATGGTTTTGCCGTTGGGCCTGGCCGGGTGCAGGTCCATATATGCCATGCTTACCTGCTGGCCCTGAATTTGCAGCGAAATAGTATGTACCGGATAAGGGTACTGAAAAGTGGTAAGTTCCGCGTCCAGAGCCGGAATTTGTTGTGCACGGCCCGGTAAAATGGCTGCACTAAGAAGAATCGCTGTTAAAATTGACCTGATGAGCATGGTTACGTCTAATGAGTGAATTAAATAATGGGTACGGCGCAAAAGTAATGCCGGTGCGGGTACGCCTATTGATCACAATTATTTAAAGGGATTTCCCCACTTTTTCCACAATTTGTTTTAACTTTGCGCCTTCTTTTGGCTGGGAACCAGCTAGCCGAAGTCAACTAATTTGATTTATGAATATCCGTAACATAGCAATTATTGCGCACGTAGACCACGGTAAAACGACCCTGGTTGATAAGATCCTCCATTCTACCAACGTTTTCAGGGCCAACCAGGAAACAGGTGAATTGATCATGGATAACAACGACCTGGAAAGGGAGCGTGGAATCACCATCTTAAGTAAAAACGTTTCCGTTGAATACAAAGGGGTGAAGATCAACGTGATCGATACTCCAGGCCACGCCGACTTCGGTGGCGAGGTTGAACGAGTATTGAGAATGGCTGATGGTGTGATCCTGCTGGTGGATGCCTTCGAAGGCCCGATGCCACAGACACGCTTCGTGCTGCAAAAAGCGCTGCAGCTTAACCTGAAGCCTATCGTTGTTATTAACAAGGTAGACAAGGCGAACTGCCGTCCTGATGAGGTACACGACTCAGTATTTGAGTTGTTCTTCAACCTGGATGCAACGGAAGAACAGCTGAACTTCCCAACCTATTATGGTTCAGGTAAGAATGGCTGGTTCAACGATTCATTAACTCCCTGTGATGATATCACTCCACTGATGGATGGTATCCTGCAGCACGTACCAGAGCCAAATATTGCTGACGGTACCCTGCAGTTGCAGATCACCTCTCTGGATTACTCTACCTTCCTGGGCCGTATCGCTGTAGGAAGAGTAGCACGTGGTTCCATCAAGGAAAACCAGCCAATTTCCCTGGTACAGACTGATGGTACTATCAAGAAATCCCGTGTTCGTGAACTGTACATATTCGAAGCGCTCGGTAAAAAGAAAGTAACCGAAGTAGCGGCAGGTGATATCTGTGCGGTAGTAGGACTGGAAGATTTCGGTATTGGTGACACTATTGCCGATTTCGAAAATCCTGAAGCTTTACCGGTTATCAGCGTAGATGAGCCGACAATGAACATGTTGTTCAGCATCAACAACTCTCCATTCTTTGGTAAAGATGGTAAGTTCGTTACTTCCCGTCACCTCCGTGACCGTCTGGTGAAAGAAACTGAAAAGAACCTCGCATTACGCGTAGTTGATACAGACAGTGCTGATAGTTTCCTGGTTTATGGCCGTGGTATCCTGCACTTAGGCGTACTGATCGAAACCATGCGTCGTGAAGGATTTGAGTTGACCGTAGGTCAGCCTCAGGTAATCCTGAAGCAAGTAGATGGGAAGAAATGTGAGCCGTATGAAAACCTGGTAGTAGATGTACCTCAGGACTTCGCCAGCAAGGTGATTGACCTGGTTACCCGTCGTAAGGGTGAAATGCTGATCATGGAAACTAAAGGTGACATGCAGCATCTGGAATTCGAAATTCCTTCCCGTGGCCTGATCGGTCTGCGTACACAAATGCTGACCGCTACTGCTGGTGAAGCTGTAATGGCGCACCGTTTTAATGATTATAAACCATGGAAAGGTCCAATCCCCGGACGTAGCAATGGTGTGCTGATTGCTAAAGAAGCGGGTACCACCACTGGTTATTCTCTTGATAAGCTGCAGGACAGAGGGTTCTTCTTTGTAGATCCGGGAGAAGATGTGTATAGAGGTATGATCATCGGTGAGAACAACAAGCCTGGTGACCTGGTAGTAAATCCTAATGAAGGAAAGAAACTGACCAACATGCGTGCGAGTGGTACTGATGGTGCAACTAACATTGCTCCTAAGACGCTGATGACACTGGAAGAGTGTATGGAATACATCCAGCAGGATGAGTGCATCGAGGTAACGCCTAACCACATCCGTATGCGTAAGACTATCCTGGATGAGGAGGAAAGAAAGCGTTTCCAGAAGTCCATGAAAGCTGATGGTGTCGCTTAACTGAGATCGTTATAATACTAAGTATATTAGTGCCGTCCCGCCAACAGGTGGGACGGCTTTTTTTATGCAGTTACCATTTTTTGATGAACCTTCGGGACATGTCATTCCGTTGCAGGATGGCGAATTGCTCTATTACCCTCATTTTTTTAACGCTGAGGTAGCGGATAGCTATTTCCGGTTACTAATGGAGAAGGTTGACTGGAAGCAGGAAGGCATGATGATGTACGGGAAGCCGGTATTATTTCCCCGCCTCATGGCATGGTATGGGGATAAGGGGAGTAGCTATGCATTTTCAGGAAAGCGATATGAGCCGGCTGAGTGGATAGCAGAATTGTCAGCAATAAACAGGCATGTTTCGTCTGTTGCAGGTGTGGTATTCAACAGCGTGTTGCTGAACCGTTACAGAAATGGCAATGATTCTATGGGCTGGCATGCCGATGATGAGCCGGAACTAGGGCGAAATCCGGTAATCGCGTCTGTGAATTTTGGTGCTACCCGCCGGTTTATGTTCCGTCATCAGCAGGCAGGGCTGAAATACGAACTGAATCTGGCGCATGGTTCCCTGTTGATTATGAAGGGAAGTTTACAACACTACTGGCAGCACCAGGTACCGAAGACAGCAAAGCCATTGGCAGAGCGGATCAATCTCACTTTCCGGGTAATAAAACCTGTGGTTTGATTTTTGTTTTGGCTGGTAGAAAAACAAGCATATGATAGGTAAAGTAACATTGGGTCTACTCTTTCTGGTGGCATGCACCTCGCTTAAAAAGGTCCCGGACCTGGGAGGTCATCGGTGGAGCCTTGTACAACTTGAAAATGAGAAACAGGATTCGTCACCGGTTTACATTCAGTTTGATACTGCGGCGCACCGTTTTAGTGGTAATGCAGGGTGCAATAAAATGTCAGGCAACTACACGGCTACAGCTACAATGGTAACTTTTGATGAAGTGATAAGTACCCGCATGGCATGTCTGGATACAAAAGCCAATGAGCGGGAAAGCCAGTTGCTCCGTTTGCTAAATAATCACACGTATGCATTTGATATAAATGGAGCGACCCTGCAACTGAAAGACAGTGGCAAGGTCGTGCTGGTGTTTAAAGGTCTTTAGGGCAGGATGATGTTGTCCTTTTCGTCCAGTTCCCAAAAAGGATTGTGTGCAACTTCGAAGAGGAAACCTTCCGGGTCTCTGAAATAACCGCTATATCCGCCCCAGAAGACTTCTTCTGCGGGCTTTACTATTTCTGCCCCTGCTTTGGCAGCCTGTTCCAATACACTGTCGACTTCAGCTCTGTCTTTTGCATTCAGCGCCAGCGTAAAGGCGGGAAATCCACTGCCAGCTTCAGGTACGTTGGCATCCGCTGCCAGTTCTTTTCTGCCAAAAAGAGATAATACCATTCCATTCAACTGGAAAAAGGCAACGCCCTCCTGGCTGGCGGAAGAACGCCTCCATCCCAAACCGTCTTCGAAAAAAGAAATAGATTTTTGCAGGTCTCTCACCCCCAGGGTTACCAGCGTCAGTTTTTGTCGCATGTATGTGAATATTAGTATGTAAAGGTAAATAGCGAATAGCTGTCACTATTTGTATAAAAACGACAAATATTCACTGGGGGTTTCGCCGGTGATTTGCCTGAACTCCCTGGTCAGATGGGCATGGTCGTGGTATCCGTATTGGATGGCGAGTGAGAGCAGGTTGGAGGTGGGTTGTTTTTGCAACGCCTCTTTTGCACTTAAACAACGTACGATGCGGGAAAAGGTTTTGGCTGACGTGCCTACCTGTTGGAGAAAGGAGCGTTCAAAATTGCGGGGGCTCATATTGACCTGTGCAGCGATGAAAGCAGGAGAAATGTTACCCTGGCTTGCCTGAATTGCATGGATAGCCGCCTGCATACGGGCTGGTTGGCCCGGAAGTGCTTTTAACAGACATTGGGAGATGGCCTGGAACGGATTGCCGCCTTTTGCTAATACTTCCTGCAGTTGCCGCACCAGGGGAAGTGACAGGTCATTGCCCATTATATGCTGATCTGTTAGTAACTGCATGGGGAGGCCTGCAAATGCTGCCATGCCGGCGGGCTTAAAACGGATACCCAGCAGGCGGGTAGCAGCAGCAACCTGGGTATCATGATAGGTGGTCATTGTGCCAACGGCCCTGACACTATAATCGTCCAGGTTGAAAATAAAATCAGCACAGAGATCGGGAAGAATGCGGGAAGTGGCCGGACCGGAAGTAGTGACGGTCCAGTATGCGTCTATATAAGGCGCCAGTAAGGCCGGGGGACTATATGCTGCATACACGGGATAAATGTAAAAAAAAGCACCTGCTTTTTGGCAGGTGCTTTCTAAATACTTATTTAATGAGTTTGAGTTCACTCACAATATTCGGTGCGCCTCCCAGTTTGTCAATACACCAGAGTACGTAGCGTATATCAACACAAATAGTGCGGTTGTACACGGGATCAAACTGAATTTTGTGGCTCAACGCTTCATAATTACCATCGAAAGCTAAACCAATCAGTTCACCGTTGCCATTCAGTACAGGAGAACCGGAGTTACCGCCTGTGATATCGTTGGTAGTGATGAAGCAGGTGACGATATCATTCTTGCGGGCGTCCTTGTATTGACCGAAATCCTTCTTGTTGTAAAGGTCTACATAATTTGCAGGCAGGTCAAATTCGTAATCACCTGGTTTATATTTTTCCAGCACACCCTTCATGGTACAAACGTAATCGTAAGATACCGCGTCGCGGGGTGAATATGGTTTTACCTGTCCGTAAGTCAGGCGCATAGAGAAGTTGGCATCAGGATACCATTTTTTGTTAGGTTCCATCTGCATCAGTCCTTTCAGGTAGGCTCTACCCAGGTCATTGATTTTAATTACGAACTGGTTGTAGAGTGGCAGGTATTTCATGACCCAGTTCTTGACAAATGCGCTGGAGTAAGCAAAGGCAGGGTCCTGTTGCAGGGTTACCGCGTCAGGGTGCTCGATGAAAGCTTTCCAGCGGGCATCGTTCATAATCATGGAACCTGACATCAGGGCTGCTGCCCACAGGCGGTAGGTGTTGTCTTCGTCCAGGCTGCCGAATTTCGCTTTGACAGCATCATAGAATCCGATTGGATGCTGGGCAGCAGGGATATCAGTATAGAACATGCGGCAGGTAGCAGCCAGTATTCTCTGATCGCTTGGTTTATCTTCTTCTTCGAGGAAGGCGGTACGTGCTTTATCAGCCGCCTGAATGCTTTTTGCAATGACATCAGCGCTGGTGCCTGGCTGTACCATTGCTCTTTCCAGGGCTTGTAAGCTGGCAGCAAAAGCGGCCAGAGGAGAACCCATAATGCCTTCATTGATATAAATGCGGTGTTTGGCGTATGGTGTCCATTCTTTGTAAGCCTGGGCATAATCGTCGAAGATGTGTTCAAACTCAGGTTTACCTTGTGCCCATTTTACAAAAGCGCTTTCGTTCAGCTGTTTCTGTTCCTCCACTTTGTATTTGAGGAGTTGTTTGGTTTCGCCATCGTAGAACTTCCAGTAGTTGGCTACACCCGCATAAGAAGATGCCAGTTTCAGTTTGATAGCCGGATCTTTCTTCATCTGGTCAAACATATATTTCAGACGAACAGCACGGAGATTTACGATAGACGGGTTCTCAACCTCGATCTTCAGTTTTACGCCTTCGGAGCTTTCGTACCTGTTGGTACCGCCAGGGTAGCCAAAGATCATGGCGTAATCGTTCTCCCGGATACCCTTGATAGATACCGGCAGGAAGTGTTTTGGTTTGAAAGGTACATTATCGGCAGCATATTCAGCTGGTTTACCGTCTTTGTTGGCATAGACACGAAAAACGGAGAAGTCGCCGGTATGGCGGGGCCATTCCCAGTTGTCGGTATCACCACCAAATTTACCGATGCTTTCCGGAGGGGTACCTACGAGGCGGATATCTTTATAGCGTTCGTATACGAAGAGGAGGAACTGGTTGCCTTTGAAGAGGGGGAGTACTTTTGCTTCGTAGCCGGTACCATTGGTTGCTTCGGTTACGATTTCGCTGATGGTAGCCTGCTGTTTTTTCATTCTGTCCTGGCCACTGAGTCCCTGGAGGGCTTCATCCATTTTTTTGGTCACATCATCCACACGTACCAGGAACTGTACGGTCAGGCCGGCAGCTGGGATCTCCTGTGCTTTGGACTGGGCGTAGAATCCGTTTTTGAGATAGTTATGTTCCACGGAGCTGGCGGTAGCGATGGCATCATAACCACAGTGGTGGTTAGTGAAGATGAGTCCCTGATTGCTCACGATTTCGCCGGTACAGCCTCCGCCGAATATAATAATAGCATCTTTTACTGATGCCTTATTAATGCTGTATAGTTGTTCTTTGGTGAGTTTCAGTCCTTTCTGGACCATATCATTGTACACTTGCTGCCCTAATAAATAAGGAAGCCACATGCCTTCGTCTGCTTTGGCAAATTTAACTGCCAATAACAGCAAAAGCAGCAGAGCTTTTTTCTTCATTGATATCGAATTTTTTGAAAACAGGGTCAAACCTAGGGATTTTTTCAATATTGACAGCTGATATTATGATGGGAGGGGGCTGATTGTGTGCCGGGCATAATTATGGAATGGCATTTGTTAAAGGGAGGTGATTAATACAATCAAGCATACAAACTTTATTTAAAAACCTACTTATGAAGAAGCTGTTGTATCTATTGGCTGCCGTTGCATTCTTCGCTTGTAATGAGACGCCGAAACAGGAAGAGAAAAAAGATTCGCTGAGGGAAGGTGTGGAAAAAATTGGACAAGATGTCAAGGCTGCTGCCAGTGATGCGGGGGATTACCTGGATGAAGAACGGCAGAAGCTGAAGGGAGATCTGGAAGAAAGGAGAAATGAGATAGATAATAAAATGGACCAGCTGAAGAGTGATGGATCTGCCAGAAGTAAGGAGGCCCGGAAGAAACTGGCCCGATTGAGGGATCAGATCAACGGGAAACTGGATGAACTGAAAAATGGCACAGCAGCCGGCTGGGATAGCACCCGTACCGACATTGATACTGCATTAAAACGTTCCGACCGGGAATGGACAAATTTCAAACAGGATTTCAAAGAATTATTCCAATAAGAATTTAGATTTTTGACGGGTATCGGAACAAGGCTAAAATCCCTAACTTTACCGGGCAACAATCAAAAGAATCGCCTTGTTACGTTCATACCATCAGAAAGAGATAGCATTAGAGGCAGGCTGTGACGAAGCCGGCAGAGGGTGTCTGGCAGGGCCGGTTTTTGCGGCGGCGGTAATTCTGCCTCCAAAATTCCGACACAAGCTGCTAAACGATTCCAAACAGCTGAAAGCCGCCGACAGGGAACACCTGCGCGGAGTGATTGAGGAAAAGGCGCTTTTCTATGCAGTAGCAAGCGTAGACAACGAAGAGATAGATAAAATCAACATATTACAGGCTTCATTCAGGGCCATGCACTTAGCACTGGAAAAGTTGCAGCAGCAGCCGGGATACATCCTGGTAGATGGCAACCGTTTCAAACCCTATGGAAATGTCCCCCATGCCTGCATTATCAAAGGAGATGGTATTTATGCTTCAATAGCAGCAGCATCTATATTGGCCAAGACGTACAGGGATGAATATATGATGAAGCTGCACGAACAATTCCCGCATTTTGGCTGGCTGGAAAACAAAGGATATCCTACAATCCAGCACCGGAATGCCATCAGGGAACATGGAGAAACTCCCTTTCACAGAAAGTCTTTCCGGTTACTGCCGGATGAACAGCTGACGCTGGACTTTGGGGGAGCAGCCGTGGACTAAGATTATTAAACACTATTGTTATTATTTTTGCCCTTGGATAGGATCAGACTATGTTAAAGCAGACACAACAGCAGAAGCTATTACAGAAATTGTCGCCTCAGCAGATTCAGCTTATGAAATTGCTGCAGGTCCCTACAGCCGTACTTGAAGAACGTATCAAGGAGGAGCTGGAGGAGAACCCTGCCCTTGAATACGGGGAAGAGGCACATGAAGAAGAATTTAAAGATCCGCAGGACGAGTTTTCAGGCAATGAAGATGGAGAGGGCGAGGACGAGTTTGAACCAGATGGAAGTGAGAACGAGTATGATAATATTGACATTTCCGAGTATGTAAGCGAGGGAGATGATGATATCGCTGACTATAAACTGCGTGACGACAATTATCCAGATCAGGATGAGAATAAAACCATTCCTGTGCGGGTAGAGACGTCTTTTCATGAGCACCTGCTTGAACAACTGGGCATGCTGGAGCTGGATGAAAGAAAGAATGCGATCGCTGAGCAGATCATCGGGAGCATAGATGATGATGGATATTTGCGTAGGGAAGTGAGTGCGATAGTGGACGACCTTTCCTTTTCACAGAATGTAAGTACAGATGAGGAAGAGATCAGGGACCTGATTAAGAAGATCCAGGATTTCGACCCGCCGGGTATCTGTGCCACTGATCTGAAAGAGTGCCTGTTGCTGCAGTTAAAGCGCAAGCCGCAGGACGATGAAGGGGTAGTAGGAGCTTACCAGATACTGGAGAATTACTTTGATGAGTTTACCAAGAAGCACTATGAGAAGATCCAGAAGGGGTTGAACATGAGTGACGAAGGGTTGAAGGAAGCAATTGGTCAGATCATTCGCCTGACGCCGAAACCAGGGGGGAACTTTGCTACCCTGAATAAGGCAGAAAGTTATGTAGTGCCGGATTTCTTTATCATGAATAACAATGGTAAGCTGGAACTGACACTGAACTCAAAGAATGCGCCTGATCTGCGCATTTCAGAAGGCTACCGCGACATGCTGAAAGAGTATGACCGTGGAGATAAGAAGGATAAGCGCCAGAAAGAGGCGGTATTGTTCATCAAGCAGAAAATTGATGCTGCCAAATGGTTTATTGATGCCATCAAGCAAAGGCAACATACCCTGTTGTCTACCATGGAATCCATCATGGGTTACCAGCGTGAGTTTTTCCTGACAGGGGATGAAACAACCATGCGCCCGATGATCCTGAAAGACATTGCAGATATTACCCAGCTTGATATTTCTACAGTAAGCCGTGTGGCGAACAGTAAGTATGTGCAGACAGAGTTCGGTACTTTCAAGCTGAAATTTTTCTTTAGCGAATCATTATCGACAGATAGTGGGGAAGAGGTATCTACCCGTGAGGTGAAGAAGATATTGTCTGACCTGATAGAAGGGGAAAACAAGCGGAAACCGCTGAGTGACGAGAACCTGACGAAGATGCTGCAGGATAAGGGATATAATATTGCCCGCCGTACAGTAGCAAAGTACCGTGAGCAGCTGAATATTCCGGTAGCTAGGCTGAGGAAGGAGTTATAATAGGGTAGCTGTACAGCCCCATGTGTACAGATTATTTAAATGGAACAAGCAACTATACACGCAACAGATAACCGGCCGGAACAGGTTTCGGAATTTAGCCCCGTGCTTCGCGGGATTGCCATGTTTATATCTTATCTGCTGCACCCTCTTTTTATACCGCTGCTGGTGACCTGGCTGGTGGTGCATGCACTGCCTGAATACTTCGTGACCTTCAAGCAGATCAGTTATCGCTTTCCTTACGATACCCTGTATTTCAGGGTAGTAGCTATCAGCATATTTTTTCCGGCGCTGACGGTAGGGTTGTCCCGGGCGCTGAACTTTATCGATAGTTTGCATCTGCGTACACAGAAAGATCGTATCATACCTTATATCTCCTGTACAATTTATTATTTCTGGGCATTCTATGCTTTTAAGAAACAGGGAGTAGCACCCCCATTCTTCAATGTGTTCTTTTTAGGGGTCTTTATAGCGGTGATAATGGCTATGGTACTCAATATACGCATGAAAATAAGCATGCATACGGTAGGCTGGGGTGGTGTAATCGGGTTTGTGCTGATCGTGATGTTCAGCCTGCAATTGAATGTAAGTGGTGTATTGCTCCTGGCTTTCTTCCTTTCTGCTATTGTCGCTACGGCACGTCTTATATTAAATGCCCATGCACCGGTGGAGATCTATGCAGGTTTCCTGGTGGGTATACTGGCACAGCTGATCGCATATGTCATAGTGGGATAAAGAGAAAAATCTGTCCTTTTTTAAAGTATTTTCTGGCTGCGCAAATTCAGTGCGCGAGGGCTTCCCATCTTTGTAGTGTTATTTGATAATTGACATGTGCGTCTGTTGTAAGTTAACCCCCTCATTTTATTTTGCTAGCAGATTTAGCAAAGCAGATAAAATGCTAAAAATTTTAGGAAAATCGAAATTAATATTATAATTTAGCACACCATTAAATTTGTAAAAATCTTACTAATATGTCTACAGCAAATGCAGATAAACTGAAGGCCCTGCGCCTTACGATGGACAAGATCGAGAAGGATTTCGGAAAGGGTTCCGTGATGATGATGGGAGAGAAGGGATCTGATCCGATGGAGGTGATCTCCACAGGTTCTCTGGGACTTGACATTGCGTTAGGTATTGGTGGTTTCCCCAAAGGAAGGATCATTGAAATCTATGGTCCAGAATCTTCCGGTAAAACAACAATTGCTATACATACGATCGCAGAAGCTCAGAAAAAGGGTGGTATTTGTGCGATCATCGATGCGGAGCACGCATTTGACAGCTCTTACGCACAGCGTCTGGGTGTGGATGTCGATGCACTGCTGATCTCTCAGCCAGACCATGGTGAGCAGGCGCTGGAAATTGCTGACCGTCTGATCCTCTCCGGAGCGGTAGACGTGGTAGTAATTGACTCCGTAGCAGCCCTGGTACCAAAAGGTGAACTGGAAGGTGAGATGGGAGAAAGCAAAATGGGTTTACAGGCACGTTTGATGTCTCAGGCGTTGCGTAAACTGACTGCTACAATTTCAAAAACTAATTGCTGCTGCATATTTATTAACCAGCTGCGTGAAAAGATCGGAGTGATGTTTGGAAACCCGGAAACCACAACGGGTGGTAACGCGCTCAAGTTCTATGCCTCTGTACGTCTGGATATTCGCCGTATGAGCCAGATTAAGGATGGTGATGAGGCTGTAGGTAACCGCGTGAAAGTAAAAGTGGTTAAAAACAAGGTTGCACCTCCCTTCCGCCAGGCTGAGTTCGATATCATCTTTGGAAATGGTATTTCCAAGATGGGTGAAATTATCGATATGGGTGTTGAATATGGCATTATCCAGAAAAGCGGCAGCTGGTTCAGTTATGAATCAAACAAGCTGGGCCAGGGCCGCGATGCCGTGAAGACATTGCTGGGCGATAATCCTGAAGTAGCTGCTGAAATTGAAGGAAAGATCAAGGCGAAGTTAGCAGAACAGGCAGCACAGGCTTAATTAAGAGTTGTTTTAGTTTTAGATATATTAAAGCTTAGAAATAAGCATTGGGTTAGTTAGTATTAACGTAATGTCCCTGCCTTTTTTAAGGCGGGGATTTTTTTATGACAGGCGTTTTTTAGGATGTGCCTTTTAAGCGGGTATTTTTCGGGAGTGGGTATTTCAGGAAGCGATCGTTTTAAGAGGAGGGAGTGTTGGGGAAATAATCGTTGGGGAGGAGAGAGTATTTGGAAGCGATCGTTTTAAGAAGAGGGAGTATTGGGGAAATAATTGTTT
>NZ_JBCNKF010000019.1:0-161911 GCF_039596155.1 Chitinophaga sp.
ATTTGAAAAACTTTCCTTCTCAAAACGATTACCCAAAAATCAATATAGGGCGACCCTTAAAATGCTATATAACTCAAAAAAATGAGAGGGTGCCTCATTTACTTATGAGACACCCTCTTTTGTTGACTTACAGAAAGCAATTATTTCTTAACAGCTTTCAGCTTTAAGCCGATTTCGATATCCTTGCTGATCACCCAGTTTTCAGGGCTGCCTTCAGTTTTGTAATGGATACCCCAGGCGGTTCTGTCGATAACAAATTTAGCGGTCGCAGTAACATTGCCGTCAGCTACAGCAACAGTAGCCGGGAAAGTGATGTTCAGGGTGCTATCTTTCAGGGTCAGGTTACCGCTGATCAGATTAGTAGCACCTGCTTCCAGGCTTTTACCTTTGGTGCTGTCGTAAGGAGCTACGCCAGTAATAACGAATTTAGCAGTAGGATACTTAGCAACATCGAAGAAGTCACCGCTCTTCAGATGGCCATCCAGGTCAGTGGATTTTTTATCCTTTTCAGTAACAGATGCAGGATCAGTGGTCAGGGAATTCATGTTCACTTCGAATTCACCACTGGTGATAGTACCATTTTCAACGTTCAGGGTACCTGAAGTCACCTTGATAACACCCCAGCGAGGAGCCATACCACCTTTGTGAGTAGCTTTCCAGTCAACACTCGTTGCGGTAGTGTCGATGCTGTAAGCTGCACCGGTAGTAGCAGCAGCTTGCTGAGCTTCAGAGGTCTGAGCCTGTTCAGGTTTAGTACCACCGCCACAAGCGGCCAGGGCGAGCATTAAAGCAATAGCAGATACAGTTTGCTTCATGGTTTTCGATTTTTTTTTAATTAAGAGACAATGTATTATATCGCCGAAATTAAATATTTGTGTTAAAACAACAATAGCAAATCTGGAAAAAAGATGAAATGTACAAGGACTTTTTACTGGGGAATGGATAATTTTCTGAATATGATGTGCTTTTTTAAGATTTAATGATTGTACAGGAACGTGTTTAATGATTGATGTGGGATATAACAACAAAGAATAAAGGGTGTAAATTTGTAGCTCAGATAAACATACGTGGCAATGCGTTTAGTATAGCCATATTAGTTTGTTTATTTTACAATTTTAATGGGAAGCCCCAGCTGGTAATCCAGCTGGGGCTATTTGTCAGAATATACTAAGTTTTTAAAGCAGTTGGGCCCCTCTCCATTACACCCCATTTCCAGCCCCACAATCGGAATTTACTATCTGTACAACTACTTCTTCGCCTGCTGGGTTAAAATGGTCTCCTCCCCCTTTGTAATCATCAACGTCGGTGGCAACTTCTCCTTCCCTATCACCGTAATTTCCACTTTATAAGTATACACCCCGTTTTCAAAAGAGAAATAATGATTCCCTCCGGAACCTTCCCTGATAAACTTCCCATCAGGAATAACCATTTCCGGCTGATCGATGGTTTTGACATTCACCGGCCAACTAGCATACCGGAAATTGCCATTGCCCATATCATCCACACGAACCTTGTATTTATCTGTCTGGAATGCAAGCACTGGTTGATTATAATCTCTCAGCGCAGGAAAGAGCTCACGCTTATCGGCCGCTATTAAAGCCGCCCTTTTTGCGGCTTCCACTTTCGTCTGGTAATTGATGCCAATCAGCCTTCCATTATCATCCAGCCATACCTGTC
This sequence comes from Chitinophaga sp., assembly GCF_039596155.1. Classification (GTDB taxonomy): domain Bacteria; phylum Bacteroidota; class Bacteroidia; order Chitinophagales; family Chitinophagaceae; genus Chitinophaga. Next base: position 1,678 of record NZ_JBCNKF010000019.1, read on the forward strand.
CGCGCTTCAGGGAAATCCCTCTCCACCCTCCTGATGTCCAGTCTTTTCCAGGATCGGAATTGGCAATAATATGGACCAGTGAATCATCAAATATCTCATCATAGCGCGCCAGGAACTCCTGCTTATTATTGACGGATGTAAGTGGATATTGCCGCCTGAAAGGATAAATCACCTTGTCCGCAATGGCTTGTTTATCCTGCTTCTTTACGATCGCAATAAAAGCTGCTACGGCCTTGGGATTAGGATTAGGATTAGTATTGTCCTGACCAAAAGCGGTTACGCTGGCATAGAGAAAAACGACTAAGAGTAATTTCTTCATAATATAATGGGACAAAGATATTGCCCCCAGGGGATAGAAGGCGAATTATATGCCAATTTTTTTTAACAGGATATAAAACGTAATTTTCATTACGGCTTTCCTCATTTCTTTGCTCGAACAAAAATCCGACCCCGGCATCTTCCAGCGCATACACAGGTCTACAATTATTAATCTTCACCAGATTAAAGAAATTCTGAAGAATGATGATGGGTATAAAATCAGGATGAATAATGACGCCTTACTTAAAGTAAGCAGGCGTTACAAAGAGATGATTAAAAAACGTTCAATATAGAAATCATCTGTACATTCAACAAGATTGTCAACATCATTCCGTAAAGAATCATAACTTCCCTCCTACTATAGTCAGCTTTAATTCCGGCAGCTTTTGTATTTTCAATTTCTCAAAACTTCGTTATGAAAGAAGATAAACCCAATGCAGCACTCCACCAATTTAATGACACGATCACTGCCTGGATTACTTTTCTCAACGATTATACCCTGGCACAACTACACAAAACTCCCGCGCCCGGCTCCTGGTCGTTAGGTCAGGTATATACCCATATCATCGATGATACCCGCTATCAGGTCGGACAAATGAAAACAGCACTGGCTACAAAGGAGAACACAGCAGCAACCATGCATCCAAATGCCCAAAGGATGTTCGCAAATAACAGCTTCCCTGACATGCGCATTCAAGGGCCGGCTACCGATCAGCTGATACCCCAACCCACCAGCAAAAATGATATAGAACAGGCACTGATACAGATCAAAAACGATGTCAACGAAGCCTGGGAAGCCGTTGACCCATCTGTCGCTACCGGTAAGTCACTACATCCCGGTTTACTTTACTTCAGCGGGCAGGAATGGCTGCAATTTATGGAAATGCATTTACGTCATCATTTCAAACAAAAACAACGTATTGATGAGAAATTATCAATACAGGTAAATAAATAAAAAAAGCCGTATCAGGTTGCAGGGGCATATACCAGCATGATCAATTCAATCATGTCTGAACCTGTATGCAACATCCTCCCCCCCTAACTGTAACATTTAACCACCCCCTCTCCAGGGGGAATGTGTAACTTTACCCGCGATGAATCAAAGTATTTTACCAGTTATGAAAATATTACCACTTGCACGTAGCGCAATTGCCATTGCTGATTTTTTGAAAACAATCCCGGGACCCATACAAATTTTGTATTTTGGATGAGGTGACCGTTATTCCAAAGTCATTACTTCCAATCCCCGCTATTAACACCGATTCTTATATGACCATCCATGAACGCATCTTCAAAACGATACGAGTTTAAAATCACATCAAAGAATGAGCAGGCGAATGTAATAACGAACGCTACTTTGTGGGTCTGCCACTCATTATTACCAAAAACAACCTTCATGAAAAAATTCCTGATAGTTCTCTCACTAATTTTCATTACTCAAGCTACCATTGCACAGACAGTCATAGACTCCTCATTGTTGCTTTCACAAAAAGATATGCAATGGTGGAAAGATGCCAGGTTTGGATTGTTTATTCATTATGGATTATATGCTATTTTAGGCGAGGGCGAATGGGCCATGTTTAATAAACGGATGGATACAACCGAGTACGGAAAATTAAAAAACTCATTCACCGCTTCAAAGTTCTCCGGGAAAAACTGGGTAGATGTTGCAAAGCAGGCCGGATGTAAATACATGGTCGTAACGTCCCGGCATCATGACGGCTTTAGCCTCTTCAACACAAGCTTTGGCCATTACAATTCCATGAATAGCCCTGCCCAAAAAGACCTGATCAAAGAATACGTGGATGCCGCTCATGATGCAGGTATGAAAGCCGGCATTTATTATTCTCCGCTTGACTGGCGGTACCCCGGTTTCTTTTTCCCGGATCTGTATTACTCCAATGCGCTTGAAATGAAACAACAGACCTACACACAGATTCGCGAACTGTTAAGCAATTACGGCAAAATAGATGTTTTGTGGTATGACGGCGGCGAGGATAACTGGCTTGGATTTGCCGGGCTGATGTGGGATGGTGGAAAAGGTTGGTATACCCGTGGTATGGACAAACCTTACACGGGAAAATTTAGCTGGGAACCCGTTAAGCTCAATTCAATGGTAAGAGAACTGCAGCCAAAGATCGTGATCAATCCCCGCAGTGGATGGATGGGTGATTTTAACACGCAGGAAGTAACGCTGAGAGGAAGAGAAAACAGGCCATGGGAATTGTGTACGAACCTCAGTCAGGCGGCCTGGGGATGGACACCACAGGCGGCAGACCGCGTTATTTCTCTTGACAGCTGCATCCGTCTGTTGGTGACTGTTGTATGCCAGGATGGTAACCTGCTGTTAAATGTCGGGCCTAAAGCCGATGGAGAAATTGAGCCGGCACAGACCCAACGCCTGAAAGAGATCGGCGACTTTCTTAACAAATACGGAGAAAGCATTTACGGTACCAGGGGAGGCGTATGGGATGCTACATGGGGTGGAACAACCTTTACAGAAAAGGCAATCTACGTTCATATCCTAAAAGTTCCTTTAGAAGGGAAAATCATGCTCCCATCTATCTCCGATAAAATTTCATCTGCAAAATACCTCGGCACAAATGCAAACGTCAGCTTCAAACAAAGCGGGAACGGGATCGTATTGAACGGGATTACCAATCAGGAGAATAAAACTGATCTGATTGTAAAACTCAATTTGAAATAACCCGATACTATTGAGGATAGCTCATAAGTAAAAATAGGCGCTGAGAATCACTTAAACGGATACCCGACTCCATCAGGGATACGAATAAAAAGAGGCTGTATCGTACTTATGAATACAGCCTCTTTTAAAGAAATACAACATACACGCTAACTACTACTGTGCAACCGGCAGGTCATCCGTTCGGAAAGGAGCAACAGGCAAACCCTCCAAAGAAAAAATATTACCGATAGCCGTATTAGAAAATCCATATCTCACCATTTCCGGCTTCTCTACCTTTTTACTCCACACGATCAATACATCTTTATCCACCTTTGCAGATGCTTCATAAAAAACATGGTCTGCGCCCGCTATATATAAAGCCACCGGGGCTTCCCCTTTGATGCTGAGAGAAGCAGGAACGTTGGCAAAACGTATGAGCGCTTTGTTTTTGCTGATACTCATTTCCTTGAATACCGGGCTTTTCCACGCAAATCCGGTTTTGCCATAATTTTCCCCAAGCGCCCAGTTGGCAAGCCTGTTCCCAACTGTTCTTTTATCCTGTGGATGGATGTCCTTCACATTTTCTGTGACGTCCGCTACTACTACCATACCCGTTCCTGGCAACGCACTGGTACGCGCCTGTGCCTCCCGCAGCAATGCCGCCTGGTATTCTTTATCGTAAGAGAACGGGGCTATCTGAACATAATAAAAGGGGAGCTCCCGATGCCAGGCAGCACGCCATGTCTTTATTAATCCTGTAAACAAGGGAGCATAAGTATCCGCTGTATTCACATTCGCCTCTCCCTGGTACCAGATAACTCCTTTAACGTTGAAATTGACGAGCGGAGCTATCATTGCATTATAGGCATAACCAGGTTTATTCGGCCACCACACCGATGGCGCCAACCTGGCAGCCGCTGCCGAAAGTATGGGATCCCCGGCCACCAAATGTTCCGGCGCCCACACTTCAGCCGGTGTTCCTCCCCAGCTGGCATTGATCAGTCCTACAGGTACCCCCAATGATTGCTGCAGTTTTAACCCAAAAAAGTAACCAACTGCACTGAACGTCTTCAGACTATTACTGTCACAGACTTCCCATTTCCCTGAACAATCATCCTGCAGAGAAGCCGCCGTAGTTTTCGGAATGTTGAAAAACCGGATATTATTGTTATGGCAGACAGGCAGCTCGGCTGCTATCTGCCGGATACCATTATAGTACCCGTACTCCATGTTAGATTGGCCAGAACATAACCATACTTCTCCTATCAGAATATTCTTCAGCACAATCTCATTGGCTCCTTTCAGCCTTATTTCATATGGACCTCCCGCTACAGGGGTATGAACCTTTAATGTCCACTTCGCATCACCGCTGGTGGTGACTGTTGTCGACCTGTTATCCCAACCTGTAAATACTGTGATCCTCTCTGAAGGATTAGCCCATCCCCAGATGCTGACACTGTCATTTTGCTGAAGCACCATGTTACTCCCAACCAATGCCGGTAGCCTGATGGCACCATGAAGTACCGCGGGCAAAAGGCATGCAATGCTGTAAAAAAACATTCTTATCATAATCCACTTAATAATTTACTGACCAGAGAACAATGACATGCGGGACAATCTCCCGCAAATTTCTTCCCTAAAAAGAACGAAACGATATTTATTAAACCTCATGATGCATAGGTTCAATTGCACTATCACTCAAGTACCAATACAAATCCACCATTTGCACGCAGGGTTAGATCAACCTTCTCCTGTTTCAATGCGTTCATCACTGTTTTTGAAAACAGTTCACTTCCCGCACCGTCTTTAAATATAGTTGCCCGGCTTTTCTTAAATGGTGTCATATCAAGACGCACACTCCTTTCATTGTTATCTCCGTTAATACCTGCTATATACCAACGTTTGCCACTTCGCCTGGCTATTACAACATACTTCCCGGGATATCCCTCCAAAAATTTCACATCATCCCAGTTATCAGGCAGCTCTCTTAAAAACGATTTCACATCATCGGGTACCTTCATCATCCCTTCCGGTGACTGTGCATAATGCTGTATCCCCGATAAGAATAAAACGGAAAGTGCCAGTTCAAAAGCGGGCGTGGTTTTCCTCGTGCAATTAGAAGAAGTCAGTCCCGTAAGATTCATAGGCGTAAAATCCATTGGGTCAAACGCGTTCCTGGTAAAAGGCAACATCGCACAATGGTTAGCTTCCACATCCGCTGCATGCTGGTCAAATGTTACCATCTCCATTCCATAAATGGCTTCGGCAGTCATCAGGTGAGGATATGTTTTCTCCCACCCTCTTGGCAATGTAGCACCGTGAAAATTTACAAGTAACCCATATTTTGCAGCATCATTCAAAATATCAATGTAATATTGAATCATACTCCGGCCATCACCACCGAAAAAATCAATCTTTACACCCTTAATACCCATTGCCTGCAGACGGCTGAATTCCTTTTCCCGTCCTGCCTTCGTCAGTAAAACATCTTTAGGATGATATTTGATCGTGTTCCAGTCTCCTGCTGAATTATACCACAATAGCAATCCTACATGCTTCTGCTTTGCGTACGCCGAAAGTTCAGCTACTTTATCATAACCGATCTTAGTATCCCAGTCTGCATCTATCAGGCAATATTGCCAGTGCATATCATATGCATAGTCAATATATTTTTTCTGCTCATTGAAAGTGATATTGTCATCCTTGCTATTGATCCAACTCCAGCTGGCCTTTCCTGGTTTTGCAAAAGAGACATCTTTCAACGCAGGGGCTGGCGCCAGATCAGTACCTAAAGTTGATGCTGCAATTGTCTTCAAACTACCTATTGCTATAATACGCCACGGTGTAAGCCAGGGCTTATTGCTTTCAGGTAAATACCCACCACCGGTAAACACTTCCCTTGGATCTGCGAAACCGATGGAATAAACTGGCGAAGCAGTATCATTGACCAACCTTGTTCCGCAATAAGTACCGTCCAGTGCCGCTTCGGTGATCAGGACCCATATGTCATCCGTTTTAAACAACGCGGGGTATACCCAACCTGATTTTAATGGTGCCGCTGTGCCGACAGCAATATCCTGTAAATAATGTTCTTCGTAAGACGGATGACAATGCTCAAAACCCGTTTTGGCCTCACTCATCGGCTGTAACCAGGCCCGTGCTTTTTTATCAAATGAAAACGAGGAATATTCTTTAACGATCGTTTCGTTATTTTTCACCCATGGAAAAGAATAACGGAAGGCGACCCCATCGTTGGATAACCTGAAAATGATATCCATTTCTTTCCTTTCATCATTCACAAATGAAATGATCAGTTGATTGGCCTGGTAGAGAATGCTACTCTTTTTTGCGTTCTTTGTCTGATAGCTTTCTGTTATTTTCTCCGCTTTTGATGTCGTAACCAGTTGCAGCCCTTTTACAAAATCATGTCCTTTCATACTCACCCCCAAAGCTGAAAGATGAATAACATCAATACCTGATTTTAGTACATTGTATTGTACTTCACCTGAAGCCGACAGGAATACATTCAATACAATGGACTTATCCGGACTTTGTAACTTTGCCACCTGCTGTGCATGTAGCTGATTGATTCCCATTCCCCGGTCAGTTATACCTATAAATAACCAGACCAGCAGAAGTGTGCTTTTAAAACGCATTTTCATAACTAATAATAACTAATAGTATTTATCAAATTCCAAATCTCATAAAACGGCATAGATGATCCTACCCATTAGTGGGGAATGCTTCCGTGAAAGCATTCCCTTAAACTATTCACAGCTCCATTAATGAACGATGACCTTCTTTGAAAAAACGGATCCATTAGATGCTACTCTTACAATATAAAATCCTGCAGTCAACTTTGCGTCAATGTCTACCATATTACGACCATAGGTTCTCTTCTCATGAAGCAATTTGCCCTGGCTATCATAAATCCTTAAGATAGCATTTTCTGAAATTCCCTGAAGCAGTACTGTAAACCTACCGGCAGGAGACGGATTCGGATATACCTCAATGGACACTTCGCCGGTAGTTCCCTTTGATGATGCCATCCGTAAGGAGCTACTCACAGAGACGTTAAAAGTCTGTGTATTCTTACATCCCCCACTGTTGGTGTAAGTCGCCACATAACTCCCGGCCTGGTTCGGCTGGATATTTGAAATGACTGCTTCCCGTGTTGTCGCACTAAAATTATTAGGACCGCTCCAGCTCCATGATCCTCCCTGCGTAGGCTGCGGGCCAAAACGTACATTGCCCCCCGCAGCGACTGTTGCATTGGAGGCCTGTTGCCAGTTGCCACCATTGACCTGCACGTAGGGAATAATGGCAGTAGCCGTACAGCCAGCAGGTTCTCCATAAACGATACCTCTGCCTGCTGTACTCATGAATACCCGTCCAAATACATTCATATCGCCCTGTACAAATTGCCCGTTAGCCGGACCTCCATATTCATGCGCATCATCATTTACACGTACCCAGGAAACACCCTGATCTGTAGAACGATAAATACCTTTTACATTACTAATGGTACCCCATATGAAAATCGTCGGATACTTTGCACCGGAAGCAGTCACGCCAAAACCAACTGCTCCACAATAGCTGACACCGTTGATGGCAGCAAAGGACTGCGCGCTGTTAGTAGAACGGGCCAATCCGCCATTGCCCAATGCTACCCACACATGCCCTTCAAGACCAGGTGCCAGCCGGATAATTTTTGAGCCTCCTCCGGCAACTGAACCCGCCTGGGAAAATGAAGTACCACCATTGGTGCTGACCATGAAGGCGCCGTTGCCGGGATTATATGCATAGAACTTATTCGAATTGACAGGATCTCCCACCGGCCGTGCCTCGCTGATACTTAATCCACTTACTGCAGACCATGAGGATCCGTTGTTCGTGGTACGGTAGGTAACAGACGACCCTCCTGGGCAATGCAAAATAGTATTACCATTAGCCGACAGCGCCACCTGCCCCTGTGTGCCATTCATACCCGCCTGGGTCCAGTTCAATCCCATATCATTGGAATAATACATGGAGTTCCCTACCCTGACTATTTTACTCGTATTTTGGGCAGCTACTGCCAAACCGGTAGTAGTGCCCATTTGAGGCTGATGAATAGGCGCGTATTGGCCAGGATCGTTAGCGTGCCTGAATCCGTCATAGTCACCAATCACCGAAATGACAGGGCCGTTAGGGATACTTACCAGGCCAAGCGGCACTGTTTCTTCAAGACCTTTTACTGCAAATCGCCAGGTACCGCTGGTACTGATATGATCGTTTACAAAAATACCATTCCCCGAGGTAACCCAAACCCTTTCGGTATTGAAGGGATCGAATTCTATTGATCCTGCCCAATGAATGGCATGTCCGCTAATCCAGGTGATGCCATCAGGATTCATTGTAAATCCCCGGTCTACCACATCCACCCAACCCGATCCGCCATTCGTGCTCAGGAACATCCTGTCTCCCCACGCACCATTCTGATTCATATACGTGTTAATAGTGGAAGCCACTATCCTGTTAGGATTGCTTGGGTCAACACTAATGCCGCCGAATGCTTTATTGAAACCGGCAGGTGTAATGTTGGTCCATGCACCGCTTCCAATATTATACTTCCAGATCTGCCCATTATCCATCGGCTCTGGCAGCGACCAATAGCCGCTCGGTCCTGCACCGTTACCATAAGTAATATACAGGTTGCCATTACTGGCAAGCGCGGCCCGATGTGGCATAAAAGCAGTGGTAGCACCTGAAATCGCTGAAAAAGACTGCCCGCCATTATCACTCCTGTAAAGGTTTGTACTGCCACTACGCGAAACACCGACAATGATCCTTTGCGTCGCACCACCCGAAACACTGCTTCCATCTAACATCACAAAGCTGATCCCATTTTCATTCGGAGTTGTGGTCACATCCAGTGAGTTCAACCGGCTCCAGGTAGCCCCGGCATCAGTACTTCTGAATAATCCATTCCATCGTGTACCGCAATACAGAATATTGCTGTTGTGAGGGTCCACTACAAGCTTTTCACCCGCCTGCCGCCCCAAACCATTTCCATGGGCCTTGAATTGTGTCGTAACATCCTTAACGGTAAACGTATTACCATAGTTATCAGATCGAAGGATGGCTGTTTTTCCGCCATTGAAATAAGAAATACCCACCAGCATATACACCCTGTTAGGCAACTGGGGGTCTGTCGCTAAAGACTCCACACCGAGAAAACCAACTTCATCCTCTGATACCCAATCCAGCAAGGATACCCAGCTGGAAGTAGCCGCATTCCAGCGATAAGCACCTCCCACATCCGTCCGGGCATACACCAGGTTTTGCTCAGTTCGCGACGGAATGATTGCAGAAACAAATCCGCCCCCACCAATAGCCACATTCTTCCATGTATAACTGGTAGAAGCCTGCGCCAGTGCCTCATACCCCTGCGATATGATTATAACAACAAGTAATCCCCAAAAGGGAAAAATCTTTTGCCTGAATGGCAAACGTAGTCTGATAGAAATGAGTTGTTCGACAACAAAGGAAGATCTTACCCTTTGTAAAAACGGTACCAGTAATTTTGCTTTCATAAAGGTTGATGGTTTAAATAAATGCAATAATTGAAAAACGGGTTAATTGAATACAGCGGCATTCAGTCCTTCAGTTCAAAGTGGACAACTGGAATTTTGCTATGGAAGGAAAATTGACCAAACGGAGATACCCGCGGTAGCATAGTGGCAGTAAACGTATTTTCATAACAGGAATCTTTCTCTTGACTGAATGTTGTAAAACTACGCTGCTATTCTTTGAAATGGGTGCTCAAATGTTTCAAATCACGGTAGGAAATGTATCAAATTTCAATTTTTCATAGGATCATCACGCAGGTGTTCCCTTCACAGTTGCTTGCGTATTCGTTCCGGCTTTTTCAATTACTGATCATATTGCCCAAATCATCGATCCTCGTCTGTGGCCGGTCATTGACGTTGTATGTCCATTATATCCCTCATCGGCAACCGACAAAATGGGAATCCTCATCCATCAACCCTGCAATAATATCAAACCGGGTTAAAGGGATGCTTTAATTGCCAGGGCGTATTACTTTCTAAAGCTGAAATATCTGTTCCATCACCAGCCACTTCTCCCCTTCTTTTGCCCAGGGCAAAGGTCGCTGGAATTTCCACATCAATTGCTCCCATTCCTGCACTTTAGGATTGGCAGCATCTGCAGCCGATTTCGCGGCTGCATCAAACTGGTCAATGGTCTCCATAATCATCATTAGCCGATTACCCGTTCTGTAAATCTGCATATCTGTTATCCCTGCATCAAGAATGCTTTTTCTAACCTCGGGCCAACCGTTCTCTGCTTTGTGCCAATACTCATATTCGGCTATCAGTTGAGGATCTTCCTTTAGATCAAGTGCTAAACAATATCTTTTCATTTTTTATTTTAATTTTTAATAACAGGAAACATACACCTATATGCAGCGACTTACGCCTGCTAAAGAATCGTGGAAACAGGTAAACTTTCTGGCTTCACTTTTACACGATGACCTTTAAATCCAAAGAATGCGACCACTATGAAACAAACCAGTGGTACAATATAACCATACTGTATATTACCGGTCACATCGCTGATATATCCAAAGACCCTTGGCAAAATAGCACCTCCTACGATAGACATAATGATCAGGCTACTCCCAAATTCAGTATCTCCCCGCAATTCCTTTATGCCCAGTGCAAAGATGGTGGGAAACATAATAGACATAAAAAAGCAGATACCTATGATGGTGTAAATGGTCAACATGCCCTGTCCCCAAATGGCAACCGTGCACAGTAATACATTAACGACTGCATATATACCAAGCAATGTGGAAGAAGGATAGTATCGCATGAGATAGGTACCTATAAATCTGCCAATTAAAAAAGCAAGTCCGCATAAGCCCAGATAGTCGGCCGCCTGTACCTGTGATATTCCGGCTGCTTTTGTTGCATACAGTATAAACAGGCTAAACACGGATACCTGTGCACCCACATAAAAGAATTGCGCGACTACACTCCATGTCAGATGTTCATGCTTAAAAGCATGGAAAATATTCTTACTGGCTACATGCCCCTCACTTGTCTGGATCGCCGGTAAACGTGTAAATGCAAAAATAACAGCGATCAATACCAGTATAGTACCCAGGATAAAGTAAGGCGTCTTTACAGAAGCAGCTTCAGCAGCCAGTGCCAGTCTGCGCCCCTCTGCAGTCATTGCATTCAATTGCTCCAGTGTATTCCCTTTTGTAAGTATCACCCGTGCCCCTATAATAGGCGCCAGTGTAGCAGCCAGCCCGTTGAACGATTGTGCAAGGTTCAACCTTTGTGTGGAAGTACTGGGATCCCCAAGTGAAGATGCATAAGGATTAGCCGCCGTTTCCAGTATCGTAAGCCCACAGGCGATGATAAACAGGGCAATCAGGAAAAACACATATTGCTGGGTGTTAGCTGCAGGTATGAATAAATAAGACCCCAATGCAAATACCAGCAAACCAGTTATAATACCTGTTTTATAACCATATCTTTTCATAATAAACCCGGCAGGTAATGCCATCAGAAAATAGGCGATAAACACAGCAGAATCAACCAGGGTCGCCTGAACAGTCGTAAGCGTAAATGACTTTTGTAAATGCGGTATAAGTATGGGATCAAGATTATGTGCAAACCCCCATAAAAAGAACAGGCTTGTTACTAATATAAACGGGAAAAGGGTTGGTGTCTTTTTCATATCTGAATCTTAAATATTGCAGGTGACTAAACAGCTGAATGCTTAACTCATCTAACCTGGTCAGTCACCTGCATTGTCCGAATGAATAATAAGTGTTAAATCTATTAAATAATCGCACCTTCTATTTTAAATACAAATGCCTCTTTACAAGGTGGCTGCTCTGGCAGTTGCACTTTCAGTCCTTCGGATGTTTGCTGAAAGTTCACTTTATCACGCCCCAACAGGCTCACCTGGCTTACGTTTCCTGCTCGGTCTTTTGCAAGCGTTTTAATGACTGCATTTTTATCTGCCGGCCAGCCAAGCATCACTGCATACAGTGTGTTTCCCCGGGTAGTGAACCGAAAATCCTGTGCATCCAATGGTTTGCCTTTACCCTCGTTAAAACCCTCCACGCTCAATGCCTCAACGGACTCCATGGCAGGTCCCTCTCCAAACACTTTCCACGGTCGGGTACTATAAATAGCTTCGCTGTTCACCTTCATCCAGTCGGCTACCTGTTCTACAACTGCACGTTCTTCACTGTCAATAGAACCATCACCTCTTACAGGTATATTCAACAGGAGATTACCATTCTTGCTTACCACATCCACCAGCGTATGTATAACTGTCCGGGCACTTTTATACCACTTGTTATCAAACACGCGGCGGTCGTAATGCCAGCCACCAATACAGGTGTCTGTCTGCCAGGGCAGTGGCTCTATCTGGTTACTCTGCCCACGCTCAATATCCCATATCATACATTTGCGTTGCTGCTCATTCAGCTTCTTGCCAAACAAAGCTGCCTGCAACTTTCCATGTTTCTTTATACTGGTATTATAGAAATGCGCTGCTATTTTTAGCCCGGCATCACTTACCGGCCAAAGTGGTAGCGCATTATCATCAAAATAAATAAGATCAGGCCCATATTTATCTATCAGTTCCAGCGTACGGCGCAGGAATTTATCACAATAGGCCTTATCAGGTACATTTGCTCCATTCCCCCAATCCCAATATCCACTCATGCTATTGTCATCCAGACTACCCTTACTCATAGGATGGTGCTGAGCATATAATTGTTGGGGATCATAACCACTCCACCAGGTATGCTGTCCATCTGCTGTGGTCAGCTTGCCATCATAAGGCACACCTGCATAAGGCCCGCTTTTATCAGATCGCTGGGCCACTTCATACCAGGTCCAGGCATGGGAGGCATGTACCGTTACCCCAAAATGCAATGCCTGCTCCTTTGCTACTTTTGCCCAACCTCCGATAATATCTTTCTTAGGTCCCACCTTAGTCGAGTTCCAGCGCTGGTATTTGCTGTCATACAGATCCAGGTTATCGTGGTGATTGGCCATGGCCATAAAATACCTGGCGCCGGCTTTTTTGTATAAGGCAACTAATTCTTCAGGATGCCAATTCTCTGCCTTCCATTCGTTGATCACATCCTTAAAACCAAATTTTGAAGGGTGCCCATATTTCTGCAGGTGATATTTATACTGGTCGCTACCTTCCTGGTACATGCCACGGGCATACCAGTCGCCATACTCGGGCTGACATTGTGGTCCCCAATGCGCCCAGATGCCAAATTTTGCATCCCGGAACCAGTCTGGTACCTGGTACTGCCCCAGTGAATCCCAGGTAGGCTGAAATGGGCCCGGCGCTACCAGCGTATCCATCTGTGAAGCCATCAGGCTGCGTGCATAAGTATTGGAAAGATAGAGGGATGAAAAACCGGTGACTAAACCTTTTATCAGTGTTCTTCTTTGCATGGAATTTATTTTTTGTTTTAGTACGCGCAACAAAATGAGACCTGGAATTTATAATAGTTGCCGCTTAATTTTTGACTGAAAAGTAACCTATCAAACATACTGTTAAATGCTTACTTATTATTTAGCTTAATAGGACTTTTTTTTATACAAAACAGACTATTTGATTATTATTGCAGTAACGGACATCGGATGAATGCTGCTGATCTCATTAATCCATTACATCGTATGATAAAAAGGACGCTCAAACATACTTTTTCATTATTGAACGTTGATCATGTAGATCTCGATTCCAGGTGGAATTACGAAAACGTCATCAGTCCTTATTTCAGGCTCTACTATATTGATGCCGGGGAGGGCGAGATCTCGAATGCTTCCGCTAAGATGAAACTGGAGCCCGGATTTCTTTACCTCATACCCAGTTTCACTTTATGTAATCTATTCTGCAAAAGCTATCTCAGCCAGTACTTTGTCCAGTTCTTCGAAGAGTCATCAGATGGCATTTCTTTATTTGCAGATAAGCGATCTATCATGAAAGTGAAAGCGACTGAAATTGATATCATGAACTTTTCCCGCCTACTGGAAATAAATCCAGGCAGAGGCATCAACCGGTCAGACAACCCGAGAATATACGAAAAGAATATTTTTTATAAGGAGTACCAGGAATTTAATAACCGGCAAAGCATAGCAACATTCACAGAAACGCACGGTATTCTCCTGCAACTGGTATCAAGATTTCTAACATCAGACCTGTCTGAAAATAAAGATGCCGGCCATGTGCCGGTCAAGATCCTGAACGCGATCAGCTATATTCAGCTCAACCTGCACCGCGATCTCTCCGTGTCCTATCTCGCAAACAGAGCGAACCTGCATACGGATTATTTCTCACGCCTTTTCCATCAACACACCGGTGAAAGACCTGTAAAATATATACACGAAAAAAGGATAGAGAGAGCCCAGTACCTGATCGGCACCACCCAGATGACTTACGCTGAAATTGCCACTAAGACCGGCTTTGAAAATGTATTTTACTTTTCTAAAATATTCAAAAAGATCACAGGCATGTCCCCCGGGAACTATAAAAAACAAATGGAACTGGTCCACTTTTAAAGGTCACAATTCCCGGAAGTGCCACCGGTAGCCAGCCGGTGAACACTTTTTCTTCCAATCCATCTTTAATAAAAAAATTTATCCCCGGTTAAAGCCTTACTAAATTCAGGAAGTAAACATCGTTCTCTCTCAGCGCCAGCTCCTTTGCAAAAGGAACCCCTTCTTCTACTTTGATCATCTCTTTTGAAACCGGTGTACCATCATTCTGCGATTTAATCTGCTCAACCTGTTGCCTGGTCAGCTGTGCAGGCTTCCCCAGGGAGAGATATGTGGAATAAGCATCGTTACTACGATAACCTACTTTATACACTTCCAGCGCATAGGTTCCTGCAGGTACATTTGCAATATGTATCTGCAATTTCCCTTTCGACTTTGACGGCAGGTCCTGGATATAATATTTCTGGTTGTGCACAGAATCACCAGGATGCGTATTTGTAAAATCCCACGCCAGGACCTGTATATTTCCAATGGAATCCCTGCAAACCCACGAAGTGGCGTCTGTATTCTTCAGTTCAATATTACCTAGCCGGTTCATAAACTGGTATGCGTAGAATACCGGTTTGTTGATACCCTGGATAGTCAGCATACCGAATCCCCCGTGAAAAGGTGTAAAACGAGGTCCGGGTTCTTCGAAAATATCAGTAAAGACCCAATACGACATCGAGTTGGCAGCATTACCAACCTGCTTCAGTTTTTGCAACACATAGGCTGCCTCATGATAACTGTCATGAATCGGATCGGACGGCGTATAAGATGCGCTCCATTCTGTGTAATGAAGTTCCAGCCCCGGCATTGCCGAACCCGCAATTTCCTTTCTTGACTGCAATACATCTCCACTTACACTCATCGGATTTTTGTCAAGTACTGTACCCGAATGGCCAAATTCGTCCAGATATCCCTGCTTTACACCATAGGCATGGGTGCTGATAAAATCTATGGGTACTTTATTCTTTTCACAATAAGCTATCATTTCAGGCTCCCACGCGGCACCGGCGGTGCCGGGCCCACCTACCCGATAAGCTGGATTAACGTGCTTTATAGCCTTCGCACTGTAAGTGTATAATTTGAAATAATCATCCTGCGTACCTGCCCAGAAGCCATCCAGGTTAGGCTCATTCCAGACCTCAAAATACCAGCTCTTCACCTCATCAGCGCCATACCGCTCTGTAAAATGTTCCGTAAGATGCTGCACCAGTGCACCCCACTTTTCATAGCTTTTAGGAGGCGTTACATTTCCCCGCCACCAGAAAATTGTCTTAGGTCCGCTTGCCAGCGCTGATGGCATAAAACCCAGCTCTATAAACGGTTTCATGCCGATACTTTGTAAAAAATCGACCAGCGCATCTATGTACATATAGTTGTAAACCGGGTTACCCTTATTATCCTCTGTGTACACAGCCATATCATCTGTCAGCAGTCCATGCATACGAATATACCTGAAACCACATTCCTTTCTTACATAGGCGAGCTGCTGCTGCCAGTCGGCCCTTAGTCCCTCATTTGCACGCCCCGCACCCACACACGTATTGAACATGGTGTTGAACTTACCCGCCGTTTTATTGAAATCAATATCGATCACCCGGGCCTGCACAGTGGGTTCGCTGCGCTTTGCCTGCCGGGCAACTACTGTTCCTGATATAACAGGAAACAGTACCATCAACAGGATGAAATGTTTATTCATACAATAAGTCTTTTATCTTTTCTAAACTATTTGTTCCATACCAATACACCGCCCGGCTGTAATATTTTCTCACCGATAATAATATTAGCCGCTGCCGGTATGTTCATGGTATAATTATCCGAAGAATAATTGACCGCTATGTAAAAGTTGTCCCGCCAGTAAACATATACACCAGGCGGATAGTTTTCCGTCGTTGCCCCGGCTCCGGCATAAATACTGCGCAATACATCCTTTTCCAGCTTTGCATCATCTGTATCCACGCCGATATAGGTTACCGTACCTTTTCCTACAGTATGTTTTACAACGCTTGCCGTTCCTTTATAAAACTGGTTGTCAAATACGGCCACCGTTTCAGTTTGCTTATCCGGCGCCAACAGGTCAGCCCAGTTATTCCAGCTGTAATGGTCCGATTTCATAACGATCTCTCCTCTTCCATTATTTGGAAGCATATCGGTGGCCTTCACTTTTGCCCCTATCAGCCGCGATAAGGGTGCTGCCCATCCTGCCTCCCAAAAATGCCCCATACGGTCTTTAATTGCTGTACGGCAGGTGATGATCAGGTTCCCCCCGTTGGCTGCATACTCATTCCATTTTTTCACCAGTGCACTGTCCACCATTTCGTATGCCGGTACGATCACAAACCTGTATGCAGACAGGTCTGCCGTTTCCGGAATAATGTCTACCGGCGCGCCAAAAGATTTTGCTATCTCCAGGAATTTAACCGGATAATTCCAGGTATCCCATTGCCAGGTTTGCTTTTGCCGGTCTATCGTCCAGTAATTTTCCAGGTTCCATATAATAGCTGTAGACCTGGCAGCCAGTGCGGCAGGCATACCCACGCCGGGCTTGTATTGATTCCGCAGCATTTTTATTTCCTTTATAAATTGCATGTATTCCTCGCCGCCAGGTGAAGGAGTGATGCCATCCGTCTGTATGATCCCCGAGTGGTACTGCTCCGAAGAATAATTGATCTGGCGAAAACGATAGGAACTGGCTAATTTTCCACCTGCTGCAAACGTGTGATACAGCCACATACGCACTGTACCTGGTAAAAGCAACGGGTTGTAACTACCCCAGTTCACCGGGCCAGGTTGAATCTCCATTACACCAGATACCCCACCTATCGTTTTGTAATAATCTGCCGCAAAAAGAATCACCTTACTATTGCCCAAGCGAAACCCCAGGTCTCCGATATTATCTGTACCCCCATTCGGATAAGCAGTATAAGTAGCAAAATCCAGCTTGTTCGTTCGCTGCGCATCTGCACCTGTGGAGACAGCTGTGTAATTAGTGGTTATAAACTGATCCTTCGAAATATAAGCGCGTAATAACGCTGCCTGGTAATCCAGGAACTCCGCCTGTGCATCTGCTGCATATCTCTTAAAATCAAGCAGGGCATGCGGATTATTCCCCCACCAGCCCACGAGGTTCGTATTGGGAATCATCACCTGGTCAAAATTATTGTACCACTGACTCCAGAAAGCATTCCCCCAGGCCACATTCAACGCTTCTATCGTTTTATACCTGCGCTTTAGCCATTGCCTGAAACTTTCCTGCGAAGAGGGACTATAATCCGGCTTGGCATCAGGTTCATTATCCAATTGCCAGCCGATTACATTTTTATCCTGACCATAACGCCTGGCCATTTTTGATACAATGGTTGCTACAAACTTCCGGTAAGTAGGGTTTACGATGGATCCTAAACCGCGGGTACCCTGCTCACCACGCATGTAACGACCATCCATGATAAAAGTTTCCGGGTAATGAGCCCGCATCCAGGCTGGTGTAGTAGCCGAAGGTGTGCACATCAGCACTTTCAGATTGTATCTGGCACAGAGGTTTATCACCTTATCAAGCCAATCAAATTCAAATTTTCCTTCTGTTGGTTCCATTTTAAACCAGGCAAACTCCGCCAGGTGAACAAACTCGAACCCCATTTCAGATATCTTCTTTATATCCCGCTCCCATTGGCTTTCATTCCAATGCTCAGGATAATAGTAGATACCAGTCGTAATGAGATCTTTATCCGGGAAAAAGCGGTTGCCCACCTGCGCTTTTGCGCTTAATACGGCGATGAGAATGGTTATAATAAAAAACGTTGTGTATTTATTCATCGGGAGACCTGTTGTTGCTTAATTGGCATAGTGAGAATATAACTAAAATTCTGCTTTCACGTATGCAATTTCTCTTCTATTTAACGTAAATTTTTACCGATCCTGTAATGTTATCTGACGAATTACCAATGTGCAGAATGAACTCACCCGCTTCCACATTCCAGGCTTTTTGGGTTTCATCATAAAAAGCCAGGTCCGCCACTTTTATATTCAACTCCAATGTTTTCTTTTCGCCGGGATGGAGAAAGACTTTCTCAAAAGCCCTTAGCTCCCTGACTGGACGAAGTACCGTGCAGACCGGGTCACTGCTGTAGAGCTGTACCACTTCCGCCCCATACCTTGTACCGGTATTTTTGATCGTGCATTTTGCATGAATGATATCTCCCTTCCCATAAGTGATCTTATCCGTCGAAAAATGGCTGATAGAAAAATTGGTGTAAGAAAGACCGTGACCAAATGAAAATTGAGGAACGATTTTCCTGGTATCAAACCAGCGGTATCCTACTAATATATCTTCTTCATAATTTACCTGCAGGTCCCTGCCTGGAAAATTCCCCAATGCATGCGCAGGCGACTGATCCAGAGACACCGGCAATGTGAAGGGTAATTTACCGGATGGATTTACCTTACCACTCAGCAGGTCAGCCACCGCATTCCCCGCTTCCATACCCCCGAACCATGACCACAATATAGCTGGCACACGCTGCACAATCCCGGACAACTTAACCGGCGACCCCGCAATGATAACTACCACGGTATGAGGATTGGCTTTGGCTACTTCCCGGATCAAAACATCCTGTCCATAAGGCAGATCCATACTTTGCTTATCTGCAGATTCTGTATCAAAGTCATGGTTTAATCCACCAAAAATGATGACGGCTTCTGATTCCTTTGCCACCGCTACCGCTTCATCAATCAATTTCCAGTTAACCACATCCGACTTTGTCTGCCCGGTATTGCTGCCTTCCCTGAAGGTAGACTGCTTTTCATACCCCTGGGCAAAGTTTATCTTTACGGTAGCGCCAAATTTTTCACGGAGCGCGTCAAGCGGCGTAATTTCATAAAGCGCCTTTATCTCGGAGCTAAGACCGCCATTGCAATGCTTACGTGTTGCATTGTCTCCGATCACGGCAATGGATTTTATTTTATCGAAATTCAACGGCAGCATGTTCCCGTTATTTTGCAATAGTACTGCCGCTTCTGCCGCATCATTATAGGCAGCCCGCTGATGCTGTGGCGTATTCATCTTTCCTTTTTCCCGGTTTTCTTCGTCAAACATTTTTGTCTTTATCATCACCCGCAGCACATTCGCTACCTTTTCATCAACAACAGCTACAGGGACCCTTCCTGCTTCTACTTCGCGGACCAAAGGGTCGGCAAAATACCATTCATTGTAATCGTTTTTATCCGTGCCCATTTCCAGGTCAAGACCTGTTAAGGCAGCTTTTACCGTTGAATGTGCCGCCGCCCAGTCTGTCATCAGCACACCTTTAAAACCAAACTCTTTACGAAGGATCTCCCGGTTTAAATACTCATTTTCAGAACACCAGTTCCCCCTGAATTTGTTGTATGCTGCCATGACTGTATAAGCACCACCTTCCGTAACCGATGCTTTAAATCCCGGCAGGTAAATCTCACGCAACGCTCTTTCACTCATATACACATCTATAGAATCTCTGTGCGTTTCCTGGTTGTTAGCCAGCCAGTGCTTCACACTCACCGCTACATCTTTCGACTGCAACGCTTTTATATACGCCACCGCCATAGTAGAAATCAGCAACGGATCTTCGCTCATGTATTCAAAATTTCGCCCGCAAAGAGGTGACCGGATAATGTTAATACCCGGTCCCAATAAAACATCTTTCTTTCTGAAACGGGCTTCTTCCCCCAAAACGATTCCCCGCTCATGCGCCAACCTGGGATTCCAGGTGGCAGCCAGCGCGGTACCCGGAGGAAAACACGTAGCAGAATCATTTGTCCATCCTGCATAAGCCCAGTCGTGCCGGTTGATTTCTGCACGTACACCATGAGGCCCGTCACTCAATGCCCATTCAGGAATACCCAACCTGGGTATTCCTGATACATAAAATTTTGAATTTCCATGCAGCAGGCTCACCTTTTCCTGCAAGGTCATCTGACTGATCAAGGACCGGATCTTTTCTTCCGCCTTACTATCATTTGCCTTCAGCTGCGCACTGGCTATACCAGCCATCATTACGCCCGCTATGCCAAGTAAAAATTTTTTTACGACTGTTTTTAATTTCATCTATTTGCTATTTCAGTTATTTACCTCCTGCCACCAGCGCATCAATGGTACGTTTGTCAAGTACCGTATTATTCCGTCTGTCCAACGCACCACCTGTATCCCAGTAGAAAGGCTTAACGCCATTCGTAATCGCCTGTTTGGTAACATACGTCAACCAGTAGTCCACTGCATCATTGTGCGTAGCCAGGTCCTTCGGTACATATTTATTGTTGTCACGCCTGTAGGTACCATATTCGCCCAGTAAAACAGGAATCTGTTTATCCGTATATTTTGTTTTCATTCTGGCAAAAGAGGCATCTACATCACCTTCTTCTCCCCAGGTAGCATTCCTGTCTGGCTCAATGGTTGAATGATGCCCTGTTCCCCAGTAATAAAACATCTTACCCCATGAAGCGTCACCATCCATCAGCAAACAAAACTGAGATGGAGAATAATAATGGACCTCTACCATCAGGCGGTCCTGTACCGGATCGGTAGGAAGCGTATTCATCAGGTCATAGGTCTTCTCAATATTCGTGGATGGTCCCTGCACCACCAGCACCCGGTAGCTGTTACGCCCACCGGTAGACCTGACTGCATTCACAAAGGTTTGATGATAACTGGCCAGTATCGCCACTTGTGCTGCAGTCTCCGCAGGGGGCTCATTAGCGCTCGCAAATAGCAGATGCTCATCAAAATCCCGCATCGTAGTAGCAATCTGTTCCCAGAATGCCTGCTGCTTGGCATTCACGGAATCCATCTTCTGACTGTTGATATTATTATCCAGCCAGCCACCGTCCCAGTGTATATTTAGCAACACATACATATCGTTATCGACACAATACTGAACCACCTGCTTTACACGGCTCAACCAGCTATCCTGTATCTTAGCCGTAGCTTTATCAGCATATTGATTCCATGAACAAGGCAGGCGAATAGCGCTAAAACCCTGTGCTTTTACCGCCTTGATATAGCTTTCGCTGATCAGTGGATTTCCCCAGGCAGTTTCTCCACCTATGGCTTCCAGGGTATTCCCGATGTTCCAGCCTAAATGAAACTTAGCAGCTAACTGCACCGCATTACTTTCCATGCCCGTTTTATTAGCCGGTGCCGGTGATATATTATAACCCGGATACAAGCTACCGGCTTGTGTAATGGTGATCCTGCGCACCTGGCTCTCGCCTGCGCTCACTTCCAGTACCGCAGTGCGGGCAGCGCCTGTATTATTGGCGCTGGCAGTTAATTGTACTGTAACAGGACCGGTATTGCCAACTGCTTTGCTCAGCTGCAACCAGGCACCGGCGGGGTTGCTGATATTCCAGCCTACGTTACTGGTGATCGTCACCTCTGCCGTATCACCTTTTGCCTGCAAAGTAATGGCTGATGCTGAAACCGACAAGGCAGGTGTAAGCACGCTCTTTTTACTGCAATAAGCAAACAGGATCCCCATTACCATAAGGCCTGTAAGCATATACCAACGTTGAGTCTTCATAAGGATATTATTTATTTGATCTTTACTACACGAATATTATCAATAGCAGCATTTAAACCAGATGCTGAAGGAGAAGCAGAAAAGTTCTTCGTCTGGATATTCACGGCACCATTACCACTGGCACCCAGCAAAGTTGTCAGGCTTGCAGCTGCCGAACCTTTACCCTCATTCCCCCTGAACAGCGACAATGGAATGGTGACAGTCTGCCACCCTTTGGTAGTGAAAGGAGTGACTGTACCATTGGCTCCCTGCCACGGCTCATAACGGGCCATATAATCAAATGAAAAGCCTTTTATTACATAGATAGAAGTACCGCTCCATGCATCGGGAATGCTGATCTCAAACTTAAGGGCATAGTCATCCGGCGAAACACCTAAGCTGTCCACGGGTACCCACTGCACGTCATTCGTATTGATGCTGCGCTGCCAGCCCCACCAGGTACCATCACCTGCCGGTAGAATACCATTATTCAACACGGCGTAATTCCCCCTGTTCCCGGGAAAATCAACGCTGCTGTTCTCAATGCCGGTGCCCCAGCTGAAAGTATTCACATTGTCAAAATCACAGAGCATACCAGTGGTCAGATCATTTACATTAAATGCCGTGGATGCTGAGCCAGATTTTGTAGTCAGCACTACGGGACCGCTATGTGTAAGCGCCGGCAATACGAACCCGATTGAAGTACCATCACTGGCAGTGACATAATTTGTGATCGGTGTGCCGGCAAAAGTTAACTCAGTTATAAAGAATAAATTCAGTCCATTGATATGTACAGAATCCCCCTCATTGGCATTCTCGTTTGAAATACTCGCAATGGTAGGTGGTGGTGCTACGATGTCAAATGTAAAAGTAGTAGCCCCCTGCCTCGTTACGTAGCGGATCGTGTTCAGATCTTCAGGAGACACTGACGGAAAGGGAATCACTGCAGGCACCAGTACCGCAGCACTGGTATCAGAGTACATGGCACTGTTAATCGTAGCAGGCACCCCGTTGAAAGAGATCTGTACGGCATCTCTTAAGTTACGTCCAATCAATACTACATACTGACCGGTAGTAATGCCCTGCACAAGTGTATCAGCCGGCGAGGCTGCATAATTCCTGACACTCGTTATTACAGGCCCACCTTCCGTTGTTTCCTTCTTACACCCTGACTGCATGCATGTAAGAACGGTCGCAAGCACCAGTAAAAGTAAGCTGCTATAGCGCTGGTTATATGTTACTTTATTCACGGTATACTGTTTTAATATTGCTTAATAATATGCTACCGGAGGTTCCAGCAATTTAGGATTGGCAGTCACCTCAGAAGAAGGTATCGGGAATGTAAAGCTTTGAATAGTTGCCGGCGTAATTACGCCATATGGATCCGCCGGCGTCAGCACGCCGTTTGGCAGTGTGAACGTCACACGCCTTTCCCCGTTTAATTTTGCTATCGCCTTTGCCGGGTTGTAATAAGACAACCTCACCAGGTCTGTCCAATACTGCCCCTCCGCCGCCAGTTCGATCCTTCTTTCGTTTATCAGCGTATCAATATCTATTCTCGTAGTGGGAGAAATTCCTGCCCGTTCACGCACTTTGTTGAAGTACATCAGCGCATCCCCGTCTACTGTTGACCCATCGTTGCCCAGTATCGCTTCTGCATAAATGAGATACACATCAGCCAGTCTTAATAATGCATTGTGTTCTGTAGAGGAAGTCAGGTTCATGGTCGGCGCACTATTATCCTTGTTTGTACCGATAATATGTTTCTTCAATCCGCAATCACCTGTAAACTTATAGCCCCCTCCCGCTGCATTCAGCTCTGGATAAAAATCTCCATTGATCATAAATGTAGCCTTACGCCTCACGGAATCTTTTGAAGTATAAAGCTCATACATATCTATAGTCGGGCGGATACTAAACCAACCCGCCGAACCATTCGCGGATATTTCAGTGCCTCCCGGAGAATAGATCTGTAGCATATTTCCTTCCAGCCAACCACCTCCCGGCGCCCATTGCAAGGCAAACAATGACTCGGGGTTATCGTTAAACTGTGTTTTAAAAAGATCTGCATAATTAGCGGCCAGTTTCAGGCCGCTATTCTTACATACATTACCGGCATATTTCCGCGCACTATCCAGGTATGCCTGGTTCCTTGTACCGCCATTCTGGTTCAATCCCGCCGCCGTGAGATACACCTTACTTAACATACCCTGTGCAGACCAGGAGGTAACCCTGCCGGCAGCATCGGCAGCAGGAAGATTTTCCGCTGCGAACGTCAGGTCATTTATCGCGAACTTATATACATCTTCCGTTTTGATACGGTTAATCAATGGAGAAATAATCAGTTTACTGTTATCCTCTATAACCGGTACAGCTCCCCATAGCACCGCCAGGTTGTAATAGGCAAATCCGCGTATAAAACGTGCTTCTGCAATCGCCGCATTCCTGTCTTTTTCAGGAATTGCAGCAGGTGCCTTTTGAGCGATGGCATTAATGGTCACATTACAGTGCGCAATAACTTTGTACATCCCCTTCCAGTTGGCGATCATGATGCCATTCAGGCCGGTGACTGTAAAGGTGTTCAGCTGCACAGCATCTCCCCAGTAACCAACGGCCATGTTACCACTCAACACATCACCAACAGGTAAAAAACAGTTGTAATTCCACTCTGCCCAGGGCGTACCGGCATATAATGCTGCAGTAGCCAGCCTGAGATCACTGGTGGTTTGGTAAAAGTTATCAGCACTTATCTGTGATAATGGCGGACGATCTAAAAAACTCTTCGAGCATCCCATCAACACGCATGCTATAACCAGGAAAGCAATTATTTTATCCAATATCTTTTTCATAACTATTTATATTAAACAGATGAATACTTACTTACTCAGTTTGATGTTAGCGCCAATGGTATACACCCGGGGCTGTGGATAATAGCCGCCGTCAACACCTGCGGAGAGCGGATCCCATGATCCGATCTCGGGGTCCATTCCCTTGTAGCTGGTGATGATAAATGCATTGGAAACATTGAAATACACTCTTACATACTTAATACTGGCTTTTGCCAGCAGCTTTTCAGGCAGGGCATATCCTAAAGAGATATTCTTACACCGTAAAAAAGAGCCGTTTTCTACAAACTTGTCAGAATTCCTGTTATTATCATTGGTGTTGTCATTTCTGATGCCAGGGATCCTGGTATCAGGATTGGTTACCTGTACGTTGTTGATATCCGTCGCAGATCCGTTGGGATCTATCAGCGTCAGTTTTGCATAGTTCATCAGGGCCCTGAGATACCCAAAACTTGTTCCCGGGTACTCCCCGTTCACACGCAGCTGGTTATATACCTTGTTGCCCACATTTGCAGTGAAGAATACATTCAGATCAAAACGCTTATAAGAGAAAGTGTTATTGAAACCAAGCTGATACTTCGGTATGGGTGACCCGAGGAACGTTTGATCACGTTCGTTGATCACACCATCGCCATTGAAGTCTTTGAACTTCAGGTCGCCAAACCAGATACTCCCTCCTGCAGCCCCTACCGGCAGCGGCACGCCGTTTTTAGTAGGTAACGCATGTGTTTTAAAATCTTCTTTCGTTGCAAACACGCCCCCGTCAACAACATATCCATAAAACTCACCAATAGACCTGCCTACAATAGTTTTGCTGTACTGCCTGTCCAGTGAGGCGCCATCTGTATTCAGCTTCAGCACTTCGTTAATGTTGCGGGAAACAGTTACATCCGTTTTCCATGTAAAGTACTTACCCTTCACATTCGTTGAACTGATTCTAAAGTCAAAACCTTTGTTATTGACTGTACCAACGTTCACGTACGGAGCATCCAGGGAGCCTGGTGAATAACCGATTGCCGTACCGGAATACAATGGCAAAGGCACCTGCAATACAAGGCCATCGGTTCTGCGATTGTAAAAGTCGACGGAGAAATTAATTCTCCAGTTAAAAAGTGCGCCATCCAATCCTATGTTTGCATACTTCGTTTTCTCCCATTGCACATAAGGATTACCTACATTCTGGGTAAGCTGTGCAATGCCCGTAAGCCCCGTGGCTACTGTAGCCAGCGTGGAGGTATACGCATAGTCACGAATGTTTTGATTATTCGTTAAGCCATAACCCAACCGCAACTTTAACTCACTGATTTGTTTTACAGGTTGCAGGAATCGTTCATTATTGATCTTCCAGGCAAAGGCACCAGAGAAAGTATTCACCCAGCGATTGTCAGGAGCGAACTTGGAAGATCCGTCTGCCCGGATATTGGCGGTAAACAGGTACTTATCAAAAAGCCCCAGGTTCAGACGGCCAAAGTAAGATTCCTGGGCACTTTGCCCCTTGCTGCCGGAGTTCGTGGCAGTGGTAGGATCTCCGCTGCTGATCACCTGCACATTGTTAGACGGGAAATTCGATCTGCTGGCTGAGGAATTTTCATTGGTACTTAACTGCGCCTCATGACCCAGCAATACGTTTACATTGTACTTTTCCTTAAACAGGTGTGCATAGGTTAAATAGTTCCTGAGCGTCGAAAACACACTCTGGGAATAATTATATGATCCACTGTTCGTATTATTCTTTACAAGGCCAAAGGTATAGGAGGGGAAAAACTTATCTTCCGTTGCCATTGAAAAGCTGGTAGTAACTTCATTCCGCAGTGACAGATCTTTGGTGAAAGCAACTTCTGCATACAGGTTACCAAAAAGCTGCTTCCTGTTGACCTGGTCTTTATTGATAAGGGCAATCGCATACGGATTCACTGTACTATTCACCCAACCATTGGGATTATAAGCCCCACCCCAGCTACCGTCCTCATTTTTCACAGCGATATCAGGTGTCTGACTCAATGCTGTACCAATTACATTGGAACTGGTAGCGTTCACGCTCTCTTTCATACTGATCAACTGCAGGCTGGTACCGATCTTTAGCCAGTTGGTCGTTCTATTGTCCAGGTTCAGTCTCAATGATACCCTGTTAAAATCTGAACCCAGGGCAATACCTTCCTGGCCAAAATAAGAACCTGACAGCAGGTATTGTGTTCTTACATCTCCCCCGCTGATCGTCAACGTATGGTTCGACATAGGCGCATTTCTGAATAGCTCCTTCTGCCAGTCTGTTCCCGTACCCAGGTATTTCGGATTTGCGAACTCCGGCCTGGTATCGAATCCCCAGCCTAATCCCGTATTCCTTTCATTGATGAAAGTGGCATACTCTCTTAAATTCATAACCGGCAATTTCCTGGGTATCTGCTGGTAGCCGGCATACATATCATAGGAAATAGATGGCGCAGCCACCTGTCCTCTCCTGGTGGTGATGACGATTACACCATTGGTTGCCTGTGATCCATAAATAGCCGTTGCAGATGCATCTTTCAATACATCAACGGATTCAATTTCCGATGGATTGATACCAGCCAGTGGATTTACACCCGCGCCCAGGGAGGCTGTTCCTCCGATAATCACCCCATCTATCACATACATAGGTGACCCTCCGCTCAAAGAAGACAAACCCCTGATCTGAACAGACACCGCTCCACCCGGCTGACCGGATATTTGCTGCGCTACCAACCCGGCCACCTTTCCCTGCAGGGCCTGATCAAGCGTGACAGGTTGCGTTTTACGGATCTCATCTCCAGAAACAGAGGCGATGGCCCCCGTAACGTCCGGCCGCCTTACTTTGCCGTACCCGATTACCACCACGTCGCCAAGCTGCGAAATATTCTCAACCAGTTTTACCTGGATGAACGTATTCTTATCGACTACTACTTCCTTTTTCAGGTACCCTATCATGGTGATCACTAACACGTCTCCTGCTGATGCATCGATACTAAACTTACCTGCTCCGTCAGTGATGGCAAAGCGGTTAGCGTTCTTTACAGCCACCGATACACCCGGAATAGGCGTAGCATTCCCCTGGTTGATAATTGTCCCGTTTATCTTATTTGTTTGTGCAGAGAGGGGTACGCAGAAAAGGGTGCCCAAAAGAATACCCAATAGCGGCAGTATTCGCGAGCGAATCATTTTGGTTGATTGCATGCTTAATAATTTTAAACTTGACTAAATTTTGTGCCCGGCAGGCATTATTCAGCGGGGATAGCGCTTTATAACCCTGGCATTACATTCACTGTTTGAAACGAGCCGGCAGGTATAGGTACCGGAGATGCTGGCTGGTGACCAGGACCTTTTGTATAAACAAAAGGTCCTGTCAAAAAAACCCGGAAAAAGACATGGGTGTACAGCCAAAGCTGTTGCTGTTGTAGTTTCATATACGTGGATTAATTGTGGTAAAGATATTCTTATGCGCCTGGAAACCAGGGTGTCAAATGATTCAACTATAGGCCCCAAATGTTACAAAATGCCCGACAGTGGCATTTTACCACCCCTGGTTTTGCTTCAGTACGTTGTTTGATAAAGTGATCTGTGTGTAGGGTATTTGTACCAGTCCCTTTGTTTCTATGATCTTCGATGCTGAAATGGTCTTTACTGTATTCACCCCCCCATTTTGAACAGTTACTGATTCTGCAATGGCAGCTGAGGCAACATTGATTCCCTGGCGAAGCAAATCCCAATAACGGATCCCTTCTCCTGCAAACTCAAGCCTTCTTTCATTCATAATATTCGCCTCGTTCACCGGGATCTGGACGAAACTATTACCCAATGCCCTTTTGCGTACATCATCAAAGTAATTTTGTGCCCCGCCGGCGCCTAATTCGGCTGCCATTAACAATACATCCGCATATCGGATAGATACATAATCCTGGTACTGGCTGATCATAAAACTCACGCCACCCATCTTTTCTGCCAGGCTTCTGCCTGCAGCATCCGCCATAGGCGTATACTTCTTTATAGTGTAACCAGTATACTCCCTTTGATCTTTTATGTTCTGAAAATCAAGCCCTTCGTCCTTGATAGAAATAATCGAAGCACTTCTCCGGCTGTCCTCAGGAGCATAGGCATTCCAGAGCTTTGGGTTCACCGTTGCGCCCCCCCAGCCCATGCCATATGGATAGATACTCTGGATACGGATGCCGTACAATACCATCCAGTTATTACCATCCACATTACCATTCCAGTCGCTGGTATAGGTATATTTTATAGCAAACACCGTCTCCTTATTGTCCTCCCCTACATAATTGTTGAGAGAAGCTGCCGGCCATAAATTCGCAAACTTGTCAACCAACCCGAATCCGCCATTGTTAATCACATCTTCCAGGTAGGCAAGCGCCGCTGCTTTTGACACCACTCCTACCAGGTCTGCCTTGCCGTAAGCACCGGTATAATAGAGGAACACACGACCCAGTAAAGATGCAGCAGCCCATTTGGTGACCCGGCCCCTGGTGGAAGGATCCTGCGCCCCATAACTGGTGGCAGGTAGATTGGCGGCCGCAAATGTCAGGTCATCTGCAATCAGCTTGTAAACACTGTCTACATTTGCCTGTGGTACATTATCAGTGGTCGGTTTCGTGATCAGTGGAATATTCTCCCACAATCTCACCATATCAAAATAGCAGTAGGCCCGTATAAACCTTGTCTCTGCTTCATAGGTTTTGCGTAAGCCCTCATTTCCTTTCCAATCCACACCATCCAGATGTCCCAACAACATATTGGCGCGGTAAATAGCTTTGTAATAAAGACTCCAGCTGTCGCCAAACAGGTTCTGATCAGATGGTGAACGCAGCTTGTCAAATTCATCCATCATCTGGAAACCAAATCCATCTGAATTGCCGGTGCCGCCGTAGGCTTCGTCTGACATGATCACTGATGCCACCGGGAAAGCAATGCCACCGGACCATACACGTTGCAGGCCATCATATACCCCTACCAATGCCTTCCAGGCATCGTTCGGTGTCTTATAAAAATTCTGTTCTGTGGCAGATGTTACATCTTCTGTATCCAGGAAATTTTTACTACAGGCTATCAATGATAACAATGCAGTAAAAAGTATATAGACTTTTAAGTTTTTCATTGCTGATTCATTTAAGATTTAAAAGCGGATGTTTGCCCCAACCATGTATGTTCTGGGCCGGGGATAATATCCAAGGTCAACCCCTGATGAGAAGCCCTCATTGTATCCCACTTCCGGATCCATTCCCTTATAACCGGTGATTGTAAATGCATTCAGTACGGAAGCATATACTCTTAACTTACCGAGGTAGCCCTTCTTTGCCAGGCGCGCAAAATCATAACCAAGGGTAATAGTGCTGATACGCAGAAATTTGCCATCATAAACGTACAGGTCGGAAAACTCTGCCCAGTTCACCCCATCTTCCGTTACCCTGGGTATCCTGTTGGAAGTGCCGGGTCCATGCCAGCGCTGCAGGATCTCCTTGGTATAATTACCGAAACCACCAGGTGACCGCCAGGACTGCACAAGCTGGTTGCCAGATACCCCGGATGCCTGTACAAAGAGATCAAAACCTTTGTAGTCCAATGCGATGTTAAAACCAAATGTGAAATGAGGATTAGGATCACCGATCTTTGTTTTATCACTGGCATCAATAGTGCCGTCACCATTCAGGTCAACATAACGCACATCACCCGGCCTGGCATTGGGTTGAATAGGTGTGCCCGATTTACCCTTATAAGCCTGCACCTCTTCTGCCGATTGAAAAATGCCAGCAGTTTTATATCCCCAGAAATAACCTACCGGCTCACCATTAGCAGCCCGGTAAAATTCGCCTGCATTGGCATACAGCACATTGGTATTGCCATGCAGCACGTGATCGTTCGTAGGAATATTGCCTATCTTATTCTTATTATAGGCGCCGTTCACTCCAATTGAATAATGAAAGTTCTTACCAATATTATTACCGTAGTTCAACGCCAGTTCAACGCCTGAATTCTTAACATCCCCACCATTGATCAGCGGCGCATCCGCACCGGCTGTAGCCAGTATAGGTACTGTAATTAACCAGTCCTTTGTTTTCTTTACATAATAGTCAAAGGTTACATTCAACCGCTTCAGCACGGTCGCGTCAAAACCGATATTGGTCTGTTCTGATGTTTCCCATTTTACATTAGGGTTGGCGATGCGGCTGGGAAAAGCGCCCTGCGTATTGGCCCCTTCTACAGGTCCGAATATATAAGCGGTATTACTGAAGCTGATAGGAGAGAGAAACTGGTAAGCAGCCACATTCTGATTACCTACACGGCCCCAGCTGCCGCGGATCTTCAGGAAATCCAGCCAATGTGCATCCTGCATAAAGCTTTCCATCGAAGCCACCCATCCTGCAGACACAGATGGAAAATAGCCCCAGCGATGCGCAGATGCAAATCGTGATGACCCGTCAGACCGGAAGGTCATATTCAACAGGTATTTTTCCCGGAAATCATATTGCAACCTGCCGAAATAAGATAACAATGCATTTTCAGTCGGACCACCACTCACACTCATATAAGGTGCTCCCCTGTTCACATTCTGCGCTACAGAAAGATAGGCATGCTGCAGGTCTGCAACACGCAGGTCCCAGTTGTTCCCACTTATGCCTACCGTTTTTGTTTTTAGCGAAGAAGTACCAGCCATGACGCTGAAGTGATGATCTGTTGCGACATTGAAATCGTAGCTTAATAAATTGTCAAACTGAATGGTAAGCCCGTTACCCATAGACTGGGATACCTTGGCTGTATCATTCAGCGCATAAATAGAAAGATGATAAACCGGGGTATACCCATGACTTTGATTGTTGGTATAATTCACCCCCAGGCTGGAGCGGAACTTTAATCCTTTGATAGGCTCCGCCTGCAGGTACACATCGCCAAACAAACCCTGGCTGCTATTCCGGTTACGCGTCGTGTAATCCATGACTGCATAAGGATTCGCTTCTGTATTGTTCCATGACTGGTCAGGTTTTCCCGGATACCAGCCCTTCAGATCACTACTGAAATAATTACCAGCAGAATCATACATAGGCAGGAAAGGGCTGGCACTAAAAGCACCGCGCAGGGTGTTGTTATACTGACCATCTACTGCAATGCCATGACTGTTCTGGTAATTGAAAGTAAGATGTTCACCTATCCTGATGATATTCCCGTATAAATTGTGATCAGAGTTAATCCTGAATGTATAGCGCTCGAAGTTAGATATCTTTGAACCGCCTACTATACCACCCTGGCCGGTATATCCCAGTGACAGCGAATAGGCCGACCCGGCTCCCCCTCCTTGTACGCCCAGCACATAGTTCTGTGTGGGCACATGATTGCTGAACATCTGGTCTAGCCAGTTAGTATTTACAGGTAGATTATTTACGACATCATCGCTGAAGTAAGGAGCTTTGCCTGAGTTGACAGCGGCCTCATTGATAATCGTGGCATATTCTTTTGCATCCAGCAACTTTGCCTTACGGGCTACCTGCTGGGTACCATAAAAGGCATCCAGCGTTACCTGCGCTTTCTGATTCATTTTACCAGATCTGGTAGTGACCAGGATAACGCCATTGGCCGCCTGAGAACCATAGATAGCAGCAGATGCAGCATCTTTCAACACATCAATGGATTCGATATCGGCAGGATTGAGGTAGGAAATATCCCCTGTTTGCACGCCATCCACAATGTACAGCGGAGAGAAATTACCAACAGTACCTTTACCACGAATAATCACATTCATGCCGGATCCGGGCTGCCCTGAATAAGAGGTGATCTGTACACCAGGTGCCTGCCCCTGTAAAGCCTGCAATGCATTGGTCGTATTCTGCTTCTGCAGATCAGCACCTTTTACCTGTATATTAGCACCGGTAACCAGCTTTTTCTTCTGTGTGCCATAACCGATTACAACAACATTTTCGAGCTGGTTTTCTGATTCCTGCAACTGAATACGCAGGTCCATCGATTCGATCTTCACTTCTTTGGCAACGAATCCAATTGAAGTGATCACCAGCACATCGCCGATAGATGCATTAATAGTGAACTTTCCTGTCTCATCTGCCACGGTAGCGGTCCTGGTGTTCTTCACAGTGACCGATGCACCCGGAACAGGACCGGATGATTGCTGACTGGTTATTGTCCCATTTACTTTCGCCGTTTGTGCAAAGGTATTTTTGCTTAGGGCTAAAAACATCATTGTTCCCCATAGCAGCAATATTCGCAAGCGAATAATTCTAGCTAACTTCATACGTGTGAATTTAAATTGGCTATTTTTTTATACTTAAATGTCTCCCTTCATACACGACTTCTTTATCGGATCTTTGATCCGGATCAAGGCTTCTTGCCTTGTCCGGCGCTATGATATTGATACGGAATGTTCTTTTTTGCAGCATGCCATTGAATGAGCCTTTCCGGTCCCCGATGGTAACTGTTCCTGTCGCTTCACTATATCGTACCGGGATAATGGAAAACGCCCCTTTTTCATAATTATAATTCCCTCCTTCATCTTCATACAGGTCAAAGGATGCATCCGCACCGGTATAGACGTTCAGCGTGATCGTGTCCGCCTGTTTTTCTGTGGTATATTGTAACGCGGGTCCGAAAGGCAGGATAGACCCGGCCTTTACATACAATGGCATCCGTTCATAAGGTGCTGCAGCAGTAAGCTGCTGACCACCGGCATACCACTTACCTGAATAGAGATCGTACCAACCAGCGCACTGTGGCAGGTAGAGGCGACGCGTGGTTTTCCCGTACTCGCAAACAGGATTTACCAGCAAGGCAGGGCCAAACATATATTGATCTGCGATGTTCAACACGGCTGTATCTGTTGCAAAGTCCATTGCAAGACCTCGCATAATCGTATAATCATTATGATAGCCCCAGCCCGCCAGCGAATAGGTATAGGGTAGTAAACGGTAACGTAGCTGATCGTAATAAAGAAAACTTTTATAAGCAGGATGCTCCTCAGGTGCTGTATTAAATACTTCGCGGTAAGGGAATTGTCCATGTGAACGGAACAAGGGAGCGAACGCGCCAAACTGTGACCAACGCGTCATCAGTTCCCTCCACTCTTCCAGATTTTCAGCATCGGGTTTTTCAAACTTCTCCGGCACCACAAATCCCCCTATATCCATGGTCCAGTAAGGAAGTCCTGACATAGAGAAATTCAACCCAGCGGCGATCTGCGCTTTCATATCCTGCCAGGTGGAACCGATGTCACCACTCCATATGGCAGCAGCATAACGCTGGGACCCTGCAAAGCCGGAACGCGTCAGTAAAAACACCCTTTTCCCGGGATCTGTGGCACGCTGTCCCTCATAGATGCCCCTGGCATTCTGCAGGGGATAAGCATTCAGGAATTCAGCCGCACTACCCAGTGCAGTAGGCGTCATTTGCAACTTTCTCTTATCCGGACTCACATTAGAAAGAATGTCAGGTTCACTGGCATCCATCCACCATGCATCTATGCCTTTACTATAGATCTTTTCATTGATCAGGTCCCAGAATCCTTTCCGGGCAGATTTATTAAAGGCATCATAAAAAGTAGATACATATCCCTGACCAATCCAATCTCTTTGACGGTCAGCTATATTTCTTTTATATAGCCAGCCATTCCTGTCAAACTTATTGTAAGCAGATATACCGTCATAAAATTTAGGCCATACCGAAATCATGATCCGGGCATGGTATTTTTTATGCAGCACATCGATCATACTATCGGGAGCAGGGAAACGTTTTTCGTCAAACTCCTGGCTCCCCCATTCCGCTTCTTTCCAATAGCTCCAATCCAGCACGATATTATCAAGCGGGATCTTTCTTTTCCTGAATTCATCAACAGTGGTAAGGATCTCCTCCTGGGTTTTATATCGCTCCCTGCTTTGCCAGAAACCCAATGCCCATTTCGGTACGATAGGTGCCTTGCCCGTCAGATGCCGGTAACCAGCAATCACCTCATCCATATTCTTACCATATACAAAGTAGTAATCAACCTGCCTACCTGCCTCAGAACAAAAGCCAAAACTATTTTGCTCCGCCTCACTGAGTGGCTCCTGCCACTTCAAAGAAAGATAGGATTCACCCCCCTCAGGTATCCATTGAATTTTGACAGGTACTTTTTCCCCCTTTGTGAAATTATACGGCACCAATGCAGACGCAGGATTCCAGGACTTCCGCCAGCGATCCAGCACAAGTTTTCCATCCAGCCACACTTTCAGTGAACCGCCATAAGTAAACCGGAACTGGTGTAGCCCCGACAGATGACTGGCAAGACTCCCCTCCCAGGTGACCATGCCTGTAGCCCCCTTAAATTCCGCGGGTAACTGGATCTTTGAATCTCCCAGGTACTCCATATTGATATTTGTCTCTGCTCTTTCTACACTTACATCCCCTGGCTTATGCAAATCGTTTGAGTAAGAGGCCGTCAGCCAGCCCGCCTCTCCCCTCTTTGAAAAAAGTGCCATAGCAGCAAGCGGGTGAAGAGGCCGTATATCGCCAGCCCTGGTCAGGGAATAATTATCCCAGAGAATACCATAATTTTTATTGGAGACTAAAAAAGGAACAGCGACCTCAGTATTGTTCTGAAAGAACGTCACCTGCTGCCCACGGTAATTCATGACACCATCCTGGTGCTGACCGAGCCCATACCAGGCATCACCTCCGGTCGTCTGAAAACTTTGTGTCAACGTATAATACCGCTGTCCGTCAAATACGGCAGATTGAAAATTTCTTCCAAACGGTTGCTTTTCAGCTAATATCACTTTACCTGCAAGGTCAGTGAAGTTGACAGCACCAGTTTTCCGGTCGATGGTAGCCAATAATTTCGAAGTCTTAACTGTAATGCTTTCTTTGGAAGTAATAACATTCCAGGTTAGTCCCGGATTTTTCTCATAAACAGTGATCAGGCTATTACCGGGCACAATTTCCTTCCCGGGGGCAGCAATGACTCTTATAATATTGTCTGCTACAACTTCCAGTTTCACTGCATGTGGCGAACCAGTAAGCAACGGATCGGTATAAACTATTACTCCATCAGGAAGTTTGACATAGACAGGTGGTGATGCCAGTAAGTCGTTAAAAAATGCACCAGCCAGTAAGCTAAACAGCAACAATCTCAGTTTCATATACGTGGATTAGAATGCTGTAAAACTATCACCTGGCCGTCTGAAAGCAGGCGGTCGAATGTTTCAACTTAGGTGGGCAAATGTTACAAATTGTTGGTTTTCACTGCCATTTACCTGAACAAGGAAAAATTAGCCGGCTTTATTCTTCCTGTTGGCCACATACTGTGAAGGCAGCATATTAAACTCTTCCTTGAAAAATTTAGAGAAGATCTTGGGATCATTGAAGCCTACCTGATATGCAATTTCGGCAATTGACAGACCACTCTTATTTAATAATTGTGCCGCTCTCTTCAAACGGATCGAACGGATAAACTCCAACGGCGACCTGCCGGTCAGCGACACGATCTTTCTATAAAAAGTAACACGGCTGATGCACAGTTCCCGGCTCAGGTCTTCCACCGTAAAATCAGGATTATCTATTTGCTTTTCAACAGCTTCCAATGCCTGCTTCAGGAATTTTTCGTCCACAGGTGTGATTGTTACCTCCTCAGGATTCACCTCTATCTGCTTCTGGAACCTCTTTTGCAGTAACCGTTGCTGCGCCAGCAGGTTATTGATGCGGGAAGCCAGGATTTCAAAGGTGAAAGGCTTTGTGATATAATCATTTACACCCGCTTTCAACCCTTCCAGTTGTTTCTCCTCACTTCCCATAGCGGTCAGCAAAACAACGGGAATATGGGCAGTCAGCGTTTCCGTCTTAATTTTCCGGGCGAGCTCTACGCCGTCCATTAACGGCATCATAATATCACTGACCACCAGGTCTGGATTCAACAGCTTTGTTTTCTCCCAGCCTTCTTTTCCATTGGTAGCTTCTTCTATATGGTAGTCTGATTTCAGGTTATCCTTTAAATAAAACCGCAGTTCCTCGTTGTCTTCCACGATAAGTATCGTTTTCCGCTTATCCCCCTTTTTAACATCCTCTGATACCAGGGGTTCTTCACTTTCTGCCGATAATGGGGTCGACACAACACGATTGGGCAACTCATAGACTTTCCTTGCAGGAAATACTACCGTAAAACAGGTACCCTTATCCGGTTCACTTTTCACGGTAATGATGCCCTGATGTAATTTTACAAACTCTTTTGTGATAGCCAGGCCGATACCGGTGC
Source organism: Chitinophaga sp. (assembly GCF_039596155.1). Lineage (GTDB taxonomy): Bacteria > Bacteroidota > Bacteroidia > Chitinophagales > Chitinophagaceae > Chitinophaga. Next base: position 38,892 of record NZ_JBCNKF010000019.1, read on the forward strand.
CCTGGTTCACCATACTCTCCGGTACCTCGGTTTGGAAAAACCGTTCAAATATTCTTTCATGCTGGCTGGCCGGGATGCCGATACCGGTGTCCTTTACTTCTATGGCAAGCGTTCCATCTGCCTCATTATCTGCAGGGGGCTGATAATTCAGGTGAATGCTCACAGTACCGTTATCATGCGTATACTTAAACGCATTGGAAAGCAGGTTGAACAGGATCTTCTCGATCTTATCCTTATCGAAATAAATATCCAGGCTATCAATGTTAGTGGAAAACGAAAAACTGATCTTTTTCTTTTCAGCAATATCGGTAAACGATGCACTGGTGTCTTTACAAAACCTCACAATATCGCCGATAGCTGGATGTAACCGTACCTCCTGCACCTCCATCTTCCTGAAATCCAGCAGCTGGTTCACCAGGTTCAATAAGCGTTTTGCATTACGCTGTACCAGGTTTAATTGCTTCACCTGCTCTTCGTCTGTAGTATGTTTAATGATCTTATCCAACGGGGCTATAATAAGGCTCAATGGCGTACGGAATTCGTGGCTGACGTTGGTAAAGAATTTTGTCTTCAACTGCTCCAGTGCATGCGCCCTTTCCGCCTCCCGGCGTTGTTGCTGCACTTCGAAGCGCATACGTATCCGCTCCAGCGTGATACGGCGGGCAAGTAAAAGCAAGCCGGCAGCAACCAGTAGATAAATAAAATAGGCAACGGGCGTTCGCCAGAACGGCGGCTCAATATTGATCTGCAAACTCCGGACAGGACTCCAGGAACCATCCCGGTCTAACACCTTTACTTTAAAAATATAATGCCCGGGATTCAGGTTAGTATAGGTCACCTTTCTTTCATTGCCATAGGTATAAAACCAGTCTGTATTAAACCCTTCCAGCTTGTACGCGTACTTATCATGGGTATTACCACCAAAGTCAAGCGAAGCAAATTCAATAGTGAACACATTCTCTTTGTGTTTCAGGTCAACGTGTTCCAGCCTGGACAAAGATTGTGGCAGCAGTACCCTGTTATTGATCTGCTCTCCTGGTGCCACGTCTTTATTTAATACCTGCAATCCGGTAAAAACAATCTCAGGATGATGCACCGGTTCTTTGATGTTAGCCGGGTCTATAATATTAAAGCCGAAAGGACCTCCGAATATCAGTTCACCAGCCTTTGTTTTAAGCGCTGCATTGTCATTAAATTCACGGTGCTGCAGATTGTTCGTTTCGTCATAGGTAATAACGGAAAATGTAAGACCCTGGCCGTTTTGTTTGGGAATGGCATTACATAAACCATTGGGCGTAGAAATCCAGAATGTGTGATGATTATCTTCCAGCATTTCCAGGATAATGTCATCCGGCAATCCATCTGAAGCAGTGAATACCTGGAAATCCTTCGCCTGCTCATTAAACAGGTTCAAACCTTCGGAAGTACCCACCCAGATGCGGCCCTTACTATCTTCCAGGATACAGGAAATCACATCGCTGCTTAAACTATGCTTCTTGCCTGTATGCTTATAAAAAACCGGGATATCTTTATTCTTTTCAAAAACGGCCAATCCTGCATTCGTTCCAATCCATAAATTACCTTTTCTGTCCTCCAGGAAATTGAAAACATAATCGGAGAGACCCACTCCTGCGTTTCCCTTGTTGTAATGTTCAAATTTACCCGTACTCCTGTCTAAACGGTCCATACCTCCACCCAGGGTGCCTATCCACAAATGCTGCTCCCTGTCTTCATAAATTTCCCAAACCAGGTTTTCTCCCAGGCTGGCAGCGTCATGTTCATCATGGCGATAGTGCGTAAAGCGCTGTCCGTCAAAACTGTCAAGCCCACCCAGGTAAGTACCAATCCAGAGCATGCCTGTATGATCGATACATAAGCTGACTACGACATTAGCGGTGAGACTGTTTTGATTGTTGGGATCGTGCAGGTACTGCCTGAAAGTATTATTCTTCCTGTCAAAATAAATGAGCCCTCCACCATTGGTGCCAATCCAGATATTACCAGACCTGTCTTCCACAAAACGATTTACGTCGTCGTATTGAAGGCTCTTCGCATCCGTTTCCTGGTGATGATAATACGGGAATTGTACAATGCTGCTGTTTAAGTAATTCACGCCCTGCTTGTAAGTACCCAGCCAGATAATGCCGTTGTTATCTTTATAAATGGTGTTGATGCTATTCTGGCTAAGCCCTTTCGGATCTTTTGAATCATAGAGGAGGTAACTGGTTTGGAAGTTATTTTTTTTATCGATCAGCGTCACGCCGCCATGATCCGTTCCTATCCAGATCATCCCATTGTTATCCTGCACAATCGCACTGACTAAGTCTGAACTCAACCTGGATGGAGCGGAATTTTTGTTAAACAGTTTGATCGTATTGTCTTTGGGACGAAAAAGAAAAGCACCATAGGTATAACACCAGATCCAAACATCCCCATCACTATCTATAAACAGGCTATTGGCATTGCTTCCTGTATGCTGTTCAGTTAAAGCAGTGCTGGAGAATATAACCTTATCCAGGGTGATGTCATATTGCTGCAATAACCCATTCTGATAAACAATCCATAACTTCCCGTCCGCTGTTTCCTTTACGCATGTGATCTTATTATCCGGATATGATTTGTCCTGCCGGGTGAATGGTTTTGCCTTATGCTCACTGGCTGAATATAAATATAGACCCAGCTCTTTGTATAGAAACCAGTATCTGCCGGCATTCCCTTTTTCAATATGTAGCATCATGCCGGAAGGTAAGCCCAGGCGTCGTAAATACTTATAATAGTCTGCATCAAACTCCTCATTATCAGGATTAAAAATACAATCCCCTCTTCTTGTAGCCACCCACATCCTTCTTTCAGGAAGCGCAAAAAGTGCTACTACATTATTATCTTTCAGAGAAGTGCTGTCATTGTGATTATTACGGAATATGCGGCATGAATAACCGTCATAACGGTTGAGACCGGACACTGTACCAAACCACATAAAGCCATCCGGATCCTTTAGCACGGCATTCACCTGGTTGTGTGAAAGACCGCTATGCATATCCAGTTTAGAAAAATTATAATGATCCCGCTGTGCAAAAACCCATACCGGCAGCAGCCAAAAAGCTACTGCGGCAAAAACCGATCTGATATATTGCAAGGTAGATTGCTTCATGTTAATATTTCATTGCTCAAAAAAACACTCCCATCAATGGGAAGGATAGCTACCAGCCCTCTTTTTCATAACGCTATTTTTAGCTGGGCTCCAAATATAACTGATAACGGGGAACTTTTATACCTGCAGTTAGCTGATGAGCCAGATATCGCCTGGATTGCCGGCACGCTGGCACCGGCTGTTTCATACATCAGGGAGCCCGCTCTTAGAGCGGGCTCCCTGATGTATGAAAGATATTGCTGCTGGTACTTATCTCATCTATGGCTAAACATCTGCGTTAGTAAAGCATTGACCAATTCCCAGTCTGTGTGTTTGGCTGGTTCACCTTTCAACACCGCCAGCTTTTTTTGAAATGCCTCTTTTCGCTCCTGTTGTTCCTGCTTTAATCGCTCTTTGTTGATGACCGTACTTCCCCAATCCTTGTCCAACGCTATACGAACCTGGTTATCCATGGCATCAAAAAAACGATTCCCGAAATCGGCCACCTCACGTACAAACACTTCGTACGCCATTTCTATCTCTCCATTTTGTGCGGTCCACACCGGGATGTTGTGCTCAGTAACATGATCGGCCTTCCAGACAATCGCAATATTATCCCTGTTTCTAAAAAAGCTAACACCCGGCCCGGCGGTTAAATGCATCGCCGTCAACGTCCTGCTATAGATCCATTCGATTGCCTTATCGTAACGATTGTAATAGGTATCTTCATCAATTAGTGGATCCTGAGACAAATGATCCAGCCAACTCAGGGCTGCTGCGTAAAACCTGTATAAATAATTACTCGTGCGTGCTATGCTGTAAAAAGCATCCGGCAATGGTTCCGCAATAGCATCAAATAAGCTGGTCCAGTCTTCTATCAACCGCACTATCTGATATTCTACATAACGGGCATCATGACCATCCCCTGCCAGTACTTCACTTGTATATTCATAAAGAGTAGATTTACCCAAATCAAGCCAATACTCTCCTTCGGTAAGTCCAAACCAATGCATTGTCATCTCAGGAGCATCACCCCAGGGAATAATATTATCCGGATGTTTGAGCGAAAAATTAATAAGCGCCATATGCTGTTAAAAGTCAAAGTACCGGCAAGGTAATATAAATAGTGAAATGACGGTACTATCAATCGTCGTCCCCATCCGCTTTCTTATTTAAATTCACAAAGGCCGCCCGCCGCGGTGCAGGGAATACAGTGCCTTTGATGCCATTCCATAAAACGAGGTTAAACTCCAGGTCTGGTACATTATCTTCCTTCGAAAAATCAAACTGTTCTGAACGTCGCTGCCATTCATTCATCACCACATTTTTCTCGCGCAGATCTATATTCGCAGGTACGGACTCATACACCCCATGATGCGCATCTGCCGAAAAACATTTCCACATCGGCATCGCCGCCGCATCATACTGACTCATAGGCGGAATACCCAGTATCAGCTCAATAGTGCGAAGCATGGAAGAAGTAGAATACATGGTATGATCTACAAATCCCTGTTTTACAAAACCGCCTGCCACATAAGCTGTACTGCGATGCGCATCCAGGTGATCAGCTCCATTCTGCGCATCATCTTCTATAATAAATACCGCACTCTCCTGCCAGATCGCACTCTTGCTCAGGTAGGAGACAAACATCCCTACAGCCAGGTCATTATCTGCCACATGCGCCATAGGTGACAACTTACCTTTACGCAATCCTTCCGTATGATCATTCCCCATCCGCAATGTATTGAAATGCGGTACCTGGCCGATCGCCACCAGGGAATCAAACTCCGTTTGCCACTGTCTGAAACGCGTGGTATCATACACATTCAGATCCCACCCGGTATACCCGGGACAAAAATGATTTTTCAATACCGGTATATTCGGTTTGCCATCATCTGCGAACTCTCCGTAGGTACGATAACTTACACCTGCACGCTGACAATGATCCCAGATAAATCCTTTCTTATTATTCGCAATGGCCCGCTTCCCTTCGCCATCATAAACACCTCCTCTTCCACCATAACCCGTTGGCCAGGTCTTTTCAAGATAGTCTGTCGCATAGGCAGCCGTTGTCCAGTTATGTCCATCTGCACTCACCTCCGCATCTACATAAAAGTTGTCCAGCAGTACAAACTCTTTTGCTATTTTGTGCTGATTCGGCGTCACATGCTGCCCAAATAATACCAGGCTGGTATCACCATTCCCTTCTTTCATATCCCCGAGTACCTGGTCATAAGTACGATTCTCTTTAATGATATAAAACACATACTTTATCGGCGAAGTAGCACCTGTCTTCATCGGAACCGGATTACCCGCTTCACCGGAAGTAACCGTCTCCTTCTCTTTGGTATAAGGTGTATTCTTATAGACCTGCTGAGAATATACAGCCAGCTGCTCTTCAGAAGGTGCATTAATAATACTGAGCGTTCCTTTAAATAGTCCGGCTATATACTGCACCTCCTTCGGCCGGTTCTTGTCTCCTGCCTGGTATTCCACTTCCTCTTTCTTCTTCAGCGGATTCGGCCCATCAGGGTTCGCCTTTGAAGAAAACCCTTTGCCATTGGCTACATAAATCTTCTTACCGATCACCTTTACATTTGTCGGGTACCATCCTACCGGAATAAATCCTTTACTCTTACTTGCTCCGGGCTTACTCACATCAAACACTGACAGACAGTTGTTATCCGCATTGGCGATATATAATATTTTCCCGTTTTCACTCAATGCAACCCCGTTCGTTGTCGATCCATTCGGGGCATCAGGATACAAAGCTGTATTTAATACTTCGATCACTTCATTTTTCGTAAGGTCCACTACCGATACTGTATTATCATTGGCATTCGCTACATACATATAGCGGCCGTCTTTTGACAGGCAAAGATCATTGGGATGATCTCCTACACTTACTTCGCCGGCAAAAGCGGTACGCTGCGTATCGAATAGTAATAGCTTGCGGCATCCCCAACACGTGATATACAATGTTTTCTTATCTGCCGATAACAAACAATTATACCCTTCACCACCGATCGGCAACTGCTGTTTCACTGTTTTAGTTGCAAGATCGACTATATACAGGGAGTTATTTTCCTTCGTCAACACATACATCAATTTCCGCTTATCGTCGATCTCAATACCTGTGGGCGAGATCTTTACCGGCCACTTCTTGCCCAGGCTAATACTATCTGCGAGCTTTAATTTTCCCGCATCCACCGTATACTGTAGAATACGGTTATCATTACCGCCGGAAGCATATAAAGACTTACCGTCCGCACTGAACTTCAGCCCGAACCAGCTTTTAGGGATGACCACCTCATCGGTTACCCGCTGAGACCTCACGTCTATCAGCTGAATCGTTTGCGTACTCTGCCCATTGTTGGTGACAGCCATATACTTATGAGAAGAGGATACAGCTATGTTTAATGGCAGATCCCCCAGCGTCAGGTACTCACCTACAGGGGTCAGTGACCAGCCGTTAGGTAACTGCACCCGGCTGGCATCCAGCTGGGCAGCAGTCTGGGCAAAGCCAGCGCCTGCAAATAACAATGCGGTGATACCGGTAATGATATTCTTCATGACAACTAATTTATCGAACCTCCAAGTTTCCAAAAAAATAATTTAGAACAGTGTTAAGTTAATCTTATCATTTACCGGTAAAAATACAATGGCCTTGAAATTCTCTTTAGAGGTAACTTTACCTGTTTTGTGTTGTACTTTTTAAATCGAAAATGCCGATGCCGGCATACCCCGGATCATAATATCAAACCAATCATCAACCCGATTCTGGGTCCGGACAGCACGCCATTCTTCCTCATATTCATCGTACCGATTTCATTTCGCTCACGAACGTAATCATTGATCTGGTCAAATGTCAGCAGGCTTTTTTGCTGGATCTGTATCATATACCCCACTTCCATACTTATGGACAGTCTCTTCCAGTGACCACTGGCTTCTATCAGGGGCTGCAGTGCCTTCGCCTTTCTCCTGTATTTCACTTCCACCCTGTCACTGCTGTAAGTACTATAAGTCGTCTCCACGTACTCGTTCCCCGCGTCATCTGTATAAACATTTGTATGTGTGACAGTAAATTCAGCCTCCGAATAGAAACCATCGAAATAAAGGTTCCTCTGGCGATTATCGATATCTCCTACATGATTTGATCCCCTCAGCGCATAATAATCAAGTCCCGGCTTGATCGACACTGATCCCATGTTCAACACGTATCTATAGCCTGCATGAAAATAGAAACCGCCATCTCCCCCTACATTCTTAAATCCACCAATTCCTAATACGATATCATTCTTTTCATTGAAAATGGATTCATAATCACCTCCCATCGACCACATCCGGTTCGCAAAACCATTCTTTGCCACACCCGTGAAAGTCTCATTTTTAGATGTGCCCGTGCTTACCGGTACAGCCGTATAGTAAATATTTGCCAGGGAAGCCTGCCCGGGGTTTGCAGGGAACATTGATCCGTAGTTGAATGCCAGTATATGATAATGATCGGGAAACTTATCCCAAACGTAAGAGCGTAGTTGTGATGCAGCTGGAGTGGTAATGTGTTGCGGCTTCGTCGTGTTTACGCGTTGCGCAAATCCCTGTAAGCTGGCAAGCATCAACAAGGTTAACATGAAATTTCGCATATAGTCTGTCATGATGTACAGGGTCGGTTAAAATGGTACAAAGTGCGGGAATTTCCCCCGGGCGCTTATAATAATACTGATCGTTTTCATTTTCCACACCACGTGAGTATCATCAGTAAGCACCAGGATCCGCTGGCTGTCAAAGTAGGTTACAATCATCAGGTCATCCGCTACACAACCTGTTTCCAGAACTTTGACAACATTGAAATGCGAACTTGCTACGGCCGGTTAACCGTATACAAGCACGCATTGTCAAATATAAAACAACTGGCTATATTTTTAAACTATTTTACCCGGTTTCCCTCAAACCCCAAAGCACTATATAGCGCCCCGGAACAAACATTATAGCAACCGTCCCGCTGGTTAGGTGCACTATTTTATTCAGCCATATAAGGACAGGCAAAACAATATCGACGGATCAGATATTCTCTCCCAATCTTTGTTCTGCCACCTGCTGAATAGCCCCCTGAATACCCTCCACTGTTGTTGGCACCAACCAGTTTAACCCTCTTGTTATTCTCGATTGTACCTCTTTCACATAAGGCCTGTACGTTTCATCGTATTTTGCAAAAGCTGTATGGTAATTTTCCTCCTGATGCAGTTGTTTCGCTAAGATATAGGCCCCTTCCATAGCCAGGCTTGTGCCCATTCCGGTCGGGAAACTGGCCGTATGCGCAGCATCCCCCACCAATGCGACACGTCCTTTCGACCATGTCGGCATATGGATCTGGCAGACTTCATCAAAATATAGATTATCAGCATTCACCATTGTATGTAGAATTTCAGGTATTCTCCATGCACTACCCTCAAAATTTTCTTTTAAAATTTCCTTATGCTGCTGATCATTCCTATAATCATAATCCAGCTTAGGAGACCTGAACACTACAAAAGCATTGACCACATGCTTGAATTGATAAAGCGCTGCCATTTTGCCCGGCTCATGGTAGACCGATCCCCCACTCTCATGCGCTATATCTGTCGCCTCCACGATCGCAAAGTAAGCACCAAAGAACTTTGAAAATTGTTCTTCTTCTCCAAAAACGAGTTTCCTCACGGATGAATGTGTACCATCAGCACCAAATACAAAATCAAAGTTGCGGGTCTCTCCGGTCTTAAAAGAGACCGCTACCCTATCGTTATGTTGCGCCAGCTTTTCGATCCTGTTCTCGAATAAAAATGTCACCTCTCCTGCCGGAATACAGCCCAATAATATGTCGGATAAATCATCCCTGTGAATTTCAATATCACCACGATATTCTTCCTGTGCATTGACGTTGAAGGTCGCCAACGTCTCATTCTGTGCGTTCACCATCCGGTCTATATGTACAAACTCTTTGGCCTTTATTTTATTCAGGATACCCATTTCTGCCGCTACCTGCAATGCATTGCCTCGTACATCAATAGGTGCACCACCCCTTCTCAATCCCTTAGCAATTTCCACCACTGTCACCCTGTATCCGTAACGGTTCATCCAATAGGCCAGCGTAAGGCCCGCTATGCTCGCACCCGATATTAAAACCTCTTTTTTCATGTTTCCTTTATTTGGTTACACTACAAAATTGGATGTATCTTTAGAAATAAAATAGCCGGATAACTACTAAAAATAGCCGTAAAACTTATGGAAACCACCACCAACGGACCCGACTTTCTCGATTTTGCCGATAAAATAGGATACGATATTGGAAAGGGAATGATGCATAATGTAGACATGCACTATCATAAAAGTTTCGATTTCTTTCCTGAGCTGGTCATGTTCTTTGCCGTTTATACCGTCAATAAAACATTTAGCCGCCCCACGGCAGCACCGAAATTCATCAAAGACAGTATCTGCTTTTTCTTCAAAAACGTATTCGACAACGAACATGTAAAAGACAGCGCCGCGCGCGCATTTCCCGCTACCTACACTTATACCAGCACCTTCAGAAAAGACACCCGCCCCGTTAAGGTAGTTGCAGTTATTATCAGTGCCGAATACCTGAAAAGTTTCTTAAAAAATGATGCTGAACAGTTTCAATATTTATTTGACACCAGTTACGATTTCATGATCGAAGAGATCATGACAGATGATATTGTACGTACGATTAATGATATTGTAAAAAAACAAGCCCCCGATACACTCCCGGATTACTACTACAAACTAAAAGCAATGGAACTGCTTTTCTACCTGTTTAAAAGTTTAAGTAAGCGCGAACAGTCTGTTCATCAAAAACTTAGTAGTAAAGACATCAGATCTATTTTCAAGGTACGCGACAAGGTTGTGTCCTCCCTAAGCCGGCCTACCAGCATTGAAAAGCTGAAACAACTTGCCGGTATGAATGAATTGAAAATGCGCAGGATTTTTACACAGGTTTTTGGTATGGGCATCTATGAATATTATCAGCATTTCAGAATGCAGGAAGCTGCAAGACTGATCCGTGAAGAAAAACTGTCCGTATCTGAAGCCGGTTATCAGATAGGTTTTGAGAACCTTAGCCACTTTTCCAGGACTTTTGAAAAGTATATCGGTGAAAAACCCAAGAAATACAGTCTCAAACACGGATGAGGCCATTGACAGCACTTTTCCACTGGCAGCCACCGCAAAGAACATGAACAGGCAGCCCGTGGACATATCCAGGGCAAAATCGTCCTGACGGTCCGATAGTTCCATTATTTGCCAAATGGCAAATATTGCTACCTGTAGCCAGACTACCTTCGTGTCATCATCAAAAAAACTAAACAATGCCGAAGACAGTATTGGTCACAGGTGCCAGTTCAGGAATAGGTAAAGCAACCGCGATTTACCTGGCTCAAAATGGCTACAATGTATATGGTGCAGCACGCCGTATGGAAATGTTACAAACCTTAAAAACATATGGGGTAAAACCTGTTTCCCTGGATGTTACCAACGATGACAGCATTGTTGCCTGCATCGCACAGACAGGCGACATCGATATCCTGGTAAACAGTGCCGGCCTGGGCTCTTATGGCGCACTGGAAGATGTACCGTTACCGGAGGCCAGACACCAGCTGGAGATCAACCTGTTTGGGGTAGCCAGATTGATACAGTTAGTCCTCCCCCGCATGCGTGCAAATAAATACGGAAAGATCATCAATATCTCATCCATTGGTGGTAAAGTGGGGCTGCCAATGGGAGTATGGTACCATGCCAGCAAGTTCGCTATCGAAGGAATGAGTGACTCGCTGCGCAATGAAGTGCGACAATTTGGTATTGATGTCATTGTCATTGAACCCGGTGGTACTAAATCTGAGATGACACAAATTGGAGCCAGAGATATGATGCGGGTGTCAGGCAATACAGTATACAAAGAACTTGCCCATCACCTGCAAAGGATGTATACTGAAATGGAAAAGAATTCGGTAGAACCGATCGTCATTGCCCGGCTGATTAAAAAAGGAATTGAAGCGAAACAACCCAAAACAAGGTATATTGGAGGAACGATGGCAAAGCCAATGCTTTTCCTGAGAAAGATCCTGTCGGACAAAACGTTTGACAGGCTATTGATGAGACAGATGAAATAACTGTATGATGGAGCAATTGATCAATTACCTGTTACATTTCGGTCACCTCAACCAACAGCAGATTGCGCTGATCAAAAGTAAAGGTGTTGTAAAGACAACCAAAAAAGATGCATACTATCACGAAGCGGGAAAAACGCCCCGGGAGGTGATCTTCTTAACAACCGGTATTATGCGGGTTTGCTATTACAACAACAAAGGTGACGAGATCACCAAGTACTTCATAGATGAAAATAATTTCATTGTGGATGTACATAGTTATAATCAAAATATTCCATCTACTGAATATATACAGGCTGTTACTGACTGCGAATATATTGTGCTCTCCAAAGCCGACATGGAAGAGCTGTCGATGACCATTATCACCTGGGATGTCATTGTTGCAAAGATCACCGCCAAAAGCCTCGCTGAGAAAGTGAACAGGATCAGTCCGATGATGGCAGAAGACGCTACCGAACGCTACCGGATGTTCCTGAATAATTTCCCTAAACTGGCGAATAGAATCCCGTTATCCTACTTAGCGTCTTACCTGGGTATTACCCAATCATCGCTAAGCAGAATCAGGAGGAATATCCGGTAGTATCATTTAATCTATGGCACGATCAGGGAGCCGGCCTATAGTTTCCCATAGCAGGTGAAGTGATGCAGGTCTCACTTCACCACTACTTCCCGTTTGTCTACCAGGTGCTCATCTCCCTGCTCCAGCGATTGCAGGACCGAATTTTGAAAATGCAGAATGTTATTGATCTCATACCAGTTGCGCACCCAGATGTGCTCCTTGTAGTAGAGGTGCTCATGTACCACATGATTACTGTCAGTAAATGTACTTTCTTTATACGGCTTACCATATAATGCGATCACAGCCTCCTTGGTCATACCCGGCTTAATCCGGTCCGTGGTAAATCTGGACTGTTTCTGAACAGTACAGCTACAGGTAATTACTGTTACAATCAACAGCAGGGAAAACAATATATTATTCATAGCAGGAAGGTAGTTATTTTCCTGACACGATCAGGCGCTATGTTTTACTTATTCGCAGTATAATAATGGTTGCCACCTTCGTCTTCCAGTTCTTCACCAATAGATAAGCCTGCAGCAGCTAATAAACTTCTATATGTCGCCGCACCCAGGGAAAGAGAAGGTCGTTGCGTCAATACATCTTTCCAGGTGGTCTCTTCAAGCGGCGCTGTAAACAGGAGCTTCCCACTGGGTTTCAGAGCGGCAGCCATTTTTTGAATGCACAACCGTTGCTGTTCTGCTGAAAGGAGGAACATGACACCTATAGAAATGATGCCGTCGAAGGTACGATTGAAAAACAATGACTCCTCCATGGCTTCACAGGCAACAATGACCCCGGGGATATGCTGCTGCACCAGCGCAACCATGCTGGCAGAGGCATCCACAGCATATACCTGCAAGCCTGCTGCTGCCAGGATTTTTGTAACTGGGAACCCTGTTCCACATCCCAGGTCAATGACCGCGGCACCTGGTGGGAAACTCGCAGCCCAACTGCTGATAACAGCACTACCGATCCCCCCCCTTTGCTGAAGGTACAAACCCGTGATAGCATCGTAGCCATTTGATTTATCCATCTTCTATTTTTTAATGATCCAATACCTGCAGCCTGCCAACTTCCGCGCACTACTGCAGCTGCTTTTTTCACCTGATTACATAAAATCCGAACCCCGGTAAAAAATACATGGGTAAATATATCACTGCTATATAAATAAACCAATACCTTGCGGAAGGTATTGGCTGACTACACTTTAGTCAATCGTTATACGCTCCACTTCCTTCTCAAAGGCCGTTTTCTTTACTACTGGTACCTCCCGCCGGTGTTTCGCGCAGAGGGCGCATAGGGCGAAAATCACCGGGAAAAGATCAGGAAAAGTATGCGCCACAAAGCCAGCGTTTAAACCAACATAGTTTTGCTTATCTTTAAGGCCCCCCCGGGGAAAGTTCATCTCATCAAACTGCAGCAGCATATGACAAATGGGTTTAAAATAATCGGTATCTCGGTCAGAACAACGAACAAAGACAACCAGGCATTAGCAGATATAGGGAACTTATGGAGTCGTTTCTTTGCAGAAGGTATACCTGATAAGATCCCCAATAAACAATCCGGTGACATTTATTCTATCTATACTGATTACAAAAGTGATTATACAGAAGATTACACCACCCTCCTCGGAATGCCTGTCACCACGCTGGACGAGATCCCGGAAGGATTGACCGGCCGCGAATTTCAGCCAGAGCAGTTCCGGAAATTTGTTGCGAAAGGAGCCATGCCGGCGGCAGTAGCCAATACCTGGATGGACATCTGGCAGCGGGATAAAGAACTAAATAGAAAATACACCTACGACTTTGAAGTCTACAGCGCTACATCTCAACAGGGCGATAACGCTGAAGTGGAGATCTTTATAGCGACAAAATAAAATAAACAGATATGTCAATAACAAAAGAAGCTGAGTTAACAGGTATGCAGAAAGCCAGTGAGGCGGTGGCTTTTACCCTGAGAGAAATGACGAAATATGCCAGGGTAGGCATGAGTACAAAAGAGCTGGATGAATTCGGTGCCAGTATTCTGGCTGGTTTTGGCGCAAAGTCTGCCCCTTATTTAACTTACAATTTCCCGGGCTATACCTGCATCAGCGTAGACAATGAGTTCTGCCATGGTGTTCCTTCTGAAAGAAGGATCCTGAAAGATGGTGACCTGATCAACATAGATGTGTCTGCAGAACTAAATGGCTTTTGGGCTGACAATGGCGGATCATTTGTATTGGGGAATGATATTCACCAGCATCAGAAACTGGTGGATGCATCGAAAGAGATCCTGCAGAAAGCACTGAACACCATTCGAGGTGGTGTAAAGATAGCAGATGTGGGATACCTGATGGAAACAGAAGCCAAAAAGAGAGGTTTCAAGGTGATCAAAAACCTGGGCGGCCATGGAATTGGCAGAGGGTTGCATGAAGAACCGGGCGACCTGCTGAATTACAGGGTGAAGACGGATAAAAGACGCTTTAAAAAGAATTCAGTTGTAGCCATTGAAACGTTTATCTCTACAAGTTCATCTTATGCAACGGAATCCGTTGCACTGAACGACGGCTGGACCATGATTGGGGAAAGAGGCGGATATATGGCGCAGCATGAGCATACAATTGTCGTGACGGATGGTCAGCCCCTGATTCTCACGGAAATGAACGGAATTTTCAACTAAGCATAAAACACGTATGAAAGCGGGCACCCGCCTGCTGGCATGAACCTGTTTTAAGTAAAAAAGCCTTCAGCCATTCTGAAGTGCGCCCTGAAAGTTGGACACTTTTCGGGCTCACTTCATTCATCACGAGCTGAAGGCTTTTATTTTTACCATCCCCCCTTTGTCTTCCAGGCAACAGTTCTGGATATGCAATAGCTGGTACCGCCGAACACAAGGTACACGTGGCTTGCCGCCGGCAGAAGCTGGAAATGCCGTTGATCTGCTCAATTAATTGCCATTCTGTTAAAAGATAGTCGTAATTTTGCGCCCTAAATAAAACCAGTGTTGGCAGATAAGATCGCTTACTTTTCGGAGGATTTAATCAAAGATATAACCTTACCAGAACGGTTTACCTTTCCTTTTTTCTACGAACCACATCCACTATCCAAAATAGCGGCCGCCGACCTGCAACAGTACCTGGAAAAGCTCACTGGCCTGGATCATAACTTTGGAATAGATAATGATACCGATGGCACCGCCATCGGGAAAATGTTCGGCGTACTGGTGGTACAGGACACCACCGGGAAGCTGGGTTATCTCTCCGCCTTCTCTGGCAAACTGGCCAACTCCAACGACCACGGGAAATTCGTTCCACCCGTATTCGATATGCTTACGGAAAACAGCTTTTTTCTTAAAGGACTGGATATCATTACGACCATCAATACCCGTATCGACGAACTCACTAACAACAAATCATACCTTCTGCTACAGGAAGACCTTGAACGATCAACTGTCAGCGCTACCCATGAAATAGCGGCTTTAAAAGCCCGTTTAAAGGCCAACAAAGACCATCGCAAACAACTCCGGGCGGAGTTGAAACAACGTCTTAATGAGGCTGATTATGCTACTGCAGAGGCAGATATTATCAATCAGAGCCTGGCCGATAAACGACAGCTGAAACACCTCACCGATCACTGGACCCAAAAGCAAACAGCACTACAATTACAGCTGGCTGCATTTGAGTCAGCAATTGAACCCCTGAAAAATGAACGGAAGGAACGATCGGCCGACCTTCAGCAGCAGATCTTTGAACAATATAGTTTCCTCAATAAAGACGGGCGCACTAAAAGTTTGCAGGCCATCTTCAAAGAAACACCTTTTGGCAAACCACCTGCCGGGAGCGGGGAATGTGCCATGCCCAAACTCCTGCAATACGCCTTTGCCAACCAGTATCGGCCTGTTGCCATGGCAGAATTCTGGTGGGGCGCATCTCCAAAATCCGAGATCCGGAAACATGGCCAGTTCTACCCTTCCTGTACCGGTAAGTGCAAGCCCATTCTGGCCCATATGCTCGAAGGGATACCGCTGGAAGACAATCCTTTGCTCGACATCAAAGCAGATCGCCACCCCCTGGAGATCATATTTGAAGATGATAGTTTCGTAGTGGTGAATAAACCGGCAGGCTTACGCTCTGTGCCCGGCGTGAACATCGCGGATTCCGTATATAGCAGGTTAAAACAGGGTCTCCCAGGCACAGAACCACTGATAATTCATAGATTAGACATGGATACTTCCGGACTACTCGTCGTCGCCAAAACCCAGGCAGCCCACAAGCATATCCAACGGCAATTTTTACAGAGAACAGTTCGCAAACGCTATACGGCACTGTTATCAAAGATCATTGACCAGCCGGGAGGCATAATTGATCTTCCACTAGGCCCCGACCTGTTTAACCGCCCCAGGCAACTCGTCTGCTTTGATACCGGGAAGAAAAGCGTTACCAAATGGGAAGTTGTGAAAAGATACACTGATACAACCAAAGTCAATTTCTGGCCATTGACCGGCAGAACGCACCAGCTGCGCATGCACTCCGCCCATGAGTCAGGATTAAATGCCCCCATTGTAGGAGACGATCTGTATGGCACCCCCTCCGAAAGAATGTACCTGCATGCCGCTGAAATTGAATTTGTCCATCCTGCCACAAAGGAAAAAGTCAGCTTTACTATTGCAGAAGGGTTTTAATACTCCCCCCTGACAGCCATCATTTCTCCAAATGATGCTATTTTCAAAGTACCCTGACCCCCGTCAATAGTTTTGCCTGCGATATGAAGGAGTTTTGAAGTAAGATTAAAACTTTAAACCTTGAGCTATGAAATACACAAAATTCATGCTTGTAGCCATCGCCCTGATGCTGACCAATAGCCTTATCTCATCTGCTCAAACAGGGGCTCCTGGTGGCCCTGCTGTCAACTTACAGGCAACTAGTTATAAGTTCATCAAAACAGTCAATGGAAAGGAAGAAGCACAACCTGTTCATCCGCTGACCATCACTTCTGCTGCATACGACCTAAAAACGGCCGTCAACTATTACGAAGACGAATACGATAACTACTTCGTCTGCTTCGCAATTCCTGATGGGGAAACACTGGCAGCATATGATAAAAGCGGAAAACTGATCAGAACTGCAGAAAGATATGAATTGGAATTATTACCTACTTCTCTGACAGCTGCAATTGCAAAAAAATATCCCGGTTGGGTAATTGCAAAAGATGTATACCTGATTACGTACATCAAGGACAGGGACAATGAATCAAAGTACAGACTGGTACTGGAAAACGGCACCAAAAGGATTAAGGTAAAAGCGAACGACAACGGCGACCTTTTCTGATGTTTTTTATCAGACAATGTATTATTTATAACGAAGCTGTCTCATTTAGTTATGAGACAGCTTCGTTATGTTTTATATTCCGATTGGTTTACCGACTACATAACCACTAATACTTCTGACATTTACAATTGCATCCCAGTTAAAGTGATAAAAATTGAATACGTCTGCGGTATATATATGCCGGATGAAGTTACCTTCTCTCAAATACACCTTACCAGTAGAAACGTCATTTATTAATCCATTATCAACCTCCAGGTATTCTCCTATCGGGGAAATAATATTTGTGTGATTATAGGGAGGCAGATATTGACCGGGAAAAAGCCCATTCCAGGTTAGAATAGATATGATCTAACTACGCTACTATCAGCTCATTAAAAGGGTACCAATAGTACACCAATATATCACCTCTATATCCAATCGATATCGAGGTGATATTGAAGTGCCCTTTTAGTGACCTATAAGTACCCTTTTAGTATGCTATCCTGGCTATAGCCACACTATATTACTCATAATAAGCCGCCACCCATTTTGCCTTTATATCAGCACGGGCCTTTATAAACTCCCTGTCTGTTCCCTGCGCAATCGCATCCAGCGGAAAACGAAGCGGACGCGTACCCGCTTTCATATTGACCAGTGCAAGCACCCCGTCTGCAATAGTCTGCGGATTCATTTCAAACTGCGCCATTTTACCAAAAAGAGCAGCGCCCAAGGCATTCGCCTTTTCCTGCGCAGCAGCACCATATGCTTCAATGATGTCGGTCCTGTCCGCATTCACGCCCACCTTTACACCCGTGTTCATCTCTGTAGGATACACCCCCGGCTGGATACTTACATTCTCAATACCATAATCCGCCAGTTCATCCTGCGCTCCTTCCGTAATGCTTTCTACCACGAACTTTGAAGCCAGATAGGGCACCATAAATGGTAAGGTATGCCCGCTGGCACCTGAAGTGACATTTATGATCAGGCCACTTTTCTGACGGCGCATTACCGGCAGTACTGCCTGGTAGGTACGTACTACCCCGTATACATTCACTTCAAACATCCGGCGGATCTGGTCGATGGTATAAGCTTCCAGTAAACCGAACCCACTCACCGCCGCATTATTTACCAGTACATCAACACGCCCAAACTTTTCAACTACCTCGTCAAAGGCTGCTTTTACAGATTGATCATCTGTTATATCGATTTCAACAACTGTTATATTCGGGATCTTTGCCATCTCCGCAGCTACCGCCGCATTTTTGCTATCTACCCCACGCATGCCTGCTATGACTGTATAACCTGCCTTTGCAAGGGTTTGCGCTGTCAATTTGCCAAATCCGGTGCTGGTTCCTGTGATGAATATTACCTGTGACATAATTTGTAATTTTTATGATACAAAGGTGAGACGATCGGTTTTCCCGGCCATTGACCTATCGTAAAAAATGTCATTGACATATGTCAACGCAGGTTCTTGACATACATGAATGCCGTTTCATATTCCATTCCACAACTTTGTATAAATAAAATGTACACGTCTGATATCCCGGGATCTTATATAGCAGGAAAATACGTTTGCATGGGCGCGAAAAGCAGCCGGTCGCCCGACATGAAATGTGTCAGGACCAAATTATATATGCCGGGACGCATATTTTTTTATAGCTTTATGGCTATATGTTTGAGTCTTTCAAGAAATACATCCTCGAAAAAGTCACTTTAACCGAATCAGATCTGTTGAAAATTGAAGCGGTCTGCCAGTATAAAAAGCTAAGGAAAAGACAATACCTGTTGCAGGAAGGGGATGTCTGGAAATACAATGCTTTTATTGTAAAGGGATGTTTGCGCACATTCTCGGTGGACAACAAGGGAAATGAACATATCTTAAACTTCGCTATAGAAAACTGGTGGATAGGCGACCGCCAGAGCCTGCTATCAGGCACCCCATCTATCTACAATATTGAAGCACTGGAAGATGCCGAAGTCATTCTCATTACCAAAACCAACTTCGACCATCTATGCAATGAGATACCAGCTTTCAATGACATGGTCAATGCCATCCTGCAGAGAAGCTTTGTTGCCTCGCAGGGGCGAATCCAGACATTTCTCAGCGCTGGCGCGGAAGAAAAATACCTGCAGTTTATAGAAAAGTATCCTCAGCTCGCACAGCGTGTGCCGCAGGGAATGATTGCTTCTTATCTGGGTATCACACCCGAAACATTGAGCCGGGTCAGAAAGAACATGCGGTAAGGAGCTTAAATGATCTTTATCCGCTCCTCCTCCAGGTCTATCTGGTATAACTGTTCCCTGATAATCTCCTCGTCGATTGCAGGGTCCTTATTCAGCTCCGTCAGGTAAGCCCTTTGGCTTTCCAGCAATTCAATAAAGATAGCCTTCGTTTTTTCATTCATTAAATTCTCACTATTCGCTTTCGCACGTTCCTCCCATATATGCAGGAGTTTTTCCATTCCTGCATGCCCGTTCAACTCATTTTCATGCTTGTGCTTCAAAAACTGATATACGTGCTGTTTCAATCCATGCTTCATTTTCTGGCGGGTCTCCTTCTCCGCATCGTCGCTATCCAGTCCCTCGAAGACCCCTGTTTTCCTGATCAGGAAAGGCAGCGTCAGGCCCTGTACCACCAATGTCAGTAGTATTGTTACAAAGGTGATAAAAAGGATCAGGTTCCGCTGCGGGAACAAAGTACCGTCATCAAAGGCTACCGGTATAGACAACGCAGCAGCCAGCGATACCACGCCACGCATCCCCGTCCAGCCGAGCATGAACGGTAATAAAAAGGCTTTGAGCCGGGAGCTGGCCCTGGGCCTCACCTGCGGTCTGAAAATGATCGTAGCCAGCATGGCACTGTATGCACTGATCATTCTCGCTAAGATCAATACCCCCGTCACCAATACACCGTACCAGATAGCGGTATGCAAAGGTGTACCGGCCGATCGCAGGCCATCTACGATTTCGGGCAGATCCAATCCTATGATGAGAAAGACGACACCATTCAATATGAACACCAAACTCCCCCACACGCTATAGGCCGAAATGCGGCTGGCACTATTCAGGAAAAGTAATCGCCTGGAAGACATTACCAAACCACCGCACACTACCGCCAGCACGCCCGAGCAATGCAGTTCTTCCGCCAGCCAGTACATGAGGTAAGGTTCAATCAGGGTGAGCGCAATATCAGAAGTAGCCGTAGTAGGTAACCACTTATGCGCTTTTACAAACAGGATCGCCAGCAGGATGCCGATCGCGGCTCCACCCACCACCATCCATACAAAACTTCCCGCTGCCTGTAGCCAGATGAACTGGCCGGTTCCTACCGTGACCATCGCAAAACGGAATATAATCAGCGAAGAAGCGTCATTGAGCAGGCTCTCCCCTTCCAGGATAGAAGACGTAGATTTGGGTATTTTTACAAACTTCGTGATGGCAGCCGTGCTGATGGCATCTGGTGGTGACACTATTCCTCCCAGCAAAAACCCCAGGGCAATACTAAACCCCGGCAAAAAATAATTTGCAAATACCGCTACTGACAATGCCGTGAAGAACACAACCAGGAATGCAAAACTGGAAATGATACGCCACCATTTCTTCATTTCCTTGAAAGAAACAGTCCAGGAAGCCTCGAATAATAACGGTGGTAAAAAAATGAAGAAGATAAGGTCAGGATTGACCTTAACAGCAGGCAATCCGGGGATAAAACTGATAAGCAGCCCTGCCACTACTAACAGGATGGGATATGCGATTTTTAGCCGGGTTGCCCACATTTCTAATATCACGACGGCCGCAATCATGGCGAGGAAAAAAGGAAGGATAGTGTGCATTCAACTATTTTTAAAATCGCTGGACGAGCAAATAAGCCCGAAAATAAGAAAATAGGGCGTAAGTTGAATAGTACGCCCTACCTTTATCAGCCTTTCTTTAATGTCAGTACGGCAATCTCCGGCCACATGCCGATCCTGCCCTTTAGGCCCAGGAAACCAAATCCCCTGTTCACATACAGGTATTTACCCCGCTGCTCATACAGGCCGGCCCACTGCTTATAGACATATTTGATCGGACTCCATTTGAAGCCAAACAGCTCTATACCGAACTGCATACCATGGGTATGGCCGGCCAAAGTCAGGTGTACATGCTGGTGATGGTCTACTGTTACTTCATCCCAATGGGAAGGGTCGTGCGACATCAGGACTTTGAATGAGTTGTCCGGTACATTCGCCGTGGCCTGCTTCAGGTCTCCATATTTATGAAAACCACCCTTCCCCCAGTTTTCCACCCCAATAAGGGAAATGCTCTGCCCCTGCTTACTGATGGTGACAGCTTCGTTCAGCAACAGGTTAAAACCCATTTCCCCGTGTACCGCTTTCAAACGGTTCAGATTTGCGGCCTGCGCCTCCTTACTTTCCCACCGGATATAGTCGCCATAGTCATGGTTACCTAATACCGAATACTTGCCGTATGGCGCCTTTAATTTGTTAAAACCACCTATCCAGGGGTCCATCTCTGAAGCCATGTTATTGACAAGGTCACCAGTGAACAGCAGCAGGTCGCTTTGCTGGGCATCTACCAGGTCAAGTCCTTTCTGTACGCCACTGGCATCAGTAAAACTACCGGAATGTATATCGGATAACTGTGTGATGGTAAAACCATCGAACGCCTCCGGCAGATCAGGGAAAAAGATGGTTTCCTTTCTCACCTTGTAGAAGTGCTTTCCTTTCGTCAATCCAAAGAGGATAACGAGAAAAATAACACCCGCCAGCGCCACAGCCACCTCGCTTACATAGACACTTCTGGCCGGGAAACCACGGAATAAACGCACGATGTCTTCTGCCAGTAATACCGGGGAAGAAAAAACCTTGGGTATAAAATTGAGCATCATCGCTCCTATCACAACTGCAATGTAGCGCTCTGATGTAAACCCTGCCCTGCGTAAAAAAATAATAGAGATGATCGCACCGATCAGTAAAATATCGAAGAGCCAATATCCAACATGAAAAGCCGGATGCTGGCTAAGTGTAGAAACTGCCTGGTAAAAATAAAGATCGCCCACCAGGAAGAGCAGGAGCATTAACGGAAACCTTGCCATATAAATTGAAAACGCGTTTATTAAGTAGACGAACACCTGGCAGGAATATTGTAAAACCGCCCACTTTTTTTATATCCGATTGGTTTACAGTATCATTGGCAATTTCCCCGGGTAGCAGTATAGGCCGTCTGCTTTAATGGCTAAATTGATCATCTCACCCAATGCTGATGTCCCCGGCACATTGATCTATCATATTTAAAGACCCCGAAAAGCTGGGCCATCAGTCTTTACTTAACCACCAGTATGGTTGACTGGCGAATGGCTATATCCCAAACCGGCCACCTGTCAAATAATATTCAAACAGCCGAAGACAGCTACTTCAGCTATTTGAATAAAGAATTCTTATGCCTCTTTTACCCCATCATTTTCTGCCACGCCAAATCGTTGCTTAGCCGCATCCGTTACCGGGGTAAAGAAATTGACAAGGTTACCATCAGGATCTCTGAACAGCAAAGAGCGGTTGCCCCATGGCATAGTTGTAGGCTGCTGTACCACCACTTCTGCAGGAATGCGGGTGCTGGCAGCATCTACATCATCTACCCTGAATTCAATGATAACAGACCTGTTACTGGCAGCCGCCGCTACGTCGCCGCCAAAGAGTGCAAGCGTACGGGTACTGCCAATTGCCAGCGCAGCAGTAGTTGTTTTTAATTCGGCAAAGTCTTCCGTAAACCAGCTGAAAGAAGCACCGGTAGCGGCTTCATAAAACTTTACCAGGCGTTGGATGTCAGCAGTAATAATGCGGATGGAGGATAGGATCATTGTGTTTTGATTTTGTTACTACGGCAAAATAAATACCGGCTAGTGACAGCCCTATGTCAGCAGCTTCCCTGGCAGGTTCAATTTTTAATCCATCGCAGCCATATTTAGTTAACTTTGCAGTATGCCTGTCTCAATCATTCGATACCGCACTCAACTGCCGGCCCCCAGAACGAGAATCATGCTGGAGCAAAACATGTTCACCTTTCTCCTGGATGGTGAAAAGACGGTACATTTTGCAGGTACGCAGGTCACTGTACAACCACACCAGTTTGTATTGTTAGCAGCAGGTAATTGCCTGATGAGCGAAAAGATCGCAGCACACAATGCGGACTACCATAGTATCCTGCTATTGTTCAGTAACCAGGAACTGGCAGATTTTTTTGACAGGCACACCCCATTGTTAGGTACGTTTTCGAAGCAATCAGGCACACATCCTTTTCTACGATTTGAAAAAGATGTGTTTCTCACAAACTTTGTTCATTCACTTGATTACATGCTGGCAGATGATAAGATCTTCCATCCGGCACTACAGAAGATAAAACTCGAAGAACTTTTTTTATACCTCGCTACTCAATACCCGGGGCAACTACAGCAGATCAGGAACATGAGCTACGAGGGCGGAGAAGAATTCATGATCCGTCAGGCCGTCACTTCGCATATAGAAAGTAATATCACCGTCGAAGAGCTGGCCTTTCTTTGCAATATGAGCCTGTCTTCTTTTAAACGCAGGTTTGCCCGCATCTATGGTAATAGCCCGAATAAATGGTTGCTGGAAAAGAGAATGGAAAGAGCGGCTAAAATGCTGCGTTACGACAACCGGAAGGCCAGTGAGATCTACTTTGAACTGGGGTATGAAAACCTCTCCAGCTTTATCCAGTCTTTTAAGCAGATCTACGGTATCACGCCCAAACAATACCAATTGAACGTTTAGCTACAATTTCTGAACGCCTGCCTGTTATTTAACACCTGGCACCATGACTACCTTTGAGTCATGAATAAAACATACTTTTTACAACTCGCCAACTATAATGTGTGGGCAAATGCGAAAGCAATCAATTGGGTACAACAGCTCACCGATACACAATGGCAACAGGATATTACCAGTAGTTTCAGCAGCGTACGCCAAACTGTCCTTCACATTGCCAGTGCTGAAAAAATATGGATCGACTTCTGGACAAAAGCACCAGCACCCATATTTCTATCCGGTACGTTTACAGGCACTAAAAGTGAACTAATTGAGATCTGGAAAAAGGCAGCTGCCGGTATGCGTGACTTCTTAGAGGCATACCCCGAAAAGCAGTTGCAAGACCTGATTACTTTCAGCTATCCACGTGGTGGAGAAGCACAAATGCCATTTGCTCAAACCTTTGCACATATTATCAATCACTCTACTTATCACCGCGGCCAACTGGTTACTCTACTCCGGCAGGCGGGATTTACGGATCTCTCTTCTATAGACCTGGCTACCTTTTACAGGCAAATGCCTATATTTGATAGTATATAATCACCATTATATGTCACGTACATTCGAGACCCCGGCCCTGACCAATACCCTTCTTCAGCAGGTGGATGTGCTGTTGAATACTGCCAGAGAACAGTTATTGCCAGCCCATGATAATATACTCTTACGCCAACCTGCTCCGGACAAATGGAGTGCGGCGCAATGCCTGGATCACCTGAATGCCTATGCACGATTTTATATCCCCCGTATAGAAAAGGCCATACAGGGGAAACTGGCAGGTAGCCTTCCACCAGCGCCATCACCTGTTTTTAAAAGCGGCTGGCTGGGAAACTATTTTACCAATATGATGCTCCCTAAAGCAGATGGCCATCCGGGCATGAAAATGCAGGCCCCAAAAGGATATAGGCCATTGGCTGATCTGAATGCAAAGCAGGTGGTGAATGAATTCATCGATTGGCAGGAACGGGCAAAACAATTACTTGAGCAGTCAAAACTGGTTAACCTGGAAAGTATCAAAATACCCACGACTTTGGGCAACTGGTTAAAATTCTCCCTGGGTGATACTTTCCGGTTCGTGATTGCACATGAACAACGACATATGGCACAGGCACTACGGGCAAAATACGAATCATCTATAACTTGAACCCCATGAAAAAAATCACATTGTTAACGCTTTTGTTATTCACCTGTTATGTAGTAAATGCACAACGATTAGATACAACGAAAGAAATCACAGCGATTAAACAGTTGGTACAACGCTACGAAGATGCCTGGAACCGGCACGATCCCCAGGGCCTGGCGGAGAATTACGATACAGATGCCACCTGGGTGAATTGGTTTGGTAGTTATTACAAAGGGAGAGAAGATATCCGGCATCACTACCAGATAGTACATGAATCCTATTTCAGGCATACACAGTACTATACCAGGGAGGTCGAAGATATTACGTTGCTGAAACCTGACATAGCCATCGCACATGTGCGTACCGGGCTCAGTGGAGATGCCCGCTATCCGGGGCAGGTATTTGAATTCAGGAGGATGATTGTGTTAAATAAACGGCAGGGGAAGTGGCTGATCAAAGCCGGGCAAAATGCGAAGCTGGATCAGGGAATAAAGTAAGATAACATTGTCATATGGCAGGAAGTGCTATTTTCACACTATTCAATTTTCACTAAACTCTTAAGCACATGAGAAAAATTGTTGGACTCCTTTTCTTAACCCTTGCATTGGCTTGTAACACAAAGAAACAACCTAAAACAGCAGATGAAGTTTTAAGTTCGGTGAACAAAACCAACCTGAACAAAGGCCGTCAGGATTTTCATTTAGATACACCTGAAGGCTGGACGACCGACCGCAAAACCGTTCAGGGTATTGACTACTACTATATTATCGCACCTAATACGGGCGAAGTACCTGGTACGAACATCAACATGGTCTCGGAATCTATGCAGGGAATCACACTGAAGGAATATATCACAAAATCAATGTCTACATTAAAGCGGCTTTTGCCGACCTCAGAGATCATTGCAAATGGAGACATTGAAGTAAATGGTATCCAGGGAGTATGGTATAATTATACTATGGAAATGCAAGGTGTGAAGGCTGACCTGATGGCCTATGTGTTGCCCAAAGACGGTATCGCATATGTGATCACCGGCACTTGCCCACCAGGTAAAAAAGGTAAATACCGTCCTATTTTCGACGCAGTAGCAAAATCATTCAAATTGAATTAAAACAGGAAGAGGTTGTATCAAAGTAATTTGAAGACATTGAGAATTCAATATTCCTCTCCATCAGGTATCCGAATTAAATCCGGAAAATTTTACTTTTGATACAACCTCTTTATTTAAAGTAATGTGGTGCATGTGTAATTCCCGCTAATAAGCAATCAAGCCCTCCTTTTCAGAGATGTCTTCTTTATTCAGACGCAACAAGTGCTATAACCGCACATACCTGCTCTCCTATTTAAACGCCTGGCTATACAACGTATTAATAACATCCTTCCAGGCCTGCGCATTCTCAAATTCCCCATTACAAATAAAGATCACCCCTTTTTTACTCAACGGGCTATAAGAGATAAACGACGACACTCCAATTGCAGATCCGGTATGGCTATATAAAATCAAGCCCTTGTTGGTAGCGAACTGGAACCAGGTATGAAAACCGAGATTACATTCATCAGGCGTCAAAGTTTGTATAGCATTGCTATCGATCACATGCCTGTTGCTCCACCGGCCCTGGTTCGTCCATGCAATCAGGAAATGTGCAAACTGTTCCACATTGGTATGAAGCCCGCCAGCCGGGTAATCAGGAAACCCGCCATGCCCCAATGGTATAAATTGATGCAGCGAATCCGAATACGTATATGGCATTGCCACCTGGTTACTGTCTATATCGCGCAGGAACCACCCCGTATTATGCATATCCAGTGGCTGAAATAAATGGATCTTACAATAAGTATTAAAATCCTGCCCGGAGATGCGCTCTACAAGATAGCCCAGAAGAGCTATGCCCATATTGGAATAATGAGCCTTTGCACCGGGTGGATAGTCATAGAAATTTTTCTGCTTATCATAATGCTTACCCTGCACCTTAAAATATTCTTTGATAAATACAGATAGCGGTATGGTAGGATCACCATGATTTGTGTCCCAGAATATGTGGAGATAATCTACATTATCATCAATAGATGCACGATGTCGTAACAGCTGCCGGAACGTAATGGGCGTATGAGGAAATGCAGGGTTGGCAAGATGGAAGTCAAGATAACGATTCACGTCATCATCCAGCTTGAACTTGCCGGCAGCATATAATTGCATAACAGCAGCTGCGGTGACTGTCTTGGACGTGGAAGCAGCTTCGAAGAGGGTATTCGGCCCGACAGGGATCTTTTTCTCCAGGTTCTGATACCCATAGTAGCCGGTCCATACAATGTGCCCTTTATCGATGGCAACAGCCTCAAAACCGGCAATATGTTTATCGGCCAGCAGGCTGTCAAGTAATGGCTTTTGCGGATATACAAGGATCGGCAAAAATGTACAAACAATCAGCAGGTAATTGGTGAGTTTCATGTTGTGTCCGGGATAAGGACTGTAATTTATGGCTTTTTAGGAAGAGATACGACAGAACTATCAGCATGGGAATATCCTGTTATGAATGACTATAAATAAAACACTGTCTCAAAAGTAATCTGGCTGGTTACAACATGTCATAAATCCGCATCCCGAACCTGCCAGATTACTTTTGAGACATCCGGATCATGCCAGTCTCTTTTTCCCTGTCAGCAGCTTTATCGCCAGCAATCCTACTCCTAACAACACTACCCCTGCTGTGATCCGCTGGCGGGTACGTCTCGATAACCGGGGACGCGCGTTCCCGTTTGTACTCATGGAATAATCCACGGTGTTGAAAATATTCCCATCTGTTTTGGCAATCGGATCCGCATGCTTAAAATATCCCCGCATCAGTAAACCGGTAAATTTCACCATGAGCTCAGGAGCCAGCGCATGACCAAGCCTGAATAATTTTGAGGCACCACCCGGATACCTGTTCGACACAGGATGCAGGATCGATTCCTTCACAGCAGCAGCAACTACTTTAGGATCAGATACTGGTGGGGCATTCTTCAATACCTTCCCTGTATAGTTAGCGGCATGCTGTATACCGGGGGTATCCAGAAAGGCCGGAAAGAGGTCTACTACATGAATATCCGGCCAGTTGCTCAATTCTCCCCTGATGGATTCAAAAAAGCCCCTGAGCGCATATTTACTGGCTGTATAGGCGCTGCCATAAGGAACAGGTACGTACCCGCCAATAGAGATATTATTAATCAGGATACCGGCCCCCTGTTGTTTGAAGTACGGAAGTACAGCATGGGTACCACTCATATACCCCAGCAGATTTGTATTGATCACCTGCTGATGAGTTTCCCAGGGCGTTTCCTCAAAGGCGCCGGCAGCCAATACACCCGCATTATTTACCCATACATCAATCCGGCCATTCCACTCAAACG
Organism: Chitinophaga sp.; assembly: GCF_039596155.1. Classification (GTDB taxonomy): domain Bacteria; phylum Bacteroidota; class Bacteroidia; order Chitinophagales; family Chitinophagaceae; genus Chitinophaga. Next base: position 67,364 of record NZ_JBCNKF010000019.1, read on the forward strand.
CTTTCTGCGCCAGTTCCAGCATGGCCGTGCGGTCTGCCACATCTGTAGGTATCACCAATACCGCTGCTCCCAATTCCCGGCATTCATCCCCTAATTCAAGCAGGGCTGTTTCATTTCTGGCGGCCAGCACCAGGTTTACTTTTTCAGCAGCCAGCTCAAGGGCAGTGGTTTTACCTGCGCCGCTGGATGCTCCTGTTATGACGATTGTTTTGTTTTCCATATAATGAAGTCTTCAAAAGGTAAGCCAACAGCGGCAGTCTTAGCCGTAGTATGATCCCGGCATTTTGCACCTGGCATTTTTACGCTGGCTTTTATTTACCGGTTAGCAGCACCTTAATTTATCGAGATAAAAAAATCCCCTGGCTCAAATTAACAAGCTGCACAACTTAAGAACTTGCCAGGGTGCATTTGCAGAAATGTACATATCTTGAGGAAAGAAAGATTAACCGCCATGAAAGTCAGCATTATCAATCTTGTTATCCTTATTACTACCTTCATTTCGCTCCGTGTGCAGGGGCAAGACACTGTAAGAAGCGTATATACCGGCAATAAAATAGATTCCATCTATTCAAACATTCTACAGCAACAGCGCGTCATCCAGGTATTTACCCCACAGGACTATACACCCGGAAGTAATAAAAAATACGACGTGCTCTATGTACTCGACGGCGGCAACTGGAACACGGGTATGATCAACAATGTACAGCGCTATGAAGAAAATGAGGGCACCATCCCGCCTACCATCGTCGTAAGTGTATTAGGCATTGACCGTAACAAAGACCTGACACCTACCCGTATAAAAGACTGGCCGACTTCCGGCGGCGGTACAAACTTCCTCCATTTTCTCAGGGATGAACTGATTCCATACATCAATAAAAATTATCCCTCCGACGGTGACAATACCCTGTGGGGACATTCATTGGGAGGATTGTTTGTAGTCAATGCATGGCTCAATGAACCCAATACTTTCAAATCCTATATTGCCGTTGATCCCAGCCTCTGGTGGGACGATGGCCTGATACTTAAAACTGCCCCCGGGAAACTTCCGGCATTGGCAGACTCCCATACAACGCTTTTTATCAGCGGCAGAACAGGCAGGGACGGCGAAGTGATGAAAGTACCCGACATGGATACAGTACTCTCCAGGCTGGCCCCCCCAGGGCTGAAGTGGAAGGTGGTACAATACCCGGACGAAACACATAGTTCTATCAGGTTAAAGAGCACCTACGATGGATTGAGATTCTCCTTCGGCTGGAATAAAATGAGCATCACTTTTCATCCCATGAATGGAATGGTGGTAAAAGGGCAGCCTTTCAAAGTCTGGTGTTTTGGCGACACCACTAACCTGCACTATACCTTAGATGGCAGTCAACCTACATTTTCCTCTTCTTCCATGGGCGATGAAGTAGTGATTCAGGATGCAGCTACTTTGATGGTCAGGCAACTGACCAGCCGCACCAGGTATGATAAATCAAAATCAGGTACCTACACCGTAGGCTCCCCCCTGAAAGGAGCCGCCAAAGGCAAGCCTGATATCCATTATGCTTATTTTGAAGAAGACTCGTTAAAACCTAAGCAGGAAGGCATCATAAAAGATAAACTGACATTGCCGCGAAAGAATGATTATAAACTCATAGTAGATGGCTGGATGGAAGCAAAAGAGACTGGTTATTATATACTGCTGTTCGAAGCAGACGCAGGTTCACAGTTCTTTCTGAATAAACAGGAACTGATCAATTGCAAAAAGAATGATGATGGTAATACATACACCTACATTGTACCGCTGGAAAAAGGATTCCATCCCTACAAGATCGTATACCCGCATAAAAATGCAGACGCTGGTTTAAGACTTTCCTGTCTCGCTCCTTCCACTTTGCAATTGATGAACGCAGGTACAATTCCTTTTTATAGTGCAGCGATTCTCGAAAAGTTAATTCCTATCTTTACTTTATAACGATCATATGCTCCATGTATACAGGTAAAATTCCGGTTCATGACTAAGTAGATAGATCCACGCACAAAAAAACAGGTAGGTCTTCCGGGATCGATCATGAAACGTTCAGAAAAATTTATAGTAGTATTAAATAATATCGGCAATGATATGGCAGAAAGAAACTGATACACTCAGACAGATCATACTTGACTGCGGCCTCAATGAATCCATCAAATGGGGTAAACCATGCTTTGACTATGAAGGAAAGAACATCGTGATCATACAGGGGTTTAAAGACTACTGTGCCGTGCTCTTTTTCAAAGGCGTACTATTAGCCGATCCTGATGGCCTGCTCGTCAAAACCGGCGAAAACACACAGGTAGGCCGGCAGGCCAGGTTCACCTCTGTAAAAGCAATTACACAGGCTTCATCGATCCTGAAAGCCTGTATATATGAAGCAATTGAAGTAGAGAAACAGGGATTAAAAGTGGACACTCAAAAAACACCTGTCAACATTCCGGAAGAACTACAACGGCAATTTACCCGGCAGCCGAAACTCAGGAAAGCATTTGAAGCATTGACCCCAGGCAGACAAAAAGCCTACGCATTCTTTTTTTCAGGAGCTAAGCAGGCGAAAACCCGGGAAGCCAGGATTGAAAAGTACATTCCGCTCATCCTGGCAGGGAAAGGAATGAATGATTAAACATGCTATACTAACGTTCGAAAGATGGCCAACAAGACAAGAAAATGCCCCCCAGTGATTTGAAGCCGTTCGTAAGAAATCATGAAAGATGACCGGTATTTTATCAGATATCCCTATCTTCGCTCCCGTTTACGTTCTTTTTCTTTCCCCACCTAAAAAAGGTTCTGCTTCACCGCAGATTAATAGGGAATCGTGTGAAAATCACGAACTGTCCCGCAACTGTAAGTAACACACACAGTTGTTACCAACAATGTCCACTGGCCAACACCGGGAAGGACGGTAGCAATGTTACAAGTCAGGAGACCTGCCTTTTTTATGCTGGCTATGCTTTCGTGGACTGAAGCAATGTCAAGGTTTGGAGTTTTTAGATCCGGAGTGTATACACTTGGGGATCGTCATGTTCCATACTTATCCACCAGAGCATGGTAAAGTCAAGAAGAATTATTATTTCTTCATCAACTCTATCAATGCAAACTGCTACCATCGGCCTTACAGGCCTGTTACTCTCATGTGTAATTCCTGTCGCCACTATTCAGGCGCAATCCATTGCTGACAGTACTGTCAAACAATTATCAGCAGTCACCATCAAACATGCGCAGCGATCCAACATCAGCAAGATCAATGTTCCTATACGGGATCTGCCATTGACCACAACTACCGTTACTTCACGTACCATTGAACAGCGAGGTATCGACGACCTGGGCGAAGCCATGAAGAATACCACCGGCGTTCGTGCGAATAATACCTATGGTGGTTTCCAACACTTTACCATTCGCGGCTTCAACAACTTTGTACTACTGGTAGACGGAGTGAGAGATGAACGGCATAATATCTCTACCAGTGCTCCCAGCACCAACCTGGCTAATATAGAAAGGATCGAAGTGCTGAAAGGTCCTGCGTCTGTACTCTTCGGCCACTCAGCACTGGGTGGTATTATCAATATGGTACGTAAACGGCCCGGCAGCGAGCAGAAAGCAGACTTCTCCGCCTCTTATGGTAGTTTCAATACCCGCAGAATGCGCGTAGGTGCCGGCGGTCCGCTCAGCAAAACACTCTTCTACCGGGTAGATGCCGGTTTATCGGCTACTGATGGCTATCGCAACGCAGGTATGAATACCAGCAATGCCTATCTGGCACTGGAATATACCCCTTCCTCCCGCGATAACCTCTACCTGACTGTAGGCGCCAACAAAGATCACTACGCGACAGATGCAGGTATCCCTGTGCTCCCCGGTGGTAAATTGGCGCCCGGTATGAATGTCAACACCCGGTATAACGATCCTGCCGACTTCCTGAAAAATACGACCACCAGCTATCAGCTGCACTATACACACCAGTTTAGTGAGGCATTGATATTGTCCAACCAGCTGTCTTATTCAGCCGATAATATCGATTATTTATCTACGGAGGCACTCACTTTCAATGAAGCAATGGATTCGCTGAAACGTACCTCCCCACTGTACTTCAATCACCTGACCAAACCATTGCAAAATCAGCTGGAGCTCACCTATACGACACATACAGGTACCATTGAACATAAGATCCTGGCAGGATATGCTTTCAGTCACCTGGACCGTAAGACGTACAATGCCAACATTTCAGGAGATGGACTTTATGCGACAGTTGCCGTACAGTCACCGGTGCTGAATCAGGGTAATATTACCTACACCCCTTACCAATATAAAGCGTCAGTCGAAACAGTACATGGCATCTATGTACAGGAGTGGATAAAGTTGTCCGACAAACTGAAAGCGCTGGCAGGATTACGTTATGATATTTTCCGTGGTACTTACTTCACGAATAAAGTAGATAAGGACAGGCATGTAACTGAACACGGCGCTGAAACCAAAATACCCGTTGCGGCACTGACTTACCGTGCCGGCGTAGTATACCAGCCACTCCATGCATGGTCTGTCTATGGCTCCTATTCAACCTACTTCAAGCCGAGCAGAAGGATTGCCAGCAACGGGGAAACATTCGAACCGGAAGATGGTTACCAGGCAGAAATAGGTACCCGTTATGATATAACGGCTAACTGGACACTGAATGGTTCGCTTTATTACATGAGAAAGAATAACCAGGTGGAAAGCATTCCTGGCGGAAGTTACAGGCGTGTAGGAGCTGCTGCATCCAAAGGATACGAAATAGAATTACAGGGTAGTCCTCTCGCAGGGCTGGACGTAAATGCAGGGTACACTTACACACTGGCAAAGTATCTTCCTTATGCAGACAAATCACTTGTCAATAGTGTTGCTGGAAATATTGTCGCACTGGCACCTAAACATATGGTGAACTTCTGGGCAAATTATCAGCTCAGGGCCTGGAGCCTGGGCGCCGGAGGGAATTATATGAGCGACACTTATACGAACAGTGCCAACACCTATGTATTACCTGCTTATACCACTGTCGATGCAGCACTGGGTTACCAGTTTGGCAAAGTAGGGCTGCGCCTGAATGTAAACAACATCGGCAACAGGAAGTACTATGCGAATGCCATCTACTCGAACCAGTTCTATCCGGGTGCTACCCGTAATTATCTGCTAACCCTGAAGTATGCCATTTAAGATGAAATGGAGAGCAATATTGCTTATCCACCGGTACCTGGGGTTCGCGTTAAGCCTGTTATTTGTAGTCTGGTTCTTATCCGGGATGATGATGATGATGTATGTTACTTATCCGACTATGAAATATGAGCAGCGCCTACAACAGTTGCCGGTGGTCAATCTGGCGCAATGCCATCTTATTCCGCCGCAGATCCGGGATGCAAAGCGGGTAAGATTAGGTATGCTATTGGACAGACCTGTATACAGGATTGATCAGCAGGTTATCTTTGCGGACAATGGCGATACACTGTCACAGGTAGATACAGCACTCGCCATACAGATTGCAGAAGCATTTGTGCATCATGCCAGTCATCCGGGATCAGTAGCTGTCTTAACAGAAATTGATCAGTGGATGGCAGCATATCGCTCACAGGGCTATCTGCCGGAAGTGTACAGATTCGAAATGGATGATGCAGCAGGAACTTATGTATACGTATCCAGGCATACTGCCGAAGTAGTACAAATGGTGACTGCCAGGCAACGGTTGCTGGCATGGCTGGGCCCTATTCCTCACTGGATCTATCCAACAATACTGATCAGGAACAGAGCTGTATGGAGCCAGTTAGTGATCTGGGTGTCGCTGGCAGGAACAATCATGTGCCTTGCAGGTATTATCATGGGAATAGTAAGGTACAGGCGTAAACGGGGTATGCAGTTCAGTCCTTATAAAAAAGCGTGGTTTAAGTATCATCATTATACCGGGTTTATATTTGGATTGTTTGTATTTACGTGGGTGCTCAGTGGCTTGTTTTCGATGAGTCCATTGCCCCTGGGCAAGCAGTCTGCACCAAAGGCCACTGTACAGGCGAATTTTGTAGTATCACCACAGGTAGCTGCTGCAACAATCAAAGCTGTAAAAGAAATCCAGCTGGTAGAGGTAGCAGGTAAGCCTTATTATCTTGGCTGGCAGGATGGCGGGCATACCATGGCGCTCGCTGCTGACAAGCCAGCTGGCGAGCCATTTGAGTTATTCGATACCAGTCTTTTTACAATAAAAGGAAAGGCAGATATCCTGACCGCTTACGATGATTATTATTACTCCCGGAAGCACGAGAAGCGGTTGCCGGTATTAAGGGTGAAGGATGGAAATACCTGGTCTTATATAGATTTGAGAACCGGTCAGCTGGTACTGCAACAGGATAATGGGGCAAGAGTAGAACGGTGGTTGTACCATGGTTTACATAGTCTTGATTTTAGTTGGCTGGTATATAAAAGACCTTTGTGGGATATTGTTGTAATCGTGTTATTGCTGGGTGGAACCATGGTGAGTGCAACAGGTGCTGTGTTGACATGGAAATGGTTAAAAAGAAAAACAGGTCTTTTTCGCAGGAAGTAATAAAAGTATCCTCTTTGAACGATCAGTTTGCGAACTTTGGTCAATAATGACCGGCTGCTTTAACCAGGAAGCAGCAATAGATATCCATTGACGGGCAACATTATTGCAGCGCCGAAAATACTACCATTTCGGATTGAATAGTTCCCGCCGTTGTATCAATAATTCTATACCCGAATGTCTGCTGGTCAATTACCAAATCAGCCACCTCCTTTCCAATCTGGTAGGAGGCCGCTGATGATGTATATTGTTGAATATTACCGTCCACTGCTTCGTCTATCATGTGATAATGTCCACAGAAAATGGTGATCTTTTTTGCAACAGATTTTAATACGTCTCTTAGTTCGTCTCTACCTTTTAAAGCGGCACCTAAGTCTTCTAAAGAAGTATGAATAGGTAATACAGGGTGATGCAAAAACAGGATAATTTCCTTGTCTGTATGGAGTTCTTTTATTAACCAATCCAGGCGGGCCGCATCAATTTTATTATCTGAAGTATCGAGGATAATATACCTGAAATGAGCATCTTCTTTGCTATAGTTAGCAGGCCCGGGATAGTATTTACTTACTTCTGCAAAGATATCGTGGTTTCCCAGTACCATCCAGAGCGAAAAACCACGTTCAGCTATTATATCAAAGAAATATTTATTCATCTCTACCGACCCGATATCCCCTCCGAATACAATTTCTTTAATTCCTCTTGCATTCACATCATCCAGGATTCTCCAGAGATTCGCTGTATGTGCTACCGGGTTGGGCGCATAGCTGATACCATTTCCTGTCTTTAATTCCTGCCCTAAATGAGCGTCTGTGATATATGCCTTCATTATTTTAAGGTAAACCTAATTTTACAAAAATTAAGTAAAATTGCGGTATGGAATTAAATTTAGAATATAACAAAGCTATTCGTTTGCTGGATGCCGGGCGGGAAGAAGAAGCCCTTTTATTGCTGGAAAAAGTACTCTTGTCCAGCATACAGAAAAATGACCAGGTGCACGTAGTAAGGGCCAGTGTAGTGCTGGGTGAATACTTCTTTAACCTGGGCGATGAAGAGGCTGCCGGCAGGAACCTGGAACGCGCAATTGAGGCAATATTAACTGATGATGAGGCGGAAGAACTGGATTATGAACTCAACCAGGCAAGAGAGTTGCTGAATAACCTGTAATTATACGACGGTAAAAATTGTACAGCCAAATAAGTTCTCTCCACTGGTTTGAATGATCTTTATAACAAAATGATGGAAGTCCGGTCCTGGGATGCACTTATAATTATCATCGCTGTGTTTTCAATTTCAGGTGAACCAGGATCAGTAAGATAAACGTACAAGTAATCGCTACATGTACACTCAGCGAAATAGCATGCAGGATCGCCATACTTCCTCCAGCCGCGGCAGCACCTAATACGGCAACACCCGTAGCCCCTGCAGCCTGTCTCACCGTATTCAGGGCAGCAGAAGCAGTACCTGACAGTTGCTTATCCACGCTGGACAATATCCCTGTTGTCATAGCAGGCACCGCCAATCCCATACCCATCGGAATGATCAGGAAAGGCAGGAATAACTGCAGGTAGGGTGTTTGCTCCCCTGCAATGAGCAGGCCCGCAAAACCAATAGCGAACATTACCAGCCCTACCAATATAGGTTTGCGAATACCGTATTTATTGATAATCTTTCCACTCAGTAAATTAGAAATAACAAAGCCAATCGTCAATGGCAGGAATGCAAAACCAGCAGTTAAAGACGGGTAGTGTAATACATTCTGCAGGTAAAGGCTCAGGATAAATACAGTGCCGTAATAAAACCCATTCAATAAAGCCCCGAGCAACAGCAATACATTGAATGAACCGGAATGAAAAAGGAACAAAGGCAACATGGGGTGACTACCTTTCTTCTCCAGCAGGATGAATACAATGAAAGCAATAAGGCTCAGTATGCCCCCACCATAGATCAGCGGATGTGCCAGCCCCAGCCTGGGACCTTCAATGATCGCCCCGATCAATGTAGTAATCGCAATCATCCAGGCGATAGTGCCGGGGAAATCTATCTTTCTTTTTACAGCAGGCAATTCATTTTTGGGCAACTTTAATGTCAGTAACATACCTGCAATACACAGGGGCGCATTTACAAAAAAGATATAACGCCAGTTGCTCACAGAGATAATGACGCCGCCAGCAATGGGCCCTGCTGCAATAGCAGCACTCCCCGCCGCCGTCCACAAACCGACTGCTCTTGCGCGAATATCCGGCAGGTGCGCAAAGCTTTGGTTCAGGATGGCCAGTGAACTGGGTATCATGGTAGCGGCACCTACCCCCTGCATTACCCGCCATACGATCAGCATACCTGCAGTACCCGCAAAGCCGCAACCAATAGAAGCAGTACCGAATATGAGCATGCCATATTGAAAGACGTGCTTCGCCCCAAAAAGATCACTGAGATTGCCTGCAGACAACATCAGTACAGCAAAGGCAAGTGCATAGGCATCAATTACCCATTGCAGCACGCTCATATCTGCTTTGAAAGTCTTCGCTATCTCAGGCAGGGCAATATTGACGATAGAAACATCGAGTTGTGCGACTACAAATGCAAGGCTGGTTACAGCGGTGATCCATCTAAAACTGGTGCTGGCGGTCATGATTAGCGCAAAGATTTTCTGATACGGCTTAACGACGACGGGGTAATACCAAGGTAAGAGGCAAGCATGGCCTGCGGTACCCTGTTTGCTAACCCCGGGTAATATTCAATAAAATGCAGATAGCGGGACTGTGCATCCTGCACCAGCATATTACTGGCGGCTTTCATCTTATTTTCCATGACGGATGCAGTAATGCGGGCAAAGATATCTTTCCAGCCGGGAACAGCCTTGTCAAGAAAGTTGAAATCTGCTTTTGAAAATACCAGCAATACACAATCCGTTACGGCCTCAATATATTCTGAGGCAGGCAGCCCATCACGAAAACTGCTGAAATCTGCCGCAAAACGATCCTCGTATACGAAATAACGGGTGAATCCTTCTCCTGCTTTGTTATAATAGCAAATACGGCAGACACCTTCAGTGACGTACCCGATTTCTTCAGATACTATTCCTGCTTCGGAAAAACTGGCTCCTTTTGAAAGCTTCTTCCATTGAGCTTTTGTTTTAATCAGCGCGATCTGTTGTTCAGTCAGGTACCCGAATTGCAGCAGGTAAGTAATGAGTGCTTCCATTCCTGCAAAATTAGGGCAAGGAGCAATAACCTGTATTACCAATTGACAAGTTATTTGGTTAGTCAATCCCCGCATACTTTATGCGGCAACTGCTGTACTGAAAACTGCATTGCAGTTGCCGCAGCCTGAGCATATTAGTCTTGTTTTCCCTGAAACGGCTGTATCAAAAAATGCACTGCAGCTGCTACAACTCGGGCATATTACGCTGCTTTTATTTTCCAAACCCTGTTTTCTCTGAAACGGCTGTATCAAAAACCGCACTGCAGTTGCCGCAGCTTTAGCATATTAGTCAGCCTTTATTTTCCAAACCCTGTTTTCTTTGTCATCCGTTATATACATCTCTCCTTTACGACTCACAGTAATACCAACCGGCCTTCCCCGCACGGTACCCGCCACACTATCCTTTACAAAGCCTGTCAGAAAATCTTCTCCCGGTCCCGCGGGTTGTCCGTTTTTAAAAGGGATGAAGATCACTTTATATCCGGATACGGGTTTCCTGTTCCAGGAGCCATGCTGGGTAATAAACGCACCATTTCTATACTTTTCAGGGAAAGCTTTCTGAGTATAAAAAACTAATCCAAGATTCGCGCTGTGTGCAGGCAATGGCAGATCCGGCACAATCGCTTTCTCCACCAAACCCGGCGGCGCCGCAGGAACGCGGGGATCCAGGTGCTGCCCGAAATAACTATAAGGCCAGCCGTAAAAACCACCGCGTTGTACATGGGTAAAATAATCCGGAACAAGGTCATTGCCCAATTCATCTCTTTCATTGACAATCGCCCACATATTTGTGGTACCCGGTGCCCAGGCAATCGTAACAGGATTCCTGATACCCGATGCATACAATTGCAGATCACTTCCATCTAAATTCATTTCAAGAATTGCCGCACGCAATTGCTCCTTCTCTATGCCCTTTTCTGCGTGATCGTCTCCCGATCCTACTGCCACATAAAGCTTAGTATGAGCTGGATTCACAAGAAGGTTCCTCGTCCAGTGACGATTTACTTTGCCGGCAGGCAGATCAGCGATCTTTACACCCGGCGCCGTAATAGCTGTTGCCCCCTCTTTGTAGGGAAATCGCCATAGAGCGTCCGTATTTGCCACATATAGCTGATCGCCTATCAGTAGCATACCAAAAGGCTGATGTAAGCCGGATAGGAATACGGAGCGGGTTTCAGGCACACCATCGTGGTCTGCATCCCGAAGCAGGGTAATGCGGTTAGCGCTTTTCCTGACGCTGTTAGAATGAGTGGCACCAACGATTGCAGCGCCTATTTTCTTAAAGAACCCGAAGTGACTATTGGACTCTGCCACCAGCAGGTCGCCATTGGGTAATTCGTAGATCCAACGGGGATTCTGAAGACCGGCGGCAAACAGGCTGACAGTAAAGCCTGCCGGCGCAACGGGCTTTTCATTTTCCCCCCATCCCTTTACCTTACTGTATTTTGTAACGGATTTGGTTGCATGCGGCGGTGGCAATTGCTGCGCATAATTAACAAGAGGCATACACAGCAGCAATAATAATATTCTCATAACAGTACATTTCTTTCTGACTGTCATACAAAAGATTTGCCGCAATAACAGCAATTAAAAAGACGGTCCGCCGATTTGAACGACTTCAGTATGTCAGATCATTAAAGCACCGCCATCCACAGTCACACATTGTCCTGTACTGTAAGACTGCTTCATAAGATAAAGGTAGGTGTGTGCAACATCTTCCGGCGTTGCTACATATTGTACAGGCAATGCGTTGGCAAAATTATCAAACAGTTGCGCCTTCTCTGCCGGGTCCATGCTATCCCATAGATTTGATCTTACCAACCCCGGGCGTACGAGGTTGACCCTCACAGGAGCCAATTCCAGGGCCATCACGCGCGTAAAACCTTCCATTGCAGCACAAATACTACTTCCTATGCTCCAGCTGACAGTGGGCTTAACAGCCGCTATTCCGCCAGTCAGGGTCACAGACCCACCTGCATTGATATGGGGAGCACCATATTTTACAGCCGCTACAGCACCCCAATAGCGAATATCAAAATACCTGCGACTATCTGCTAGGTCCATATCTTTGATAACCGACAAAGAAAGATTTTCTCCTGCCGTGTACACAAGGTGATCGATGTTGCCCAGCGTGTTGAAAAATGTCTGAATAGCTGTCCCGCTGCTAAGGTCAACGCTAACGGTCTTAGTGGCAGGTGGTAATTGCTGCGCGGCAGCGGCTAATCTTTCAGGATTTTTAGATACGATGGTAACGATCGCTCCTTCTGCGGCAGCGGCTTTGGCAGTCGCCAGCCCTAACCCGGTGCTTCCTCCAAGGATCAGCACTTGCTTGTTTACTAAGTTTTCCATACTGTAAAACTACCCCGCACACGTCCCAATCTATTTACCATTTGGTAAATTCCTGCGTATTCTGCTGAGGGACTGCTGGGTAATACCCAGATAACTGGCGATGTATCCTAACTGTACACGGGCAGCAATATCAGGAAGCTTTTCCAGAAAGATACGGTAACGGGTAGTGGCATCATGGCCATGCAGCATATTCCTGAACTGGATTTTTTGGAGTAAACCGTGTGTGGTATGCTGGTCAAACATCTTCCTGAAAGCTTCATCCGCCTGGTACAACTCGTTAAATTCATCTTTACCTATGACGTACACCTCCACATCTGTCGCAGCCTGGATACCTTCCAGTGCAGGTGTCTGTTCCAAAAAACTACCCAGTATGGTGCAGAAATAATGTTCTTTCAAAAAGTAATGGGTAATGTCTTCTCCCCTGTCTGATACAGACATAATACGCAGCACGCCCTGCTTTATAAAATACAGCTGCCTGCAGATGCCTCCGGGAGCAAATAATTGTTCTCCTTCCCGGAAGACTTGTGTTTCAAAATGACCATCCAGCTCCATAACCGCAAATATAGTAACTTGCCCGTATGAGAACCAACGAACAGGATATTGCGTTATTTGAAGACCAGGAAAAGTTGAAGCTGGCAGTACAGGATATGTATTATTTACTCACCAGGAATTATCCGGCTAAAGCGGCGCTTGCACTGGTAGGTAACCGGTACGGGTTGGTCAGGAAACAACAAACCGCTTTATTGGGCATGGTTTGTTCTGAACAGGAACTAACCGACAGGCAACTAAAAGAACTGCATGCCGAACAGCTGAAAGATCAAACGCTTTACATAGATGGCTTTAATATCCTGATTCTGTTAGAAACCCTGCTTTCCGGCGGGATAGTTTTCAAAGGGCTGGATGGTTGTTACAGGGATATTTCATCTGTACATGGTACTTACAAACAGGTGGAAGAGACAGAAGCTGTGCTATTGTTAGTCGGTCGTACATTGCAGACACTGGGCCTGCAAAAGGTGGTATGGGTATTCGACTCCCCTGTGTCTAATAGCGGTAAGCTGAAGACCTATTGTTATGAGCTGGCTACGCAATATCATTTCCCCTGGGAGGTATTGCTGCATCAGCATCCGGATCAATACCTCATTGAGCAAAAGGTATGGGCATGTAGCGCAGATGCATTTGTACTGAATGAATGTACTGCCTGGTTTAATCTGGCTGCCTGTATTATCGCACAGGGTGATTTTCGTAATCGCATAGTAGCTGCCCGGTAAACTATTGCCTGTATTTTAACATCCTGCATTGACATCGTATAATGCAATTCCTGCAAAGATGATTATAATAAAATATCGTATAAGCAACCGGGATTTTGCGACTTAAATATAGGACTGTATTTTATTGAAAGCTTCCCTCAAAGATGATTATTATAAAATGTCGTACAAGCAACCGGGATTTTACGACTTAAATATATGTAATTTAGCTTCAAATATTTCTCCCACAATGAACAAAAGCAGGCTCGAAGCATTCAGTGACGGCGTCCTCGCCATCATTATCACCATCATGGTGCTGGAAATCAAAATACCCCACGGCACAGACCTTGCTGCCCTTAAACCCCTCATTCCCGTTGCACTCTCCTATCTTTTCAGCTTCATCTATGTAGGTATTTACTGGAACAATCACCATCATCTTTTCCAGGTGGTAAAAGAAGTGAACGGCGCTATCCTGTGGGGCAACCTTCACCTCCTCTTCTGGATTTCCCTGCTTCCCTTTGCAACCGGATGGATTGATGAAAACCACTTTTCATCACTTCCTGTTGCGTTCTATGGTTTCATCCTTGCCATGTGTGGCCTGGCATGGAAAATACTGACGATCGTGATTATCCGGCATGAAGGTCCCAACTCCCGCCTCAAAGAAGTGTACAAAAGCGACTATAAACAATACCTGTCTGTAATTCTTTATCTGTCAGGTATCGCATTATCCTGTTTCTACCCTATTGTCAGTGTGTGCCTGTATGTCCTGGTAGCGGTGACATGGTTTATCCCAGACAAAAGAATAGAGCAAAACCTGAAAAAACACTAACCAATTTCCACAAATTTCATCGCTCAAATGCGATGTATTATATGCCTTCATTTTTTCCGGAATTCGTAAACCGGCTAATCTCCTGTTGCCTAATTTCGCCGCCACGTTTGTATGCAGCCATTCGAACCAACCTGACACACCTATAAAGCACATTCTTAACCAATGTCTATCACCATGCTTAAAAGCACACTCTTTTTGGCCGCACTATCCCTGTGCAGTTATGCTGTAATGGCCCAATATGGCACCATTACAGGCGAAGTAAAAACAACCGACGGCAAGCCCGCCCCTTTCGTGGAGATCACCCTGCAGCCGGGGCAAACCAGCACTTCCGCTGACCAGCAGGGACATTATCAAATCAATCATATCAAAGCAGGTAAGTATACCATCGTTGCCATCTTCACGGGACTCAAAACGCAATTTCAACAGGTAGAAGTAGGCAATGATCAAACCGTTACTGTCAACTTCTCCCTTTCTGAAGACAACCATACCCTGCAGGAAGTAACCGTCTCTTCGGGATATAACAAATTTGCAAAAAAAGAAACCGAAAGCATCGCCCGGATGCCACTGAAGAACCTGGAAAATCCGCAGGTGTACAATGTGGTACCCCGGGAATTGTTGCAGGACCAGGTGATCGTGAGTTACAATGATGTATTGAAGAACGTAACAGGCGTGAGCCAATCGCTGGTCAATGGTTCCAATTCCTGGAACTTAAGAGGATTTCCTACCAGTAGCTATCTCCGCAACGGTCTGCAGGATTATAAAGGCAACAGTATCGAAATTGCCAATATCGAGCGCATCGAAGTGCTGAAAGGACCTTCTGCTACCTTATTCGGCAGCACCCTCACCTCTTTTGGGGGATTAGTAAACAGGGTGACAAAAAAGCCATATGAGACCTTTCATGGAGAAGTCAGCTACACCCTTGGTGGATTTGGATTAAGCCGGGTAACTGCCGATTTCAATACACCCTTGAACAAAGAGAAAGACCTGTTGCTTCGTACCAACGTCGCCTACCACGATGAAGGCAGCTTCCAGGACGCAGGTTTCACCAAACGCCTGTTCATCGCACCTTCCCTTTCATATAAGGTCAATGACAGGTTTACGATTACACTCGACGCAGAAATATACAGTCAGAAAGCCAACGACTTCAATCGCCTGTTTCCGCAGTCATCTTTCACGCAAAAAACACCCCGTGACCTGAGTGTAAACTGGAAAAGATCATATAGCAACAACGATCTCTATCTGACCACGCCTTCTGTAAGCCTATACGGTGGTGCGAACTACAGGATCAATGATCAGTGGACATCACAAACCACCTTTTCTCATACCAATTCCTCCATACAGGGATATTATAGCTGGAATAGTATCTTAGGAGACACAGTGGTTTCCCGCAATCCCGGTTATGAGCATGTGCTATATAATTACACCGAAGTACAACAGAACTTCAATGGTGATTTCAAAATTGGTACACTTCGCAACCGTATTGTATTAGGACTCGACTACCTGACAGGAACGACCAACAGCACGACTGCCAGTGTGATTGGTTTTGACCAGGTAAGGATTGCCGGTCATGATCCCAGGTATAACGAACTGACACTACCTGCCTTACAACTGGCCCTCGCCAATAAACCTTACGCGAAAAGCCGGAGCCAGCAAAGTGTATACAGTGCTTATGTATCCGATGTACTGAACATCACTGACAACCTGCTGGTAATGGCAAGTTTGCGCGTAGATCACTTTGTGAACGGAGGCGTATTCAATGCCAACCTTGATACGACTACCGGAAAATATAACCAGACGGCCCTCTCTCCCAAATTAGGAGCAGTGTACCAGCTGGTGCCCAAACATCTGTCACTGTTTGGTAATTACATGAATGGCTTTACCAATAATGCACCCGTTCAGCAACCTGACGGTAAATTCAGCATGTTCAAACCAAGTTATGCCAACCAATGGGAGACGGGTGTGAAACTTGAATTCTTTGAGGGCAAACTGAACGGCACCTTCAGTTACTACCACATCAAAGTGGATAACGTGATCCATGCCAGCTTCGATGCCACTCAGCCCGGCTATTCCGTACAGGACGGTGGCAAACTCAGTAAAGGATACGAAGCGGAGGTGATCGCCAATCCACTCAAAGGGCTGAACATCATTGCCGGTTATGCCTACAATGATATTTATACCATTAATACGAATGTGAACCTGGACGGCCTGCATCAATGGACGGGGCCTGCACAAATGGCTAACCTGTGGATCAGCTATCACCTGTTCAACACCGCGCTGAAAGGGTTGGGTGTCGGCATCGGTGGTAATTATAACGGGAAGGCGTATATCACCCAGTCACGCAACGCAGGTGAATTCTATCTGCCTGCTTATACCGCACTGAATGCAGTAGTAAGTTATGAGCGTTCCGCCTACCGCATTAGCCTGAAAATGGACAACCTGACCAACAAGGTATACTGGGGTAGTTATGTAAGTCAGATGATGCCAGGGCGCTTCAGTACTACAGTGGCCTTTAAATTCAGATAATAGCTTACATTTAAAGAATAAACCTTCATCCATATGAGCAATCCTATCAAGAAAGAAGATATCAAACAGGAAGTCTTTGACCTGTACGACGATTATGCCCATAATCGGCTGAGCAGGCGGGACTTTATTGACAGACTCTCGATCTATGCCGTTGGCAGCATGACCGTACCGGCATTGATGAGTTTCCTGATGCCCAACTACCAGGACAATGTACAGGTAAAACCAGATGATCCCCGACTGAAATCGGAGTATATCACCTATCAGTCGCCCAAAGGCGGAGGTAGCATCAAAGCCCTCTTATCCAAACCAGCAGATGCGCAACACCCTTTGGGTGGAATCGTCGTCGTGCATGAAAACAGGGGACTGAATCCATACATCGAAGACGTAGCGAGACGTGCGGCTTTGGCAGGGTTCATTACTATTGCCCCCGACGCATTGACCCCATTGGGTGGCTATCCCGGTTCTGACGACAAAGGTCGTGAGCTGCAGGCAAAGAGAGATAAAAATGAGATGCTGGAAGACTTTATTGCTGCTTTTGAATACCTGAAGCACCATAAAGATTGTAATGGTAAAGTGGGTGTAGTAGGCTTCTGTTTTGGTGGATGGATTGCCAATATGATGGCGGTAAAAATACCCGATCTCGCCGCAGCCGTACCTTTCTATGGCTCACAACCCTCCAGGGAGCAGGTAGCTCAGATCAAAGCACCTTTACTCCTGCATTTCGGCGAACTGGATACACATGTCAATGAAGGTTGGCCTGCGTATGAGGCAGCCCTGAAGGAAGAAAAGAAAACGTACACAGCGTATGTATATCCCGGTGCCAACCACGGGTTTCATAATGACACCACCCCCAGGTATGATAAAGCGGCGGCGGAGCTGGCGTGGAAACGAACAATTGAGTTCTTCAAAGCACACCTGAGCTGATATCGCTATCACGGAGGAGTGAAGCAACAATCATTTAGGCAGGTTCCTCCTAAAATGATGCACCATACACAAAAAAATAGCTTACACCTCTTGCTGGTGTAAGCTATCCGTTAAATAGTGAAGTATATACACTATAATTTCAGTCTGAATATCTTGTATGGTAACACCGGTGGATAGGTGATCTGGGAGCAGGATATATATAAATAACCATCTGTAGAAATACTATAACTATCCGGCCACATTAACTTTGTTTTGTCCTGCGCGATATAATGCATTTGTAAGTCTGGCGTAATCTTCACAATGGCATTTTTCTCCAGGTCACCCATATACAGGTTACCTGCGTTATCGCAGATCATTCCATCTGTAGTTACAAAACGGCCCAGGTCCTGTACGCTGTCCTGCAGGGTGCGCATAGCGGTTTTAAAATTCCGCAGCAGACCGGCATTAATGCGATACAGTTTATTATCAGTAAGCGGCTTGTAATACAGCCACTGCTGATCTGCTGTGAGCGCAATCCCATCTGAATTGACAACCATTGTCCGCCCATTCTTCTCGAAGTGATAATGTGGATCTGCCTTTACTGAATAATGGTCGTGCAATACCAGTCTGGATTCACCGGTTTTAATATTCAACACGACGATTCCTCCGTTGGTAGAGGTAGTCATATAGGCAAATCCATTCACATTGTCAATCCTGATATCGTTCAGGTAGCTGTCATTACCCGCCACAGTTTCCGGAAAATGATAAACCCGGTCTACCTGGTTGGTAGCCAGGTTGATCTTTAATACTTTGTTGGCATGTTCGTACACAGGCCCCAGACCAATTCCTGCCGCATCTACTACCCACAAATAACCCTGATCATCTGCTACGACAGACTGTACACATACAAACTTATTCTGCCCGTCTTCTCCTTTCTTAAAACTATTCCAGGTAGTATCCGGGTAAGGTACCGGCTTACCATTGACTATTTCTACCACAGAATAAGCGTGCTTTTCTCCCCAGTAGGGATAGTTTGTAAACAAGCGGCCATCCCTGGCAACGGCTACACCTGTAAGCTGGTACTGATGGTCACCGAACACCTCTTCCAGCTGTGGTACAGCAGCTGATGTTGCCACTGTATCGGTGGTATTTTTATTTGTTTGTCCACTATTATTGCACGCGGCTAAGAAGATTCCCAACGCCAGTAAGTTCAATTTCGACATATACGCTACATTTGTTAATGCAGCAAATTTAATGAAGTTGCACCTTATGAATTACAAAACTTCACTACCTGCCGAACCGGCTGCACACTTATTGAATAGTCAACCAGGCACGGATTAAGAGCAGTCTATTACTTCACTGCCCTCCGAACCGGCTGCACAAACATTCTAAACAGGACTATTCGAACCGGTTTAAAATGACTCTATTGATCGGCATTACAAAACTTCACTACCTGCCAAACCAGCTACACGCTTATTGAATAGTCAACCAGGCAAGGATTAAGAGCAGTCTGTTACTTCACTGCCCGCCGAACCGGCTGCACAAACATTCTAAACAGGACTATTCGAACAGGTTTAAAATGACTCTATTGATCGTCATTACAAAATTTCACTGCCTGCCGAACCAGCTGCACACATATTAAACAATCAACCAGGCAAGGATTAAGAGCAGTCTGTTACTTCACTGCCCGCCGAACCGGCTGCACAAACATTCTAAAAGGGACTATTCGAACCGGTTTAAAATGACTCTATTGATCGGCATTACAAAACTTCACTACCTGCCAAACCAGCTACACGCTTATTGAATAGTCAACCAGGCAAGGATTAAGAGCAGTCTGTTACTTCACTGCCCGCCGAACCGGCTGCACAAACATTCTAAACAGGACTATTCGAACAGGTTTAAAATGACTCTATTGATCGTCATTACAAAATTTCACTGCCTGCCGAACCAGCTGCACACATATTAAACAATCAACCAGGCAAGGATTAAGAGCAGTCTATTACTTCACTGCCCGCCGCACCGGCTGCACAAACATTTTAAACAGGACTATTCGAACCGGTTCAAAATGACTCTATTGATCGTCATTACAAAACTTCACTACCCGCCGCGCCGGCTACACAGACATTTTAAGCATAACAATCCGAACCGGATTAAGATCAGTCTATTGACTGCCGACGGTCAGAATGGAAGGCAGGGTGGCCACTTAATTTTGGATTTCAAACGTACGATGCTATGCACGCGAACAGCATTCAGCACCACGAGTTCATCAACTACGCTGGTATACATAGAGAAAAGAACACGCACAATGAAAACTATATCTACTGCGAAAACTTCGAAAGCAGCAACAAAGATTTTAACTGGGAAGTAGACGCCCATTTTCATAGTTCATTATACCAGGTATTTTCTGTTGAAAGCGGGTACGCCACTTTTTATACAGCCGATGAGCAAATCTGCCTGGAAGCACCCTTCATGGTTTTTATCCCCCCGCTGAGTATTCACCGGTTTCATTTCGGTGCACAGATAAGGGGTCGCATGCTGACCTTTTCAGATTTTTATACAGAGACATTGCATGAAAGATATCCTAACATCCTGCATGCACTGGATACCGTCTGTGTACTCAAAGGAGACGCACTCCCCTCCTTCCATAAATCAGTCAATGATATTCACGCTGAATTCAACGAGTCTAAAGTCGGTAAAGATATTATCATGGAGCACATGTTGTATTTATTGATACTGCAGTTCTATCGCTACTCCAATGAACAACCGGTTGTGAAATCAGGTCACAACAATAACCTCTATTATTTCAGGAAATTCCAGCACCTTGTCAAAATCTCCAGGAGTCCGTTCACAAGTTTACAGGTGTATGCAGATCACTTGCATATTACAGCAAAACACCTGAACCGGATCTGCCGCGCGCTCAAACAAATGTCCGCATTACAGGTCGTACAGGTAGAATTAATATGCAAAGCAAAGGCACATTTGTATCATTTCGATTCCAACATTTCCGAAATTGCCTATGAACTGGGATTTGATGATCCCTCTTATTTTACCCGGCTCTTCAAAAAACATACCGGGCTAACACCTAATGAGTATCGCAAACAAATTCCGCTGGCTAAAATAAAAGAATGATCCGAAGTAGTCCCCCCGGATCATTACAAGGTTAAATTAGAATCTGAAAACGCTGTACAGGTGTGCATACACCATTTGCTGGCTATTCCCTGCCTGTTCTAAGTATTTCCCTTTAAATGTTTCATTTACATAAGCACCGAATAGCAGGAATGGATTTACCTGGTACTCGGCCTTCGCACAACATCGGGTACCAATCACACCTGATGTACCTGCACCGGCACTTCTGACCTGTACGCCAGACATAGCATAGATACCATCTTCTTTGGAGGTACGCCACAGTTCCTGTATGGTAAGGTCAATGCTCAGTTTTGCAATTGGTTTGCAACCAACTACCGGCCCCACGGCAGCGATATTGGTATATCCCAGGTCAGGCGCCCAGCTCATCCCCCGGGACCAGAGGTAATCATAACTGTTTGTCTTGTTATCTGTAGAGTCTTTATCACCTGACCCGATATCAATGCGGGTACCTATGAATGGTTTCCATTTTGTACGGAAGGTATACCAGCTTTCTGTTGCCACGTACCATGCACGCGCCTTTTGACGGAGGGCATTTTTACCCGTCTGACCTACCAGCTCTACATCGTAGTTCCAGCCACCTTCTATACCACCGATCCGTGCAGAAAATGTATTCTTTGTACCATTGTACAATGCGTTCGCAGCGGCTTTTTTGTCCGTATAAAGGTACAGTAACTCAACAGTTGAATTGGATAACGTGCCGCTTAATTTACGGCTCACATGTGCTGCGGCCAATTTCAGTTGCCTGTTGGATGGATCATTGAAATAACCAGCCTTATCCTGTACTTCCTCGCCTGCCATTACACCGAAAGTGTAGGCGCCCAATTTTACGCCGATCCTGCCTATGTCAAAGGAATGCCGGTTGTTAGGTGGTTGTCTTACATCGAGTAACCGGCCTTTATTAAAGAGTATTTCCTGCCGCCCCGCTCTTATATACATCTTATTGCCTTTACCTAAATGAAGGGTATATTCAGCAAATGCCTGGTGGAGTTCACCCGGGTTGTAGTCTGTTAAAGAGGGTTTATAATCCAGCTCGTAGGTAGTACCTGATTGTAGTTCTCCAAATACACGCAGGTTAGGTAAGATATGGATATCAGCCCATACACGGGAACGTTGTTGCCAGTCGAAGCCCTGGTCTTCATTGCCTTTACCATATTTCAGGTGTTCCCTGTATTCCACTCTGGGTCGGATTTCAGCTCCAAAGGTCAGGTAGCCGTTTCTCCATAGTGGAATGTATTTCAGCTGCGCCCACAATCCGGTTCTTAGCTGTTTATCTGAAAGATAGCGGTAATCTTCTTCATAGTTCAGTGGTAAGAATTTCGGTACAGGCCGTTTTTTGATGGTATCCTGCGCATAGGTGAGTAGCGGTAATAGTGCGAGGATACACAAGATGGCTCGTTTCATCTTCTATTGTGTTTTTAACAATGCAAAGATGAAAAGCAAACAGGAGTTCAGCTTGTAATAAATGATGTATTAATAGGACAATTGGCCCAAAATAAAGTAGCTACTCAACCCGCTGCACAGGTAACTTCTCCGACACCCCACGCTCATTAATGGCTTCTATTGTAAAATAGTATACCTTCTCCTTATCCAGCGTCTTCAACCAATACTCATTAGCGTTGTACACCATAATATTTGTATACAACTTATCAGGTGCTGTACCGTAATAAATATTATACGCATAGGCATCTGTCGCCGGCTTCCATTTCAGCCATGCACTACGTTTGTCTTTTTCTGTGCGGAGCACGATCAGGCTCTCCACTATCGCCGGCTTATTGCCGTCACTATTTCCAAACACCCTTAGTCCGCTGATGGCAAACCTGCCAGTCGGCACATGCACATTCTCCAGGCGAATATACCTCGCCCTCACTGGCTTTTCCAACGATACATAATCATGAGGTACATCCGTATGGTTCTTACTCTTATCTGCCAATGACAACCATTTCTTACCATCCAGCGAATACAACAATTTATACTGATGATAGATATTGGTTTGTTTGCCCAAAAATGTCGCATCCTGGTCTGCATAATTCACCTGCACAGCATGCACTGCCGACACGGCGCCCAGGTCTGATTGCAGCCACTCTCCTGCATTTCCGCTCGCCGCACTCCAATACGTTTTAATATCTTCATCGACGGCATTATTTGCACTATAGCTACCCAGGGTAGACGAAACCATCACCGGCTTATTATAATTCAACAACATCCACCCTGTAAAATCCCCGTTTGTAAAATGCGGGTAGTCGCCAAATGCCGTATTACAATACATCACATCATCTTTATCAAATCCTGCGGGCCAGATGCCAATCCTGCGTTCAAAGTTATTCTTCACACTAATGCCCATGGTGCTCACATGCCAGTATGCACCTTTGTGATCTGTAAATGTAGCCCCATGCCCGGCTCCTCTCGCAAACCCGCCGGGCTTGAAAGACAATGGATCTGACTGTGGCGTAAATTGATTCCCTAATGGCGAAGGCCCTGCTACCACACCATCCGCATACCCACTCATCTCTGTTCCCGGTGCACCATATTGCAGGTAATATTTTCCATTGTGTTTTGTCATCCAGGCTCCCTCTATAAACGGATCCAGGAATGTATTGTCCATATGCTCCCCGAATCGTTGCCACCCATACCGCCACGGCTCCAGCAGGTACATTTCCTGCCGGGTACCAATGGGCCTGAATGTTTGACGATCCAGCTCTACCCCATATAACGGATAGCGATTACTACTCCCGTTATACATATACAACCGGCCATCATCATCTGTAAAAAATGCAGGATCCCAACCACCGATCTCAAAAGAATCTACCAGTGGTTTCCAGTTGTTTTCCTTTGGTGAAGTGCTCATCCACAAGGTAAAGTTGCGGGTATAAGTGGAACCAAATACCAGCATCGTATCGCCTACAATTCCTACAGCAGGGGCACACAATTCATCATATCCTTCATTCCAGGGCCGCAGAAATTTACGCGATACAAAAGTCCAGTTTACCATATCTGCACTATACCAATATCCCCACTGATTGGTCGAAAACAAATAATAATCCCCTTTGTAATTCACAATAACAGGGTCCGCAGTAGCCCTGTGTTTACCCCATTCTGTAAAGTTGGGAATAGGTGTATAACCATAGTCCACATTGATGGGGTTACAATAGGTAGGCTGTTGTGCACGGCCAGCCATACTCATCATGAGGCAGCAGGAAAGAAGGATCTTTTTCATAACGGCTCAAAGTTAAACGAAAAAGCAGGGAAAATGGCTATCAGTAGCCACCTCCCTGCTAATTGTCCCCATCTGAATTATTTTTCTTCTGCCGGCGGTAGCATCGGTGGTGCAGGCACCTCCACAGGAGCCTCACCCCAATCCAGTGTACTGAACGCTACATAGTCAGTTACATCCACACCAATTGATTTGCCATGCTCATCTATGTATTTCCAGCTGGCCGATTCTCCTTCTCTCGCCATGATCGGAAAACTAAATGACACCCTGCCATCGTATCCCTCTAATTCGTCCAGCATCATATTTTCATATAGCGGTTTAATAATTTCCCGGCCATTGGCGTCAAGTATCCCGAATTTAGTTCCTTCCATCACCAGGTAACCTTTACCATGTTTTTCAGGAGAGATCTTTTCATAATTCACCGGTACAATGATCCGGCCGTTCAACCCTGCCAACCCCTTTCTGCCGTCACTTTTCATGAGCGTAAGCACTTCTGAATCATCTTCTCCGAAGAACGCATCCTCTGTAAATCGCTGTACGATTGACTGGGGTACATCATAGATGACCGGTACGATCTCCCTGCCGGTAGAATCGATATAACCATAACGGAAAATGCGGGCGGCGGTATCCAGGCATTCATATACAGCCGCTACCCCTTTATGGAAATTAGAGATATAATCATACTTCGGTTGCACGACATAATTTCCCTTTGCATCCACATACCCAAACTTCCTGTTCTTTACAACCATGGCCCGGTGATTTGAAAAATACCCCATGTATTCAGGGAATCCTCCTTTTGAATAATCACCTTCCACTTTCGCTTTTTTATCTATATCATAGATAAAACATTTAGCGTTTTCCCATACCAGCATCAAATGCCCTTCGTATGCAACATAGGCCGTATCAAAAGGCAGTTTGACGATCTCATGGGTTCGCTTATTCAGGATCTCCGCTTTGCCGGAATCCTTGGGATTTAAAAAGGAATATATACTGTTAAACGGAACGACCTCCCTGTATTTTACAGGGGCCAGCATCTTACCTGAAAAATCAAATACGCCGCTTAAGCCATTCCTGGTTACTAACAGCACACTGCTGTCATCGTAGGTAGAAATGTAATCGTAAATAACAGGAAGTATGACCTTTTGCTGTTTGATATCAAATAGTCCTGTTTTGTCTTTCAGGCTAATTTTTGCCAGCTGGTCATTTTTAGGAATGGTATGCATGTCTACATAATCGTAGATAGGTGGTACGACGGTATTGCCTTCCTTGTCGATAAAGCCATATTTATCGCCCATCCCCACATTCAGGTAATGCGCATCTCCGTAGTAACTGAGCGTGGTATATTTAGGTGGCACCAGTTTGCCTGTAGCAGGGTTATAGAAGCCGTATAACTTGCCCTGTATGATGGCGAGCATCATTGTACCGTCTTCCATAGACATTTCGTGAAACAGGCTGTATTGCGCTAAGATCTGCTTACCTGTTTTATCAAATATTACCTCTTTCCCATTTCTTTCAGATTGGAATAATGCGCCTCCGCAGCGGGGTTCAAACCAATAACCAAATGCGGTGGGAACAACGATCTTACCAGTCGTATCTGCAAGCCCGTATTTCCCGTTCCGCACGATGCCAATGAAAGCGGTGCTGTCATTGTAATAGTTAATATCATCGTATACATGGTCCAGGATTAACCGGCCAGCTTTATTCACCAGTCCCCATTTACCGTTTCTCTGCTGACCGGTGAAAGGACCCAGTTCTGTATCCTGAACTGACACATCATCTCCCGGCAGGCACTCGCAGGTATCTACCTCTACTTTCTTTGTTTTGAGGTTGATGCTCATCTTCTGGTCGTTTTTATAGAGCGATTCGATCCATTCATCACTTCGCATATTCATATGCTCGTGATCGTATTCAAAAGGAACTAATACTTCATTTTTGAAACTTACTACCCCCCATTTGCCGTCTTTCTGTGCAAATATGTAGTCACCTTTGGTGTTACAACCATAACAATAGTCCACATCCTCATATAAGAATGGCACGGTGAGTTCGTTTTTCTGCCGGTTATACACGCCCCATTTACCGTTTTCCTTTACGGCAAACCAGTCCGTGTCAAGTTGATTACTGGCTTCAAAGCGGAAGGGAAGAATAAAGCCTTTAGAGGTGTACAAACTGGATTTATTATCTTTCTTTATAATCCATTGGTCGGAGTATTGGGTATCTATGGTGTCATATTCAGGCCGCAGGATCCACTTACCGGATACGGTCATAATCCCTTGTTTGCCCTTAAAGCCAACCTGCAGGATGTCTTGTGGCAGGGATACCGAATCAGTGTCTGCCCAGGTATCGGAGAGACTTCTGTCATTATAAATAGTATCAAAAGCTGGTTTGCCTGTGCTATCGATATAAATGGAGTGTCCATGGTCTACTACTCTGGCAAACCCCTGCACAAAGCGGGAGCCTCCGTCGAATTTTTGTTGTGCCGCCACACTTCCGGAGAGGAATAATAAACAGCTGGCTAGTAATCGGTATTTCATATAAAGAATTTGTAAGCGCAAATGTCAGGTTGCGAACATATCTTTCCAAAAAACCGAGGTCACCAGGGGACTACAAGAGCGACTACAAAACGACTACAGGAACTGTAAGTAGTTAGTTATCAGACCGAAAAACATTAATACTCCCACTTATCCTGTGGCGATTTCCGCCAGGCAGCACCGCCATAAGGGAGAAAATGGACCTGATTTACAGAGGGATCTATCTTTGTGATCTCTGCCAATGCAACCAATTTTGCATCTTTCTGATCTGGATTTTTGCTGTGGTGGAACTGCCAGGCACCATCTTCGTCATCATGGTACACATATAAAATGGGCGCTCCCTCCAATACCTGTTTGGTTGTAAAGGCAGCTACATTTCTTTCTTCATAAAACATAAAATCAACGTTGCGGTCCAGCAAGGGCTGCTTAAATTTCAGGTCGGCAACGAAGCCTGCCTGCCAGGGGAACAAACTTGCTTTGTCCGGCCATACCATTTGTAAAACAGGAAAATCATCATGACCGTAATACCTGCTGGCATAGCCGAAATAAAATTCATAATAACGCTTGTCTACCGACAAGAACTGCATAGGGTGCTCTTTCAGAAAATCATCATACGATTGATCCGGGACAAAAGATTGCCCCTCACTGATCATTTCAGCTGCATCATTTAATATTTCACTCGCGACCTCCTTCTTCAAGCCAAAACAAATCAATTCCGGATGGCCATACTTCTCATACAGCCCGATTGTATGCACAAATGCCGGCAGATAATCGTCCTCCATGACCATTATCAAATGACAACCATGCTTTTCAATATTCTGCTTAATCCGGTCTCTTTCTTTAGTTTCCATCGTCCTAAGATAGGAAAACCTGCCAAAAATGGCAGGCTTTCTCTAAAAAATGCATCTATAGCAGGAGCATTATGCTACGTCATAACGACTCCCCCATCCCTTCTACCACCCTCTTATGGTATAATCTGCCATAACTCCGCGTCATACTGGTTCTCATACCATTGCTCCAACTTCGTTCCCGGTGTCTGATTACTATACGGTACATTCAACGCCAGCAGACTCCGCTGGTTGATGAGCTTATAATACCCACCTCCCATGTCCTGCACCCGCCAGTGCTGCGCCACATTTCCATTGTCCGTCCACTGAATCAGGATATTCCCCGCAGCCGTTGAGCCGCCTGCATTATCCAGGTTCAGCCCTGACGCTACATTCGTTATCTTATAGTATCCGTCACCCAGCGATGTGAACACCCACTTCTGGGCATTCGTACCATTGTCGGTATACTCCTGGATCTGTAATCCTGCCGTAGACGCCGCATTGGGTACATCCACACACTGTGATGTCACTTTAGACTTAATTCTATAAGTCCCGTTTGCAACCGGCATCGCATAGCCTGGCCCAATTGAAGGCGCGGGCACAGGAATTCCCTTTTCTATCGGATATCCAAAGAAAGGCACATCCCCGATCCAGCTAAACTGCTGCGCCATCACTCTCCTATCCCACCCACTTCCATCACTGTTAGCCGCATGGTACACAATCCAGTTCTGCAGGTTATCTGGTGACTTCACAAAAGAAGCATGCCCCGGACCATACACATTCCCGAACTTTGAAAATACCGCTGTTGAATTCTTTGTCCATGATGCCTTGGACAACAGGTTGCCGTTTGTACAGGTAATACGACCCAGGCAATAATCATTCGTCCAGCTGCCACTCGCTGAATAAATAATATTGACCGTGTTCCCGCTGATCAGGGAAGTAGGCCCTTCATTCACTGTAGGCGTACCTACCTGCTCCCATGCATAATCCGGTCTGGAAATCTCCACCCGCTCCCCATCAATGGTATAAGGATTACTCATCTTTGCGATGTACAGGTACTGCGATACATTCGTTGTACCCTCCCATCCTGACCATACAAAATACAACTGGCTGTTGAATGAAAACGGATGCCCGTCTATTGCCCAGCGATCGGTCGTCGCACTCAGCTTCGTCTTGTAGCTGTAAGACCCGTTGAGTGGATTGTTGGCATCTGTACCGCCTTCCAGTACATGCATGCGATGATTGGCATTGTTACCGTCATCTGCGGCAAAGTACACATACCACCTGCCATTCAGGTAATGCAACTCAGGTGCCCACAGGTTACCACTATAAAGTGTGCCTGATGGTGGGGTGAAAATGTAAGTCTTTGTCTGTTGTAAAAGGTTTTCCAGTGTGGTTGACTTTGTGATCCATAAACGTCCGCCGTCTGAACCACAGTAATAAAAATACCCGCCAATGTTGATCACCCATGGATCGTAGTAACTACCGTTGTCGATGGAGGGTAAAGGATTGGTGAAGATGACCGAAGTGCTGGCAGCAGTAACAGCTTTTAACGTGGATGAACCTGGCAGTTTTTGCGCAGATTCCGGCTTTGTGCATCCGTGCAATAACGCAAGCACGGGCAAGCCCAGTAGCAGAAAGATTCTTTTCATGCCGGTTAATTTTGAGAGATAAGTGAATATTAGGTATTCAGGTGAAATATACAATAAAAAAAATGCTTCTGTCCTGGTGACAGAAGCATTTTTTTTATTGTATGTGCCTAATTATTATGTCCTGATCTCCCTTCTCATAAACAGCCAGTAAGACACTGCAAAGCAGGCCACTGTAGCCGCAATCAGCCCGCTCACCTGTGGCCAGGTGATTAACAGGCTCTCTCTTAAAGGCAATGGTGTCGGCACCGCCATGGCCATCTGCTCCATGGTCAACGGCCCCATACTCCTTACCACCGGCATCAGCAATGTTGTGGTACCATCTGTATACATCTGGCTCGGTATCACCAACAGGAAATTATGCCTGATCTCGTTGTAGATCGCCATTTGCTCAGGCCCCAGCATACTGGGATCCGGCAGGATGCCTTTCAGGATAATCTGTACCAGGATAGGATAAAAAACCGTGAAGAATAACCAGATGGCAATCGCCGTCAATGCCGAAGTAGCCGTCTGCCGGAATTTAACAGACAACAGGATAGCAAGATTCAGCCAAAACGCCACATAGATGATGCTCAACACTACAAAGCAAAGAATGCGTACAAACTCCGCCCCTTCTATATGTACCCCGGTAATCAACATTCCTCCTCCTACCATCAGCATATTCAGGGAAAAGAACAGGATACTGATCACTATCAACGATCCGGTAAACTTTGCATTCAGCAGCGAATCCCTGTAAACAGGCTGGGCCATTAACCGGATCAGTGTACCATTGCTCTGCTCTGAATTGATCGCATCAAAACCCAGTGCGATGCCTAACAAAGGACCAAGGAAACCAATGAATACATGAAAGGGAGGCAATGACCGGTCAGTGATGGTCAGTAACTTCAGGTAAAAATACAGGGTATCATGATCGGGCACATTCTCCATCGCTCCCCTGATGTTGGACATCGAAACATACATCGAACCCAACCAGGTAAGCAGGATCAGGAGCGCCATGATAATGAACCGCCAACTATGTATCTGGTCAGCCACTTCCTTCCTGACCATCACCCAAAACGGGCTAACGTTTTTTGAACCTGCCTCGGAATGATCTTTGGAATAAGCCAGTAGACTTTTCATTATGTACCTCGTTTTCCTTTAAATTATTTTCAAAATAACGTTGATAGATCTCGTCCAGACCATAAGTTCTTTTTTGTACACCTGTTACATCATATCCTTTGTGTACAAAATATCGAACAATGTCCGGCGTAATGTCTGACTGACCAGAGACCTCTATTGCAGTAGCCGTAATATCTACTTTGGTAACACCCGGTAATTGCAAAAGGTCGCTCTCCGCAACTGCCGAAGCATCTCTCAGGGTCACCTGCACAACATGCGGATCTGCCTGGAACAGGTTCGCTGCCAGTGTTTCCACACTTCCCTGGGCAAGCAGCTGCCCACCCACGAAAATACCTACACGGCTACACACCTGTTGTACCTGGTGCAGGTGATGAGACGATAAGAGAATCGTAATACCCTGCTCCTGGTTCAGCCGCCGGATCAGTTCCAGGAAATCCCTGACACCTGCCGGATCTATACCTAATGTAGGTTCATCAAGTATGATCACTTCCGGACGTTTGATCAATACATCTGCCAGTCCCAGTCGCTGCTTCATACCGCGGGAAAAAGTGCCCGCTTTCTTGTGCATAGCAGCTTCCAGCCCAACGGAAATCAGCATTTCCTTTGCGGCAGTTGTGACTTCCGCTTCAGGAATACCATTCAACCGGCCAATGTATTTCAGATTTTCCAGTGCTGACAGATCATTGTAAAAACCAACATTATCCGGCATGTACCCCACCTTCCTTTTTACAGGAATGGGATGACGCGACGCATTCAATCCGCAGATCTGCGCCGTTCCTGCTGTTGGCTCTGTGAGCCCCAGCAGCATCAATATAGTAGTGGATTTTCCGGCGCCATTAGGTCCCAGCAGACCGAAGATCTCACCCCGCTGAATCGTGAGATGGAGATTATCAACGGCTTTCAAAGACCCATAGGTTTTGGATAACCCATGTATCTCTATGATTGGTTGTTCCATAATGTACTATCGCCTGCCATATTTACGAATAAGGAAATAAACAGCACCTACGGCGATCAGGATAATGAACAATCCCAGCCAGCCTGTTAATGCAGAAGTTTTTACAGTAATCCTGAAATCTGCTTTTGCGTTGGCATTACTATTCCTTACGGTAACATTGGTCATGTAATCGCCGGCCAGTGTCTTGTCGGGCACCTGTAGTGTAGCAGTGATAGTGGTATCGGCCCCCGCTTCCAGATGAAGGATTTTAGTAGGTGCGAAAGTAAGCTGCCATTGAGAGGGATTTTGTGCACTGAATTCCAGGTTGTCCAACGGAATTGTACCCGTGTTCTTAACAACCAGCTGCAGTTCTTTCGTGCTGCCTTCTGTTACATCTTCGCTGAGTTTACCGGTGGGTGTAGTGAGCGTCACTCCATAAGTGCCTTTGATCACCGCTTCCAGGCTCAGTTTCAGGGAATCGTTCCCCACCAGGGCTGTCACGGGAATCGCGTACTTACCCGGTTTGCTATCCAGTGTAGGGACAATTTCAATGCCGATATCAGCCGTCCTGCCGGAATCAATATTCACGGAAGTCACTGACATGCCATCTATTTTGAAATTGGCATTCCAACCTGCCGGCAATACTGCAGAGAGCTGGAAGATACGGGATACAGGCGCAACGTTTTTGAGTTTGGTGTTGAAATTAAACGTGGTATTGGCCGCGGCCTCAATGTTGATCAACCGGGCAGTAAATGGTGGTGAAGTTTGTGCCCAGATCTGGTTGCTGAATAAGAATACAAATAACAGAACAAATAAATAAGGACTGCGCGTCATCCGGCGCTGATGCTTAGTTGTAGTAGCTGACATTGCCAATTCTAGATTAATAAATAATAAATTATATACTGACCGAAATAATTGTTATTTACTTACCTGTTAAAATGAAACGGCTGCCAATTTAGTAAAGTCTCAGATTTTAATTGTAAAAAAAATGTGAAAATTTCAGACTACGCGGTCCGCTTATTTTCAAGGTGAGGTTGGTACTTTCTCCCCCATTGCTCCATCATCAATACGACAGGTAATAGCTCCCGACCATAGTCTGTGAGATAATACTCCGTACGTACCGGGACTTCCGCATACACATTCTTTGCAATAATATCATGGTCTTCCAGCTCTTTCAGCTGCTGACTGATGACCCTTTTACTGGCACCATTGATCATTTTTAGCAGCTCACTGGGGCGTTTGGGCCCATGCTGCAGGTAACAGATGATAAATGGCTTCCACTTACCACCCATTACTTCCATGGTTACTTCCAGCGAACAATTATATAAACGGGGGATTTTCCTTGTATACATCTCTCAAACCTTAAAAGGTGATTAAATTATCACCTGGTGATTAAATTCCCAGTACTTGACTTTCGCCCCGTACGGGTCCAATTTTGCAATACAAAAATAAGGATATGCAAAACAGAATCGTACAAATAGACAAAACAGGAATTGATGCACTGAAGGTAGGCACGACAAGCATCCCCCAACCCGCGGCTCATGAAGTGGTGGTAAATATTAAAGCAGTATCATTAAATTTCCTGGACCTCATGATCGTAAAAGGAGACTTCCCAACCGGGCTCCCCTTTCCGTATACTCCTGGTTGCGATGGTGCAGGAATAGTAACAGCAGTAGGTGAAGCAGTAAGCGATTGGAAGACCGGCGACCGGGTAGCACTGACCTATGTACAGAATTTCCTGGCAGGTGAAGGGATCGCGTTGAAAGATGCCGTACGCATCGGATGGCAGACACAGGGCGTGCTGGCCGATTATGTCACTGTGCCGGATTACGGATTGGTAAAACTCCCTGATTCTCTGTCCTTTGAAGAGGCAGCTACCATGCCCGTGGCAGGTGTCACTGCCTGGCAGGGGTTGATCAATATTGCCAACATACAACCCGGCCAAACCGTCTTGGTGCAAGGTACCGGAGGGGTTTCTATGTTCGCCCTGCAAATAGCCCTTCAGGCAGGGGCGCGGGTAATTGCCACCACCAGTTCCGATGCCAAAGCCGCCAGGTTAAAGACATTGGGCGCAGATGCCGTCATCAATTATAAAACGCACCCTGACTGGCAGGAAGAAGTACTACGCCTGACCGGGGGTATAGGCGCTGATGTGACACTGGATGTGGGTGGGAAAGATACCATTCGCCAGTCTTTACAGGCCGTGAAGGTAAATGGATGGGTATGCACAGCCGGTGCTTTGACCGGGTCTGAGATCACACTGGATGTATACGGAGATATGAACCTGAATTTCAAACGACTCGCAGGACTGGCAGTAGGTAGCCGCGAAAGCTTCCGGGATTTGCTGAAAGCCGGGATCAAACCGGTAATCGATAAGGTGTATCCCATTGCAGAAGTACAAGCGGCATTCCGGGAACTGGAAAGCGGGGGACATTTCGGTAAACTCGTAATCACACTCTAAAAAAAGATGGAGGGAACTCTCGCTCCCTCCTCTTAGCATTCCCCCAAAATAGTCAGCATGAATTATGTAAGGCTTTAGCTTCGTCGTTTGTTATCGTGAGGAACAATCCCAGGGTCCTGAAGAACCCCGGTGTGTTCCATCTGGAAAAAAGATTGATTACTTCTCATTCTCTGTATGATATATTGCCAAACCAATGCCAAGACGTTAAACAAAACATAACTAACTGTAAATCAACCGATATTCAACCAGCCCTACCCTATTAATCTTCCAGAATCCGGAAATTTCTCTCCCTGATGGAATCCCGCACAGATAACCCCGTAAGAAAATAAGCTGGCTGCATACAAATAAGGGCCGGCTGCACATGCAACCGGCCCTTGTTTGTATAATCGCAGGTCCTTTTTAAAGACCCGTACTTAAACTTTCTTTTATCTGTGCCAGGAACTCCTTCACAGTTGTCGCTGAACCGGAGGCCGGATTTGTTACCGCACAATTATTAATTACAAAGCTCTTTACATCCGCCATCTGCCAGATACTAGCCCCACTCATTTCAGGATACCCGGCTTTGAAGCGTATCATCTCATCCTTTATCTCAGTCACCGTCTTACTGTTATGCGAACTCTCACAGGTACTGAACGCCCCCCTGCACATAAAAATAGGGTACACCGGTTGTACCGCACCCGTGGCTGCTTTCCATGTACCCGGATTCGCCCTCGTACCACCATCATAACATTGCAGGTAAATGGCATCTACGATCTTAGGATCCGTATCCTTTACGACTGTTTTCCAGAAATCATTCACCCTAAACGGACACAAGGTCATATGCATCTTCAACCTCGCGGCTATCTTTCCCATTTCAATAACAGAGTGCGTGTCATATACTGACTCATCATCAATACAAAATGCATCCGCCCCTACCACTTCCTTCAATACCTGGCAGATCTTAAACAGGGTGCTGTTATTACCCGTTCCCGTTACCACACCAGGTACCTGCTTTGTCGCATCCACCCAATCCCGTATAAAGTCAAATGTATTCGGAGGCTGGTTATACCACCTGCCTTCCAGCAGGATCTCGATTCTTGCAGTCTTCTTCAAAGCCGCCACCCTACGCAGGTAGGCAGTATCTCCCACCCACTTCCCATCATGGATCACCGGATGCTTGTTGTCATCACCGGAATACAGATCTCCATCTCCATGAATATAGAAACTGGATAGCAACACAGTATTAAACCCCGCATCCTGCAATAAAGCATAGGTTGAATCATCCCCGGGATACATCCCCCTTCCGAAAATGCTTAGATTTTTTTCAGGCAGAGGCGCCTGTGCAGCGCAAAACAAAGAAAACGCTGTCAGATAAGCAAGCAGCAATAAGACCTTCATAGTATAGTTATAATTTACGAAGGCAAATTAAGCACTTAATTCAAGCGTTTGCGACCACTCATATAGCTATACGACTAACCATCTAGTCTTTCAGCTTCCAGCAGGTTCGCCAGGAACTGCTGACTGGATTTGCTCTCCACGTGAAATGCATAGACGGTCCTGGCAAAAGCCAGCACGACCATCACGCTGCCGAATACCTTGAAATACAAAGGCACTTCTAAAAAGCCAACAAACATCTTCGGCATTGTCACTATACAGGCGATCATAATAGTAGCCACCACAAAAACCATTAAACTCATCAGCTGCGGCTGCACAGTTACTTTAATTGCTGTTTTGCCGGGATAAGATTCAAATTTGCCTTTCAATATGGGCAAATGCAGGTTCTTCTGATAAACCACTTTGAATATCTCAAAACCATCAGCGGAGACCATTCCCCCATATGGTTTACCACCCAGGCTCCTTACTCCATGAGGCGCACTAATCAATGAAATGGAAGGGTCACAATTGTCCAATAATCTTTTTTTAATTTCTTCTAATGGTAGTGGGCTACTCAGCGTAAAATGCTGATAAGGTAACAGGGATGTAATATTCATAACAATGTATTATTCTTTATCAAAACCATAATCTCTTTCCACGAGACAGATCCTCGTCTTATACTGCGCATACCACTTCTCTCTACCCATTTGCTGGGCAATCAGGTGGTCTGCCTGCTGCTTCCAGTGACGGATCGCCTCCAGACTTTCCCAGTAAGACACTGTAATACCCACACCCTCTCTTGCAGATTCTACACCCAGGTATCCGGGTTGGGTCTGTGCCAATGTCATCATCAGGGTAGCGGTATCTTTATATCCGTCTTCCACAGGCGTTCTGAGCGAAGTGAATATGACTGCATAATAAGGTGGTGGTGGTGTTTGGGCTATCATCATGCTTATTTTTTGTTGCTTCCTGGAAAGCCGGCAACTATTTGCTGCACGTTGAACTTCATTGTAAAAGTATGCAGCTATGCCTCTTTCACTTCCGTTCCTTCCAGCAGGTTTGCCAGGAATGCCTTAGATTTTCTTGCTTCTATTTTATAGGGAATGGTGAATAATAAACTCCCAAATACTAACATCGCAAAGGGTATTAACAATGTTGGCTCAAATCCATCTTTTATATTCGCTATAGTGACTGCCACACACCCCAAAAACACCATCGACATCCAGAATACTGAAAAGACGAGAACTGCTATATGAGGACTACTTTTTACCTTTATTTCCGTCTGCCCCAGGAAATGAACAACCTCCCCCTTTATCACAGGCAAAAAAGAATTCTTGTAGTTAATGACCCTTGATATATCAAAATGCTGCCCGTTAATGACGCCGGCATAAGGTTTATCCAACTTCTCTTTCTGCCCCCACCGTGTTACCACCAGGTTAGAAGTTAGTTTTTTCGGGGCTACATTCGCGTCCAGTCGCAGCATCACTTCAGCTACAGTCAGCCTGGTTACCAGGGTATAGCGGTCAAACGGTAATAAGGATTTTATTTTCATAGCATAAAAGTACTAGTCTTTTATAGTAATCCATACCGGGCAGTGATCACTCGTCTTTTCCCATCCTCTCACTTCCTTGTCTACTCCGCCGGCAATCAATCTTTTCTCTACATCCGGACTTACCAGAAAATGATCAATTCTTAATCCGGCATTTCTGCCATAGGCATTGCGGAAATAATCGTAGAAGGTATATATCGTTTCATCCGGATACATTTTCCGGAGCGCATCTGTCCACCCCTGTGCCTTCAGCTCTTCAAAAGCTTCGCGGGTCTGCGGCAGAAAGAGCGCGTCATTGACCCAGCTGGCAGGCTTATATACATCTTTCTCTGTTGGTATCACATTATAATCCCCGAGAATGATAACCGGCCGGCCACTGTTTATTAAATCCTGTGCATGTGCATGCAGGCGTTTGAACCAACCTAACTTATATTCATACTTCGGACCGGGCGCCGGGTTGCCATTGGGCAGATACAAACAGGCAATGGTAATACCATTTACAACGGCCTCTATATACCGGCTGTGCAGGTCTTCGGGATCTCCCGGCAATGCGCGTCTTACTTCTTCCGGTTTACCCACTTTTGACAGGATAGCTACGCCATTCCAGCTCTTCTGTCCATGCCAGATAGCAGTATACCCGGCTTCAAGGATAGCTTCTTCGGGAAACTTTTCCTGTGGTGCTTTTAATTCCTGCAAACATGCCACATCCGGTGATGTTTCTTTCAACCAGCGAAGTAATACTGCCAGATGGCCATTTACCCCATTCACATTATAAGTAGCTATTTTCATTTTCCTATTTTTCGTATGACTTTTGCAGACCTGATAATGGTAGCATGAAATACCCATGTGATCAGCATTCCGATTACACAACCTGCGAGTACACCACCTGCTCTCTCCAATGCCACATCCCAGAAATGCCTGCCTGATTCATGCATGGTAATGATCAGTACTGCAATCGCAGCGGAGCGGGTAGCTGGCTGTAACTTCAGCAGTTCGCAGGCAATTATGGACAGGGTAATTCCTACACAGATCATCAACAGGTTCACCGGGTGAATAAAAAAGATGACGAGACCGATGGCAGCGCCTACCAGGTTAGCTTTGATACGGGTCTTTGCCAGTGTCATGGCATCCTTTCTGTCAGGCGCCAATACCAGTATAATAGATATCAGGCACCAGGCCCCGATAGTGGGATACAATGTATACAGGTAAAATCCAATCGCCGTGCCTGCTAAACATTGCGCAATGTAAAGCAACAAGCTCCGTAGTCGCTGCGTCATCTCCATGCGTGCAAAGGTAATTAATAGTATAAAAACCTCCGCATGCCTGCAAGGAAACGGAGCTGCTGATCATTATATAAATAATCAAACCCAAATCTCATTCCCGGTAAAGTTTCGTCATGCAAAATAAGGAAACGCAGAAAGACTCCGGCATTCTTAACACACCGGCTAAAATAAAAAAACTACCGCAACTTCCTGCTGATAGCCTCCTTATCAGCCGCCGTTACCGCCAGTGACAATGCCTTCCGGAAGTGCACCATGGCCTTCGTACGATCCAGCGGTGTATACAGGTGGCCCAACAGGGCATAGTAAAAATGATTATCCGTCAATGGCAACAATGCAGCCGCTTCTATCGCTGCTGCATTTCCATTTACTTTTGCTAATGCATAAATCCTGTTCAGTGCAGCTATCGGAGACGGCTCTACCCGCACCAGCTGATCGTATAAATACAGGATCTGCACCCACTTCTCCCGGCTATCTTCCTTATGCGTATGCCAGTAGGCAATACCTGCTTCCAGGTGATACTTCGTCAATATCCCGCCACTCGCAGCCTCGTTTAAATAATACGTTCCCTTTACGATCAGTTCCTGGTTCCACAGGCTGGTATCCTGCTCATCATACAGGATCATGCCCCCCTGTTGATCTGCCCGGGCTTCAAACCGCGATGCATGAAAACACATCAATGACAGCAACGCATTGACCGCAGGTAAGGCCGCAGGCGGATGAGATACCAATAAATAGGTCAGCCGCATCGCCTCCAGGCAAAGGTCTTTTCTTAAAGTCGTATCCTGCGAGGTAGAATAATACCCTTCGCTGAACAACAGGTATAAAGTAGTCAATACCGTATCCAAACGGCTATTCACTGCCCCGGCGGAAGGAGGGGTAATAGGGATCTGGTCTGCTTTCAGCTTTTCCTTTGCCCTTTGCAGGCGTTTGTAAATGACATCTTTATTGGTCAGAAAGGCATCCGCTATTTCCTGTGCACCAAAACCACACAGGAGATTCAATGCCAACGCGACCTGTGACTCCTCCGGTATACCCGGGTGACAGACGGTAAAGATCATCGCCAGCTGACTATCATGAATACGCTGATCAGACAGATCTATATCCATTTCTGTCATCTCATGGCTGGATTTCGCTATCTCCGGACGTATCTTTCTCGAAAATAAATGATCTCTCTTCAGGTGGTTCAGCGTCTTTCGCTTTGCCACGGTATACAGCCATGCCACAGGATTTGGAGGAATACCCTGCTGGCTCCACAACTCAGTTGCAGATAGAAACGTATCACTCACTATATCTTCTGCAATTTCAATATGAGCGATACCAAATAGCTGACAGAGTACAGCAATGATCTTCCTGTACTCTGTCCTGAATAAATAGGGAAGCAACGCCTGATCTTCCATTACGCTTCTTTCATTAGCATACGTACTTCAACAGAGCCGTTCCAGGGCGCATTTAATACAGGGCAGTCTTTCCCTATCTCAGTAGCCGCCTGCAGATCTGTCGCCCTGATGACCACAAACCCACCAATGGCTTCCTTGATATCGGGGTAAGGACCATCTGTTACAATCTTACCCGCTTTGATCACAGCCCCTTCCGGTTGAAGACGGTTTCCATGACTTACCAGCGCACCATCAGCCGCCAACTTCTCCAGCCATACCTGCCATGGTTTGATGCTCGCCTGTAAGGCCGCGGGAGAAGGTTGTGCTTCTTTGGAATTATCTCTTCTGAAGATCAATAAAAACTCGTTCATAGTATTAATGTTTTTCGGCAAACATGCCAACTTTATAACTGCCTACCGGCAATGGTGATCCAAATGCAATATTCAACCGGTTGTAACTGTTGATGGCAACAATAGCGATGGCCAGGTCTACCAGCTCTCCTTCTGAAAATTGTGCCGCCGCTGCATTGTACACCTCATCAGGCACTTCCCCATGTTCTACTTTAGTCAGCGCTTCTGCAAAAGCCAGTGCTGCACGCTCCCTCTCTGAATAGAAAGCAGCTTCTCTCCACGCATTCATTACATACAACCGATGCTCCTGCTCTCCCATGGCACGCAGTTCCTTACTATGCATATCCAGGCAAAAAGCACAACCATTGATCTGAGATACCCGAAAATAAAGCAATTCTAACAAGGATTTGTCAAGTACAGATTCTGCGAGATACGGTGCGAACCCACTTAAAGCTTTCATCGGATTGCTGGCCTGCTGGAAATAATTAAGTCTTGTTTTCATGATTTGTGATTTTGCCCTTATGACAACCGGGATATTCTGAATTGGACAAAATCAATACATATTTATTTTATAAATTTGTAATCCAATATATCCTATGAAAAAAAGTCCGTTTATCATCCTTATCTGCCTGTTTGCTTTTTTTAACGGCCAGGCCCAGCATTTTACCCATGGATTAGGAATCAGCCTGATGCATGATGAAACCAGATTTTCCAGGCAGCATCCCTACTTTGCCCTCGCATATACCCCTGGCTTTACATTTATGGAAAACAAAAAATACGCGTTTTCAATCAATGCGCCATTGCGCGTGGGTTATGCCAGCTATTATTATAATGCCACTTACGGGAATGCGGTAGTGAGCGATGACTGGACAAGTTACATCGTTCAGTTACCCTTCATGTTCAATTTTAATTATGGCGCAGGGTCTTCCCAAAAATCACGTAACCGGGTTGGATTTTATGGCGGAGCAGGATATGGTATACAATACAGAACTTACCAGGAAACCTACATAGATACTTACAATAACACCAGGATAACCGGCGACTCGACTGAATTTTCGACCGGTGTAGCCCTCAATGGCGGTGTTAGATTTGCTGTCGGCAGGTCTTACCGGAGAAGAAATATAGAAGTTGGATTAGCTTATGTAGCAGGTATTACGGGAGTCACACACCAGCTTTTCAACGTGCATGCGCTCTTCAATTTCTGACGATCATGGCTTGACCGACAGCTATGAAAAACGAATTTTATCCCACAATTTGTTGGACACTACCTGTTCAATCACCTGTTCCCTGTAGTTCCTGCTGATGGGAATCCGGTGTTGTTGTATAAAGATCTCATTTCCTTCAATCGCCTCTATTTTATTGATGGCTACAATGTAGGATTTGTGTACCCTGATAAAGGCCTGGCTATCGAGGTTCTGTTCCAGGTTTTTCAGGTACAGCAATGTTACATATTTCCCTTTTACGGTGTAAATAGTAATGTAGTTCTGCATACCTTCTACATACAGGATATCTTCAAAATGGATCTTTTCATATTTGCTGCCACACTTGATAAAGAAATAGTCGGTGGTAGCCTCTGCCTTTTGCACCGTAGCCCTGTTCACCAGCTGGTGGTACTCCCTGGCCTTGCTCACCGCCTTGAAGAACCGGTCAAAGGTGATCGGTTTTAAGAGGTAGTCCATCACGTTCAGCTGAAAGCCTTCCAGTGCATAACTGGGATAGGCAGTGGTGATAATCACCATAGGTGGTTTCTGAATGATCTTCAGGAAATCGATACCATTCATTTTAGGCATTTGAATATCCAGGAAGATCAGGTCAACGGCATGCTGATCCATTAGTTTCATGAGCGCCACGGGGTTTTCACAGGTATCTACCAGGTGGAGAAAATCTATTTCTTTCACATAATCGGCCATTCCTTCACGGGCCAGTGGTTCATCATCTATGATTACACAGTTTAACATCTGTTTCAGGCGATTTTATGCATGATGGGTGCGCTTTGCAATACAGACAATTGTAACGTGAGCCGGATGGAAAAAGAGGAGCTATTACTGTTTACAGCCAGTTCATACTGACCGGGATACATGAGGTCCAGCCGGCGGCGTACATTTTTCAACCCGATTCCTCCGTAATGCATCACTTTTTGCTCTTCTGTAATACCAGCGATACTATTCGATACTGCCAGTTTTAAATCCTGCCCGTCGATCTGCAGGTCTATCTGTATCCAGTTAGGCTGATCTGCCTGCTTTGAGACGTGCTTAAAGGCGTTTTCCACAAAAGTCATTAATATAAAGGGAGCGATCCCCAACCTGGTATCGTACAATACAGGTAACTGGATATCAACCTCTACATTGGCATTCTGCCTTAACCGCTCCAGTTCAATTCCATTTTCAAGGTAAGCAATTTCTTTATTCAGCAGGATCTGCCTGTCATTACACTCATATAACTGGTGGCGCAGCAGATCAGAGAATTTCGCCAGCGAGGCGGAGGCAATGTCCGGGTTCTTATGGATAAGGAAAAAGATAGAATTGATGGTATTGAATAGGAAGTGAGGATTAAACTGGTACTTCAGGTAGTTCAATTCTGTTTCCAGTTTCTCCTTTTCCAGCATTTGTTCCCTTCGTTGAGTTTGCAGCCAGCTCCTGCCGAGTTTGATGCTCATGGCAAGTGTCATGGCAGCAACGGTGCTGGGAAGGGAATTGGCCAGTATGATGCTCAGGAAACTATCTGTATGAAATAATTCTTTAACAGTGGTACCTGCCAGTGAAGCGGTCAGGTAATATCCCGGTACGATGCACCCCGCAGTCAACAACGTAGTCGCTACCAATAGCACTACATACGTGGAATATTTGCCTCTTTCAAAATAACGGGGCAGCAGGTAATACAAGTTAAAATACACCGCCAGCGTTTCCCAAAAAACGTACGTGAAATATTTGAGAAATAAAGTCGTGGAAAAAATGGTCACAGCCGCTTTTATGGGATTGCCAAAGGCCACTGCCCACCAGATGTATTGGTACAACATCCAGAAGGGAATGTGATAAAGCTTGTATTTGTAAAACCACTTCGGCATCATACTGAAGTTACGCAAAAGGAAGGGAATCGGGTAAGGCTGCTATATGAACGACATGAAATAATTGACGAAATACATAAAGGTTTGCAGAAGGCCACTAACCATCATCAGTTTATAAACTGATTCCGTCTGGCACAATTCCTGTATTACTAACTGTAAAAATATAGAACTATGGATATAATTATTCAATCTCTCGGATTTAAAGCCAGCAATGCACTTGAGTCATATATCCGTGAAAAGCTGAACACGTTAAAAACAGACAAGATCGTACGTGCAAACGTTACTTTATATAAAGGCCCGGATAGTACGCCTGAGAATAACTACTGCGAAATCAGGCTGGAAGTGCCGGGACAAGATCATTTTGTAAAGAAAGTAAGTCCTCATTTTGAACCTGCGGTAAATGAATGTGTGGATGTACTGCAGGCCCAGATCGCAAAGGTCAGGGGTAGAAAAGAGGACGGCTACAGGCACCAGGATAAGTCAAATATCCAGGATGTACTGATGCAGGAGGACAGTGACAACAATGAAGACGTAGAATTAGAAGATGTAGTGAAATAGTGTGTTTTTCTTTCTATGAAGGGGTGGTAAAAGGTATCTTTTACCACCCCTTTTTTTATAACTTCAGCATTCCATTTTTCCCGGTTTCTCATAACTTAATGTTATAACCCATTACTATTAGCGATTTTCATTTGCCAGCACAACAGCAGACCTTTGTGTGCATTATGGAAACGATGAATAAAACATTTTTAGACCGGACCGTAAGTCTCACGACAAGAGAAGTCATTTTTTTACTGGCATTCGTATGCTGTCTTACACCTCTTATTACGCCACCTATTGCATTATTGATGGGACTCGTAATCGCCCAGTTTGTCGGGCATCCGTACTTACATTTAAATCACAAGGCCACCCATTTGTTACTACAGATCTCAGTCGTAGGCCTGGGCTTTGGCATGAATGTAACGAGTGCTGTACACGCGGGTAGCCAGGGATTGTTGTTTACTATAGCCTCTATCATCGGTACATTGTTCTTCGGTTACCTGTTTGGCAAATTGTTAAAAATAGACAGGAAAACTTCTTATTTAATTTCTGCCGGTACGGCTATCTGTGGAGGAAGTGCCATAGCAGCCATCTCTCCCGTAATCAAAGCAGAAGAAAAACAGATCTCTGTCGCACTCGGAACGATCTTTATCCTGAACTCCCTGGCCTTATTTATATTTCCTGTTGTCGGACATTTGCTCAATCTTTCACAGACACAGTTTGGCTTGTGGAGTGCGATCGCAATACATGACACCAGTTCTGTAGTTGGGGCTGCCAGTAAATATGGTACAGAAGCATTGCAGGTGGCAACAACCGTCAAACTGGCGAGGGCATTGTGGATCATCCCGCTTTCTTTGCTGAGCAGTTTTGATAAAAAGAAAGTTAAAATTCCGGTCTTTATCGGGTTCTTTATAGTAGCAATGATATTGAATACATATGTACCATTGGTGCAACAATTTGGGCATTATGTGGTAGATATTTCCAAGGCGGGATTAACGCTGACATTGTTCTTAATTGGCTGTGGATTGAATGCAAAAGTGCTCAAAGCAGTTGGCATCCGGCCATTTATCCAGGGCATCCTACTATGGGTGATCATCGCAGGAGCTGCACTCTGGTCTATCATCACACTGGCCTGAGATCACCTGAAATGACTTCTATCACATCAGGTATCATATGGCTGAAAAAAGCGCTTTATTTTAAAAATGCACCAAAAAGAAGCTGTCCGGATGATTTGACGTGCCTCCTAAAAGTTAGACACTTTTAGGAGGCACGCCATTGAGAAGGCTTCTTTTTTATATCATAACATCCGCTACCAGCCGGGATTCCCAAAGCGGGAATAAACGTCCTGAAAGGCAGGGATATTCTTATTTCTTCTGGTCCTTATCAATTTTATCCAACATGGCTTTCAGGGGATTTATCTTGCTGAAGACATGGCTCAAA
The DNA here is from genome assembly GCF_039596155.1 of Chitinophaga sp. Classification (GTDB taxonomy): domain Bacteria; phylum Bacteroidota; class Bacteroidia; order Chitinophagales; family Chitinophagaceae; genus Chitinophaga. The sequence goes on from NZ_JBCNKF010000019.1 coordinate 111,813, forward strand.
TCGCTGGGGGCCAATGAGGCGCCATGGTGACAGGTAAAGCAGGTGAAGCTGGTGGATTGGAAGTAGGTTTCCATCGTACTGTTAGCCAGGAGGCTGGTACCAATGGCCAGCCCGGAAATGGAATCTCTTGGATTATAGACATTTCCATTGGGTATTGAGCCCCCTGATGTCCATACGGCGCCAATGAATACGTAGTTTTTCCTGATGTCAGCACCCGGTATGAGGCCCATGACCGCGTTGTTGATAGCGATAATTTCAGTGTTGGATGCGGAGGCGCTGGTATCCTGCTGGTTGGGGATGGAATCCATTGCCGCACCGAATGGAAAGAGGCGTTGCGTATTGCTGGGTGCTATACCAATTTTGGAATTTGCTGCTACCAGGTTTTGTGTAGTTGGGTCGTAGTTAATATAGTTAACGTTATAGGGTGTATCAGCTGCATTGCTGTTAAAGAGCCAGCGGCCTTTATCTGCAGCAACTGTCTTCACCTGGCCTTTGGTATCGAGATACTGATAGGCAGCATTCGGTGTATTACTGTGATGTTCAAATGTTGCCCATATCATCTCGGGGTGGCCCGCTGCACTGCCGACAATATGTATACCTACCAATGCCAGCTTTGCCTTTTTTTGTCCGGACGGTTTCCATAGTGTGTCAGAAGAGGCGGTATATGTGGGGATCATAGCATCCATCAGGAAATAGTCCTGTGGATTAGCCAGGCTGTCTGCTATCACCCAGGATGTTTTCAGTTCCATGGTCAGCGCATTTGAGTCGGTAGGTACAGGATAGCCATGTGCCTTTGCATAATTTACAATACAGGTCCTTGCTGCTGCAGTGGTAGGAAATTGCAGGCTGGAGATGCTGTCGTTCTTGAAATTTGGATCTTTGACAGCTGTGAGGTAATAAGCATACATGTCATTTACCATGGTGATGTAATACACCAGGGAATTGTTCTGCGCGATCAGGGCATTCAGTGTAGCCTGTGTCACTTCTGCTTCTAATTTCACTTCTTTGTTGCCCATATCCAAGACCACGGTGCCTGTGGGTGTCTGAAATGCATGGAGTACCCTATCAGGATTGTGTAATTTCGTAACGATCTGCGCCTGTTCGATCTTATTACCGGCTTTGTCCATAAGCAGCACCTGTGCATTCGCAGTCTTTTCTACCTTGCCCAGTTCTATTAGTTTACCGGCTTTGTTTTTAAACACCACCTTCTCGCCGGCCTTATGGACCATGACTTCGAACAGACGGCCTTGTTTGTCCCTGAAAACGGGCAGCCTGTTTGGTCCGTTCTTATCAAGGCTGCTATTCGCTGTTGGAATGATGCCAGCGATATGTCGCTGCATCTGTAAATTACCTGCCGAATCGGACACTACATCGAAGAATACCGGGGAAGCCATTACTGAACCGCCATACTGCGCAGAAGAGGAAGTGAGCCACAGGAACATACGTTCTGACCATTGATAGAAATCACAGTTGTCCTGATGTGGAAAGGTGACACTATTAGCGGGTGTAACCGCGCCGTTTTCACTGGCTTGACCGCTTTGAAACCAGGTATTAAATGAATCTTTCGAAATAGTGCAGGTGGCCATCGCATCCTGGGGGAGTGTGATGCGGGAGTAGGGACCGTTTCCGGTTGCACTTTCTGTGGTCTTGTTGTTATGACTACTGTTGCAGGCGCCCAGCCAGGTGAGGGTCACAGCTGCCATGAGGGAAATACCAATAAGTAGGGGCTTTTTCATGTTGTGCGTTTTTTTTAACGTGTGATGATATGTGGAATTGATTCTGAACTGAGATAATGACAACAGCTAATCCGGCTACACGAATGGATAGGATAAATAAATAATAAGGGGTGTTACTTGTTATTTGAGTGATGTTCTATTTGGGATTTGTTAAGGATATCTTCTTTATTTGAGTTGTAGTAACAGGCGTAAATATAGTATATATCATATTAAAAGACCAATATTTTTTTAATGATCTTTGACTTTCATTCCGGCACAATGCCGGTAAAAAAGAGAAGGAGGTGCCTCACCTACTTTTTGAGCCACCTCCTTTCTCTTGTGAAAAAACACGCATTCCATTTTGTCAACGCCCCTTCCACAAATACTGTATGTTATTATTCAAAAACAGGTTGTTCCGGTAATGTATATTTCTTACCCGCATTTACCTTCTTCAGGTAATCCATCAACACACTAAAATAGGCCACCATTGGTTTGGCGCTCATGTCTGTATGCAGATCATCCCTGAGCTGTTGCCGCCAGTCAATACTGGCACCCGGGCTCATTACTTTTTTCAGGAAATCGCCCACCGCTTTATTCCCCCAATAATTAGTGGCATGCGGATCCTGGTGCAGGATGCTATCCGCAATATGCTGATGAAACTGGAATACCAGCACGCTTGCAATTGAATAGTCGTAGTACTGGGCAGGATCATCATTGATATGGGTTTTAGTCGCCGCATCGCAGTACTCTTCTCCCCTTTCCGTAGGCGGTACAATTCCCTGGAATTGTTTCACCAGCTTCCACCACTGCTGGTTGTACTGATCTTTCGGCAATTTCTTCGCATAAAGGTTGTACTCAAACTCCGTCATCACACCACTGCTCCACGGCAGGCTAACTACATAGCTCAACGCTTCTTTCAACAACTTGAGTGTATCATTGGTAGTGGTCCCTGCAGGAATAAGATGCAGGTTCTCAAGAAATGGCTTTTGCAGGGAGGCTAATCCCATCATCGTACCAAATGCTTCATGGAAGCCCCTGTTTGCACCGCTTCTCAGTATCACCGGAATCTCCGGGCGGCTGTAAGACATATAATAGTAGATGTGTCCAAATTCATGTAAGACCGTACTCCAGTAATCGGTCGTCGGGGTGATGCTTTCAAGCGAGCGAACATCATTTGCGAGATCCATATGCCATGCAGAAGCATGGTTATTCTTGGTGAATGGACTATCGGCCGGCACCGGGTAGAGGCTACTCTTCTCCCAGAAAACAGGTGGCAGCGCATCGAACCCGATACTCTTATAGAACGCTTCGCTTTGATGGGCCATCCATTCAGCACCATGTACTCTCAGGATAGAATCAATGCTCAGGCCTTTTACATCTACCAGGGAAGACCAATCCTGGCCCCAGCGGTTAGGTAACCAATCCGCAGGAATATAATCCGGAACAGGTTGTTTATAGCGCGCGGCAAGTGTATAACGCGCCCAGGTATGCAGTTCCCTGTAGAGGGGCCATATTTCAGTCACGAACTGGCGGGTCAGTTTGATGATCTCATCCTCACTCATGCCATACTCACGGGCGTTGTAATCGAAGAAATCTTTATAACCCAGTGGGGTCACCGATGCGTTGCGCAGGTATTGAAGAGAGTCGAGACCTGCTTTCAGGGTCTTACCCACTTCTTTGCTGGCAGTCCAGGCTTTTCTTCTTTCCTGTAAGTTATCGGAAGATTCAAGTATTTCATCAATGCGACCGGTAGTAACGGGTTTACCATCGATCGTAAACTTGAACCCATAAAGTGCAGATAATTGCTTGTTAGTCGTACTGATACGACGGGTCACGATATCGCCGGCAGTAGCAGGGTTATTGCCTGCGTTGAAAAGGATCACTTCGAACTGCCTTACCTGCAGCGGGGTGAGTTGATCTTTGAGTTGCAGGTATTTTTGAGCAGAGTCGATGTTTGCCTTACTACCCGTAAATTCCGCTGTTACCTTATCGGCTGCATCTGCCAGTTGCTGGCTGATGGTATCGCCTTTTACGATGCGGGTGTTCAGCGTCCATTGCGCCAGGTTGTCTTTGTAAATAAGGTCCTGGTATTCTTTATTGTAGCCGTCCAGGTAGGTTTGCGCCTGTTGCCGGGTAAGCTGGTTCTTACTGCTGTCGGAAGATTGACAGGCCGCCAGCGATAGCAGGGCACCTGTAGCGACAAGGGTAATACGATTCATAAAGGTTAGATTTTGCCAGGTGAATGTAGGCAAAAATATTGTGTTCATAGAATAGCGGAGTGGCAACGGAATGAACATTCCCGGTCATGCAGCGTTCACAACCAGCCGATTGGGAACACCATCAAAAACGCTGTACCAGGTACTCCTCCTCCAGGTCCAACTGTGCCAGGTGCTTCCTGATGATCTCCTCATCTATACTATCCTTCTTGTTCATCTTCCGCAGGATACCCCGCTGCTCATTGATCAGGTCCGTCAATATCACCCGGTACCTCCCGATCTTATGCGACACCGCCTCGTCCCCCTCTTCAGAAGCAATATAATTCTGCGCAAACGTTACATCCCCTTCCAGCCTTGCTTTCAAAGACACGAGCAAGTCATTGCCCGCAATCTCCGCTCCATACTTGTTGTTCAACAGGTCCAACGCATACGACGCCATCTTCTTCCGCATGATCGCTTCCTGTTCATGCTCCGGCATAAAGAACCGGTCCTCGCCCAGCTTCATCCATTTCACGACCAATGGCAACGTCACTCCCTGAAACACCAGCGTGATCAAAATAACCATAAACGTTATAAACAGGATCAGGTCTCTCTTGGGAAACGCATGGTGCTTATCCATCATCAAAGGAATAGATAATGCAGATGCCAGCGAGACCACCCCTCTCATCCCTGCCCAGCCAAACACAAAGGGTAACCGCCACCCCGGATTATTATCCGCCGTCCTGATATACCTGCTCACCAGCCGCGTAAACAACGACGCCCCCATGGTACACAACAAACGCATGATTATTACTACAAGTGTGATGATCAGTCCATACTTAATCGCACTCCAAAAAGAGACCTCTCCCAGCTGCCGCACAATCACCGGCAACTCCAGCCCTATCAGCAGGAAGATAATTCCATTCAATACAAACCCTATGGTGGACCATACATTTACCCCCCTGATCCGGCTCAGGTGAGTGAGGAAATGATGGCTCTTGTTCGACATGAACAAACCACCTGTTACCACTGCCAATACCCCGGAAAAATGCATACTTTCTGCAGAGATATACATGACATAAGGCGCTACAAATGTCAGTACCGTATCCATACTCGCATTCGTGGGCAACCAGCGATGAATGGCATAAAAGATCATTCCTATCGCCAGACCGATTAAGATACCCATTGAAATCACCAGGAAGAAACTCGTCACCGCCTCATGAAATACAAATTTCCCCGTCGTCACAGCCACCAGTGCAAACCGGAATACAATCAAACTGGACGCATCATTCAACAGACTCTCTCCTTCTAATATATTGACTAACGACTTGGGCACTTTGATCTCTTTCAATACCGTGGTAGCAGCCACTGCATCCGGCGGGGAAATGATCCCTCCCAGCAAAAAACCCAATGCGAGCGTAAACCCCGGAATCAGGTTACTGGATACAAGGGCAATCACGCCAGATGTCAATATCACAATTAAAAAAGCGAATGAACTCACAATCCGCCGCCAGCGCCACAGTTCCTTCCAACTGGTTTGCCACGCCGCTTCATATAATAAAGGAGGAAGAAAGATCAGGAAGATCAGTTCCGGATCAATGCTGATCTGGGGCAGTCCGGGAATGAAGCTGATGGCCAGCCCCCCGATCACCAATACGATAGGGTATGAGATCTTTAACCGCCCGGCGAGCATCACTAAAAAAAGAATGACTAATAGAATTCCAATATAGACCGTAAAGGTGAAATGCATATGGGCGATAGATTTTGGTATAATAGATGTCAACAACGGAAAGTGAAAAGCGGGAAAGCCCGGTATTATCTTCTTTTAATCTTATCTGAATAAACTGGGGTATTAACCTTCGGACGATTGTCTACTAGCACTAAACTTCAGACGATTGTCTACTGGCAGGGTACTAACCTTCTGACGATTGTCTACTAGCACTAAACTTCGGATGATTGCCTGCTGGCAGGTTACTAACCTTCGAACGATTATCTACTAGCACTAAACTTCGGATGATTGCCTGCTGGCAGGGTAATAACCTTCGGACGATTATCTACTAGCACTAACTTCGCGCGATTGCCTGCCGGCAGGTTACTAACTACTTTTCTTACCACTCACATATTTATTTCCTTTCACCACAAACCTGTAATCCAGTAAAGCATCCGCCCCGGCATAATCAACACCTATGCGGGGCGTTGCCACGATCCCGGCCGGTACATACCCATCGTCCGCCAGGTAAAATTCTGCTGAATATAAACTTGCCCCCGTATGCGCCTTGTCAATGCCCAATGCCTTACTCACATTCCCCGGTCCCCTCGTCAGCGTAAAATCTGCCTTCGCCTTTCCCGTTCTCTTCAACATCGTCTCAATTCCTTCCAGTGGCTCTGCAGCCCTGATCAGCACTGCCTCGGGAATATCTTTCTGATTGGTGACTATATTAAATAAGTAGTGAATTCCATAACAAAGATACACATAAGCATTTCCCGGCATTCCAAACATTACCTCCGTTCGCTGCGTACGCCGCCCGCCATATGCATGGCTCGCCTTGTCCACCACTCCCCTGTATGCCTCCGTCTCCACGATCCTCGCCGTCGTCAGCATACCATCAAACCTGGTCACGATAATCTTGCCCAATAAATCCCTCGCTATCTCCAGTACATCAGGCCGGTTGTAAAATTTCGCAGTCAGTTTTTTCATTACTATGAATATAAATAAAAATCGCCTCCCCAGCAGGAAAGGCGATCAATAAAAAATCCTTCTGGTGCTATTTCCCTGTCAAATGCTCATCCCCCTAATGCAACTTCACTTTCACTGTCTCCCCATCTTCCTTCACGTCTACAAACTCTTCCGCCCGCTCACTATGATCTACATAATAACTCTGCGGCGTATAATAATCCGTTCTTCCATAACTATTATACCCACTACCCGTATATACATTCTGCGTATACTGTGTGGAATACCCGATAATCACCTGCAGAAAATACCTGCCGGGCAACATCTTCTGGAATGAAAACCGTCCTTCCTCATCCGTCTTCGCCTCCAATCGCCAGCGATATGCCTCATCTGACATATACACAGATGTCTTCTTTCCCTCCTTTTTCTTCCTAAGCGCATACCACGCTTCAAAATAAGGCGTCACCGGAATTAAGATCACCGTAGAATTTGACGCATAGATCTTGTTGGCTAACGGTGCTTTGAATCCATAACCATTCCGGGGTTTTGTAAAAGCTCTTCCTTCGATTGTCCCTTTCCCGATTCCTAACGCTTTCTTCGCTTGCGTTGAATCAAAATACACCTCGGGGTAAATAATGTTTTTCTTTTGGGCTTTGCTGGCAAGTACACTGAGTGTCAGGACAAACAACATGACGATTCTTCTCATAAAGTACATTAGGTTTTTCTGTTTAATACAAAGTCTGTGCAAATTTACGCAGAATAAAAAAAAATATAAGCCAACCCGTTGGATGGTATTTAAAAACAGCTATTTTGCAGCTGTTTCCTTTTACTTACTATGCAACATCCACCTACTGCCCGCAAGCTCTATGGGCTTGACCACCTTCGCGCATTTGCTATTACCTTCGTTTTCCTGTTCCATTACAACAGCTTCGGTCATCCGGCCTGGGTTCCAACCATCAGTAGCTTTGGCTGGACAGGTGTTGATCTCTTTTTCGTGCTTAGTGGCTTCCTCATTGCCGGCCAGCTCTTTGCCGAAGATCCCATCTCACTGAAAACGTTTTATACCAAAAGAGCCTTCCGCATCTTCCCCGCCTATTTCTTTATCGTAGCGTTGTACTTTTTATTCCCGTACCTACGGGAACGTGATACACCTGCACCTTTATGGAAATTTATCACCTTCACCCAAAACATCGGTCTTGACTTAAAAAACACCGGTGCCTTTTCCCATGCATGGTCCCTCTGTATCGAAGAACAGTTCTACCTGTTCCTTCCTATATTGATTATCTTTTTCAGAAATAACAGGTTAACTAAAATCGCGCCATGGTTTGTCGCCTCCCTTTTCCTCGCAGGTTTTGGTATTCGTTACTACTGCTGGAATCATTTTTATCTCCCTGCCACTACTGATAACTGGATGGTGTGGTACAAATGGATCTATTATCCCACCTTCTCCCGCCTCGATGGGTTACTGGTGGGTATCAGCCTGGCTGCTGTCAAAGAGAAACTATACAGGTACAGTACCCCGCTACTCATTGGAGGACTCTTCATACTGGCTGGTGCCTACATCCTGTGTGATGATGAAGATCTGTTCAATCAAAGCATTTATGGTTTCCCTCTGATCGCCATTGGTTATGGATGTATTGTAGCAGCGGCGGCAAGTCCAGACTGCTTCTTATATAAACATGGTAATCAGTTGACAGGTTCCCTGGCAGCGCTCTCTTATGCGCTGTATTTAAGCCACAAGATCGTCATCAATGTGACCCAGAAAATCATCTCACAATGGGGAGTTGACAAAGAGAGTACACTTATGTTTATCATTTGCGCAGTTAACTGCCTGGTTGCCGCATGGCTGATGAGGATGCTGATTGAAAAGCCGTTCCTTAAATGGAGAGAGAGGATACTTGCAAAATGAATATTTATGAACCGATATGTATGCTGTTATATACTTATCCTGTTATGGAGCTGTGCAGAAAAAAGGCCGGCTCCAAAGCAAATCATCACTCAACCCAAATCCCACCAAACCCTCCGGCAGGAATTGGTAGCTGTCACACATCTGCAAGCTTATGGCGACTTTGATGGGGATGGGCGGAAGGATACCGTGCGTTCACACCTGAAATTACGGGATGCTCTTCATGAACTAGATAGTGTACCCAAGTTAGACGATACAGTAAATGAAGATGCATTAGTCAGCTATTACGGGAATGTAGAAGCATATATCCTGCTATCCGGTCACCCTAAAGACACGCTTTTTATCGGCACAGGCTCCGGCCCTTTCTGCCTGTTTACTATTGGCGATACCGCTATTGTTTACTGCGAACAGGTTCCTGATTTTTCACTGTTAAATCATTTTGAAATTCAATACTATAGGAAAGGGACCTGGCGGCAATTAGCGCATGTTAAAATCAGGGAATCCGCTTTTTACACTGCCCATACAACTAAATCGGGCAAACCATTCACTGACATACCTGATTATCTGGAAAAACACGATGGTCAATGGGTGTATCGGGATATCTGTTCCAGAGATTCCTCTGATGCATGGTACCCCCTCAAACAATTACTTTATCCGCCCAAACGCGCACTGAACCATGCACGCCATTCAACAATACTCCCCTAATCCACCAAAGCATCCAAAAATGAAATAACCGCCTGCTGCTCCTCTTTACTCAACCCTAACGTATCAGTCGACAACGTCTGGTGCATCACCGGCGTTACGCCACCCTGGTTGTAAAAATCTATCACCTGCTGCATCGTTCTAAAGTTACCATGATGCATAAAAGGCGCCGTCGCCGCCGCATTCCTTACTGTAGGTGTTTTAAACGCCCCTTCATAAAAGGTGACGGGAAATACGGCAATCCTTCCCCTGTCTGTATCTGCTACCGGATGTTGCAGGTTGCTATCCCGCGGTACACCTAATATTTCAAATTCCGTCCGGTTAAACAACGGAGGTGTCAACCCATTGAACAAGGGTGCAAAATGACAACTGCCGCAACGGGCCTTGCCCATAAAAATGTTAAACCCATGCCGCTGCTGCGCCGTCATTGCCTTTCTATCTCCAGCTAAATAATGATCGAACGGGGAATTAAACGGTGTCAAGGTACGTATATAAGCCGCCAGTGCACGAATGATCTTCCCTTTCGGCAACTGCATCCGCGCTGCGATACTATCATCCGACCCACCCATTTCCGCCGGACTATGCAATACAACATCTATCTGCTCTTCCAGGCTCTTTGCACGACCATCCCAGAACTGCGCATACTGGTAAGTAGCATATAACAGTGAAGGGGTATTCCTTGGCAGGAAACCGCCCAACAGGGAAGCATTCTGCGGCATACCATCTGTAAAATGCCTATCCGGTAAATGACAGGTGGCACAGCTACGCTGCCTGTTTCCTGACAATCGCTTCTCAAAAAATAACTGGCGCCCCAAAGCAGTATCATACCCAATCTTCGGCGCACTGTTATCTCCATTACGCAATACATCCCCCAACCCATCTACCGTAATATCTGCTCCCTGTGTGAATGTCTCCTTTTTAAAAGGATCACGGGAGCCAAAAATCGCCGTTGTTTTCAATGCCCTCACTGTGTGTGTGGCCTCCTGGACAGACAGCATCCGCTGTACCGGCATCGCATAGTCAGTAATAAACGTCAGCCTGTCAAAACTGTTATAATCAGGATGCGCAGCCAGGTAGGTATATGCAGCCGACATTGCAGCCCAGATACTATCCACGCCTATTACATGCCGTAAAGCATCCATTGCCGCCGCTGCCTCCTCTATTCCACATTGCAGGGAGGGTGCATCATACCCCGTAATATACAGACTCTGGATCCGGATCAGTTCCAACTGCACACTTTCCATCACCTGGGCATCCGTGGCCTTAAAGTGATATAACAAAGCAGGCAGACCTGCCGCCGTTTCCGCGACAATGTCTGCCTGCTGCATCAATTCCTCTTTCGATGCATGACTATATAATAATGCTTCTATCTGCTGTAATCCCACCGGCTCTTCATATTCTATATAAGGCTCTTCCACCTCGTATTTTGCCGGTGTATTAAACACATACGCCTCACTTACAAAAAAGTATTCAAGGAAAAACGCGATGTGCTTATAAGCAATCCTGCATTCCTTCAATGCATGTTTTGCCTGCTCCACGGCCACCCGATCCTTTACATCGTATTTTGAGATCGCAGCCTGTAATGCTTTTGCCTTGTCAGCAAATATTACCTGCTGTTCTTTAAAATACCTGACCGTCTGCTCCGGGTATGCTGTCGGCGCTTCACCTACTATCCCCATACACAATAACAAACACATCCCGGTGAGCACCTTTATCTTCTTCATCGCGCTGTAATTGTAAAGGTATCTTTTATACAACCTTCCTTATCTTCTACTGTATATATCGTGGTGCCCTTTGCTGGCTTCACGGTGATGGACTTTGTAGAAGCCCCCTTCTCACTCCATTTATAGTTTCCCACGAATGAAGCCGTCAATGTCAGTGGCTGACCCGCCTTTGCCTTGATCTCATTGTGCTTATTCACTTCCTTCATCATCGTGAAATGATCACGGATCACACCATCTCCACAGATCCATTTCAGGTCCAGGCGATTGTTTTCAATTTCCAGCATTGTCGCGCCACCGTTCGTGTCGTTCGCATACTGCATGGCCTTGTGTGGATACGTCTTTTGCCTGCCACCCAGCTTACCAGCCGAACCACTTACCACATACACCGTTCCCGCGTTCAGCGAATCTTTCACATACGGGCAACTATTCTCACTGCCATCATACAACCCTGAGGAACGACTCAGGTTGTGTACCGCCGGATCAAATGAATCCATCATGCCATAGTGTCCCTTCATCAGGCGTGAACGCTCATAGTCATGGCTATGTCCACACAGGATCAGGTCTACGCCATTACGTTCCAGGATCCTGATAAAGTTCTCACGAATGCTGATCAGGTCCTCTGCTTCATCAGAATTATGTGATCCCATGGTATAAGGAGGATGATGCCAGTAAACAATTACCCACTGCCTGTTCTTATTGGCTGCCAGATCGCGCTTTACCCACTGTACCTGCGGTCCCAGTGTATCATACAATTTATACTGGTCTTCTTCCTTACCATAGCTATCCAGCGAAATGAAGTGTACATTACCGATATCAAAGGAAAAAAATGCTTTGTTATGAGAAGGAACACCCCCATCTTCTGCTTCGGTAGGCATGGAGAAGTTCTGGTAATAAGCAGTCTTGTGTGTACGTACCGCCACTTCTACTGCGCCAGGAAAATCATGGTCGTTGTAGTCATGGTTGCCCGGTGTAGGGTACATGGGATGTTGTTTTAACAGGTCATCCTTATAAATATTGAAGAACTTCGTCTGGAACTCCTGGTCAGTACCGCTGCCATAAGCATTGTCGCCCAGCAATATCCACGCATCCATATAGTTGTTGCCAAGGTATTTCAGCACCGATTGTTTTACATTCCGCTGGTTAGCAGAGTTATTCCCGCAATCGCCAAATGCACCAATCCTGATCAGGTTTTTACTGCCCACTTCGGGCAGTGTGTAGAAGTAGTTATTCGCATCTCCCTGCAGGGTATCGGCAAAGGTGCCTACCGTATAATAATAGCGCGTATGCGGCTGTAATCCGGTAATTCGCACGATGTGCTCCGTGGTAATCGTAGAATCATCCTGCAGCATATCCCATTTATTCACGGTAGTTCCAAAACGTACCCGGCTACGGGTCGCCACATTTGTACGCCAGCGGATTGTCATACCTGTGGGCGATCCCACTTGTAAGTAAGGCCCCCTGATCACGGTGATCGGATCTTCATCGCCATCACTGTTCTGCGCACGGACCGTTAAAAACGAAAAGAAAAATAAACAAAGTAGCAACCATCCCTGCTTCATCTTGCTATATGATTTTTTGTGATAATTTATCTGTGTAGTCCTTTTTTGCGTAAATAGGCCAGCAATTCTTCCGGTCTATCCGTCTGTATCACATTCACCTGTTTTTTCTGTAACAATGAATCAAACCCCTTCTCGCCCAGGTCATCATAGTCTCCCAGCGCGTTCATCCACACCCGCATATTTGCTTTCCTCACCACCTGCATCAGGCTATCTGTATAAAAATCATCATCTCCATGCAGGATAGGATAACGTCCCTGGCTCACCACGGCCATGGTCTCTGCAGCATTATGTACCCTCGGCATCACCGGTATATCCGGATCTATTGCACGTACAAGATCGGCATCTTTATAGTCATATACAAAGAATAACACCTGTTTTTCCATTCCCATCGCTTTTACGAGCTTACAGGTCGAAACCATGGCGCTACGGGTATCTGCCTTAAAGTCAATATCAATCATGATCCTGCCGCGTGCCATCTGCAATGCCTGTTGAAAGGAGGGAATCTTTTCCGTCGTCACCACACCTTCTCTTTTCAGGTGTACGGCCTGCAATGCAGAGAATGTCATCTCTGCCACTTTTCCATGCCCGTCTGTTTTCTTATCAATGCTTTCATCATGCATTAACACCAATACACCATCTTTGGTTTCCCTGACATCTATTTCTATAATGTCAATACCTTTCTCTATAGCCCGCTGAATAGCCGGCAGGGAATTCTCCGCGTACACCTCATGATCGGCACGGTGAGCCGCTACCAAAATATACTGGTGATGGTGATAGAAGTCCTTTATAATGGTGTCCACCGGCGCCATAAATAACAGTAAAAATAATAGCTTATTCATTACCTGGTCCCTTTTTGTATAAGATAATTGATCAATGCGCCCGGGTGATCTGTCTGCAGGCCCTGTACGGATGTATCCAGGGCCTTTTGCCAGCTGTCCGGCCCTTCATCCCTTGCCTGCACATCCAGCCAGACGGCCACATGCCTCGCTTTAAAAACAGCCAGCATGGCAGGGGTGTACTGACCAATATCCCCATCAACCACTGATACCGGGTACCTGTCAAGAAACGTATGCAGGTCTTTCACTTCCGCTGGTATACTCGTCATCAATGGCATCTTCGGTGCTACTTTGTGCCAGTCATCTACCTGTGCCAGGGTATTGCAGTATACAACGATATGTTTTTCCATTCCTGCCTTCCTGATTATCGGATACACCACTACCGGGTCTGCATCCTTAAAATCCAGGTAGATGTTGACCTTGCCCCTGCATAACTTCAGTACCTCGTCAAACGAAGGCACACTTTCATTCAGCTCCGTCAGCGGGCCATGACTAATATATAAACGTCCATCTTTAAACGTTCTCAGATCTACTTCCACATAATCTACTCCTTTCTCAATTGCACTTGAATAAGCCGCCAATGTATTCTCCGGTAAAACAGTGTGATCGCCTCTATGGGCGATCACGACATGTTTATGCTTTACAACTGGCAGCAATGCAATCAACAGCATTAAATAAAATTGCATAGCTATCTGTTTATCATTTTAAATACCACATCCTGGTTGTTATCTCATCCGCACCCTGCCTGGATACCGCTGCGTTATACTGGTCCAGGTTATAAGCCTGCTCTGTAGTAGGATACTTATACCTGGAAGGGATCTCTGAAATAGCCGCCAGCGGACCAGTTACGAATGCAGGATAACCTGTTCTCCTGTGATCGAACCATCCTTCTGGTCCCTTCAGGAAATTCGCCAGCCACTTCTGCGTGATCAGTTGCACCAATGTACCATTGTACTGCACGGCTGCCTGTGCCAGGTAAGTTGCCTTTGCTGTCGAAGAAATACCATATGCATCCAGCGATGCACTGATCCCCTTATTATACAATGAAGCCGCTGTTTCCCCACTCACGGTTACCTTACCTGCCTGTACCACTTCTGCCAGTATGAAACATTGTTCTGTATACGACATCATACTCGCCCGGAGCAACTTATTCTGGTTAGCGTAGAAGATGGCAGCCATCTTTGAGATATGCGTTTCGCCCCCGTTGTAATCATACGGAGAAGGAATGGCATTCGGTACACCTACATACTGATTAGGATCTACCGTGTAGCCCGTAGCACTGGATACAGGTGCAAACCAGATGGACAATCTTGGGTCATTCAGGCGCAGCAGGGTGTCTACGATCTCTTTAGACGGTTTGTACTTATCAATTTCTGTTGTCTTATTATTCAGGTTACCACCCGGCCAGCTGTCACTTGCATTCACGCCCAGGTATTTCAGTGCAGCATCATCACTATTGTCTGCGAACAAAGGATACCTGGAAGGATTGTTCAGCATATTCTGCATCTCGGTATAAGCAGTGGCAGATTGCTTAGACATCCGCAGTAACAGGCGCAGGTGCAGTGCATTGGCAAATTTCCGCCATTTCAGGGCTACACCTCCATACAGGATGTCGTAGGTAGCATCGATTGCCGCTGTAGTAGCAGCCAGCGTATCATTGGCGGCGGTAAGTGTGGCCATCAGTGAAGGATAGATATCCTTCTGCTGATCATATCTGGGATGTACTATACTACTATCTTTAGATAGTAAGGCCTCACTGTAAGGTATGTCTCCATATAGATCTGTAATATAAGCGAAGTTGAAAACCCTGATGATATCAGATATTGCAGTGTATTGCAACATTCCCCTGGCAGCGGCCAGGTCATGAAAGGTTTTATTGGTGGTCAGGGCACCGAAATACCCATCCCAGTTATTTCCCGACCAGCCAAACAGGTCATCACCTTCATTGCGCACCTTCGTAATATACCGGGCTGCTTCGGCAGGCTTATCCAGGAATGCATCATCCTGGTAAGGATATGCTGTAGCTACCAGTGATGTAGACAACAGGTATTGCGGATTGACTGTAGTCGCCGTATTGGGATCTGTGTTGATATCCGAAAAGTTCTTCGTACACGCACTTAACAGGAAAAGCACTCCAATGGCATATATCTTTTTCATATAATCGTCGTATGAATATTAAAAATTAAGGCCCAGTTTCACACCATAAGAACGGGTGTATGGCAGTGACCAGCTACTTGTACCTGGCGTAATGCTACCACCTTTGATGGTCATCGCTGTTTCAGGATCATACCCGCTGCCTGCTGCTGACCAGCTGAACAGGTTGCGGGCTATCAGTGACACACTCAGGTTGGAGATAGGGAGTCTGCCCGTCTGCTCCTTGCTGAACAGGTAGGTCAGGCTCACTTCACGCAGCTTTACATAGGTAGCACTGAAAGTATTGCGGCTATGCATTTTCCAATAGTAATCACCGTAGTAACTTTCAGGGTCTGTAATGTTGGTATTCTTCACATAGTTGCCATTCCCATTGTCGATATATCCATCTTCAATCATACCATCTGTACGATCGCTGGTACCATCGTTCCAGGCAAGGCCACCATGGGCCAGGTCACGGCCTCTCAGTGTATTTTTTGTACGACCATCCGACAGCAGGTTCATAAACATATAAGAGAAGAACTTACCACCCTGCCGATAATCGATCAGTGTATTCAGGGTGAAGTGACCATAGCTGAATGTATTGGTAATACCCAGTGAAAAGTCAGGATTGTAATTGCCGATCTTCACAAGATTAGTAGCATTCTGGCTATGACCCGTTTCATCCAGCAGTTCCTGTCCTTTGTAAGGTCCGTCAGGTACTGTCTTCCAGGTACCACCATACATGTCGCCCAGTGATTCCCCTTCGCGCACCTGGTATTGCACCCCTTCTGCAGTACCCTGCAGGTAAGACGTAATACCATCTGCCAGTGTAATCACTTTGTTCCTGTTGCGGGTGAAGTTGGCACCAATATCCCAGATGAATTTGCCTGAAACAGGTGTACCATGTACAGCTACTTCCCAACCCCTGTTACGGATTTCACCGGCATTGATGATACGTGCACTATAGCCGCTGGCCATCGTGGTCGGGATCTGGATGATCTGGTTACGGCTGTCCGTTGTATACCAGGTCGCTTCGATACCCAGCCTGTTGTTAAAGAATTTGAGATCCGTACCTACTTCATAAGAAGTGGCGATCTCCGGCTTCAGGTTGTTGTTCTTCAGTGTAGTACTGAAAGTCGCCATCTTTACATCTCCCCAGTCAGGTGAGCTGAAGGTAAAGCTGTTGTACAGGCTGTAAGGATCAGTGTCTCTACCCACCTTTGACCAGTTTACTCTTACTTTGGCGTAAGACAATGCACCGTGTTCAATCTTCAGCATGTCAGAAAGGATCAGGCTCAAAGAGGCAGACGGATAGAAGTAGGAGTTGTGGTTAGCAGGCAACGCGCTGGACCAGTCATTTCTAGCACTCAGATCCAGGAATGCATAGCTCTTGTAAGACAGTTCGCCCATCGCATACAAACTGTTGATGCGCTTGGTGGCCTTATAAGATGCATTGGTGATGGTACCTGCAGCCGCATTGGAGATGTTGTATACGGACGGCATTACCAGTTTGCTGGCGGACTGTGACTGCGAGTTAGAACGCTGATCCATGCGGTTACCACCTACGCTTACGAAAAATGCAAAATCGTGTTGAAGACTTTTCTTATACGTGAGCAGGAAGTCTGTATTTTGTTCGCTGCCAAAAAGAGTACCGATATAATAACCACCATTAGGATTCTTAACGGCACTTACCGCACGTTTGCTTTCGTCGGTTTCAGTATACCAGTCGAGACCTGTACGCCCCATTAATGTAAGTCCTTTCGCGAGTTCCATGGTCAACTGAACGTTGCCCGTTACGTGGTGACGGTTGTAGGCATTCGTGAGCTGGTAAGCTACGAAGTAAGGATTATCTGTACTCCCCTGGTCCTGAGAAAACTGCTGCAATCCTTCCTGCCCTTTCTGCCAGTAGTCTTTCAGCAGTTCGGAGTTAATATTCGCCGGCATGGTATACAGGATATAACTGGAACTACCCCTGTTGAACGTAGGCCGGTTATTACTGTTATTGTTGGTGTAAGCGATATTGGTCGTCACCTTGATCTTCGGATTCAGATCGTACCCTGCTGCCAGGTTGATGTTATTCCGCTGCAGACCTGTGTTAGGCGTGATGCCTTTATTCTGCAGGTTGGTATAAGAGAGCCGGAAGTTACTGCCCGTCACCGCAACGTTGCTGGTATAGGTAGAACCGGTTTCATAAAAATCCTTTACCCTGTTAGGATAAGCAATCCAGTCCGTCGCAACCAGGTTACCGTTTTCATCGGTAGGACTATTCCACTGGATATGCTTGGAGCCATCGTTCAGCTTAGGTCCCCATGATGCAGTAGAAAGTGTATTGGAAGGATCTACAGAACCGGTCGCATCGCCGGCACCATATTCACTCTGGAAGTCGGGGAACTGCCACGCTTTATCATAGAGAGCGCTGAAGTTCGCGCTCACATTTAAACCTTTTTTATTCTTGCCATTGCCTGTTTTGGTAGTGATGAGGATCACACCATTTGCCGCACGGCTGCCGTATAATGCTGCAGCACTGGCACCTTTCAGTACAGTTACGCTGGCGATATCATCGGGACTTACATCGGAGATCGGGCTGCCATAGTCAACCGTTACCTGGCCTACCGGTGTATTGGGACTCCTGTTAGCCGAGGCGACAGGCACCCCGTCTACGACAAACAGTGGCTGGTTGTTGTTAGCAATAGAACTGGCGCCACGAATAGTGATTAACACAGAACTACCCGGATCAGAGCTGGCAGCACGAATGTCAACACCTGCTACCTTACCGGAAAGACTGTTCACCACATTCACATCTTTTACGGTGTTGAGTTTAGAGCCATCCATAGTAGCGATAGAGTAACCCAGTGCTTTCTCCTCACGTTTGATACCTAAGGCAGTCACGACTACGGCAGAGAGGTCTTTCACATCGGGCAGCAGCTGTACGTTCAGCATGTTGCTATTACCGGTTTTCACGGTTTTGTTGGTGAAACCAACAGCGTGAATAACCAGGGTGGTAGCGCCATCAACTTCTATAGAATAGTGGCCCTGATCGTCTGCCACCACCATTTTCTTTGTAGCCTGATCGGTGATGAGTGCGCCTGGTACAGGTTCACCTTTGTCGTTGGTAACGGTACCATTGATCACCTTGTGGTCATCACCGGTGATGGTGATGGTATGGGCAGCCGTGATCCGCTGAATAGCATAATCTGTATGGCCCAGTTTCACGATGGTGAGGCCCAGTGGCTGCAGGGCTTGTGCGACCTTGTTTACATTGAAAGTACCCTGCTGCGGGAACTGTTCAAGGTACACATATTTGTTGGCCACAGTGGCGTCATTGTAGTTAAAGTTCACATGAAAAATGTCTTCCATTTTCTGGAGTGCTGCAATCAGCGAGACCTTTTCACTCACATAGTTATAGGCGATGGGAGCAGTATGAGCCCTAACCTGCCAGACTTCCAGCAATAGGAGGACAGTCAGGACAACGTACCTGTTCAATTTGCGTTTCATAAAAAATTAATGCGCTTTCTGTTTACGAAGTGATAATAGCTTATTCGAATACAATCGTATGATTAGCCTGGACTGATAGCTGGTCATTGTACACTGACCTGATAGCAGCCAGGAGAATGTCTGTATTATCTAAAGGACAGGAGCCGGAAAAGCGTTCATTTTTTAACTTGTTGCTTTTCCACTGTACATGAAAACCGTAATTTTCTTCCAGTAAGGCTGCTACTTTATAAAGTGGCGTATTTTTAAAGATGAGTCGACCGCTCTTCCAGGAGGTATAAGACTCCGGGGTGATGCGTTCCATTTTTTTATGGACGGCGTCGAGGCGGATCATCTCGCCGGGAGCCATGTCGATACTTCCTGCAGTAGCCGCCCAACCGGCGCCTGTTACATGGACCTTACCGGATTCCAGCAATACTTCAATCTGCTGATGACGGTTGTAGATGTTGAAGGCTGTACCTAACACGGCTACGTCCATCCCCCCTGTGTGCACTTTCAGGTCATGGTGTTCACCACTGAAGTAGGCCTCCCCGTCGATCCATACATCATGTCCTTTATATTGGAGGGTGCTGTTGGCATTCAGTACGACACTGGAACCATCCGGCAATTGTATGGTCTTAGTCATAGCGATGCCGGTATGGATAGTGGTTCGTTTATTATAAAAGTAGAAACCTGTAGTTATAAGGAATAACAGTGATGCGGCAACGGCTGTCCAGCGATACAACGAGATACGGCGGCGTCGTCCGAGGGCCGTATCAAATCTCTCCTGCATTTCGGACAGGTCTGCAGTGGTGGGACCGTTTTCATTTGCTTTCAATACAGAAAGTAAAAGGAGTGCGGTATCTATATCGCCACGACTATCCGGGTGGGCAGCTAACCATTGTTCCCAGTATACACGGGCCTCATCGTCAGATTGATTGGCCCATGCCCTGAAACTGAGATTTGTCATCAGTTCCGCTACTGTATATTGTTCTTGGTCCATTGTTATAAGTAAGAGGCAGGAAGTGATGCAAAAACCCTCAGCTGCTATTTAAACAAATTGTTAAGCGTAGTTAGTGTTATGCATGGATCACATCTGCTATTTCCTTTTCATTTAATAAGAGGCAGGAAGTGATGCAAATACCCTCAGCCGCTATTTAAACAAATTGTTAAGCGTAGTTAGTGTTATGCATGGATCACATCTGCTATTTCCCTTTCACTTAATAAGAGGCAGGAAGTGATACAAATACCCTCAGCTGCTATTTAAACAAATTGTTAAGCGTGTTATGTATAGATCACATCTGCTATTTCTCTTTCACTTAATAAGAGGCAGGAAGTGATGCAAATACCCTCAGCCGCTATTTAAACAAATTGTTAAGCGTGTTATGCATGGATCACGTCTGCTATTTCCCTTTCACTTAATAAGAGGCAGGAAGTGATGCAAATACCCTCAGCCGCTATTTAAACAAATTGTTAAGCGTAGTTAGTCTTATACATGGATGACATCCACTATTTCCTTTTCATATAATAAGTGGTACGAAGTACTCTAAATACCTTCAGGCGCCGGTTGACAAAATTATCAAGTGCATTATTTATGGTATTTGATAACATGCTGCTCCATTCATTAACAAAAGGTAGGAACATGCTCAATGCCGATTTAACGAAATTGAACACCCTCAATCCCCAATTAACGAAATTGTCAAGTGCATTCCTGCTAGTGTCTGATCTCCTTTTCAACAACAGGAAACCACTCGTGCATAAAACACCTGCAGCAATTCCAAACCTTTAAAGATTACAATAATTCGGTGAGTTGTTTATTACGTGTGATCACCTCGCGCATTTCATCCAGCGCTCGGTAGATAAGGGTCCTGGCATACTTTACTTCTTTCATAGACATAATCTCAGCGATACTTTCATAACCGATGTCTTCAAAGAAATAGAGATAAATGGCTTCCCGCTGACGATTACTCAGCCCATTAATTACATGTTGTACAACCTGTTTGCGATGATGCAATTCCTGTTGCTGGATGATGGGATGATCGGCGGAGAGATCGAGGTAAAAGCCGTAGCTTTCCTCGTTGCCCAGGTCTTCTGTGGAACGGGCTTTCTGTTGACTGATAGCGCGCAACAGTTTACGACGTACTGCAATCATCAAATAGCTCTTCAGATGCTGTACATGATTACGCTGGGAACGGCTGGTAAACAGGTCAATAAAAAAATCCTGTAATACATCTTTGATCAGGCCCTTGTCGTCAGTGAACCTGTTACAGTATTTGTATAGGATAGGGAACCAATAAGCCCACACCCTGTCGAATGCCCGCTTATCCCCTTTGCAAAACTGTTCCCAAAGTAGTATATCATCGTTTTGTCCCACTGCCATACGACTTGAGTAGGTGCAAAGCTATTCTAATATGGAGTTGTAGCATATTAACTTTTTGTTAACCGTGTTTATTCAGTAATTTCGCCGATCAAACCCAACCATTTAACCTGGATGCCATCGTTAAAGAATATTCTGCTGTACCTGGTACTATTTGTATCAACGCCTGCTATTGCCCAGAAAACGGGTAAGATCTACGGGCAATTGGCAGATACCGTTACTCATCTCACACTGAAAGACGCTTATATCACGATCCTGAAAGGCACCACGGTGCAGAAATCAGTCTTCTCCAATGCAACGGGTGGATTTAGTTGTGACAATTTACCTTATGGCGATTACAACGTACATATATCCTTTCAGGGATTAGCACCTGTTCAGAAAGCTGTTTCTCTCGATGCGCAGCATGCGTCGCTGAACATGGACACGATTTATATGTTCCTGTCCGCGAAAACGCTGGATACTATTGTTGTAGCCGAACCGCCGATGGTCATCAAAAAAGATACGTTGGAGTTCAATGCCAGCCGTTTTCCGACTAAACCTTATGCAGCATTGTCGTCGCTGGTGAAACTATTACCCGGTATACAGATTAATAACGATGGTACGATGAAGGTGAATGGGATCACCATCGATCAACTGACGGTAGACGGAGAGCCGTTCTTTACCGGCGACAAAGAGATGGCATTGACGCACCTGCCTGCGGAAATTGTCAAGAAGATCCAGGTATACGCTACAGACCCGGAGAATAAAAATATCAACGGCCCCAGGACATTGAACATCGTATTACAGGCAAATAAACGAAAAGGCACCTTCGGGAAAGGCAGCGCAGGTGTAGGCACTGCACAAACCTATACGTTATCAGGAGACGTGAACCGGATGAATAGCGGGCAACAATATTCTATACTGGGTGACCTGGGAAATGTGGAACGGGAAAGAATGGGGATGGATGCCATGCCTGCCATGAACAGCGGTAAACAACGGCTGATCAATGGTGGAGCGAACTATAGGGATAGCAGGAACAAGCAGGTTGGATTTTCAGGCAATGTGCTCACGACCAATATGCATAATGAGAACGCAAGCCGCACACATGTATTGAATATTTACCCCAATGACTCTTCCACTATCCAGGACCGCAATTCAGGAGGTGTGATGAATAATTACAGTCACCAGTTCAACGGAAATCTGAATATAGGCAAAGGTAGCAAGTCTACTTTTGTGATGAGCCCGAGTTTCGGAATTAACAAGTCGGAAAATATCTCTACACAACAGTCGTCACAGCAGCTTGAAAAAACAGGGGTGCAGACTTACCAGTCAACAGGTACCAATAGCAGTAATAATACCGGGACGTCATTGGGTACCAGTATGCATTATTCACACGGTTTCAAACGGACCGGAGAAAGACTGATGGCGATGATGAACGTGATGAACAATAATAACGAGTCTGTGTCAACGAGTAATACGGAGACAAAGTATACGACTTACAGTAATGAAATTCATCAGCAGAATAAGAGTAATAACCAGTCTCTGAATGTAAATACGCACGCCAGCTATAGTCTGCCGTTGACAAGTAAGTTTAGTCTGCAGGTACAGGGAGGATATACATTGAGCAAGGATAATAATAAATACCGGACCCTGAAGTTCAATGAAGCCACCGGGCATTTTGACAAGCTGGATACGACACAGAGCAATACGTTTGGAAGTACTTATCATGCCGGGTCCCTGAAAGGAAGCATTACCAGAACGATGGGTAAATTTGGTGTAATGGCAGGCGCAGGCATAGAAAGTGATTGGTTGCACGGAGAGAATAAAACCAATCATACGAGTTTATCAAAACGGTATATCAATGTGCTGCCTCAGTTTTCGTTTACTTATAGCCCTGCCGTCAGCAATTCCCTGCAGCTAACCTATAGCGGGCAACCTAACCAGGTGATGATTCAGCAGCTGCAGCCTGTGACTCAAACGACGGATTCACTGTTTATACAGGAGGGAAATCCTAACCTGCAACAACCTTATACACATAGTCTGAACGCCACTTACATAAGAATGAAAGACATGAAGATGTTGTCCTTTGCAGTGATGGGTAGTTTTGTTTCACACAGTATCGGGTCCGCAACTACCCTGCTGAGTAATGGCGCCAGTGTAAGTAAACCCGTAAACCTGGAGGGGCAGGAAAATATCGGGGTGATGGTGAATTATGCGATACCGGCAGGGAGTGGTAAGTCGGGTTTTAATATTTCCGGCAACGTTAATTATTCAAAGAACCCGGTGTTGAGCAATAACGTGAGGAATGATAGCCGCGCTTTGTATTGCAATGGCAGCTTCACCTGGAACTATCAAGATAAAAATGGGCTGGATATGATGTTCGGTGTATCACCCGGGTATAATTTCATGTCAACAAGTGTTGGATTAAACACCTCTTTCTTCAGTACAGGTCTCACAGGAAAGGCAGATTATTCATGGAAGGACTGGGAAGGTGGGCTGTCGATGTATTATAATTACAACAGCAGTCTGCCGGCTAATTACCAGCCGGATTTCCCATATTTGTCGCCTTCCGTGCGGTATCGCTTTTTGAAAAAGAAAGCAGGGCAGTTGAGTATCTCAGTGAAGGATCTGTTGAATCAGCAGTCAGGTGCGAGCAGGATGGTAGGGCCGTCGAGTGTGACGGATACCTGGACGCAAATGAGGGGACGATATGCATTGCTTTCATTTACATACAATATTAGTCAGTTCGGTGGAGCGAAGACAGCAGCAGCAATGCCAGCGGCATTTTAGATGAATGGTGGGGATGATTAAATTTTCACATATTACAACCTGATCTTAAGTCCCATTTTGTTTTTCATTGTCAGCAGTGCTTCCGCATTCCCTTTCGCATCTGCTACCGGGTGATGGGTGTGTTCCGTCACACGCAGATGTTTGAAGTTTTTAAACATATCCTTCTCCATTCCTTTAAACAGGCTGCCCAAATTCTGTGAGCTGTGTCCAAAGGGATTGACGCCAATAAAGTGA
The DNA here is from genome assembly GCF_039596155.1 of Chitinophaga sp. Lineage (GTDB taxonomy): Bacteria > Bacteroidota > Bacteroidia > Chitinophagales > Chitinophagaceae > Chitinophaga. The sequence continues at coordinate 136,108 of NZ_JBCNKF010000019.1, forward strand.
TGGAAGTACCATGCAATGAACATACTATCAAACCCATTGTTGTCACTGATCAGGATAGGGCGATCTTTGCCACAGACAGTTTCAATCCACGTTTTGAATGCAGTCATGACACTTTTCGGATCATTGAATGCTTTTGTTTCTTCCCTGCTAAAACCAGATACTGCGAGCGCTTCAGGGATGTAGTTCTCAGAGATGGGGGCTAACTGACCGTAAAAGGTCTGGTCTAAATTTTCTTTTACGAGAACGGCACCAAAAGAAATCATGGAAAAATCTCCGGGTATAGGGCCATCGCTCTCGATGTCTACCATAATGTAAGGCATGGGGTTACCATTTAATTTTACTAAAATCTGCGCAAGATACGGCAAAATGTGTAAACACCCAAAGGGAGGCGCGGCTTAAATTGCGATATGACCAGATGCCTGACCTTCCTGCAGTTGTTTTTTTCTACTTTTTCAATCACGCAGATCCTCTTGCCACAATGCCTGCTGGCCCAGCATACCGGGGCGGTGATGTTGTCTAAAGCACAGTTTAAAACTGGCGACAGTGCGGTATGGGCGTCGGCCACTTATGATGACCGTTCATGGAATCATGTGGAGGCAGGCAAGGTATGGCAGGAACAGGGGTATCCTGATTATCATGGTTATGCATGGTACAGGTTTCACGTGCGTTTACAGAAAACCGGGCATTGGAAAGATAGTTTGCGGATCTTCCTGGCACATGTAAATGATGTGGACGCAACATACTTAAATGGTGTATTGATTGGAAAGACGGGGAGGATGCCGGAAGACCCCGGGGGCTACGTAACGAAGTGGCCGAACACCCGGTCTTATCACCTGGCGGCCAATCACCCGGCCATCAGGTGGGGGCAGGAAAATGTAATAGCAGTAAGAGTATATGACGGTGGGGGAACGGGCGGTATTTTCATGGGACAGCCATTTGTTGATATGCTGGAAAAAGTGGATGGCGTGCATGTCAGTTTAGGACACCTTAAAAACAATTTCGGCGTACGTATAGACGGTACATTTAGCTATGAGATAACAGATGAGGGCAAGCCTATAAAGCAGGCAGCGAATGTGTATAGCCTGGCACCTTTTGAAGACAAGGCATTCACGTATGATGTGCCACAGAAAGATGGGATCATATTCAAATATACCTTTAAAGAAACAGGCACGGGGTTGAAGACTTCCGGGCAGATCATCGTACCTTATATACAAACGCCGGCGGCAGGTGTTTATCCTAAGATTAACAATGCCCCCGTGATAGGCGCCCGCCCGGGACATCCTGTTTTATTCAGGATAGCAGCTACGGGTGAGGCACCGTTATCTTACCAGGTAACCGGGTTGCCGGCGGGCCTGGTGCAGGAAGGCAATATTATAAAAGGGAACATCGCTGCCAAAGGCAATTATTATATCGATATACAGGTCTCCAATGCGCATGGTCGCACTACCAAAAACATATTGATCAAAGTAGACACCCTTTTACAATTAACGCCTCCTATGGGATGGAATAGCTGGAACTGCTGGGGCGTAAATATCAGCGAGGATAAAGTAAAGCAGGCGGCACAGGCATTAATAGACAAAGGGCTGGCGGATCATGGATGGAGTTATATCAATATAGACGATGGCTGGCAGGCAGCAGCGAGGAACGCAGATGGTCATTTACCGCCGAATGCGCATTTCTCTGATATGAAAGCACTGGGTGACTGGCTGCATCGTCAGGGTTTGAAATATGGGATCTACTCCTCTCCTGGGCCGTTGACCTGCGGTGGATTTGTAGGTGCTTACCAGCATGAAGCAGCCGATGCGCAGGCATATGGTGCATGGGGCGTGGACTACTTAAAATATGACTGGTGTAGTTATGTACAAACAGATACCTCATTGGCCGCCTACATCTATCCGTTCAAAGTGATGCACGAGGCGCTGGCACAGCAGCCGCGGGATATCGTATACAACCTATGCCAGTATGGAATGAAACGGGTGTGGGAATGGGGCGCCACTGTAGGGGCACAAAGCTGGCGTACGACAGAGGATATTGAAGACACCTGGGAAAGTTTATACAATATCGGGTTTTCGCAGGGGCCATTGGCCACTTATGCGGGACCGGGCAGGTGGAATGATCCGGATATGATGATAGTGGGCCAGGTGGGTTGGGGTGAAAGTCTGCATCCTTCCAGATTAACACCAGACGAACAGTATACGCATGTCAGCTTGTGGAGCCTGTTGTCGGCCCCCTTGCTGATTGGTTGCGATATGAGTAAGCTGGATAGTTTCACGTTAAATTTATTGACAAATGATGAAGTGATCGCCATCGATCAGGATACATTAGGGAAACAGGCAGTAAGAGTGAATGAGCAGGTGTGGGTGAAGGAGTTGGCAGATGGCAGTAAGGCCATTGGGATATTTAACCTGGATACGGTGTATCAGGATATATCAATTCCTCTCAAAGAAACGGTATTGATACGGAATGTATGGAGGCAGCAGGATGAAGGTGTTTTTAAAGGAACCTATCATGCAAAAATACCACCCCATGGCGTAAGGCTTATAAAAGCCACGCCAGTGCTCTCCGCCAGGATCGCAGTCAGCGACAAGGAAGTAGGCAGTGCCATTCCATCTACATTACATGGGATCTTTTTTGAAGAGATCAGTCATGCAGGAGAAGGTGGATTGTATGGAGAAATGATCCAGAACAGGGGATTTGAAGAAAGCCGTATACCAGCAGGCACGCGGTTGGTAAATGGTATGCTGGAGGTGCCGCCGACCGAATGGAAAATGGAGTGGCCATATAAGAGTGATTGGCCTGCATGGTCGGTGAGGCGCTTAGAGTCAGGTGCGGCAAAAAAGGTGGGTGCGAGGACTGTAGTTTCCGCAGCTATTGATGATACTGTGTTGGTTGCTGATGCTGCCAATACTGCTGGTTCCATACCTGTTACCGGCATTGCCGCTTTAACAACCGATCACCCATTGTCTGCTGCTACGCCCCATTCATTACAATTAAAGGCGCCTGCTGTATTGATCAACAATGGTTTCTGGGGAATCGCAGTAAAAGCCGGTGAGTCTTACCAGTTATCCTTTTATTTAAGGGGCTACAAAGGAGCAGTGACCGCCGCACTGAAAGCGGGGAACCAACTGATAGCTGCCCACAATTTTGATATAGCGGGTGGTGCTGACTGGAAAAAATACGAATGTACGTTCATCCCCACTACCTCTTCTGACACCGCAAAATTTGTATTGGAATTTGGTTCAAAAGGCACCGCCTATGTAGACTTTGTCTCATTATTCCCGGCGCATACCTTTCATAACAGGCCGAATGGTTTACGCAATGATATCGCAACGCTGATAGACAGTCTCCATCCTTCATTTGTAAGATGGCCGGGGGGCTGTTTTGTAGAAGGCATCACGATTGAAAGTGCGCCTAACTGGAAAAACACAATAGGCAAACTAGAAGATCGCCCTGGCACTTTCAGTCCATGGGGATATTGGAGCAGCGATGGATTTGGCTATCATGAATACCTGCAGTTCTGCGAAGACATTCATGCAGATGCATTGTTTGTATTTAACGCAGGCACTTCCTGTGAATATCGCAGTGGGACATCCGTTCCTGATGCACAACTCACACCCTACATCCAGGATGCGCTGGATGCCATCGAATATGCTACCGGACCAGTGACCTCCAAATGGGGGGCGGTACGTGCAGCAAATGGACACCCCGCACCGTTCCCATTGAAATATGTAGAGGTAGGCAATGAACAGCATGGACCGGTATATGCCCGTCGCTACAATCTCTTCTATGATGCGATACATGCTAAATATCCGGATATCATTATCCTGGCCAGCATGGGGATCGGAGATGTGAACAGGCATACACTCGACAGTATGAAACATGTGCAGCGGGTAGATGAACATGCTTACAAAGATGCATACTGGAGCATGCGCAATTTCGATCATTTTGATAAATATAAACGTGGTGACTGGGATATGTATGTGGGCGAATATGCGACGAATGCAGGCGTAGGCACAGGTAATATGCAGGCCGCGGTAAGTGATGCCATTTACGTGTTGAGCATGGAGAAGAATGCAGATCTTGTCAGGATGTCTTCTTACGCGCCCTTACTGGTTAATGAACATGATGTAGACTGGCCGGTGAATTTGATACATTTTGATGCAGCGAAGAGTTATGCACGGATCTCCTATTATGCGATTAAACTACTGGCGGATAATAGAGCAGACTTCAATGTACCTGCTACAGTACATATTACGGCAGATAATGAGCGGCCACTTTTCTCAGGTGGTATTGGATTAGGTACCTGGGATACAGAAGCGGAATTTAAAGATATCAAAGTAAACGGGCAGGCCTTTTCGTCTGCAGACTGGACTTTCCCGCGAGGTACCTGGAAGGTATCAGACACTTCAATCGCGCAGACGGCAGAGGGTGCACAGCAACTGGCCATGTTGAAAGGACATACCTTCGACACCTATACATTGACATTGAAGGCGCGTAAAACGGGCGGTGTGAATGCATTCATGATCCCGTTTGCGGTGCTGGACAGCAATACGTATTTGCGTGCACATATTGGTTCGTACTGGAATAGTCATTGTGTGTTTGAAAGTGTGACGAATGGATATGATGTAGCGGGTATAACGGATCAAAAGAGCCTGCATCCGTTAGAAACCGGTCGCTGGTATGATGTGAAATTAGTAGTGGGCAGGGATACGGTGAAATGCTTCTTGAACGATACGCTGATCATGAGCTATATCCCTCCGCAGAAGTTTTATAGCATAGCCGGGAAGGCAAAGAATGGGGATATTATTGTAAAGGCGGTGAATGGCTATGGGACGGCAGTACTGGCAGATCTTAAGCTGGCGACAGGCGGAAAGCATTCGTTAACTATTAGTACGATTTCGGGAGATGCGACGGCAGAAAATAGTATGGAGGCGCCGGTGCAGTATGTACCATCGGTGGTGATGGGGGATGCATTGCAGGTGCTGTTGAAGCCGAATTCGGTGAATGTGATCAGGATAAAGGAGCTTTAGCAGGTGGGCTGGTTTTTCTTTGTAAGAAAAACCAGCTTGTAATAAATCGGGTTTGGATATGCTGTACATACATGCTTATCAAGCATTGTATACCTTCCGGGGTGCTCTTTTGAAAATAAAAATGCTTAAACTGTACTCCACCTGTCAGCATAGCCTATTACCTGATATGCTACAACAATTAAATCTTCAGATCATTTTGCATCAAATATAGCTTCGTTAAGCAAATACCCGGTACTCCTCCCTCCTGCTCCGTCTTTCAGCAAAATATTGCGGTCTATCAGGTCTTGTATATCCCTGACAGCCGTATCATGTGAACACTTAGCGATTTTCCCCCACTTAGAAGAAGTGAATTTTCCATCAAATCCATCCAACAGCTTATTAAGCATCAGCTTTTGACGGCTGTTTAGTTCCTGCATAGCAGTGTTATTCCAGAAGCGGGCTTTTTTAATAACAGCCGTCAGTGTAAGTGCTGTAGCATTGAATGCACGACTAAGACAGCCAAGGAACCACGTTATCCATTCAGTAATATCCATTGTTCCTTTTTGTGTTCGTTCCAGCATATCATAATAAGCTTTTCTTTCTATCCTGATCTGTGCGGACATACTGTAAAACCTGCGGCTGGTCTCATCTGCCCTGGACAGCTGCATGTCGGTGATAGCGCGTGCAATGCGGCCATTACCATCATCAAAGGGATGGATAGTGACAAACCATAAATGGGCAACGGCTGCTTTTATGATTGGATCTATTGTACTTTCGGAGTTAAACCAACGGAGGAATTGATTCATTTCCGCTTCCAGGCTATCTGCATCAGGAGCCTGAAAATGCACCTTTTCTCTGCCCATACCTCCGGAGACAACCTGCATCGGATCGTCCTTTGCATTGTTACGCCAGGTACCCACTACAATTTTATACATGCCACTGAAACCAGTTGGGAACATGGAGGCCTGCCATCCAAAAAGGCGTTCAGTGGTCAATGTTCTATCATAGTGTTGGGTGGCATCCAGCATCATTTCAACAATACCTTCTACATTTCGGTCAGCGGGGATTAACCCGGCCACTTCCATACCCAAACGGCGGGCTATTGAAGAGCGCACCTGGTCATGATCAAGGATCTCACCTTCTATTTCACTTGATTTCAATACATCGAGGGTAAGGGTAGCAAGTGTCGCCTCATCTTGTAAATTAAAGCCTAGTCCTTCCATACTACCTAATAAACGCCCCTGTCGGAAACGTATATCACCAAGAATGCCAGTCAACACCTCGTTATTCCATTGAAAATTTGGCCAGCCCTTTAATTGATATATGTATATGCCGCTCATTCTACGCAATATTTGCGTCGAATATACGACTTAATCTTCGCACAATGAAATATTCAACGCACTTTCTGCGTAGATTAAGCAATGTACACTTATAGACTGCATAACTCGGTAATTCTAATTAAATCCTATCTTTACCCTATCACCTATGCACATCGATTCTACCCTTCAAATAGGCGCTTACCACTTGCACCACTGCGAAGATTATTTATTCCATGACTACATCGGCACAGGCACATTATTATGCGCAGTGATGGATGGCTGTACAATGGGCACCGACAGCTACCTAATTGCTACCCTCGTAGGGAAATTATTACGAAAGATCGCCAAAGAACGTCACTACCTGGCATTCATCCAGCCATCACCACAACCTTTATCGCAACAGTTAGAGAGTATCATTCACCAGTTATTTAACGAACTGAAAATCGTTAAAAATCAATTGCAGTTAGAGCAGCGGGAGATGTTGACGACAATTATTGTGTGCTTGCTGACTAAAGAAGGCGGTACAGGGCTGGTAGTCGGCGATGGTGTCGTAAGCATAGATGGTCAGGTGAGTATATTTGAACAGGATAACAAGCCAGACTATGTAGGCTATCATTTGCAGGAAGATTTTGCGCACTGGTATACGAAACAGGCATTCATCCATATTCCTGCATATACGGATGTCAGCATCTCCACAGACGGCATCAGCTCGTTTACCGCTTTAGCAGGTGGAGAACCAGATATAGATCCTCTCTCCTATTTACTCTCTGACCCCGGAACATTAGATAAAAAGCTAAAATACCTGGAACATCAGGCCGGATTAATGCCTACAGATGATGTAGCCATCATCAGAGTGCGCAATTCTCATGATAATTCACCAACTCAATAGGTTTGTTTTCAAACTCAAACCCATTGTAGGCAGCCTGGATCTCATCCAGCACCTGCACAATTTCTTCGTGGATAGTGGAAGACACGAGCCGTTTACGGAACTCCTGGAATTCAGGCAATCCTTTCAGGTAGGTTGTCATGTGTTTACGCATGGCGAAAACGCCCATTTGGGGACCTCGCCACTCGATAGACTTACTTAACTGGAGCTTGCAGGCAGCGACTCTTTCAGCCAGGTTCGGTCCGGGGAGCAGCTCTCCTGTTTGGATATAATGCTTTACTTCCCTGAAGATCCAGGGATAACCAATGGCGGCACGACCGATCATGATACCATCTATGCCATACCGGTTCTTATATTCCAGCGCTTTCTGCGGACTGTCAATGTCTCCGTTACCGAAAATCGGGATCGTGATGCGTGGGTTATTTTTCACTTTACCAATGAGGTCCCAGTTGGCCTGGCCCTTATACAACTGGCAACGTGTTCTACCGTGAATGGCGAGTGCTTTAATCCCGACATCCTGCAGCCGTTCTGCGACTTCTTCAATATTCTTCGAATCTTCATCCCACCCAAGCCGGGTTTTGACCGTAACGGGCAGATGAGTGGCCTTTACACATGCTTCTGTGAGGCGAACCATGAGGTCAATGTTCCTGAGCACCCCTGATCCGGCTCCGCGGTTCACAATTCCTTTAATAGGGCAGCCAAAATTGATGTCCAGCAGGTCAGGCTGGGTCATATCGACAATTCTTGCAGCCATGGCCAGCTTCTCTTCGTCCCCCCCAAAGATCTGCACGCCCACGGGCCTTTCTTCTCCAAATATGGCCAGCCGGCGGCGGCATTTCTCGGTATCCTTTACCAATCCTTCGCTGGAAATGAATTCCGTATACATCAGGTCGGCACCATTCTCCTTACAGACCACGCGAAATGGCGGGTCGCTCACGTCTTCCATGGGCGCAAGGAGGAGGGGGAAGTCGGGCAGCACTATTTGATCGATCTTAACCATATTTAAAATAAGCATGCAAAGGTAGTAAATAGTAGCCGATACCATAACGACGGCATAGCCAAAAGTATATCAACAGGTCACTATAAGGGCACTAAAAGGGCACCGCTATATCAAATTGATATAGCGGTGCCCTTTTAGTGATACATTAGTACTGATTTAGTACACTATTAGTAGCGTAGTTGATCTAATATAGCGAGCTATGCATTATATTTATAGTGTACCCCAAAAATTGACTGTATGGCAATTGTTAAAGACAGGACACTACTCCTGCTCCTCCAGGGAGCATTAGGTGATCTATTCGTTATTTATGAAAGGAATGGGCAGATCATCCTGGCCAAAAGGCCTTGCCCCTCCACGAAAAAGCCTTCTGCCAAACAACTTGAGGCGAGATATAAGCTAAAAATAGCTGCCGCTTATGCGAATGAGATCCTGAAAGATCCGGAAATGAAGGCGTATTATGCCGCCAAAGCCGTGGGATCGAAGCAGAATGCCTATAATATGGCGGTGAAAGACGCTTATAATTCGCCGGAAATTCAGCGTATCAGGCTGGAAGAAGAGACGGTGATCGTGACGGCGCAAGATGACTTCAAAGTAGCCGAGGTAGAGGTCCGGGTAGTGGATGCGGAAGGTGTTTTACTGGAACGGGGCGCGGCAGTCCAGGGAAGGAATGGCGTAGACTGGTATTATAAGCCAGCTACCCTGCCTGCAGGAGGCAGGGTGCTGGCTGTAGCAGTAGATTTGCTGGGAAATGCGACGTTGAAGGAGTTATTGCTAAGGCGTGATTAAGCCGTTGCCTTTACCAATTTTTGCTCTAGTATATAAAGCGCCGCTTACTTGTCCAGTCGTTTCCAGGCCCCTGTCTTCACATCGATCGTCCAGGGCTCCGGTTGTGGCAGGAAGAGTTTGCCGTCGCCTATCTGCAAAGGCATCCAGAGGTAGGCAGAATTCCATTGTTCCCTGGGTTTCCAGATGTCGCCCATGAAGATAACGGTGGTATCTACTTTCAGGAGCATGGTAGATTGTGAACCATAGGTTCGTTTTTCAGGGGGTGCGATGTCTTCGAATTCCGTCCACGGTCCTTCCAGCGTGGGTGCGGTTGCATACTTATTCGGGTTAGGATCCCAGCCAGTGAGACGGGAGCCGATAGAATAATACAGTCCTTTATAATGCACAATCGCTCCGCCTTCCATCGGCGCCTTTACCAGGCTCATATCCTTCTCCACGGTCATATAATCATCTGATAACTTCGCGATGTGGAAACCATTGGGCCGGTCTTCAAATACAATGTAGGCGGTACCATCGTCATCGATGAACTGCCCGATATCGCGGCTTTCAAAGCCCAGTGGACGGAAGCTCTTTACGTAAGTATAGTTGCCGTCAGGTTTATTGCTTACTGCAATCCCTACACGGGCAAATTTATAATCGCGGCTATCGAGGTGGAAGTACATGACGTACTTCTTAGTTTTCTTGTTGAAGTATACTTTGGGTCTTTCCAGTACCCAGTGATGCCCAAGTTTCTCAGGATCTGATAATTTTAAAACATCCCCTTTGAATGTCCAGTGCATGAGGTCTTTGCTGGCGTAACAGCTTACATAACGGTAACCCGTATCTAATCCCTGGCGTCTTTCTTCGCCATACCAGTAATAGGTATCTTTTATTTTGATGATGCCGCCACCATGCGCCTGGATATGATCACCGTTGTTATCGGGCCATTTGGCGCCGGGAATAATCTGTGCATGCAGGTGAGTTGCAAGTATAAGAAGGAGACCTGTTAGAATGTGTTTCATGTATTATAATTGTCAGTTAGACAAATATAATCATTTATATTTATCGTGCAAGCCGATGCCTTGTTCGATGAGGGTGCGGACTTTTTCTAATCTTGCCAGTTTGGTTTTTTCCTGTTTTGCGGTGGCGATGTGCTCTGCAAAATCGCGTTGATTGGTTTTGTTGAAGGCGGCGAATTTCTCTTTGAGGATCGGGTGGGTGTTTAAGAGGGATTGTAATTCTTCGGGGATGATGAGGGGTTTATTTTTATCAGCCGTGATTTTGATTCCTTTTTCCTCGTTGGCAACCGCTTCGGCGATGTAAGCTTTGATGAGTTTTTCATTGATGTCTTTGACAGAGGCAAAACGCATGGAACGCATGGCTTTAGTGCCTTCCTGGGCGTTGACCAATACTTTGGCTTTGTCTGTTAATAAAGCTCCCTGGAAGAACCAAAGGCCGCAGTAAGATTTGAAGTCGCTGATGCCGACGATGTTCTTGCCATTGGCGGTGTAGGTAGGCTTACCCCATTTGAGGGTTTCTTCCAGGCCGGTGCTGAGGAGGATTTTGCGGAGGATGAGGAGTTCGGCTTTCCACTGGGAAAGGTGGGTGAAGAAGTCGTTGGGGGTGGCGATGGTAGGCATGAGAGGTGATTTGTATAAAGGTAGGATTTTATCCTTGTTAGTGATTTTTGAGGGTGTGTTAATCTAAGAGGTATTAGCAAGAACTAATAGATATTAATCATTTAGGTACCTTCTAAAGAAAACTTTCGATATCTGCTCATTAAACAAGCACAGAGGAATCAGTTAATTACTTACCTGCATTCTTGTTCATTTCTTTAGTGGCTAGTTCAAGAGCAATTGTTAGTTTAAGTTTGCTAGTCTTAGTTATTCCTTTATAATACTCAGGTATGCTAAATGTTTCTGTAATATAACATTCGTCATCCTCTCGATTGTATTCAATCTGCACAATAATAGAACCGTTAATTAATATAAAGTAAATATCCTCTCCCTGTTCAGGTATCCAATTAAGGATATAGGCGCTAATCATCTCAGGATAAACTAACTTCAATTTCTTAATTACCTCATTATTAGAATTAAACAATGACAAGTTCGACGCTGTAAGTGACGTCCTAAGTTCATTTTCTATTTTACTACCAATAAGCTTCATTATATTATTTTATCGTTTCTGGTGTTGCTGTAATCAAATCGACATTAATATTTGGCATAACTGTCATTGTTGGAGTAAGCTTCCAGTTCTTAAATTTATAATATCCAATAGGACTATTAAATTCAATTTGTCTTATAAACCTCAATTTTGGCTTACTATCTACTATTGCTGTCAATATGCATTTTAAACTTTGAGAGATTTTATTTGCAAGGGATACTACGTTATCGCATTTAAAAATTGAAGGCTCCATGTTTGACTTTGCAACAAGGCTCTTCATTTAAAAAGATTATCAGTGGATATCCTTTCTTTGATTATCCATTTTTCAAATTACTTTGGCAACCAACTAATCGAACTTAGATCAGGCAAAGTCAACCCTTCATTTAATTCATCAAGCGCAATTTTAGCTAATGCCCTTACCTTACTCCATTCTGAACCTTCCTTAAAAGATACTAAATTCATCGAAGATTCATCTTGCTCCGCTAAAGTTATCCAATTATTTAATCGAACAATTGCTGCAATGCCTCGCATAGACATACAATCTCCTTCAATAAGAGTAGGTAACAATAAAAAACTTTCGTAAAAAGTATTTAATACTTCATCCTGTACATCTACAAAATCCGGCAGTAGTAGTTCCTGTTCATAATAAGAACAAGCTAATAACTTTAAGCTTTCTATCAATGATTTATACTCATTTACATGTTCCATACCAGATTTTTTCCATTCTATTTTAGTTACACCACCATTCTTAGCTCCCAATATTTTCCAATAAGGAATACTTCAAAAATGCCGTTCCGTTCCCGGATGGTACTAAATAAAATCCCCTACCTAATTCGAACGGGGACTTTTTATTTATTCTACTACTTTTAGTACCAAGCCTTAATAATCAACATCAGCTACAATGCTTTTACACAAGAAGGATTTCAATATAAAGAAAACTCTAAAATCAAAGCTATACCAAGCAAGAAATTAATTATAATACACGCTAATAAATAAATTCTCTTTAAACTGTACTTAACATTGAGAACCTTTTCAATTTTTTCCGAGTAAATTAAAAGAATAAAATAACCAACATTTAAAAAAAGCATATAAATAATTATATGGGGTAACAGAAAAAATATATTTACAAATCTCTTAGTCATTCGCATCAATAATATCAACATCCATAATACAGATATTCCTGTAAGCCCAATTATTAAATTAAATGTTATTATCTTTTTAATATAGTTATTACTCATATTGCTTAATGTTATTTATCTTCTACGTGGCCGATCCCCGAAGGCTGGTAAATCCTTAAATATTCCCGCGTCAGGAGATTCAGGCTGAATAATTTGCAAAGAAAGCATCCAGTAACCCATGGTTGCGTAAAGAGGCCGCATTTCGTGTTGCCTCGTCCAAATGTGGAGTCATCGTACTTGCACTCTTTCCGGCTGCTACATTCAGAAATCATCCTACAAAATTCTTAAGGTCCCAACGAGAAGCGGTCTTATTTCCAAATAAAGAATCTGAAATTTGTTCTGTGTCGTATAATCAAGCCCAGAAACAATTGCAGCTGTCAACAAAAAAAAACGCCCATACTTGAATAGCTGTATTTATGAAGTTATAAGTTGGCGAATTTTTCAATCGCTCGAATGACCATCCACCGTGGATTCACCATTTTATAAATTTATCTGTTAACGTAAAATTATATCTCTCACTACCCCCTCCAGGAAAAACTAGTCCCCTCAGAGTATTCATCCTGTCGGCTGGATCTGATGACAAGGAATATCGACGCCCGCCGCAATAACAAGCTCATTTTCTGCGAAACAGATTTGAAAGAACTACTCTGAACAAGACGATTCATCAATTGGTTACATCATCAGTAGTAACCTGAGTTAGGACATGCAACACCTCTGCTTTCTCTATACTATCCTTCTTCATCTCTACTGAAGAATGCCACCGGCCGTTACTACTTCTGGTAACATATCCATCACTACAAGAAAATAAACCCATAAGCAAAGCCAATAGTGACTAGAATCATTTTTTTATGATTTGAGATATTAATAACTCATTTCCTGTGACTCTTCATCAAAATCAAAATCACAAATACGACATTCCTGCAAATGCTTGCCAATATCAAAGTACCACCGTGATTGCTGTAAATCCACGCAATATTTCATATCCTCAACTTGTCGCAAGACTAAATGCTTATCTGATTTCAATAGTAATGATGGATAAATCAAATATGGCCTTACCTCTAACGAGTCAACCAGATTCACCTCCAATACCCCATCATTATCCAAATCAGTTATAAGGTTCTCTTTTACCATCCAAGTTTCACCTGGAACATCTGCAAGTTCATTTAAACACACAACATGAGTAATATCAGTTATGTTAAAAATCAATAAATTGCAGGTTAAAATGCGTCCATCTCCTGCATTAAGTACTTTAAAACACAAGAAATTATTGCTGCCGAGCTTAAATGCTACTACTTTACTGATAATAGCTACTATGGGCTTCCTTACAATTCTTTCTAAATCATATTTTTGGTTATTTATTATTAAAGTGTCCGCTATCGAATCACGGAACAGTCTTAAACCATAGCTTGGCACCTTATGTTCAATTCTGAATGAATCGTTAAGAATCCAAGTTTTGAATGACAAAAAGGTGTCTACAATCGGAAGATTCAAATATTCAGTCTTTAATAACGCGGGATATAGCTTCAATTCTTCCACTACCGCAGTTTTTTTCCCATGGCTTAGCTGCCGAAAACTACAAAACGGAAGGTTCTGTGCTACTACTTGACAAGAAAAAATGCTAAAAAATAGCCAAAGAAATAACAATGGCTCACGTTTTTTATAAATCGGATTTATACTTAGATATTTCATTTCCAACGGTATTGAGTTTTGTCATCGCTTCGAAGCATCTGTATCCAGGAAACCGGCATCCGTAAAGGTAATAAGTTATTCCGGACCAATTTATTCTTACTCACGTCCAATACATTACTCAACACACCTACCTTTTGTGCGGACGTAGCCATATAAAAATATAAAAGGGGACGCTCGAACATTTGAGACGATCTATTCTTTTGAATTCATTAATATTAAATCTACTTACCCCTGATTACAGGACCTAACATGCTTTATGTTTAGAAAAAGTAACATGTGCAGCAAGTGACCAAAGCGTTTTCCGAAAAAAGGCATCCCACTGATAAGGAGATGATCTGTTTGCAGAGGAAAAATACCTTCTACAATATTTAGTTTCATATTTAGATACAAGGAGTCATTTTATAGTTGTGATTTATATGAGGTGTGCTACAACCTAATATCTTGCACAAGGTTATTGTACTATAGTGCTCCGATAATTGTTGGATTTAATAGTATCTCTCTATGACATGACAGGCAGTTCTTCTCAGTTAAGCGAATCCCAGTTAACTTTCCATCCTGTTTAAACCTGCAAGACAAAATAAAACTAAAAAAACACTATATTTCATAGATAGTTAATTAGGTTTTGTACTTATATCTCTATCAACCCTAAGCCTCACTCCTTTTAATCCAACCCCAGCCCTTTCTGCAGCGTTTTTCACGTCCTTTAATATCATCGGCACTTCCAATTCTGAAAAAGCACCTATATTTCCTCTTCTAAAAAGTGTTAACTCAGCATTGTCAATAAGATTTCCTCCAAGGGTTAATCCACGTTCTTCTAAAGCAGGAAGAGCAAAATTACCTAAAGCATTCAAGCTCGCTCCTACTCTCTCTTTATAGCTCGTAACTCCGACATTATCGATTCTATTGAAAAATTATTAACAGACGAAAGAAAGCGTAAATATTGTCTTCGAAAGATATTCAATGCTATTCTATGAATCTGCAGAACGAGTTGCCAATGGCGCAATTTAAGCAGCGAATTCCCTTACTGACAGATCGTTTACTATTATTTTAACAAGTGGAAGAAAAATGGATTCTTTGAAAAGGTTATGAGTAAGGTTGTAAGAAAAGAACGAATGAGGCAGGGCCGAAATTATGCACCTTCTGCAGCAGCGATTGATAGCCAGAGTATAAAAAAAGTCCATTTATAAATATTGAAACAGGCATTGATGGCGGAAAGCATATTAATGGACGAAAAAGGCACCTGGCGGTGGATAGTCTGGGCTTACCAATAGCGATCAGTGTCAGTGCAGCAGATATTCATGACTCAGTAGGTGGATTTGACTTATTGTGAAGAATAGAAAAAAAATAATTCAAGAATGAAGCTCATTCGTACTGACATGGCCTACAGGGGTGAATTTAGTGATACTGTTGAAAAGTACTAAATGGAATATAGAAATAACTCAGAAACCGCCGACAGTAAAAGGTTTTGTTTCATAAACCGGTTGGTGGCAGGTTGAACGATCATTCACGTGGCTGAATTTTTTCAGAAGCTTCGATAAGGATCATGAAAGGCTACCTGAATCATCTGTTGCATTCATCCAAGTAGCCTTCATTAATATACTTCTAAAATGAGTCGTTCGAAATTTTAAAAATGCTCTTAGCTGAACGCATAATCATATAAATATTAAGATTTTCTCAATTTATTATTTATAATCAATTATTCGTTTTTCATTACTAAATGCCCCCCAAATGGATAAACTAATGACAGAGATAAAAAAAAAATGGCCCAAAAAATATAAAAGAATTTCAATTTCCAAAAAATAAACCCGATAGATAGCTGTTGTCAGATAGTAAATCCAAATTATGATAAATGCTGGTTTCGGAGACCAGATTGTCCAAACTCCCATTATTGATAATAATATCGTCCACACTAGTATTTCAATATTAATATGGTTTGGAAAACGATAATCATTAAAACTTAAAAAAAAGCAAAATTGTATAGTTAATACAAGAACCAGTTGTCCTAAAATAATTCTCATAAAATAAACTTAACGCTGTTTTGTCAAATTTGAATAAATAATAATAATAATAATATCATTATTTTCCGTGTAAAACCGGGTTAAAAGATCCTTGTATGCTTTGTAGTCAAGGCATGCAAGGGTAAATATTATGTGTTAAAAATATGGGGTAGCTCCCCCATATTTTCTAGGTTGAAAAATCAAACGACGCATTATGAGTTTTCCGCCAAGCCTTATAAGTGTCTTTGATGAACTCCAACAGGCCTACATAACTCATTAAATGTAACCGGATTACCGTAATCATATTTGCAAATGATTTTTTGGTATTTGCTTTTTTACGGATTACAACCATTAGCAATTGAACGATCAGTACGCAATAAACCTGCATTTTGATGGCATTATCGCTTTCTCCCCAAAAGTATCGTAGCGGGAAGTTCTGCTTGATCTGTTTAAAGAGCAACTCTATCATCCAGCGGTTTTTATAAATAGTAGCGATTTTTGATGCTGGCAGTGTAAAATCATTTGTGATATACACCAACCTCTTTCCTTCCTTTGTTTTATAAGTTACCCGCCGCAGCTTTAGCCGTTCTGTTACCGTTCCATTTGTTTTAATTCCGACAGTAATATATTGTTCCTTTATCACGCCAATCGACTGTTTTCGTTTGGTTTTATCTATCAATACTTTGGTTACTTGGAAGACTGCATTATCTTTCATGCGACTCACAAACCATGCTTTTTGCGTAGTCCATTTGGCAAAATGGTGGTAAGTATTATATGCTTTGTCAAATACCAACCAGCTACCGGCAGGTAATTTCAAATGATACAGGAACTTCCTGTCATGCTCTTTAGCTGCTGTGATCCTGATAAACTCAGTAACTCCGCTAAATGCATCCATCATCGCGTGTACTTTTATCCCACTCTGCGATGCCCTCCTTGCTAAATCTGCACAGCAGGAGATCCTTAAATAAGAAAGCCTGGTGGCTACCAGGCTTTCTTAACTCAATTAATAATTACATAATCTCCATCTAAAAATAATGGAAAATCTATAGACTTAAGAACTAACACCACTATGGAAACAATTATTAACTAGAATTCACTGCTATTTAACCATGATTGTGAATCACTGTAAACTTGGATCCTAATTTATTTAAAATAACAATTTACCAAGTTACTCTGTCTAAAATTAAAACTAAAATCGACGTTAATCATTCATTAACTTTTTAAAGAAAATTTTCAATATCTGCTCATTATTAACTCCTTTTTTTTCCCTTTTTGTAGCATATGCCCCCGATATCGACAAGCACATAGTAATGATAAAAATAATATGCCACAGAACATACAAAAGTATATCAATTTCTAAAATAAAGAATCTATAGATAGCAGTACATGAATAGTAAATCAAAATAAAAATAAAAGCTAACCTTGGCGACCATAATGTCCATATCCCCAACCCCACGAGAAAGATTGTCCATACAAACATCTCTAAATTAAATGCATTTTTGTAACTATAGTCACTAAAACTCGAACAAAAACAAAAAAGAATAGTTACAAAAAGAACCAATTGCCCTATAAAAATTCTCATGAAAATATTTTTTACTTTTAAGGATAGATTGCAAAATTGGATCCATGGATAGTAGGATTCTGGATTAAATTAGCTTTAGAATCTTTCATTCCTTGTCTATTCCAAAGATAGTCTATTGGTTGATCTCCATATGGAGCTCGTCCCTCATCAAGTTGTTTAATTCGCTCCAAGAAATTACTATGAAACTTAGACAACTCACCTAGCCCAGCCCACATGTATTGATCAGATTCAGGTACTCCTGCTTGAATCCCCATATATCCTGCATGATAATTTCCAAAATCCGCCAAACCATTAAACTTGTAATTTTTATAAATAAATTGTATCCGTTGTTCTTGATAGTATGTATCTGATCCTATTTCGGCTGTTGAATAGTTACCAACCCGGACAAATCAGCCATTGATCAGGCAACAAATAATCAATAGTAGTTGGAGTATGGATTTTTTTGCGGAGTATTATAGAAGGCGTTTGCACAAAATAATAAGCCCCAGAGCAGACCGGGGCTTATTACTTATTTATATCATTGCTTAAAACTAATGCAACAATCGCCTTGCTATTTTATAACTAGCGTTCAAATCGTCTTTTTAGGTCAATATTCAAAAGAACAGTACCTAGACAATTTAAAACTTGATTAAATCACGACAAAGGTATCAAGTACTTAAATCTTAATGTCTAATAGATTTTAAAGTACTTTCTAGCTATCTCAACTACAAGATGATTATTTTGTGCGTAAAGTTCAAAAACTTCAAGTGACTTAAACCGATCTTTTCTATCCTGCGACGTTGCTGGTATCCAATCTGGCATTTTTTTTATCACTATTTTTACTTGTTCTCCCATTTCTGGCCACTCATTTTCAGTCTCCCAAGGTGTATCAACTTCTGTTGTCTTCCCACAAGAATCCAATTAATTGCCACAATCAAACTGTACATTTTCCTGTTATCTGATTTTAAAAGTGGTAATTTTATATGGCGCCTTAAATAAGCGACTAATGAATCTGTCCCCCCTCGAAAATGAGCTGGAATAATAGGGTTAATCATCCCTGGATCTTTACCAACAGGATAGTTCGGATTATCATCTTTTGTTGGAATTGCTGGGAGATCAGGCATTTCTGAAATAAACTGGGCATTTATTGATTTACAGAATGATAATGTAGCTAATATAATTAAAAGTAGAAATCGCATATTATCCTTTTTTTAATGAAATATTTACAGAAGGGTTATCTGTCTTTAAAGTTGGCTCAATGCCTTGAGCCCCTTCTAGATTCACTTTTAAATTACCAGTGTGGGTTTTGTCTTTTAAATGTAGGGGCAAGTAGTGGCGCGTTGACATTTCCATGTTACGTTTCCACTACTTGATCCTACAACTTTTTTTCAACAACTGTTTAATATCAACTGTCTCTCCTCCCTCGTAAAATTCAGTATGTTTTAATAGCTTTTTATTATTTAGAATTCGGCTAAGCGCCCATTCTGTAATCTTGCTTTCCTCCCATAGGCTACGACCTCCATATTCTGCTAACTGATCATAAAGCCAAGGACTTGATTTTATCGTTAATGCGAAATCATGATCTACACCACTCAGATTAAATAACATTCTACCATTCGTATTTAGAACTACATCTGTTGCATAAGTAATGATCCTTCAAAATTTTGCCAAGAACTCTTCACTTCTGTATAACCTGGTATTTCATCAAAATCATAATGAGATAACGATTGTGTTTCCTTTGCAATCTTTACATAGTACTTCCAATCATTTTTCCATACAACCTAAAACCCATAATAAACTATCAGGTAATTCTCTTCCATGAGATGAAAAATCACTGGGTCGCACCAACATGTTACATTCCATTGGATCTTTTGAATTGTAAACTACAGGAAACGATTTACCGATAAAGTCCTGAAACGCTCCATGACGTATCCCAACTCCAGAAGCCTGACTAGTATACTTTTTTCCACCAACATAGAATTCGTAATTAAAGGCAGATCTTCCTTTATAATCGGTACCCAGTTCAAAAATGACACCTTTTGTCCAATAGCCATATTCATAGAGCCTGTTTGCTCGCCTGTTTCCCATCCAGAAGCCAAAAGCAATAAGGGCCATCGCCAAAACCACCATTAGAACTTTCTCATTACTTTTCATCTCATTGGCTTTTTTTAGAAGCATCTTTTATATTTTTTCATCATAACTATTAATAAATATATTTCCATATGAATTACCCCAAAAGAAAGAAGCTGCCTTTGCTGTTACCTTGCCCAAATCTGGGGTCATCGCACTTGCTCCTTTTCCTGCAGCGACATTCAAAGTTCCTCCTACAAAAGTTTCAAGGCCCCAACGAGTAGCGGTTTTATTTACCAATGAAGAATTAGAAATTCCGCTCTCTGCAGTATACTCCGGACCAGAACCAATTGCAACT
This sequence comes from Chitinophaga sp., assembly GCF_039596155.1. Classification (GTDB taxonomy): domain Bacteria; phylum Bacteroidota; class Bacteroidia; order Chitinophagales; family Chitinophagaceae; genus Chitinophaga. The sequence continues at coordinate 156,103 of NZ_JBCNKF010000019.1, forward strand.
GTCAAAAATGGATTTGAAAAAGAAAAAGTTTGCTTCCATACTCGAATAATCGTATTTATCGATTTGTACGTTGCCATTAGCGACCACCTGAAAAACTGTTTGAACAGTCGCATCCACAAACATTCCAACAAAAACACTTTTCATTGTATAAAAAAAAATAAAGACTTTAAAGATATACTACCACTCGGGAATAATACAGGTGCAGCCAGGCCGTACCTATACAATGAATACTCCCATCATCTATTAAATTCCAATTATCTAAAAAATTTGCAAGTACCTTCGATCCCCTTCGAATACAAGATGATTATTTTGTGCATAAAATACAAAAGATTCAATTGACTTTAACTGTTCTTTTCTATCGTATGACATCCTAGGAATCCACTGGGGCATTTGTTTTATTGCTGCTTTGATTAGTTCTTCCATTTCTGGCCACTCGTTTTCCGGTGCCCAATATGTTTGAACTTCTGTAAAATTACCACAGGAATCAATTTTAATTCCTACAATCAAACAGAAAAATTTATTATTATTTGATTTTAGAAGTGGCAACTTTATATGCCGTTTTAAATAAACGACCAATGAATCAGTCCCTCCCGGAAAACCAGGCGGAATTGGAGGATTAATCATTCCAGGATCCTTACCATCATGAGGATCAGAACTATCAGCTGGCATTGGAATTGGCGGAAGATCAGGCATTTCTTTAATAACCTGGGCATTTGTTGAAATACAAAATATTGATATAAATGATATAATCAAAATTGGGAATCGCATATTATCCTTTTTTTAATGAAATATTTATCGGTGGATTGGGGTTTATTGGAGTTGCCTCAATGCCAGGAGCGACCTCTCTGTTCACCTTCAAATAACAATAAATTTAGAAGGCAAAACATGAATTGAAAGAATCCGGTAGGATCCCGTGCTCTTTATAAAATATTTAAAATTATTGAAGCTTTTTAAGAATAATACCAAAACAATTTCTATTTCGATCATTTATAAAGTTCTCTGAAATAGTGCTTATTTCCGACAGTTGTATTATAATAACGAAATTTATGCTACGCTTATGTGATTTTATAATAGTCTTATTGCATTATATTCTTCCGCTACAATATACGTTTTCGCAATAAACATTACAATAAGAGGTGAATTGTCCAAGTCCTGATTCAATCCCTTATTTAATATCATACTCGTTTTAACATTATGCTTTTCCAATAACGCTGCATATTCTAACATAAGTCGATGCGGCCCTTTCGCTATAAGTCCTGCACCTGCATTTAATAACTTATCGAAGTATACTGGATTTAAAAAACGATCAACCTCTAAATAATACTCAAATAATTTATTATGCAATAGAGTCAAATCATAATATAACTTCCATATGTCCTCCGGCACTCCTCTAAAGTACAAACTTGTATTTGTATCCTGGTATTGCCAAGATAATGGATGCTCCATTTCACATTCAACACTTGTAGAGGTTTCTGCTTTAATGTTTGCTTCTTTAAATCCTTTTATATTTACTTTCCAGCGTTGATCTACACCATCCTCTTCATCAATATAATCCGCCAATTTAAATCTTAAGATTAAATAGGGAGTCTCACCTACAAAATCAACTTTCTCTACAAATATTCTCCTGTCATCAGGATAATATTTATTTAATTCATCTAATAATTCCATTATTTTTTAATTTTAAAAGTACCGTTTTCCCTAAAAGTCCTAATTCCCCAAAAATCGGTTTTAAATTATACTTTTCTCCTAGATTTTAATTCATTCTTATGCAAAGCCTTTCATAAAACTGGAGAATCAAGGAGGAAGAAAAAAATAACTTTTAGTTATAGACATATATTATCTTTGAAATCGTAAAATGTTCTTTCTCTTTTGGCTCTTCTTAAAGGTGATAGAAAAGGAAGCTTCGATATTTTTTACAACTGCATTCGTCGTCAGATCTGTACCAGGGGTATAATTGCGAAAGACCTTTTTTTTAAAGGTACACCATTTGGTAACCGCTTGTTATTCTCATCGTCTGTGATTAAAAAATGTCAACGTGCCACTATTTGCCCCTAAAATTTACAGTACCTAATACACACTACCTACAACTTTTAACAATCTTAGTCCAATTGCAAAAAATGGACCATGCCCCAAAGGGAATGGCCCAATATGTTATTACAATTTATCAATAGCTTTGGTCAAGAACGATGCAACCTTCAAATCTAAGAACGATAGTTTACACAGTTAACTTAACACTTTCCCAAAAAATCCAAATAGCAATTATGAAATCAGTTCTAGATGCATTGCTGAGATTATGATTTAAATAAAATAACTATAGCGCAAAACTGCTCAATAATAAATTGATGTTTTCTAGTAATCACATACTATTTCAAAAAATAGATTATCGTCTCGTTCTGAAATAAATTCCAATGCACTATAATAAATATTCTTATCCTTTGTATATCTTGAATAATTTATGCTATCCTCCATTCTTGGCTGAGTCATTTTTTCTGCTATAAAAAATGCATCTATTCCAAGAATACCAATTTCAAAATTTCTACACGCTTCGATAAAATCCAACGTTTCTTTTTTTGAATAAACAATAATTCCACATACATCAATTGCTTTTTCTATAAATAGATTCTCAACTTTATTCATTTTTGCTATTTTTTAGGAATATATGGGTTAATAATAGTTGGATCAGGCTTCCAATCAAGATCTAACCCATTGCTAATTAGAATAATATCATTAGTGTTATTTTCCCTTATTACGTAATGTCCATCCTCTCGATAAAAACTGTGAACTCCATTCATGTTGCTTTATTTATAGATTGTCTTGTAGTAAATGGATGTAATATTGTCTCATCAATTAATATAGAATAAAAAGAGTTTAAAAACGGTTTGCCCGGACAACAATGATTTTAAATATAAGAGCTTCCATAAACAGCTACTACCGCTCTGGTATCTAAAACTGGGAACTACAAATAAAATTACATTCCTGCTCAAGTCCCAAATCACTTAAACAATTTTCATACGCATTTAAATACTTACGAAACCGGCTTCAAAGGTAATATTTTCTCTTGCAACATATTCTGTAGGTTCGTTGTTACTACGAATTGATTTTGCGGAGTGTGAGGAGTTCGGTTTTCATTGGGAAACGTGGGTAAAGAAGTCATCGGGAGTGCTGATACCCATATAGTTATTTTAAAAATTATAATTAGAAAAAATCCTCGTTATTATACGAAAATGTCTCTTTTGCTCGCTATTCTAAGACCATTTCTCTTATATTAATTCCTAGTTCAAACGGATACTAAGTATCAAAAAAAATGCAGGTAAAGAACGGTTTCCTTACCTACACTTCACTAAATTTTCACTTCTTTCTCAAATATCTTTCCCACCCCTTTTACTCCTACTTTTTTTGCGTTGGGGCATATTAATATTTGCCGGTTCTGTACTAACAGGATATTCCAATATTATTTGATCAGGTTCATGATTATTAGAAAACATTATCTTCCGATCTTCATCTTCTACAATCCAAAATCCCTCGCGAAATAAAATAAGTTGATCGGATATTTTATATAACCCAAGTTGTCCAGTTAAAACTGGAAGGCTATCGTTATTTGATCTTTTCAGATAAAAATATTTATCCGCTCCTAGGGATATTATTGTATCGTTATTCTCTGGGTTGTTGGCACACCATTTCACACTACCGTCGCTGGGTAATATCGTTACATTTCTTCCAAGAAAGGAAACTGTTGCAGTATCTTGAGAAACTGCCCGACAAAAACAACAAATAAAAAAAATTGAGTGTAATAAAAAGTGTTTCATTATTTTTTAATTGTAATTGAAATATTAGCATTATGTTCTTTTTTTGTTTCCTTTTTTACCTGAAAAAACTGCCACTGGATTTGTACTTTTTCCTCAAATCTTTTTTTTAATTTTTTCTCGAAATCAGGTCTATATTTTTCCTTAAAAAATGTCGGAGTCGACATATTAATAAGTATTTCAGGATCCTTAATACCTGCCGTAGCGTTTAAAGACGACAAATAAGAGTCGATTTTTTGCTCAATTTTTTTCGTAGGATGTAAATTGAATATCATACCCAGAAATATAGCCAACCATCTCCATCTTTACATATTGTGTCTTATCAAACTGTTTTCCAAAACCGACGGTAGTCTTTTTGCAATTATCATCAATATTGTATACATCCATAACTGCACTCGCATCCTTTCTATCAACCTCATCAGGTTTGCTTTTATATATCCATTTCTCAATGAATATAAGTTAGTACTATTTTCCTGAATTTTAGTTTTCTTAAAATCTATTTGAAACTCATAATGGTAGAATTAGGGATGACGTTTCCCGTCGATAAATACAGTTTGGTCGCTACCATATTATACATCGAAGTCTTGAAAATATTCGCAAAGGAACATCCTACCATCACCAGTGTGTCTTTATTCTGAACGATTGAATAGCCTTCATTACCATTTCCTTTCAAATCCAGTATATATGCCCAACGAGCATCTCCATTAGGTTTCAATGACACCACCAGGCCACTGACATGACCAGAAAGTGTCTTATGCCTTAATGCCATGACATATCCACTAACTGTCTGTATAATATCCTGTCCGGTTATACCCTTGCTATCATTAAGTACCCTACTCCAGGTCGTATCACCATTAGACTGTAATTTGACAATAAATGCAGAATTAGTAACACCAACACTGGTAGTACCCAGTGCAATATAGCCACTATCGCCAATAATGCGAATCCTATTGAAATAATCATTTCCATTATTACCATAGGTCTTTGCCCAGCTTACCTGCCCTGTTGCAGTTGTTTTCACAAGATATGCGTCATAATTCCCAGAAGCGTTTTTGATTTGCCCCGCGAGCAGCATACCATTATCTGTTGTATTAATTATATCATAAAAGACACTACTGTAACCATTCCTGTTATAGGTCTGGAGTGTAGAACCGTATTGGCAGTGGTGCATACAGCTACAGAATCCGTTAATTGAGACAACGCACAGGTATCCCTGAATGCAAAATATTGCCACGCCTGATAATTATACCCCGTAGCATTATTGATATACGCGGCAAACAGCTTGTTCTTCTGTTGCTGCAGACTACTCGTATCCTCATAAGCAGGTGCCAGCCCAGGATAGGTAGCATTATAGCTGGCATACAGTGTTGATAACTCCTGACAGCTGGTACAAGCAGGTGCTGTATTACACTGGATTAATGGTGTTATCCCGGGACGAATTGGTCTTAAAGATCAGCGATGGATCAGGTTGACCTGATGGTCCATATTTTCATGACAGCAATGCGGATGAATCTCTATGTTTCAACTTCTTCAAAGGTTATGTCTCATTGTAATGCATTTTCATAAGAAGTATATTTCAGGTAACCAGGTAACGGCAGTACTCAGGGTGGAATTGAACCCGCACCTTTGCTCAGGATGGTTTGAAGTGCGCTGCAAATGCTTCAGGAGATAATGCCTGTGGGCAAACATGTAAACCTACCGTACCGTCATATGCACTATCTACAAGTGCATACTCATCAGGTAGGTGATAGAGGGAAGCATGTTGTTCGACAGTGAGTCTCTTATATGATAAAATATGCTATAAGCATAAGATTAATCGCTTAATGGCATACTGACCAGATGGAGAAGAAACATCTATTAAGCTAACAGAGGTTAAAATAGAAGAGGGTGTCTCATAAGTAAATGAGGCACCCTCTCATTTTTTTGAGTTATATAGCATTTTAAGGGTCGCCCTATATTGATTTTTGGGTAATCGTTTTGAGAAGGAAAGTTTTTCAAATAGATCC
>NZ_JBCNKF010000020.1:0-160307 GCF_039596155.1 Chitinophaga sp.
CATCGTCAAAGATGATAAAGGGAACGAAACCAGCGTGCCTGTTACCGTAACCGTTACAACACCGAACAAAGCACCGGTAGTAACCGGCGGAGAAACCGCGACCACCGAACAGGATCACCCCGTTTCCGGTACCATCACCGCAAACGATCCAGACGGCGATCCGATCACCTTCGACAAAGGCACCGATCCAACCCACGGTACAGTAGTCGTAAATCCAGACGGAACTTACACCTACACACCAGCACCTGGCTACACCGGCACCGATACCTTCACTGTCATCGTCAAAGATGATAAAGGGAACGAAACCAGCGTGCCTGTTACCGTAACCGTTACTACACCGAACAAAGCACCTGTAGTAACCGGGGGAGAAACTGCGACCACCGAACAGGATCACCCCGTTTCCGGTACTATTACCGCAAACGATCCAGACGGCGATCCGATCACCTTCGACAAAGGCACCGATCCAACCCACGGTACAGTAGTCGTAAATCCAGACGGAACTTACACCTACACACCAGCACCTGGCTACACCGGCACCGATACCTTCACTGTCATCGTCAAAGATGATAAAGGGAACGAAACCAGCGTGCCTGTTACCGTAACCGTTACTACACCGAACAAAGCACCCGTAGTAACCGGGGGAGAAACCGCGACCACCGAACAGGATCACCCCGTTTCCGGTACCATCACCGCAAACGATCCAGACGGCGATCCGATCACCTTCGACAGAGGCACCGATCCAGCCCACGGTACAGTAGTCGTAAATCCAGACGGAACTTACACCTACACACCAGCACCTGGCTACACCGGCACCGATACCTTCACTGTCATCGTCAAAGATGATAAAGGAAACGAAACCAGCGTAACAATAGGTGTTTCCGTAACACCCGACAACACTAACAATCCGGTAGCTGTAAACGACAGCTTAACTGTTGTTGCCAACACACCACTCGATATCGACGTCCTCGCAAACGACAGCGCCGGCACATCGACCTTCGAAACCGGGTCTGTTACAATCATCGATCAGCCTACCCACGGTTCAGTCGTTGTAAACAGCAACGGTACCATCACCTATACACCTGCTACAGGTTACACCGGTGACGATACCTTCACCTACCAGGTGAAAACCGCTGATGGTAAAACTACCAACATAGCCACTGTCAGGATCTCTACATCATTCGCAGAGATCACCGTACCAACCCTGTTCACACCGAACGGTGATGGCAGAAACGATGTATTCGAGATCAGAGGCCTGAATCAATATGCAGAAACAGAACTGATCATCGTAAACCGTTGGGGTAACGAAGTATTTAGAGCAAAGAATTACCAGAATACATGGAAAGGAGATGGCTTGAACGAAGGGACTTATTTCTATCTGCTGCGTATCAGGCGCACAGCTAGTTCAGGATGGGAAGTGATCAAAGGATACACTACACTGGTAAGGAACTTTAACAATTAATGTGATTAGCGCTGAAAACCATGAAGAAGATATTTTTAATTGCAGGCTTATTATTCGCAGGGTCTTTGACACTGAAGGCCCAGCAGGATGCACAGTACAGCCAGTATATGTTTAACGGGATTTACATCAATCCCGCATATGCTGGCTACAAGGAGCAATTGAATGCGCATAGTTTCTATCGCAGTCAGTGGACGGGCATCCGCGGTGCTCCCCGTACATTTTCAGTAGCGGTGGATGCAGCTGTGGCAAGTGATAACGTTGGTCTGGCTTTCCAGCTCACCAGCGACAAACTGGGCGCTCAGAGTACCCTGGGCGGTTATGGTAGTTACGCCTACCGCATTCGGCTCAATGCAGATGGTAGCTCCAGGCTCGCCTTCGGTGTCAGCTTTGGTCTCTTACAAAAGAGCATCAATACCGCCGAACTGGTCACCAATGACCCTGAAACCAGTATGCCGGCAGGTGTTCAGCGCACTTTATCACCAGATGCCAGGGCAGGAGTGTACTTTGCCAATGATCGTTTCTTTGCCGGATTCTCGGTAGATAATATGATCGTGAACTACCTGAAAAGCGGGAAGTACAAACTGGTGCCACAATCCAAAATGCACTACTACCTCACTGCAGGCGTATTACTGCCATTGAATGAAGATTTCCAGCTGAAGCCTTCTTTCCTGCTGAAAGATGACTTAGGAGGACCTACCAGCCTGGACTTGAATACATTCATCCTCTACAAAGACATTATCTGGCTGGGCGGTTCTTATCGCACAAGAGTAAACCTGTATGACAAGGATTATTTACAAAGCAAACTGGCTTACAGCAATGCCGTAGTCGCAGCAATTGAACTTTTTCCCGTACAGAATATGCGGGTGGGATATGCCTATGATATAACCACCGGCCCATTGAATGGGTATAGTAGCGGTACGCATGAAGTATCAATAGGATATACTTTCCCCGGATTCAAAGTGAGGATGGCTAATCCAAGGGTGTTTTAGAATCATCATAGCTACAAAAAAGGTGTATCGATTTAATTCGGTACACCTTTTTGTTTTAGTAACCAATCAGGTATTTATTTTAATATCATTACCGGTACTTTCGAATTTCTGCAGAGTGCCTCAGAGATACTCTTATTCGTCAGATAATATAAGAAACTATGTTTTCCCGGGAGTGAAATGATCAATTGAAAATCATTCACATTCGTATACTTAATAATTCCGTCAATGATATTCTTCTCATTACTATAATTAATATCATGCTTAAAATTCTGCAGATAACTATGTAAATGCGCCTCCAGGTTCTTAAAATCCTCATCCGGATTCAGGTACCGCTCTTTTGCATCTACATTCAGCACATGTAACTGTACATCCTTTGCCATCGCAGCATCCTTCGGATCATTCAGCTTCGCCAGGTTATGCATGACCCGGTAGTCACACGGCAGCAGTACATCCCGAACAGGTCTGTAAGCATAGTCAGATGGTATTACCAACACCTTCACAGGAGAGATCTTTGCAATACTGATGATATTCCCCGCTATAAAACTATTATCAGATGACCGGCAATTATCACTACCCAACAGCACCATGTCGACCCCTTCTTCACGGATAGTCTCGTTGATGGCCCTTAACAGCGGTGTTTCACTAATCGCGGTCAATACCGTCATTCCTTCACCAAATCTTGCACTGAGTTCATCGGCCATATTATCCAGTTTCTCCGTGCTTTCTTTTCTCTCCTGCCACCTGAAATCCTGGCTCACAGGCGCATATTCCGCAGATACTGCAATGTTGTCAAACACATTATCATAAAACGTCTTTAACAGGATAATCCGATTGTATCCAAACCGGTTGGCCCACTCGCTGGCAAAACGAATCGTATTTTCTGTTGTTGCGGAGAAATCAACGGGAATAAGCATCGTTTTCATAATACAAAGTTTTGATCAATCAATAATGGCTGCTGCCCTCTACATTGTTCTACTAAATTTATGCAAAAAGCATGCGGAAGAAAATGATTTCAATCTGTAAAACAGCTGCAAATAATCAGTGGAATCTGTTATCTAAATTTACAATATTTTAGCCCGTTCCCGTAATTTTTCCCATGTTAAATAAGTTAAACATTGTTTAACTTAATGATACAATTAAATGTCAGCCCATCATGAAATTATTCCACCTGTTATGCTGCCTGTTGCCCGTTGTAACCTACGCCCAGGTAGATAACATTCAGCGTCCAGCCTATCATTTTACCGCTATCAAAAATTGGATCAACGACCCTAACGGACTGATATATATTAATGGTCAATACCATCTTTATTTAGATGCCCGGATTATTTACACCCACGCTACTATTACTACAATCCCGTCAGCGCATAAAAAAGCCGGCTTCCCACAAAGCCGGCCTTTATAAATCTCTAAACTATCTGATAATCAGCACTGTTCCCGTATAAGTCACTTTCCCCGCCTTTTTGGGCACAATCACTTTATAGATATATTCACCAGTCGAAAGATTATCGCCGCCCCAGTCATTATTATATTTACTGGACTCGTACACCACATTCCCCAGCCGGCTGTATACCAGCAGGTGAGCCGACGGATAATTCTCAATTCCTACTATGACAAACCGGTTGTTCTGCACCCCGCCCGGTCTGAACGCATTTATAAAGAAAAGGTCCTTCTTTATGACCGCTTCTTTATTGATTGCAATATTATTCGAATAGTCATCCTCACCCTCATTGGCCACTACGTATGCAGTATTGAATACCTCCTCACCACTCATTATACGGCTGGTAAAGGTCACGACCACGCTATCCCCCGGCAACAGCTCACTCACCGACCAGGTTACTTTTTTAGGTTGCAGACTCGTGGCAACACTCCCTTTCGTCGTTGTCGTATTATTAGGCACATCCAGGTTATAAGGCAGTGAATCGGTCATCACCAGATTGGTGAAAGTACTATTACCAAAGTTCTTCACGACCATTTTGTACGTGATGTAATCATCAATCATGAACGGCCCTTCTGCTGCCATCATTTTAGTAATGCTCAGGTCTCCCCTGGAAGCCCTCACAGGTACCCTGGTGATGGTATCGCAGGTGCCTGTTTTGGGATCACAGGCATAAGTAGGCAGTTTGTTAATTCCATCCGATACATAGGCGGTGTTGTTGATCCAGTCAACCCCATCCAGGTTTTCATAAGTCTTCACCTGGAATGTCACTTCCACCAGTCCTCCCGCAGGTATCGTAGTGATGGGTAAGCCAACTACACCGGATGAGAGTTGCCAGCCACTTTCCCAATTGGTATTGGCTGGTATCTTATCTGTGACAGTCAATGGTCCGATAGCCGCATTGCTGGTATTCCTTACGTAGATCTTGTAAGTGATAATTTCACCAGGCTGTACTTTACCGTCCCTGGAAGTAGCCGGGAGGCTGGCTACTTTCCATGCCTGGAAACTGGCCACGTCATTATCTGTGATGTTGACAGTAGTGGTATAATCATTCCCAGGCAGGAAGGTGCTCGTACCATCCGTACCGCTGACGAGTGTGAGCGTCACAGTTCTTGTACCGTCTATTTTAAAATTGTCAATCACGTCGATCGGGAGAGTGATACTGTTAGCACCGGCGGGAATGACCACGGTACCTGACAGGGTTTTATAGTCAGTACCATTCATGGCAGTACCTGCTACAGTATAAGAAACAGTGATATTGCTGCCAGCTGTGTACCCTGCAGCCATACTGATCACTACCGCACCGTTCGTAGCTGGTTCGGCGCCATCCGTCGTTTTGGCGATACGCAGCGTGGCCAGCGCGATGTCAGCAGACGTAGCAGCACCGGCGATATAGGTCGTTCCCCTTTCACCAATACCAGCCGCCACATTTTCAATCCCATGTAATACATCTGCCTTGCCGGTTATACCGTTGTCTTTGTCCCGGCGGGTAGTAGCATGACCATACTCATTTGCATACACATCAGAAATACTAACCGCCACATTTTCAATCCCATGTAATACATCTGCCTTGTCGGTTATACCGTTCTCTTTGTCCCGGCGGGTAGCTGCATCACCGTCGTCGTTTGTATACACACCAGCCATACTCACTACCGTTCCCGACGCCGGGTCAGTCGTACATTGCGCAGGTGAGACCTTACTTACGAACAACAGTAAAGAGGCAAGTAACAGCCTGTTTACCAACAATTTGTTTTGTTCACTCATTCTTAAATGTTATGGTGCAAAAAGGGAACACACAGGTTTTCCAGCACAAGTTTATCCGAACCTTGTTCTGAGGGAGTTGTAGGTATAGGGATATGGCACAGGGATGTTGACCAGTGTATTACATTAAATTATAATGTAAAGTTATTGAATAAATCCACTTTTTATAAATTTACTTTCGTATAACAAAGGATACATGATTATCAACAGGATATAAAAAGGCCACTGTAAAAACAGCGGCCTTCACAAAAAAAACAATATTTAACTTTTGATCACTCCGTCTTTAAACTCTTTACAGGATTGGCAAACGCCACTTTTAATGTTTGCAGCACAATTATCACAGACGTTAGTAGTCCTAATGATAGAATGATCGCTACGATAGGCATGGCCGTAATTTCTATGTGATATTCATAACTGTTTAACCAGTAGCGCATCAGGTAGCAGGCCGCCGGACAGGCCAGCGCACTCGCTATGATCATCACTGACATAAAGTCTTTGATAAACAGTGCAATGATGCTATTGACAGATGCCCCCAGCACTTTACGGATGCCCATTTCCCTGGTTCGTTTCTGTATCGTGAGGGATACCAGTCCAATTACGCCCAACAAGGCTATTACCAATGCAAGTACCGTGGCCGTATAGGCTGTTTTCTTTAACTGGATTTCACTTCTATACATCTTTGCCAGACTTTCATCCATGAATTGATATTCAAATGGTGCACCCGGCATAAGAGTAGCCCATTGTTGCTGCAGCTGGTTCAAGGCGTCAGGTACATTGTTCCCTTTTATTTTAATGATAAAATATCGGTAGCTGTTAAAGGCCTCCAACGGGAAGAATACCATAGGCGCGATGGATTGCTGCATGGACTGGAAATGAAAATCCTCCGTTACGCCGCCTATTGTATAGGCATCCTGCAACTCAGCAAATTTCACCTGTTGCCCAATGGCCGCTGCCGGATCATTATATCCCAGGGCCTTTGCCAGCTTTGCATTGACCACAATTGTATGTACATTTACCGGCATACCCTCTCTTCCCAGGTATTCGCCTGCTACCATCGGCACCTGAAATGTGCCCGCAAAATGCCTGTCGGTACTAAACTGAAATGCGGCGATCGCCGTAGTCGCATCGCCTCCTGGTGGAAAGACATTCAGACTTCCCCCGTTATTGCCATCCATGATCTCGTAGGACAACGATACATCTTTGACTACCGGGCTTTCGGCCAGCTGCTTCCTGATACCTTCCATCCAGGCGACGCCCGCCGGTGACCAGTCTCTCGGTACCTGTGCACTGATCACAAATGTTTTGTCATATCCAATCCCTTTACTAAAAAACAATTGCACCTGTTTCGTAATAATAAACGCTCCAATCAACACCACTAACGCTGTAAAGAACTGAAAAGCAACCAGCGATTTCCTCAACAGTATATGCTCTTTTACTGATTGTAAGGTCCCTTTTAAACTGTTCAATGAAGGCAATGCAGACAATACAAATGCGGGGTATAAGCCTGCGGCCAGGCCCGTCAGGAAGACAAACAGCAGCAGGTAAGCCACAAAATAAACCGGGAAATCACCTAATGCCGGTAGCGATTTACCAACCAGTTGTGCAAACAATGGTGCCATCAGGATGTAACAGCAGCAGGCCAGCACAGTCGCGATCGCAACAACGATCATTGACTCTGTCAGGAACTGCATGATTAGCTGTTGTTTTTTGCCACCCAGTACTTTTCTCATACCAATTTCTTTCATCCTCGAAGCAGCACGGCTCACAGAGATATTGACGAAATTGATCACCGCCATCAACAATATAAATACACCAATACCTGAAAGGGTGAACAACATTCTTCTGACTAATCCATTATTCTGGTTAAGATAGTTGTCCCGTACACTAACCACCTCGGGTGTCAGGTTTTCATATACATTTGCAGCAGTGTTTTCTTTCAGCAATTTCTTAATAGGCGCGTATAACTGGCTAGCTTGTACACCTGGTTGTAATTCTACATAACCTACAATAAAAACATTCTTCCAGTCTTCAATCTTTCTCCCGAAATAGCCGATGCTACTCTCTGGCAGAATGATGCCACTCCTGTAGTTGGAAATGAGATCAGTAGCCGCATTATCAGGCGAAGGCCGGATCACAGCCGTCAGCATAAACGCCTGCCTTTGCCCCGCCATGTTCTCAATTGCTACAGATCTGCCAATGGCATTCACTGTGCCAAAGTATTTGATGGCCACCTGTTCGGTCATAATCATGGAATTGGGCGTTGACAGCGCATTGGATGCGTTGCCTGCCAGTACTTTACATCCGAACATATTGAGAAAGGTGCTGTCGCCGATTTGTACATTTTCTTTAAAATCTTTCTGATCGCCATGTATGGTGAGCGTAACACCATCCCATCGGTAATAGTTTTTTACCAGCGCAGGGTATTGCTCTTTCAATACCCGGGGCAATGGGCCGGCTGTCGCCAGGTCAAATCCCATATTCGGATCCTTCCACCTGCTCCGGATGATAAACTGCCGGTCGGCGTTTTTGAGATCCTTATTCACCTGAAGCTCATTCCATACATGCGCCATAATCATGCAGGTAAAGGCGATGCCAACGGCAAGCCCTGCAATGTTCAGGAGGGTATGAAAGCGGTTTTTATTCATATTCCGCCAGGCGATCAGGACGTAATTCAGGAACATACAATCAGTTTGGGTACAGGGAGCGGACAAAGGAAGTGCCGTATATCCCCCTTATTGAAAACTAAGCAATTATATGAACATAATGCGCGGATATGTTCGCTAACAGTACATGAATTGTTCGGAAATGGCCAGTTGCCCGATTGATTATTAATACTTTTTGACATAAATTGCGGTACTTTCCAGAGAGGCTATTTACTTTAACAGGGTTATGAATGAAGAATGTCCAAACGAACAGTAAACGTGTTGTTATCCCACACCTAGTCCATTTCATTAACCGAATTTTAAACACCGGGGTACAAGAAGTCAATGGCATCGCACGCAACCGCCAGATCCGCACCGTTAATATTGCCGGTGTTACAGGCGGGACGATCTCTCTATTGTTTAGTATTATCAATACCTGTCTGGGAAATTACCTGCTTGTACTTATCAATATCACCACCATGGCTTGCCTGTATAGCATGGTATACTTTAATGAAAAGAAGAAGTACGACCTGGGTCCCATGATCACCATGCCTGTTTGTGCATTGGAACTCTCTGCCAGTGCACTGATGTATAACAACAATATGGAGTTGTATCTGCTACTGGTAGTATGCCTGTCTCTGATCCTGCTGAACAATAAATGGGTGATGCTGGCCCTTAGTGTGTTCAGTGCAGTATTGCTGGGAGTAACCCATCGTTTGGCGCCAATAACGGTCATTCACCAGGCCACTGAAGGTAGAAGGATTACAAATGCAGTTATCCTGCTCATTATGTTGTTGTTTTGTCTCTACTATTTCCGGATGCAGATCATGGGGTATACAAAGGAACTGGAAGAGTCGAACCGGCAGCTGAACATATCGAATAAAACCCGGGAAAAACTCATTTCCATCCTTGCGCATGATATGAGCTCACCCATCAATACACTCTTTTTTATGCTGGACCTCCTGCAGGAAGATATGTTGTCGGGCAAGGACTTCGCAGAATCTTCCCGCCTGCTCACTCTACAGGCCAGGAACCTGCAGGAAAATATGGATGGCCTGCTGCAATGGTGTTATACCCAGATGAAAGGCATTGCACCCCAACCCACACATTTCAATCTCGTGGCACTGATCGAAGAAGTGATTACCTTTTTACAGCCTCAGTTCCAAAAGAAACATATCCACTTGCAAAACGATATTGCGCAATATACCTGCATCGTCTATGCTGATCAGGAGCATGTACGCCTGATTATCCGCAATTTACTGAGCAATGCCATTAAATTCAGTTACAGGGAAGCGACTATTGTCTTAAGCATGGAGGACAGGAACGATGAGTTGATCATTTCCGTGGCCGACTTCGGGGTCGGCATGACAGCAGACGTTCAGGAACGGATCTTTGCCGCCGATAAAATCCATTCCACACCGGGTACCGGCAATGAAAAAGGGATAGGACTAGGCCTCAGCCTTAGTCAGGAATTTGCACAGAAAAATAATGGTTTTCTTTCCGTGTTGAGCGAAGAAGGGAAGGGTAGTACCTTTAGTCTGCATCTTCATAAATAGAACTATATGAAATATATCCTGTTGTTTGCTATCTGTCTTTTTATGACAGTACATAGGGTGCCTGCACAAACAAAAAGGCCAAATATCATTTTCATTTTTAGCGATGACCATGCATACCAGGCGATCAGTGCTTATGGAAGCCAGCTTGCACAGACACCTAATATTGACCGTATAGCAAGGGAAGGCGTATTGTTCACCCATGCCATGGTGACGAATTCTATTTGTGGGCCAAGCCGGGCAACCTTGCTGACCGGGAAGTACAGTCATAAGAACGGTTACCCGCTAAATGAACAGAAATTTGACGTCAACCAGACGCTTTTCCCCCGCCTGCTCCAGGAGAATGGATATCAGACAGCATGGATTGGAAAATGGCACCTGGGCAACCTGCCACAGGGATTTGATTACTGGAGGATACTGCCAGGTCAGGGCAATTATTACAATCCTGATTTCATCAGTAAAGAAGATACCGCCCGCATTCCGGGTTATGTGACCAACATCATCTCTGACCTTTCTTTCAACTGGCTGAATAATCGGGATACCTGTAAACCATTTATGCTGGTGATAGGAGAGAAGGCAACACACCGCGAATGGTTACCCGATCTGCAGGACCTGGGTGCGTATGATAACGTCACCTTTCCGCTGCCGGAGACATTCCACGACGACTATATGGGACGTGATGCCGCCGGTCATCAGGATATGACGGTAGACAAAACCATGCGGTTAATGGAAGATCTGAAAGTACACGTTGATTATACAAAGAGTTTCTTTCGCCGGTTTACGCCAGACCAGCAACGGCCATTCGCCGCTT
Source organism: Chitinophaga sp. (assembly GCF_039596155.1). Classification (GTDB taxonomy): domain Bacteria; phylum Bacteroidota; class Bacteroidia; order Chitinophagales; family Chitinophagaceae; genus Chitinophaga. The sequence continues at coordinate 10,651 of NZ_JBCNKF010000020.1, forward strand.
ACTATGATGGCATCACCCGCGAATTTGATTCCTTACACCTGACAGGCGATGCACTGGTGCAATGGAAATTCCAGCGGTACTTAAAAGATTACCTGTCTACCGCCCATTCGCTCGACAGGAATATAGGCCGTATACTGCATTACCTGGATAGTACAGGATTGGCAGCGAATACAGTGGTGATTTATGCATCAGACCAGGGGTTTTATATGGGTGAGCATGGTTGGTTTGACAAGCGGTTTATGTACGAGGAGTCGTTACGTACACCGTTTATGATCCGTTATCCCGGTGTGGTAAAGCCAGGCACCAGGAATGATGCATTCCTGCTAAATATAGACTGGGCACCCGGTATACTGGATATGGCGGGAGTGAAAGTACCTGCTGATATGCAGGGTAAGTCGTTCGTACCGTTGCTGAAGGGCGATAAAGGCTGGAGAAACGCCATGTATTATCACTACTATGAGTTCCCGCAACCACATCATGTATCCCCGCATTTTGGGATACGTACTGCACAGTATAAACTGATCCGCTTTTATGGCGCAGAACACGGCTGGGAATTGTTTGATATGAAGAAGGATCCGGGTGAAGTGAATAATCTGTATGGCAGGAAGGGATATGAGCAGATCACCGCAAAGCTGAAGGTACAACTGAAGCAGCTGATCCTGCAATACGATGATAAAGATGCCTTAAAAGAATTATAAAGTATAGGGACCAGCTATTACAAACTGGATTGCTCATGCAGTATACTGGTAGCTGGTCCCTTTATTTTTATGCATGTACAGCAGCTTTCTTCCTGCTGGTGGCACGTTTTGCAGTAGTTCTGGTAGCCTTTCTGGAAGCGGGTTTTTTAGCCGTAGTTTTCTTTGAGGCTGTCGCCTTTTTAGCAGTTGTTTTTTTAGCTGCAGTCGCTCTTTTAGGAGCTGCTTTTTTGGCGGTGGCCTTCTTAGCTGTTGTCTTTTTCGCCGCAGTTGCTTTTTTAGGTGCTGCTTTTTTAGCGGTCGCCTTTTTAGCAGTGGCTTTTTTAGGAGCCGCCTTTTTAGCGGTCGCTTTCTTCGGAGTTGACTTTTTAGCAGCAGACTTTTTATTCCCTTTTTCAGGCACTTTTGCACCTTCTTCTCTTGCTTCAGACAATCCTATTGCTATTGCTTGTTTTGGATTCGTTACTTTCTTACCACTTCTGCCACTTTTCAGTTTTCCTTCATGCATTTCATGCATTACTTTCTCCACTTTTTCGCCGCTTTTCCTTGAATACTTTGCCATTGTGAAAAAATTTAAGGATTAATAAATAACGTATATACAGAGAGGGACGAATACTATGCCAACAGCCACTCTTATATCAGCATGGATCAGGTATACACCACGCTATAAGTGCTTTGCCCCGATGAGCCTACTTTTACGCCCACTCATCCTGACATGTGTCCTTTTTTGCACACACTGTTGGGGAATTTTTATAATTTTAGCGCAAACCACAACGTCATAGTGAATCTATCAGCCAACATACGCCACATCCTGCTCCTGTTCCTGTTTTTCAGTACAGCACACGCCCAGGTAATGCAGCCGGCAGCCTACGTCAATCCTTTCATCGGCACCACCAAAAGCGCGGTTGTCACCAAATGGGGGAATGAAGGCGGTTGCTATCCCGGTGCAGTGGCTCCCCACGGCTTTTACCAACTGACACCGGAGACGAGAAGAACCGGTGCCCGGGGCTATGACTATCAGGATAGTACAATCTGTTATTTTACCTGTATGTATCACCATAGCGGTTTCCCCGGAGGTGCAGCAGGGAGTGTGTTTGTGATGCCTGTCAGCACAAGCCATTCCTTTGATCCGGATCACTACAGCCGCCCTTTTTCTCACAGGGACGAGCATGCGGTACCGGGTTACTACAAGGTAGTATTCAGGGATAACCATACCACTGTAGAAACAACTGCTTCACCGGATGGCGGGATCTTCAGGTTCACATTCCCGGACAGGGAAACGCCACAGGTATATGCCAGCGAATCACTTCATTTCAATACGCCACCGGTTGAACAGCGCACGGTAAATGGCGGCACTTTATATATATTCAGCAAAGGTACCACGGTCATTGAAGCGGCTATAGGAAATGAGCATCGCGCCTTCGACGTGGTGAAAGCCGACACTTACAGGCAATGGAATGACCTGCTTGCTGTTGTGGAGATCAATGATGACAATGAAAAAGGGAAGACCATATTTTATACGGCACTCTATCACTCCCTGTTGTTGCCATGGCTGAATAACGGGCATTACAGCGGCTTTTCTCCCTGGGATACTTTTCGCACCTTACACCCATTGCTCAGCCTTCTGTATCCTGACGTGCAGGCAGCGATGATCCGTTCTATGCTGGAAGTATATCATGCTACAGGCCATTTGCCTACTGAAAGTATGACGGGCAATCATGCCGTTCCTATCATTACAGATGCTTATTTCAAGGGTATCCCGATGGATAGGGACGAAGTATACCAGGCGATGCAAAAGAGCATCAATGACACACCTTACCTGCAACCTGATATGCAGGCCTATCATGAGCTGGGATATGTACCGTTTACCTGGCCCGAATCTGTAACGCGGACCGTAGAATATGCTTATGACGACTGGGCGCTCAACCTGTTTACAAAAGAAGCGATGCATGAGAAGGTAAAAGACGACAGAAGCCTTGCTTTCCAACATTTACTGCATGTCCCTTCCTTGTTCCTGCTTCCCCGTTATAAAAATGAATTCAAACTCAATCCCGGCAATACAGGTTATAAAGAAGGTGACCAGTGGGTATACTCCTTTTTTGTGCCACAGCATCCGCGGGAGCTCATCAATATGATGGGAGGAGACGAATTGTTCGCCCTCCGGCTGGATACCGCTTTGGATAGGCAACATATCATTTTTGACAATGAAACTGTCTTTCACGTCCCATATCTCTTTAACGAGGCTAACCGGCCCGACCTGACACAATTGTGGGTAAGGAAAATTATGGAAGACAGGTTCGCCAATACACCTGGCGGATTACCCGGCAATGATGACCTGGGTGCTACCTCCAGCTGGTATATTTTTAGTGCCATGGGCCTATATCCGGTAGCACCAGGTAAACCGGTGTATGTCCTGGGTATTCCGTTTTTCAGGGAAATGAAATTGCACCTGAAAAACGGCAGGACGCTGCTCATTAAAAACCATAATACCCACTATCCATATGTACAACAGGTACGCTTAAATGGGATAGCCTACAATGGCTTGAATATGGCGCATGATTTCATTAAGCAGGGGGGCACCCTGGAATTCGAAACGACCATAGCCCCTGTGGCAGCCCGTGAAAATGTGAATCGTACCGTCGTCCGGCTCACAGAAATCACGATGGATTCAGTGGCTGCTCCGGACCAGCCTTTTCCCATAGGTTTTACCCTGATCAACAATGGAGATGCAGGTGTATATAGGGTAAATGTGATGCTGAACGGCCAGCTTTACGGTGCTAAAAATTGCCTGATAGGCAAAGGTGCAAGGTTAAGGGACTCAATACAGGTGTATTTGTATAAAGCAGGAGAGAACCTGGTACAATTGAACGAAGCGGCAGAACGACAGGTAATGATCAAGGCGCCATTGCTGCATGCCGCCCCTGTTATCGCTGATCTTGTACTGAAACCATTGATCAGGAAAGACAGCCTGCAGCAGATAGCCTTTTCCGTCCGGAATAAGCAGGGGAGCACGAAATCATTCTCTATTCCCGTCAGCCTGGATGGGAAGCCTTTTTACACGGCAAAACTCACCTTAGCACCCGGTGAGAAAAAAGTAGTCAGCTGCCAGGTAAAAGCTGCGGCAACCGGCTGGCACAATGTTAACATTTTAGGGGTTAGCAGCCGGTTCAAAGTATATAAAGATCCACTGGAATCGCTGTTATTATCCCTGGACGGTACAACAGATATATCTGGCTTCGGCAACCATGCAGCCATTATTTCAACAGGCGGGAAAGGAGCACCTGATAAGCATCCATTCGTTTCCGACTCAACCACTTATATAGAAATACCGAACGCCCCCAGCCTCGACGAAATGGGCACGACACTCACCATGATGGCCTGGATCTATCCGCTTGAACAGACCTCTGGCCTGGTGGATGTATTTGCCAAAGGAGATACCCACGTGCTGCAGATCGTAGATGGCCGAATGTTAAGTTTTTTTGCCGGGGGATGGGGCCGGGGAGATATTACAGTACCTTTGCCGGAACATTGGCTGAACCAGTGGCATCATATCGCCGGTGTGTGTGATAAACAGGGACTTAAGATTTACATAGACGGCGTTTTGAAAGGGGAAACAAAACTGGATAACCCGGTTAACCTGTCCATCGGAAATAAATGGACACTTGGACGTAATGAAGAATTTCCCGGAACTCGTATATTTAAAGGTTATATAGAACAACCAAAAATTTTTGCAGATCCTATTGAAATAACTGGTTGTAAATGTATAGGAGAAGTTCCGCGAGATAAATAAAAATTTTCCAGATCCTGATGAAAAACCAAACAATATATCTATCCAGTAAAACAGAAAGTTGAAGCAATAAATATTTGGGAATATTCCCGTGCTATAAACCAAAAATGACACCCTATGCCAAAGGCAAAATTCCTGTTATTGGCAGCTATTATCACCTGTCTGATCGGGACAGGATGTGGTAGTAGCTGTACGAAAACTACCGCCATCTCCACAGGCGACCTTTCCAGTCACTTTGATGGTAACTGGATGTATGAAAACAAAGAGCTGGGCTTCTCTTTAAAGCTGCCCAATGAATGGTTCCTGCAAACCTCATTAGGAAGGATCCAGTATTACGTACCAATGGCCAAAAACGCACCCGAAGACATGGTAAGGCAAAAGACCCTTACTTTGGGAGACGCACAGGCAGACAAAGGTACACTGTTCACCATTTGCGATGTGAAACCTGAAGAAGGTGCCGGTGCTGCCATCACATTCGGATTAGCAGATGCCGCATCAAAAGGGGAAGCAAATGCTGAACTGACTGTAGGTACCGAAACCCTGAAAGGAATGGCTGCCAGCACTTCCAACGATGCAAATACGATAACAGTATTTAAGGACTATGGTTGTTTCAGCCTGAAAATTCTGGCAGCATACACTACGCCGGAACAATTACAGAAAATAAAAGCACTGCTGGCAACAGCCAAAATATAAACCTGCACGTTCTGCCAGTAAGGAGGCCCCTCAGCACAACGCTGAGGGGCCTCTTTTTTTTCCTTTCTATAGTATGACGCCGTAACTATTACTTCATCATAAGTACACCAAAAGGGCACTTGTATATCGATTGGATATTGAGGTGCCCTTTTGGTGATATATTGGTGATCATTTGGTATCGGAAAAGCACTGAAGAATCATAGTAGATATCCCCTGAAAAAGAGAAGCCTGTATCATGCTTCTGATACAGGCTTCCAGGCTGAAAACCGTTGGCGAACGCCGGTTTTTGCAAAGATTTATTCGGATAACTGTTTGTTTTACCATTCCCACCTTCATGGTGCTTACATGCAGGCAGAATTAGTACACTTTTCGGAGCAATTCCCGGTACTTATGGTGCATCTCTTTCGACACTGCCACCGCGTCTCCACTCGTCGTTACCGGGTACACCTCTTTTGCATTTACCCAGTTCCATTCCCAATCCTCCATTTTCTCTTCAAACGCTTTTACATCTATCGCCTGTCCTTTTTTCAGGCATTCACCTGCATAGTCGAAGAACTGCTGCCACCTGGCCCTGTAAAAGTGCTTCACCATTCCAGACCATTGCCTGGAAGAATATTCATGCAAAGGACTTTTTTTATCTCCCCACAATGTAATCAGGTCTCTTGCATTCATTTCATACAATGCCCTTTCCTGCTGATTCGTTCCCCAACTCTTTGCATCTGCCAGCCATTTCCCCAACAGGAAATCTTTTCTTGTTGCCAGCAGGCGATCCATATCATCCAGCAATACTAAAAACGCTTCGCTATATTTCTTAAAGCGTTCACTATCTTTTGCCTTGTAGGCCCGGGCTACCTGCTGTTGCAGGGAATCCGCATAGTTCGCCATCACCTGTCTGGTTACATCCACAATATCATATCTGAAACCATCGCTGCCTTTCAGGACTTCTGCAGCCGTGATCAAATGATCCCATGCCGGCAGTAAATTGCCCGGCGCATAGTTCAGGTGTGTCAGCGTTCGGTGTGCTACGGTATCAAATGTAGGCCGGCCGGTAAGGATACTTTCAGGTGTACCCTCTGTTAAACCGCCATCATATACGGTCTTGTGCAGGATGGCCCATGCCGCTTCCGCATCCGGATCCTGCTTACCATAACGGCGCCATGCATATTCCTTTAACCAGTTCTCCAGATCAATCGGCTGATCATTCCATACATTATCCATCATCAGCGCATACATGACAGGGTTCTGTTCAATCGCTTCAGGTGTCACACCAATACCCACCATATTACCGGCGGTAGAATCATGCAGGGCGTTTGCCGGATCGTGTGCTACATGATCCATTCTGCCATACATGCCGATATTGCCGCCAAAGTTCTGCAGCATACACCAGATCCATTGCTTACCATAATATGCATGGGTTCTGTTCCATACCGGGAAGTTGTCGCTGAACAGATCCAGCACTATCATCCTGTCATCAGGCGCCGCTGTGAGCAGGGCTTTGATCTGTGCGGGATGCCAGAAATCTTTCTGGTAATGAAACATCCATCCCTGCATTACCCAGATTGCTTTGGGGTCAGCATCGATCATCGACTGGAAGATCTTTTTGCTGATGGTATGCAGGTAAGTAGAATCGTTGGTAGGGGGGAGGTTTTCATTAAAGGTATCAGAAGAGTAGAAGTGATCCGTACCAAAAGTGCGGGTTTCTTCTTCTATAAATTCCTTCCCGATCTTTGAAAACAGGGGATCTTCCGGCTCCAGGATATACACATCATCAAAGCCTGCGTCCCAGTTTGTTTTCTTCACTTTGGCATTGGGGAATTTCTTTGTGAATGCCGGTGGTACATGCCCGGTAAATGCAGGCAATACGGGGCGCATGCCCAGTGACCGTTCTCTTTCCAGGATCTTTTTCTGCAGCTCCTCCTGGTCTTTCATGAACTGCTGTGGCAGCGGGCCGCCCCATCCATCCAGGTTACCCATCCAGAACCAGTTAAAGAAGCAGGGACCACTGAAAAAACTATTCAGGTCAGCATCCGTGAACCCCATCTTCTTGTACACCCGGCTCCACACTGAGTTCTGGCCAGTTAGTGCCAATGGCATATTCACTCCATTCAGCGCCATCCAGTCAATTTCCCATTGCCAGCGGTCCCATTTCCACCAGCTCATGGTGTAGTTGAATGTACAATAGTTCAGGTAATAACGATATTGATAAGGAGTCCGTTTATGCACTTTGGCCGGTACTTTCGGCAGTGGATTGGGCAGATCCATATTGGTGCCATTCCAGCTGATATCGCAATGCACGTAATGCTTGAGATAATAATTCAGTGCACTGGCTATACTCAGGCCATTGCTGCCTCGCAGGAGAATGGTATTGCCCTGCGATTCCAGTTCAAACACATCGTGCCCTTTTTCCTGTGGAATAAAGCGCGTTTGAAAATGCATGGCCTGTGATCGCATGATCCTTTTCACCAGGTCGTCAATGGCTTGTTTGTCCTGACCTACGGTCGGAATGGCTTTAAAGCCCAAAAAAATTAACGTAAAAAGCAGGGATGTACGAAAAGTTAGTTGCATAGGCCTTAAAGATAAGGAGGAGCGGCAATATCTGGTAATAAAAAAAATCCCGGCCACATTGCTGTAGCCGGGATCTAAATGTATGGTTCTGTTTTATTGGTTCGCTTCTTTCTTCTTCTTCGCGTGATCAACGATAGCACCGGTACCAGCACCTACACCTGCACCAATGAGGGTACCGATAGCAGCCCCTTTCACGTGATCAGGATTCACAATAGCACCCGTAATGGCACCTGCACCCGCACCTACTACGGCACCTTTGGCGGTATGGCTCCAGCCTTTCTTTTTGGTGGTAGTCGTTGTAGTAGCCGGGGCTTCGCTGCTGTAGGTATTTGCACTGCTACTCTGAGAGGCAACTGCTGCGTGGCGTTCACGTGCGGCAGCCTTTACTTCTTTCATAGAGTCAATTACCTGTTGCTTAATAGCATTCGCTGTAGTTACTGAGTCCACCGCCTCCTGTTTGGCTGCTTCAATAGCCGCCTGGTCTGCTGAGTTATGACATGCGAATAAAACGGTTGATGTTGCTAAAGCTAAAAATATCTGTTTCATGGTCGTAATTTTTAAGTCATCTGTTTATAGACCTGTAAAATTGTGCCAGATTATTTGATGAACCTGGTTGCAGGGGCGAATTTAAATAATATTACAATGTATAAGATCCCTGTAAACAGGGATTTTAATGCAAAAAAAAGACCCGTTTGCTTTTTTAGCAAACGGGTCTTTTTCAATTATTTACAGGCTTTTTAAGCCGTCAGTGAAAACATAAAACTGTGGTTAGCAGCCAGAAACGTGGTCACATCGTCCGCATTTCCGGTAAAAGGCCCGGATCCCTCAATCTTCAGCGTTGCCATGGCTGCTGCAAATTCCCCTGCATCTTGTGGATGCACATTCTTCGCGCGCTGGTACAGGTAGCCGGCCATATAAGTGTCTCCACAACCGGTGGCGTCCACTACCGAAGTCGCTGGAATGTAAGCCGGGATATCGTAGAAAGTCTGGTCTTTGTAGATGACAGATCCTCTGCTGCCGAGTGTGATAATCACCTCTTTTACACCCCATGATGCCAGGGTAATAGCGCCTTTGCGAACATCATTGGTGCCAGTCAGCACTTCCATTTCAGATTCATTGGCTTTCAGGATGTGTACATATTGGAGGGCTTCTTTTTTGGCAGGCCAGTCAATATGAATCACCTGTTCATTTTCTACCTTACGCAGGTAACCCTGTACGTCCAGGGAAACTTTCCCTTTCGCAGACAGTTCCCTGATCACAGACACCGGGATATCATCGGCTACCAACGGGCCGAGGTGAAAGAAACGGGCGTGTATGTCAGACAGTTGTCCAGGAGTGAACGGATCTGCCAGCTGACTTACCCGTTGTGTTCTATGATCCTGATTTTCTGAGTAAATGTTTTCGAAGTAGAGCGTATTGGTACTTGGCAGTACCACGATTTCAGTGCCTTTTGCTCTCATTTCTTCGGCAATGTACATCTCCTTCTCAGCGAGTGCTGTTACCATCGAATATTTAACATCCATATTTCGTATGGCACTGGAGAAATAAAATGAAGTTCCACCTGGCATATGTACCACCGAGCGGGTAGTCACTACCTTATCTAATGTAATATGTCCTATACAACAAATGTCATACATGCTTAGTCCGGTTTATAGCGTTGATCCTAACAGGTACAAATGTAAATATAACCCTGTCTTTTCCCAAGAATATTCAGGATGACCGGTATTCCCTTTTACTGTTCAGCCTGTAGCTGGCTGCGAACGGCGGGGGCTACCTTTCTTCCTAACAACTCGATGGAATTCAGCATCTTGTCGTGCGGAAGGTCTCCTTTGATAATCTGTGCGAGAAAACGGGTATTGTTAAAAAGTTTACTTTGGTAGATGATTTTATCCACGACTTCCTGCACACTTCCCACGAAAAGCGGGCCTTCAGGAGAGCGTAAATACTCGTACTGGCCCCTGGTAATAGGAGACCAGCCTCTTTCTTCACCCACCCGGTTCATGAGTTTTTCGTAAGTGGGCCAGAATTCGTTGGCAGCAGTTGCCGAATCTTCTGCTATATACATCTGACTATTAATAGCCAGTGGCAGGCGTGCGGCATCATGACCGGCATCGGCTGCTGACTGGCGGAATAACTGTACAATTTGCTGAAATTGCTTAGGCATGCCTCCCAGGATGGCAACGGTCATTCCTAAGCCCATTCTGCCGGCCCTGGCAGCAGAAGCGGGGGTACCGCCAATGGCAAGCCAGATAGGCAATTTTTGCTGGTAAGGACGGGGGTAGATACCTCTTTCCCGCAGGGGCGCCCGGAATTTACCCTGCCAGCTGATAATTTCATTATTATTTATCTGGGTGAGCATATCCAGTTTCTCAATGAACAGCTCATCATAATCATTTAAATGATAGCCAAACAGGGGAAATGACTCAATAAAAGAGCCCCTGCCGGCCATAATTTCGGCCCTGCCATTGGAAATAAGGTCCAGGGTGGCAAAGTTTTGAAAGGTCCGTACCGGATCGGCAGAACTCAATACCGTGACAGAACTGGACAACCGGATATTTTTCGTTACGGCTGCAATTGCTCCCAGGGCAACTTCCGGGGCGGAAATGATAAAATCAGGCCGGTGATGTTCACCAACCGCAAATACATCTAGTCCGATCTCGTCGGATAACCTGGCTTCTGCCAGTAATTCCTGCATGCGGGTATGGGCATTCAACGCCCCGCCAGGTACATGATCTGGTGTAACTTCTCCAAAAGTGCTGATTCCGAATTCCATAATTTGCTCCTTCATTTTTCGTAGCGCAAAGATCGGACAATTAGGGTTAATGGAAAAAGTACACCCGGTTTCCTCACGGAAACCATACAAACATATATGCCCGCTATAACCATTATAGATGCCTGAGGCGCATAGCTATAATGCTTATATAAGCTATTTCATCAAAAAAGGAAGTTGAATCGATTTGCCGTGAATGATCTTCTTAACATGACTGCACAGTTCTGTGTAAGTGCTGGGTTTTGTGAAAAATAAATGAGCACCAAGTTGCAGTGCATCCTCAATATCACGTTTCATGTTAGAGGTGCTCATGACAATGATCTTTGTGAGTGTCTGACGCAGGATTTTTTTCAATTCAACAAGACATTCTTTTCCATTCATCTTCGGCATGTTCAGATCGAGGAAAATAAAGTCAGGTAAATCGATCATTTTTTTAGTCAACAGGTCAAGGGCTTCTAAACCGCTGTTACAGCTGTGCATGTGTGAACCGGGCGATACATCTGTGATTGCTTCTGTCAAAAAGAGCCTGTCGTCTGCGTCATCATCAATAATCAATACTGTCTGCTGCTGTTTCATATGGTTAAAATTTAAAGGTGAGCAGAAGAGGTGGTGTTATAAAGTAAGAGCAGCTAAAGTACTTAATAAATACCTAAAAGGATGTTAATTATTATTAGTGGTGAACGAGTTGCTTAGGCATGATTAGTGAGTATGAAATAATAAAATGACGCTTATGGACCCAAAAGAATTATTTGTAAATGGAGGGGAGACCGGACAATTGATGCACATTCATCAATGGAATGAGAATATCATTGGTACGCCCGATACATGGCCGCTGCATTTACGCGCCTGTGTGCGTATCATGCTCACTTCGGTGCAGCCCATGTTTATCTGGTGGGGCGAGCAATTTATACATCTTTACAACGATGCATTTATCCCATTTGCAGGCAAAGGGCATCCTGCAATGATGGCCCGTCCTGCATCAGAAATCTGGCCGGATGAATGGGCCAGAATAGCTCCCATCGCGGCCGCTGCAGTAGCCGAAAATGCAGGTTCCTTCATAAAAAGCAGTTATTTCCTCATGAAAAAAGAAGAGGATACCGAAGACCTTTCCTACGCTTTTTCCTATAGCCCCATCCTGGGCCCGGACAATGTGGTAGATGGCCTGCTCGGCATATACAACAATTACCTGAATCCCATTGTAGGCCATCGGGCAGATATTGCAATACCGGTGGTGGAGAATCCCGGTGATGTGGATATGAGTACCCGCCTGGGTAAATAATCATGTGCTGCACCGGCAACAAATACCTACTGTCAAAGGTGGTGCATCTCGCCTGAAGACTGGCTTTGTGTTGCATGCCGGTGGGGTTAAAATTATCTGATCTGTATGACCTTCTTATCCGGACCCTCAATCAACACGCGTGGTCCGGATATTCCATTTCCCCCGTCTGTACCCGGTTCCCCATCTGCAGATGTCGTGCCGGTACCTTTCCCGCCTTTACCATGTTCTCCACCCTTTCCACCAAAATTATTATAGAAGATACAATTGCAATCAGCATATTTAACTGCCGTGTTATCAAAGATCACCCTGATCGTGCCGCCATTTCCGCCATCTGCACCATTCCCGCCGTTACCTCCACTGTTACCATAAGGTCGTTTTTCAGTAGGCACGGCACCATCCTGCCCATCTCCGCCATTACCACCGTCGCCTCCATTCGCTGAAATAGTCAGCTTCCCATGTTTCGGGTTTACATAGTATTTGTCTGTTTTTTTTTCACCATCTTTTGTAACCGTCACCAGCAAAATAGCAGAATCACCGGAAGGAAAAGCGGACACCCGTACCTGTAATGCAGGACCCTGTTTACCCGGCTTTCCATTGCCACCGCGTTTGGCCATATGGAATAATACAATGGCAAAACGGTTAGCGCCGTCATTGCCGTTCGGCCCGTTTTTTCCATTATAACTGGCTTCCTGAAACCCATTCCGGTCAGCAAAATTTTTGTCTGTAATCGTCTGTGAATAACAATTAAAGAGGATCAATTGCAGTAGTACAATGGAGAATAATTTCATAGGTTGTGTCTTTACACTAAAAGTACACAATAACGGGCGGTCCTGTAAATATTATAGAAAATAAATATCTTTGCCCCTTTAATCACTCACTGTAGTAACCTATTTTAATGAAAACCAATTCACTCCTCATTCTTTCCCTTACCCTGCTTTTCGCCTGCAGCAAGAAAGATGACACAACAACATCCGGCTCTTCAAATGGCAAAAAGGGTGCTTGCTTTAGTACGAATACAAAAGATGGTACCTGGAATGGAAACATCGTACAACTAAAAGCCAACTGGTTCTACACCTGGGGTACCGATGCTCCTTTGGATGTAGCACCGCGGAACGCAGAATTTGTCACCATGTTCTGGGGTACGGGCAATGTCACCGATGCAAACATCGCTTACGTAAATAACCTGAAAAAAGAAGGAAAAGTAAAGTATATCCTTGGTTTCAATGAACCGGATCTTTCCGATCAGTCTAATATGACGGTGGCAAAAGCACTGGAACTGTGGCCTAAACTGGAAAGCATCGGCTTGCCGCTGGGTAGCCCCGCAGCAGCATGGCCTACGCAGAAATGGATCTACGATTTCCTGGATTCCTGTATCGTGAAGAACTACCGGGTAGATTTTATTTGCGTGCACATGTATGTAGGATTGGATGATAACCACTTTGTATCAGTATTATCCGACTTGTACAATAAATATCATAAACCCATCTGGATTACGGAGTTTGCCACAGTTGATAACAATGCAACGACTGTAGCCGGTAATATGTATACACCGGCGCAGGTACTGGGCTTTATGCAGCGTTTACTGCCCAGGTTGGATTCATTGCCTTACGTACAGCGATATTCATGGTTTTCCAGTTCTCCAACGAGTGCCCGTTTATGGCCTTCCTCGCTGGTGGATGCCAATGGCAACCTGACTACGTTGGGTAAGTGGTATGCAGATCACGAACCGAACAATAATATTAAAGCAGCACAATAGTATATTTTCAGGAGTGGCGTCATCAATAAGATGGCGCCATTTTTTTATCTGCCAGCGATGCACATCACTACCTGTAACTGCAGATAGACTTGCGGAGATACTCCCAGGTAGTGGGTAAAGCCTTTAATGATTTCCAGCATAAAAGCCCCGCTTATGTTTTGGCATAAGCGGGTCGCTAAAATTACATATTTATGCGGAAGGATTCCCAACTGCCAGCGCTGGCGCTGCTACAAGTCATCGGTTGTAAACCATCTTCGCTGGAAATATACATCCCGTTACTCCCTTTCAAAGAAATGGTCCCGTCTGTATTGGTGATCCAGTCAAACTGTTCCCAGATGCCAATGGCAGTTCGATTGCAGGTAATGGGCTGTAAGCCGTTCTCAGACGATACATATTTATCGTTATTCCTGAGGGCAATTTTTCCATTGCCGGCATCCACTACCAGGAAGGATTCCCAGCCACCGACAGCGGTACGGTTACAGTTCATCGGCTGTGTACCATTCTCGCTGCTTACATACAGGTTGTTGGTCCCTTTCAGGGTAACGGTCATGCCTACCGGATTATTGGCAGTACCTCCGGGTTGAGTAGGTGTCTGTCTGATGGAAGTTAAGGCGATCTGGCCTTTCAGCATTCTGCCACCATCACCGGTCAGCCGTAAATAATAATCAGCGGAACAGGCTACACCGTCTTCATCCAAAGTAACAAATCCCGAGCCGGCAGGTATAAAGGCTGCACTCTCTGCTGTTTTTGCAATCTGGTTGCCCTCGTTGTATTCGTCGAACATAGAGATATAAATACCCTGGCAACCTACGCGGATCATGTTGTAAAATTGCCGCCACATGAAGTCTCCATGTGCGCGTTGTTTTTCCTGCAGGTCACCGGGCAACACACAGGGTTGATAGTCGATGCCATTCGCATTGCAATAAGCCTGATCAGGCGTATTAACGTTGGTGAAAAAGTTGTCAGATTCTCCGGCATTCCCGATCCTGCCAACCATCCAGGGCGAAAGCATGTTGAATGCTTTGTATGCAGTGAGGAACGCAGGTCTTGAATCACTGTTTTCCTCCCTCCAGTGCGTAGGTACGCCGCCAATTACATAGCATCCCTGGTTCTTAAACCAGTTAATGACGTCAAGGCATACATCGGCAGACCAGGGGTGATTGTCATCATTAAATCCAAAGCCCCAGATACAAACCACCGGTTTGCCATTCTGCATTGCATAGGCCGCAGAGGAAGTGTAGGCCGACATTTTAGTGAGCCAGTCCGTTTTTATTTCAGACTGCATATTCGCCCATCCGCTTACATCATACATGATGTAGAACTTTCGGCCATAGGCTTCGGCAGCACTTTTTACTTTTGCAGTAATCGCATCACGGGTAGGACCTTCCTGCCCGTTGGGATTGAAACGTTGCAAAGCAGCGGCATCAATATTATTCTCCTGCATCCAGCGAAAGTGTGTGTTCACCGTCTGGTCACTGTAAGAAGAAAACAACCTGGCAGGAGTGCCGTTGCCCAATGCAGGCCATCCGGTTTGAAAAGTGGTGGTGTAATCCCTGACATCAGGCCATGATTTAATACCGTTGTTGGTAGCAGCGGGAATTTTTGACCAATCCTGCGTGTAATGCCACCAGGCATTGATAGGAGAGCCATCTCCGGTACAGGCGAACCAACCCTGGTAACCTACGACAATTTTGCCTACCACATCTCCGGCAGGAGAGGCATTGGCGACAGCTAATTTGTTGTTTTTTAAAGTAATAGAGGATTCTCGTTTGTTACAACCGAAGCATAGCAGTAACATCGCTGCCCATAGCAGCATAGGCATGGTTTTCATGGTCTTTCAATTTTATGGTGAGGGAAAGTTTGCTACATGCCTACTTAAACGGAGAATCGTAAATATTATTTTATTTTTAGCAGCCAGGTATCCCGGAACTTTATTTCGTCTGAAGCTGTTTTTGTGATAGTGAAACCTGCATCTTCAAGGATGTTGGCAGCTGCTTCGAAAGAAGCGAATTTGTTTTCTTCCACCTTATGAAAATCAAGGAAGCGTTGTTGTCGCTCAGAATGATACTGTTTGCTATCGAGGGGAGAAGGAATATAGATATCGGCAGTAATCCAGCAACCGCCTCTTATCGTCAATATTTTATGAATAGTCGCCAACAGTTGTTTCTTTTCATCCATGTTCAGGTACATCAGTAATCCTTCATTGACAATTGCAACAGGACCTGCGGGAAATGAACGGACTATGGCTTCAAATGCCTGTTCGTCCAGTACGTTCAGCGCTTTCAGTTCCAGGTATCCCTGTAACGGCGCTTGTTGCAGGCGATCAATAAATTGTTTTTTCCGGCTGATCACATCTTCAAGATCTGTATCAATGTAATGCACGGCTTTTTTACCCGCCATGTCCAGCCCTCTGAAAGAGTAGCCTGAAGAGAGTTCAAGGATATTCGTAATGCCGGTAGGCTGTAGCATGTGATTAATACTATAATACCTGTTTTCAAAATGCTGCACTTTTGCATGGAAGAAGGGCGATTTTTCAGCATCGCCGGCAGGGGCACTGATTAAGTCAGCCGCCTCCTTCATAAAGGGAATTTGCGTAAAAGACTTGATAAAAAGAAGCGCGGTAGCGGATGGACTGACAGTGTTAAAGTCCTTCACTTTTTCATTGAAAATAATGCGGTTGGAAAAGGGATCGGTCACGGTCATCTCGAGGGTATCCGATGCCCATTCAACGCGTTCAAGCCCCGGGCGGTTGTAAGGGTAGTTTTTGAGTAACAGTTCCTCGTGATATTTTTTAAGTCCTTCAAAATCTGCGATGGAAAAACGTCCTCCCGGAGAACATTCACCATGGTGTTCAGAGAGGTCGAACAGCAGTCCCCGCAGCGACATACGCATGTAGAAGGGGCTATTCTCCGGGCGATATTCCCACTCAATAGTACATCCCATCCAGTTCACATAAAATTCAATTGTTTTATTGTAGTCGAAAACACGGAAAACAGGAATCAATTGCATGAAGGTCATTTTTATAGCACAAAGATCCGGAGATGCGGGAAGTTAAAATTTAACGATTGTTAAAAAGCCGTTTATTTGATCTGCGCTCTGATCCTGCTCAGGGAAACCTGCGTAATGCCCAGATAAGATGCAATATACTGCAAAGGAACACGCTGTATTACCTGGGGCCGCCCGGCAAGGAGATTTTGATAGCGTTGCTTCGGGGTATCGCGCAGGAAGGAAAAGAAATGCTGGATAAAAGCGGCTTGTCTGTCGATGGCACGGTCCATCAGGTAAGTATTGATGAGCGGATGTGCACGCATTTGCTGCATGTCTTCAGCAACGAGCCAGCTGACTTCGGTAGGTTCGATGGTTTCGATAGAATAGGGGCTGGGCGTTTGTTTATTGAAAGATTCCACGGAGGCAACTGCGTCGCCCTCGAAGAAGAATTGAAAACTGATTTCTTTTCCCTCATGATTGAACCAATTGCGGATGCACCCCTTTTTGATGAAGAAAATTTTACGTGCTACATCACCTTCCTTGAGCAATAATGTTTTGGAAGGAAAAGACGCCGGTTTCCAGAGATGTTGGAATTGCTTGAATGCGAGTCGGAGCGATTCGTCCATGTCGTTTTTCTCAAAATTAATTTTTTATTTCGAATACATTCGTATATTCGTAATAACCACGGCAGCATGATTGTTAACCATTGTCCATGCTGCATTAGCGACCATATTCTTAATAAGAATATCAACCAAAAAGATAACAATTAAGCCTATATCATGAAGTTTGTTACCACGGTAATAATGTTATTATTACATCTGTCTGGTTTTGCGCAAATTAGTGTAAATGTTTATGCTCATCTCACACAGCCGGGATCGATCGGCACACTTTCATTTGATCAAACAATATCACTGAGTACTGCTCCATTGGATGCGGATGGGGGACCGGTTTACAGGGCCCGGGCAGACCATATGCCTCCCTATG
This sequence comes from Chitinophaga sp., assembly GCF_039596155.1. Classification (GTDB taxonomy): domain Bacteria; phylum Bacteroidota; class Bacteroidia; order Chitinophagales; family Chitinophagaceae; genus Chitinophaga. Next base: position 28,168 of record NZ_JBCNKF010000020.1, read on the forward strand.
TATTATATCGTAATAATGCCTGGCTGGGAACTGTGAGTAGTGATAATATTTACCCTGTAAGTACGAACCGGGGAGAGCTCCGGTTTTATGGTTCGGAGCGTAATATGGGTTACTTCTCGGTAAGATATGTGTATGAGATGGTAGCGCCAAACCAGGTGAGTGCAGGTGCTTCGGCAGCTACACAAACTTGTGCGAATGCTACAATGGAGTTGCGTTCAACGGATAACTGGCCTTTGTTTAATGATAATATTCTGAACACGAGTGTGATATGGGAATATAATCTGAATGGATTGTCAACCTGGGAAGGACTGGATTCTTCCTCGGCAGGATTTTCCTTTTCTTTTGTGCCTGCATTGTATATGCCGGCGGTGACCAGTATTGTGAATGCCCGCTTTCGTTGTCGTGTCAAAGCACAGTATAATGACAGGGTATATTATTCTCCTTACAGCAAGGCATCAGATTATTGTACGATCATACCAGCTCCTCCGGTATTGAAGAACGGGCATGCGGTGTTGGTAACTCCCGCCTGTACAGGAAAGGCAAATGGCCGGATCTGTCTCCCGGGAAGTGCGCTCACCAGTGCATCTCCTTTTATGTACTGGTTATTACGCCCCGGAAATGTGACGACACCCTGTACAATGAATTGCGGTGACCTGGTAGATTGGAGTGATGGAATCGATAGTGTAGCCAAAGGTGTAAATGTGGAAGGTGTGGCAGCGGGAACGTATACGCTGTGGTTGATTAATGCCGGGGGGAGTGCGGGTAACTGCCTGACGCCGGTAAAGGTGATAGTACCGGAGGTCGCGGCATTGGCCCTAAACATACAGTCTGTGACACATATTGGATGTCATGGCGGCCGCAATGGTGAAATACTGGTACAGGCAACGGGTGGGGGTGGGTATCAGTATACATTGAAAATGCCCGGCGGGCGGGTATTGGACAACACGACAGGGTATTGGAATAACCTGGCTGCCGGCGTATACGAGGCGATGGTGAGTGACACGACCTGTCATGAAGTACAGCGGGTGAGCGTAACGCTCACAGAGCCAGCAGTATTAACCGGCGGCATACATACATGGGGCGCTTCCTGCCATTTGCCTGCAGATGGAGGAATAGCGGTGACAGCACCGGGTGCACTCATTACCCTGTACAATGATGCCGGTATTTTACAGACGTCTTTTTCGGGGTTACCAGCAGGAAGATATACCGTCCGGTTAGCCGACTCCAGCTATCCGGCCTGCCCTTCCAGGGATACATTGGTGGTGGTGAATGACGCTGTTCCCCTGTCATTGCAACTGGTAAAGACGGACTCAGTAAGCTGCCATGGTGCTAGCGACGGACATTTACAGGTGATAGGCAATGGGGGAAGTATTTACCATCTCTCCGGCCCCGTACAAATGACCAATACAACCGGAGATTTTACTCATCTTGCGGCAGGTGAGTATACGGTTCAGATAAGGAGAAACAACCCGTCCTGCAATGACACGCTGTCCCGCCGGTTTACGATCTATGAACCACCGTTGTTGCGGGTGACAATAACTCACAGACCAATTACCTGTTACAACGCTGCGAATGGATATTTACAGGCAAACGCAACGGGTGGTACAGGTAGGTACAATTACACCTGGGAGCGGTTACGGCAGCCTGCCTGGTTGGCGGCCGGCATGCAGGTAGAAGATGTGGAACCCGGTACATATAGGGTGACCGTGCGGGATAATGCATGTAGTGTAACTTCAGATACGGTACAAATAATGAACCCTTTAGAGCTATCAATCGACTTCGTAGGAATTCGGGAAGCTGTATGCCTGGAGGATGGTGCGGCATTTGATATTGCGGCATCCGGTGGAGATGGCAATTATACATTTGCATATTCACGGGATCATGGAGAAACTTATCATTCACTTGCACCGGTGCACATTCCCGGAGAATACGACATACAGGTAACCGATGGAAAAGGGTGCATGGCCTGGGCAGAAGATACCTACAATATTAGATTACCTGACAGTCTTTGCTTTGAGACCAGGTTGTCACATATAAGCTGCAGGGGGAATAATGATGGGCGCATAGATATCGGCGCTTCAGGCAATGGATATGGATTGTCATATAGTCTTGATAATGACAATTGGCAGGGATCACCTGTCTTTGATAATTTACCGGCCGGGGACTACAATGTTTTTGTATTGGATGACCGGGGGTGTAAGAAGTTATCAGCAGTAACAATATTGGAAGACACGAGTCATGAGGTATTGAATATAAGTATCAGAGAACTTAGAGGTGTTTATTGTGGAAGCGATACAACAGGGAGTATCCGTTTTAGTACATCCGGAGGAACGTATCCGTATCTGTATTCTCTGGACAATACAAATTGGATAACAACGCCTTCCTTCTCAGGTTTATCAGCGGGAAGCTATACCATACAGGCAAAGGATGAACGGGGCTGCCAGACAAAATATGCAACTACCATCCTGGCAGAAGATCCTGCCATTCGTTTGTCGGCCAGAATTAAACCGGTTCAGTGTCATGGAACAGCTACAGGAGAAGTGAGTATAGAGGCATCGGGTGGTGATGGTATTTATCATTTTTCGTGGGAGGGATTATCATTAACCACTCAAGATATCGTCCGGCAGCAGGCCGGTCAATATCGCCTGGTGGTAACAGACGGAAAGGGTTGTACTGCAACCGGCGACTACAACATTGCCGAGCCGGCAGTTTTAAGAATGGACATCGCTTCTGCAGGAGTTTGCGATGGCTTGCAGGACGGCATAATAAAAGTACTGGCCAATGGTGGCACAGGCCACTATACCTATTCATTAGAAGATGCAGACTGGGTGCCTGATTCAGTATTTAACAACTTGCCCGCAGGAAATTATCAGGTAGTCATAAAGGATGCCAATGACTGTCTGCTTCAACAACAGGTAATCCTTACGAAAAAGAATATACAACCATCAGTGAACTTCCTGGTCGTCTCACAGAACAATGTATCGGATACACTTGCTGTCAGGGAAATCTGTCTCCCGGCACCGGATACTGTCAACTGGGAGTTCTCCTCTGCGGCAGAGTGGCTGGGTACGGATCTTTACAACGCGCCCTTAATCAGGTTTAGTCAACAGGGAGACTACTGGATAAAAATGTCTGCTGTCTTCGGCGGTTGCTGTTACAACCTGCAGAAAGCAGTCAGGATACTGCCTTATGATCCGCTATCCATACCTGTATATCAGTTACCAGCCAGCATCATAGATACCGTGATGATGTCTCCCAATCCGAACCAAGGCTACTTTAAGTGTAAAGTGCAGTTAAATAAAAGGCAGCAAACCGTTATTACCGTCTATGACCTGAATGGGCGATTAATAGAGCGGAAGCAATACGCTCCTCTGCTTTTAATAGAAGATAATTTTGACCTTGGAAAGGTGTTGCCAGGAGTGTATCTGTTACGTGTGCTGACCGAAAATGAGAGTAAAGATCTGCCATTCATAATCAGCCAGTTTTAATGAGTGAATATGGAACGATGGCCGGTCACTGCCGGCCACCATATCTTTCAAATCCTATCCCATGAAGCGCTTACGGAGTTTAATACTTTTATTACTGACCTATACATGTACCTTACAGGCGCAGGATTATCCTGTTATCGCCAGTACACAGATCATTCCTCCTTACAGCCTTTACGTACCGGATTATTATACAGGAGCCGGTGAGCAACTGCGGGTGATCCTTTTACAACGGGATCTTACCCAACCCGGTTATGACGTGAGTTTGCAGATGACCCTGGAGCGGAATGGTACAGTGATCATGCGGACGTCGCCGTCTTACCATCCTCCGGCAATAACGTTAGCGGCAGGCGTACCCGTCATCATCAGCGGTACTGCGCTTGCAGATTACTTTTCCGTAGATCACCTTCTTTTTAGCGGTACTTATAGCCGCGAAGAGTATGAGCGAACAAAATCTTTACCGGAGGGTTCCTATCGCCTCACTTTTCAGGCATATGATCGCCTCCGGCCAGAGGTTCAGGTCAGCAATGCCATTGCCAGTGTATTCTTTTTGCAAAAAAGTGATCCGCCATTATTGAACTTCCCGATTTGTGGCAGCAGGGTGGAAAAGCGGGAGCCGCAATCGCTCGTTTTTAACTGGTCAAACCGAAATACCAGCCAGGCAGGTACATCCTACAATTTCTCGCTGTATGAAATAAAGCCAGCGGGAAGCAATCCGGATCATATCGTCCGTAGTACGCGCCCCCTGTATACTACCACCACGGATAACACCACCATCCTGTACGGTCCTGCAGCCCCTCCGCTTACAGACAGCCTGCAATACGCCTGGATAGTGCAGGCTATAGACAAAGAGGGGAAAGATCTTTATAAAAATCAGGGCTTTAGCCAAAGTAGTACATTCACCTATCTGGGCAGCAACCCATTTGAAAATGCTGCGAGACCTGTATTGTACGGAATGGCTAATGGCGAACGCCAGATCCGCTACCATTGGCCAGCTACAGCAGTAGACGGCTACCGGCTGCAATACCGGGCTGTCGCTAAAAATAATGTTGCGTATGATTGGCAGACGATAGGGTTAAGCACAGATACAACGGCTGTAATTTCAAGCCTGGAACCGGACCGGGAGTATGAAGCACAACTTCAATGGAAGCTGGCTGGTGTATACAGCCAATTCAGTGCGTTGCTGACAATCAAGACACCCGCATTACAAAGTATCGTCTGTGGAAATGCAACGAGCCTTTCATTGCCGGCTAACAGACAGGTGCAGCCTATATTAACTGCGGGCAATATTATCCGTATTGGTCACTATGATGTATTGCTGACCACCCTTAATACCGGGCGGATCATCACTCCCGGATTAGGCTTTGGTTTAGCGGTATATTGCAGGAATATAGTCGTCAATACAGACCTGGTCGCCATCAGTGGTGAAATGCATGCGGTCACAAAAGGCATCGGCCAATTCATCAAAGAAGAGCTGGATGCCCAGCATGGAGGAGATGATATGGGGCAGGTCAAAACCGGTGATCTGGTGGCAGATATCACTACACACCTGCACCTTTTTACGAGAGAAGGAATCGTGGTAGATACAGTTTCCCGTACGATCACTTTAAAGGATAGTGAAGATGGAAGTACGCAGGCTATACGGTATACCACGCTGCCATTATTGTTGGAAGATGCAGATGGCAATATTTACCAGGTCAGCCAACAGGGAGCTGTCCATGAAGTTGGCCGGCGAAATATGGCATGGGCTGTTAAAGCAGCCAGCTTTAATCAGCTGCGGCTTTCTGATGGACGTGTCGATTTTACAGCTGCAGCTGATAATAAATATGCATTCGATGTGTTTAACGCCGGTTATCCTGCAGCCTATGAGTCATTGGCGGATGGCCAATATCGCGTTAGTGCCAAAGCTATCATACCTGGTGCCCGGGAAACGATTATAGCTCACAGGTCTGACACAACACCTGTCCTATTTGTAAACGGCAAGGGCATCGTCTTCCCTTCCCGTTGTGCGGGTAATGATTGTAGCGTGACCATCACCGGTGGGCCGGCCGCAGATGCCCAGGAATTGTATGCGATACATCCCGATGGTAGCAGTGTAGGAAAGTTACTCATTCCCAGTTACCCCGCATTGCAGAAAAAGGTCGTATTGATACCGGTAGGTGAACACATTGCTATTCCTGAAAATGCGATCAAACAGGTGCTGGCCACTGTTTATGGTCGATTAGGAATAACGTATACGGTTGAAACAGACAACTCATTTAAGGGCAACAGTGCCTGGGACCTGGATCAGGATGGGGTATTAGAAGACAGCAAAAGTGCCTTGTTGAGCAATGGTTTTACGGGGGAGGAAAGAGCGATGAAGAAAGCTTATATCCAATCTCATCAAATAGCAAATGATCAGGTCTATTTGTTCGTGGTAAATGAAGGGGCGCGTGAGGACGTTGGATTGCTGGGGAAAATGCCACGCAAAAGTCAATTTGGTTTTGTATGGCTCAAGGGTGGTACAGATCAGGAGATCGCCCGTACGGTAGCGCACGAGATAGGGCATGGGATGTATACCCTGGCGCATGTAGTGAATTCGTCGGGGAGGGTTCCGGATAAATCATTAAACGATGGAGATGGTAACCTGATGACCACCGGTACCGGCCTTGCTTTATACAAATTTCAGTGGGACATTGTCCATGATCCGGGTAGTGTGTGGGGCATCTTCGAAGAGGATGCCGGCAGTGAACTTACAAAAGGCTTATCTCTCTACAAATGCCTGCAAAAGGATGTTCAATCAGCCCTGACGTCTTCATTGTATTACGCACCAGATAGTACAGTTGTGAAATTACCAGCGGGAGCAGTCCCGCTGTCAGTATTTTATGACGACATCGGGAAAAATAGTCCGGCTATGCCAGGTTCGCTGAATAGCTTTGAATATGGGGGGAAAGAATACAACGCCATTTATTTTGTGAGTAACGGAAGGTTTAAAGGATACAGTTATGAGAAGTATGATTCGTCCAGCTACATCTACGCGCATTCACATACGCCCGGAGGCGAGATAAATAGAATAGATTTTGGAAAGGACATGTTTACCTGTGAGGTAAAGGTAAATGGCGTATCGTATCCAAATGATGGTTGTATCTGCCAGGATAATTTCTTCACGCAGCAATATAAGCGTTATATGCGGGAAGTGATCGGGTCAGAACAGCCAGCGGTGCAGGCAGAAATTGCAGCCATTTGTAAGACCATCTTTGGACTTCCCGGAGATGTACTTGCTACCAGCCGGGAGCTTTTTAGCTACTATTATGAAAACCCGGCGCTCTACTATATAGATTGGAATACATCTCCTGATGTGTTTACATTTGATCAGTTAAAGAGAATGCATCAGCAATATAAGGAGCTGGATAGCAGCATTCAGCGTTTAAAGCGTTGTGACTTCAATACAGGCAATGATGTAGTGGATTTTGTCAATGCAAAATTCGTGACACCCGGCACCAAGACCTCCTTTCTTTCCAGGGCACCTTTTACAAGGCTGACTGCTGAAGCCCGTGCCTGCCTGATCGCTAAGCTTTTAACAGGGGACTATGGGCAGCGTTGGTCTGCAACAAGTAGTGAGTTTGGCGGGCAGAATATAATGCTGGAGATAGTGAGCAATTGTGCAAGTACAGGGGAATTGTATAAAGTAATAAAGACCTTACAGCGCGAGCATTTGTTGTATAGATTCTTGTCAGATACCTATGACTTTCTATATTTATCAAAAGGGAATTTTACTCAATTATGCAATGCAATTACAATTGCAATATTAGATGAAGAAAAACCTGGTCAGGACCTTGGTTTGATCAGTCAGTTAATGAAAGAGAGAAAGTGGTTGGTATTTGATGATGGGTATCTAACAGCCAGTAATGCGGAAGCGTTCAGAGATGCAGAACAAAAGATAGCGTTGGAAGTACGGGATGGGATGACGAGCTACCTCAATGTTGTCTTACCCATATTAGGTGGAGGGAGTACCGCTTTATTCCCGGATTATGGCAGTATCAATCCTTTTAAGGGGAAGTTCAATCCATTGGACTATGTTATATTGATTCCAAAGCGGGATGTAAAAGCGTTCGGGGCGACCTTAGAGAAAGGGATTCCTTATGTTTTGCCGGCGATATCGGTGTATCAGCTGTTTAAGATGGATACTAAGTCAGCACTGGAAACGTCTGCAGGGTTGGTATTGAATACAGGATTATGTGCAGTAGGGATGGAGGGAATGATGGGGGCGGAGAGTGTGGTGACTGGTTGGGAGATGTTGAATGTGGGGCTTACAGACTTTGTAACATATGCCAATGCTGCTCCTGAGTTAGTGAAAGATCATCCGGAGTTTGTGGAGTATGTCAATTATCTGGCACTTGCTTATACAGTGGGCACGCTGACGGTTGGGACGGTGAAGGGGATAAGGAATGCAAGGATTAATGTGCCGGTGGAGATGATGGAGGCGATGTTTGCGGAGGATGCATTGGAAACAGTGCACCGGACGGTATCAATGGGTAAAGAGCAGGCTTTGACGGCAAGGCGCATTCTTGGTAACATGAATGATAATAAGGTGTATTTGGCATTGCATTCGGAGGGAGAGACAGTAAATGTTATAGAGAATGGTATAGAAAGCAGTTTAGCACACAAATCCTTGCACAAATATATTTTAGAAAGAAAGATTCCTATGGACAAGGAATTGGTGGTTCTTACAGCTGGCAATGAGGAGACGGTGCAAAAATTATGTGATGTATGTAATAGGCCAATTATTACTAATATTGGAGCTGTTGAGATTTCTGAAAATAGGGTGATAGAAGCTGAACAAGGGTTTAGAAAGTTAATGCCGGCTAGTAAGGCGTCGGAGATTGTGAGGGTAGGGGTAGATGAGGCACCGAGGGGATCAAAGGTGGTATTAGGTGAGTTATTAGGAGAAGAGGAGTTGGCGGATAGGATATATGAAAATATCAGGAAGCTATTGAAAATAGCCGGGGAGAAAGATATGTGGTTTTCCAAAAGGAATATGTGGCAGTTGGTAAAGAGAGGGAAGGAGTTGGGGTTGGGGAGGGCAGAGATAGAGGATATTATCTTTAATGCGTGTAACAGGAGGATGTATTCGTTGGAGGAGGTGATGTCGCAGTTGGAGAAGTGGGAGTCGGTGAAGAGAGAGGGGTTTCCTGTTTTGTTTAGCAGTCTGCGGGAGTTTGATGAGTTTGGAGAATTGTTGAAGGGGTTGGCGAAGGAGTGGGGGCTGCCGGAGGGGAGGATATATGTGCAGGGGAGTGCTTTGAGGATGGATGATCCGGGGGATTTGGATGTAACAATAAGAGTAGAGGAAGCTGAGTTTGAGTCTATTCGCTCTAAGTACAGGTCATCAGTTAAAATTAAGGTTATCCTCGATAATTTTGGTGTAGGTGGTAAAATCAGTGGGTATAATATATATAGAGGTAACGACAATTTTACGAAGAAATTCCTTGAATTATATTTTCAAAAGAGTAAAGCAAGTACAATAACTAAAATTAGAAATGCAAACATCCAAATTTCTGTCGTAAAGAAAGGTGGTAAAATAGACATTGGCCCATATTTAAAATTGTAGTAATGGAATATAAATTTTATAGATCTTATTATTTTCAGAATGAGAATACAGAAATTAATTTAGACTCTTTGTCTCCTGAAGAAGTTTATTACAGATTTTATCATGAAGCGGAGATTGGAATTGATGTTGGAGAAAGACATATTGATGGAAAATTTGATACTGTTTATTACATAGGCGGAAGCTTTTGCGACATTGTTAATTATCACAATGTGAATTTTAAGGATTTAGCTTTTTTCCATACGGTTGAACGTTTAGCAGAATTCACGGTAATAGTAAAAACATACAAGAATTATATTTTCAATACCGCAATGATTGTAAACTGCAAGAATAATTACGAGGAAGAAAAGATTAGTATTTACAACGATAAATTTGAATTAACTGAGTATCGGGAGTTCTTAAGTATTAATAACGAATGCATTGTTGGGCAGAGAATTTTCTTACCATCAGTTTGGAAGCTATCAAAAGAGGATTTCTACTAAAAAAATCCTCCTCCCCCCTGTAACAATCCCCCCTCCCCACATACAAACCAATAAAACATTCACCTAAAAACCAAACCTTGACTTCCGAAAATGACTTCCTCCACCTCCTCAACGCACACAAAGGCATCCTCCACAAAATCTCCAAAATGTACATGGAATCCCCGGAAGACCAACAAGACCTCTTCCAGGAAATCATCTACCAACTTTGGAAAAGCCACCACACCTTCTCCCACCAAAGCAAATTTTCCACCTGGATGTACCGCGTCGCCGTAAACACTGCCATCACCTTTTTCAAAAAACAAAAGAGAAAGCCTCCCACCACCCCTTCATTCCCGGAACACCTCCCGTCTGAAGAAAACGAAACAAACACCAAGGAACTCCAGCTTTCTCACTTCTACAAAGCCGTCCAGCAACTCGAAAAGATAGAAAAAGCCTTAATTTTCTATCATCTCGAAAGCTACACCCACAAGGAAATAAGCCTTCAGCTTGGCATCAGCGAAGTAAACGCCAGGGTAAAACTAAACAGAGCAAAAACTAAACTTAAAGAACTCATAAAACTACAAGGATATGAATTTTGACGACATCCAGGCTGCCTGGAACCAGGACAGTAACAACAACATCCAGCTACCAACCGCACTCAACGATCTCAAGGGTAAAAGTTCTCCTGTGAAAAAAATCCGAACCGCCATGAGAACTGAACTATTCCTTCAATCAATCGCTCTCACCATCACCGGTTTCTTCCCGCAGATACTCAGCCTGAACAGCAATTTCCTGCTGGCCTTCTACATGACCTACGCATTTATGCTCATCATCTCAATCTACTACTTCATCCGCTTCTATTTCTTCTACAACCGCCTCTACAATTACACCCTCAATTCCAAAGAAAGCCTCTTCACTTTATATTACGATATCAAGATTAATATCGAAATGTATCGGTCTTTCAATTATTCCCTCATTCCTATATTGGTAATCATGTTGTCACTCTTTTTAGTTGCAAAAATTCCCTTAGGTGCACTCATGGACCAAAGCCATCTGCTCACCTTGGGAATCGTGATCCTTGGAGCATCAACAATACTGGTATATGTTTTTATGGAACTGGGAATTAAAGTGGGATATGGGAAGTACCTGAAGGAAATCGGGTCCATCATAGATCAGCTACGCGAATAAAATAATCAGGGCTCGGCACCCGTAAGCGGCGGATACTGTTATTAGTATGAGCGCTGAAGGTGCAGGTCAGGATCATTCATCGCTTTTACCAGGGTGATGAGAATCCCGCTATGTGCCGAACCCCTGATTACACTCTTATCAAAATAGACTTTGCTGCATCCCGGCATTCAACGGCCTGTCATTTCCCAACGGCGGCAACGCCGCCCACTCCCAATGCGCATCTTTCTCCAGGTGATCCGGCCGCTGCTTCCCACCACGAATCGTATACACCGTGTCATAACTCAACTCCTCCGCCGGTATCTCATAACTCAAAATCTCCCTTACTTCCTCCTCCTGTAATTCCGGGTCAATCCACCGTTTCGCCAGCTCATGATGCACAAATAGCGGCATCCGATGTTTATTCTCCCCGCTATTATGTATCTGTGCCATCAGCCCATTCGCTGGCCGTGTAATTAAAGTATAAGTTCCTTCCTGGTACAACTCTCCCGTAGTCATATCTACCTCTGTACTTTCCTGGTACAACCCCGGTAAGAAGAACAAGGGTGTCTCCTTTAACCGCACCAGGTAAGGCACTTTATTCTTCCAGCCAGTGATCTGGCGATGCTCATAGATCCCACTCACGGGAATCAAACACCGGTTGTTCCGGATCCTGTACCAATAAGACTGATGATCGTCCAGTATCCGCTCACTCCGCGCGTTGATCATCCCTGACCGCCGCGTTTTCCTTTCTTTGGGATCTTTTACATACAAAGGCGTCACCCCCCATTCCATATTCGTCAGCTGTGGTATATGATCCTTCTGATGAATCACATAGTAAACCGGGAGTGCATGCCCCTCCACATGAATAAGCGCATCACTGTTCAATTCCAATTGCCTGTTGTCTACAAGATCAGGAAAAACATCCAGCGTCAATTGAATATCCGTATGAAAAGAAATATCGTAACACATAGAGATTATTTGATAATATCAAAAAAAGGAACTTCCAGTTGCTGAGTGCCCGTGTCTATCACGGCCAGCACCCGTCCATACCGGAGGTGGAAGCCGACGTCCACCCCGTGATCCCTGTCAACTTTCAGCGACGTCTTACGCTGGATAAATTTCCGTACATCCTCCGCATAGGCCTGCTTCATCAGCTTCGCCCAGTTCTTGTCTTTTAGCGTATCAACATACACCTGGTAAGTTGATCCCGGCGCCAACAATCCCAGTAACTTCTCCCGCTGCGCAGGTTGTGCCAAATCTACCAGTTTACCTTCATTAGGTAAGAGCTCTGCCAGGTGCAGTTCCGCATCATTCGGATAACGATACCTCGTCGCTATAAACCCAGCTCCTGGTATAATCCCTGTCCACTGAAAACGCTGTACAACCAGGATCGGTTCGCCCATCAGCAGTAACTGCTGGATTCTTTCTACCGTGAGTGGTTCAAATGGATTGTATGACTGTATGAGCGGCATTGTACAAAATTGCATATTTTCTTCTAATAATTATCCGCTCGGGAAATGCCGTTATTGCCATCAATTAGAAAAAAGACAACCGGGGAATAAAACAGTCAGGAGCAGCGCACATTTATGAAACCGGTAATGAAAATATACTATCAGGAATCATTTCCATTCACGAAAGATCTAGCTTTGCCGGAACTAGGCAGCACAAACACAACGATAAGAGACTCCAATACAAAAAATAGAAATGGCAGGAGAATTGCAGCAAAGTCATTGATCCGATAAAAAAGATATTACGTATAGCCCTCATAAAACGAATACAAAAAGTATTAAAATTGAGCAGGACTGTATTGTATTATGCAAATCGCAAATGACAGTTCAGTAGGGCAATAAAGTCTGAACATCAAGTAATAGTCCGATCATATTAAACGGCAAATAAATGCTGATCGGATAAAACATCAAATAAACTCCGATCGGATAAAGCATCAAATAAAACGCTGATCGGGTTAAACATCAAATAAAACACTGATCGGATAAAGCATCAAATAAAACTCTGATCGGGTTAAACATCAAATAAAACTCCGATCGGATAAAACAACAAATAAAACGCTGATCGGATAAAGCATCAAATAAAACTCTGATCGGGTTAAACATCAAGTAAAAGTCTGATGTATTAAATGGGAAATAAAACTCCGATCGGATAAAGCATCAAATAAAACTCTGATCGGGTTAAACATCAAGTAAAAGTCTGATGTATTAAATGGGAAATAAAACGCTGATCGGATAAAACAACAAATAAAACTCTGATCGGGTTAAACATCAAGTAAAAGTCTGATGTATTAAATGGGAAATAAACGCTGATCGGATAAAACAACAAATAAAACTCTGATCGGGTTAAACATCAAGTAAAAGTCTGATGTATTAAATGGGAAATAAAACACTGATCGGATAAAACAACAAACAAAACGCTGATCGGGTTAAACATCAAGTAAAAGTCTGATGTATTAAACAGCAAATAAAACTCCGATCGGATAAAACAACAAATAAACTCCGATCGGATTAAACAGCAAAACAATAACACCCCCGTTATAAATCTTAAAAATGACTAACGTAAATTACAATATCGAATAAAATCAATATAAAAACATTCAGAAAAATATATCTTAATCATATAGACGAATATGAGAAAAATAAACATCATCTGCCTGATCGTATGTTTTGCAGCCTGTAAACCTTCTGCCAGGGAAGGCTCTCCCGTACAACTCTATCCCGGGCTTTTTGAACAGGTCCAATCATCACATATCTTCCCCGACAGCAAGACGTTTGCCGATGCGATCCCAAAGCAAACTCCCGGAGAAATCATGGCCGATTACAGGAAATATAAAGACCAACCGTCTTTTCAACTCTCTGCATTCGTAAATGACCACTTTATCATTCCCGCACCCGCCGCCGCTAATTATATCACCGATACCACCCAGGATGTCTCTGCCCACATTCATGCGCTCTGGACCGTATTGCAACGGACCCCTGATAAACAGGAACGAGGCGGCTCCCTCATCCCGCTGCCCCATCCCTACATCGTACCGGGTGGCCGGTTCAGAGAAGTTTACTACTGGGATAGTTACTTCACCATGCTCGGCCTGAAAGAAGACGGCGATACTGCCCTGATTAATAATATCATCAACAACTTTGTATGGCTGATCGACAACCATGGCTATATCCCCAATGGAAACCGCACCTACTACCTGACACGCTCACAACCTCCCTTCTTCTCCCTGATGCTGGCGCTCGGCAATCACCCGGTTTCTACCTACCTGGATGCATTACAAAAGGAATACGATTTCTGGATGCATACTGCCAAAAAAGAAACAGATGAACACGTCGTATACCTCCCCGATGGACACAGGATGAACCGTTATTTTGATAAAGGAACATGGCCCAGAGAAGAGGCCTATACAGAAGATATTCAAACCGCTCAACAGTCTGCTGCTACATCTAAAGAAAACGTCTACAGGGAACTTCGTTCCGGAGCCGAAACCGGCTGGGATTTCAGTAGCCGCTGGTTTGAAGACGGCCATACATTAAAAACCATTCATGTGACTGATATCATCCCGGTAGACCTGAATTGCCTGCTGTATCACCTGGAAATGACGTTGGCAACTGCTTATCGCGAAAAAGGTGACAATGCCAGGTCCGCTGAATTTGAAAAAGCCGCCAGGCAAAGAGCCGCTGATATCATCAGATATTGCTGGGATGACGGCAAAGGATGGTTCATGGACTATGATTTCAAAAAGCACGCCCGTACAGGTATACCCAGCCTGGCAGGCATGTATCCGCTGTTTTTTGGCATTGCTACACAGGTACAGGCCGACACAATGATGCGGGAACTGCAAACCGAATTCCTGCAGCCGGGAGGATTGGTAGCTACACCCATTGAAACGGGTCAACAATGGGATGCACCAAATGGCTGGGCTCCATTACAGTGGATGTCCATTGCAGGACTGATGAAATATCATAAGGATTCATTGGCCGGCGAGATTGCATCCCGATGGTCTCATTTGAATATAAAGACTTTCAGGGCGACCGGTAAGTTATTAGAGAAATATAACGTGGTAGATACAACATTGGCCGGTGGAGGAGGGGAGTACCCTAATCAGGATGGATTTGGATGGACCAATGGCGTGCTGTTGAAGATAATGCACATGCAGGAAAAAGGGGAGTTGAAATACCCATAACAATACAGATAACTACCCTAAAATAGATGCACCATAGAAACATCATCACATACAGGATAGAGGAGAAGGCAATTTCTCCTCTATCTCCCGAATCAAATGTAGATCCGCCATCGTTGCCGGGAACGATTGCGTAAATAAATCCCCGTCTTCTCATTCACTTATCCTCCATTTATTGTAAACTTGAACTGGTTGCGCAGCTAACATACCCTCATTTTTTAACCTCTTATTTTCCTAGTTATGAAGAACAATCTCATGATTGCCCTAATGCTAATGGCATGTACCAGCTGCAGCAAAAACGAAGACCAGGTAAAGCTGCCTCCTCCTGCTACTACAGCTGCCCTGGGCGAAGTGACCGCGGCCGCTTCCACCACTGTCACCACTGAAGCCGCTCTGAAAACAGCCGTGGCTAATGCCAAAGCCGGTGATATCATCACTATCAGCGGTACTATCAACCTTACCAGTACCCTTCAATTACTCAATAGCGGCACTGCCAGTTCCAAAATTAATATCTCCGGCGGTACGCTCAATGCCGCCAAAGCCGGCAGTTGGGCAGTAAAAGTAAATGGTAGTTATTGGAATATCCAGAACATACGCATTACCGGAGGCCCCAGCTCAGGCATCGTATTCCAGTCAGGCGGTAATAACTATGTAAATAACGTTACTGCCGATTACAATGGCAATACCGGCATCCAGGTGTACAACGGTGCATATAATGTAAGCGTCAACAACTGCCACTCTAATCAGAACTACGATGCTGCTGCTGGTGGCGAAGATGCTGATGGCTTTGCCTGCAAACTTTCCAGCGGTGCGGGTAATTCATTCACAGGTTGCTATGCCTCCTATAATTCAGATGATGGATGGGACCTCTATGGCAACCCTTACCCTGTAAAGATCACCGGCTGTACTGCTGAACATAATGGTAAAGGAGTTAACGGCGATGGAAATGGATTTAAATTAGGCAGCTCCGGTCAGAGCATTGCGCATACGATTACTAACTGCGTGGCTAATTATAACTCTCCAGGTTGGGGCTTTACAAGAAATGGTAATGCGAAAGGAGTAGTTAAATACAGCGGTTTGAGTGGCACAGGAAATGCGAGTGGTTTAATTGATTTATAAGATCACATTAAAAGGACTCGCGTTTATCCATCGCGAGTCCTTTTAATAAATAATTTCATTTCTCTACCAGGGCAATCACGGCACTATCTCCTGTACGCTTCGCATGCTCCAAAGGCGAATCCCCGTTCCCATCCTTCACATCCACACGGGCATGATAGCTCAGCAGCAATTTCACCATCCCCGTATCCCTGTTCCTGCAAGCATTCATCAACGCGGTATTCCCGTTATCATCCACCGCATTTACATCCGCCCCTCTATCCAGCAGTAACTTTGTTAATGATACATTATGCCTGTTTGCCAGCAACATGAGCATTGTTTCATGATCATGCGTTGTGAAGTTGACCTTCGCCCCATGATCTAAAAATAATTTCGCTATATCTTCATGTTCATTGGATACTGCGTACGCCAACGGTGTCAATCCTTCCCTGGAAACCGATTCCAGTTGTGCCCCCCGTTGTAACAATAACGCGGTTATCTCTGAATGACCTCTGCTGGCTGCATACATTAATGGCGATACGCTATCCCTGTTCAGGGTATTTACATTCGCATGATGTGATAGCAAGACATTCACTGTAGTTGTAAAGCCTTTAAAAGCGGCCAATGATAGCGCCGTCTCTCCGAAATTATTCTTTGCTTCAATCTGTGCATGTGCACCTAATAAGGTCGCTACAATATTCGGCTCGTCGTCCGCTGCGGCCCTGATCAGTGGCGTAAATCCCTCCGCATCCCTGACCTCTGTGTCCGCATGATGTTTCAGGTCATAACGTATACTGGCTTCATCTTTATTGATAACCGCGTGCATCAGGTCTTTATCATACAGATTACAGGCCGTACAAGTTACAAACAACAATAAGTAATAAGGTTTCATAAGGTGATTTTAATAAATGGTGCAGCATCTGGTGGAATCGCTGGCTGCCGGGTTGTTTTAAAGTTTACATTTTTGAAGGTGATGTCTTTGATGGCCTCGGCTGTTACGCCTTTGTCTGCCTGTATATATACATTTTCAAAGTGCAGATGATGTACCGGCATTTCTGGTAATCCACGGAACAACATCGCTGTTTTCGCACTATTACAAATAATATTACTGATGTAGAAGTCTGTGAACTCAGGAATTTTCACCGCTGCCCCCGATAGTGTTCCCGCCTCATAATAAGTATCAAATGACACCGCCTCATTCACAATTGACACCATCCGGATACTATCAATATAAATATCCTTTACCAGTCCTCCCCGGCCTTTATTACTCTTCACCCGTATGCCTACATCACTTCCCTCGAATAAACAGTGCGTGACATAGATATTCCGCATGCCCCCATCTGTATTACTTCCAATCACGAAGCCTCCGTGCGCGCGATACACAATACATTCTGCTACCAAAATATCACTCAATGCCACGGTGGATCCATCTCCGCTCGACTTCATACAGATCCCGTCATCTCCTGCATTCACCGTAGTGTGATAGATAATCACTCCCTTACAGGCGCTGATATCAATCCCATCTCCGTTCTGCGCCCAGGCCTCGTTAAATACATTTGTATTGCGGATGATGAGGTCATTCACCCTCTGCGGATTGATCACAAAATTGGGCGAGTTCCGGAAGGTAGGGCCATCAATCAAAACACGTTTACTATTGGTGATCACTACCATTTTAGGTCGCAGAAAATCTCTTGCCGGCAGGTAATCTGCTGCTGTAGCTCCTTCTTTCAGCGTCTTCAGATATTGCTCTCCATTCATGGCCTCCCGACTCGGCCACCAGATCTTTCCATCGTCACTCAATACACCGCCAGAGGCAACTACCTTATCCCATTGTGCGGCGGTCACTTTCATCTTTTTCAACGGTCGCCAGCTCTGTCCATTTCCGTCAAAAGTACCTTCGCCGGTGATAGATACATTTTCCAGGTCCCGGCCACTGATGGGGGGCGCTACTTCGAACTTGTGACCATTGGGCAATAACGGATATAATGTACGATCAGGTGTAAACAATACGCATGCTCCCTTCTCTACATGCAGGTCTACCCGGCTTTTTAATACAATCGGTCCTGTTAGCCAGGTACCTGCAGGCACAATCACATGTCCGCCACCGGCTGCTGCACAGGCATTAATAGCCCGCTCAAAAGCTGCTGTATTTAATACAGTGCCGCCTTCCACACCGCCATAATCACTCAGGATAAACTGCGTTGCTGGAATGACCGGGTCATGAATTGTCTGCATTGGAAAAGGTGCCTTGTTTAGGTAGTATTCAACAGGATGCGTCTGGGATAGGGCTGGGAGGGACCATGAAATGATCACCGCCAGTAGAATAGTGTGTCTCATAAACGCCGGAATTAGATCGTTTCCTAATTTACGTAATTTTGTCTCCTTATATGGAACAAATTTTACAAACGGGTACGCTGATCATTACACTGAATATGGCAAAGGAAGACCAGGCATTCTTCAATGCGTTGAGGGAAAAGCATTTTCCTGCGCATGCGAATTACCTGGATGCACACATTACGTTGTTTCATAAATTACCTGCTAATGAAGCAAGTATTCCGGATGTACTCAGGAAACATGCGTTAAGACCCGCGTTACAGTTGACGGTAGATAAAGTGCACCTGATGGGTACCTGCGTGGCATACACACTTGTCTCTGATGAATTGAAAAAACTACACGAACAAATGCAGCAGGCATTTGCTCCCTGGCTAATCAGGCAGGATCAGCTGCCCTTACGGCCCCATATCACTGTACAAAACAAAGTAACCGCTTTCAAGGCACAGCAGTTGCACCAGGAATTATCACAGCAATTTCAGCCGTTTGTAATTACAACTACCGGTTTCAGCACGTGGAAGTACCTGCATGGACCGTGGAAGTTGTTGGATCAGTATCCATTTCTCACAGCATAGCTTCTTTCCCTGCCACTCTGACACGTGTTCGCGTGCTGGAATAATAATTGCACCCCTTCTTAAAACAACTACCATGGCAACATTTGCAGAAATGATCAACAGCGATAAACCGGTATTGGTAGACTTCTTTGCTACCTGGTGCGGACCCTGTAAAACGATGGCCCCCATCCTTGAAGATGTGAAGAAGAAAGTGGGCGAATCTGCCAGCATTATCAAAGTAGACGTAGATAAAAACCCGCAGGCAGCCTCCGCTTACCAGATACAAGGTGTACCTACCCTTATCCTCTTCAAAAATGGTAAAGTGCTCTGGCGCCAGTCCGGCGTTGTCCCAGGTCATAATATCGAACAGATAATCCGTCAGAACGCCTAAATAACAAGCCTACCGCTGCTGGAATATTTGGTCATCACCCTGAAAATTCTATATATTTTTATATAAATTTCGAAAGCAGGTAACACATGATCAAATCTTTTAGCAGCCTGGTAGCTTTACTGGGTCTCTTTTCCATCGCACAAGCGCAGGACATTTATCAGCCACGCAACATTAAGAAAGCCTATACCAATCAAACCAGAGACCTGAACGGTAAACCTGGTCCTAAGTATTGGCAAAATACAGGCAGATACGACATCCAGGTCACCGCTAACCCGCCATCCCGTACCATCTACGGCACAGAATCTATCCGTTACATCAACAACAGTCCTGATACATTAAAGAAAATAGTGCTCAGACTGATCTGTAATATTCACAAGAATCAGGCACCCCGCTCAGGTTATGTCAGCAAAGACTTCCTCACGGACGGCGTCTTCGTCGATACCCTCCTCATCAACGGTATGCGCGTGCAATTCGATAATAATGTGGGCACCGTAGCGGATGTAAAACTCCCCCAGCCACTCAATGCCGGAGACAGTATGCAGTTCCACATCAGCTGGCATTACGATATGTCTGTACAGAGTGGCAGGGAAGGCGCAATCGACAGCACCACCTTCTTCCTCGCTTATTTCTATCCCCGCATTTCCGTATACGATGATTACAACGGCTGGGACAAAATAGAGCACGCGGATAGGGTGGAATTCTACAGTGACTTCAACGACTATAAAGTAGCTGTTAAAGTGCCCGCTAACTACGTTGTATGGGGTACCGGCACCTTACAGAACCCTGACGAAGTACTGCAACCTGCCGTCGCCAAAAAACTGAAAAACAGCTATACCACCGACGATATCACCCATATTGCCACCAAAGCAGATATGGAAACCCACCAGGTGACCAGCCAGCACCCATGGAATACCTGGGTCTTCACCTCCCGGAACATCGCTGATGCTACCCTCGGTATCAGTAATCACTATGTGTGGGATGCTGCCAGTGTAGTGGTAGATAGCGCTACCAACCGCAGAACCAGCATACAGGCTGCTTACAGCGATGAAGCCGCCGATTTCCATCATTCCGTAGCGTTCTCTCATTATGCCCTCAATTTCTTCTCCACCCGGTGGCCCGGTGTAGCCTATCCTTTCCCCACGATGACGGCTTTCCAGGGCTATGCAGACATGGAGTATCCCATGATGGTGAATGATGAAACCACCGGTGACAATCTCGAGTTTGCCCAACTGGTGCAGGACCACGAGATCGCACATACCTACTTCCCTTTCTACATGGGTATCAACGAAAGCCGTTATGCCTACATGGACGAAGGATGGGCAACCACCTTTGAATACCTGATCGGTATCGCGGAAAGAGGAAAAGAGAAAGCAGATCAGTTTTACAAAAACTTCCGCGTAAGAAGCTATATCAGCGATCTGTCTTCCGAAGAAGATCAGCCCATCATTACCCAATCCAACCAGGTGAGTGGTCATGGATACGGGAACAATTCCTACGGTAAGGCTTCTCTGTCTTATCTCGCCCTGAAAGACCTACTCGGCGATGATGTGTTCAAAAAGGCCCTGCATACCTACATGAACAACTGGAATGGGAAACACCCTATTCCATGGGATTATTTCAATTCCATCAATGCCGGCAGCGGTCAGAACCTGAATTGGTTCTTCAATAACTGGTTCTTTTCCAATAACTATATCGACCTGAAACTCTATCGTTTCGATCAACACGGAAATAAAGTAAATTTGGGCATCAACAATGTTGGTGGTTTCGCGATCCCTTTTGATATCGTGCTGACCTATGAAGACGGTACCACCGATACGATACATAAAACACCTGCCGTGTGGAAGTCCGGTACCAAAGACCTGGCACTCACTGTACCAGCAGCCAAAAAGCTGACCGGTATTAAACTGGATGGCGGCATCTTTATGGATGCAACACCGGCAGACAATGACTGGAAAAAATAGCAACTATGCGCCTTTTGTTACTACTATCCCTATGCGTAACTTCCTTTCAGGACGGAGATTTACTCCTGAGCAACTGGAAGTCACACCCTATCCCGAAAGACACGCCGACTTTGTCAAAGTATAAAGAAAGCGCCGCCGATTACATTGTATATATGAAATACGGCGAAGTGTATGCAACAAAAGGATTGATGTCGGCTAATCAGCCTTTACCTTTTTTGATCACACCGACACCGGCAGATTCCGGTAAACTGACAGGAAATCGCTCGATCGTAAAAACAGATGAAGGTTACCTCGTAGCATTTTACCGGGCCGCGGCTGGAGGGAGCCTGTATTGGTTTGATTCCAATGGGAAAAGCAAAACCAAAATAGCAGAACAACCACTGATTAAATTACTGGATGGTGAAAGTGTAGTCTATGGTGTCAATGCAGATACGGTCAACAGCATTGTCAAAGTAGACAAAAAGAAAGGAATCGTTCCGTTTAAAAAGCTGAAATCAACACCCCTTGCTGCAGACATCGATGACGCAGGTAATATCATCATCATCACCGACAAGTCCCTGTTGTCAGTAGATAAAAATGGTGTATCACACATGCTGATCGAAAAGGGCTTCTGGAATGGATATCTATTTCCGCGATCATTGGTCGTGTACCAGGGGAAAATTTACGTAGGCATGCGAAATGGGGTACTGACCTACGAGCTGGCCACTAAGCAGCAGCAATGGCTGATGGAAAAATAACGCAACAACTATCTCAAAAAAAAAAGCGATCGGACTAAAAACCGATCGCTTTTTTTATTCAATCTCCATCCTCATACAACCGTAGCCGCATCTGGAGATTATGCATCTCATGCTGCATGTTACGGATTCTGGCCAGCAAATGCCTGATCACGTCAATCCCCTCTGTATTCACGCCCATTTCATAATGCCAGCGTGTATAGCTCTCCAGGTCAGGCAACTGCTCTTCTTCAATAAAAGGTCCGTCAGTTGCAATGGTGAGTACGATTAGCCCCTCATCTGCCAAGGCATGTACAAAAGATGTATCTATATTATGAATCGTGCAATAATGCGTAATGCTAATCATGATACTTAGTTTTTGGATGAAACACTTGCTAACTCACGGATCAGTTCCTTCTCTTTTTCACTCAGCCCTGTAGGTAGTTTCACGTTGTACGTGATGATCAGATCCCCCGCTTCTCCTTCTTTCTTGTAAATAGGGAACCCTTTACCCTTCAGCCTGACTTTCGTTCCGTTCTGTGTTTCCGGTTTTACCTTCAGTTTTACTTTTCCGTTCAAGGTATCAAATGTGATGTCTCCACCCAGTAATGCCGCATAGAGGTCTACATCTACATTAGCATAAAGGTCATCTCCAACGCGCTTAAAGTGTTCATCATCCTCTACTATGAAAGTGATATACAGATCGCCCGCAGGCCCGCCATTACCACCAGGCGCCCCATGACCTTTCAGTTTGATCACCTGGCCATTGGCAATACCCGCCGGGATAGTAATTCTCACATTCCTGTCATTCACTTTCAGCGTATGCTGATGTGTAGTAGCCGCTTCCCGCAACCCAAGGTGCAGTTCTGCCTGATAATCCTGCCCACGGTACTTACCACGGGCCCTGCTACTACCAGCTCCGCCTCCGCGGCCAAATAAGGACTCAAAGAAGTCAGAGAAATGCTCCTCAGAGAATTCTCCACCTCCGCCAAAGCCCTCAAAACCCGTCTGACCACCATAGGTGTAACCCTGCTGCTGCTGTTGCTGCTTAGCATGTTCAAATTGCTCCGCATGACGCCAGTTCTCGCCGTACTCGTCGTATTTCTTACGCTTTTCAGGGTCGCTTAACACCTCGTTCGCCTCATTGATCTGTTGAAATTTAAGGTTTGCTTCCTTATCATTTGGGTTCATGTCGGGGTGGTGCTTCCTCGCCAGCTTACGGTACGCTTTCTTGATATCATCGGCTGAAGCTGTTTTTTCCAGTCCCAGTACTTTATAATAATCTATAAAAGCCATATGTAATATTTATTCTCCTGCGGTAATAGCAACAAAAGTCAGTCCGGAATGGAAGAGTGTGACGGAAAGTCGGGTTCGGCAGAAAAAACCTGACCAAATGACAAAGCCGGAATATGAGTATTCCGGCCATTTCTTAAACCTACAACTGTTACACTGTTTTTGTAACTGTTTATTTTAATATGATAATGATCAAATTAGTATAACAAAAGTAGGAAGGATGGGGAAGGGGAACAATGCACAAAACACGGAAAAAATTGTACAAATTGATCCTAAAAAGAAATTCCTGTGAGAAATCTTCACCTTTGAATGGAGATTTCTCACAGGAACCAGACTATTTTACATGTGAAAAATGAGGTAGCTACTCTTCCTTCAACAAATTTGCACTTCTGCAGTACTCAATTACCTCCTCGATACTATTCACCTGGAACTTTCTCAGGATGTTCATCCGATGGGCTTCTATCGTCCTGATACTCAACCCCAGCGACTCGGCTATATCCTTATTGTTGAGCCCATTATTCACCATCCTGATAATCTGTTCCTCCCTTCTGCTCAATGAGATATCTGCCGCCTGCGCCACCGGGTGTGCTGCACTCTGCCGTGCCGCCTGGTACTTCTTCACCAATATATCGCTCACCTCCCCGATAAAATAGTACTTCCCGCTGTAGATCGTCCTGATCGCATTCAGGAAGATCTTATTACTGGTGTCCTTGAGGATGTAGCCACTTGCCCCCATTTCCAGCGCTGCTGCCACATAGTCCGGTTCGTCAAATAAACTGAAGAATAAAATATGCGTGCGCGGACTTGCCTTTAACAGGGCCGTACTCGTCTCCAGACCATTGATACCCGGCATCCGGATATCCATGATCACAACATCTGGCTGACTACTACTCAATGCGTGCAACGCATCTTCACCAGTACTCGCCTCTCCCGATACCTCCATATCCGGTTCACTGTTGATCAATTGTTTCAAGCCATTCCTGAAGATTTCGTGATCATCGACTAAAAATACCGAGATTTTATCCATGGGTTTAAAATGAGATTTCTAATTGTATAATTGTGCCTTTTCCGGGTTGTGAATTGATGCTTAAGGTGCCGCCTAACAGTTCCGCGCGTTCCTTCATATTACGCAGCCCATTGATCTTCCTCACCTGCTCGCGTGAAAAGAAATGCTGACTGTCGTAGTAGAACCCTTTTCCATTATCGTGGATCATCAGGTTCAGAAAACCTTCCTCCCTGTCTATATGAACATCTATCTGCGTAGCCTGTGCGTGCTTGATCGCATTGTTCAGTGCCTCCTGCAGTATACGATAAATACCGATCTCCACCTCCCGTGGCAATGGTTGGGAGAGGTTGCATTCTTCCAGGTTAAATGCCACATTCCTGGCCGTCTCCCGGCAGGTCTTGATCAGTTCCTCTATCGCCGCCCGCAACCCAAAATCCTCCAGCACACTGGGCAACAGGTCAGAACAGATCCGCTTCGTTTCCGTAATAATATTCACCAGCAACCCATTTACTTTACTGATCTCCACATTCGGCTCGGGGAGTCTATCTTCTACCAGCTCCAGTTTCATACGCAGGCTGGTCAGCATCTGCCCAATGCCATCATGAATCTCTGCCGCTACCCGCTTACGCTCTTTCTCCTGCCCGCTGATGATCGCATAACTCCGTATCTTCTGCTCCATGTCCTGCCGCCGCAGCTTCTCTTCCGTGAGTTGCCGGATCTCTCTTTCCGTATTTTTACGCTTCGTAATATCACTGCAGATCACCATGTACTGGTACAACCTGCCCGTGTTATCAAAAACTGGGATCATCGTTACATCCAGCCAGAACCCCGTACCATCAGCCGCATGATCAAAGATCTCGCCCTGCCATACCTCCAGCTTCCTCGCAGGATCATTCAGGTGGTCAAAGTAATGATGGAAAAGCGGTTTGCCACGCAACTCCGACATACTATATCGTGTTACATGGCAATATTTATCATTGGCATAAATGATATGCCCCTCATGATCTGTTTTTACCAGATAGGTCGCCCTGTCCAGTGCATAGGTCACCTCCCGCAGTTCACTATGCGATTGCTCCATCAACCGGTTGGCCTCCTGTAGCTGGTCTGCCAGTTGCTTGGAAGTTTCCTCCGAAGCGATCAATCCTTTGATGACCTTTCTGATCCGCATCGATAGCGGGTAAAAGATCACCGCTGCCTCAATGACCAATGTGAGCAATACCAATCCCAGCATCAGGAATTCTACCTGCTTCAACTTGCGTACCCGCTCCTTGGAAAAACGATCATAATCAAATACAATCAGCTCCATTCCCAGCAGGTACGACTTTTCGTACGCTAAAATCGTCTGCACATAAGGATGAATGACCGCTGTATCAACAGGCTTATCACTGCTCAGTATCGCACTCATTTGCGAAGCAGCCTTCCAGATCTCCTGGTGCGGCGTTCGTATAATGTCGAACATCTGCTTTAATTCATCCTGGTCATTGGCAGGCAGGTTCAGGAAGTTATTGCCGGATTGCAGGCCTTCGTGTGACTTCTGCCACTGCATGAAGGTGTTGGTAAACTCTTTTCGATTCGTCTCAATATCCTGCCCCGATTCGATCAGTAAGGCCAGTTTGCTGAGCGTCTGACTATATGTACGTAGCCGCGCAGCGAAATTGATTACATGAGAATCGTGCATCTGGTGACTCAATGCCTGTTGGATACCAATCTGGCTCACAATGGAAAGCACGGCCAGCGTAGTGAGCGCCACCGCATACATAGCAGTGAAAAATTTGAAAACCCGGCGATCTTCTGAGATACGATGCATATAGCTATGAAGATAATAAAATTCCTTGCTGCCAGGTAGTCTTTTATTAAACCGCGATATGCCTTTCCAGTGAAGCAAAGTCCATTTCCTCCGCACTCCCATGATTGATCATTTTGCCTCTATCCATAAAATAATAATAGTCACTCACCTGCCTGGCAAAGTCAATCTTTTGCTCTACCAGCAGTACAGACAAACCCTTCTCCTGCACCAGCCGTTGCAAAATATGCCCGATCTCCTGTGCGATACTGGGTTGTATTCCTTCTGTCGGCTCATCCAGCAGCAGGAGGGAAGGACGGCTTACCAGCGCCCGCGCTATTGCCAGTTGTTGCTGCTGGCCACCACTCAGGTTACCGCCAGCCCTTTTCCTGAAATCACGCAGTATCGGGAACAAATGATAGATCTCCTCCTCCGGAATACCTGCCCTCCGGTCTGGTGCTGCCTCCAATCCCAGCAGCAGGTTCTCGTACACCGTCAGTTTCGGGATAATCTCCCTGCCCTGCGGTACATAAGCTATGCCCGCTTTCGCTTTGCCTGCAGGCCCCATCGCAGTAATATTCCTGTCTTTGAAAATCACTGCTCCTTCCCGTGCACTGATCATACCCATAATCGTTTTTAAAAGCGTGGTCTTACCCACTCCGTTACGCCCCATTACCGTCGTCACCGCACCCGCTGTTACCTCCAGACTGGTGCCCCACAGGATGGTACTTTGCCCATAAGCCGCCACCACATTTTGTACCTGTAAAATCTTGCTCATAAATTTTCGAGTTGAGTATTATTACGCCCCAGGTAGCAGTCGATCACCCGCTGATCATTCCTGATATCTTCAAAACTCCCTTCTACCAGCAATTTCCCTCTTTCCAATACTGTTACCCTTTCCCGGGCAATCTGTTGTACAAACTTCATATCATGCTCAATCACGATGATGCCATGATTGTTGGCTAATTCCAGCAATAATTCTCCTGTCTTATACGTCTCTTCATCACTCATCCCCGCTGCAGGTTCGTCTATCAATAATAACTTCGGATCCTGCAATACCACAATTCCTATCTCCAGCCACTGCTTCTGGCCGTGCGACAAAGCGCCTGCTACAGACGACAGCACGTTCGTCAGCCCGATTTTCTCCGCTACCTCATGGATACGCGTTTGCAATAGTTGCGATGGCCTGAAAAATAAGGAAGACCAGATGTCCTTCTTCATCTTCGCCGCCAGCAATAAATTATCGTACACCGTAAGTCCCGGGAATACGGAGGGCTTTTGAAATTTCCGGCCTATCCCCAACCGCGCAATGTTCACTTCCGTCATTCCCAGTATCGCCCTGCCATTGAACATTACTTCCCCCGTATCCGGCTTTGTCCTGCCACAAAGAATATCCAGGAAGGTGCTTTTCCCTGCTCCATTAGGACCAATGATCACACGCAGCTCCCTGTCATGCAGCCTGAACTGACTGAGCGATAATGCATGCACCCCGCCAAAGGACACTGCCAGGTTATTCACATCTAGTAGCATGGTTCTTTTCTTTTAGTCAGCGTATCTATTAATCCTACAAAACCCTTGTCAAAGAATAATACCGTGATGACAAACAGGAAGCCCAGTATATACAACCAGGAGTCAGGGAATAAACTGGTGCAGATGCTATACAGGAAGTTTACCAGCAAAGCACCGGCTACCGCTCCTTTCAGCTTACCTCTGCCGCCGAGTGCTACCCACATCACCATTTCTACGGATGCTTTTACATCCATACGACCCGGGGTAATGATACCTGTCTGCGGGGCGTACAGCATACCACCTGCCGCCGCCAGCAAAGCCGCGACTACGAACACTGCCAGTTTATAATCCATTACCTTATAGGCTGTAAAATTCACCCTCGGTTCACTGTCGCGAATTGCCTGCAAAACCTTTCCGAATTTGGAATGCGTCATTTTGTAACAGGCGAAATAAGCCAGGCACAAAAGCAATAAGGACACTAAATACAAACCCAGCTTCACATAGGTATTCGACAACGGCAATCCCAGTAACGTCCTGAAATCGGTCAGTCCATTCGTACCACCCAGTCCCGTTTCATTCCGCAAAAACAACAACCACATCGCCAGTGCCAGGGCCTGTGTGATGATGGCCATATACACCCCTTTGATCCTGCTTCTGAACAATACATATCCAATAATAAAAGCCAGGAGGGAAGGGATGAGCAGGCATAAGATCACAGACAGGCTGAGAGATTGAAACGGTACCCAGAAAAATGGTAAAGCGGCTACTTTATTCCATACCATAAACTCCGGCAACGCAGCACCACTTGTCTTGAGCAGCATATGCATGGCAATGCCATAACTCCCTAGACAAAAGAAGAACGCCTGACACATGGAGAGAATACCAGTATACCCCCATACCAGGTCAATGCCCAATGCTGCAATGGCAAAACAAAAATACCGGCCCCACAGTGATATGGTATTGATAGATACCCATCCCATCAAATGCCCCGCCGGCAGCAGCAAGGCGAAGAAAGCGATGAAGAGCAGGTAGTAAATTTTCTTTTCCTTTTCCATAAATTTAATCTTCTGCTAAACGCCCTTTATAAGGAAAGAGCCCTTTAGGTTTGTACTGCATGAACAACATGATGAACAAAAGGATACACACCTTTCCATATACCGCCTGGAAAAATGCTTCCAGTATCTTCGTGAAGAACCCGATTCCCAGTCCGGATACAATCGTGCCGACTATCTTACCTACGCCGCCTGTCACCACCACCAGGAATGAATCCACGATATAAGTCTGCCCCATATCAGGTACTACGTTCCCGATCAGTGTCATCGCACAACCCGCTATGCCCGCAAGTCCGGAACCGAAAAAGAACGTCAGTGCCGCCACCCTTTTCGTATCAATACCCAGGCATGCACTCATATCCCGGTTCTGTGTAACGGCCCTGATCTGTAAACCCAGTCTGGTCCTGTAGAGCATGAGATAAGTGAGCACAACGACCAGGCATGTCAGGCCGATAATAAACAGGCGGTTATAAGGCAATACAAGATGAGGAGATACTGCCCAGCCACCGGCAAGGAAGGCTGGCGTTTTTACCGCAGTAAGATCACCAAAAAGAGAACGCGCTGTCTGGATGAAGATCAGGCTGACACCCCAGGTAGCCAGCAAACTTTCCAGCGGTTTGGCATAGAGGTGCCGCACTACCAGTCTTTCCAGCAGGAGACCCAGTAAACCCGCTACCAGGAAAGAGAGTGGGAGAGAGATCAGAAAGAGCAGGTCAGTATAAGGCATCTTTAGTACCTCAGTAAATAAAGTCTGGATACAATAAGTGGTATAAGCGCCGATCATAAGAAACTCCCCGTGCGCCATGTTGATGATACCTGCAAGACCATAGACAATCGATAGGCCAAGGGCAATCAGGATCAGGATACTTCCAAGACTCAGCCCGCTGAATAAGTTCTGCACCTTTTGCAGAAAATCGTAGCGATGCTCCAGCTCTACAGCTTTCTGCCCCGCGTAGTCAGCCATTACTTTTTTAGATTTTGCATAATCGGAAAGGAAAACCGGGGCGTTGTCGCCCCAGTTTTCGGCCAGACTGTCAATATACATTTTGGCAGCCTGTGCATCAGTAGCAGTATTCAATTGAATAGCAAACAGCATGTCTTTGCCTGCACGTAGTGCATCAGGATTGGTTTCCCGGGCAAGCGCCAGCTGTAACATTTCGATACGGTGAGGGGCATGACTGTCTTTCAGCTGGCCATAAGCGAGCATTCTTTTCGCCGGCTCAGGACTAAATAGTTGCAGTATGGGTAGTATACCGTTGAGCAACAGCCTGTCAGTGCGGTTGATCTCTACTACCGTTAACGCATCAATGGAGGTGTGAAGCGGTTGACCATTCTTGTTGACCAACAATTCGTTCTTTGGATATAAAGCATAGATCTCGTAACTGGCGGTGCCATCAGCAGATTCGGTTTTTTCCCCGGTGGTCACCGCCTGGTTATTTAATAAATAAAGTTTTTTTTCATTCATCGCATTCAACAGCGGAAACACCTGCGGATCCTGTGCTGCCATCAGTTGTTGAATGGCATAGGTCTTTTCTGTATCGTGCAGAATTTGTGATACAAATATGGTCGTGCTATCGCCAGCAGCCATCGCCCACTGCGTCCAAAACACAAGGGCTGCTATGAGCATTGTCTTCATGATTCCGGTTGTTAAATAAATGCGATCCTTATTTTGTATATGTACCTTTATGGTTCACCCAGTCACAATCCTTATCAGGTGAAGTCAATGGTGACCATGGTTGTGGGCTCACCAGGTTGTCCGTTTTAGAAATGATGTCAAACTGTCCATCCGGTTTAATCTCTCCAATCATGACCGGCTTTGCAAGGTGGTGATTGCCAACATCCATTTTTACCTTTCCATCCGGAGAATCAAACTCTAATCCCGATAATGCAGCCCTTACTTTGTTTACATCAAATGAACCTGCTTTCGTTGCTGCTCTTGCCCAAAGGTATACACCTGTATACGCCCAGCAGATAGGATCATCAGTAACCCGCTTGCTACCACCCGGTAGTCCCTTCTTCTCACAAAATGCTTTAAATGCTGCTACGAATTTTTTATTCTCCGGTGAGTCATTGGACTGGAAGTAATTCCATGCTGCCAGGTGCCCTACGAGGAATTCAGTATCCATAGATCTTAATTCATCTTCTGCTACTGAAAAGGCCATAATCGGACAGGTAGCGGAAGATAATCCCTGGTTGGCAAACTCTTTATAGAATGGTACATTACTATCCCCGTTGATAGTAGAGAGTACACAGGCCTTTCCATCCGCTGCAAAACGTTTGATCTTGGATACGATGGTCTGGTAGTCCTGGTGATGGAATGGGGTATATTCTTCAATGATATTTTCCTTAGGCACTCCCTTGGACAATAAATAAGCTTTCAGGATTTTATTCGCAGTACGCGGAAAGACATAATCTGTTCCCAATAAATAAAACTTCTTGTACCCGCCACCTTTCTCACTCATCAGGTATTCTGCAGCAGGTATCAATTGCTGATTGGGTGTCGCTCCTGTATAGATCACATTATTAGAACACTCTTCACCTTCATACTGTACAGGGTAGAAGAGCAGTCCGTTATTTTCTTCAAATACGGGCAGTACTGATTTACGTGACACCGAAGTCCAGCAGCCAAATACCGCGGAGACCTTCTTATCGATCAGCAGCTCCTTCGCTTTTTCCGCAAAGAGATCCCAGTCAGAAGCCGGATCTACAATCACCGGTTCAATCTTTTTACCCAGCACACCACCGGCAGCATTGATCTCATCTACAGCCATCTGTACAGCATCGCGCAGCGATACCTCAGAAATAGCCATCGTACCGCTAAGAGAATGCAATACCCCGATCTTTACAGTTTCACCATCAGTACCTGTACTTTCAGTGGTTTTAGGCGCATTGTTATGACAGGAAGCAAATGCAGCCAATAAGAAACAAAAGAATAAGAAGCGCGTTGTTTTCATATGTGTAATTACATGTAGGGTAAATAATGTGGATCAGAATATAAAGAACTGCACCTGCAGCCATACCTGTCCGAATGTCTTATTAGCATAGCCGGTGGATTCCTTTATATCGTAGGAGCGGGTCGTATACGATAAGCGTAAGTTAGTGCCCGTACCATTAAAAAAGTAATTCAATCCTCCGCCTACTACATAGCTGGAATTATTCTGGTCGAAATCATATGTAGGTAGGCCGCTCGTTTGCGCCTGCTCTGAAATGATGTGTTGATTTTCAAATCTTACCCATGGTTGTAGTTTCGGCTCCTTAAAATAATACCCCAATTCCAGGAATTGTACTGTTTGTCTCGGAATCTTTCTGGCAAATGAGTATTTCGAAAGCGTATCTGTTCCCCCGGTCATGTATTGAAAGGCTGCATTGAGTGTCAGGGAGCCCGCCTGTCCCAATGGCTTGTCTAGGAATACGTCCGAGCTCAGGTTGTAATAAGACCCTTGTGTATCAAACCCGGCTCCCCAGGTGAATGTTTTGCCATTCCCCAGTTTAGTACCAGCATAGTAGTAGTCCTTGTCCGGGTCCAGGAAACTGTAAGCTAAGCGACCCACGGTGCGTAAAGGCGCCTTGCCATCTGTATTCCTGCCGGTAAAGACTCCCAACCGGTATTCCAGTTTGTCTTTGGCCAGAAAACCACGGGCATTCACCCCCAGGTCACGTCCAAAATTGCCGTTCAATGCGCTGTTCTCAAACAGGTTGTAAGGATACTGGAAGAAGGTGAAATCATTCGCCATCAATCCGGCTGCACCCTGTAAACCATTCCTGTTGTTCGACACCAGTTGCATACCGGCTACCAGCTGAAAGGCATTAGAGAAATCATACTCGTACTGACAATCCAGCAGGATAGGGGATACCTTTACATTCTTGTTGCCTGTAGTCAGCTGTACCCCAATAGCCGAAGGCAGGTCTGTTTCCATAAAAAAGCTCCCTTTTTTAGAGAGTTGTCCGCCTACAAGCACCCTCGCGCGATACAGGGTAAAACTCTTACTCCAGTCCCTGGCGGCTGTAGCGGCAGATGGACTACCAAATCCATCCTGCTCCGCGCCTGCAAACATATGCACGATGGCGCCCACCTGGATACTGGGCTTGAAAGGAGCAGCTTCGCTGCCGGTTACTTCTTTAGCTGTGTCCTTGTTAATGGATGCTGGTAGCTCCTTTAGCAGTTGGCTCTTCCGTTTCTTCCCCGGTGGGTTCTCTTCGGCCCGGGCAACTTGAGCACATACAATGAAGATAATTAGCAAAGTGGTAGGGAAGAATTTCATAAACACATTTTTATAAAATTAATATTACACTTAAGTAGATGTTTGGTTGAATTTTAGTAGTACTTAAGTATAAAATTAGTGTTTAGTTTGGTTTATGCAAGTGTTTTTTGGGTTGATGTGGCTAAAAAATAGATATTTTGCTGATTTATATGTTGTATATAATTATTTATAATGCAAAAAGGGGGCTACTTAAGTAGTCCCCTTTTCCTCTCATGTGCAATAACCAATTATTCTTTATCTAAAAAGTTAGTTTTCAATGTATCCCATACTTCCCCGCCTTTGCCGTTCCACACCTGTTTCATCATATAAATACTAAACCCTTTCGCCTGCTTGATGTCTATCCTGGGCGGCATGACCAGCGCCGAAGTATTTACCACCACGTCTACCAGCACGGGACCTGCATGCATCAGTGCCTCATCGATCGCTCCTGGCAGTGCCGCCGGGTCTTCCACCCTGATACCCTTCATGCCGATGGCTTCTGCCATCTTTGCAAAATTCGGGTTCTTCAGGTCTGTGGCGTAAGGAGCCATACCAGCTACCTTCATTTCCATAGCCACAAAACCCAGGGAACTGTTATTATAGATCACGATCTTTACCGGGAGATTATATTGTAATATGGTCAGGATATCACCCATTAACATGGAGAACCCTCCGTCGCCTGACATAGAAATCACCTGTCTGCCCGGGTATTCCAATTGTGCGCCGATAGCCTGGGGCATTGCACTCGCCATTGAGCCATGGTTGAATGATCCGAGCAATCGACGGTCCTTTGTCATCTCCACATACCTGGCTGCCCACACCGTTGGCTCACCCACATCACAGGTAAAGATGGCGTCAGGATCTGCTGCTGCACTTAATACCGTCGTCAGGTACTCCGGGTGAATGGGAGTATTGGTACTGTTGGCGTGTGCTGCCAGCTCTTCCCTGCTCTTTACATAGTTCTTCAGTGATTTCTCGAGGTGACTACGATCGTCCTTTTGTTCGATCAACGGCAGTAGCGCTGCCAGCGTTTCTTTCACCGTTCCTACAAGGCCCAGGTCAAGTTTACAACGCTTCCCCAGTTTCTCGGGGCGCAAGTCGATCTGTACAATTTTAGATTTCGCAGGGTACCAGTTGGAGTAGGGGAAATCCGTACCCAACAGCAGCAACAGGTCGCTATCTTCCATGGCATGATACCCTGAAGCAAATCCTATCAACCCAGTCATGCCTACATCATACGGGTTGTCGTAAGCTACGTGCTCCTTCCCCCTGAGGGCGTGGACCATAGGAGACAAGACTTTTGCCCCGAAGTCCATGAGTACATCGTGTGCACCGGCGCAACCACTTCCACAGAGCAAAGTGACCTTTTTTACAGAATTGATCATGCCGGCTAACAGATCCAGGTCGCTGTCCTGTGGTCTTACTGCTGGTAAACGTTGCATCACCGGGTGCTCCAGTGAGTCGTCCTCCATTTCCTCCAGCGCTACATCTCCCGAAATGGTGATGACCGCCACCCCTCTTTGCCCGATCGCATTTTGCATAGCTATCTGTAATACCCTTGGCATCTGGCGGGCAGAAGCAATGGTTTCACAATAATGACTACATTCCCGGAAGATCAGGTCGGGGTGAGTCTCCTGAAAATACCCGGTACCGATTTCCATACTGGGAATGTGTGCCGCAATGGCCAGCACAGGCGCCATACTTCTGTGACAGTCGTACAACCCGTTGATGAGATGTAAGTTACCCGGCCCACAACTCCCCGCACAAACAGCCAGTGTGCCGGTTAACTGCGCCTCTGCACCAGCAGCAAATGCCGCCGCTTCCTCGTGCCTGTAATGAATCCATTCGATATTTCCCTGTTTCCTGATTTCATCGACGATGCCATTCAGACTATCGCCTACTACGCCATGTACACGCTTTACACCGGCCTTTACAAGCTGTGCAACGAGTTGGGCTGCAATTGTTTTTGCCATGTACTTTGAGTTTTGAGAAGGGTCGCAAATTTTCTGCCAGCAAGGAGGCTTGTGTGGAATTTGCCAATAATTACCGGGAATTGTACGAGGAAGAGAACGCCTGTCCTTCAGGCTTTGAGGTTGGGCAATAATAATACGGAATAGTAAAGTAAAGGCAATCGTAGTTGCTGCCAGGTGTGAAATCTGGCAACAATAACCAGCGATTTTAATTGACGGGCAATTGTATATCCTGAAGTGTGTGAATTTGGCAACAATCAACTGGCGTCGTAGCATATAGGTAATTATATACCAAGGCTATTTGAAAATGCCCGCAAAACTATACATGAAGCGTATACCTGCAGGATGTATAATCTGACATCACTTAACAGAAACGCTACTAATGAGGCTTCCGAATATCATAAAAGTGTGTGAAATTTGTCATCAATTACCGGGAAATCATACGAGCCATGCAATTTATTATCTTTGAAAGATGGAAGTAACTTCATTTGAATCTACATATCAGGCAGCTTCCAAAGTTGCCAATAATATAGCGACCCATTTCTTACACCATTTACATCTGGCCAGTGAAAACGGGGAAGAAGATCTCGCACATGCACCAGAAGCAAGCGTGATCGAAAAAATTATCGACGTGGCATTCTGGGCCAGCCTGCGCAGGGAGGAAGGTGTACCTATCCGGATCTCACTGGCGTTTTTACCCCCTTCCCAGGCAGGCAGACCCTTGCTGTTTGAACAACCCATTCCATTGGATCCGCGGGTCCTCACAAAACTAGGGCCTGGTGTAGAAAGGGCAGGTATTCATATCGGCGTATGGTACGAAGGTGATGAACTCTACATCTGGGGAACCACCATGAAACTACCCAATTATTGTTTCGTGCTCGATGTCTCGGAACCCGGATTGCTGGTGGTGAAACACCGCCGTATCATCGGTATGGGAAAATTTGCCAATGTGGCCATGTTAAGAGGAGACCAGGTAAAAATTGTAGATGAAAGCTGCTCCCGTAGGATAGATACGCCCGCCATCGTCACATCGTTGCTGGGACAGGATTCATCCGGCGTATGGAACGATCCTGTCAATGTGCTGATCCAGATAGCCGTCTCGATGCGCGCACACCAGCGGGGTGGCATCTTACTCATGGTACCTTCCTCGCATGACAACTGGAAGAACTCCATCGTTCATCCTTTACAATATCCGGTTGCGCCACCTTTCTCTGGTGTAGCTGATCTGCTGAGGCAGAATTGCGGCAAGGTAACGGAGTTATACTGGCAGAACGCCCTCAGGAGAGAAGTCGAAAACATCTCCGGGCTCACTGCTGTAGATGGTGCAACGGTGATCAATGATAAACATGAACTGCTCACCTTTGGATCCAAGATCTCCCGTGCCAGCGACGGAACACCCGTAGAACAGGTATTGTACATTGAGCCGGTAATAGACGGTACACCCCGTTTAGTGCATCCTTCTAATATCGGAGGCACCCGGCATTTCTCAGCCGCACAGTTTATTCATGATCAGCGGGATGCGCTGGCACTGGTAGCGTCGCAGGACGGTTACTTTACTGTATTCTCCTGGTCAGCTACTGACCAGATCGTGCAGGCACATCGTATCGATATTTTATTGTTATAATTTATGAACGGAGTTACGTTTATACCCGATTTTATTGATCATGCAGCAGAACTATATCAGTTCCTGCATGATCATGCAGATTGGGAAACCAGTATGGCCGCCCGCAAAACTGTGAGTTATGGAAAAGCGTATAATTACTCGCAGATGAGTTATCCCGAAAGGCAATTTATCCCCGAGATCGCACGGCTGCTGGAAAGTATTACCCAGGCGCTCTGCTTCACGCCGAATAATTGTTTGATTAACTACTACCTGGACGGGAAATCAAAAATGGGCTATCATTCGGATCAGACAGAGATTTTGTGCAATGACACCGGTATAGCTATTTTATCAGTAGGAGAGACGCGCACATTGCGGTTCAGGAATATTCAGGATAAGACTTTAATAGTAGATTATGACTTGTCAGCAGGGTCATTGATCTATATGACACAGCAATTACAGCAGGAATGGCAGCATGCGATTCCTGCCATGGATACGCTCAATGGTAGAATGAGCCTGACGTTTAGACAAATCAGGTAAAGTTATAAAGCAGGAAACATGGCATCAGGAAAGATAATCTCCAGCCGGTGTTTCCTGCACAATCACCTCCCCATTCATTTCCCGCAGGGTATTTTCAATCGTCTTACTCATCGCATCCAGTGCCAGATCATTCTGCGCCATTCCGAATGGCTCTTCCAGCCCATCGGCCAATGTTTCCAGTGCTGTAAATGCATAAGTAATAAACGTCACAATCGCAGGCGTCACCCATCCTAAACCATCAATAAAACCAAAAGGTAACAGGAAACTATTATTCCAATTCAAGGCAAAAATTGTATAAACACCTCCGGGAAGCTTGTCCGAAAAAATACTGCATAGCCAACCAGTCGATGTATAAAGAAAAAGCTGGCCTGGAAAGACCAGCCTGGTCATCCCTCTTTTAATCCGGGAATGATAGATTCAGACGACAGAGGGCCCGGAATTATGGTAACGGAGCTGTTGTACTATTGTTATTTACGATAGGCCACACACCCGGACTTGGCACACTTACACCTTTGTTTTTACCCCTTGTTTGTGCATCCGCACCAAAGTAATACAATGGCCATCCTTTGTATGTCAACTGCACATGTCCTGATACATGAATGGTATCAAAATCAGTTTTTGCCAACAGGGAAGGTGCGAACTTAAATGCATCAGACTCATACACAGGCCAGGTTGCATTATTACTCCAGTCTGCCTTGGTATAATTGTTTTTGTTAAATTTATCAGGAGAGAATGCATATAAAGTTCGGCCCCATGCATCTGTCAGATATTGTGTCACTTCATTACCAGGTACATATGTGCTGGTATAGTTTACGCCGTCAAGGCCCACCAGCTGCGCGTTTACCAGCATCACACTATAATCTGGTTTTGCAACATACCATACATTACCCACTTTCTCACCCAGGGTGAGCTTAGGCAAAGTATCCTTTACATAGTAGTACAATGGCCATCCTTTGTAGGTCGTTTGTTTGGTACCATCGGTTCGGGTGATCGTACCGAAGTCTGACGCATGCAGACTTGTATCAGTCAACGCCAGGTTTGCACTGTAGAAAATTGGCCATGCTGCCAGGCAGCCACCCGTGCAGGTGGAAGTATCGCCTGCATCTTTCGAGAAAAAATACAGTGTTCTACCTGCACTGTCTGTCAGCACTTTCCCTAAAGTCGCATCAGTAGACACTTGTACTTTGGCAACAGGTGTTCCTGGATTGTTGGTGTCTTTGTTGTCATCCTTGCTACATGATGTGAGGAATGCACACCATACTGCTGATATGGCAATTAGGATAGATGTCTTAGATTTCATCTTTTTTACGGTTAAATGAATAAATGTGGATGTGCACTCCGGAATGTAATACGGGAGATAAATAGAAAAGGTTGCCTGTAGACAAAAAAAATTCTGCAGAAAATAAAAATCGTTTCTTTAGCGTGCCGCAGGCCATTACAAAGGCACGAAGGAAAATTGCATGAATTGTATATAAATGCAATTTTTTCGCATGTATGAAAAAAATGTGTACACTTGCCTCAGAAATTAAAACTATGCAACCAGTTCGCGAAGTCATTATTGTTGGTGGTGGACTGGCAGGCCTAACCGCAGCTATTCATCTGTCAAAAGCAGGGTTGCATGTCACTGTGATCGAGAAGCATCCTTACCCCAGACATAAAGTATGTGGAGAGTACATCTCAAACGAAGTAGTACCCTATTTACAATGGCTGGATGCCGACCCTGCTGTTCTTTCACCGGCGCTTATTGAAAGGGTATGTATTTCTGCGGTGTCCGGGAGGAAAGTAGAGACCCGCCTGCCATTAGGAGGCTTCGGTATCAGCCGTTATGCATTAGATGCCTTTCTGATGGAAAAGGCAGTGCGCAATGGGGTGCACCTGCTGCAGGATACAGTGACAAATATTTCCTTTGCAAATGAACAGTTTACAGTCGATACAATAGCAAACGGTACATTGTTTGCCACACATGTCATCGGGGCTTATGGTAAAAGGGCGGCACTCGACCAGCAGCTGAACAGGGATTTCTTTTCACAGAAGTCACCCTGGCTGGCAGTGAAAGCACATTACAAAGGTGATTTCCCGGATGGATTAGTGGGATTGCATAATTTCAGGGGGGGATATTGTGGGGTGTCGAAAGTGGAAAACGACGTGATTAATATCTGCTACCTTGCCAGCTATGAAGTCTTTAAAGATTATAAGAATATTGATGAGCATCGGGAGGAAGTGCTGTATGAAAATAAATGGCTGAAAGAGATCTTTTCAAATAGTGAGTGCCTGTTCGATCGACCTTTGACGATTAGTCAGGTTTCTTTTTCTGAAAAGAAAAAAGTAGATCAGCACATATTGATGACAGGGGATACTGCCGGTTT
Organism: Chitinophaga sp.; assembly: GCF_039596155.1. Classification (GTDB taxonomy): domain Bacteria; phylum Bacteroidota; class Bacteroidia; order Chitinophagales; family Chitinophagaceae; genus Chitinophaga. The sequence goes on from NZ_JBCNKF010000020.1 coordinate 67,462, forward strand.
GATTCATCCGCTTTGTGGCAATGGAATGGCGATGGCGATTAGCAGTGCCCAACTGGCAGCACAGCAGATCCTGGAACAGACTTCTCGCAGCGGGTTAGAGAATGCATATTTGCGGGGCTGGCAAAAACAGTTTGGTAAGCGCATGAAGGCAGGCCGCTTACTTTCGGCCGTCTTCAGGCATCCATGGTTGTCCGGCGTTACAATGGGAACGGTTGTGGCAGTGCCTGCACTATTGCCTTTCATCATCAGGCAAACGCATGGGAAGCCATTGGTAGTATAGGGAAATCAGTTGCTGTAAGAATTGTAGTTTGCTGTATGTCATTGGCGGAGTGCATGGAAGCCCTTTGGCAGTGTGGGAAATGGATTGTTACAGGAATTGAGCTGCTGTTCATCATCACGCACATGCATGGCAATTCTAAACGGTGTAACGAGCGAAATCAGTTGTACTGGTTTTTCTTTTCACTGTTCATCAACAGGCACATGCTTGCAGGCTTTAAAAAGTATAGTAAAAAAATTAATGATCAATACCAGTCAAAGAACATCCGCACCCGAGATCATGGACGACTTCCAGATGGAAGGCGAGACCCTGCGACAAACGCTCGATGAAATAGCCGGTATCAACCAGTTACTCGGTGGTAATCGTATAACTGTTCATGGTGTACGTCAGTTGCTGCAATCCGTACCTATAGACAAAACCGTTAGTATAGTAGATTTGGGTTGTGGAAATGGAGATATGTTGCGTACATTGGCCATGAATGCCCGCAAAGAAGGGCGTACCATACAATTCACGGGTGTAGATGCAAACCGCTTTACCATTGCACATGCAATCACCTTGTCAGCAGACTATCCGGAGATCACGTATCATTGCACCGACATATTTTCCGATGAATTTGCTGAAATCAAGTATGACATCGTGCTTTGCACACTCACCCTGCATCATTTTGGCGATGCAGAAATGAGATCCCTGCTGCAACTGTTACAGCGCAATGCAAGTATAGGTATCGTGATCAACGACCTGCATCGAAGTAAAATGGCTTATTATTTATTTTGTGTATTTAGTTTTATGTGGGGCCTGGGCCCAATGGCTAAAGAAGATGGTCGTATTTCTATTCTTCGTGGTTTCAAAAGAAAAGAACTAACAGCGCTGGCTAAGTCTTTAAATATCGTTCAATATACCCTCAGGTGGAAATGGGCTTACCGCTACCAGTGGATAATATCAAATTTATGAGTGTCAAAATTCAGTCGGTAGCAAAGGCGTTGCCGCCATTTACGCGTACTACAGAGGAAATTATGCCTTTCCTGGATATGTGGTTGTCCGGACAGGAGGATCGTTTTGCCAGGAAAGTGAAAAAGATCTTTGAGAATGCAGCGGTGGATAGGAGGTATTCTATCATGGGACCGGAAGATGTGTTCACAAGGACCAGTTTCGAGGAGAAAAATGACCTGTATATGAGGGAGGTGATCAAGCTGGGCAAGGAGTGTCTGGAAGGTGCACTCGTGAAAGCCGGTTTGTCTCCGCAATCACTGGATTATATCATTACGGTGAGTTGTACGGGTATCATGATTCCATCGCTGGATGCTTACCTGATCAATGCATTGCAACTGAAACAGGATATCGTAAGGTTGCCGGTAACGGAAATGGGGTGCGCCGCGGGAATCTCTGGGATGATCTACGCCAAAAAGTTCCTGCAGGCCAATCCGGGTAAGCGGGCGGCGGTGATTGCAGTAGAATCGCCTACGGCTACATTCCAGCTCGATGATTATTCAATGCCCAATATAGTAAGTGCGGCCATCTTTGGAGATGGGGCGGCCTGTGTGATCCTGTCGTCACATCCTGATGATGAGGGGCCCGAGATCTTAGGGGAGGAGATGTACCATTTTTATGAGGCAGAGCATCTGATGGGTTTCAGACTGACGAATACAGGATTGCAGATGGTATTGGATGTTGAGGTGCCAGATCAGATAGCAGCGCATTTTCCTGACATTATCCATCCGTTTTTGTCCAGGAATGGGTTAACGATCGCCGATGTACAGCATTTTATATTTCATCCCGGGGGGAAGAAGATCATTCAGACAGTAGAGGACCTGTTCAGGGATTTAGGGAAAAACATCGATGATACCAAAGAAGTACTGCGGTTGTATGGCAATATGTCGAGTGCGACAGTGTTGTATGTATTAGAACGGTTTATGGACAGGAAGATGCCGGCAGGAGAGCGGGGATTGATGTTGAGTTTTGGCCCTGGATTTTCCGCGCAGCGCATTTTGTTGCAGTGGTAGAAGGGTAGCAGGGACGGGAGGGGGCGGTATTGTTGACTTGTGTCAGGTTACCGTGCCGTTCCTGTGGTAGACAAAATGGCATTTTCAGGAAGACTACCGAAATAACCTGATAAAATCATTATTTTAGTAATAAAGCAATAAAGGAAGCATTTCGTACGCAGTATCATGGCAAATGAATTTGGCGATCATCAATATTGGGCCATCATCCTGGGTGGTAGCTCGGGCCTCGGTCTTGCGGCTGCCCGCAAGCTCGCAGCACACGGGATGAACCTTTGTATAGTGCACCGTGATCCCGGCGTGGAAATGGAAAAAGTGAATGCGGCGTTTGAAGGGTTAAGGGCAACTGGTGTACAGGTACTTACTTTCAATGCAGATGTGACAAGAGCAGATAAAAGGGCGCAGATTTTGGACACTTTGCAGAACAGCATGGTAACTGAAAATGTGGCTCCGGTAATGGGCACTTTCCAGACCAGCAATAGTGCTGGAACTACAACCCCGGTAACGGACGTTTTCCAGCCCAACAACGGTGTTGGAAGTACAACCTCGGTAACGGACGCTTTCCAGCCCAACAACGGTGTTGGAAGTACAACCCCGGTAACGGACGCTTTCCAAACCAGCAATAGTGCTGGAACTACAACCCCAGTAACGGACGTTTTCCAGCCCAACAACGGTACTGGAACTACAACTCCGGTAATGAACGCTTTGCAGCCCAGCAATAGTGCTGAAACTACAACCCCGATAACAGGCACTTTCCAGACCAGCAACGATACTGGAAGTACCACCCCTGTAACGGACGCTTTCCAAACCATCAATAGTGCTGGAAGTACAACCCCGATAACAGGCACTTTCCAGCCCAGCAATGGTACGGAAAGTACCACTCCGATAACCGAAGCTTTGCAAGCAAATGCAGCAACCCAGACTAACCCAATGCCTGCCTCCTCCCAGGTCGGAATCGACCCGAAAGGGGAAGTCCGTTGCCTCCTTCACAGCATTGCCCGCGGTACCCTCAAAGCCATGCTCCCGGAAACCGGCACCGCACTCAGTGTAGATGATTATCGTATCACCCTCGATAGCATGGCCTACAGCCTCTATGAGTGGGTAAAAGATTTGTCAGACAGGCAATTGTTTGCCGCCGATGCCCGGGTCCTTTCTTTTACCAGTGAAGGCAGTCACCGTGCATGGAAGCATTATGGTGCGGTATCTGCCGCCAAAGCGGCCCTCGAAGCCATCAGCAGGAACATTGCCCTTGAATTTGCCCCCCGCGGTATCCGGGCCAATTGTATCCAGGCAGGTACTACCAATACCCGTTCACTGCAACTCATTCCCGGCAGCGAACAGCTGATTGCCTGGAGCGAGGCCCGTAGCCCTTTCCAGCGACTTACGACTCCCGAAGATGTGGCCAATGTAGTGTATCTTTTATGCAAAGATGAAGCTGCCTGGATTAATGGAGCGATTATTCCCGTGGATGGGGGCGCACATATCTGTTAGATCATGACTACACACGACATACTAAATTTCCTGCCTTATTCTCCACCATTCCTCTTTGTTGATGGCCTGGATTATATTGATTGTGATAAGGTGGTAGGGCATTTTACGTACCATGCAGACATGGATTTTTACAAAGGACACTTTAAAGGGTTTCCTGTCACACCTGGCGTAGTATTGACAGAAACTATGGCTCAGATCGGGTTGGTCTGCCTGGGAATCTATCTCAAAGGTGGGGTGCCCGAAGGCTCCGGCATGGGGTTTGGACTGACCTCTACAGAAATAGAATTTATGCACCCGGTATTTCCAGGGGAGAAGGTGACGGTGACATCCGAGAAGCAGTATTTCCGGTTCGGAAAACTAAAATGTAAAGTCAGTATGCGAAATACTGCCGGCAGAGAAGTTTGTGCCGGCATGATTTCCGGGATGGTGATAGCCAGGCCGCTGGCAGAACAGCAACATTAAATGTTATATAAACCTTACGACCTGCAACCCTGATTGTTTCTTGCTCCCTGGTCAACAATCAGGATATAAAATAAATCGTTCAGGTATTCATTCAATCTTATGGGCAATCGAGTAGTAATAACAGGACTAGGCGTCGCTGCTCCAAACGGAGTCGGCATACCCGCCTTTACCCAGGCCATCAAAACAGGTACCTCCGGTATCCGTCATGATGCCCAACTGGCTGAACTGCAGTTCTCCTGCCAGATAGCTGGCAAGCCCGAAGTCCCCGAAGAATTGCAACTTCGGTACCTCGACCCGCTGGAGCTTCGCAATTTCAATAGCAATGGTATCCTGTACGGCCTCATCGCTGGTATAGATGCCTGGAAAGATGCCGGCCTCCCTACCAACGACGGCACTGACCCAGATTGGGAAAGTGGCGTTATCTTTGGAGCAGGTTCTGCCGGCGTAGATAAACTAAGAGAAGCTATCTATAAAGTAGATAACCTGCAGGTCAGAAGACTGGGTAGTACGGTCGTGCCGCAAACCATGGCCAGTGGCATCAGTGCCTGGCTCGGGGGAAAATTGGGACTCGGTAACCAGGTCACTACCAACTCCTCTGCCTGTACTACGGGTGCTGAATCCGTACTCATGGCTTACGAGCGGATTAAAAACGGCCATGCCACAAGAATGCTCGCTGGTAGCACAAGTGACGCAGGACCTTACATCTGGGGTGGCTTTGATGCACTGAAAGTATGTACTTACAAGCACAATGACTCGCCCGCCCAGGGATCACGTCCTATGAGCGCCACAGCCAGTGGCTTTGTCCCCGGTAGTGGGGCAGGGGCCTTGCTCCTGGAATCTTTGGAAAGTGCATTGGAACGGGGGGCTTCCATCTATGCCGAAGTACTCGGTGGACATGTGAATAGCGGGGGCCAGAGAGGCGACGGTACCATGACGGCACCCAACAGTGTGGCCGTACAGCGATGTATCACCCAGGCCATGGCACAGGCAGGCATAACAGGACAGGAGGTAGATGCCATCAATGGTCACCTGACCGCCACCGGCAAAGATTCGCTGGAAATAGAAAACTGGAGCATCGCCCTGGGGCGTGCCGGCCTGGATTTCCCTTATATCAATGCCCTGAAAGGAATGGTGGGACATTGCCTCAGTGGCTCCGGAAGTATTGAATTGGTCGCTTCCGTGTTGCAACTGAAAGAAGGCTTTCTCTTCCCAAATATCAATTGTGAAGACCTACACCCTGAGATCAGTGCGATAATTGATGAAACCCGTGTACCCAGAGCATTAATAAATCTGGATTTAAATATCATCGCCAAAGCCAGCTTTGGATTTGGTGATGTCAACGCCTGTGTAATCTTGAAAAAATATATCAATGGATAAAGAAACATTAATCGCCGAGTTGAAAGCTATTGTCAAACCTTATGCAAAGGACGAAGCCGCACTGGCTAACATCAATGAAAATACTGATTTTATTAATGACCTGAAGATCAATTCGGCTAACCTGGTAGATGTGATCCTGGATGTGGAGGAGAAGTATAATATTATCATCGATAATGAATCAATGGAGAAGATGGTCAATGTAAAAGCCGCGATGGAAATCATTGAATCAAAGCTGGCTTAACAAAAGGAAGATCGCATCTGGCATGATAGGAAATGATATCATAGATTTGCGAACTGCCGCTGTGGAGAGTAATTGGCGAAGACCCAATTATCTCTCCAAAATTTTTACGCAGGCAGAACAGGCACTTGTGTACAACGCAGTGGATCCTGACAAGGTTGTCTGGTGGTTATGGAGTGCAAAAGAAGCAGTCTATAAAATCGTTAACAGGCAAACTTTACAACGCAGATATGCACCGCTGTCGTTTACCTATGAAAGAGAAAATACTTTTTCTCATGAAGGGGAAAAATATTTTATAGAAAGTGACATCACAGGAGAATTCATCCACACAATAGCCGTTACACACCCTGATTTATTTCCCCATTTGGAGGTGCTGACTGATCCGGAGATTGCATACGATAAAGATGAGAATGGATTGCCCATGATAGCCGGTCAACCTGTGTCAATCAGCCATCATGGGCGTTATTGGGCGATGGTAAAACAAAAGAATTTGTTGATTTAATTGCAAATCTGATTGATGGACTGATTTGATTTCATCATGTTTTAACAAACGCTATCCTGCCAGTTACGTTTTAACAAACGCTATTCTCCCAGTCAAGTTTTAACAAACGCTATCCTGCCAGTTACGTTTTAACAAACGCTATCCTGCCAGTTACGTTTTAACAAACACTATCCTGCCAGTCACGTTTTATCAAACGCTATCCTGCCAGTCACGTTTTAACAAACGCTATCCTTCCAGTCACGTTTTAACAAACGCTATCTATCCTGCCAGTCACGTTTTATCAAACACTATCCTGCCAGTTACGTTTTATCAAACACTATCCTGCCAGTCACGTTTTATCAAACACTATCCTGCCAGTTACGTTTTAACAAATACTATCCTGCCAGTTACGTTTTAACAAGTACTATCCTGCCAGCCACGTTTTAACAAACGCTATCCTGCCAGTCACGTTTTAACAAACGCTATTCTGCCAGTCACGTTTTATCAAACGCTATCCTGCCAGTCACGTCTTAACAAACGTTATCCTACAAGTCACGTTTTATCAAAACGCAATCCTATCAGTCGCATTTTATCAACCTTCATTCTTTTTACGCCAACGCTATTTTACCGCGTGATGCGCCATCTCCTCACAAACGGCCGCACACTTCCTGCACATTTCTGCGCACACTTTACAATGCTCCATGCCCATATCTGCGTGTCTTTGACATTCTTCCGCACACGCATGGCACACTTCTGCGCATAGACTACACAACTGCTCACTGAACTGCCCGTTCAGACTCATCACAGAAGCAGCCGTACGGCAGATCGCTGCACATTCCAGATCCAGCCGGATACACTTTGTCAGATCTTTTACATTCGCTTCACTCAAGCAAGACGAAGCACAATAATCACATGTGTAGGCACATTCCATACATGCATTGATGCATTCCTGGTATTGTTGTTCATTCATCATGGTGGTAGATTTTTTCTTTCATCACCACAATAACAATGCCCCGGATTCAATGCCAGCAAAGCCAACAATGAACCGGGGCATCATTAAATGTTATTAAATTTATAAGGTAATCCCAATCATTCTTCCTCAGATTGCAAGATAATGCGATATCCTTCGCCAACCAATTCGCTCCACCTCATCCAATTCCTCTCTGCACAACAAACTACCACCACTAAAATTCCCGCGTTCTACCCAAACCCCCTCCACTAATCACCTCACCTCATCCACTTCCCAACAAACACCCCCTAAAACTCCCCCATCCTCCCCACACACTCTCCGCACCACCTCACCTCATCCTCCCCACCACAAACCTACCTATTCGCCCCCTGAAACTCCAACATCCAACCCGGATACTCCTTCGGCAACTGACTCACCTCATCCAGCCGCTTCAACTCCTCCGCACTCAACACCACATCTACCGCCGCCACATTATCCGCTAACTGATCCGGACGCTTCGCCCCAATAATCACCGAAGTCACCACCGCCTGATGCAGCAACCACGCCAGTGCCAGCCTCGCCACCGAAATTCCCTTACTATCCGCTATCTCCTGCATCACATCCACCACATCAAATGCCCGCTCCTTATTCACCGGCGGAAAATCAAACGCTACTCTTCTCGCTCCCTCCGGCCCCTGCCCATCCCGCTTATACTTCCCACTCAACAAACCTCCCGCCAGCGGACTCCATACCATCAATCCTACCTTTTGATCCAGCAACAATGGCACGACCTCCCGCTCCAGGTCCCTCCCCGCAATCGTATAATACGCCTGCAATGATACAAACCTCGCCACCTCCTTATACTGAGAATAAGATAACGCCTTCATCAACTGCCACGCCGCCAGGTTACTCGCCCCTATATACCGCACCTTTCCACTCTTTACCAACGTATCCAGCGCACTCAACGTCTCCTCCAACGGCGTCAGCGGATCAAACCCGTGAATCTGATACAGGTCAATATAATCCATCTGCAATCGCTGCAGGCTCTTCTCCACCTCCTGCAAAATATGCTTCCTGCTTAATCCCACCTGGTTCACCCCCGGCCCAATCCTGCCCCTCACTTTCGTCGCTATCACCAATTCATTCCTGTCCAACCCCAACTGCCTGATCGCCCTGCCCGTCAACTCCTCTGATACACCCTCTGAATAAACATTAGCGGTATCAATAAAATTGATCCCCGCATCTACCGCGCTCTTCAACAACTCATTTACGCCATCCTGCTCCACTTGCCCGATATTAGTCCAGATGCCTTTGTCTTTACCTCCAAAGGTCATCGTACCTAAACATAGCTCTGATACCTTAAGGCCGGTATTGCCCAGTAAATTGTATTTCATACCTAAATTTAAATAGAAAAACCCTCCGCATCATGCGAAGGGTTTTTACTATTTAAAAAGATATTGAAATCACTTGCTTTCGGGCAACCTAAAAAGTCTGTTCTACGTGTCCCACTCTTCCATCTTCGCCAATTCCCTCTACCACCACTCTGAAATGCGTGGAAGGAATATCATTATTATAAAACGTTAACGTCGCCGTATGCGTGATTGAATCTACCTGTATATTCGGATTCCAATACAATGTCAAACGCTTATCAGGCAAACTATAAATCTCCTTCCGCTGACTGTAATCCGGCGCATAAAACTCCTTCACAATACTATACCCCGCTTTCTTATACAACTCAAAACCTTTCACCCCGTCAGCCCCGTTATTATCACCACCTTTCTTCGTATAGATAGCAATCGCTCCGTTAGAGCCTCCACCTACACCTCCCATAAACGGCGGTCTGAATACCTTCACCAACGCTATATCGTTGATGTTAATCGTCGAAATCATACTCTTATCCGTCGGCATCTCATTCAGGTACAATGTAGGGGTACCACCTCTCCATGTCATATTCGGATTGTTATAGTCACCCGTAATCTGTAAACCCGCTACCCTGGACTGCAAATACTGGAACACATTCAGCGCGGTAGGCGTCTCCTTCGTCAGGTCGAAAGTATATCCATTGTCAGATGTAAACATCCCGCTTACATAACGGCTCTCCGTTGTTTTCTCTGCCGCCTGCTTACGTTCCGTTACATTGAACTCCTTCAGCAAAATAGAACGACTTGCGATCGATTTGGCAATCCGACCATTCTCATACGCCGTATTCAGGTATGAACTCAACATGCTCGCATCCATCACTACCGGGTTCTTCGCTACAAACGGTGTCTTTACCGGTACACTGTTGTCAAAAAAGTGGTTATTAAATTTCACGATCACATTGCTGTAACGTTTCATCTTATCATTCCCCTGGTAGTAAATGTTCACTGTATCCATAAACTGCAGGCCGTCCAGCACAAAATCCCCTTTATTATCCGTAGGGGCAGACGCAAAGGACGTGGTACTATCCAGCGGGTTTTTGATGATGAAATCTACCTTACCATTCGCCATCACAATGCTACCATTATTGGCATATGCACTACCTTTTAAACGAATACCCTGCTCATATGGATAACGGATATTCGGGAGCGTATCATTCAATATCTTATTCCATACAAACCTTCTCCAGCCATTCGTCATCATCACCAGGTCGAGTGCATGCAGTGTCGCAGCCGAAGTGTCCCTGAAATACCAGGATGGATTGTAAATATATCCCTTCAGGTCAGATGTCAGGAGCAAATTAGACACGATGTTGTTCTGATCGATCGCCGGGTGTACCTTATCGGCATCTGTAATGGATACTGAGAGACTCGTGGCCATCTTTTCCGGCACCAGCAGTTCTATCGTGCTTTTTTCTCTTTCTTCCTTACCAATATTTGCATTCTGTAAGGTCAGGTCCAGCTGATCATTCTGACGTATAAATACCAGTCTTTCAGACAGTGGCAACCCCTGGCTGCTGAAAAGGGTGATCTGCAGAATACCACTGGGCAACTGGTTAGTGGGAATAAAACCACTGATCCTGCCCTCCGATACCTTCAGCATCGCTCTGTATACCATCTGGTGCTGCATCTGTGCAAATACCATCAGGTCGTCGTACGTTGTATCAAGTGAGTTAGCCAGTGACGTTTGGTAAAATATACGTGTTCCCCTGTTAAATACCTTCAGCATCGCGCCTTTTCCGGATGCCGCCGGCAAGGTAAATTCCTTGCTGCTACCGTCCGCGCTTTGCATCTGTGCTTTGTAGGTCACGCCCTTAGCCGGCTCCAGGTCAAAACTACCCATCCCGTCATGCTCTGACTTGATCTGGGCCACTACTTTGCCTTTATTATCTACGATTTTTCCATTTACTTCTACCGGGTAACCATCTGATTTCAGGGCCTTGAAAGCAACGGTGCTGCTAACCCCGTTCAACAGGTTCCCCCCCTCAGGGAAAAACTGTACAGAAAAGTCATTGCTCACCACCGCATTGCTATCCAATACCTGCAACGCATTTTTCTTGCGGCTGTCGTAAATGGCTATGTTTTTATAAAACAGGTAATCTGTATCATAGTTCAGCATCCAGGCGGTATATGCCCTCAGCTGATAATTACCTGCCGGCAGGGTATCAGGAAGCACAAAATTGCCGGAGGCACCAGCTCCCCCCACAGGGAGCAGTTTTTTCATCGCGATACTTCCATTCTTGTTCAGTAACTCTACGTACAGGTTAGTAGCGGATAGGGAAGGCTGATTCTGCATCATCACATATGCTTTGAACCAGATTGTTTCACCGGTTGCATAATAGTCTCTGTCTACATGCAGATAAACTTTCTCCTGCGGGTTACGTTTGGCAAATTCTTCCAGCGCTTTCATCACCTTCTCAGGTAACCCATCTATCGGGAGGCTGGCGAAAATTGAGCAAATTCCAATTACACAGGCTGGCAAAATCCATTTTAACCGGGTGTACTTTCTATTCGTTGAAGAGGCCATGCGGAACTTATTTATTACACTGCAATATCAATAATATGAGATAAATATACTAAGATGAAGTTTTTAAATGAGCGAATAATTACAGGATTGGCTTTTATTATTAAAATAAATAAACTATTTCTCTAATAGAACGAATGTATTACAAACCGGCAGCCCCGTCAAAAAAAATCGCCCTGCCAACCGGCAAGGCGAAAGTAACCTTTCATCTCTCCAAATATTTCCCCTGTTCCCGGCGTTACCTTAAAAACCGGTGTACTGCAAAAACCGGTGTAATGTAAAAGGACGAGACACAAACTCCACCGATATATACGAAATCTGGCCGGGGTCATTTAAATTTGCCCCATGTTTGAAGCATTAGATCAATTTGTCTCGAAATACATTCGCCTTACCTCAGAAGAAACTGAAATCTTCCATTCCCTTTTGGAATACAAAAAGGTAAAGAAGAAACAATTCCTGCTCAGGGAAGGGGAGATCTGCCAGTTTGAAGCGTTCATTCTGAAAGGATGTATACGTACCTTTTATGTCGATAAAAGTGGTACTGAAACAATATTGAACTTTGCGGTAGAAGGGTGGTGGGTGAGTGACCTCAGCTCTTTTTCTGAACAACAGCCTTCCACGCAGAATATTGAAACGCTGGAAGATTGTGAGCTACTGGTGATCAATTTTGAGAATAAAAAAATCCTGTTTGATGTGATTCCCGCTTTTGAAAAAGTATTTCGGATATTAGTACAGCGTTCGCTCGGCGTATTGCAACAACGCTTTTATGCAGGTATTTCCCAGACGGCAGAAGAGCGCTATCTGGCTTTCATTGAAAAGTACCCTCATATCGTACAGCGGGTACCACAACACCAGATAGCGCGATATATTGGCGTGTCGCCGGAGTTTTTAAGTAAAGTGCGGAGTACGATGTACAAAAAACCGTAAACTCCCGGGTGCCCTTATTTAAACACCAGCTTGTTTGCTGTTTCCACTTCATCCTGGCTCACGGTATGCCCCATGCCCGGGTATATTTTTACCGTAATATCCGCTCCCATATTTTTCATGATCTTTTCACTCTCCCGTACACGTGTCACGGGTACATGCATATCAGGATCGCTGCTGCCTATAAATACCGGCGTGCCATTAAAGTCTCCGTTGTAATTGGCAATATCGGGTTCAGCGCCAATCAATCCACCCGTGAAAGCGACCACACCACCATAAGGTTGTGCATGACGGGTCACGTATTCCAGGGTCAGACAGGCACCTTGCGAAAAGCCCATAAAGTAGATATTGGAAGCGGGTATCCCTGCTTTTAAGATATCATCTACAATGGAATTGATCACTGCTATAGCCGAACTTAATCCCGGTTCATTTTGTGCAACCGGTGCCATAAAGGAATACGGGTACCAGGTATGCCCGCTCGCCTGTGGGGCAATCAGCGCATAATCTCCTACATTCAGGTAGGTGGCCAGCGATATAATATCCTGCGCACTTGCCCCACGTCCATGTATCATGATCAGGGCTTTCTTTGCCTGTGTGAGCGGCACGCCTGCCGTCACTATATTTTTCTGATGCGTCATTGTCTTTCTCCTTTTTCGAAAACAAGAAATTCAACACCGACGATGAATTTCTTCTTTCCTGTTGTATGATCGGGGCAGCCGTCTGCACGTCAGCAGCTACCCCTCTCTTAATTATTTATCCTCCTGCAACCAAACATCCGCATACTCCTCCGGATGCCGCTTAAACTGTGCATGCACATAAGCACACAATGGCTTTACCTTCAGTTGATGCTCTCTCGCATACGCCACCATACCATCCAGCAGGTGCTTTGCCAGCCCTTTTCCTTCCTGTGTATAGTGAATCTCTGTATGATACGCCGTAAGCACCCCGCCTTCAATACCAATCACCATCTCACCTACCTGTTCATTGTCCAGCATCAGGTAAAAAGCACCGTGATTTTTCTGGTTGAGTCTGATTACTACTTCTTCCATAAATACCAATTATTGTAATGGAGGTAATACTTTTTCTATTTCGCTCTTCATGGCACGATACTGTGCAGGGAGTTTCAGGTTTTTACCTAATTCTTCCAGTGGCTCATCCACGGTGAAACCCGGATTGTCTGTCGCTAATTCAAACAATACACCACCTGGCTCTCTGAAGTATAAAGAGAAGAAATAATCCCGGTCAATTTTCGGCGTAATGTTCAATCCTTTCTTCATCACTTTCTCACGGAACTTCATCAGGATTTCATCATTGGCTACGCGGAATGCCACGTGGTGGTTGGTACCGGCTGCATTTCTACCTGCTGCTTCTTTCGGAGATTCAATCAGGTCTACGATATTCGCGTTCTCAATGGCATCTGTTACAAAACGGTGCCTGTTGCCTTCCACGCCCTGCGGCTGATAGCCTAATATTTCAGTCAGCACTGTCGCTGTGGGGCCAATGCTGCGCAGGTTCAAGGTTACATTGTGAAAACCTTTCGTTGCCTGTGCTGCTTTTACGTCGGCTGTTTCCCACGCTTTGCGGTCATCTGCTTTTTTAGGAACGATCAGGTTCAGTTTCAGACCATCCGGATCTTCCAGTGGCAGGTACAATTCACCAAAGCGCTCTGCGATCTCACCATGTTTCACCCCTTTTTCTTTAAAACGGGCGGCCCAGAACTCAAGGCTACCTGCTGGTACCGCGTACCCGATTTCAGTGGCCATACCTGTACCGGCAGATCCTTTGCCTATGCCTTCCCATGGGAAGAAGGTGAGAATGGTACCCGGGGTACCGGTTTCATTACCAAAATAGAAGTGGTAAGTACCAGGGTCATCGAAGTTCACGGTCTTCTTTACGAACCGTACACCCAATATATTGGTATAAAAATCAAGGTTCCGTTTAGCATTGTCCGCGATTGCAGTAATGTGGTGCAATCCTAAGATTCTATCTTCCATAAATGTCGATTTTTTAAAGTTGAATATGTTGTAACCTTCGGCCAGGCAGGGGAGGCAGGACGTCTATAAACAGTGCGCTGAAACGTCGTAGTAATGCCTTGCAGGACGATCCGTCTCTCTGCAGGCTATATACAATCACTTAATAACTCAAAGTGCCGAACAGACCATTCTTATAATCCTCAATAGCCTGGTCTGCCTCAGCCATTGTAGTCATCACGAAGTTATCCTTCGCTGCAACCGGTTCATCAATCACTTCGCCTGAAAGGAAGAGTAGTTGCGTATCTTCCTGGGTGGTGATGGTAAATTCATCACCCGTTTTATCGAACACGATCAGGTTGTGTTCAGCTACTTCTTTTTCCTCATTCACCTGCACACTTCCATGCGCGATATATACCAGCGTCCAGTATGCCGGCACTACGTTAAATTTCAAAGTCTTGCCTGCCGGCACTTCGCCTACGGCAGAAATTACCGGTGTATATGAAATATTGATCGGACCTGTTTTCCCATCAAAACTACCACTCACCAGTCTCAGATGATCCAGTACTACAGGCATCTCTGCCTTTTGTGCGAACTGGTATTTCGGATCATCCCACTTGTTCGCTGCAGGTACATTCACCCATAATTGCAATATTTCCTCTACGCCTCCCTCGCGGTGTTCCTGTTCGGAAGGTCCTTCACTATGAAGGATACCTTTGCCTGCAAACATCCATTGGGCATCACCTGCATTCAGCAACTGGTCATTGCCGAAGTTGTCTTTGTGATGTGCCTGGCCCTGGAGCTGAAACGTAACAGGTGCAAAACCTCTGTGAGGATGCGGATGAATACGACTGTCAGATCCTTTTTCAATGATGTCAGGCCCCCCATGATGGAGTACGATAAAGGGACTTGCAAACCGGAAGTCTGCATGTGGCAAAGGTTGCAGCACCGTTTGTGTAGCGGTGATGTTTTTACTCCTGCCAGCCAGTATATGGGTGATGTCCTTTTTCATAAATTATCGTTGATCTAAAAGATATAAAATTTCATTCCTCAGCAACCCGCTGCCACCGCCATAATGCCTGGTGATGATGGCAGCAGGTGCAAGTGCTGACAACCGTTCCCTCAGCGCTGTCTCCTCTTCGGCAGTAATGCCTGCACACAATAAAATGATATCATATGCCGTGGCCTGCAAGGCCTCATACGCTGCTTCGTCTGTTGTCACTGCCTTTCCGGACCAGTCTTCAGGAGCATTCAGCAATCGCTGCATCACTGTCATGATCTCCTCATTGCGCCCGATTGCGAGTATGTTAGTATGCCCGGTTGTCATAGTGCAATGTTTTAAACCTGTTTGGTAAATTCAGACAGTGGCTTACGTGTTCTTGGTGCCAGCTCTCTTGACTTATACGGTTCCTCCAGCTTTTCAGCATCATCCCTGCGACCCAGTGCAATGATCACCAGTGGCTCTTCTGTACCCAGCAGTCCCAGTGATTCAGCAATCTGCTGCTTGTGGAAGCCTGCCATCACATGACCATTGATCCCCATGCTGTCTGCCTGTAACAACAGGAAGGCATTGCTCATACCCGTGTCGTGTGCGTAATAATGATTTTTCTGTTCCAGATCCGGCAGTTCCTTGATACCAATGCTCAGTACCAGTGCCGCCGCATTCTTTGCCCATGGCTGGTTGCCCGGCATCAGCGCAGCATACAGCTTGTCAAAACCAGGAGTACCTGCTAACGCGTATTCATAACGCCATGGCTGAGAATTGTTGGCACTCGGTGCCCAGCTGGCACCCTCCAGGATAGTCAGTACTTCTTCTTCTGTCACTGGCTGTGCGGAATAAGAACGTGGACTCCAGCGTTCCTTAATTAAATCCAATACTTTGTGTGATGTCTGTGCGATCTTAACTGATGACATAAAAAAAGTTTTACAAAGTTATAGTCCTCATTTTTAGCGGGACTGATTACTATTTGTATAAATTACGGTTTTAAAGGTACATCCATCAGCAATATTTCCGCATCGCTTTCCAATGCTGTCAGCGAAAAACTGTCCGTATCCCATATTCCCAATCCATCTCTTGCATCCAGCTCCTGCCCGTTGATAGCGAATTTACCTTTAATCACAAATGCATATACGCCATTACCTGGTCGCTGCATATGATAAGTAGTCGTGAAATCTTTGTCAAAGCGACCTAAGTTGAACCACGCCGCCTGGTAGATCCACGTACCCGCATCATCAGGATAAGGGCTCAGGATCTGGTGAAGCTGGTTCTTCTGACCCAGATCCGGTGTGATCTGATCATACCTTGGCTGCACATTCAGCTGGTTAGGGAACACCCAGATCTGCAGGAACTTGGCCGGGCGATCCTTATTCGCATTGTATTCACTGTGGAATACCCCGGTACCCGTACTCATCACCTGTATATCTCCCTGTTTGATAATGATCTTATTACCCATGTTGTCCTGGTGCTCCAGGTCACCTTCCAGCGGAATACTGATAATTTCCATATTGTCGTGCGGGTGGGTGTCAAATCCACGACCACCAGCTACGATGTCGTCGTTAAGTACCCTGAGCACACCGAAGTTCATCCGGTCAGGGTTATAATAACCTGCAAAACTGAAAGTATGGTGACTATCGAGCCAGCCGTGTGCGGCATGTCCCCGGGTCGCTGCTTTATGAAGAATTGTCTTTGCCATTGTTTGTTTCATTTGTTGGAACAAATATCGAACTATTTACTTGAGTAATCCATTAATCTGGATTAAGAAAATGGGTATCTTTAGCCCGTTTTACCCGACACCTATGCATGAAAAGAGTAATATAAATGGTTACCTTAGGCATATTTGTTCTGCAAAACACTGTTAAACAATAAATTAGCCCCGAGCTGCCCTGTTTTATCACAAACGAACCTTTTTCGCTGTTGGAACTTTATGCAGGCACAGTAACCGGGAAGAATGCACCACAAGATGGTCTGCTATCAACAGGGAAGAGGGGGACGCTCATTTTTATCAGCAAAAACCGGGGGCAATTTTTCCCGTATCACAACCTATATGTATTGTAAATCAACATTTAAGACCCAAATATGAAGAAACTGCTACTCCTGGCTGTAATAGCCCTATCCTGCATTCAACCGGCCCTGGCCCAGCGTTTTAAACACGGGGTAGGTACCCTTATTGCTGTCGAAACGGCCGATTACATGGACAGCAAGGCCAATTTTGGTATTACCTATTCTCCCGCTTTGTTTTTTGCAGAACAGGGCAATACCTCTTTCTCTGTCGGTATTCCCGTTAGTGTCGGTTTCAGTGAAGGCTACGATACAGATGATGATTACATCGGTGGTTACTACAGCAGCACCAGCATCGGATGGATGGTAGATGTACCGGTGATTTTCAATTTCAACTATGGCGCAGGCGCCCGGAAAGGAGGTAGTCAGCGATGGGGATTCTTTGTCGGCGGCGGGTATGGATATCATCTGTCTACTGAGAATTATTATCTCTACTATGATAATAACGGAGATTATCCGTCTACGTCCAACAGTACATTGGGCATTACCGGCAATGCAGGTTTCCGTATAGGTATGGGCCGCCATCACAGGCATAACCTGGAGATTAAGTTCTCCTATATGAAGGGAATGACAGATTACAAACCAAACGTGTATGGCGTAAATTGTATCTTCAATTTCTAATTGTCTCTGTCCGATGCTAATTGATACAGGGTACCCCAATCTCCTGCGCAGAAAGGAATCTGCGTCTAAAGAAACTGACTGTATCAACATAAAAAAAACGCTTCTGCTTTTATCCGGGCAGAAGCGTTTTTTTTTATATATCTGATCATAGATTAAATACGGCTCCTTCTGCCCATCACCAGTGAAATTACCAGCAGAATCAGGAAGATGAAGAAGATGATCTTTGCAATGCCTGCTGCACTGGCTGCGATACCACCAAAACCAAACAAAGCAGCAACTAATGCGATAATTAAGAAAGTGACTGTCCAGCGTAACATAAGATGAAAATTTTATCGTGAGTAAATGTATTGTCACTAACTGTAAATCTAAAATAATGCCGGGTGCCAAAATCAGTTCCACACAGCCATTTGGTTTTAAATGTGTGACCTAACTTCCACAAAGTATGTACTGAACCCCCATCAGTACGGTGTCAACACAACATTTTTGCAGCATTTCCATCATTTATTAATAACATCCCGGGGTACCTGGCGGCGAATACCGCCGTCCCTTAGCAGGCGCAGCCTTTCACGGAGATGAAAACAAAGCAGCATGCGACCGCAGGATCAACCCGGTAACAGCTGCATCCCCGCCCGTGGCAAGCACTAATTATATGATAGTGTGCTTCTCCCCGCAGTTGATTGGTGCTATATTCGGCATTCTTCCCCCCGTTTAATGGCTGAAAAAGGTACGTTTGACACTGGCAACTAATTTCCCATTTTTTTAGTAACCCGATTTTTTTAATTTTACCCCCAGCAATGAATAGGAAAATAGGCTTCGAAGTATTATTTAATAATGCCACCATCGGCATTATTGTAACAGATGACAAGGGCAGGATTATACTCGCAAATCCTTTCCTGTTAAATCAATTTGGCTATACGGAAGAGGAGGTACTGGGACAGCTGATAGAGCTGCTTGTACCCACCCGTTTTCAGCATAAGCACGTTCATCACAGGGACGGCTTCAATAAGCATCCACGGAACCGCCCTATGGGCGCGGGCCTGGAACTTTTTGGCCGGCGCAAGGATGGAACTGAGTTTGCAGTGGAAGTGAGTCTTGGTAACTATAACACCGACGGCGGACACTTCGTCATTGCTTTTGTAAGTGATATTTCTGCCCGTAAAGCCTCGGAACAGGCGCTGATCAACCTGAATGCAGAGTTGGAAGCCAAGGTAGATGAACGTACAAAAGCGCTGAGTGAAATGCTGGAAAAGGAAAAAGGCCTCAACGAACTGAAATCCCGCTTCGTTACGATGGCGTCGCACGAGTTCCGTACCCCACTGAGCACCATCCTCTCGTCTATCTTCCTGATTGCCAGATATGAGACCACCGAAGAGCAACCCAAACGCTATAAACACATTGAAAGGATCAAGTCTGCCGTAAACATGCTGACTGATATTTTGAATGACTTCCTCTCTGTAGGTAAGATTGAAGAAGGAGCGATCCAGGTACGCCTTTCTGAATTTGATATCAAAGCCCACATCGAAAATATCCTCAGCGAACTCGCCGGCCTGCTCAAACCCGGACAGGAAATTGAATATAAGCATACTGGCCATACCATCCTGACACTGGATCCTGTGTTACTCAAACACATTACCATCAACCTGGTGTCGAACGCAATTAAGTTCTCACCCACCGGGAAAACTGTCTTCCTGACTACAAACTATGTAGAAGGGGAGCTGGTCCTGTCCGTAAAAGACCAGGGCCTGGGAATTTCTTACGAAGATCAGCAGCATTTGTTTGAAAGGTTCTTCAGGGGAGAAAATGTGTCCAATATACAGGGAACCGGGTTGGGATTGCATATTGTAGCGAAGTACACTGAGTTGATGAATGGGAAGATCGAGTGTATCAGTGAGCTGGAAAAAGGAACAGAGTTTAAGATCACCTTCAGACCACAGCAGTAATATTATATTATATACGATGTATTTAGACAGGTCGTCTCCGGAAGGAAACGGCCTTTTTTTAACCCCTTCCTGACCATAAGCAGTCCCTTTCCTGACCACAATCATTGCTGACCATCGTCAGTCATCCTACATTTATCATGTAACCAGCACTTTACGATCGACGCCAATTTTCAACTCATTAAAGCGACCATTATGCTTTTATCACAGTTAAACACGTGCACCATGGAAATTTATATCAGCGAAGAAGACCTGCTGCAAAATATCCAGGACAAATTTCAGGAAGCATACCCGCATCTCAGTCTGGAATTCTTTAAGCACCCACATGAAGCAGGTGTAGGATGCCCCCGGAATGAGAAGTGGCCATTGGATACCCCCATCGAAGACATTCGTATGATCCATAGCTTCGGCTGGATCGACATCAGCGGTGATCGTACTGTAGCTGAACTGGAAAAAGACTTTTACAGACAAATAGGCCTGTCTGTTCAGGTGCTGCGTAAGAGCGGTCTTAACTGGCTGCTCACTACCCGCACCGACCACCTGACCCTCCGGTTGCAGGAATATATGGGGGCCGGAGTGCTATAAAAGGCGTCTCTCCTGAAAAGAGCGTTTCCTTTTTATACGATTGTAACAACGATAGTTACCATCATTCCTGAGATAATACCTGCCTGGAAATATGGAATAAATTTTTTTAATTATACCCCTATGACTAGCCTTTAGCAAACGACGAAGCATGCCGTTTCACCGGAAAAGGAACGGTGCAATTAACAGACTGTAAGAGAATGGGCAGCCCCCCTGCAGCCATGGTAAGGGCTGAACAGTAAGTACAGCAGTCAGCCCCCTTCCTTAAAACGAAGGGGGCTGACCTTTTTTACAGATCAGCCCTACATCGGGATTGCACCTTGTTTACGATGGATATTGGGTTAACATTGCTCGTCGTCGTCGTTAGAATTTAGTCATAGGTATAGTGTAATAAATAGGTAATGATTGATTGTTAATTGTTGTGTTAATTGTGTCGAAATTCTTAGCCGTTGAAGGTAAGCGTAACATCACCTGCTGATAACCTTAGTTATTGCAAACAAATAACGCCTGACTCGCCATCCTTTGTGAAGGCAATTCATTGTTCACCACGATAAATGCCCTTTCCTTACATCCCAGGTATTCCCTCAGCTCAGGCAGATTATGATGTGTAAACGTCACATCCCGGTAATGACTCGTAAACCAGCTACCCAGCTCTTCTTCACGCTCCGTTAAGCACACTACATTCACCGGCAGGTCCTTCAGGTCCGGGAATAAATAAGTAAACTGCTTAATTGCCCTGATACTTGTTGCCTCACCGTCATAGATGAATACAAGCTGGTCTAATCCTTCGAAATGGGAGGGGATCACCACTACCGGGCACCCGGCACCATGTAGTGTCAACCCGTCTGGTTGCAACAGCACCAGGTCTGCAAATTTGCTTTCTGCCAGGATACCCGCACTCGTTATAGCAGTATCCGGATGTAAAGCACCTATTATACTCCTCGCATCACACGCCTTTTTAAAACTTCCGGCAGCACTATTTTGTAGAAAAACACCCGTCAGTTTTGATTGCGATAACTGACAGATAAAACCTGCAAAATCCATTGCTTTGTTGCTAAGTTGCTGCGCGTCCGTTACAAAGAGAATCTTTTCCATAGTATTACTGGTTTTAACAAAGGTATTACCGCAGTGTTCGTTTTTACATGATAGCCGTCAAGCGTAGCGGTGATGTTCGTAAGGGGATTTTTCTATTTCAGGGGCTGATTTGCCTGTTTCAGGAAGTTGTGGTTGCAGGTACAAACAGGATAGCGCAACTTTATGGGGAACGTTAAAAAGTAAGCGTATATAACAGTTGTAGGTTTTACGTAATCAGCCGGGATAGTCTTGTTCTGGCTACATCTATCTGTTCAGAAGATGCATAAAATAAAATTATGCCGGTTTGCTGTAAGCAATTGACTGGATGAAACCAAAGTAGTAAAAACGTTTATGAATCACCGTGTATTTGCCCTGTTCAAAGCAGCTGGACATATCGAAGAGCGAGTCAGCTTCTATATTGCAGAATAACCTGAAAAAAGTGTACATGGTTTTCAGTAGTAAGCGCTGCCACCAACGGCTTTTTTCCTTGTCATAATAAAAGTCGGCAAACAGCCACAGGCCTCCTTTTTTCAATGCATCATGCAGCTGCCAGAAGATGGGTTGTGCCCGTTCGGGGATAAAGTTGTCAAATAAAAAGGGGGTAATGATTACATCGTAATCCTGTTCAGGTGTAAAGTCCTCAATAGGCAGGTGTACAAATTCAACACTGTTCTCTTTGATGTTCCTTTTTTGGGAGAGAAGGATCATGGTACCCGAAATCTCTACATAGGTGATGAAGAGACCGTTGTGATGTAATTGAGATATGCGTTCCAGTATCCAGCCGGTGCCGCCGCCTGCAATAAGCACCCTGCTGCCGGCAGGAATGAATTTTAACAAACTCAGCTGTGCATTTTCCAGTGAGCGGTAAAATACCAATTTGCTTAGCCAGTCGTATTGCCTGGCAACTTTGTCATAATTGTTTTTTTGTCTGGTCAAATAGCTTGTATTTATTTGCAGGTTATTGAATAATCGGTCATGCTGTAAATGATCGCGGAAATACTGCATGGAAGCGGTCTTTATCCGGGGGCGCCCGGCCGGGGAAAAGGTCCGGCTGTCAGTATCCCTCCGGCTTCGTCAGGAAATGATACACTCAAATTAACGAATTTTCTGCATCCCGTGCAGCGGGGGCTGTCCTGCACATCTGCTTAACTACAAAACGATTATTTCTGTAATCAGGATTTAAATTGTAGTTTTATCCTAACCTTATCAGCATTCGTTTTATCGTAATATTCTGACAATACAATTTTACAAACCCCTAAAAATGAAAATTAACATTTTCCTGATTGTCGTTGGCGTAGCGTTTTCCCTTTGTTTTACGTCCTGCAAAAAGAACGCAGATTCCATCGTTACGACTCCACCAAAGGATTCCTCCAGAAAGGTAATGGTTTCCCTGCAACCCGCAGGCGAATTCATTTTAAGCCAGACACCACTTACCAGTGGTAAAGTAGCGACTGGCAATGCAAATGCCAAAGAACAGGTTGATTCAACCCTGTACATGGTAGAAGTATACGATCCCACTGGTAAAATATATGCTTACGGTGCTTTCAACAGATTGGATTCCGTGCATTTTGTCGTAGACCCGGTTACGCATTATACCGTCAGGTTGACGGTTATCCAACGGGGAACGGGGCCAGGTATAGCTTATAGCCAAAGGGGAGAAGACGCTGACTATTATTGGTATCCTGTCAGCTCATTCCTTCGAAATGGTATGGAATATTCGCCTTACCTGGGGGCAGGAATAGGGCTCAATTACACGCTTTTTAAATCAGGTTTCACAATGGCACCTGCGAATGCTCAGTCTGAATTCAATATGGCGCAGCCTTTCGGAGAATGCACCACTTATAGTGGAACCGCATCCGTGTACAACGTTAATCCGGACACACCAACGATTCCTATTTTCTTAAAAAAACTGACTTTCGGTATTAAATATACCTGTCCGCAACTAACACAAGGCAAATTGACGATCGCGACCTCCCATCTCTATCTTCCTGCAGGTCCGATCTACCCAAATACAATTAGTACCACGCATATTTATTCCTGCCTCGATTTCCTGCTGGCAGATACGCTTCCACATGGCTATACCGATGCATTTGGCGCTTTTGCGGTCAAGATAGTGTGGGAACTTCCGGATGGCCGTAAGTTTAATCTCGGTAAGGATAGCAGTAACGGATTCTACACAAATCTGCCGCTTCCCCGCCGCAATCGCTTACTAAATGTAAATGTCACGCTGCCGGATATCGATAGCAGCAGTAATGCAAACAGTAGTTCGCTCAAACTAAAGATCACAGAAACCCCATTCACTGAAAACACGCCAATCAGATTCTAGTCATGAAAAAATTCCTGCTCATTGCGATACTCTTGTTTTCCTGTAAAAAGGACGAAAAGTCTACCCCACCTGTCACCCATCAACCGGAAAAAGTAGCCGTTCGGCTGGTACTAACCGGGGATATTACCACCAGTTGGAGCAATCTGAAAACAGTATATGATAGTACCATCTATGCGGTGAGTATCCGGACATATACTGGTGCTCCCTTTGCGCAAGGGCTCTTTGACAATACTGATAGTATAAAACTGGAAGTATTGAAGGATAGCTCCTATAACATCTACGTCGCCGCCATCAGGAAAGGAAGTAGTTTCGGACTATGGTGGGAAACGGCTGCAGATGGTTACCGGAAATATGCCACCCCCATGCAGGGTAAACTACAGAATAAAATGCGGTATGATTCACTGCAGACAACATTTATCGACTCGCTGTCATTTATGAAAGTATTAAAAGATACCGTATCACGCGCTGCTGACATTTACCGGTATCCTGAAGTCGATACATATTACGGTATGACAAACTATACCGCCCGTGATCCAAACAATACCAATGTATCGTTAGAACTGGGAAGAAGGGTGTTCGCCATCAGGTATGACCTGCACAATTTAACCAGCGGGTATGTACTGGCTACATATGGCGGGTTGATTGCACCGGATACACTGAAAACAAATGACACACTGCCCAGCCGGATCTATACAGCCAATGCATTCACAACCGGGGATAATACAACCACAGTGAGCGTGCCGATCACCCTGACATGGGTAAAAGGAAATGGAACAACAGAAGTACTGGGTACGAAAACACTGACAACGAAGAAGAATACCGTTACGTCAGTTTCCGTCTACCTCAGTGTGGTGCCGGGACAGGTAACACCCTTATTTACCCTGGATAACAGCCCCTGGGCCGGGACAGATGATATCGATTTCTAAAATAATTACTTACGAAGGGCCGGATGAATGTCTGGCCCTTCGTTTTTCTTCCTGGCAGGCACCTGCGATATTTTTACCCCCGCCATCTCACTGCCCACCTGATTGCCTGCCACAACCTGGGGCACCATGATTCAACTGGCCAGGCAGCAACGGAACATCCCTGCTCTAACTCTGACCAATTAAAAAACGAATAGAAAACACCGTTCCATTCGGATGATTGGGGGAAATACTTAGCCGTCCCCCATTTGCTTCGATAAACTCTTTGCACATCACCAGTCCCAGCCCTGTTCCTTTCTCTCCACCTGTACCAACGGATGGCTGCGAAAAAGTACCTTCCTGCATATTTAAAATCACCTTCTCAGGAACCCCCGGACCATTATCACATATATTGATGAACACTTCATCCTCCTGTATAAAACCCTTCATCAACACAGTCGAACCGGAAGGGCAGAATTTGATCGCATTCCCCACCAGGTTTCTGATCACTATTTCTAACTGATTCCTGTCGGCAATTATTTTCAGATTTTTCTGCACGTCCATTTCAAGTGAGATCTGCTTCTTAAATGCATCATCTGCCAGCAGGGTGAAAACATTATGAACTATATTTCCTACATTGACCACCTCTTTTTTTGTAATGTTGCCATCCAGTTGGGAGTATGCCCACATCAGCAGGTTATCAGTTACCTGGTAAAGATTGTCTACCCGTTCCTTTAGTTTAGGTATAAATTTTTCAAAGTCTTTCAGGTCCATATATCCTTCTTCCAGAACGGCCAGGAGCATCCCCAGACTACTGATAGGCCCCCTGAGATCGTGGGCAATCAGTGAAAATAATTTGTCTTTCGCTTTGTTGGCAGCTTCTTCTTTTTTTCGCAACTTCTCTTCTGCCAGTTTCTCCGCCTCTACCAGCCGCGCCTTTTCAGACAGGATCCGGTTAATACGTTTCTTCTGGGTAGTATAAACAAACGCAAAGAAGGTAACCAGTATCATACCTGCAATCGCGGTGATAGCAAACCGGTAGTTTTGCTGGCTTCTGGCAATACTTGCTTTGATCAGTAACGCATCCTGCTTTTCCTTTTCCATGGTAAATGCATTGACCCTGATCTTCAGCAAAGTTTCACTTTTATTATTTTGCAGGCTGTCATTGATCGCTTCGGCCAGGGCCAGGTAATGGTAGGCACTATCCATTTTACCAATTTCACTGAAGTACCGGGATAAATTCCGGTAAACCCTGACCCAGGATTTTCTATAAGGCCGTTTATCTAATCTTAGCATTAAGAGGCTACTATCAATCAGTGATTTTGCGCGGGTAAGGTCATGGCGCTTCAGAACCACTTTAGTGAGATCGAAATAATCATTAGCAGCACCTTCATACATGGAGTCTTTCAGACATAAACGAATATCTGTGTAGATGAGGGGAAGGGCTTCTTCTATTTTTCCCATTTCCAGGTAAAGGCAACCAATATTGCCATTGGACAACCCGATCCAGGCAGAGTCGTTTGAAAGACGGGCTGCATCCAATGCCCGGTGGAAAAAGATATTGGCATCATCATATTTTTGATGCATCTGCGCAATGAGGCCTAACATGGTCAGGCTATTGATAAAATCCCTGGTGACAGGCCCTTTGTAATCTCTAATGTACTTTTCGAGCGTCAGCTGAGCCTTTTCATTATTTCCAAGCTCGTAATAGGAATGACCTATTTCATACGTCATCTTTTCCTGGATCTCCGGCTTATCAAAAATAGGATCGCGCGCTATAGAAAGCAGGTAAAGAAAAAGGTTGCCTTCGTGCCCGAAGTGAATATAGGTGTCTTCTGTCAGTTCATACATCCAGCCAAAGGCCTGGGGATAATGTGGCAGTTCTGCCGATATGTGAAGCAGGGAATCTTCGTAGTAAATAGCTTCTTCATAAGGAAGCGGGCTAATAATCGCTTTTATACTGCTAAAAGCTTTTTCCATACTACCGGCATCAGACTTTCTCAGGATTTGTTCCAAAGTCTGCATGTGTTGTTGGGCGGAAACGGTAAGACAACTAAAAAAAACTAGAAAAAGTGAAATAATACAGGATCTCAATATCAAATGACAGATTTCTTTAAACGCTAATATTATCTCAATTTAATCAAATTATAGTTGTTTACATATTATAGCTGAAACTTTTACCGGAAGTCGTTTACATCTCCGGTTGATTTTCTTTTCTGCATCATCAGCGGCGCTGGTCATTCCCGGCAGGACCGTTTACATGCGACAGGTAACGGCCCCGGCCGGTATGCTGACCAAAAAATTTGCTCCTGCAAAGGGAGGTGCCAATGAACATTCATCAATGATCTGACAACACTACTTTCATCTGTACGCCCGGCTTCTTTCTGCGCGCCAGTAATAACAATGGCAGTGAAAAAAGAAATACCATTCCTACCATCAGGTAGGCATCGTTATAACTCAACAGGTTAGACTGTTTGCTCACCACGAAATCTACGGCCTTCAATGCCTTCTGCTTTGCCTCCATCATCCCGATCCCGTGTTGCATAAAATAGGCCGTATAATCACTGATCCGTTTCGCCGTTGCGGGATTATCCGGTGTGATATGACTCACCAGGTCTGTTCTATGTACCGCATTCCTGTTGGTGAGATACGTATTCACCATCGCCAATCCAAAACTCCCGCCCAATTGCCGCATCATATTATTCAATGCTGCCCCCTGTGGTATATCTTTTAGCTCCAGCGACGACACTGCCAGTGTTGTTAATGGTACCGTGACCACTGCTAAGCCCACTGCCCGCCATACCAGGCTTCCCGTAATCATGCCTGCACTTGCATCCAGGCTCAGATGCGACATCTGCCAGCTAAAGAGTACAAACAGGAACATCCCGATCGTGATCATGACAATAGGAGAGACGCCCTTTTGCAACAACGTTGCCGATACCATCAGGCCGCCGATGGCCAATAGTGCACCCGGCAAAAGCAACAGCCCCGTTTGGGTAGGCGTAAAGCCCAGCAACCGCTGTGCAAATACAGGTGTGAGAAACACAGAACTGAATAATCCTACCCCGGAGATAAACGTCAGTATCGCTGCCAGGCTCAGGTTCTTACTCCGCAGTACCCGCAGGTTCACAACGGGATTACTGGTACGTAGCTCCCACCAGATGAATAAAAGTAGTCCGAAGAAAGCCGTCACACTCAGCAGGATGATATAGTTCGCCTCAAACCAGTCGTCCGTTTCCCCGCGTTCCAGCACCGTTTGTAACGATCCCACCCCGATTGCCAGGAGGAAGATCCCCAGCCAGTCTACCTTGCCCGCCTCCTGTTTGAAGTCCGGCTCCCGCAGTAAAAGGTAACATATAACAGCCACCGTTATGCCAATCGGCACATTGATATAAAAGATCCAGGGCCAGTCGTAGAACTCAGTAATATATCCTCCCAAAGTAGGTCCGATAGTAGGGCCTACAAATACCCCGATGCCAAAGAGCGCACTGGCTACATTCCTTTTCTCCTTCGGGAACAATTCAAATACAATCGCCTGCGATACGGACAGCAATGCGCCGCCACCCATTCCCTGCAGGAACCTGAAAGCCACCAGCGTCCAGATATTCGATGCCTGCCCACACATAAAAGAGAAAAACGTAAAGGCAATGACAGAACCGATATAGTAATTCCGCCTGCCCAGTTTCAACACTAAGAAACTGGTGATGGGAATAATGATCACATTCGCAATCGCATAGGCTGTGATCACCCACGAAGTATCTTCCAGCGTGGCCCCCAGGTTCCCACTCATGTGCGAAAGGGCGACATTGACAATAGAAGTGTCGATCAGTTCCATTACTGCCGCAGCAATAACAGTCACCAACAGGATGGTTTCTTTTTTCATACCGATCGGTATATTTTTGTGCAAAAAATTATTCGTTGCTATTGAGTGCCTGCAGGGCGTTTTCAGGAGAAGAAAGATAGAGTTGGTACATACCGGCGGTATTACCTACATGTATTTCGTATACGTCATTTTTAAGCCCTTCCAGCAGCTCGGCAGCTACCTGTGAAGCCGGAATACCTTTTTCACCACCTATCTCCTTAGAGAACTCCGTATTCACCAATGGAGGCATTAATTCAAATACACGGACAGGAGTATTTTTCAATGTGATCCGCAGTACCCTGCTATAAGCATGTAAGGCAGCTTTGCTGATACTATAACCCGGAATATTGATGCTGGGTGCGAAAGCGACAATGCTGGAGACGTTCACGATCGCGGCCTGTGGCTGTTTGTTCAGCAGGGGCAGCAACCATTCATTCAGCCGGAGTACCGCGAGATAGTTTGTCTGTATTTCGGCAGCCGCCTGTTCAAAAGTAGCTACGCCGGGAAGTAACTGGTAGGGAGAAGCAGCATAACCGGCGTTATTGATCACGATATTTAGCTGCGGAAACTTTTCATTCAATTCGGTTACCAGCTTACTCACATCATCCGCGCTACTGATATCTGAAACGATCGCGGTCGCATTTTTCAATTTTGCCACAGCGGTTTGCAGCCTTTCTGCATTGCGCCCGGTGATGATCACCTGGTTGCCCTGTGCACTCAATTGTTGTGCGATCTCGAAACCAATACCGGCACTGCCGCCGGTGATAAGTATAGTGTTGTTACTGATGTTCATGTTGGTAGTTTTATAATATACCGATCGGTATATTTTTATGTAAAAAAATAGTCAGAGTTTGTTGATCATGTTTTCGATGGATTGTACGATGGCAGTACGATAGTTCAGTTTACCGGTGACTTTCGTGATCATGATCGCTCCTTCGATGGTGGCAATCAGGGTCAGTGCAGTTTGCTCTATATTCAGACCGGGTTTAAATTCACCTGATTCAATGCCTTTATGCAGTATATCTGAGATCCTGTTTTTCCAGCCGGCAATGGCTTCTGCCGATTTCGCTTTCAGCTGGGGATGTGTATCATCCGATTCTACGGCTGTATTCAATACCGGGCAGCCACCTGTAGGGAAAGGGGCGCTTAGGAAATTGTCGTAAATTTTAGTGTATACCAGCAGTTTACCCCTGTACGTCTCTTCTTTCGCCATGGCGCTTTCAATGATGCCGATCACTTTTTTGAAGTTCCAGTCAAAGCAGGCAAGGGCTACCTCATCTTTATTGGCAAAATTGCCATAAATGGAGCCTTTGGTCAGGCCGGTTGCCTCCGTCATATCCGTAAGAGATGTGCCCGCAAAACCCTTGGTATTGAAGATAGGAGCGGTTTTCTCCACTATATACTGCCTGGTCTTTTCTGCTTTGCTCATACCTGTTCGTTTAAGACGATGTAAAAATATACCGATTGGTATAATTCTCCAAATAAATTTTACTGCGGCCTCATGTGCACTGTGCCCTCTTACCTTCCAAAAAGCATAGATATTCCGCCTATAACCCGCAGATAACCCGCTGATAAGCCGCCCTTAACCCGCATCTTAAAAGAGGCGGGATATCTGCGGGTTATCTCCGGGTTAAGGACGGCTCAGGAACGTCTTTGCGTTATTTGTTAACTTAAACCATATCTTATGGCCATTAGAAAATCGGTTATTCAATTCGAAGGGAAACTCGAAGGCTTCAATTCATTCCTGCCCAAAGGCCGGGATGAAGCAGATGGATACATCGTGAGAAAAAACGGGGGTCCATCCAGGAAACAGATTGAAAAACTCCCTTCCTGCGAGCGGGTACGGCGCAATAACAAGGATTTCGGTACCTGCTCTTCCGCCGCCAAGGCCCTCCGGATGGCTATTTCCCCCGTGACGCACCTGGCAGATGTCAATCTTGCTGCACAGTTTACTTCCCTGTGCAGACATCTGTTATCGCAGGATCATGATCATACACCGGGCAGCAGAACGGTTTCTTTTGCTGCATTCGGTCACCAGCTGAGTGGATGCAACCTGAACAGGCGATACCTGTTTGACAGTGTCGTGAGGCATCCCTTGTCTGTTACATTGGATCGTAATGCAGCCCGTGCCACGATCGCGGTGCCTGTACTGCAACCCGGGGTAAACCTCGTGTTGCCCTGGCAACCACCTTTATACCGGTTGATATTCAGCCTGGGGGAAGTAGGGGATATTTCGGAAAAAGGTTTTTCGGGCAACTGGCGCCCACCGGTCTCCTTTGTTTCCCCATGGTACCCGGTACAGCAAAAGGTGGAAGAAAGTACGGTCACTTTACAGTCCGATCACGGGCCGATAGGAGAAAAAGAATGTTGGGTCGTCGCCGCAGGACTGGAAATGGGTACGATCGTGACAGATGCCATCGTAACGAAGGTGAAGCATACAGGGTGCGGGAAGATCCTGCTGGTGGGGTGATCGTTAAATTTCGTATTCTTTCGTATCTTCAGACCTATGAGCGAACAACATCAACACCATGATCATTCCCATGATCACGGACATGGCTGGAGGAAATACATAGAACTCATCTGTAGCCTTACCTGTGGCGCTGCACTGGCTATTGGTTTTGGATTATCTTTTGTGAAAGACATCCCTGCCGTAGTCCCGTTGTCGTTATACATTCTCGCTTATATCGCCGGTGGTTTCTTTACCGTTAAAGAGGCTATTGAAAATATCAGGGAAGGCACCTTCGATATCGATTCCCTCATGATCGTGGCTGCTGCCGG
This sequence comes from Chitinophaga sp., assembly GCF_039596155.1. Taxonomy (GTDB): domain Bacteria; phylum Bacteroidota; class Bacteroidia; order Chitinophagales; family Chitinophagaceae; genus Chitinophaga. The sequence continues at coordinate 98,710 of NZ_JBCNKF010000020.1, forward strand.
TGCCGCAGTCCTGGGCGACTGGGCCGAAGGGGCTTTACTCCTCTTCCTGTTCAGCCTCGGTCATGCCCTGGAGCACTATGCCATGAACAAGGCGCAGAACGCGATCAGTGCATTGGCGAAGCTGTCTCCTAAAACCGCCTGGCTGAAAAAAGACAATAACCTGGCGGAGGTAAAGATTGAAACCCTGCAGGTAAATGATATCGTTGTTGTGAAACCAGACAACACCATCCCTGCAGATGGCATTATCATCAAAGGAGGTAGTGCTGTTAACCAGGCCGCCGTTACCGGCGAAAGTATGCCGGTAGACAAAGGGGTTGACAGCATGGTGTATGCAGGTACGCTAAATGGGAGCGGGGCATTGGAAGTGAAGGTGACAAAACCCGCCAAAGACTCCACCCTGTCTAAACTCATACAGCTGGTGAACGAAGCACAATCACAGCAGTCACCTACACAGCGGTTCACAGACAAGTTGCAGAAATTTTACGTGCCCGCTGTCATTATCTTTGTTTTCCTGCTTTGCTTCGCATTTCTCGTGATCAACGAACCTTTCAGCGCCAGCTTCTATCGTGCTATGGGGGTATTGGTAGCCGCCAGTCCCTGTGCATTGGCCATCGCTACGCCAAGTGCCGTGTTGAGTGGGGTAGCCCGTGCCGCCCGTGCAGGTATCCTGATCAAAGGGGGCCGTCCCCTGGAAGACCTGGGTACACTCAAAGCCATCGCCTTTGACAAAACCGGTACCCTCACAGAAGGTAAACCGAAACTCACCGATATCATCCCGGCTAATGGCATCACTAAAGAGGAGTTGCTAAAAATGGTGGTAGCAGTTGAATCGCTCAGCGACCATCCACTTGCCAAAGCGATTGTAGCCGATGCACAGCTCAAAGATGTCACTCCCGCGGAAAATCTCGAATCCATCACAGGTAAAGGGATCAAGGCGCAGTGGCAGGGTCACAACGTCATCATTGGCAACAAAGCCCTCGTTTCCGCGGCACCTGACATTCTTCAGCTACTCGACGAAAAATCCAAAGCAGGGCACACCGCTATGCTCGTGCTTAAGGATGGGCAGTATGCAGGTATGATCACAGTCATGGATACGCCCCGCGCAGAAGCCCGGGCAGCCATCGATGCACTCAAAGCTGCAGGTATCAGTAAAATGATCATGCTTTCTGGCGACAATCAGCTCGTAGCCGACGCCATTGCCAAAGAAACCGGTCTCACCGATGCCTGGGGAAATTTATTGCCAGAACAAAAAGTGGAAGCCATTAATAAACTGAAAGCATCTGAACGTAAAGTAGCGATGGTCGGTGATGGGGTGAACGATGCACCTGCTATGGCCAATAGTACGGTAGGTATTGCCATGGGTGCCGCCGGTTCCGACGTAGCCCTGGAAACCGCCGATATCGCATTGATGGGAGACCAGCTGACACGACTACCCTTTGCGATCGCACTCAGCCAGCAGGCTAATAAGATCATCAAACAAAACCTGGTGATCAGCCTGGGAATGGTGGGTGTCTTAATTCCCCTGACCCTGCTGGGAATCGCCAGTATGGGGCCTGCCGTTATTGGTCATGAAGGCTCTACCCTGGTAGTCGTATTGAATGCTTTGCGATTATTGGTGGTCAGAGAAAAATAAATCTCCCACATTGATCAGGTTGATCTTATCCAACGGATAGCGGCTCGCCACATGACATAAATACGGTGAGAAATCCCGGATGGCATATAACTGCCATTCGCTGTTCTCAAAAGGATTGAGCAGGTGCAACTCGTCGGTTAACCCGGTGCCACTGGCTTTAAGCACAGCCTCCTTGGCCGTCCAGTATTCAAAAAAGGTACGCAGCGGATCAGGGGAGCGATGTATATGCGCCCATTCCGCCGCTGAAAACTGCCTGTTGAAATCTTCTATTTCCATAGGAACAGGGCGCTCTACATCGATGCCGATCGTATTGTCATTCGCCATCGCACACACCACCAGGTTGCCTGTATGTGAAATATTGAAATCGTTCCTGCTATCGGGAAAATACGGACGGGTAGCCGCCGTATACTGCATGGTAGCCAGGGTATGTGACTGCCCGTTCTCTTGCAGTGCATATTGTAAGATATGTTTACCCAGCAAGCTGGCATGTGCATCTTCCCATCTGCGAAATGCCAGCACTTTTTTTTGCATGGCTGCAGGCAGCTGTGCGAGCAGCGACGAGAAAATGTCACGGGGTAACGGCGTGACAAAATGCGCATAGTATATTTTACACCAATATTTTTCCATGGGTTGCTATTAAATTCTTTGCATTACCGGGTTGTTTCAACTATTGTCGTTCCGAAAATTTATGGGTTGTATGGACAGTTGTGCGGGCTGCCTGGTTAGCTGAAATTAAATTACTTTATTTTCATCTAATGTGTCTGGATTCATTTTGCATCACAGGTGAGATTTTCTTTTTTCGCGACCCGGTTTTACAGGGATAATACTTGTTATCCCGGGGAAGGCAGATTGCACTGAAAGGGCGGTGTGGGTATGGTTTCATATATCGGACTTTCCCAGATAAGTACTTTTGTTGGTTTATCATAGCTGAGTACATTAATTCAAGGGGGTATATTGGGAAAGGAAACCAACAATAGAATTGCTGACAGACGCATTGCAAATAGATCAAAAAAGAGTATGGAAATAGTTGGATAATTTTTTTTTAGAATTCAGAGAGCAGCGCCATTTTTATTACATGCTTTTTACTATATTTGTGAATATTAGTCACTTATTAGGTATTAAGGAAGTTTTAAAATGTCAGATCCACATCAACGCTTGTGATACGATGTCTCTTATGGCCATGTGACTTGATGACAAGTGAAATATCCCAAAGTTTTATAATTCACAGCTTGTTTTTCCTGACCCCTGATTGGAAATTCCCCTCAAATAGATTCAATGTTAATTAGATGATTATACCACATTATGAATTTCTGGCCTAACGAATTTCCCTAAAATCAAGTATTAAATCTGAAAGCTTACAGCTAATCAGCAACCCTAACTTTTCGTCATGAACTAATGTAATTATTACCTATTATTAAATGTAAGGCTGCTGGCGCGCTGGCGCCGGTCAAGCTTAAGCGATGCCTGGTTTATTGCTAAGATAATCCGGGTTTAAAGAGTATACCTTGCATAGCCGGTATAACGAAGTGAAGTTCGATTAAGAAAGCGTTTTAATAAGAGAAAAGTTCTTCCGGTAAATACCTCGGCCCAAACAACAACTGATCTTACCCAAATTATCAGGCGAGTATGCACTTGCCAGGTTATGTATTGCATTAAACAATTTGAACCATATGGCCATATTGTTTATAGTATACAGCGCAAGGTGACGTGTAAACGAAATTAAAGCGTTAAAGATGAAGCATATTTTACCACACATTTATTTAATAAAGGAACAACATTAAAATTCCCGTTAAAGCGCTTAAAGTAACCTCTAATCGATCAATTACTAGCCATGTAGCTAATTAAAAGACATTCATACCTCAATGACCAAAACAAAAAAAATAGCGGAGAGTCCGGACTCCGGCTCAAAAATTTCCATCCAGGAAATTTCGCTGCCCAAAGGCGGGGGTGCTGTTACCAGCGTTGGCGATTCATTTCAAACCAACCTGTTCTCGGGCACTGGCAGTTATTCTATTCCGCTTCCCATAACAACTGCCCGCGGTCTTGAGCCGCAACTGCAACTGGTATATGATTCTTCGCGCGGGAACAGCCCTTTCGGCCTGGGCTTTAACGTGGATATTCCTTATATCGGCATCATCATGCGCAACGGTATACCATTGTATAATGGCAAAGAAAAATATGCCTTTAATGAAGGTGTTGAATTTGTACCGCTTACAGAAACAATCCACGGCGAAACCATTATTGTTCGCCGGCAGGATACGGACAACAATATCACCTACTCCGTAACATCTTACCTGCAGCAGGAAGAAGAAGCATTCATGCTGATAGAACAATGGCAGGACAATGCATCGAAAAATATATTCTGGAAAACGATCAGCAGCGATAACCAGGTTACCATATACGGAAAAAGCGCCGATACTTTTATCGTCAATCCTGCCGAGCCCACGCAGGTTTGCCGCTGGCTGATCGAATCGGTAACGGACAGCAAAGGCAATAAGATAAAGTTCAGCTATAAAAGAGAGAACGAAGAAAATATTCCTGACGACATCAACAAGGCAGGTCATAATTATGATACACAGTTGTACCTGCACATCGTACAATATGGCAACTATTTCGATGTGCAGCAGCAGGAACAGTGGGCATTCCAGCTTGTTTTCAACTATGGCGAATACGATCTGCCGAAGAACGGGCAGGCATATTTCCCGGCCTATACACCGGTACGCACATGGCCAGCAAGAAAAGATTGCTTTTCAACCTTCCGCGCCGGTTTCGAAGTGCGCACCTGCCGGTTATGCAGCAGCATCATGCTTTTCCATTCATTTACAGAACTGGGAACAGCATCCATGCTGGTGCGTGCATTAACATTGGCGCATGATGAAACCGATATATTCTCTTTTGTAACATCCGTACAGCAATTTGGATACCGGCTGAACAGCGATAATACCTGGTGGGTGTCCGGCGCAGCCGCAGCAACATTTTCCTATACATCTTTTACGCCACCCCCGGCGCCGGATTTTAAGACGCTGAAGGTGCATGAAGATGGGAAAATTCCCGGCGGACAAAATTACTATTTGCCCGTAGACCTATATGGCGAAGGCCTTCCCGGGTTTTTAATGAGCAACAGCACGGGCACTTTATACTGGCAGCCGCTGGGCAACGGTGTATACGACTATCCCGAAGCGCCGGATACATTTCCTTCAGACCGTGATCTCACTACGCCCGGAAACCTGATCACCGATATAGATGGCAATGGCCAGCTGGAACTGGTGGTGAATGAAAAAGAGCGTTCCGGTTATTATACAAAGAGGGATGGCGATGAAGGCTGGAATAACTTTGTTGAATTCCGGCAACGTCCGCCGCAATCCTCATCATCGCTTGAATTTGAAATGGCGGACCTGAACGGAGATGGCAAAACAGACATGATCTCTATAGGCTCCGATTATGTTACCTATTTCCGTTCAAACGGTACGGAAGGTTTTGCCACGCCGGAAGAGCGTATAAAAGTGAAAGGTCTTCCATGCCAGCCCGATTCGCCCAATATAAATATCAGTTTTGCCGATGTTTTTGGCGATGGTGGGCAGCACCGCGTCAGCGTGCTCAATGGCGCTGTGAATGTATGGCCTTCGCTGGGGCATGGAAATTTCGGCAAGGTCATTCGTCTCGGTGGTGCACCGTCTTTCAGGCAAAATGAGCAGCCCACCGTATTGCTGTCCGATATTAATGGTTCAGGCACTACCGATGTTGTTTTAGTATATTCTACGCAGGCAGAGATATACATCAACCAGTCCGGAAATGGCTTTGCGCCTGCATTCACCATAACATTGCCTGATGTATATGCTCCGGGAGACCAGGTCAGCTTCGCAGATATTAACGGAAATGGAACCGCCTGCCTGGTGTTCACCAAAACATCGCCTGAAGTAACGCATTATTACTACGATTTTCTTGCAGAAGATATTGCAGAACCGTTTGCCAGCGGCGTAAAGCCTTACCTTTTATATGCCATGAACAATGGCCTGGGACTAAGCACAAAGCTCAAATATAGCAGTTCTGTTGAATTTTATCTGCGTGATAAAAAAGCGGGAAATCCATGGATCACGCATCTGCCCTTTCCCGTGCAGGTGGTGGAAAAAATGATCATATCGGACAGCGTGAACGGGAATACGCTTACCAGGAGATTCGCTTACCATGAAGGCTGCTATGACAATAGTCAAAAAGAGTTTCTCGGTTTCGGTTACGTGGAAAGCTGGGATGCCGAACAGTACGAAACTTTCAATAACACAGGTGCACCGGCAGATTTCCCGGTGAATGATGTGAACAGCGAGCTGTTTGTAGCACCGGTATATACACGCGAATGGTACCTCACCGGCATTATGGAAGGAAGTGATGCGCTGCTGCTGCAATACCAGTCGCAATACTTTAACGGTGATCCCGATGAATGCAGGATTCCTGCGTATGTTCTTGATGATGCGATAAAAAAACAGTCATCATCAGTCGTTGCAAAAGCATGCCTGATGATGAAAGGAAAATTGCTGCGCCGTGAAGTGTATGGACTGGATGGCAGCGCCCTGGAAAAGAATCCATATACTGTTGAGCAGCATTGCACCTATATCAGCTCTTTCCAGGAATCGTCTTCCATTTCAGGACCTGTATTCTCCAGCTATGAGCCGGAAGCAATCACTTATAATTATGAACGCCAGCCAAACGATCCGCGTATAGAGCACCAGTTCACACTGGAAACCGACAAGTATACTAATGCACTGAAAACAGCTACGGTGTTTTACCCGAGAAGGAACAGCGGCGATCCTGTGCGGGTTATTTACCCGCAACAGCAGCAACTGTATATCACCATAAACAAAAATAGCTTCATTAACCAGGAAGTACCATCACGGTGGATCGGCGTGGATTGCTGCCAAACACAATATGAGGCTGGCGGTGTTAGCATTACACCGGGTCAGTATTTCAGCTTTGCTCAGATGGAAGTGATCGTTAACGATGCAATGAACAACATCATTTCTTATTCGCAGCCATTTACACAGGGAAAAGTGGAGGCAAGATGTTTTGGAAATTCACGCACTTATTACTGGAATGCCGGTCAAACAAGCGCCCTGAACTTATGTGATCCCCTGCCGGAACGCATGCTCATCCATCATAGGGAGGAGGCCGTGTTCGATCCCGGTTTTATAACACAAGCTTATGGTGATAAGATAGATACTGCTACTATTGAGAATGCCGGTGGCTATTATTTATCCGATGGGTATTGGTGGAACCGTGGACTGGTACAGAACTATTTTACCACTGCCAACGCATTTTACATGCCCGAAAGAGCAGAGAATTCTTTTGTGGCAAATACATCTCCATTATATGCAAATGCGATTGCCGGTTATGATAACTATTACCTGCGCGAAACCAGCACCAGTGCTTATGTAACGACTCCGCCGGGCGAAGATCCTGTGTATAATATCACCACTGCGCTGATCGATTATTATATCATGTCGCCATGGCAGCTCACTGGTCCGAACAATAATATATCACAGGTATTGTTCGATCCGCTGGGCAAAGTGTATGTAAGCGCTTCGCATGGTTACGAGAATGGTCAATATGCCGGTGATATGGACCTTGTCAATTACACCCGCATGCCCGACAAAGGTTTTTGCGATGTGTTGAACAACGCTTCCGAATACCTGCAGGGCGCAGGCAGCTACTATTATTATGAAGAAGGCGATATACGCAAGCCCTGCTCCGCGGGAGAAGAACCGCAGCCAGCACGTTGTGTGGTGTTGCAGGGGCAGCAATATGGCAATGGCATCAGTCCGCAGGACCGCATCATACTGAAAGATATATCTTATTTCGATGGCATGGGTGAAATAACCCAGCATAAAAGCTATGCTGGCGCCAGCGGCGCGCAAAGCTGGGTGGTTAGCGGCAAGGTCGTGTACAACAATAAGAAGAAGCCCGCGCAGGAATATCTGCCGTTCTATTCAGACAACCCGGATTTTGAAGATCAGCAAACCGTTTTGGATGATGACGATATCGTTCCTCCAACGGTAACACATTACGATCCGCTGCTGCGTGTGATACGCATCGATACTCCAAAGCTTTTCTTTAGCTATACCGGGTTCACACCATGGGAAACCATCAGCTATGATACGGACGACACTGTTCGCGATTCCCTGTTTTACCAGACATTCATGGCGAATTACCCGGCCAATCCTACGGACCAGCAGAAAGATGAAAAAGATGCGCTGGATAAAGCCGCCGCATTTTATAACACACCTTCACGTGAAGTAATGAACAGCGCCGGCCATGTTTTTTATTCCATCCAGAACAATCTTGGCGAAGTGTCATCCAATGCATTTGAAGAGATGGTGAATGGCAGCGGCGTTACATCGCAGCAATTATGGGATGAGCTGGTATTGAAAAAATACCTGGTTATAGGTCCATATCCTGAATATGGTGCATGGACGTCTACAGCTGTCCAGGTATATGCCCCTGACTTTACATTTGAACTAAGCGAGCCTTTCCTGCAATTCATTCCGCAGCTGACAGATTTTTTCCGGCAGAATGGTCTCATCACAAGCTCGTTGCCCGATATCAACGGCCGGCATCTTTCCATTGCTGATCCGCGCTTGTATTATTCCAACTGTCATTCGGAAACGGATTACCAGAACTTCATTAACCTCTTTCCCATGATGGTCGATCAGCCGGCACGTACGCAAAGTTGCGATGCCGGGTTGAAGCAGGTATTTGCGGACATATATGGTAATACTGTTCTATCATGGGATGCCCGCGGTTTCTGTACAAGACAGGAATATGATCATTTACAACGGCCCACCGGCGTATATGTAACCGGTAGCGAGGGCTCGCTGACCCTTAACCAATACACCGAAAGGATCGTGTATGGCGAGCTGGTGACCGATGCTGCGAAAAACAATCTTATTGGTAACATCTATGCCTATTACGACCAGGCCGGCAAGTTGCTGATCGATTCCTACTCGTTCGCTGGGAAAGCATTAAAGCAAACAAGATATTTTCTAGATCAATACACGCAGGAGCCCAACTGGAACGATCCGGAAAAAGTTCCGCTTGAGAAAGAAGCCTTCGTCACCACCTTCCGGTACAATGCTGCGGGAATGACCACACAGGAGCAGATGCCGGATAAAGGACAGGTGCTGTGGACATACAATGAAATGAACCAGCTGAACACGGTGAACGGTATCTTCCCGGACAATACCACGCAAACCTATATCAGCTCCATCACCTACAATGCATCCGGCAGCCGGCTGGCAGTGCATTATGCAGGTGGAACAAAAACCGCATATACTTACGAACCCACTACAGAACGCTTGCAGCGGCTGCTTACTACGCGTTCAGACAACCGATCGAACGTGCAGGATACCTGGTATACATATGATCCCGTGGGTAACCTCACCCGTTGCCGCGATTATTCGGAAGAAGAGGTGTTCTGTAATAATCAGCTGGTGGAACCATTGATGGATTACACACTGGATGCCGTCTATCGTTTGATCAACGCTTCCGGGCGGCAACACATAGGCATCCAAAAGAGCACGCACACCAACGGCTTCAAGCAAAGCATCTATGCGCAGCTTTGTCCAACCGCGCCCCTGAGCGACCAGCAACAGCTCGAAAATTATGCTGAACATTATACCTATGATGATTCCGGTAATCTTGTGGAGCTGAATCATATCGCAAAATCCGCATCATGGACGCGTGTGATGAATGTGCCGGCATCTTCCAACAGGGCCATTCCCCAGGATGAGCCTACGGATGCTTACGATGCGGACGGCAACCTACTGCAGCTAAATAATCTTTCCGGGATTACCTGGAATTACCGGAACAATATCTCCGGCATCACTACTATAGAACGCGAAGATGCAAATGATGCAGATTACTATGTATACGATCATACGGGGGAACGGGTGCGAAAGGTAACCACGCAAAAAGTAAATGACGGGCTCCTGCTGATCTATGAAAAAAAATATATCGGCAATTACGAAGTGAAACGCACGTACAACAACAGCATCGATCCCGCTAACATTGTATCTGAATGCCAGACAGAACGCGTTGTCGATGACAAGAAACATATCGTGAATGTGTTATACTGGACCATCGATTCGAAAAGAGAAAGGCAACGGCAACAGCGGTACCAGGTTGAAACATTGATCCAATCCGTTTCTGTCGAACTGACTGAAACGGGAGACATCATCAGCTATGAAGAATTTTATCCATTTGGGGGAACGGCTATTATTGCGGGGAATAACCAGGTGGATGTGGAACCCAAAGAATACCGGTTTACGGGGAAGGAATGCGACGATTCTTCGGGATTGTATTATTACGGGGCCCGGTACTACATATCATGGCTGGGACGATGGATGAGCGCTGACCCCGCAGGGCCCGCAGATGGCTTGAACCTGTACGAATATGTAAATAACAACCCGCTGATCAATAACGACCCTGCCGGCACCACCAAAGGTAAACCATATAAGTCGCCTTCTTCATCCGGAACTAAAAAGAAGATCAGGAAGAAGAAATTCGGCATAGTGCGCGACACCGTTACCGGGGAGATCAGGTTTGTGGGCAGGCCCTCGTTCGATTCAAAGGCAAAAAAAATAAAAGTACGTTTCCATGCAACGAAGAACAGGGAGCTAAATGAAGACCGACGCCACGTTATCGGGTATGACGATACCCTGCGCCCCATGTTCACGATGGTTGCTCAAAACTTCGCCAATGCAGGAAAGTCGGCCGAATTTGTACAGCAATTGAAGCTGCAATACCAGAAGCATGGTGTTGCACGCGCCCCTTCGAACAATGATCCCGATAAGCACATGCTGTTCGCCCTGACAAAGCTCAATTCCGTCGTGTCCAACCTGCCTGCAGGACTGGCCAGCCAGAACCAGGCTATAGAGCATATACGCCAGCAGGGCATGCGCCTGAAGGATACTATTAACGAGGAATACAGGAAAGATGACAGCATCAAGTTGCCGCAGCTGAAGACCATTATGAAAGAAGGTTTTGCCGCCGGCGATGGAGATACCGCCATCACCGTGTTCGCCAACGAGAAACGCGAGCTGATACGGGACTGGATAGACAAGGCAGAGAATGAGGTGCAACTGAATGACCTGCTGCACAGTGTTATTGCTTCAACGGGCATCGATCTTAGCAGTGCAACAAATTCAAAATCGGTGAATGAGTTCGCCCTGGATTATTCATATAAAATGAGCGCTATCAGGTGGGGCTTTACCAGCGACCTGAATAAACAATTGGATGATGTAATGAGCATCCTTTCCATGAAATAAAAAAGAAAACATGGCAAAGAAAAAAGCAATTGAAAAAAAAGAAGTTGTTAAAAAAACAGCCGGGAAGAAGTCTGCAACAGCAAAAACAGCGAAACCAGGGAAAAAGGTAACGCCAGGTGCAAAAACAGCTGCTGACACCAATGAAGCATTGCGGCAATACCTCGATGCGCATCCGCAGTTCAACCTTCTCACCTATGATTTTTACGGCGATATAAATAAGAAATCAAAGGTGGCAAAGGATTCGGCAGCCGGTTTAAAAGAACAGGGCCTGGAAGAGAAAGCAATGCTTCGGCAGCGTTTGTTGCGCGTATGGCCCGACGTGGCCATTGCGGAGAAGCTGGAAAAGATGGGTTACGATTCCGCTGCACGCATCGCCTATGTGCCACGCTGGCGTTTCATACGGGATGCCGGCAAAACCCTGAATACTAAAAAAGAGCCCGCACTCGCCCAACAGATACATGCCAGTGCATCGGCCATCACCGAAAAGATGAAGCATGTATATGCCAGTGTGCACAGTACTGTTGCATCGCCGCATTACCGTGCATCTATGTTCAGCAACACTTCCGAAGAGGTAGAGGAATACGTGCAGGGTATTCCCAGCTACCAGGTATTGTTTGGAGACCTGGATTTTTGCAAATGCGATGAATGCCGTTCCATCTTCAGCCCCGCCGCTTATTTTCTCGATATCATGCGCATCACCGATGATTACATTACTGAAGTGAATGCAGCTACCATTCCCAAAGGACTGAAGTTGGAAGAACGCCGTCCCGATCTCTTCAACATGAAGCTTACGTGCGCCAACACCAACGATCCTGTGCCCACCATCCGCATCATTAATGAAGTGATGGAAGATCATCTCGAAGCAGGACAAATAGTGGTCAAAGGTACAGCGCAAAGTGGAAATGCCACATCCATTACATTGGACACATCGGCATCGGGAACTGACAATGCCTATTCAGGTATGCTCGTGTATATCAGCGCAGGCACAGGAAGCGGGCAGCAGCAAACCATCACTGCCTATACGGGGTCATCCAAAATCGCCACGGTGATGAATGCATGGGAAAGGATGCCGGATAATACTTCTCAATATGTGATTACGCGGGATATCTACAGCCTCATGGCGGTATCGCCCTACCCATTTAATTTACCATGGAACCTGCCACTGGAACAATCACGTTTATATACAGCCAGCCTGGGCACATCGCTCACTGATATTTATACCGCGCTGCTGGCACCCATACAATGGGGGAATGTTGGCAGCGCCACTACAAATACCATCGTTTTTGCCACCACCACACAACCTGCGCCCGCCAGCTATGTAAACATGACGGTGGAGATCGCCAACGGGACAGCACAGGGCGAATTGCGACGCATTACCGCTTATGATGCCGGTACAAAAACCGCAACTGTTGACAGCCCATGGGGCACTATTCCTGACAACACATCGCAATATTATATTTCCAATCCCGGTCCTGCATTGCGGGAATCACTAGGATTGACGGTTGAACAGGGAAACCAGCTAACCACACCATTGGTAAGCGGTGCCACACTATCGCCGCAATTTGGTTACTCCGGTCTTTCCGATACACAGCTTGTTACCAGTCTTACACCGCTTGATGAATTCATGTGGCGAACAGGTTTAAGCCGCACACAGGTGGTTTCATTGCTGACACAGGATCTTACTGAAGAAGAATTGAGCCTGGGCATTGCAGATACTTTCTACATCAATGCCACCGGTGAAAAACAGCATTATATGCAACTTGGTGAAGATGTGAGCGGCGACGATGCAATCGAGATTGTACAATACCTAACCGTAAAACGACTCGACAGGCTGAACCGCTTTATCCGTCTTGCCGCAGAAACCGGCTGGTCATATGCTACGACGGACTGGGTCATGAAGGCATGCCAGGCATCAGAAATAACACCGCTCTTCCTGGCACAGGCGGCGCAGGTAAGCATTCTGTGCGCACAAACATCGCTTTCCCCCGAGATAGTTTGCAGTCTCTGGTACCTGATGAAGAACTATGGCAGGGTAAGCATCACCCGCCGGATGGATCTGTTCGATACCGTTTATAACAACCCGCTGGTGTTAAAAGGGAAAGACCCATACACCTCTACATTCTATATTCCTTTCGACCCGTACAATCACCCCGGTCAGCAATGGGTGATCTCAGATAACACTGGTCTGAACGCAACCATACGCGGCAGATTGGGTGCAGCTTTGAGCCTGAACGATAATGATCTTACCGAAATAGCGATGTTTGTTTATTCGCAGGTAACGGAACACCCTTCCGGCACACCTGCGCTGGCATTAAGCTATGAAAATCTTTCATGGATGTACCGGCTTGTAATAATGGCCAAGGTGTCGAAGCTCTCCACTGATGCATTCCTGCTTTACCTGTCGCTTTGCTATTACCCCGATGTGACCAGTTATACGCAGCCACCATACGGATCGTATGTGCCTTCCATCGATATGGTATTTGCAACGCTGGCGCGTACTGACTGGCTGAAGAAAAGCAATTTTACGCCTTACCAGTTGCAATATATTCTTACCGGCATCTTTCCCGCAAAATACAACGGGCCTACCTACAATGCCGTCGAGGTGCAGAAGTTCGTGCAATCGCTGGCCGCCATATCAGAATCATCGCGCATGAAAAGCGATTCATTCATGTACGGCAATATCGATGCGGATGCTTCTGCCAGCATATTCGACCAGATGGTGCTGAAAGAGTATATAGATGCATATGGTATCATGCTGGTAAAATCAATCAGCTTTCAGCAGGCTGCAGAATTATTGCCTATACCCGAAACGGCTTTTATTTCGGATAATATAGATGCTGAAATGTCGAAGCAGGTATTCACGTTGCTTACCGGGAACCCTGCAGGTACGCCATACCTGGTCAATGTAACCACTGTCAATAATATCCGTTATGCGCAGCTGGCAGAAAATTATTATGCCTATTCGCCGCTGGATTTTCTATTTGTATCGAAAGGTGCAGGACAACAGAACCAGGTTAAATCTTATGATGGTGCAACGCATACGGTAAGCGTGAACACGGAATGGACGCCGGTTCCCGATACCACTTCATGGTATACCATTTCAGTGGATGAAGGCAATGGAACAGCCCAGGGCGCAACTATCTACAGTATTGTGCTGGCCGAAACAGCTATGGCCGAAGATGGTTATTACAACGGCATGGAGATTTCCATCACCGGCGGAACAGGCAACGGGCAGAAAAACAAGATACTCTCCTATACAGGTGAAACACGCGAAGCTGTAGTGGATAAAGCATGGACCGTAATACCCGATAACACGAGCGTTTATGCATTGAACAATATACTCAACAGCGGGTTTGCACAAAGCGCAACCACAAACACTATTGTGCTGGATGCAAATGCCTCCTCCGTAAATAATGAATATAACAACGATGCTGTATCCATTACGACCGATCCCAAAGCCGAATTGAAACGCGGGGAGGTAAGAAAAAAGCTCGTCACCTACCGCAATGATATAGAGCACACAGCGGCGCAGGTACCACAATTTGAAACATTGCAAAACGAGAACTGTTTGCAAGCCCTGGCCGGCTTTATGCATTCTTCTGCCACTATGATCTCGGTGTTGCTGCCATTTGCTGCATCTGTAAACGACCTCAGTAGCTATCTCGAGGCAATGCTGGTGCCCGTGCCATCGTCATTGGAATCATCCTTCCTGCCTTTTGTAACGCAGCAGTCGTTCGTTAACGACCTGATCACTGCCGATGAATCCACCGCTGCATATAATGCACTGGTAAGCGCCAATCCGCAGATCATTATTCCGAATGATACGCCATCCTATATGCAGGCCAATGGTAAAGTGAGCAGCACGTTCACCAAATCCACGCCGCTCGACTTTCTCTATACCGGGCAGGACCAGGCCGGGCTGAAACGCACTTATACTAAATCGGTATTGCTGATGAGCCAGCGCGCTTACCAGGTGAACCAGCTGGTGCAGTCATTGTCAAGGAGCATATTGCTGGCAGACCGCATCAATCTTACCGCTACCGAAGTGGCATTCATTTTATCCGTTCCGGGCTGCTGCGACATCAGCAATGTTGACCAGCTAACGCTCAACGACATTATTATCATTACCGGTTATAAATCGTTGGTGATTGCGTTCAATAACAACAGTGATGCGCTGAACATTTTCTTCGGGATACCCAAGCAGGCGGTATTGCCCAACAGCAAAACCGATACACTGGTGCAAATAACGGGATGGGATTCGCAGCAGCTTTGCGCGCTGATACAACGTTACTGGCCGCTGGATAATATCAACCAGACACATACCACCTACGGTGGTGTACCCGGTGTAATGCGGCTGAAAAATGCCTTCGATCTGAGCGCAAAAACCGGCATCGATATCTACAGCCTGGTTTATATCAACAATATTGTTACCCTGCCGCTTGCAGATAGTTCCTGGCAGCTCATCACCGCCAACTGGGTAACATATGAACAAACCGCGCAACTGCTGCTTTCATCATCCAGCAGCAAGCTGGGTGACGTGGCTTTTGCGGAAGCAGACAAAGTGATTTCGAAAACACTGATGACATCGCAACGCAATGCGCTGTTACCTTACCTCATCTGGCAATTGCATTCCGACCCCAATTTCACATACATCCGTAATTCGAATGATGTGTACCAGTATCTGCTGCTGGATGTGGAAATGAGTGCATGCGACACCTCTTCCTACATTGCGCAGGGTATTGCATCGGTACAGGTCTATTTGCAGCGTTGCCGCATGAACTTCGAAGCCGGTGTTACAGACCTGTCCAATATAGGCACGGCATGGTGGGAATGGATGATGTCCTACCGTTTATGGGAAGTGAACAGGAAAATATTTCTCTACCCCGAAAATTATATCGATCCTACTTTATATACCTACGCTTCACCCGCCTTCAAAAAGTTTGAAGAAGCATTGCAGCAAACCAATATCAGCGACCAGACGGTTACCGAAGCCTTTAACGAATACATGGGCGAGTTCAATATCGTTGCCGGTCTTGTGCAATGTGCATCTTACACAACAACGATACATGACGACCAGTCCGGAAAAGATATCGAACGTTTATACATTTTCGGTCATACGGCAGAACAGCCATACACCTATTATTACCGCACCTTCGATAAAAGCTATTCCTGGTCGGCATGGCAGGAAATGGATATCAGCATCGCCTCACCGTTGGTTTCCCCGGTATATGCTTTCAAGCGTTTGTATATTTTCTGGGTGGAAATATCCGAGCAGTCCGGTTCAACCATCGTATCGAACAATTCCATTCCCAACAGTGCTTCTGTGGGGTCCATTAAGTTTAGCTTTTTGAACCTGGATGGAAGCTGGTATTCACCGCAAACCCTGCAGGAAGGGGTGGTGATCGATTACCAGTCAAATTACCAGTTCGACCAGTATGTGTCCAGCATACTGCCATTAATGGTTCCGTCATATAACCCGGATCTCGTGTACTGGCGCAAGGTTTACCCTTTATACCTCCCCCAGGAATCATTCTTTTATCCCAATAAATACCCCAATAACGAAAGCATTGCTATCTTATATGGTTTTGGCCTCACCACTGCGCCGGGGCAATCACCACCGGTGCCAGATCCACCACCAACAAACATCAACGCAGCCCAATACGAACTGGAATATAGTTCATGGAAGCTGGTGAGCAATTATTCATCAGTGGGTAAGGTGAACATTCCCGGTCAGACCACCTACGTGGCCAAGCAGTCATCGGTGGTGTACGACGCCTCGCTGAGCCGGCAAACCATTTCGCCGGTGCTCATCAACTACAGGCCGGATTATAATCCTACGCCTTACATACCCTACCTGAACCGAACTGCATCCATGCTGGGCATTAACGAAACATTTTACAAAAACATCATCGTCGATAATTATATGAGCGACGATCCTGCCGCTTTTCCGACGCCCGGCCAGACGGCTACGCCCCAGTTACAGTTACTGAACAATGTATCACCAAAGACCACCAGCATCACCACTGTAAAGAACACTGTGGGCAGGTTTATATTCGATAACGGCGACGAATCTTTCCTGGTGGTAACACAGGAGCAGGGCATAAAGGATATCACCGCACTGATCTCATCTGATTATTCCTATTCGCCTTTCCCTTCCGGTTTCTTTTATTTTTACACTTCGTCTTACACCGATACGCCTACCGAGCTGGCAAAACTTAAGTTCAACTTTTTGCGCCTCAGCACACGAGCCGGCAATGTATTTTCCGCCAAGCTGATGGTGGGTGGAGTGGATCAGTTGCTTACCATTGAATCGCAGGAAACGCCGGAGTTCTCATTCAGCAGGCTATCACCGCAAGCCGCGGTCGTACCACCCCTGACGGACAAGCTCGATTTCTACGGCGCATACGGGTTGTACTTCCAGGAGATATTTTTCCATGCACCTTTCCTGGTGGCTTCCATGCTGCAAACGCACCAACAGTTCGATTATGCGAAACAGTGGTATGAATATATTTTCAATCCAACACAGCAACCCGGAGAAACAGTAACGAATCCCGAAGACCGTTTCTGGAGATACCTTCCTTTCAGGAACATGAATATGCCTTCGCTGATACAAACGCTCACCAACCCGGCGCAGATAGACGCATACAATAACGATCCGTTCAATCCTGATGCCATTGCCAAGCTACGGCCGTCGGCTTATGCAAAAGCAGTGGTGATGAAATACATCAGCAATATCATCGCATGGGCTGACAACCTGTTTGCGCAGGATACGCGTGAATCCATCAACCAGGCCACTAACCTGTACATACTGGCGCAAAGCCTGCTGGGCGAAAAGCCGGAGCTCGTCAGCAACTGCCCTGTACCCAAGCCGCTGAGCTATAATGAGATCAAAGCCATGTATAATAACCAGACCGTTACCACAGGCACGGCACAGGCAGGAACAGCGATCTCCATCACATTGGCCAACACGTCATCAACACAAAAAGATGCCTATACCGGCATGTACATACAGGTGACCGCGGGAACCGGCGTAAACCAAACCAATTTCATTACGGCATATACGGGCAGCACATTCGTGGCTACCGTTTCCGAGCCATGGACAACAACGCCCGATAGCACATCGGTTTACCGTATTTATTTGGATAACATCCCGCAGTTCTACATCCATCTTGAAAACTCACAGTTCAATGATCCCGCACAGCTCACCAATTACGAAGGACTGGTGTACAATGATATTCCTTCTTATTTCTGTGTGCCCGAGAACAGTGAGCTGGTGGCTTACTGGGGGCTGATCGAAGACCGTTTGTTTAAGATCAGGCATTGCATGAACATCGATGGGGTGGAAAGACCGCTGGCATTGTTCGCACCACCCATCGATCCGAGGCTGGTGATCGCTGCTGCAGCATCTGGCAACGCAGGCATGCTTACTTCGGCACAACTTGACCTTCCCATTCCCGCATTCCGTTTTGATATGATGCTGGAACGTGCACGCAATTTTACATCTACCGTGATGGGCTTTGGTTCATCGCTGCTTGCTGCGCTTGAAAGAAAAGATGCGGAAGTCTTATCTGTAATGCAGAATGCGCAGGAACGTGTGCTGCTTGAAATGAACATGCTGGTGCGTACGGAAAATGTGAACATGTATATTGCTAATGGCGCCGCCCTGAATGAATCGCTGAAAGCAGCAAATGAGCGTTACACGTATTACAATATGCTGGTGCAGAAAGGACTGAACACCGGCGAGATACTGAACATTGCGGGCATGACTACAGCTATGGCGCTGAACGTGGCATCCAGTATAATGACCGCCGCATCTGCTGTTGCATTTCTTATTCCCAATGTGGGCTCACCGTTCGCAATGACATATGGCGGGGAACAGATCGGATCTTCGTTGTCCGCGGCAGCCAGCGTATTCCAGGCAGGAGCCATCATTTCAGATTTTGTTGCGCAACTGAGCCTCACCATTGCCAATTACCAGCGCCGCGCAGAAGAATGGCAGTTCCAGTCAAAGCAGGCACAGTTCGAATCCGCAGGCCTTACTTACCAGATACAATCGAACAGCATACAGCAAAAGATCGCTGAGCAGGAAGTGAAGATCCAGGAAACCACTATCAAGCAGAACCAGGAAACCGGCAAATACCTGCAGGATAAATTCACAAATGCAGAACTGTACCAGTGGATGGTTACACGTCTATCCACCGTGTACTTCCAGGCCTATTCGCTGGCTTACGAGCTGGCCAGGGAAGCGCAACGCTCTTACCAGTACGAGCTGAATACGAACCAATCGTTCATCAACTTCGGTTACTGGGACAATATGAAAAAAGGATTGCTGGCTGGTGACAGTTTGATGCTGTCACTGATGCAGATGGAAAAATCGTGGATCGATAAAAACGTACGTACACTGGAAATTGAAAAGACCGTTTCATTGCGGCAGCTTGACCCCAACGCGTTTCTGTCACTGGTAGAAACTGGCGAATGCCTCTTCAGCCTTGGTGAAAAATTGTACGATGATGATTATCCTGGTCATTATGCCCGGAAGATCAAAAGCATATCCGTCAGCATTCCCGCCGTGCTTGGACCAAACCAGGATTTTCATGTAACACTAACGCAACTGACGAACCAGGTGATATTGAAGCCGGATGTGAATGCTGTGAACTTTTTGCTGGGTGGAAGCGATGCGGAAACGCCTGCGGCTGATGTACTGCGTACTAACTGGAACAACAGCCAGATGATCGCAGTATCCAATGGCGTGAACGATTCCGGCATGTTCGAAGTGAGCTTTAATGACCAGCGTTATTTGCCGTTCGAAGGAACAGGCGCCGTATCCAACTGGAAACTGAGCATGCCCGAATCCAGCAATCTTTTCAATTTTGCATCGGTGTCGGATGTGATCGTGCAGGTAAAATACACGGCGATCAACGGCGGCTCGCTGTTCAAACAGCAGGTACAGCAGCTTGAACCCATGCGCACACGTATCGGTTCGCGCTTCTTCAATATGGCGCAGAATTTTTCACAGCAGTGGTACACATTTATGAATGTGCATCCATTGCCGTCAGCAACGCAAACATTACAGTTCTCTGTTGACAGTGTGCAGCCACCGCATATAGAAAATCCTGTATTGGCCGGGTTCTACTTCCAGCTTGAAGTACCGGAGGGTATTTCAACGCAGGGCTCCGTTCCCTACATCACGCTGTTGCTGGGAACGGGTGTTGATATTACGTTCAACCTCGATAAGAACAATGCCTGCACTGCGGTAATGAATAACCCGCCGCCCATTGAAAACGTACTGGGCTCCGCCAGCATCAGCTTCAATTTAAGCAATACACCGGTCGCATTAAAGACCAGTACCACTCCGGTATGGCTCGACCCCGCTATTGTATTGAATGCTGTGCTGATCCTGTTCTGGAGCGGCGAGAATCAAAAGCAAAAAAACTGATTATTTATCAATTAAAACAATGCCTATGGCCCCCAAAAAATCCACTGTAACTGCGGGCGATGACCCTTCGTGGTACAAGCAATGTCTCGAGAATATTAAAAAAATTCCGGGTGGAACATTATGCCCCCAGGAAGATTGCAACAATATGTCCTCCCTGTTACACAGGGTCTGCAACTGCCTGCCCCCTTACTTGAACGGATGTATGAACAATCCTGTTCCCGGTTGCTGCAGCTACGGGCCTTCATCGCCGCTTTATGTTTTAAACGCCAACGGTGGCTGCTATTGCTGTTGCGGAATGGCACCGGGTGCTTCAGTGGCTGTTAAAAAAAGCCAGCGCATCGCTGCCGACCAGTTGAAAAAAGGCGACACGATCTACGTTCCAAAAGACACCTCATTACGCCAATGGACATCTGTTCCCCTTGAATTCGTTTCCCTGAGCAAGACTTCCGTTGAAAATCCGCAGGTGAGCATTCAACTGCGTGATGGCAAAGGAAAAGAGTCTACACTTATCGTTGGAGAACGGCAATTGCTGATGATGCCCGACAAGAAATTTAAAGAAGCCCGCAAGATAGTGCCTGGTTTGGATCAACTGGTTAACAAAGATGGACAGCCTATGGAAGTAAGCAAAATAATCACGGGCGTGTTCGGGCAGTTCATTTCCTATATCGCTTCATCCGCGGCGCCTGCAAGTGAACCAGAAGGGCACCTGCTATCGCTGGATGGCATTATCTGTGGGGATTATGCCTTGTCGTTGGGAATTGGGCCAGGT
This sequence comes from Chitinophaga sp., assembly GCF_039596155.1. Taxonomy (GTDB): domain Bacteria; phylum Bacteroidota; class Bacteroidia; order Chitinophagales; family Chitinophagaceae; genus Chitinophaga. Next base: position 119,862 of record NZ_JBCNKF010000020.1, read on the forward strand.
AACCTCGCCGATAACCACGAGCAATTGCCCAATATCGGCACCAATGAATATAAGCAGCGGTACCCACATCTGTCGTAATGTTACCTGCACCTTTGTTAGTGATCAAGGTTAAATATTTATTTAAAAACAAAAACAAAAGTTATGGCACAATTACAAGCCGATCCCCCATGGCTACCGGGTTGCATAGCAAACATCGAACAACTGCAAGGCACTCTCTGCGATGAACAGCATTGCGTGGATGCCCAAAGCGCTAATCACAAAATATGTACTTGTGTAGCCCCCTATTTAAACGGATGCCTCAATAACAGCTCGCCTAACTGTTGCTCCTACACGGCAACATCCCCCGTATGGGTGGCATTGCCTGGCGGTGGATGCTACTGCTGTTGCGGATGCTTTGCGCACGATACGCCGGTGGCCATCAGCGCGACCGAAAGCAAGCCGATTAATGAGATCCTGGTTGGTGACATGATTTATGTGGCCGAAGATTCGACGTTGAAAAACTGGACGACCAAAACCGTAGAGTTTAGCTCGGGCACCGGCGATAAAGCCAGCGGCACCATTATGATCCAGGTTGATTTTGGAACAGACGAAAATAACTTTGAAACGCTTTATGTGACACCGAACCAGGTATTTTACATGCCCGGTGGGAAATTACAGCGGGCCAACACTTTGCAGCCTGGAGTCAGCCAGCTGGTACGTGCAGACGGAAGCACGGTGCCTGTATTACAGCTTACTACCGGTAAGTTTGAAAAAGGCATTCACCATGTGGCCACGAGTCAGACGGTAGCTACATCGATGGACGGTCACCTGATGCTGGCCAAAGGTATTGTCTGCGGTGACTTTGCGCTCCAACTGCTGGTTAATGACGATTTGTTCGTTGAAGGGCACAGGGATCTTCCTGAGATTGGCACAAAAGAATACATGGAAGCGTACAAGAACATTCCTGGCATCACACAATATAAAGCGTCCGCACTGGGCAGCAGCTTAAAAGAAGGCAGGAACGACGGCATAAAACGTGAAGGAGAAAAAGTGTTTACACCGTTCGGCGAAAAAGGTAATGCACGTATACCTGACGACGTGAACTATTTTGTGAGAAAGGAACAGGCCATTGACATACAGGTCAATGCACCACGCTGGCCCATCACTTCAGGGGCAGGCGTGGATATGTATAATTACCTCGTGAAGCTGTTTAAGGGATTCTTCCCGGGTGTAAACTTCTACCTTGATTTGGAGAACGAAGTGCCGAATGCTTATTCTTTTATAGAATATAATGTACCATTCATTGTAGTCAATGGCGGTCTTATCCGCACCAAGTGTGTAGGCTTTGAGCTGCTGGCGCTGGTGATAGCGCATGAGCTGGAGCACCTGTACGGAGGGGATCCCAAAGGAGAGAACGGCTACACCTGTGAAGGTATGGCCGATTATGCAGCCATCGCAGCGGTATTCCCTTATATCTGGTTTGGCATGTATTCCTACACTTACCGGGTGGCAGCTTTAGACCAGGTGAAAGTGTTCTTTGATTTCATCAATCCTGAAAACAGGAACGGTATGCCTGGCAACCGCTGTAATTTTATCAGTATCGATTGCCGGCTCAGCGCCATGGCTGCAGCTTCGAGCACCAAAGACCTGCCATATTGCGCTGGTGGGAATGCGGACCCATACCTGCAGGTCACCGAAGCCTCTGCCGTGCAGAACGGGCAATATGCCGATGTCACGATCAAATTCAATGTGGCGGTTGATGTAGCCACTGCTTCTGCATTGGGCAATTATGTATTCCGTCCCAAAGCAGCGGCATTCAAAGCTGTGGTGTCTTCCACCGATCCTGCAGCTGTGATCGTTACTGCAGATATCATTTCAGATACTGAATATCTCGTAACCGTGTACAACGTGCTTTCGGCAAACGATGAGCCGCTGGTGCCAGGTAAGAACCAGGCAAAATTCACACTTACGGGAGGCGAGCCCGTAGAAAGCTTCGCCGGTGCTTCAAAAGGTGGAAAGAAATAGTTCCATTTATTTACTATGCAGCGTCGGGGAAATTGTGCCGACGCTGCATTTAAGGAAAAGAATAAGTTATGATCAAAGAATTGCTGGAAGCTAAAGAAACGGACAGTTTCGATGAACTTTGTGTTCGTTTAGGAAATTTCCTGGGCATAGGCAAAGCCGTGCCGCCAAAAGTATTATTGCGTGCCATTGATGATCCACCGTTCGCAGATAACCTGATCGTATGCAGGAACACGCCGGGGTTTTTGCAGCCCTTGTTCGATGATCCTAAAACGGCGCAATACGACGGCGATGCAGGGAAAAAGCAGGAGAACGGCAAATCCAATACAGAGTTGATTACCAAGGCTGCCACTGCATTTCTCAAATGGGGTAAGGCAGGTTTTTCAACAGTTGATGAGGCCACGCTGGAGCGGAGGGAGAATGCCTGTCTCGCCTGCCCCAATCTTTCGGAGCCGAAAAACAAATTGCAAAAGCTGGTGGCCGTGAAGCTGGACAAGGAGCGGGTTGGACGCAAAACGGGCGATAAGACCTGCAAAATATGCGGTTGCAATGTTTCACGGAAAATAAAGTTGCCGGGCGAATCATGTCCTGACAGTCACCCTGCGATTGAAGGCATGACACGCTGGAACGAGCCGCAACGGGTGTCAGCAGCTGTGGCTGAATAAGGGAATAATATTATAAATGGCTTCTTTAAAGAAGTACATTGTCTTAAATAAAAGCTGAAGTGAAACACTGGCAGAGGCGGTAAAACCTGATATAAAAGCGCTTGTCGATACTGCTGTTAAAATCTGGCCTGGTAGGAAAACCAGGCCTTTTTTCATTTATTGAATGTTAAACCCCGGAATCTCAACCATCTTATCCATTCTATTGTCACACCATTATGTACTTTCAGAAACATGGATTTGCCTATATGAGGATGAATACGATGATAACTATATTATCACTATTGTGAGATTAAAATCGTTTTATAGGTTTATTCGTAGGCGGTTTTATATACCTGGCTGGAATTCTTATATTCCCACTAATACAATGAAAGGACCGGAAGTGACCAATACTTTTTTATTGCCTTTTATTTGACCGTTTAATTGTAGTTGTTTTTTTGGACTTAATTGCCAAGTTTTTATTTTTAAGCCTTTATTTTGCCGGGACAAGAGTGATTTTTTATTTTTTTTACGGCTACGCTTTTTCTGAAGAGAAAGCAACGGTGAGCTATTATGGCCAGTTAATATTTGGATTGATATGAAAATAGGTTTTCGTTTTATTTTATTATTTGCATTTGTGGTGTTAACGGCTTCCTGTAGTCGAAGTTACAATAAAGTGACCAAAGCTGTTGCCAGGTATGATAAAGGCATTTATACCCGTGCACAAGTTGATTCTGTAGTTGCCCGTATCTATAAAATTGATGAGCATAATTTTCGTCCTTGTCCACAACTTAAGTATGCAGGTGCGTATGTGAGCAAGGTTGACCATGGGCAGCACAAAAAGCCGCATCATCACGTACTGAAATTCACGCCGGGTCGTGTTGGTTATCGTGGTGAAGACATCTTTGATCTGTCCCCAGGTGCATTTACCGGAGCATGGGGGGAAGAAATGAGGTATTCAATGCAGAATGGTGAGCTTGTATACGAATTATTAGTACCGGGTTTCCTGGATATCTTTGATGTTTTTTCTTATGGAACAGTCAGTGAAAACGGAGATACGTTGACGTTTTACAAGGTCAAGGGATATAAACGCCCTAATACAGTAAAACGGCTGAAAACCAAGGAAGTATTTATTTATAATCCTGACATTACTTCTATCCCTTCCATTCCTGATCCGGTCAATAAGAGAAAATCTTCAGAATGATATAGCGTTGGCTGGAAACTATCCGGGGAAGGCGAAGGTGAAAATGAGAATATAGTGCGATATCCCTTGCTTTGTTAAAAACAGGCGGAGCCGATGGCTGCATTGAAAGTAATGGAGGCTGTATGCCGGCATATGATGTTTATTGTAAGTGTGGGTTAAATGCTTAACTTGTTACCTGTTTGATAATCACATAAAGAATAATATGGAAAGCGAACCCGCAGGTGGAATGTTGGACCTGAATGAATACAGGGATAAAATCTATCCTCGTGTATTCCTGGTCGAAGAATTAAGGCTGGCATTAGGTGAAGATGCAGATATAGCAATGGACTTCCCGGTAAGGAAGGAATGGCTCGGCGGACTGGCATTGGGATATGTAATAGACAGGGGAGAACGATTTACTTTCATTAGCAAACGTCATTTGGATGGACAGCTGACAGTGGAAGAAATGGATGCAATTGCACAGGCAAATTTTGTCAGGGATTTTGAGTTTAGAGTGGTAGAGACGATTTTCGGCGGGTTTGCATTGACAGGAGCGGCTGATCACTGCGCTACTGCACTATTTGTCGGGGCTACGTGGAAACCTGTCGTGGATCATTTTGGAAAGGACCTGGTAGTGGCGTTTCCAGGTTATGACCTGTTGTTCCTAACACCGGCAGATGATGAAGAAGGGATTACGAATTTGAAGATAGAATTGTATAAAATACAGGGGATGGGGATTGAAAAACCGTTAAAGGACTATTTATTTTTGTATAAGAAGGATGAGCAGGTGTGGAGTTTGATGGAGGACCTGGGAGAAGAGTGGTTTATTCACTGAATTGTTGCATATTGCACCCCAAAAATTAACTTGAACGATTATATTTTATTTGTACCAGAGAAGTATGACCATGTCAGAGCATATGCCAGCAAAAAAAATTGACATCAAAGTAGATTGACGCCCTATCCTTGCCTATTGCCGGAACAGCAAATGGCATTACCTGCCATTCAGTGGGACCATCAGGGCATTCCTTGTCATTCAGCGCGGCGATAACTGTCAGCAACTCCATTTAGAGGAACTATCACTGGTACTTCGCACCGCATACGTCACTTAATTTTCGATCACAAGCCAACTAATGAAAGAGAAAAAATTATTATCCCTCGTCGTTTCTGTGGCGTTGGTAGTATTTATAACCTGTGTAAGACTTCGGGAAACAACAGGCAATAAGACACCGGATAAATCTAAAAAAAGCAGGACCGAAAAACCTGTCAATAGTACTACAAAGTCTAATCACAGTAGGTCAAGGCCATCTCACAACACGGCCAGTTCAACGGCGGGTACAACCGCTTCCCGGACTATTGTAACGTCTTCGTCTGATGATTGTGATACACATATCAGGAACACCAGCGATAACAATCACCTGTTATTGGGCAATCCTTCTGATGCACAACCCTGCAGGATGCTTGTCAGCAATTACCTGATAGACAGAACTTACTACGTAGCATCCTACAACAGCCAGCGTGGTACGCCTAACTGGGTGAGCTGGCACCTCGATGCCAGTGATCTTGGTAACACCTACAGGACAGACAATTTCAGGGCAGATCCGGAACTGCCGGGCAGCTTTTATCATGTAGAAGGCACGGACTATGTAAGCTCAGGTTTTGACCGGGGGCATAATTGTCCTTCCGGCGACCGCACCAATAATACCGACGCAAACGAATCTACCTTCCTGATGAGTAATATGATTCCGCAGGCGCCCAAAAACAACAAGCGTACCTGGGCGGGTTTTGAGGAATACACCAGGAATACACTCGTGAGCCCGGGCAATGAGTGTTATATCATTATGGGTAGCTATGGCACGGGCGGAACCGGCTCAAAAGGGAAGGTGAAGACAATCGACCAGGGCAAGGTGGCTGTACCGGCACGTATCTGGAAAGTCGTAGTGGTGATTCCTGCCGGCGATAATGACCTGGAACGGCTGAGTAGCGGTGATGTTACTGTTGTGGCGATTGATACCCCTAACAACAATAATACAATTGATAACAGCTGGCGAAAGTATATTACTTCTGTGAAAGCGATTGAAGATTCAACGGGTTATCATTTGTTATCAAATCTGCCAAAGAAGGTGCAGCAGGCATTGAAGTCGAAGGTATATGTGCCGTAGCAGCAACACATCCGTTATCAGGAAATGGCTGCGTCATTGATAGCTCCAGGTGCGGGGAATTTTATAGAAAATATACACGTGGATGTATCCCGGTAACACGAGGTGCGGTGAATGTATAAGACAATATCAGTTACTGTTAAAAGTTGGCCGGATCATTTGATCCGGCCAACTTTTAGCATTTTATGCACTATGCATGAACCGGATATATGCTTTCTCTGCCTTTTTCAATTTGTTTTCCTGCGTTGCAGATAATTTTCCAAAAGGATGCAGGCTTACTTTGATCTCATCTTTTTTGACCTCCCGTTTCCATGTCCCTGCCACCTGTCCGTCAATGATAATTGTATTGTCAAAGAATGGCGCTGAACGCTGCATTTTGTCCTCATTCCCGGCATGATGTAAGGCAGCCCTGTCTGCATAGGCTACCAGGTATTCATCGTAATTGGGCAGGAGATAAATGTTCGGTGTGGCTTTCCCACTATGGGCTTTAAAGAAGTATTCCTGCTCCTGCTCCAGTTCCTGCTGAACGGCAGCTAATCCTTCCCGCGCTACGGTGATGGGTAATCCTGACCACCAGGCAAAGTCTTTCAATGTAGCCGGGCCATGACTGGTAAAGTAGCGTAGTGCCAGGTTGGCCAGTGCTTCCTCTCTGGATATCGCTTTGACCGGGGGCAGTCTTTCATCTGCCAGTGCATAGGTAGTTTGTTTACCTTTTCGGGCGCCACTGCAAATGAGGCCCTCCAGTTCCGGACGGATCATGATATGAACGAGACGGAGCGGATCGCTTTTGATGCCAGCCTTGTCCAGCACGGCTTTTATCTCGTTCCTGGCCAGGTGTTTTCCGGCCAGTGCTTTGCAGATCAGTTGATTGCTTTTCCTGAAAAAGGCATCGTCCAGCTCCAGTTTTTTTTCGTAATGCACATTCCTCTTTTTAATATAGGGAGCAGTGAGTGCCAGCATCCAGCGAAGGTCTTCCGGACTAACCAGGTGCCAGGTAGGGCGAAGTACATGGGTGCGGATAATGTGTCCTTCATTGATAGCTGCTTCGACAATGGCAGCATGACAGTTTTGTACCCGTTGGCCGACGGCCCATTTCGACATGTCGTAATCCTGTGCCTGTACAGCACCGAGATATTGAACAACTGCCTGTGGGGTATCAAAGGCCGGCGATGCCAGTTGCTGGTGTAATAATCTTTGCTGCAGCAGGGTTTTTGTCGTCATGGAATAAAGATATATTATTCTCTGGAATGTTTTTTACGGTAGTAAATATATGATATTCAGTTGTTTGTGATGGTTTGGGTGGCTGGTGGTAAATTTTCCTTATATTTGTACAGAACCATCCGAATTTGTATGCGTGCAAAGATCAGTAAACTGGGTAAAGCGTTCTTAAAGAACAGTAAGGCAGCAGCTGCTTTGTCAGAGGCTGTGTTTAATAACCGTGACCGTATTTCCAATGGGGAAAAGGTACAGTTCAAGGTCGTACTGAGCAAGAGTAATAAGCCGGTGGAGTTTACCGCTGCGGTGAGGAGTGCGGGCATTTCACAACCGTGATGGGTATGGGTCATTTCAAACATTGAAGTGCCGGTTTTGCGTGTTGTTTTCCTCTCTCTCTTTGTATTTTAGCTTTTATGTAAAGGAGCTACCTGTCCATCATATTTTTAACAGTGTCAACCCGATCCTGCGCAGCTGATTCAATCCTCTATTGATACATGAACATTGCTATAGGCGCTTTTCTCATTACTTTACTATTCATTCCAGCCATTTCATTTCGCTTAGCGCTCAACAATCACCGTCAGTTGAAGGAGTTGCTCGGGGCATTGTCTATTACAGATACTATCTGGCTGTTTATTCTTGTTCCGATCTGTACACATCTCGTGTTATTGCCTATTCTCTTTTCGTTGGGTGTAACGGTGAAGTTTGACCTGATGCTCAATATTATTTATTCTAACAGGGATTTTCATATTAATAACCGGACCATGGGATGGGATGTGATCAGCTTCCTGGGGTACGTGTTGTTTGCATTTGCCGCGGCATTTGTAGTGAGCGCCTGGATCGTGAAGAATAAGCGGTTGAGTGAGAAGATTGTGGCGTTGCTGGGGGCTGGGAATGAGTGGTATGAGTTGTTTGACGGGAAGTATGCATCCATGAATTTTGATATGATCCTGTTGAATGTGGTAACAGGTTCGAAGGAGTCTACCTTGATCTATACGGGGTATCTGGAAAATTATTATTTTCAGACGAAGTCGACGGAGCTTGATTATATTGTATTGACGCAGGTAACGAGGAGGGATTTGCGGAAGCAGTCGCTGACAGAGCAGCCTTTGGGAGAAAGTGGGCGAACGAGTTTTTATTCTAATGAACCGGGAATTGCGATTAGTTTGCCCGGGGATGTAATTGTAATACCTGCCAAAGAGATCCTGAATATTAATATTACTTATTTGCAATTAGAGGTAGATCATGAGATGATCGAAGAATTGGAGGGGTGAGGATGACCACTGCGCGGGGATTCGGGTGATTTTAGGGAATTAAATTCAGAATGATACACTACCATTAAGAGTGGTTTTTTGAAATTATTCCTACATCCTGTACTTTTGACGGTACTGAAAGCTGTTATGAGTAAGAAAATTCATTCGCAGGAAAGGCCGGAAGAATGTCAGGGACATTTAAGGGCTATACACGATACCCTGGATGTATTGAACGGGAAGTGGAAGATCTCTATAATCGGGTCGCTGAGTTTTGGTAAGCGACGGTTTATGGAGTTACAAAGAGAGGTAGAAGGGATAGGATCAAAGATGCTGTCAAAGGAGTTGAGGGAACTGGAGATGAATGAGCTGGTGAAGCGGACTGTGCATGATACGAAGCCGGTGACGGTGGAGTATGAGTTGACCGATTATGGAGCGACGTTGCAGAGTATTATTTCGGAGATGGCGAAGTGGGGGATGCAACATCGAAGGAGAATCATGCAGCAGATAGTGGTACAGTAAGACCGTTTTGCAGTTGACCTGCGGCAGCAGGAGAGTGGCTTTATACCAATGCAGGCAATGCCTGTTGCCAGTCTGTTTCCTATAAAAAAATAAAGGCAAAACCCAGCTGCTCTGCCAGGTTCTGCATTATTTTAATAAAAGCAACCAAAAAAAACTACCAGCAAAAAAAGAAAGGAAGGTCAGAAGAAGGGCATTCCGGGATGTCAGAATGCCCGTTGCAAATCGCGCACAATGGACCTTCCTTGTAACCAGTGTTATCTTTAACAGCTTATACTACAGCTGATTTTTTCGCAAATCTTTCGAACCAGGCTCTCTCCAGTTCTTCCCTGTGGTCAGGGTGGGCAATTTCAATCAACGCTTTACCTCTTTGTTTCAAGCCCTTGCCGAACAGGTTCGTAATACCGTATTCTGTAACTACCCAGTGAATGTGGCCCCTGGTTGTCACCACACCAGCACCTTGTTTCAGGAAGGGGGTGATGCGTGAGATACCTTTGTTGGTCACAGATGGCAGCGCAATAATTGGCTTACCACCTTCTGATAAAGAAGCGCCCCGCATGAAGTCCATCTGGCCACCGATACCGGAGTATTGGTAAGTACCGATACTATCTGCGCACACCTGGCCTGTAAGGTCAACTTCGATGGCACTGTTGATAGCCACGGCTTTTGGATTCTGACGGATCACGGCTGTATCGTTTACATAGTCGATAGTCAGTACTCTTACGGTAGGGTTATCGTCTACAAAGTCATACAGTTTGCGGGTCCCTGCCATGAAAGCGGTGACATTTCTGCCTACATTTACTTTCTTCAGGCTATTGTTGATAACGCCACTTTCTATCAATGGAATGACGCCGTCTGACATCATTTCTGTATGCAAGCCCAGGTTCTTGTGGTTAGTCAGGTTTTTTAACACATAATCAGGGATACTACCTATACCTAACTGCAGGGTGGAGCCATCTTCTACCAGGGTAGCGATGTTACGGCCAATCTGAGCGGTTACTTCGGTAGCGTCTGCTGAGTAGTCCAGTACCGGTAAGTCTTCTTCGTGCCATACAGCAGCGTGGAAGCGTGATACGTGGATGAAACCTTCACCATGGGTACGTGGCATTTTAGGATTGACCTGTGCCACTATATATTTAGCTACTTCGGTTGCAGCGCGGGCAATGTCTACGGAAGTACCCATAGAGCAGTAGCCGTGTTGATCCGGAGGTGATACTGAGATAAATGCAACGTCAGGAGGCAGGATGTTCCTTTTAAAAAGCTGCGGAATCTGGCTCAGGAAAATGGGCACGTAGTCACCATCTTCGCTATTCACGACTTTCCGGTTAGCAGCGGATGTGAAAAGGCAATTGATGAAAAAGCTTTTTCTGTATAAAGGATTGTCGAAGTCCACTTTACCTAAAGTCGTAATACTGGTTAATTCAACATTCTTCAATTCTTCGTGCCTGTCTTGTAGGGCCTTTAAAAGGTGCATTGGCGTTGCGGCGGATCCATGGATAAAAACACGGTTACCTGAAGTCACACACTTTACAGCTTCTGATGCCGGGATATACTTAAACATATCGTTTCATTGACTTTGATGACTCAAAATTACCAGCAGATGGGTTGTTAAATGCTGATGAATGTCAGTACGGGGAGTATTTGTTGTCAGGGGATGTGGGAATTACAGGCGAATAGGGGGCCTGTGGCGAAGCCAGCAGGGCTGTGCGGGTTACCGGGAAATGTTTTTTATAGTCAATTACAGGGTACGTGGGCTAAAACATGCTCAGCTGCGTATACTTCAGTGGCAGCGTCCTGCCATTGTCGCTGATATTATATACCGGCGTTTCCTGGTACCTGGAAGCCACCGCTACATGCGTATCCCCTGCATGGGGCCTGAATAATTCCAGTACCACATCAGGATCGTTATTATCCTTCGATAAATGGGAGAGGAACAGATGTGTCATAAAAGGGGGCCGGTGCTTTTTAAATAACTCCAAAGCCTGTTTATTGGACAGATGTCCATGTCCTCCTCTGATCCTTCGCTTCAAATGAAAAGGATACCGCCCATTCTCCAGCATGACCTCATCGTAGTTCGCTTCCAGGAATGCAGCATGGCAGATCTCAAAATGCCGGATCAGGTGCTCACAGGGGGCGCCAATATCCGTGAACACGCCAACGTTGATATCATTGCCGGATATCATGAATGAGTGGGGCTCCACTGCATCATGAAACTTCGGGAAAGCGGTGACGCTGAGACCGCCAATCTGAACCGGTGTATAAGGAAGGAATGGAATGGCCTGCTGTTGGTCCAGCGGCAGATTACCGCTCCGCTGGGTGGCCGGGGTAATATATACAGGCAGGTTATACTTCTTTGACAGGATCGTAATGCCTTTTATATGATCCGTATGTTCGTGTGAGATAAAAAGTGCCTTTACCTTCTGCATACTCAATCCCAGGCGCTGCATTCTCCGCTCTGTCTCACGGCAGGAGAGCCCGGCATCCACCATAACGGCTTCGTGGTCGTTGCCTACATAATAGCAATTGCCATTGCTACCGGAATTAAGTGATGTGATGTAAAGTGACATGCAGCTGCAAAGTAAATAATAAATTGCTAAAAAAGTTAGCTTTTTATTTAACCGGGCGTTTATCGCGCTTTGGGAAAAAGATATGCAGCCTGACAGGATCACGCAAAGACCAGGATCTTTAAAATGGCAGGTGGGATATTTGAATAAGGGTGCTTCAGAAGAAGCACCCTTATGGAGCGGGTAATTGGGTGGGCAGCTTAGCTAAGCCTGGCTACCATTTAATAGTCACTTTCACCCCATCCGGCTGATTATTAAACCCGAGATAAAGGGTATGGGAAGGCTCATCCCATGACTGGCTGAAATTTTTGTCGGCAGTCATCACTTCTTTTGGCTTTGCCGGCAGCAGTACCCGCATCGCATTGATCGTATTGACCGGACTTTTGGCCGTGAACGTGTAACTATCAGCTGCCACCTGCTCATCGTAGATCCTGGCGGCGGCGGCTAAAACCCTGGGCGTACTTTTGCTGGCTACCCTGTTGATGTTGTAAAGAAATGCCTGTTCTCCAGGTAGCACCTTCTTTTCTGACAGCACAGGTAACGTAGGATCAAAGAGATCTATCACCGGCCCTTTGATCACGTAAGGCGTCTTATCGGGCACTTCATCCATGACCGCGACAATATCATAGGGGCCTCTTTCCAGGTACAGGTTATTCTTCACCTGCAGGTTGCCACCAAAGGCCTCCTTCACCGTTGCCACATACTGGTCCGCCCCGTTTGCCTGCATAACGAAATTCTTCGGATCATCCTTTATAATATACACCTGTCCTTTGCCAACTTTATACTTTCCTGCGGCTGACTGCACGCCCAGCAATCCGAATAAATGTGCAGATGGTGTTTTATAATGATTCCCCTTCGTATTCCACCACTCCATCACGGACTGGTACGGATCATCGTCTTTTGAACAATAGACGAGCGTACCACCGTTCTTCACCCATGAGGCCAGGTATTTATGTACGTCTGCAGACATCGGTTTCATGTTGGAATAACTCATCACCAGCACTTTGATATCTTTCAGTGAGGCTGCAAAAGACAGGTTCTCCATATGGACTGTCTGTACAGGAATCCCCAGCTTCACCAAAGGCAGGGTTTGTCCGTAGAAATTTGAAAACTGCGGATCATCATATCCATTGTGTGTGGGGAATCGCTGGAACATGAGTGAATTGCCCATCAACACGCCGATGCCATTCACGCCTGTTACCTTGTTGGCTGATCGCGGCATATCATTCAGCGCATTCACCATCACCTGCATCTGCGTAGAATAATATTTGGGGATCAGCACCATACTATCACTATTCGCTATTTTGTAAGGTCTTGTGTAGATCCGTTCCGGCCAGGGCATCACTTCATAATCAGCCACCATTGGGTACAGGATCTTTGCCGTGAAGGTCGCCTGGTAATTACGTTTATAATCACTCCAGTCACGTGGCCAGTCTTCAATCGGGTCTGTCAGTAAGAATACTTTTCTATTGGTAGGTGCCGTCATTGAGATCACCGAACCATATTCCAGGAAGGCGTTTTCAAATACGCGTTCCTTTTCTACCCCGTTAAAGTAGGTGGGTTCACGGGAAGTGCCGGTCCATACCTGTGCAATGTAACCATCTATACCTGGCAATGCCGCCAGGCTTGCTTCCGGACTCACAATCTGCCAGGAGGAATAGTTTACCAGGGAATGCGTAGGGATAAATACCTTCACATCCAGGCCCTTGGTTTTGCCATAAGCCTTGGCATAAGAAGATACTTCTTTGATTGCATTATAATACAGATGATACTTCAGTTTGCTTGACAGGTAAGTATTTTCCGGCGACGTATGCTGCGGTCGCCATGGAAACCCGTAATAGCTTTGCCATTCGTCTTTGAATACCTGGCTGTAACCCGCACGTGCCCAGAACTCCGGTTCTTCCAGGTAAATGGCTGTAATACCTGCATCGATTACTTTTTTCACGACCCCTCGTTTCATGTAATCGATAAATGTACTTTCGGGCACTACATAAGGAATGTTATGCCCATGCCAGATGGTATCTCCATTCTGCATAACCTGACCAATACCAAGGTGATTTTTCCCGTCCCATTTCCCCAGGAAATAATCGTCATAAGATCCCCATGCGATCCCCGTCATGAACTGAACAGTATATCCATGGTTCCGCCATGATTGTACCCTTTGTTCAAAGGTCATATCATGCCTGTCAACTGCGCCATACACAATGGCAATGTCCGATCTTACATCTATTTCAGGCCGCCACGGACTACTGGTCTGAAAGGCTGTTTTTTCCCCTTTCTGCGCAGTTGCGAAAATTGACATGCAAAGGCAGGAAAGCAGGAGCAATGATTTCTTCATAATGGAAAGTTGAGACCTCTAAGTTAAAATTCTGTATAAATCAGGCGTGATTGATTGTAGTCAGCTACATCCGCCGTTCAGCTCTTTCAGGGAATAACCCACTCCCGCATATGCAGGAGCGGGTTATCCTTTGCAGACAGCAAACATAGTTGCCGTTAAAAGTGGAATTCGCACAAAGGGAACCTTACGGCACTTTTACCGCGATAGGTTCATTATAGTTATACCTGTTTACGCCTTCTACACTGTAATCAATACGCGCAGCTGCCCTCAGGTAGTAAGTTGCATTCTTAAAAGGTAATACCGGTGTGGTGACGGTAATGGTCTGGTCCAGCTGTGAAGTCGGGTTGTTGACCGCCACGGTGTAACGGGAGTCGTAATTATTATCTCCTACGTTATAACTGGAAGAATTCACGAACAGGTAAATATTCGTCAGGTCCTGCTGGTATGCCGGCAAGGTAGTACCACGGGAAACCTTGAACTGCACAGTAATGGTATTGTCCGCATTGACGACCGGACTACCTATCCATGCCAGTTCAAGGAAAGGAACCACGGTGAAATTTTGTGTCACCGTTCCATTGATATCGATGGTCACACTGGCATTCTTCGTGGTATCCCCGTTGGAGTCGGTTTGTACAAGCGGGACGAAAGGTCCGAGTGGGGTTACATTATATTTGCCTGCAGGGATGATGGAACATTCAAAATTACCATCCTGCTGTGTTGTAAAATACCATGCCGTCGGACTTGCGGAGTACCCGAGATCCAGCATTCTGAATCGTACGCCATTGTCGCCTACCTGCGTTTGCAGACCCTTGCCTGTGATCGAGTCTGTAATCAGACCTTTCAATACCCTGGAAGGCTTTTCTTTGTTGTCGTATTTTGTGCAGGAACAGAACAGTCCCAGCGCTAAAATTATATATTGAATTTTCATCGTCTTCAAAGTTTAAGTGTATTAATAGCCTGCATTCTGCACCACTTTGGTACTCGTTGTGATCGCGGCTCCCGGCAGTTCCTGGTAATACCAGCGGGTATCGAAGGTGAAGGTGTTGCCTCTTTCATCGAAGCGCGCGTCAAAGAACCATTTGCCGGCACGGTCTGCATAGAAGGGCATCAGTGTCCGCCAGCGGGTATTGGACTGTTCGGTGGCAATCACCCTCCAACGTTTTAAATCCCACCATACTTTGTTTTCAAAAGCCAGTTCTTTACGACGTTCTTTACGGACTGCGCTGATAAATGCAGTGGCAGAAGCTTTTTCCGCACCTGTCAGTAAATCGGCTCCTGCCCGGGTTCTGATCTTGTCTATGCAGGTATACCCATCATTCAGGTAATCGGCCACACCCAGCGTAGCCAGTTCTGCAGCGGCTTCTGCACGGATCAGTAATACCTCGGCATAGCGCATTTCGAGCCAGGGTTGTACAGACCTGTTTTCCAGCACTTCCTGCTGGGGCATAGATTCATTTAACCATTTCCGGATAGTGAAACCTGACATTGCGCAGGTATTATCGCCGTAGAACACACCTGCTGCACCGGCGGGATTCATTTTGGTGCCGTCATGCAGTGTATAAGCCGTTTGGGAACCGCTGGAAGAGGTGACTAACATACCGGCGCTGGATGAATTTTCATATTTCACCGTGCTGTTTTCCGGGATCAGGCGGACAATAGATGATGTGGCTGTACCTGTATAGATACCTCTCCAGATCTGGCAGGCAGTGCCTTTGAACTGATCGTTCGGCAGGATGACCGTTGCCCGCAGACGAGGCTCTGCATCTGCAAAGAACTGCATGGTGCTATCATAAAGTTTGTAGGTGCCGTCTGCATTGTACACATCCACATGTCCGTTTGCATCTTTGGGAATGCCATCGAACATTTCCACGAAGTTTAAGGTAGGATTGGTTTCAGCAGAATAACCATTGGCTCCTTTATATTGAGCTGGTACATTGTAGGCATCATAACCATGCACAGATTCAGGATAACTGTATTGCTTTACAAAGATCGCTTCAGAACTGCTGGCTTTCGTAAAGAGGTTCTTGTAGTTCATATACTGCGCAGTTTTATCACCTGCTGCCCATTCGTTCATATACAAACTGTAGCCACCTGCATCTACCGCCAGTGCAGCATTGTAGGCCTGGGTATAAAACGCTTTTGCCAGGTCAGCACTCATGCCACACAGGCGGATACCGCCTACGATGTAGGAACTGGTATTGTATTTTGCAATCGCGCCGGCATGTACCATGGCTCTTGCTTTCATTGCATACGCTGCATATTTATTGGCGCGGCCTACCTGGTTCGTAGCAGGCAACAAAGCAATTGCACTGTCATAATCGGCAGCTACCAGTTTCCAGGTATCTTCTTCTGAAGAACGCGCGATATCAACCGCATCGATAGACTCTGATGGATAGTTCAGCACACGTGTTACCAGCGGCACACCACCGTACCGCTTTACCAGTGCATAATACGTGAATGCGCGTACAAAGTAAGCTTCGCCTTTGTATTTGTTCACGGTTGCTTCGGTATAGTTCTTCTGATAGTTTTTGATATTTTCAAGGAAGTAGTTGCATTCCCTGATCACGGTATACAGATCACTCCAGGTATCGCCATAGTCGGTAGAGGTAGACTCGTTCTTTGCGCCACCTACTTCGCGGCACAGGACTTCGCCAGACATGGTAGCAGGCACCTGCAGTACCCAGAAGTGGTTGAAGAGATAGTTCGGGCTATAGCGGAAATCTTCAATCGGCATTTCGCTGTAGATCCTTGCCATGTAGGAGTTGATGCCCGCTTCTGAGCCAAAGATATCGCCGTCCTGGATGATATTGGTGGGGGAGATATCCAGTTTTGTACAGGAAAAGAGCGAAAAACTCAGTATGAAGGGTAGTATATATTTAAGCTTTTTCATAATAACCAGAATTAAAGATTGATGGTGAAGCCCATATTGTAAGTACGGTTCAATGGATACACATTACCGTAGCTATCGCTGGGATGTTCAGGATCAATGAATTTCATGCCTGACCAGGTGTGTGCATTGTAGACATTGCAGTATACCCGCGCGCCTTTGATGCCGGCACGTTTCAGCAGGGATACCGGTAGGGTATAACCCAGTTCAACTGTTTTCAGGCGCAGGTAGCTCGCGTTGAAGTAGGAGAAGGTAGAGTTACCGCGGGCTACAGTGCCGGTGTAAGCATATTTCCCTTTTACCCATTGCGTATTAGGATCGTAAGGGTTTGCGGTAGGATCTGCGGGATGCCACCTGTCCATAAACATTTCCAGTGCGTTTGAGTAATTAGATCCCCAGATGGGTTCTGCTAAGATCTCTACATAGTTTACATACACCTTAGCGGCTCCCTGGAATAACAGGGCGATATCAAATCCCTTCCAGTTCGCATCTAGTGTGAGGCCGTAAGAGAACATCGGTCTGCCGCTATAGCTGATCGGCTGTAAGTCGAGATCATTGATGATACCATCCCCGTTGGTGTCTTCATATTTGTAGTCACCGGGCAGTGTACCCTGGTCATATTTTACTTTGCTGTTCGCAATTTCTTCGTAGCTCTGGAACTGGCCAATGCCTTTGAAGCCCCAGACCATATCTGAATACCGGTTGTTGTTATTGCTTCTCCATTCGTTGTAGTTGTTGCCGTATTTACCGGATTCCTGGTAAGTGAACTGGGTGCGGGTGAACCCGAATGTTCCTCTTACGTTGTAGTTCACTTCACCTATTTTGTAGTGGTGGTTGATTTCAATATCGATGCCACGGGTCATATCACCATTCAGGTTTTCCTGTGGCAGCGCAGCACCTACTACTGATGGCAGGCTGACGCTGCGGGTAGTCAATAAGCCAGTGCGTTTACGCTGGAAGTAGTCAACGATCAGGCCGAACATACCATTTTTAGTGGTGAGGTCCATACCTACATCAAACGTTTTAGCGGTATACCACGTAATATTTTTATTTGCAATGCCGGTACTAACAGCGCTGTTCATATAGGTGCCGTCGAACACTGAGCCACCGGGCAGATTATTATAATCACCTCCCGCAGGATAGGTGTACCCGTTGAGCCACTGGTAGGTAGAAGCATTGTCATCGCCTAGTACGCCGTAGGATGCGCGGAATTTCGCATTGTCTATGAATGTGAGGTGTAGGTTTTTCCAGAAGTTTTCATCCGTAAAGCGCCAGCCCACACTACCTGAAGGGAAGAAGCCCCAACGGTGGGATGCATCAAAACGGGAAGAACCATCATAACGGAAATTGAACTCAGCGAGGTATTTGCCTTTGTAGTTATAGTTGGCTTTACCTACGTAACCAATGTTTGCGTAGTCGTATAGGTCACCGCTCCCGGTAGACATACTCCCTTGCTGGTTATCACTGTTGCCGGCAGACAACTGATCCAGCAGCAGGGAGAGATCACGTGCAGCAAAGATGTTATCGCCCTGCCGATGCTGTCCCTCTACGAGTGCAAGGATGTTGATGTTGTGCACTTCATTGAAAGTACGGAGATAGTTCAGCGAGAACTGTGTGAGAATGGATTGTTTTGTATAGAATTCCCTGCGGATATTACTGGGGCTTTGATTGGTAGTGGGATTATAAGCGGAGGTAGCGTCGTCGTAGTTGTAGAGGTTGTATTGTTTTTTATAGATCTTGTTGTCGAGCAACTGGTAGTCATAGCCGAACATGCCTTTTGCGCGCAGACCGGTGATACCTGGCACATCGTATTCCAGGCTTACATTACTCTGGAACCATTTGTTACCATATTTCCTGTAACCAGACTTGTTGGCATCCGCCATTGCAACGGGGTTAGAACCATCTACGGCGCCTACCTGCAGGTAGTCATGGTTATTGTTGGAATAGATGGGCTGAATAGCAGCGGCTCTTTCCATAGAGCGAATAATCCAGTCGGTTTGTTCATAGTTCTTGTCAGACTCATCGAATACACCGTTCAACTGGAAGTCAGCTTTCAGCCGGTCGGTAATTCTGCCGGTTACGTTTGAGCGTAAGTTGTAACGTTTGTAGCTGTTGCTGTTACTGCGCAGGAAAGACTCCTGGGAGAGATAACCGAGCGATGCATAATACTGTACCCTGTCAGAACCTCCGCTGGTGCTAAGGTTGTGCTGAGACATAGGGGCACTGGGTCTGATCACGGCAGTGTACCAGTCAGTACCTTGTTTGGTACCGTTTCGGTAGGCTTCTACTTCATCAAGAGAGTAGCGGAGTGTACCGCCGTTCTGGTTATGCATGGATTTCTCGTTGGCGAGTGTCATCCAGTCAGCAGCACTGGTGCTCCTGGGAGAACCGATGGGTTTTTGAATACCGAAGTTAGCGCTGTAGTTGATAACGTTGGTACCTGCTTTACCTTTCTTGGTTGTGATGAGTACCACACCGTTGGCCGCGCGTACCCCATATACGGCTGCGGAAGCGTCTTTCAGTACAGAGATGCTTTCGATATCGTCAGGGTTCAGGCGCGCCATGTTATCGCGTGGGATCCCGTCAATAATGATCAATGCATCGCCCATTCCGCGGATATCGAAGGTATTGTTGAAGGTACCGGGTTCTGACGACTTCTGGACGATACGTACACCGGCGAGTTTACCTGTCAGCATATTGGTTACGTTTTCGTTTTTTGTGCGGATGATGTCTGCACTTTTAATAGCGGCGACAGCACCGGTTACAGTAGCTTTTGTCTGCTGCCCGTAACCTACCACCACTATTTCCCCCAGGGCCTTATTTTCAGCAGACAGTCTGACGTCAATACGGGTACGGTTGCCAACCACGACTTCTCTTGGTGTAAAGCCAATAAAGGTAAAGAGCAGTGTATCGTTTTCACTATGTACGTGGAGTACAAAATTGCCGCTGGCATCGGAGGTAGTTCCCCTGGAAGTGCCTTTGATACTAATGCTTACGCCAGGCAATGCTTCGTTGGCATCGTTGGTCACTCTGCCGCTGATGGTAATGTCGGCGGGGGGAGTGGGAGGCGTTGCGGGTTTATCTTTCTGTTTGATAATGATCGTCCGCTGCCTGATGGTATAATCAAGTGGCTGGTCTTTGAAGCAAAGCCGCAGCACTTCATCGATAGGGGAGTTCGTCACAGAAATGCTTACCGGGCGTGCAGCGGCAAGCATGGGTGCGTTATAGAGAAAGTTATAACCGCTTTGTGCTTTCAGGTCCATGAGGAGTTTTTCCAGCGGCACGTTATGCTCCGATATAGTTATATTCTGTGCACGTCCGTGTACCTGGACAGCGGTGAAAAGTACTAATAGAAAAGTTTTGAGCAGCAGTTTTAGTGGCACGTGGAATTGCCATGGTTGCTTAAATTGTAGATAGCATCGCATAGATGTACGTTTTGGAATTTATGAATGTGTGTATGTTTTTAAAGCAATAAGATCCCCTTTCCGGTGCAGTGTTTGCGCCGGTTGCAATGGTTTTAACAGATGATGTCAGGGCAATACCGTCAGCTCTCTTCCAGTTAGTTTGAAGTGGATGGTGCCGGTCAGTTCGATCATGCTGAGTACTTCCGAAATATTATCAAAACGTGAAACGGTGCCGGAGAAGATCTTCCCGGTCATGTCGCCCTGGTAGTTTACTTTTACGTCATACCAGCGTGCCAGTTTTCGCATAATGCTTTGTATGTTTTCATGGTCAAAAGTAAAGTAGCCGTTCTTCCAGGCAATAACTTCTTCCAGGTTAGCCTTGCAGGTGGTGATCTGGCTGCCGGAATCTTTTACCTGTGCCTGCATACCGGGTTTGAGTAACTGTTCGCCGGAGTGGTTGTGCACTTTGACAGCACCCTGCAGCAGGGTCACCTTACTTGTCGTTTCGTCTTTGTAAGCCATGACGTTGAAGTGTGTGCCCAGTACAGTGATGGTGTTGCCATTGAAGCTTACCTTAAATGGTTTGGATTCGTCTTTAGCAATTTCAAAATATACTTCCCCGCTTATTTCCACTGTCCTGTCATTGTTCCTGAAGGTGGTTGGGAATCGGAGAGATGAAGTGGCGTTCAGCCATGCTTTGGTGCCGTCTTCAAGTACGATCTGGTATTGTCCGCCGGTTGGGGTAGAGATCGTGCTCCAGGATGTTACATTCTTGCCCGTTTTGTCGTTGTATTCTATGAGTCCATTCTGAACCTGTTTAATTGTTACACCATTTTTTGTGGTCAGCGAGCCTGCCTGTGCGCTATCCAGTGTGATAGTGGAGCCGTCTGCAAGCGTCAGGAGAGCCTTGTTACTGCCGGGCGTTACCATGGTGGCCGCCATGGTTCTGAGCGCAGCGGGTGGCTGCAGTGTGTGGGGCTTGTAGATGGATGAAAGGACGATGACGAGGCCGGTAAAAGCTGCCGCTGCAGAGAGAATAGTGATCAGTGTCCTTGTTTTAGTTCGTTTTTTTGGACTGATCTCTTTTTCGAGCAGTGCATGTAATTCGTTTTCAATTGCGGCTTTGTCACCCATTTCAGGTGTCCACGGGTGGTCTTCCACTTCTGATTGGTCAGTATACTCCAACAACCGGATTTTCTCTTCGGCTGTAATGGTGCCGGATATCAGTTTTTCGTATAGCAGAAAGAATTCCCGTGGATGCATTTGTTTCATTTATAGGTACCTTATTATACAGGAGACCTTTTTCTGCATGCACACACATAAATCTGAGAAATTTTTTTTCGGGAGCAGGCGCATCTGAAAAAAGAAGAATAATCTCAGCCAAATTGCTACCTTTATCGCACACTACGTTATGTACATTTAATATGTCCTTACGCCATTTATCTGACCATGAACTTTGGGAGTCCATATTAAAGGGGGATCAGGCGGCCTTTTCTTTCTTCTTTAAGAAGCATTGGCAGTCAGTATATACAACTGTATATTTCCAACTAAAAGACAGGGAAGTCAGTAAAGAAATCACCCACGACATTTTCCTTAACATCTGGTTGAAACGGGAACATCTGGAAATATTGTCATATCCGGCTTATCTGAAAGCGGCGGGCAGGTATCATGTATACAGGCATTTAAAGAAAGAGAAGATAAAGCCGGTTCTCTATAATGAAGCTATCGGTGAATTAGATAATTATGCCGTGCAGAATGAAGGGGACCAGCAGTTGTCCTGTCAGGAGCTGGAGAACAATGTAGAAGAGGTTGTGAGTGCATTGCCGAAGCGATGCCGGGAGGTTTTCAACCTGAGCAGGCAGGAGCATTTGTCAAACGACCAGATAGCGGGGAAACTGGGTATTTCGAAGCGGACGGTCGAGAACCAGATTACTTATGCATTGCAACATCTAAGAACTATGCTGAAAGTGATATCTTTATTTTTGTTTTAGTTCTTTATATTGAGTGTTTGTAATTATCCTTACTCACTATAACATTTTATGCTTATGCATTGCAAACATTGTGTCAACCCCATTGACAATGACAGTAAGTACTGTGCTTATTGTGGTAAACAGGTATCACCCATTTCCCAGTTCCCTGATGAAAAAGACCTGATAGATAATGATCCTGTTCAGAGCGATCTTGGATTGATCATTGCTTTCTGTATCATGGCTGGTATTCGCATATGCTGGTATGTCATTAATATCATCGGTGAAAACAGCTCCCGGGACACCGCAATTCTTCTTAATAAGTTAATTACAAAACCGACTTTGGTTATCTTTTGGAGTGTACCCATGGTACTGGCCCTTTCTATCAGGTATAAAGCATTGAGCCGTATTTTACTGGTTGTGGGTGCTATTATACTCGGTATAACCGTCTATGATCAATTGCTGAAAGCTGGTTAAAAAGATACTTTTATAAATATTTTGTTGCGGGGTGGCTGGATTGGCCGGCCGGGTAAAGGCATATGATTGAGGGGCGGGTTTTAAGCCCGCATGGAAAAAGTATTTATTGTAGTCAATACCATTCCCCTTCCGGTAAGAGGGGGAATGGTATAAATTAGTATCGCCAGGGATTTTTATCATTGCACACTCCATTCATGGATACCTGATGAATTGTCTTTTGGTAACTGCACTTCTAATCTCAATGCAGTGGTGGTGACAGGTTCAAAAGAGACGCTGTTGTATTTGTCTTTTGCAATTTCGTAAGGTGTTTTGTTGACCACCGGTAACCATTCATCTCCTTTCTTATAGTATAGCTTCCATGATGCAGGAATGCGGCATCCTCCAAACGGGCCGTCATCATACCAGTATACTTTGGAGCTTGAAATGGTATATGCCTTGTCGAAATCGTATTGCACCCATTCCAGTGTATCCTTCATGGGCCACCAATGGAAGTACAGCGCGCTGTTGTCATGAGCATCTACCGGATCGTACTGATCGTTCAGTGCCATGAACATGCGTTTATTTTTTATGCTGGCGCTCACAGTGGCTTTAGAGGCAATGGTGGGGGCTGGTTTGGGTCTTGCAGCGGAAGCTTCGTAAGGGATCCATACAGTCATTTCGCTGGGACCACGGTTCGCCCATGCATAGTAAGGAATAGCCGTTACTTTTTGTTGGGAGGTGATCAGCGCATCGCTGTTCAGCTGCCGGCTGGATGAACTGCCTTCCATTTGCAGCACGGTGACACCATTCAGTAAATCTGGTTTGTAGACAGCAGCAACAGCCGCATTTTTATTCACGACGATATTTTGTACGGTTGCATCTTTATTATCCGGACCTTCCAGGCAATACATGATGGGGCCGCGTTCCAGGGCAAAGCGATTTTTGTCGGCAGCTACCTGATCGTTGGCAACGATTTTCTGTACACTCATTGGGAAGTTAACGCTTACTTTATCGCCGGAAACCCAGGTGCGATCAATCACCGCATACCCTTTCTCCATTTTGTAAGAAGCTGGTTTGCCATTCAGCAAAACGGTATACTTAGCTAAACGCGCGCTATCAGCATCCCGGTAGAGACCACCGGGCACCGGTACCCCTTTAGCCCATTCAGGAATGCGGATATGCAGGGCGAAACGAACGGCCTGACTGGTGGCGGTAGTGGTCACTGTTTGCGCCTTATTCGCAGTGTTGGTTTGTGATGTGGTGGTCGTCTCCACTTTAGCGGGTGCTACCAGGATGTCTACCTTTCCATCCCAGGGGTAGTTTGTGATCTGCTGGATAACGATAGGACCTCCGGGCAATTTGATGGAGGCGGTATTGCCCGCAAATAAATTTATATAGAGATTGTTTTGGTTCTGTGCGTAGATATACCCCGGCATGGAAGGCAGGAAGCGTGTCATATTTGAAATACAACATGCACAGCCAAACCACGCACTTCGCTGGTGTTGTCCCATAGACGCCAATGGGTTTGGATAGAAGAAACGGTCACCTGACAGGGAGACACCCGACAGCAAACCATTGTACAAAGTACGCTCGAGGATATCAATGTATTTTGAATCGCCATGCAACAGGAACATCCTGCTGTTCCAATACACATTAGCGATCGCCGCGCAGGTTTCTGCATAAGCACTCATATTCGGCAATTCATACGCCGCTCCAAATGCTTCTCCGTTACCAGTCGCACCAATACCTCCTGTGATGTATAGCTTCTTATCGACAACATCATTCCAGATATCATCGATCGCATGCAGGTATTGCTGATCTCCCGTCAATGCTGCTACATCCGCCATACCGGTATACATATAGGTTGCTCTTACCGCATGGCCTTTGGCCTCATGCTGGTTGATTACTTTTGTAAATGACTGGTTGTATTCCCCGCTATAGGGAGATCCCGGACCGCGTACATCCAGGAAAAATTTCGCCAGGTGCAGATAAGAAGTATCGCCCGTTACACGATATAATTTTGTCAACCCGGTTTCTACGATCTGGTGTCCCGGCCATTTTTCTTCTTTACCGTAACCAAAGGTTTTTACCAGCAGGTCGGCGTTTTTGATAGCGATATCCAGTAAGTTTCTTTTACCCGTAGCCTGGTAATGGGCGACTGCAGCCTCATACAGGTGCCCGGAGTTATACAGCTCATGACTCAGGTCTTCTTCCATCTCCCAGCGCTTTGTACCTATCCAGGCATGGGGATGGGTGGCATTCACTGTGCGGAAAGTATACAGGTAACCATCTTTTTCCTGAGCTGCGCCGATAATCGCAATCAGTGAGTCCAGGTACAGCTCCAGGGCAGGATTCTTTTTTACCTGCAAACCATATGAAGCGCCTTCAATCACTTTGTACAGATCTGTATCGTCGAAGGTATATTCCGTCATAGAATCTCCCGGAATGCTATGCGCCGCACGCCTGAAATTGTCTATGCGGCCCGTCTTCCTGCATTGTTCCAGTGTATAGGGGATCGTTACTTCCGCATTTACCCTGATCTTAGGGGCCCAGAAATTATCGGAGACATTTACCTGCGTGAAGGCCACAGGTTGTATGGGATAATCTTTTTTCACCTGTGCCTGGAGGGCTGTACAAAATCCAGTCGTTGCGATGATGAGTGTCTTAATCTTCATAGGGATGAAATTATTGATTCCCCAGAAAATGGGTTAAATAGATATTAATCAGATTTGCCTGTATATTAGCAGAATTTATGAACCGGTATTTCATTATCAATAAGCCTTACGACATGGTGTCGCAGTTCATAAGTCCTGACAAAGTACATCTTTTAGGCGAACTGGATTACGACTTTCCAGAAGGCACGCACGCTGTAGGCAGACTCGACAACCATTCTGAAGGTTTACTTATCCTTACTACCAATAAAAAAGTCACCCGTTTATTATTCGAAAGTGATCAGCCTCACAAACGTACTTACCTGGTAATGGTCGGCAAGATCATGAGCCAGGAAGCGCTGGAACAGCTGCGCAGCGGTGTCACCATCCGTATTAAAGGCGGGGTGGACTATGTAACGCCGCCCTGCGATGTGCAGATAGTAGAGAAGCCAGCAAACGTAGGTCCGCGTGCGCATGACCTGAAGGAGTACCTGCCAAGGACATGGATCACCATTACATTGACGGAGGGTAAATTCCACCAGGTAAGAAAAATGACGGCAGCTGTAGGCCATCAAACCAAACGACTGATCCGGATTTCGATAGAAGATCTGCTCCTGGGCGATCTGCAGCCGGGAGAAGTGAAGGAAATGGATGAGGCGACAATATTCAGGTTATTGAAGATCGGCGACAACGACATATAACAGCGAGTAACAGTTCTTTACGTATGGGAACGGGGTGCGCAATCCGCTAATATTACTCTATGATTTAGCAATATGGCATCAGTTTGGTGCGAATATTCTTGGTACTTTGCTGGCTTCCTTATCATGCTTTAAAAGTAAATTATGTTGAAAAAATGCAGGCTCACCTATGCATGGGTGCTGGGTACCTTGTTACTCTTTCAGGTAGCACGTGCACAGGATGCAGCACCTTCCCGTTACGGAATTATTCCTTATCCGCAACAGCTGGTGCCACAGGCAGGAGAATTTGTCATTACCACCAAAACGAAATTGGTAGTTACGGCCGGAAAAACGTTCAGCAATGAGGCGGCACAGTTACAGGCACTCATCAGGCAGGGGTTGGGACAGGCATTACCTGCAGGCACCGCAGCAGGTGCAGGTACGATTGTGCTGACCCTGAATGACCAGTTGGCGGGTGAAGAAGATTACACTTTGCAGATCAGTACGCAGCAGATTCAGATCGGAGCTAAAACGCCTACCGGTATGTTTCGCGCTATCCAGACCCTGCGTCAGCTGATGCCCGTAGCTGTAGAAGGTACAGCGGCTAAACTAACCAGGTTGTCCATTCCTGCGGCGGATATTACAGACCACCCGGCTTATGGCTGGCGAGGTATGCACCTCGATGTATCCCGTCACTTTTTCTCTATCGACTACCTGAAAAAGTTCATCAATGTGCTGGCATTGTACAAGATGAATAAATTTCATCTCCACCTGACGGATGACCAGGGGTGGCGGATTGAAATTAAGAAATATCCTTTGCTGACAGAAAAGGGAGCATGGCGCGAGTGGAACAACCAGGACTCTGCCTGTATGGAGAAAGCCAAAACCAATCCGGATATGGCGATCGACGCTTCCCACATCATTCATAAAAATGGCAAAACCCTTTATGGTGGTTTCTATACCCAGGCACAGATGAAGGACCTGATTGCCTATGCAGCAGCCCGTCATATTGAGATCATCCCGGAGATCGATATGCCGGGTCATATGATGGCAGCGATCAGGGAATATCCTTTCCTGAGCTGCCAGGGTGGTGTAAAGTGGGGTAAATTATTCACCACACCGATCTGCCCTTGTAAGGAATCTACTTTCGAATTTGCCGAGAATGTATTTACCGAGATTGCAGCTTTATTCCCTTCTCAATACATCCACCTGGGAGCTGATGAAGTAGATAAATCTACCTGGGAGCACTTTGACGGCGTGCAGGAATTCATGAAGGAGCACAATATCAGGGATGTGGATGAGTTGCAGAGTTACTTTGTGAAGAGAATGGAGAAATTCTTCAATTCCAAAGGAAAGAAGCTGATCGGCTGGGACGAGATCCTGGAAGGTGGTGTGAGTCCTACCGCGATGGTGATGTACTGGAGAAGCTGGGTACCTTCAGCGCCTATACATGCGGCTAAGAATGGTAACTATGTGATTATGACGCCGGGTAATCCGTTATATTTCGATGGTATTCCTGACAGGAACTCTATTGCTAATGTATACAACTTTGAACCGGTTCCAAAAGGACTGACCGCCGAAGAAGGTAAATTTATCATTGGTGCGCAGGCGAATATCTGGACAGAAATGATCCCTTCCGAAAAGCGTGCGGACTTCATGTACATGCCACGTATGACGGCATTGTCTGAAGTGCTGTGGACACATCGGCCTGACTTTGAAGGTTACTCTCAGCGCCTGATGACCCAGTACAAACGCCTGGATGCGCTGAAAGTAAATTACCGGATGCCTGACCTGGATGGCTTCACAGAAGAAAACGTGTTTGCAGGTAAAACCAAACTGCAGATCGCGAAGCCTTCTCCTGACATGACGATCCGCTATACTACAGATGGTACGGCGCCTACAGTGAAGTCGCCCGAATTGCCGGCTGATTATATTATTCCGGGCAAGATCTCCCTGCGTATTGCGGCATTCAAACCCAATGGTGTACATGGTGAGATCTATACCCTGAACTATAAACCGCAGACATTCTTCAAACCGACGGAAGTGAGTGGTTTACAACAGGGCCTGAAGCTGAACTATTTCAATGAGGGTTCCAGAAGTGTGACTACCCTGAAAGATACGCCTGATAGTACCGGTTTTGTCAACAATGTGATCATGCCTGATAGTATGGGACATGGTGGCAGGGCCTTTGGGGCTACGCTTAAGGGCTTTATCAATGTACCGGAGACGGCGATCTATAGTTTCTTCCTGACCGCCGATGATGGGGCAAATCTGTATATTGACGGGGAGAAGGTAGTAGACAATGACGGCTGGCATGCACCCTTGCAGAAGAGCGGGCAGATTGCGCTGCAGAAAGGGTTGCACCCTATAGAAGTGAAGTTTGTAGAAGGAGGCGGCGGCTATACATTGAAGCTGGAATACCGGGTGAATGGGGGTAAGATCGGACGAATACCGGATGAATGGTTGCAGGTAGCAAAATAAGTTTTTCGAAAAACGGGTAGCATTACAGTTACCCGTTTTTTTTGTATTAGTACCATTCATCTGGGGTGAAAAGGAAGGGAAGTGGTATTTGTTTGCAAAAACCTGTGTGCTAAGAATCGTTATTGCCACAGAAAAGGTAGTTTTGCAGGATTATGAAGGATTACAAAAAGCACTTTATCGTACCGGCACCTCCCGAGGAGTTGTACAAGGCATTGACCAACCAATATACCATACAGTTATGGTCGGGTGAGCCAGCGGAGATGTCTGCCGAGGCAGGCACGGAGTTTTCTCTCTGGGGAGACAGTATTGTGGGCATGAACCTGGAATTTGAGGAAGACAGGAAGATTGTGCAGGAATGGTATTTCGGGGACCAGGAGGAAGATTCAATAGTGACGATCATTCTTCATCCCAACAAAAAAGGAACGGATGTGGAGCTGAAGCATACTAATATTCCTGATGAGGCTTACGAAGACATCGTGGACGGCTGGAATGAAGCTTATTTTGGTGCACTGGTTGATTTCTATTCATGAAGCCAGCCACTATCAGCGAATTGAAAAAGGAATTGCAGGCGTTGCCACCGGCCAGACTGATGGAAGTGTGCCTGCGCCTGGCGAAATTCAAGAATGATAATAAGGAGTTGCTATCTTACCTGCTATTTGAAGAAGGCGATTTACAGGGGTACATAGCAGCAGTGAAACTGGAAATGGATGAAGCCTTTGCGGCACAGCCCAGGACGAATCTTTACTATGTAAAAAAGCATTTAAGGAAGATCCTTAGGGGGGTGAGCAAGCAGATTAAATACACGGGGTCGAAGGTAGCTGAGATCGAACTGCTACTGTATTTTTTAATGAAGATTAAAAAAGCGGGGATAAAAGTGGGGGAGAGCCCGGCATTAACTACTATTTACCTGGGCCAGATCAAGAAGATAAAAAAGGCCATTGAAAGTCAGCATGAAGATCTGCAGTATGAGTATACAAAAGAATTAGAGCGGTTATAAATTGATTAGCAGGCAGTTGCCTGCTTTTTTATTCTTTAGTGCGTACTAAACTTTCAGAATATTTTGAAAATACGATATTGTTTAGTAGGTTTGTGCTGTTATGAATATCCTTGCATATATCATTTACCTGTTCATTACTTACCTGGTCACTGTCAGGGTAGGATTTCTCTTTTTCCGGAATGGCCGGGTGTACATATTGGGGTTGTTGAAGGGGGATGTTTCTCTGACGGACTTCATCAATAAGATCTTATTGGTGGGCTATTACCTGGTGAACCTGGGGTATGCGGCGGTTATGATCAGTTGCTGGAGCGAGGTACATAACTGGCTGGAGATGCTGACGAGTATTACGACAATGACGGGCAGGATCTTACTCACGTTGTCGGTCATGCATTATATCAATATGGCTTTGATTTTACTGATAAAAAATCATCACTTTAAAACCTTATAATATGAACTTCATTGCTTATCTCATTTACCTTCCTGCAGTTATATTAGTGACATGGTATGTAGCGCGTACCCTTTTCAAAAATGGGCGGGTGTTTATGCTGGATATTTTTCATGGCAGGGAAGACATTGCGGTGGCGACGAATAAACTCTTTGAAACGGGGTTTTATTTGTTGAATCTTGGTTTTGCATTTTACATTATGCAAATCACGCAGCTGGTGGCGACAAACAGGAGCCTGATGGAGGTATTGAGCGTGAAGATTGGCGGGTTTTGTATTTATTTGGGTGTGATGTTGTTCTTCAATTTGTATTTATTTTTCAGGGGCAGGAAAAGTGCGAAACGTACCACACCGCCATTGGTTATAAAATAAGCTGGCTGCCGGTTTGTTAACGCTTTGCTAAAATCTTTTGACCATTAAATTTTTCCTTTCAACCGTAGTCTAATAACTATAAAAAAGAAAAGGAGGAGTCATGAAAAAGATAATAATTGCGTTAACGATGACAGTAATGACCACAGGTGCCTTTGCAATGGGTCCTGGACATGGTTATGGCGGTTTCCATGGTGGCGGTCGTACGACCATCATTTATGGTGGTGGTTTCTACAGCCCGTTTTATTCACCATTTGGCTGGGGTTTTGGGTACGGATATCCTTACCCTTACTACGCTGCTCCTTATCGTCCTACAAAACTGGATATGCAGGTGATGGACATTAAAAATGACTATGCAGACAGGATTTCTTCTGTGAAAATGGACAGGGATCTGAGTGGGAAGGAAAGGAGACAGGAGGTAAGGCAGTTAAAGAGAGAGCGTGACCAGGCGGTGTATGAAGCCAAGCGGAATTACTACAAGCAGGGTATGGAGCGCAGGCAGCAGCAGATGCAACAGCAACAGCAATCACAGCAACAGCCGCAATCACAGCCACAAACTCAGCCTGAAACGCAACAGCAATAAAAGTCTTAAAAGCCGCAAGCAATTGCGGCTTTTTTTATAAGATACCGAGAAGTTTCCTGGGCAGGTGGGCAAACCGGTAACCGACTGTCAGGCTCAGGTTCCAGTCTGTCCGGTGCATATCTTTTACCAGCAGGTTCGTATTGAGATTTTCCCAGGAGGCGTTGAGGTAGGCGTAGTATTTGGCGCCGTTATACCCGGCATTGATGGTACCCTGGATATCAGTGACGGCCTGCAGGCGGGTATTTTTGGTGTTTATTTCGTGCAGGGCACCGGCGCCCATGGTAATAGCCGGGCCAATGATCCACTTGTGGTTGCCCAGCACGATATTGTGGGTGTAACCGCCCTTAAAAACCAGCGAAAGCCACGAGGGATTGGAAGAAAGCAGGTTGTAGGTCAGCGAGTCCTTAATCAGATGCGGTGTTGGTTTTTTCCACCTGATCTGGTGCCAGAGTGGGGTAGCTACCAGGAACACCGAGCCTGCGGATTGCAGCTGTTGTTCTGAAAAGGAAGAAGCTGCTTTATAAGAATATTTTTTGTGATTGATATAATAGAAGATATCCAGCCCTGCATTCGTAAAATCGATGCCCTGGAAGGCTTCGTATCCCTTATGGTCGTGGTCGGGGATCAATAGCCCGTTATAGGCGTTATAGAACGGTTCTATGCTTACTGCATGGCTGCCAAACTGCATCCTGATGAGGCGGTAGTGATATGTGCCCTTATTGTCCAGCTCTGTACCGGGTATATTGACAGAATATTGGAGGTAAAGCCATTTGTAGCTGATGTCTCCGCCGATGTAGCCACTGCTGTTCACTGCCAGTTTGTAGTTGCTTTGCCGGTGTCTGCGCGTACGGAATTTAAATGTGGTGCTGTAGGTACCGCCATACAGCTCAACCGTATTTTTCCTTGGGAACGATTGGATGTAAGCTGAATCTGTTTTTTGAGCACACAGTGTTGCAGGTAAAAAGAGTAACAGCAAAAGGTAACGCCACATGATTTTAGAACAATGGTAATCAGTAAAAGGTTTTTTCCTGAAAAATGTTTAAGTTTCTACCCGATTTTAACAACTAAACTATGAAATTAAAACTCAGACATTGTCTGCTGGCATTTATAGCCCTGCCAGCCTTCGGACAAAAATCAAATTTTCACTTCGTGAGCTCAAAAGCGCAGCAGATCAACATCAATAAGGGAACCATTTTTGTAAATGGTAACCGTGCTTTTCTGCTCAGCAATGGTGCAGAATTTTTAGATAGCAGGCGCAATAAGCTCATTGAAAACGGAGGCAATGTATTTTTATTTCTGGAAGTAAATCGCAAGGCGGACGTTAAAGATCTGATAATTTTCAGCGTGAACAATTCAAAGGTTGATTCTATTGCGAATGTGGTGTCTTCTGATATCAGGGATTACGACCACGACCAGTTGATGGAAGTAGGTGGTGCGTACAATGTAGTTCCTTATCCCTCTCCTGATTCAGTATATTATGTGCCGTACATTTACTATGAGATCAATAAAGGTAGAGTCATACTGGATGAAGAATACAATGAGAAGGTGAATAAAAAGAAATACGGGGTGTGGTTGAAAGACCTGATCGTGGATGGTCAGTACAAGGTGATTCCAAAGCCAAAGCATTGATAAAATTAAAAAGCCCCCTTTAGACCTGGGGGCTTTTTATTTTATGAGCAGTTTCTCTTCCGCTGTGTAATGCGGCTTCTACTGTTCCCGGGCTATCCCCGGAGTACAGTGCCTCCCCGGCAAAGTAAAGGGTATTGGCTACAGGTGTTGTCAGTACGGCTTTGGCACTTTCTGACGATGGCATCCCGTATGAATACCCACCATGTATGCCTTGCTCTGTTGACCAGTTGTGAACAAAACCCTGATCCAGCAGTTCAGCTGTGTTGGGTTCATTGAAAATTTTAGCAAGCGCATGCAGGGCTCTTTCCAGTAAGTCTGTCTGTGAGCCGGCTGCCCTGGGGCCTCCCATCCACCCGGTAAGGACTAGACTATTTTCAGATTGTGTCCACCACACAGGCACTTCTTCATCACTCAGTACAAAGCCAATGTCTCTCTTCCAGAAGGCCTGTTTAAAGAGCAGGTTAAATTTGATCACGGTTCCCCACCCGATTTGCTTTGCTGCTGCTGTATATGCAGGCAATGCCGGGGAGAATTGTATGCTTTCATTTTGAAGCATATTGATAGGAACTGTGATGAGTACTTTGCTTGCTGTATAGGTTTTGTCCTGGGTTTTGATGGTGACGTGTCCCGGTTCCCAGGAGATGTGTTGTACGGTCTGATTGGTGATCAGTTCAATATCTTTTCGCAGGTAATTAATGAGGGTGGTATACCCGTTGTCTATTCTATAATTGGTGCCCTGTTCCAGTGTCCATTCATCATAGAGGTATTTCACGCTTACCTTGTCGAGGTCTGCCAGGTCATATCCTTCCACGTAGCCGCTGACGTGTTCACGTAGTGCGGCATATTGCGCGGCTGGATAGTATTGATCCAGCAACTGCTGCATAGTTGTAGCTGCCGGGGCCTTGCCCATGTGACCGAGCAGTTGGTCCCAGTCTTCAATCCATGCTTCTTCCTGTTTGAGTTCACCGTTTTCGGCAAGGTACATATCACCATTGATGGGCGTGTAAGGAATACCCGCTTCTTTCAGTAAAGAAAGTGTAATGGGTAGTTCGCCATGCACGAATTCGGCGCCGGTTTCAATGTGAATACCCGGAGCAGGGTAGTGGGTGGTTGTTCTTCCACCTGCTTGCGGACGAGCTTCCAGAACGGTTACTTTATATTGATCGGAGAGTTCTTTGGCTGCAATAAGGCCGGCGGCACCGGCACCTATGATGATGATTGTTGTTTGTGCTGACATGATGTAAATGTAAGGTTTTCGAAGCAGGAGCGATGCTGAGATTAAAAGGGAATTAGAACAGGACTGTTTGGGTTGTTCCCGGGTATCAGGCGGCGGCGACTGCATTGATTACATCCCTGGCATAACAGCGTTTCCTGGCATACCTATGGCTGGCGGGAGGTATTGCAGCTGATTGATCAGCAGTGAGTAGGCAGTGGGATATTATTCACATCAACAAGAGAGTCAAGCCTCAGTACCAGGCCATTTTCAAGGCGCATATATTCTACTTTATCGAGCACGAACAGATCGGCTATGCGGGACGACACTTCCTGTGTTTGCCCGTCTTCTGATCTGAAACGGATGAGACAGATAGTACGCATTGTCGCCCAGGCCTCAAGGCGGTCATAATAATCGCAGTTGATGGGTTGGTAGGTATTATTCATGCATTAAAGATAATTATTTACAGGCTATAAACCAGGTACCAGGCCTGCATAGTCGCATTATCATACCAGAGGTACTCCTGGTCTTCAAAGTCTTTACCGCACTTATACGGACGGATTTTGCTCATTTTATCTCTATCCCACCAGCTAATATTATCTGCGAATACCAATCCTTCTTCTGGTTCGTGCGCCTGCACCATATGCTTGTCTGCCACTATTTTTTGCAGGTCGGCCGGACTACAGTTGAAGCTGAGCAGCTCCTTGTAATCAGCGCCTAAATAATCTGTATACACTTTCAGGTTTGTATAGGTCACATGCTGAAATCTTCTTGCAAAAACCTGTTTATCATTTTCAACGGGCAGCACTTTTTCAATCGCAGCATTTTTTGCCTGGGATAATTTGTGTTTGATTCGATGGCAGGAACAGCAGACAGTTACAAACAGGATCAGGGATACAATTCTGGATGTCATTTTTCAATTAAGTTATTTCACAAATATAACCGGGCCTTGTTAAATACTACTTTAAACGTACATCAATTTGTTAAATTTTAACAATTCTACCCATGAGCTGTAACATTTTCAATTCTAGGCACCTGTAGTTGTAAGTATTCATAAATTATAACATTTTATAAAGAAATGCTCTGCCGGGAGCTTTTTATCTTTACACCACATTACCCTAATTAACTGTATATATGTGTCGATATGGATATTCCGTATACAAGCCACACTATGCTTGTTTTAAATGCCGGAAGACTTTTAAAAGACGTATTTCTGACGACTGTTCCTGCTCCGGAACGGGGGGGCATGCACATGCTAAACTGGCCAGGTGCCCGGATTGCGGGGAGTTGATGGCAGACATGGGCATGGACTTCGAAGCGCCTGGAAAAGGCAAGATCAAAGCATGGGAACACTTACGGTTGTTATACTCAGTGGGCATGGCCTATCACTCGTGTGGCTGCTCGGGACCAGGGTATGTTCCTAATACCAAAGAAGGGATGATCTCGCATCTCAATGGCTTGATTACCATTTACAATGGTGAGTTGCAACAGTTGCGACAGGAAAGCAACAAAGAAAGAGAAGAAGCCAAAGGCTATTGGATGGGGAAAATTAAATTGTTAGAGCAGCGGATCTCACTGCTTTAAGCGGACGACTGTGACCTGACAGTTTGTTAATTCTTCCGTAATTATTTCACTGATTTCATTCCAGTTACCCCCGGCAAGACCGGCTCCGATCAAAGGCATACCAATATGTCCGCCTTTGAACCGGCTATTGATTGCCTGCATGCAATGCCTGAAAGCTACCGGGTCGAAAGGTTTTTCGCCCCTGTAGTCATATTGTGTATAGGCGTTGATGATAGTCAGCGGTTGTTGATTGGACAGGGTTACTGTCTGGTAGTCTATTTTACCAAGTTTTGTCCGGTCACCCTTGTATTGCTTTGCTTCAAGGGGAAATTTGTCAGCGCCAAAAGCTTTGGCTACCAGGGGGGCAATGCCTTTTTTCTGGGTACAAAAGCAGTTACAGCCGTGTACAATGGCATCAAATTTTCCGGCTTTCGCCTCGACGATCAAATCGCCTTCGATGTAAGTGATTGGGGTATTCATTCGTTAAATTTTGCGGCGCGAAGATACAAAATCCGGAAATCAGGACAAGAGATACCACGAGCTTATACAGTGAGCTGGCTGCTGCTGGTTTGTGAATGCCGGTAATCATTTGTGGGGCCGGAATGTCATAATCCTGCTGTCAGATCTTTTATGTCAGGTGGTGAAAAGGATAGCTGTTATCCGGAAGCATTGGGAATGTATCTGATAAAGAAAGTACATTACATCCGGTTTATAAATACGGAGTTCCCTGTAGAGATGAAGAATGACATCAGGGAAATAAATTTTAAAAAGCAGTCGCCAATGGCATGGAATAAGTATTACGTTCTTATAAAGGGGGCAGGAGTGAAGGATGTGGAAGACTTTTTATTGCAGGAACTTGCACCTGATAAGGAAGTCAATTTGTTTGATACGAATACGCCTCAAACATTATTCGCAGGGGAATATAACGGGTGCCTGATCCTGGTAGAAAAGGCACTCCCTTTTGAGTTTTTTGATGTGGTACTACACCCCCGGGCAAAAGCATTGGTAGAAAGATTCCCGGAGGCAGAGATAGGGGCCCTGCTGCAGCACTCAACCGTAGGGGAATATGGCTATACCCTGATCAAAGGGGGAAAACGCATACGCGCCAAACACGGCTCAGAGGAATCGGTTTATTTTGAACTCGGCTCCCCGCTGCCGGAAGAGCAGGAATCCCCAGATGATCCTTTATTTGAAGAGGAAGAACTGGAGGAGATGCGGGAAGACGGTTTGTCAGAACGGGAAATCCGGGAAATCGTGCGGTTCGAAAGAGATGTTCGCGTACCGGGAAAACTGTTAAAACGCTTCTTCGGTGTTGTCTTTAATGAGCTGGATCCAGTTTTGGTAAAACTGACAAGGTACAGGAGGAGGGTAGAAGAGTTGTAGAGATCGGTTTTGAGACGCATGATGAAGAGCTCATGAATAAAAATTATTAATACATAGTTTTTCCGGATAAATTAATTTTATTCTGTATGCGGTGTAACATGAACATGTGATGGGGCATTTTAGGGGCTGCGATAACTTTGCAGCTGTGAAACATTATCTATACACCATCATTGTGTTGGGGACCTTTTTGATTGCATGTAGCAAAACTGAAAATGCTGACCCCCAAAACCCAGGGACTAACCCGCCTACACCTACTAACCCGGTAGGTACGAAACCAGATTCTGCCAGAATTGTTATCATGGGATCTTCTACTGCTGCCGGTATGGGCGCAACACCTGTTGATTCTTCGTGGGTAAACAGGTTGAAACAGGCGACAAAGGAGAATAAGCGGATATTGACTTATTATAACCTCGGTATTGTAGGACTTACTACTTATCAGGGTATTCCGAAAGGATATACCAAAGAGGGCCGTCCTGCCACGGATACCAATCATAACGTTACAGCAGCATTGTCTTTCCGGCCTTCGCTGGTAATCATGTCTTATCCTACAAATGATGTGGCCAATGATTATTCAGACGATGAGATCATGGATAATTATGCATTGATCACCCACCTGCTGGATTCAGCAAAGGTGAAGTATATTATTTTTGGCACTCAACCGCGGAACTTTAAGGACGAGGCGCATAGAACAAGGTTAAAGACCCTGAATGAAAAGATGAAGCTGGCTTATGGTGCACACATGGCCAATGTGTATGATACCCTGGCAGCGGCGGATGGAACGATCAAAGCAAGTGTGTCGTATAGCGACGGTATTCACCTGAATAATACAGGGCATAATATCCTGTACCAGTTGATAGCGGGGCACGCGGATTTTCAGGGGGTAATTAAGTAGAGATTTCGGTAGTGTTGGTAATAGTTTAGCTGTGTGCTACTTGCGATTTGCCCTGATCTCGGAAATGAAAGCTGGTAGGTATTATAATACACGATTAGTTAATTAAAGATTTCGGAGTTGTTGGTAACAGTCTGGCTGTGTTCAGCTTCTGATTTGCCCTGATCTCGGACATGATGGCTGGTAGGTATTATAATACACGATTAGTTAATTAAAGATTTCGGAGTTGTTGGTAACAGTCTGGCTGTGTGCTGCTTGCGATTTGCCCTGATCTCGGAAATGAAAGCTGGTAGGTATTATAATACACGAGTAGTTAATTAAAGATTTCGGAGTTGTTGGTAACAGTCTGGCTGTGTGCTGCTTGTGATTTGCCCTGATCTCGGACATGATAGCATGTTAGTTATTATAATACACGGGTAGTTAATTAAAGATTTCGGAGTTGTTGGTAACAGTCTGGCTGTGTGCTGCTTCTGATTTGCCCTGATCTCAGACATGATAGCTGGTAGGTATTTAATATCCGTGCAGGGTGTAATTAATTAAAGATTTCGCCAGTATCAGTAACAGTCCAGCTACCTTCTGCAACTTCTGCTTCCAGTTCGCCCTGATCCCAGCCACAATAGCCTATAAATATCTTGATATCCCGGCTGGTCAGGTTGCGTTGATTGATATGTGCAACGGCAGATTTAAAATCTCCCCCATAGTATACTTTTTCTATAACAGGCGTACCACCGGGAATCAGATCCGGCCGTTGATGTACAAAGAAAAGATGTTCCTGGTCCACAGGTCCTCCCTCATATAAAGGGAAGGGAATACCCCGTTTAAATTCTTCCAGTTCTGTCAGTCCCCTGGGAAATGGACGGTTGATAATAAACCCCATGGCTCCTTTGGCGTTATGCTCCGTGAGAAAGATAACCGCGTCTTCAAATATGCTATCATCCAATAGCGAACTGGCGTGTATGAACTGACCTGCTTTCATTTCGTAAAGTTACAGGATTTGGCTACAAGTAGTCCGTATCTGGCTACGTCCACTTTTAGGGGGGCCGATACCTTTGTGTAAAATCACAATTGTATGAAAGTCGTAGTTACAGGATCATTAGGTAATATCAGTAAACCACTCACCATTTCGTTAATCGAAAAAGGATATGATGTCACGGTAATCAGCAGCGATGCGGGAAAAGCAGCAGCCATTGCTGCACTGGGCGCTAAGCCTGCCATTGGCAGCCTGGAAGATGGCGCTTTTCTCTCAGCCACATTCAAAGGCGCAGATGCAGTGTACTGCATGATCCCATTCAATATGACAGCGCCGGATCAATTCGCCTATTTTTCCAATATCGCTACCAATTATGTAGCGGCTATCAAAGTCAATGGCATCAAAAGGGTGATCAACCTGAGCGGATGGGCAGCAGAGGTAATGAAAGAACATAACGCGGAGAGATATTTCAACAACCTCTCCGATGTGAATGTGACACATTTAAGACCGGGTGCTTTCTACTCTAATTTTTATGGGTTCGCTGGTATGATAAAGACATACGGTATGATCGTGTCCAACTATGGCGGTGACGACCTCATTGCTTTTGTTGCTCCTGAAGATATTGCAGATGTAGTGGTGGAGGAACTGGAAATGCCTGCACAGGGGATAAAAATACGTTATGTTGCCAGTGATGAACTTACCTGTAATGACGCCGCCCGGATATTAGGCACAGCCATTGGCAAACCTGACCTGCAATGGCCGGCATTGCCTTCAGCGCAGGTACAGCAGGGACTGGAAAGCATGGGAATGCCGAAAGACCTGGCCACTATGCTGGTAGCAATGCAGGCAGCGCAGCATACCGGGGAAGTTCAGGAAAGGTACTTTGCGCATCGACCCGTATTAGGCAAGAGAAAACTGAAGGATTTCGCACCTTTATTTGCGGCAGCGTATTAAATTTGGATATGCAACCATACCACGTAAAATCCATCAGCGAATTACACCAGTTAAGGGGCCTGCCTATGGCAGGCCATCCATTAATCAGTGTGGTGCACCTGGATACGATCAAAGAAGTGCCGGTATTTGAACCCAAGGTGCTGATGGTCGATTTTTATCTCATCGCACTGAAACAAGGCTTTGGAAAAAAGGTGAAGGTAAAATATGGGCAGCAGGAATATGATTTTGATGCGGGCGTATTGTCCTTTATGGCACCGGGGCAGATCTTTGGAATGGAAATAGATGCACAGTTACTGCTGGAAGCAAGAGGATGGATGCTGATGGTACATCCTGATCTGCTCTGGAATACACCGTTGGCAAAGAAAATGCGGCAGTATAGGTTTTTTGATTACGCAGTCAATGAAGCGTTGTTTTTGTCAGACAAAGAAGAAAGTACGTTGATTCACCTGGTGAATAGTATTCAGCAGGAAAGTGTGGCAAACATTGATGCCTTCAGCCATAATATTATTATCTCTCTGCTGGAATCATTATTAAATTATTCAGAAAGGTTTTACCAGCGGCAGTTTTTGACAAGGAGAAAGAGTAGTCATCAGTTGCTTGAGCAACTGGATACGTTATTAGAAGAACATCTGAACACACAACAGCGATTACCGACGGTCAATAAGTTAGCCGCGCAGCTGCATGTTTCCGCAGATTACCTGAGTGGGATGCTAAAGGCATTGACAGGGTTAAGTACGCAGCAGCATATACATCAAAAGCTGATAGAGAGGGCGAAGGTGCAGTTGTCTACGACAACATTGTCCGTGAGTGAGATTGCTTACCAGCTGGGCTTTGGGCATCCGCAGTCGTTTAGTAAATTGTTTAAGACAAAGACGAGTTTATCCCCGCTGGAATTCAGGCAATCGTTTTCGTGAATTAGTAGATTGTTTAAGACAAAGTCGTGTTTATCTTTGGTGGAGTTCAGGCAATCGTTTTCGTGAACTAGTAAATTGTTTAAGACAAAGACACGTTTATCTTCGGTTGAATTCAGGCAATCGTTTTCGTGAACTAGTAAATTGTTTAAGAC
>NZ_JBCNKF010000021.1:0-153473 GCF_039596155.1 Chitinophaga sp.
TACGGATAAAGTTTTACCTCTTGCCATATTTAAATATAGGAAGAGTTAATAAAATATTGATTAACAATACATTTTTTTATACAAATAAAAGAGGGTGCCTCATTTATTTATGAGACACCCTCTTTTTTCTGAAAAGGTATTCATGCCTGTTGGCGAATTTCCGCTTTCATGTATGTTTTTACTGTGGTTTTATCTTATACGCACAGCGGCGTCCGCCTTTTACAATATGCTCTATTCTTTCAATAGAAGCTTTGTCTCCTAATACCGTTTGAAAAGTCTCCAGTTCTGATTTGCAAAAGCCCAGGCAAGCCTGTGCAGCGGCACAGATAGGGCAGTGATTCTCTACCAGTGTATAACCGTCGTCATCCCTGGAATAAGCCGCCATATAGCCCTCTTCATCCCTGATTCTGGCCAGTCCACTCACCCTGCCCTCCAGGTCTGTTACATTCGACAGTTCTTTCAGGTATTTTTCCTGTCCGTCTTTTCCATTCGCTTCAATGACTGCTAATAACGCCGCTTCGCCCAGGGTGTCCTGCATCTTCTTAATGAGGCGTACCGTCAGCTCCGCATGTGTATCCGGAAATCTTGCATGACCCGCCGGTGTGAGGGACCACACCTGCTGGGGACGCCCTTTGCCTTTTGACTCCGTATGGGTATCTACCAACCCTTCGTTCGAGAGTTTGATCAGCTGAAAACGGGCGCCTTCAGTACTTACATTCAGGTCTTTTGCCAGCGAAACCAGGGGTTGAGGACCTTTTGTCTTCAATAGCCATAACGCTCTCTCATTATCGGGCAAAGTCATTTTCATAATAAACAAAGTAATTATTAGGTATATCAAAGATAGCATAAATCCTCTATGAAACTATTTAACCAAATAAACATTTGGTTTATTAAGTTTATTGTATACCTTCGTATTGTTAAAAACGATCAGCATATGAGTACATACAAACTGGAACCGTTGCCATACGGTTATGACGCTTTAGCACCTGTTATTGACGCCCAGACAATGACCATTCACTATTCCAGACACCACCAGGCCTATGTCGATAATCTGAACAAGGGACTGGAGGGTAAACCTTACGCAGATCTTGGCCTGGAGCAATTGTTTGCAAAGATCAGTGAATTGCCACCGGTGATCCGTAATAACGGGGGCGGGCATTATAACCATACCTTCTTCTGGCCACAGTTCTCCGCACCGGCTGTATCAGAAAATAACACGATTGCTGAGCGGAAAGCGACAGGCGAACTGGCGACTGAAATCATCCATACTTTTGGATCATTCGAGGCATTTAAAACAAAATTTGCCGAAGCGGCAATGACCCGTTTCGGATCAGGCTGGGCATGGCTGGTATGGTCAAAAGATGAGCAGCAACTGAAGATCACTTCGACGGCGAACCAGGATAACCCATTGATGGAATTGCCTGAGATTGTAAAGGGAACGCCGATCCTGGGGTTAGATGTATGGGAGCATGCCTATTATCTGCATTATCAAAACAGGCGCGCAGCGTATGTAGACAATTTCTGGAATATTTTGAACTGGGATGTATTGAATGACCGCTTTGCAAAAGCAAAGTAAGCGCACATGGCCTGCACGAAATAAGTGGATGGTGAAAGTGAGTGGGCGTGTTGACAGGAGACCGTCACAAATCAACAATTTAAGGCTATTCTAAAACCAGCATAAAACCGCTGCAAGTCGCAGCTTTATACACAGAGGACCTATTGTAAAAGTTCATGCAACACACAGGTATATTCTTATACCTGTGTTTTTTATAACCCCGCATTATTGCCATCATTCAACGTGCCGGCATGGCAAGCTTTTACGAAGTAAAGGGCGGGCATGGAGCTGCCGTCATCTTTACAATTTCATCTCTTTTGCCCCTGGTTTATGTGACCTGCCTTGTTTTTATAGCGCTTCGTCCTTTAGATTCAATTTTTTACTACAATTATCGAGATGAATGATCGTCATCATAATCGCCGGTATGCTGAATGAATAACTTAGCTTCGCTCTTTATTTACAGCGTTCATGGAACACAGGCAGCTTAAATATTTTATCAAGGCACAGGAGCTACTTAGCTTTACTGAAGCGGCGCAGCAACTACATATCAGTCAGAGTACACTTTCCCAGCAGATCAAACAACTGGAAACGGAGCTTAACACACCGCTTTTTAATCGTATTGGCAGGCAGATTACGCTGACTGAAGCAGGAAAGTTGTTTACAGACTATGCAAAGCAGGCGGTAAAAAAAGCAGAAGACGGTCTGCAGATGATCAGGGACCTGAATAACCTGCATATTGGTACGGTAACGGTAGGAGTGGCTTATAGTCTGAAGAATTTTTTTACGAAAGCACTGATTCAGTTTGCCGCCCAGTTTCCACAGATCAACCTGAAAGTGGTGTACGACTCTTCATTAGGTTTATTTGACCGTCTGGAACAGTTTGAACTGGATTTCAGCCTCGCTTTTCATGAAGGAGTGGATGTGCCACATTTTAATTACCAGGAACTGTTTAGCAGTCCTATGGTAGTGGTGGCAAATAAAGGATCAAAAATAGCAAAGAAGAAGCTGCTTTCCCTGGAGGAGATCTGCCAGCTGCCCCTGGTCATCGCGACAAGGGGATACAGCAGCAGTCATATTATCAGCAAGACATTTACGAGATATGGATTGGAACCGAAATTCTCTATCGAGGTGAATGATATACCTACTGTACTTGACCTGGTGAAAACCGGCAAGTGGTATAGTATTGTTGTACAAACGAGTGTGATAGATAAGGAACTGGTAACGATCCCGATTGACGAGAAAACACTGGTGCGCAATACAAATATTATCTCACTGAAGGAGGCCTATGAAACCAAAGCGATCATAGCGTTCAAAAAGATCCTGCTTGCACTTAAACATGAGGGTGAGTGAGTACTTTCTCGTAGGCTTTTCTCGGCGCGCCGCGGAAGAAGACTTCTCCGCAGTAGACATACCCGCTTTTTTCGAAAGCGCCCATCATCCTTGCATTGTCGAAGTTGGTGTCCGCTTTTACACTGGTAATGCCGTGTTGCAAAGCAAAGTCATCGATGAAGTTCAGCATGACCTTTGAGAGTCCTTTGCCAATGTGTTTCTCAGAGATCGCCACCCGGTGGTATACTACAAAGTCTCCGTCTGTGAGCCATTTACCATCAATGTCTGCATAAGCTGGTTCGTCGTTGATCAGGATCGCTACATAACCCAGGATCTCATCACCTTCAGTCAGCACATAGCCGTGTCCATTTTCGATATCTGCTTTTACCACGGCCGGGTTGGGATAGCCATCCTGCCATTGTTTACTTCCATCTTCTTTTCTTCTTTGAATGGCCTGGGTGAGGATATCCCAGATGGCCGATTGTTCTTCCAGGCTAGCTTTTCTGAAAGTGTAATTCATACGATTTTATTTTCCAGATTAAAATGAGATTGATCAATAAGAGTGCGCACAACGAGCAAAGGTAAATAGTAGTACCGAATTGCTGTATCATGAATCCTCCTATAAAAGGCGCGGCAGCCTGCGCGATCAGGGGCATGCGTGCGAGCCTGCCGATGACAAGCGGGTAATGTTCAGGACCATAGATGGCCAGTGGTAAAGTACCTCTCAAAACAGAGCGCATGCCGTTTCCGACTCCAAAGGTAATTATACCGATGGTAGCAAGGCTGGGATGGAAGAAGAGCAGGCCGATCCCTAATAGCATGGCTATGGTAGAGATAAATGCCATCTCTACAGCACTTCTGTTGGCGACCAGGAGTTCCAGGGTTCTTGCGGCAGACTGGCTGGGACCAAGAAATGCTACGATCATTAAGATGGTAGACATATCAATCTTCCTGGCACTCAGAATATCTATCAGGTGCACTACGATGCCTGTAGTAATGATCGCACCGATGGTGAAATTGGCCAGAAGGAGGTAGAAGATTCTCGTGCGAAAGGAAATACTGCCTGTATTTGCCAGCTGCACAGTGGCAGCCACAGGAGGGA
Source organism: Chitinophaga sp. (assembly GCF_039596155.1). Lineage (GTDB taxonomy): Bacteria > Bacteroidota > Bacteroidia > Chitinophagales > Chitinophagaceae > Chitinophaga. The sequence goes on from NZ_JBCNKF010000021.1 coordinate 3,987, forward strand.
AGATATATCTGTGAATGGGATAAATGCTGATCATTAAAATTCCTGCCAGTGTAAAGCAGGTATGCCGCCAGCCTGATTGATGGAGCAGTAATGAAGTGAATGGCCATGATATGGATGGCGCCAGACTGGCAATGAGCGTGACCCATACAATCATTTTTTTAGCTTTCCTGCCGTATAGCTTTCCCAGGGAAGCAAAGAGGGCGTCGTAGAGCCCCATGCCCATGCCAACACCGATGACCCCCCAGCCCAGTACAAACAATGGGTAGGTAGTAGCCAGTCCTATGATGATCAGTCCTATGCCCATTACAATACCGGTGTAGTGAAGGATATAATTCCTTTCGGTATGCTGGATTACTTTTCCAATAGCAGGTAGCAGACACCCTGAGGTAAGAAGTCCTAAAGACAGGCAGCCGTATACCTGCTGGTAAGACCAGCCGGTTTCCTGCATAATGGAAGCTGATAATACTGATAGGAGGAAATAGGATCCACCCCAGAGCAGGATCTGTGAAAACCCTGTCAGCAACAGGACAGCATAGGGTGGTTTTGTATTTTCAATAAGCTGTTCCATAAATCTTTGCAAAGGTCTGAAGTTCTATGGATCGGCAAAATGTTATTTTTCTATGTAAAGCATCGATAAAACCGATGAATGAATGTTGTATCAATTTGATATACCATGCATAAAATAGAAAGTTCATTTAATAAAAGTGCGTGTACCGAAAAGATACACGCACTTTTATTTTATCTGCTGTGGGCACATCCGGCCATCAATCAAAAAGGTTACTTAGCGTTCAGCAGGTCCTTCACGCGACCGTTTTTAGGATCTAACTCCATCACTTTTTTGTAATTGATTTCCGCATTGGCTTTATCACCGATCTGCATATATGCATTACCCAAATATTCGTATGCAACAGCGGCAGCCGGGAACAGCTTTACATTCAGTTTGAACAATGCAATTCCGAATCCCGTTTGTTTGGCCTGCATGAAAATATCCCCATTCGCGTTTAAAAAATTTGCATCAAATTTCTTTCCATTTGATTCACACAGTTCACGTACATGTTGTTCTACATAAGGCATTCCATTGCTGGTTATCCACTTATACAAAGTCAGTTGGGTAGGTGGCGTAAATGGTGAATAGGTACCGTCTTTCATTACAGACAACACACGGGGTGCCAGGCGCTCTGCAGACTCTCCCATATTACAGAGGATCACGTAGCTATATCCATCTTCTGTGTATCCTATGGCCGACGTCCATGCAGGTAAGCTGCCTGTAAGCTCCATACTCAGGGGATAACTGTAATGGGAGGGAAGTTGTTGTTTGCGTTTGGCCTCTACAAATTTCAGCATATCGTCCAGGGTGGTATAGATCCCTTCATCCGGATGGCCGTTTTCAATATCGTCTACATTGGTTTTCGTTCCGTCAGGGTTAACGATCTGTCCATAAGCGCGGGTAGTCGCTGCCAGTTTCTCTGCCTTTGTGTAAGCAATATTCGTCATCCCCAGAGGTGTTGCAATTCTTGTACGTACGGCCTCTCCGAAAGACTGTCCCGTGATTTTTTCGATCACAGCTCCCAATACCACGTAGGCAGAATTGGAATAAGCCTCTCCCGTACCCGGATTAAATAATAAAGGTTGCCATGAGATAATCTGGAGCAGGTCATTCAGTTTGAAATCGGTCTTCCTGATCTTCGCATAGTCAGGACTATGTTCATAGTCACCCAAACCAGAGCGCATGGTCAGCAATTGCGCAACGGTAATTGCCTTTCCTGTTGAGGGTGGGAAAATGTTTACAAACTGGTCTACAGAAGACAATTCATCCAGTTTCCCTTCACTGATCAGCTGGCGGATAATTTCTTCGGTGAATTGTTTGGTAAGGTAGTTTGTATTGTAAAGGGTATTGGCAGTGAGTGGCCTTTTGGAGCTATTCTCGGAGAAGCCGTTTTGCTTACCATAAACGACCGCGCCATCTTTGAGAATCACGGCCTGTCCGGAGAACATGCCAGACTCTATTGCCTGCCGGAATAATTGCGTGAAGGGTTGCGCATAGGTTGGAATAGTCAGTATTATAGCCACCCCTAATAAATACATGGCCTTTTTCATAGGTTTTTTGGCCGTAAATGTACGTTATATTCAATATTCCAGTATTTCCTTTATGCAGGCGATGGCCTGTTCGCAGTCCTGGCGGGTGATGGCTGCTAATAATTCGACGTGCAGCTGCTGGGTGACGGTCATGATGGAGGTATCCCGCATGGTATCCAGCAGGTATCTTTTTACGTGTTTGGCCGTTGCCTTGTACAGGTCTTCCAGCACGGGGTTGCAGGTAGCATGGGCCATACAGCTGTGAAAAGCCAGGTCTTCGTCAATACTTTGTTCAATCTGGCCTGTTTTGCCAAAATGATCTCTACGCTGCAGCACTTCTGCCATGTTGCGGATATCAGCTTCCGTACGGTTCATGGCTGCTTTCTCCGCCATTTTGATCTCCAGCCAGGCGCGTACTTCGTCTATGTGTTTGGTATCCGCTTTACTTAAGCGCACATCGATAGGCTCGCGGGAGCTCACCAGTTCATTCACAAAAGATCCGACGCCATGGCGTACATCCAGAATGCCGATATTGGCCAGTAACTTAATGGCTTCCCTGATTGTCGACCGACCCACTCCAAAAGAAGTCATCATATCCGTTTCATTCGGCAGCTTTTCGCCTACCCGATAAGTCCCATTGACTATCAGGTCATTGATGCGATCCGCAACTTCTTCTGCAAGTGTTTTCCTATGTATTTTAGTCATAAGTGTTGTCGTGTCAACTATTGAATCGTTTCTATTTTTACCACGTGTCCCTTATCGAGTAGTATTCTTTTTTCCAGGCAGGAGGGAAGGGCCGATTCGTAGTGGCCTACGTATATTAATGTCGTACCGTTTGCGCAAAGTTTGTCGACAAACTTATTGAAGTATTGTGTCTGGTCATTGTCCAGTCCCTGACAAGGCTCATCCAGGATCAATAATTCCGGATTTTTGATAATCGCTCTTGCCAGCAGTGCCAGGCGTTGTTTGCCTAATGGCAGGGTGTTGAGCAGTTCATGCTGTACCTCTTTCAGGTTTAGGAAGGCTAGTATTTCCCGCACCTTCACCGTCTGGGAATAGGGGAGCTGTTTGAACAGGCCGATAGAATCATAAAACCCGGATGCAATACTGGAAAAGACTGTTGCGCTGGGATCAAAGTACCAGTGCAGTTCGGGACTGATCAAACCGATCTTTTCCTTGATATCCCAGATGCTCTCCCCACTACCACGTTGTTTACCAAAAAGATAAAGCCCATCTACGTATGACTGTGGATGATCCGCACAAACGAGGCTGAGTAAGGTAGACTTACCGGAACCATTGTGTCCCTGCAGCAGCCATTTCTCGCCGGCTTTTACTTCCCAGTTGATATTGCTCAGTACCTGTTTTTCACCATAATGAATATTCATGTCTACCATCTTCACAACCTGTTCTGCATGATACACGGGCTTCTCCGTAAGAAATGCAGGCAGCGGTTCCAGTTCGTGCAGGATTTCACTATTGTGGTTATTGTTAGGAGTGGCTACCAGTTTACCATCCATGATCTGCGCATACTGATGCACATTATTGGGAACGTTGGTGTCGTTGGTGATCAGAATATATTGAGACCCTAACCCGGAGAGTTCTTCCAGCAGGGTATTTAAGTTCTTTCTGGAGGCTACATCCAGGCCGGCATAAGGCTGGTCCAGGATCAGCAGTTGGGGTTTCAGCCAAAGCGCTTTGATTAATTGCAGCTTTTTATGTTCCCCGCTGGAGAGCTCTATGAGCTGTGAATCAAGTAGTTCTCTGTAGCCGAGTGCATCAATCAGTTTATCTGCATCGGCTATATCGAGTTGCTTTTCTTTGCCAAAGACTTTAAAATCGCCCAGAACGGTCAGGGTTTCTCGCGCCTGTTTACGATTGTAGCGCTGCTGGTAGTAGAAATTAGCATCGCCTTCTAAGTTCCTGAAATGGTACCAGTTAGATACATAGAGTACCTGTGGGGGAAGAGGGCTGTTCTTATCAAAGTTATATTCAATACTGCCGTCGATTCCTTTGGGTGTTTCTATCAGTTGGGCAAGGACTGTTTTTCCGCTCCCACTTATTCCGTTCAGCACCCAGTTTTGTCCACGAACTATATTCCAGCTTAAATTATCTAATACAATCTTGTCTTTAAACCTGACATTCAGATTTAAAACTTTAACAACGGACTCTGACATCTTATTCCAATTTCTGAATGAAGAGGTAGTATTGATAGCAATAACCTCCTTTGAAAGGCCTGCAGGCAGGTAAGGAGAGAGGCCGTATCATTTTTGATACAACCTCTCTTATCTTATATCTTAGGCAGTTTTGATTGCCTTCATTGCAGTCATTGCTTTACGCAGTTTTCTACCTACTACTTCAACCGGATGGTCGCGCAGGATAGCATTGATGTGTACCAGTTCAGCATTATCAACGGAACCGGATTTACCTTCATTGAAGTTTTTACCAACGAGGTCAGTATCAACAGTTTTCATGAAGTCAGCCAGCAATGGTTTACATGCCTGATCGAACAGGTAGCAGCCATATTCAGCGGTATCAGAGATGACACGGTTCATTTCGAACAGTTTCTTGCGCGCGATGGTATTTGCGATCAGTGGTGTTTCGTGCAGTGACTCATAGTATGCAGATTCAGCTTTGATACCTGCTTCCACCATTGTTTCGAAAGCCAGTTCCACACCAGCTCTGATGAATGCAACCATCAGGGTGTAGTTGTCAAAGTATTCCTGTTCGCCGATCTTAACGTCGCCGGCAGGGGTCTTTTCGAACGCAGTTTCTCCGGTTTCGGCTCTCCATTTCAGGAGGTTCGCATCACCGTTTGCCCAGTCTTTCATCATGGTGCTGCTGAATTCGCCGCTCATGATGTCATCCTGGTGTTTCTGGAACAGCGGACGCATGATGGTCTTCAGTTCTTCAGAGATTTTGAAAGCGGCTACTTTCGCAGGGTTGCTCAGGCGATCCATCATACCGCTTACGCCACCGTGTTTCAGGGCTTCGGTGATCACTTCAACGCCGTATTGTACGAGTTTGGAAGCGTAACCAGCGTCGATGCCTTTCTCGATCATTTTGTTAAAAGACAGGATAGAGCCGGTTTGCAGCAGACCACACAGGATGGTTTGCTCACCCATCAGGTCAGATTTTACTTCAGCTACGAAAGAAGAACGCAGTACACCAGCTCTGTGGCCACCTGTACCAACGCAATATGCTTTCGCCTGCTCCAGGCCTTTACCTTCAGGATCGTTCTCCGGGTGAACAGCGATCAGGGTAGGAACGCCAAACCCACGCAGGTATTCTGCTCTTACTTCAGAACCCGGGCATTTAGGCGCTACCATTATAACGGTGATGTCTTTGCGGATTTGCATACCTTCTTCTACAATGTTGAACCCGTGAGAGTACAGCAGGGTAGAATTCTTTTTCATCAAAGGCATTATCTTAGTTACCACAGCAGTATGTTGCTTATCAGGAGTGAGGTTCACTACCACATCAGCACCTGGAATCAGTTCTTCGAATGTGCCAACCTTAAAGTTGTTGTCAGTTGCATTTTTCCAGGAATCTCTTTTGTTGTCGATCGCTTCCTGACGCAGTGCGTAGGAAATGTCCAGACCACTATCTCTGAGGTTCAGACCCTGATTTAATCCCTGAGCACCTGCTCCAACGATAACTACTTTCTTACCTTTGAGGGCAGCTATGCCGTCAGCAAATTCTGCGACGTCCATGAACTCGCATACACCTAATTGGTTCAACTGCTCCCTGAGGGGTAAAGAATTAAAATAATTTGCCATTGCTTCTTAAAGTATTAATTAAAGTCTATATTTTACTTTCGATGTCGTGTCATCTGATGACAAAGTTATCAGGATTTTTATTATTGTCAATACCCATTTTATATTTCGGGAATTATTTCAAAGAGACCCTTGGTATTTTAGAATTTATTTAATTTAGTCGACTTTTGGCCCTGATTTTCGAATGCTTATGTATAGCCGAAATCTATGACGATCCCGATTCCAGTCATCCCATCAGGGGTAATCACTGCTCCTGGCCTCCCTGGCAGTCGATCAATCAACTACCCGTAATGGATGCAGTGGGCGACCGGCACCAGGCCTACAGATTCAGGATCATTTAACAATTCCTGCTATTGACTTATAAAGAATGGTATGGCACCGCTAACTGCCCTATACAGGGTGAAATCAATTCCAATGTGACCAATTTTCCAGTTCAGATACGTGTGGGGGCCTGCATTATCAGGGAAGCTATTGTGTCTTGGGGTAAGTCGCCCGGGAAGACAACAGTGATGGTGCCAGGGGAATGATTAAATATTGATGGATAAACTTTAACAAATTTTTGTCTACAAAAAGCGGTGTTTCATCTCGTGATTTTATCATTTAAGACAAGGGGTATAGGTTGAAAATTTCCTTCGGGCTATTTTTCCTCTATGAAATACACTTTTCATACTATACTGGTAGTTTTCATCGTCTGCCTGACCATATTTGTACCGTATCCCCCCAGGCATTTACTGACGCTAACGGCGAGGGAATTGTATTACTCTGTGATGCTGTACAATCTGATGGCAGCGGGAGGCTACTTTCTGAATTTCTACCTGTTTATACCTTTTTTTTATTACCGTCGAAGAATGCTTTATTTTCTTGCACTTATCCTGTATGCCCTCAGTGTGGTATACCTGCCGGTCGTACTTAGCCGCTTGTTTACAGGATTTGATTTTCTGGATCCCTTAAACTTGCCTTTACCACAATTAGTTTTGCTGGCAGCGGCGTTTATGTTATCATACATCGCCCGTAAACGCTATGAATGGAAACAATTGTCCGAAGAGAAAACAGCCTTCGAACTATCGGCACTGAAGCAACAGATGCAACCACATTTTTTCTTCAATACCCTGAATGGAATTTATGGATTGTCAATAAAGAAATCACCACAAACACCTGCCTACATTTTGAAACTGGCAAGCATGATGCGCTATGTATTGTACGACAGCAATGCGGACAAAGTTCCGCTCACTAAAGAGCTGGACCATATCAGGAACTACTGTGAGATGCAGCAGTTGCGGCTTGGGCACAATAACAAAGTGGAATTGCATATCACGGGAGAGGCAGATGGACAACAGATCGCACCATTTATTTTAATTCCTTTTATAGAAAATTGTTTCAAACATGGGATTTCTTCCAGCAGGGATACAATTGTGCTGATTGACATACATATCAATGCAGATACAGTCCAATTCAGCGCCGTCAATACAATTGTCATGACGTCTTCACATGATGGGGTTGGTATTAGTAATGTAAAACGCAGACTGGAATTGATATATCCAGGTCAATATGTGCTCACTATCCGTGAGCAGGCGCAGCAATTTATTGTTCAACTCAATGTAACTTTATGATTCCCTTACATGTTATTAGCATTGACGACGAGCCGATTGCTCATGAAATTCTCGCTCATTACAGCGACAAACTGAAAGGCATCAACCTGAAAGGGCAGTTTACAAATCCGGAGCAGGCATGGGAATATCTCATTACACATCCTGTTGATCTGATATTGCTGGATATTGAAATGGCAGATGTCAATGGGTTGTCTTTTTACCGGTCGTTGCCGCAGCTGCCGATGGTCATCTTTACCACTGCCCATCCGCAATATGCCGTAGAAGGCTTCAATGTCGCTGCTATCGACTACCTGCTCAAACCCTTTTCAGAAGAGCGTTTCGAACAGGCCATCCTGAAAGCAGCCATGCATAGGCAAGTCAAAGAGATGTCGCCCTCACTGACGATCAGGGTCGATTACCAGACGAAGACGGTACGGCTGTCAGATATCCTGTATATTGAAGGGTTGAACAATTATGTAAAGATATATACCATCACAGCAAAGTATCCCTTATTGTCGATGATGTCGCTCAAGGAAATGATGAGCAGACTGCCTGCCAATCAATTTATGCGCATTCACCGGTCATATATCGTGCCCCGTCACAAAGTGAGTTATGTCACCAGCAGATATGCAACTGTCGCTGGAAACAAGCTGCCGGTGGGAGATACCTACCGGAGTAATGTACTGACGATTCTCCAATAAAATTGTACGGTTTTCCCTGATTATTTTTTGGCAGATACAGGTGCGTATAGATTTGCCGGATGAAGTATTTATTGCCTGTTACGCTATTTGCTTTCATTCCTTTATTTGCCTGGTCTCAGCCTCCGGGACCTTCTATGCCAATGGAGCGCACACAGCGGGTGTTGCTTATTGAGAATACAATAACAGGGAATACCGATACGGTTAAACCGGGGAATTTTATCAGGTTATGGTTTTGGTCTGATAGAAAACTGAGGATGGAACAACCGATTACCCGTACTGATTTCAGAACTCATACTTACTATGTCGAATCCAACCTGATCAAGGCGACGGACAGCGCACTTATTTTTTTAAAGCGATCCCCTTTTATCCCGGTTCCGGCTATTCCCTTGCCCATTCCACTTCCTATTCGCCTGCCTAACAAAATACCCATGCATGAATTCGATACCATACAGCTAAGTCAGATCAAAGGTATCCGGAAGGTAGATATGGCGCTGGAAGGCGCGGCGATGGGCGCGACCATGGTTCCTGCAATGTCTGTCATGCCGGGTTACTTTACTACATGGCCCGGGATGATGTTTATGCAACCGGGTATGTCTGTTGTAAATACTTATCTGGGAGATATGATGTTTCCCCTGCACAAAGTGAACCGGGAACACGGGCCGGCTCATTTTAGGCTGAGTACTACAGAAATTGCAGCAGACACCCTGTTTTTTATCCGGAAGAGGAAGATGACCAGTGAAAATGATTATGAATGGGAAGTGGAAAGGCTGGAACGCTATGAAAAGATGTACGCCCACATGAAAAAAGAGTTGTCAGATCAGCTGCTCGACAGCTACCAGGGAAATTCCATTTTTAGTATACCTCTGGGCGTTACACTCATTCCGAACGTTTTCAGGAGTGGGGAGGACCAGAAAACGCATGTCAGCATCATAGAACGAAAGTTCTACTTTGGTTTCGCGACAGAGAATTACATTACCGACCGCCACCGTATGGGGACTGAGATGACCTTAAACAGAACGGAAAATTTTATGTCTATCACTGGTACCAACAGTATAGCCATCAATGCTTCGATGGGTATGATTCTTACGAACTTTACCTACTTAAAATGGGGCCTGAAAGGGTTGTATCCGGAGGGCTATAAGCGACGCCAGTGGGCGGCCATTCGTCAGCTGGACGAAGAGATCGCGAAGGAGGCGGACGAAATAGAGGCGGGCTTCCTGACATCAAAGCGGAATTTTTTCAGAGGGTTGCTGGCGGCAGAGCCAAAACCATATCTTTTACTGGGGGTAGGAGCGGTGAATACGACCCTGATCAGAATCAAGGGTAGCCAGGCAAGCGGCATGGGTTCTACCGACTACTCCCAGAAGAAGTTTGCGATAGAAGGAGGATTCGGCATGTTCACCCGTCAGGGCAAACGCCTTACTTATGACTTTTGTGCAAAATACGTCTGGACGCCAAGATATAGCCCGTATATCGGAGGACTGGAGCGTTATAGCGGCTTTCGTATACAGTTGAACATAGGTTATATGTCAGGTGTATCGTTTATGAGAATGAGACATATACTCAGGATGGCAAATAGAAACAGGGAGCCTAAGGAAGAAGATTTGCCGAAGTAAGTGGGATATTTGATAAATTTTTATAATTTACGGTCCCATATTTTTACTATCCTATGAGTATTGAAAAAATTGCATTTGACAAGGTGTATGAAGGCCCTGTTGACGCCCGGATCGACTGGGTAGCAGGCGGAAATTTTGACGGCTATATCTACAAAACCTCCCTGAGATTTACCGAAGAAAAGAGTGAAGTAGTCCTGACTACCAGGATCATAGATCAGTCCAGCTTTGATGGAATTGAGTTCGACGAAGACCTGATCGGCAAATTTGAATTCTCAGACAAGCGGGCTATTGTGTGTCAGTTTCCTAATTTCGACATGCGCGGCAGTTTGCTGGGCGAGAATAATGAGTTCATTGCCTTTTCCATCTGGCACAACAAGAACAGGGAAAAAACATATTCACGGGTCTACAAACTAAACGAGGACTAGCTTCATCACTCCGTAACAATAATTCTCTTAAAAGCTTTCAAAAGTGCCATTTTTTAAATGGCACAAATTTGCTTCGATTAAGCTGTATCAGATTAATCACGGGACATTATTGTGTTTAATGATGAAAGAATTACATCGGATTTTATTTGGCGAAGCGCCCGCTTCTTTTTTATTGGAAGTGCTCATCAGGACTGTCGTGATTGTCATCCTGCTTCAATTTATAGTCCGGCCGTTGGGCAAAAGAATGTCGGGGCAATTAACGATCACAGAACTGGCGATCGTCATCATGCTGGGTGCGATCATTGGTGCAATGGCTGAAATCCCTGATAAGGGATTAATGCAGGGAGCGCTCGCATTGTTGCTGATAGCCATTTTTCAACGTAGCATTACCTGGCTGGGCGTACATAACGAAAAGATAGAAAACCTGACGCAGGGGAAATTTTCCATTGTTGTAAAAGAAGGCGTGATTCAGTTACCTGCACTCAAAAAAGCGCTTATTACAAAGGAGCAGTTATTTACCATATTAAGGAGCCAGGAAATTTACCAGCTGGGGCAGGTAAAGCGAGTATACCTGGAAGCCTCCGGCGCATTCAGCATTTATAAAATGAAAACCCCGTCGCCCGGCCTGTCTACTTTACCCACAACGGACAATGAACTTCATGTTACCAGGGCTGAAGAGCCACTGAAAGCCTGTACTTCGTGCGGGAATTTACGTGCATCAGACCATGGCGCCTGTGATGTGTGTAAACAGGATGAATGGGCGCCCGCACAAATTAATATTTAGCTATGCAACCTCAGGATATACATTGGACAGATCTGCAAAGAATACTATTCGGAACATCTCCTGCGGGGTACTACCTGGAGATTATTTTAAGAGTTGCATTTGTGTACCTGCTGCTCGTATGCTGTATGCGGCTGATGGGCAAACGAATGGCTTCACATCTTACCCGGAATGAGTTGATTGCCCTGGCATCACTGGCCGCTGCGGTAGGCCTCCCCATATTAAGTTTTGATAAAGGCCTGATTCCGGCTATTGTAGTCGCTTTCATCGTCGTATCGGGACAACGGATCATCTCTGCTCTTTCCTGTCAGTTTCCCAGGTTTGAACGGGCTACACAGGGTAATATGGATTACCTGCTGAAAGATGGAGTGCTCAAACTTGACAAACTATCACGTACAAGGGTGTCGGAGGAACGGCTATTTTCTATGCTGAGAGAAAACGGCATTATTCACCTTGGAGAATTGAAGAGGATCTATTTCGAGGCGAATGGTACATTCAATTTAGTAAAGGAAACGGAAGTAAAGCTGGGCCTTTGTATATTACCAGTGACAGATGAGGCTTTCAGGAATGAATTAGATTTCAACAGGGGAAAATTGGTTTGTGGCCGGTGTGGGCATGAACATGTACCTGCGTATGTACAATGTACACAATGTAACAGTGTGGATTTTGTACATCCCGTCAATCCTTAATCTCAATTTGTATTATCTTACGGCGGAGATTGTTATATCCCATTAATTCATGCAGTATGGATGCCGCCGCTCAATATAACTCCCTTTTTAACTCCGAAAATGAAGGTTATTGCGTTTTTGAAGTCATTTTTAATCACACCGGACAACCAGAGGATCTGCTTTACCTGCAGGCCAGTCCTGCCTACGAACGGATGACGGGCTTTGGTAGTGTAGCAGGCCGGCGTATCACCGAAGTTGATCCGGGTATAAAAACTTCGCTCGTCTCTGTTTACGCAGGTGTGGTACTCACAGGTGTGCCTGTACGGGTTGAGCATTACATGCCGTCTGCCGATGGTTGGTTTCTTTCCTATGTAATGCCCAAACAGGGAGTACAAATTGCCGTCATCCTGAATAATATCACAGAGAGACGGTTTAAAAACGAAAAACAGCAATATCTTTTACAGTTAGGAGATCAGCTGCGTACAATGGCTGATCCTATCGCAATACAGCAAATGGCCTGCCGCCTGTTGGGTGAGTATACGGGTGCAGACAGGGTACTGTACGGGGATGTAACGGATGAGCGGATGATCAGGATCTGCCAGCACTTTGAGAACGGTGTACCCGCAATAAATGGTGTGTTTGATATCAAAGATTTTGGTGAAGGGATGGTTGATACTTTCAAAAGGAATGAGAAAATTATTATTGAAGATATACATACTACCCCTACCGGTCTTTCGGATTATCATGAGCGATATACAGCTATGCAGGTCAGCGCTTTTGCCTGTATCGGCCTTGTGAAAAATGGTCGTTGGGTGGCTATATTCGGAATGACTCACAGCACAGCCCGAAAATGGACACCGCTTGAAATTGCATTGATGGAAGAAACGGCGGAACGTACCTGGCGGCTGTAGAAAGAGCAAAAGCGCAGGATGCCCTGCGAAAAAGTGAAAGCCTGCTCGCCAGTGTATTTAAAGTACTGCCTGTAGGACTCGGGAGCATCGATACAAAAGGACAGTTTGTATTGGTCAATGAAGTGATGCGACGTTTCATGCCTACCGGGCTGATGCCTTCCATCGACGAAACAGGAGGAGATCGCTGGATGGCCTATAACCCTGACGGGAGTATCATGCCCCGCGAACAATACCCCGGTATCAGTGCCCTGAAAGGAGAACCTGTACTGCCGCATATGGAAATGATCTATATACAGGACGATGGCAGGCAAATCTGGACACGTGTTGCTGCACTGCCTTTGAAAGATGAGCAGGATGAGATCATTGGAGCGGTGGTTGTGATCACTGATATCAATGAATTGAAGACCTTGCTACAAAAGCGGGATGAGTTCATAGGCATTGCAGGCCATGAACTGAAAACACCCGTCACTGCTATGAAAGCCTATGCAGAAATTGCGCAGGAGCAACTGGAAGAACTTGGTAATACAGAAGAGAGTGCAATGCTGGGAGGTATCAATATCCAAATCGATAAATTAACAAAGCTCATTAATCATCTGCTGGATACCACCCGGATTACCGAAGGCAGGTTGCTGTTACAATTTACATCCTTCGATATCAACGAACTGCTGGCAGAGAGAATTGAGGAAATCAGGTATACAACCAATCACCAGTTCGTTTTTGCGCCTGCTATGCTGCCGCTTGTAAAGGCCGACAGGGAAAGGATTGCACAGGTCATCACTAATTTACTTTCCAACGCAGTAAAGTACTCACCAAAGAAATCCGTGATCACCATCAGCAGCGAAGTAGTGGATGAACAAATGGTGGTAACAGTAAAAGATCATGGAGATGGGATACCACCTGATGCACAGCATAATTTGTTTGAACCATTTTACCGGGTGACCGATGCCTATCCGGGGATGGGATTAGGATTGTATATCTCCGCACAGATCATTCAACGACATGGCGGCAGGATGGCTGTTGAAAGCAACATCATGCAGGGATCTACATTTTCATTTACCCTACCATTTGAAAAATAATAGGTTATGTGATTGATATTGTATACTTTTAAAAAATTCTTTTGAAGCCCAAGTAATAATCCTGTTGCCGCGTTCGGCAATGATCTGTAACCATATTAGACCCTCGCTTATGCAGAAGATAATTGTACTTGATGACAACGAAGACATCCTGGAAGCCGTATCTCTCGTATTAAGAAGGAAGCCGCTGGAGGTAGTTGCATTGAGAGACCCTGGAGAATTAATGGATAATATTCCTTCTCATGAACCGGCCTTATTGTTAATGGATATCTTCCTGGGAAAAGACGATGGACGTAGAATCTGTCGCGTTTTAAAAGACAACCCTACCTTTGATCAGCTAACGGTGGTATTGTTTTCCGCACAAGCGTATACGTCTGAATCTGTTGCGGAAAGCGGCGCCGATGCTATATTGGACAAGCCTTTTTCTGTTAAGAAGTTGTACAATGTGATCGATCAGCTGGCGGTATAGCCAAGGAGCGTAAAGTAAAAAGTAGATCCCTCTCCCGGAGTACTTACAAAAGTCTGATGATACCAGTTGGCAGATTTATAAAATTCCTGTTGTATAGTTTCACCGGTTTCAACAACGCGCCTGCATGTCTCGAAATCTTCCTGTCGACTTTGATGAAGCTTGTCTCCAAAAAAAAATTCAGCTGCCCGATTATTGAACACATATACGAAATCGGTAATCATACCCTGCTCATTACGTATCGCTTTCAGCACCTGAATCATGTCTATTGTACTGTCGAGTGTGGCTTTGAGCAGATGAATATAGTCAAGACCTGTTTTTTCCTGCATTGCTTGAAATTAATAAAAAACACTAATTTTGCGGCGCCCTAATAGCCGGGGGACGTACACTTATGTGCAAAGACCATATTACCATTCTGCTGGTGGACGATGACATAGAAGACCAGACACTACTTTCTGAAGCCATCTACAAAATAGCGCCAGCTATTTCTATTAAATTATTTAACAGCGGGTCAGAAGTTTTACAACACCTTTCATCCAGAGAGGATGATACACCTTGTCTTATTGTGTTGGACTACAATATGCCAGGTATCACAGGATTGCAGGTATTGGAACGCATCGGAGAGATTCACAGACTCATCAGCATTCCCAAAATAGTTTGGAGTACTTCCAATTCCCTTCACTTCAAAACACAATGTTTAAACGCGGGGGCACTCAAATACATTGTGAAGCCACAGAATCTTCATGACTTAAACCTGATCGCAGCAGATATCATCAATACCTGTAATCAGGCCGCTTAAGTATGGTCGAGTGAGATGTAAGCTATCCGTTAATGATCAGTTTGGCTGTAAAATGCGGAAAAGATTTTCTCTGCGGCCGCTTCCTTCTGCGGGCAGATCTGGTTGGTAATTATGCCCGCTATCCGGGCATCCTGAAAAGGGGGCATCGCCATCTGATTATCTTATTTTGGGCAGGACGTTGACTAACAAACAGGTCTGGATACAGGGCATCATAAAGAAAAATAACATCCGTAAAAAGGGTATCCCAAAGGTAATTTAGCAACTGCAGGAGTATTATATCCGGCAGGTATCCGCAAAAGTCGGATAAAAATTACGTTTGAGATACCCTTTTAATTATTTACCAGCTTTTTTCAGCAACTCATTGTTAAGATTAACATACTCCTGTATGTTCTCTTTTTTCGCCAGTTCCAGGCCTTCTTTAGCATTGGCAATTGCACCAGCTTTATCACCTGATTTCAACAAAATTTTAGCCTTCCAGTATTTAATATAGAATACATTCGGTTGTGCTTTGTCTGCTTCATTGATATATTCGACTGCTTTTTTGATGTCGATATTATTATCATAGTAATATTGTGCGGCCTGCATGTAAGGCTTCTTATCAGTTGCCATAGCAGAATCAAGGCTTGCGGTGATCTCAGCCTTCTGATCTACTGTGATGTGCAGCTGAACCTGTGTATGATCCCATTCAATGCTCAGTATTGCAGCAGCAGGAGTAACGTTGTCGAAAGACATGGTGTAGGTTTCAACAGCATAAGACAGGGTAGATGGTTTTACGGTAAAACGTAACAGGTCATCTGCCTGGCTGTAAGCGTAGGAACCCCACTGGTTTGATTTTTTGCTGATGATGATCGTCCATTTATCTTTTTCCGGGATAGCGAACAGGCCGTAGGTACCCGCTTCAATTTTGTGGCCTTCGATGCTTACTGCATCTTCGAAGGTGATGGCAGGAATCCCGTTTGCGCCAAGTCTCCATACGGAGCCGTAAGGTACCAGCTCTCCGAAGATCTTACGACCATTCATGTTCGGGCGGCTGTACTTTAATGTAACGTCATGAATACCTACTTTCTGGGTGATGGTGGTTCCACTGCTCGCAGCTGGAATTTTCAATTGTGCATATATCCCGGTTGATAGTGTGAGGGATATAAGGGTGGTAATTACAGTTTTCATGCCGCGAAGTTAGTGTATTATCCAATTCGTTGTTATAACAAATGAATGGCGTCTGCGATTCTGCAGGCGGCCATGGAGTTGTTGACGTGTAGCTTCTGCAGGATGTTTTGCCGGTGCCTGTTGACGGTATATACACTAATAGAAAACTCCGCTGCTATCTCTTTACTACTGCTACCTGTTTTGATCATGCGCAATACATCTTTTTCCCTTTCAGACAGTATTGTACTAACCTGTTGCTGATCCGGCAATAATATCTGCCCCGTCCTGGAATTCACGATCCTTCCAAAGTAGGCATTGCCTTCTAGCTGTTGTGGCGGAAAGTTATACAGGCATAATGCCATCCATACACTACCATTGTCCGCATTCCTGATATAAAACATGCGGTGCTGCACCTGCACATATTCATCCTGGGCATTCCGCATATGCAGGATACTATTTACATAATAATCGTATCGTTCATTATTGGGCAGGTCTTTCAGCATATGGAAAAATTGCAATTCCATCGCATGTTTCGATTGCAGGTCATCCTGCCTGATTCTCCTGAATAGGCCCTCTTCCCAGATAGAATCGATTTCATTTTCTATTTCCAGGCCCAATGCGGCACCCACACCGCCTGAGTATATATAACTCCGGTTAGCCTTCAGGTCACTCAGCACACAAACCGCATTTTCGATGCCAGCATAGACTTTGGCTACCAGCTGACATTGTGCCAGCGGGGAGTCCTGCTGCAAAAAAGGTTGTGTCAGCAGCGTATCATTCAGTATATTTTGGTTATTATTAACCATTGCACCTTGCATAAGCACCATTTACATTTGCAAAAGTAATAATTCAATATATATGAAAAAGATTCTCTGGACCGTAGTTTCACTCATTAGTTTGCAGACAGTATCAGCCCAGACGCTTGAGAAAATGCAGTGGTTTAACGAACCTGCCAAATGGAATATCAAGGATAAGGCACTGACTGTGTTCGTCACGCCGCAAACGGATTACTGGCGTATTTCTCACTATGGATTTACCGTAGATGATGCGCCGTTTTATTTTACCACTTACGGTGGAGAATTTGAGGTGAAGGTAAAACTTACCGGTAATTACAAGGCTCGTTTCGATCAGATGGGTTTAATGATCAGAACAGACCAGGAAAATTATATCAAGACCGGGGTGGAGTTTGTAGATGGAAAATTCAATGTGAGTACGGTCGTGACCCATCATACCAGCGACTGGAGTGTGACCACATTGGATAAGGTACCTCCCTTTATCTGGATTAAGGCAGTAAGAAGACTGGATGCCGTGGAGATCTTTTACTCCCTTGACGATACCAATTACGTGATGACCCGCAATTGCCCACTGCAGGACAATCGGCCGGTAATGGTAGGTATGATGGCCGCTTCTCCTGATGGACAGGGATTTGAGGCCAGGTTCGAAGACTTTACTGTAAAGCATTTACCCGATCAGCGTCGCCTGCAATGGTTAGAAAAGCACCAATAATTCAGATATACCGGATCACTTTTACAAACCTGCCCATGTAATACTTATCAAGTGTAGTCTCAGTTACACCATAAGCCTTACCAGAGGTGGAATGGATAAATACCACACTGTCACCAACCTGTGTAATAATACCCATATGGCCTACAGTACGATCTGTGCTGTCCGTGCCGGTAAACAGGATCAGGTCACCGGGTTGTGCCCCTGCCAGTGGAACGGGTGTCCCTTCATTGGTGAAACCAGCACTACTCCTGGGTACATCAATCCTGAAGTGATTGAAAACGTAGGTAATAAACCCGGAACAGTCAAAGCCAATAGCAGGATTGGCAGATCCGTATTTATAAGGGGTTCCTTTCAGTGTTTTGGCGAAGCTGAGCAGCCTGACAGTCAGTGTAGTATCCAGTGTAGTAGTAGCTACAGGCGCTGCCGTGAACGTAGAATCAATGCCCCGTTCTTTCGGTACATCACTACAGGATAGTATACAGGATAGTAATAAGGTATTCAACATAAGTATAACAGTATGGCGTACAGAGGATAGTCTCTGTACGCCATTGTTGTAAATATACTTATTTTTTATCATTCTTTTCTTCGTCCGCATCTTCTTCCCCGTTATCAGGTAAATCATTGTTGGAAGCCATTCCTTCCCCCACTTTACGTACAAGGGTAGAGATCGGTCCGTCCATATGTTCCTCAGGATGTCCGCCTGTGGTTTCAGGATCTGGTTGGATCAGTGGTTCTTCCTGTTTCTTTTTGGGATCTTGCTGTATCATATCACATCGTTTTGATTCAATGATAGCGATAACAAAATCATGCCTACATTTGTAACTATGAAAAACGTACTGGTATTTCTTCTGCTTCTCCAGCAGGTAGTAAGCGCACAACAAATAAAGAAGGATAGCATTCACACCTACAATAAGACCCTTCAACCCGGGGAAATGAAATCTGACCTCGACATCTTCCTTGGCATCCGTAAAACGGCTAATTCCGGCCTTTATCGCTATCGTACACCCAGGCAGATAGACAGCATTTACAAGTGGGCTTCCAGGGAGGTGAAAAAGCCTATGACCACACTGGATTTCTTCCATATTATCCTGCAACTGACGGATTTCGAAGGGAGTTGTCATAACTATACTGAACCCGGAGATGCACTGGTGGGTTATCTCAACAGGCAGAGGGCCTTTTTCCCCTACGCGATGAAGTATATAGAAGGCAAAATGGTATTCAATACGGTGGGAGCTGGCATACCTGTTGGTTCCGAAATTCTGCGTATCAATGGTGTACCTGAGCAACAACTGATGCAGTCTTTCTACAAATATTGCACTTCCGATGGGTTCAACATGACAGACAAACAATCGGGTAGCGTCGACAATAGTTATGGTATCAGGTACCTGTACGAATACGGGGTAAATGACAGCTTTAAGATAGAATACCGGGCGCCGGGTAGTGTGGAAAGTCAGACATTGACCGCTGCTGCGATTACCAATGATCAGCGAAGCGCCATATTCCGTTTAAGACATAGCGCACCGGTAGACAGCATCACAGATTGGCGCGTACAACCTGCCTATGGATTTAAGATGGTGACACCCAATACCGGCTTATTCAGTTTTCGCATTTTTAATATGGCCGACGATGAGACTGATCCACGATTCCCGGTTTACGTGAAATACATAGACAGCGTTTTTCAGTTGCTGGCGAAAAACGATGTGCCAAATCTCATCATAGACCTGCGGGGCAATCCAGGCGGTAGCGATCCTACCTTCGAACAACCTGTGATGTACCTGACGGATGCCAGCTTTAAAGAGAACGCAGTTGCGTATACCATCTTTGGAAAGCAGATCCCTTATGAGCAGTACTTCTGGGGTATTTCTACTGCTCACAAAATGGATAGCGCTGAAAAGGCAGCGGGAAAAGAAATGCTGTTGGATTATTTCCCCGAACTTGTCAACGGGAAAAACATGCAAAATCCAAAGTATAATCCTGTATATCATCCAAAGAGCCCGGGATACAAGGGGAAATTGTACATGCTGGTGGATGAGCGGGTGGCTTCTGCGGGATCGCACATGGCATCGCTGGTTAAGGCGTATGCCAGGAATGTGACCGTGGTCGGTGTAGAGACCACTGGTGGGTACTATTATCACAATGGCCATATGACTATGGTGTATGAATTACCGCATTCTAAAATAAAATCAAAGTTCTCAATTGTACATGTAGAACAGGATGCTGTCGTGAAACCTGATCAGCCGGAAGGAAGAGGAATTATTCCTGATTATACGGTTTGGCCTACTTTCAACGACTTTATGCAGAACCGGGATACCCAGATGGAATTTGTCTTAAAGTTAATCGGTCAATGAAGTATTTAATGCTCCTATGCTTAGGAGGGATGTTGCTGGTATATTGTAAGCGACCTGCCCCCCGCAGCAATCCTGTAGATTCCGTTAGCACCTTGCCAACCCACCCTCCTGAGGTAAAAACCGACTCCTTGCTGATCATTCCTGACACAGCAACTATTGAAGCCGGCATATTTAATAAGAAGGAAAACATGGAACCGGGTAAGGAGGAATATCTCTTCTGTGAAAAATGGAACCTGGATTCCAGTACAATTGTCGCAATTGTCAGAGGCTTTACACCCATTAATGGCTCTACCTGGCATTATGGTTATGACAATTTTGACTGTGAGCTGGTAGGCTATGTGAAGATAAGCGGGAAGCCCTATAAGATGTACCTCAATGCAGGATCTTATTTTTTCTTAACAACGCCCAATGAGCAGTATATATTTGGTGATGAAAAAAATGCGTTTAACAAGTATTTTCTGGAAGGAAATATATATGACGCTTACCTTGAGGACAGGTAAAATATTACAGGCGTACACCAACGCCTGTCGGATGGAGTACGCCCATTCAGCATCCCGGGAGACTATGCAATCCTGGGTAGTTTTACCGCCGTCAGCACAATACATCCCGCCTGTTTATTACCCTCCTTACACGCCTTATCCTGCACGATATCGCCCACTACAGCGCTGGATCCATAATGTGCCACTACACCACTTACCACACCTTCCATTAGTTCCATATTGGAATAGTTATAAAAAACAGGCTCTACTTTGATAATAGATCTGAATTCGTGTTCTAACTGAAACCGGATTTTCTTCTCCATATCCGGCAGATCCTGCTCATTACATCTGACTGCATTGATGATGACCTGTGTATCCCATACGATGCGCTCTCTTAACCAGCCATAGTAATTTTTACCGGAAGTGATAATTTGCTCTTGCTTAAAGTTGTGATCAGGGATCATTTTGTTGATCTCTTCAATGATGTGGCTTTTAGAGTAGTCCATTTTATAGTTGTTTTTAACGTCGGTCTTTTTCAAATGTGAGATTAAGACTCCCGGCGCGATTAATTCATGTTCACAGTTTCCCCATCAGGTGATCTTTGTCATTCATCACATGGGTCGAGGTATAGGCCGGGGTACCGCTACGACAATTTTCCTCAAAACAGGCCTTTGCACAATGTACCGTAGTCGAAAGAAGACACCTGGTACTATCTCTTCAGTAAGCGCAGATAAGCTATACCCAGTAATCCAAAGGTGATAAAAAAGTACACCAGCGTAGATCTGCCTAAATAACTCCAGTCATAACCGGCATACACCTTCGGTTGAAACCGGGGTATCCTGTCTGCATCCTGCCGGGTAAATGTACGGAAAGTAGTTTCCTCTGCCATTTTCGGAAAGTAAAATCGCTGGGTTACCTTTCTGAATGTATCTACATCTGTACTAAAAGCGTTGAACTGGTGCCAGTGCGTGCCGGCTAACGCATTCAACTGCTCCTGAAGCATCAAAGCCGGACTTGCCAGCTGAAAGCGCCTGATAGCTGCCTGTTGCTTTTCAATCTGACTATACAACTGCCTTTCCGCTACTTCCGCCGCCCCATCTTTGATTTCCTGGCTCTTGTATACTATCACGCCATAACCGTACACCATTCCCGGTGTGACAACAGACGCTTGCCTGATCATGGTCCTTGGGTTGTTAAAGACATCTTTTGTCAACTCCTGGCCGTCTTTCTCAAAATAACTGTTCAATGCCTTCCGTTCCTCGTTAACCATCATGATCCTGCTTGGAATGGGGTATACCTTATTCAATCCAATCTGGAGAATATTAGGTACAATGATACCTGTGAACAGCCAGATGAAGATCAGCGTCATTGCATTGACAGCAGACCCCATTGAGAAGCTGTTAACGAAAAGGGATAAAGTAAACCAGTACGCAAAGTAAAGTGATACACAGGCCACCATCCACCACCAGTTAGATGTACTGAAAAACTGCCCACCGATCAGTATCATCAGCACCATGGTCACAATCAGCCAGAAAAAGAATGTGAACAACACATACCTGATCCCAATCCGGAATGTGATCAGCCTGGCCAGAGACTGATTGCTGGTTTTCAACAATACCCAGGTACCCTGTTCCTTTTCTGATGAGAGTACATTATAGGTGAACACAATGATCAGGAGGGGAAACAGGTAGATGACTACAAACGAAAAATCGAAGTTCCCGATAAACTGTAAAAAGCTATTCTCAATCTCTCCATCATACGTAAGGTACTGCTTCCTGGTAATATTTACCTTGTAATAGAAGGGTTGAATATCACTCTGCCCCACACTTAACGCCTGCAAAGGGAAGGGTTGCTTTACTGCGAACTGTGGCCCCTCATTTCTCGCCGTATTATAGGCGAAAGTCGGGTCATCCCAGATAAAACCCGGATACACCATATGGTTCAACTCAATACGGGCTATGCGCTGCCGAAGGCTATCCGTGATCTCCGTATCATAATCTTTTATTTTCTGAATGGTGCTAAGTTGTTTATGATACATACTGCTGCCAATCCACAAAGATGATAGCAGCATAAAGAAGATAATGGTAAATAAATACACCAGTACCTTATTGCGCAATAGCAACCTGATCTCGTGTTTGATAATCGCCTGTAGCATCACACTGACAATTTGCGGTAAGAAAAGAACATTAATCCAATGGCGGCCAGGATCCAGCAACCGAGTATGGTCAGTGCACCACTGGCTGCCGTGACGCGGCGGGCAATGCCCGGCGGCTGGTAACTAAACTGCGGCACTGTTTTCCAGAAATCATTCGTCGCTTCTACATGATGCTGGTAAAAATCATCTACGATCACCCCCATTTTCCTTCTATGCATTTCTGCTTTTTCGGCGAAGTCATTATGCGTATTCATATCTGTCGCTGTCATGTGCATGGAAAAATCCCGGAATGCCAGGAAAGGGGAGAAGAGCGCCAGCATCCGGACCATGGCGTCCTGCTTTGCCTGGTTATTTTCTATAGCCGTGTAGGCACGATCCATTACTTTACCATCAGACTCTTCAAAATATTCAATCGTGATAGGAATAAAAAATACAGGAAGTTGCTGGATGCTGTCTACATGGTATTCCGCCAGTGTTCTTTGCAAAAGCTTCTCCCGGCGTTCGTCTTTATGCCCTTCCCCATTTACACCATACTGCATTTCCCGGAAGATGTTTTCCTCAAATTCAACCGAAGTGATTGCAGGATAGGCATGCCTTGAAATCTCCGCAGATAAGCGGGGTATAAGAAATACGCCCGTGAGCCAGAAACCTGAAAGTATTACCAGCGATAGTGTAGCGCTTCTGGTGATCAATGATACAGAGACAGCGATACTCGTCATGATGACCGCAAATATACATACACCTGCTGCGTATATAGTAAAGCCCGGGAGTATGGTACTGGTGCAGGCCACCATTAATATAAATGCGGCAAGTATGATAATACCAGCGATCATAAATATCACCGCCATACAGGCCAGGAGTTTGCCTGCATACAACTGGAATTTACCCGCTCCTGCCCCCAGCAGCATTTTGATGGTGCCATTTTCCCACTCTTTGGAGAAAATATTATGACAGATCAGGAATACAAATAAGGGAAAGATAAACTGAATCAGGTAGGCGATATTAAAAAATCCAAAGCTCTTCAGGCTTGTCGCATCCGTCACTTCCCTGAATTTAATGATCCCTCTTTTATGTGGTTCCAGGTAAAAAGAATTGCCGGTATAGTCTTCTATGCCGTTGTCGATCATAGCCAGATCGGCGGTTGGCTTGTAAGCATAGAAGCCGAAATGCGCTCCCAGGTGTGGATTCTTATTCCCCTGCGATATGAATTGCTGGTAGGTGGTGGCCTGCGATTCCTGCAGCAGCTGGCTATGTGTGGTGTAATAGGTGTAGCCGTTGTAGACAGACAGTGCTGTTAATACCAGCAAGCCTATGATCATCCACGACAGCTTTGCTGTACGAAAAATCTCTTTTAGTTCCTTCCTGAAAATAATCCTGATCATCAGATATCTGCTTTAACTACATCAATATACAACCGGGTCAGATCAGTATCCGATATCGCTGCAGCGTTCATCTCATGGCGCAGTTTGCCTTTGTGCATGATTCCGATCCGGTTACCCAGGTTCTTTGCCATGAGCAGGTCATGGGTAGCCATGAGTGTGCATACGCCCTGTGCGCTCAGTCTTTTGATAATCTCCGCAAATTCATTGCTGGCATGAGGATCCAGCCCGGAGGTCGGTTCGTCCAGGAACAGCACTTTCGCTTTTTTTACCAGCGCTATGGCTATTCCTACCTTCTGCCGCATGCCTTTGGAATAGGAGTTCACCCGCTTATCGAAAGCGCTGCTTTGCAAACCAGCCGTGTCCATGTAAGCTTTCAACTCCTGCCGGGTATATTTGAATCCGGAGAGCGCACTGAAATATTCCAGGTTTTCCATCCCGGTAAGGGTAGGATAGAGGTTGACTATCTCCGGAATATAAGCGACCATATTGCGGGTAGCAGTATTGTTCACAGCAACTTCCTGCCCGTCGATAAAAGCACGGCCACCCGAAGCGGGAATGAATCCTAAAAATATATTGATGGTAGTAGACTTACCGGCTCCGTTGGAGCCCAGGAGACAATATACTTCGCCTGCGTTGATCGCTAAATTGAGCCTGTCTAAAGCCGTATAATCCCCGTACTGTTTCGTTAAATTCTCTGCAATCAGCATATGGTTCAGAAATTGTAATTGATAGATAATCTGCCACTGGTACCTGCCTGCGGCACCCAGTAATACAGTCCGTTCCTGTACCAGGGCGTTGCAATCAGGTGTTTATCCAGCAGGTTATTTACCAGCAGGTATACTTTGATCTTTTTGTACTTATAACCAATACCGCCGTCTACACGGAAGTAATCCGGCGTTGCATGTGGAGTGGCAGTAGCATATCGCTCCCCGCGTTTCCCCTGGTATTGATAGCCCAGCGAGAAAGAAAGCGAACAGGGAAGCTCGTAGTTCAGCCATGTATTTTGTACATGTTTCACATACATGGGTGTGGGCTTACCAATCAGCGCTTTGTTGACATCATTATCAACTCTGGCATCGTTGTAAGCATAGTTGATGATCACATTCATGCCTTTGAACAACTGTCCCATGATGTCGATGTCCACCCCCCGGGAACTGGATCCCCCGATCTGCACCTTATAGCTGCTATTGTCAGGATCAATGCCGATAATGTTCCTGCGTGTTAGATCATAGTAGGCAATGGTAGTGTTCCATCGGCCATTCATCCAGTTCTTTTTCAGACCAGCTTCGATGGATCTTCCTTTCAGCGGTTGAATCGCCTCTCCTGTACTGGTCATGCCTGCCTGTGGTACGATGGTGCGGTCATAGAGTGTATAAGCTGTGAAACCTTCCAGGATACTGTAGCTGATCGCTAGGCGAGGTGTAAATACACGGTCTGCAGAAGAAGTGATTACACCACTCACCTGGTTATGTGTACTGATAGCGGTATACCTGCCGCCAATTGTAAACCGGAACTTTTGTACAT
This sequence comes from Chitinophaga sp., assembly GCF_039596155.1. Classification (GTDB taxonomy): domain Bacteria; phylum Bacteroidota; class Bacteroidia; order Chitinophagales; family Chitinophagaceae; genus Chitinophaga. The sequence goes on from NZ_JBCNKF010000021.1 coordinate 29,405, forward strand.
GTATTTCATCCAGTGCATATAGAGAATAATAATCTATTGTCTGATCGGTATTGACAGCGTTGGAATGATAGCCGGGGATGGCTGTGCCATAGACAGGATTGCTGATGTCGAGCCTGTAATAGGTAGTGTCATATGCGAAATAACTATCTGCAATGAATTGCTTTTGGTTCACGTCAATGCCTGCCAGTATCTGATGGTTGCCCACCTTCCCGTTCACGAATGCCTGTTCAGAGAATACCTGCGTTTTTGCATTGTCATATTTAGGATTGCGCAACAATATCTTTGGATCTCCGTTATTCACACCCGTCACCCACATATAAATACCTTCTATTTTATTTTGCATCCATGCACCGCGTACTGTAAAGTGCCAGTTGTCATTAAAGGCATGTTGATAGGTGAGGAAGGCCGTGTGATCGGATACATGGTAGGGGGGAAGACTCTTTTCAGAAATAGTAAAGTCATTAGGCAGCGTACCGAAACCATCAGGCGACATAACGATAGGGCTCATCAGACCATAACGGAAAGATTGAAACATATATTCCGCCGTGATGGCACTTCGGTCGCTCAGCTTGTATTTTATAACCGGTGCAATCAGGTATCTTTTATTGAAATCATATTTTACAAACGATCGGGTGGTCATTGCCATGCCATTCACGCGATAATAGAGCCGCCTGGAGAGCTGGCCATCAAAATCGGCCGCTATACGGTAAAAGTCCCGGCTACCCAGCATTACGTCTACTGACTTCTTTGTTTGCCCGGTAGGTTGTTTTGTCATCACGTTGAACGTGCCTGCCGGATCACCAATATTGCTCATAAACAGGGATGGGCCTTTGATGAACTCCACCCTGTCGATAATCGCTACATCTTCTGGTACAGGCCCCCTGTAAATAGGGGTAAGGTCGATACCATTACGCAGGGTGGAAACCTGTCCTCCCCGCATAAACAAATAAGGGCCGAGATTATTCGAGACCTCCTGTCTGATCACACCGCTCACGTTGCGGGATACACCCTCCGTCATATTAAAGCTTGCCTGATCCCTGATCACCTCTGTGCTGATTTCCTGGATGTTCTGGGAGAGATTGATGAGCGGAGTTTGCAGGCGCAGGGCACTGGAAACAGTGTTGATCTGGTATTGTTTGTAATATTTGGAAGTGATACTGATCTCTTTGAGTTGTGAGCGGAACCCGATCGTAGAATCCTGTGCAGCAGCAAGGTTCCCGTACAGAAGGAGTATTGAAGTGAATATGGCCATTATTCGCATGCGCGCGAAGGTACGGGCTATTTGGTTGATTGACAAGTGATCGTGGGCAGTTTTAAACGATTCAGCCGCGGAGCCGGGTTATGCCTGGTGTTTCTTTTTATAGGTTCGGAAGGTAGTGGCAGTTCTTTTCTTGAAGTAATTGGAAAGGTGGCTTTCATCGGTAAAACCAAATTCATCAGCAATCTGCCGGAGCGTTAAACCTGCTGCTACACGGCCTTCAATCAGTTTGATCCGGTACTTGTCAATGTATTCCCTGAAGGGCAGTCCATAATTGTTTTTGAAGTATTTGCCGAAGTAATTTTGAGAGATATTGAAGGTGAGTGCAAGGTGCTTTACCTGTATTTTTTCAGGTTCGTAGATATGTTGGTGAATGAAGGAGATAAGGGCCTGTTTATCATCGTTCCAGGTATATGCGTTATTCATACCGCCCCATTGCTGTTGAAAGAGGGCGAATAGCGACAGTACCTGGTAGAAAGTAAAGGGGGAGGAGAGCATTTCCCTGCTTTCCCTCGAATCAACGAGGGTTTTAATGGTCCTATGCAGATTCATTTGAGAAAGACGATCCATGGTGAGGCGCATCTCTTTGAACGCCTTATTCCGCATCATCATTTCCGGCTGGAATTTGAGCAGCGAATCAGGCATAAGATGTTTGCGTTCGCTGAAATAACTATCCGTGAATTTGATGACCCCAAAATGCGTTTTACGCCTGATCTCCAGGTAGTGTGTATCCTCGGGGGAAATAAGGAACCAGTCATTTGCACGGTAATCGACAATACTGCTGTTCAGGTAGTGTTTACCACTTCCTGTAAAGATGTATACGATTTCATAATAGGTCTGAGAATGAGAAGGTTGGTGAAATTGTTCTTTTACAAACTCCTCAATGACCAGTGCGTCGAACTGCCGAAGTTTCTTCATGACCTAAAATTACATATTTATGGTGCTTTTTTGCAAGTTAATCCTGGTCGCTCTTTTCCAATTTTGCATTATAATTTTTGTTAAAGCAGAATGGACAATTTCATATTAATCGCTGTCTGCATGCTGGCAGGCATGGCGATGCAAAAGGCAAAATTATTGCCTGCGGATGCGCATAAAGGCATCAATATCTGGTTACTGTATCTGGCACTTCCTGCAGTATCGCTGAAATATATTCCGACAATAGAATGGTCGCTGAAGATGTTGTTCCCTCTTTTATCAACGGTGATTGTATGGGCAGGGAGTGCGTTGTTTATGGCCTGGTATGTAAGACGTAAGCGATATGGACAGCGGTCCCGGAGTACCCTGGAGTTATCGAGCGGATACAGTAATACCTCGTTTATCGGATTTCCTCTTATCATCGCATACTTTGGTGAAAAATACCTGAGTATAGCGATTATCTGTGACCAGGTAATGTTTATTCTTTTGTCAACCGCAGGCATCATTACTGCAATAAGGGGCGACCGTAAATCAGGGGTACAGGTAGAAGTTAAAATGATCCTCAGAAAACTGTTTACGTTCCCGCCATTTATTGGTTGTATCTCAGCGCTGACATTGCCGCATATCATTAATCTGGCGCCGATGGAACCACTGTTTGGGAAGCTGGCCGGCACCGTAGCGCCGTTGGCATTGTTTTCAATCGGGATGCAGTTACGGTTTAACGGTTGGGCAAAACAGCGGGGACAATTGTCCATGGTATTATTGTATAAATTGATACTAGCGCCGCTTTTGGTGTTGGGCGCTGCCATTGCAACAGGTGTGTGGGGAGATGTGGCAAAGATCAGCATCTTCGAGGCGAGTATGCCTACATTTATAACAGCAAGTGTGTTGGCAGAACAGTTTAACCTGAACTTCCGGCTGGTGAATTTAATCATCGGAATCGGGATCCTGGCAGGGTTGATGTCGACGTTTATGTGGGCGAATATCCTGCAGTATCTATATAGTTGATTTCTAATTGAATTCTAATATGCTGGTAGAGAGTAATGCACTAACTTGGCGCTTTATAAGAACGGGATGTGTATACTTTCTACCAGCTGTTTTTTGTAATGATTGTCTCTGTTTTTTGTTGAAAGTATGCCCCTTTTCATCCTATATCCCTGCACTGATCATAATATTAGTCATCGTTTATCAGCAGCAGTATTGCCGCTAAGATTGATAGTGGATATACATGGGCGCTTATTCTTATGAGCTCTTTAAGTTTATAGATTTTTTTGAGAAGAAAAAACTAAGTTCGCAAAGCAATGGCCTGGTATTCCTGCCAGGCCTTACAAAAATGACGAGTCAATTGCGATTGATTCCAAACGATGTTCATCAGAAAGTTCCCCTATGATTACGCTGACACCTTTTAATAAACTTGTTTGTCCTGCATCAGGTTCATTCTCGTTACGCTGGCGATTTCCTCGCTTATTATCAAAAAAAATTTACCCCGATAAGCATCCAGAAACATCCACGCAGATTGCTAAACTGGTTTCGCTCCATTTTCGCCGTTTTACCAATTTAGGAGAGTTCGATCAGATCTTCTAGAAATCACTGCAAATAGGGACTTCATTATTCAACTGATAATGAAGTGCTTTGAATAAAGTACTCATTATTTTTCTCTGGAAAATGCCAGGAATCAGCGCATTTCACCGCTCAAAAGCAATCCTATGCATATCCCATCTGCATCAGAAAAATCACAATCCCTAATCACGTATATATGAATTAGTTACTAGCTTTTAGTATATGGATGTGTAAAATATAACATATAAAAATTATTAAATACAACCTTTTCCTGTTAAATTTGAACGATTATCCAGCATTCCCTGCCTATGATTAAAAAATACACCGTTCCTGTTTTAGGAAGGAATAAAGACTTCTTCATCTTCCCGGATAATATTATCCCGGACCTATCCCAGAATATATAATGCGGCTGGCATTGTTGTGTTTTACTTAATTAATTGAAGATGAAAAGGTTTTTGTTTTTATTTGCTTGTCTGTGTGTGTTCTCTGAGATAGTCAGCGCACAAACTATTTACATGAACATCCCTGATACTGTCTGCATGTCCACTAACAATGGTACATCCGATCAGGCGAAGTTTACCAGTATCAATGCTTATCTCGCCACCGGGCAAACCGGTACTACCGTTTGGACGATCAAAACGCCAACCGGTACAGATGTAGATTACTCGATTCTGTATTCTTCCAGTGCTTCGTCCGATAAGACTGCCAGGCTTTCCTCCAACGCACTTACGCTCCAGTTTCTCACACCAGGTACCTATGTTTTTACGGCTAAGATGACGTACAGCAATGGTACTGTATACACTAAAAGTGATACCCTGGTGGCAATTGACTGTACCATGCCCACCTGTAATGGAGGTAATGCAGCTATGCCAGGTTTCTCTGAAGACTTTGGTACACTGGCCAGCAACGCCAGTAAGAAGGAATACTCGCCATCGTCTAATGTAAGTTACCTGTACGATGGTTCGGGTACTATTGGCATGGCGGCTAACTCGTACGCCATTTCCAACACTACGCACTGGGCATCTGACTGGATCACCGCATCTGATCATACCGGTAGTAACAGGGGAGGCATGCTGGTGGCCAATGCTGATGCAGACTCCCGCATCTTTTTCTCTAAAGAGATATCGGGCCTTTGTAAAAATTCCGTTTACAATTTCAGTGCATGGATCATCAATGTAGATAGCTCTATCACCCTTACCCAAAATTGTACTAATTATAAATATGCCGGCGTTACCTTCCAGATCCTGAATGCAGCTGATACCAGCCAGGTACTGGGTCAATATAAAACCTACGCTGTTTCTATGAACCTGGCCGGCAGACAATGGCAGCGATATGGTGGTACTTTTACTGTACCTTCCACGGTGTCTGATGTGGTGGTTCGGATTAAAAATAATGCAGCCGGTGGTTGTGGTAATAACATTGCGATCGACGATATTGAATTTACTTATTGTAGTCCCGTCATCTCTGCCTCCATCGAAGGCAATTCTGAAAGCCTGAGAGAAGTACTTTGCGAAGGCGCACCTACTATCCTGACCTCTGCTTATACACCTGCAGCCTATTATGCAAATGCAGAATACCAGTGGGAAATGTCCGATGACGGTGGCGTTACCTGGTTCAACGTACCATATGGTACTGCTAATAATGATACCCTCTTCATCGCGCAGGGTGAACTGACAGGTACGAAAGATGTTGCCGCCGATTATTACTTCCGTGTCCGGTTGTTTGAAAGCGGATCCTCTTCCGAAACCTGTGCGGCCCCTTCTGCATCTGTTAAACTCACCATTCTGCCTATGCCTCAACTGACGCTCACCAAAAGTCAGGTGTGTGCCGGTACTACCGTGAACCTCCAGGCCTCCGGTGGGTTTGATGAATTCAGATGGAGTGATACTTCTTACATAGGGCCCGATCGCTCTATTAAATTAATACGCGACACCTCTATTACCGTATACGGTTACGTATTTTATGGCGTAGATGGAGGCAAAACCTGTGTGGATTCAAACAGTGCTGCTATTAAGGTAGACGATGAGCCGGTCGTGCAGATTGGTGCTTCTGCCACTAATCTGTGTGTCGGTAACAGGGTTACCTTATTTATCAACGATATCCTGGGTACCACCGCCGATTCCATCCTCTGGTACAAAGGTGTACCGGGTTCCGGTCAATTGCTGCCTGACTTCACAGGACTGACGAACGTGACGTATACTACTGAGACGGCAGCAGACAACCAGTTCTACGTGAGAGTAAAACAAAGTAGTTGTGAGGTGACCTCGGACCCGATCACTTTAAACCTGACAGATATTCCAATTCCGCCTGCCGGAAAGAGCGTATTCGCTTGTGTTGCGGACAATTCAACCGGTCAGTTCCTGATGACCCGTTCCGCCATTGCAGGCACTAAAGGTAGCTGGCAGACCATCGGTCTCGAAGGGCCCGGTATCTCTGGTGCTACAGGCGACATTGACTTCGATTCTTATGTAGTTTATAATAAGAATAACCCGAAAGCACAGGTTACACTGACTAATGTAGGAACCACCGCTTACCTGCAATGGAAAGTGACCGGTACCTCCAATTCGGCATGTGTGGCTTATGCCTACGATACACTGACCTGGATCTCCGAAGCAACCCGTGCTTATGTTGATAGCGCCAGAACGCAGTGTGGTACTGAAAACGTATTTACCATGGCCGCCAATGAGCCGAACATAGACCTCACCGGCGAATTTGAAGAGAAAGGTACATGGACCCTTATCTCAGGTACCGCAACGATTGCTGATTCCACCGCCTACAATACCAAAGTAACTATTCCTCAGGGTAGTTACCAGGATGTGAAATTACAATGGAGTATTGCCAACAAAGCAGGCTGTGGCACCAGCTATGATACAATCATCTTACATTACAGAGATATTCCGAAGGCAACTTTCAACCCGATCGTTGTATGTGCGGCTGCTGGTACATTCGACTTAAATCCTGCCACTGTTACGGGTGCTCCTGCTTACTATGCAATCACCGGTACAATGACTGGCTTTACTGCAATCCCGACCACGCCGATTACAGCATGGCCTATTGCCGTAAACTTCCCGACAACCACTCCTGCCGGCACTTATACTTTCCAGCTGACTATCAATAATGATAGCCTGGGTTGTACAAATACAATTCCTTTTACCGTGAATGTGCAGTCTGGTTCAGTGGATCCTACCGGTGTTACCGTTAGTGCGCCGGTCATCTGCCAGAGCGGGACAACGACCCTGACTGTTCAGGGGGGAAGTCTGGCTAAAAATGCAGATGGTACCGATGCGGCAACCTGGGTATGGTATGAAGGTGCCTGTGGTACTGGTACTGCTATTGGTACAGGTCCTACCATCACTGTTCCTGTCACTGCTACCACCACTTATTATGTAAGAGCAGAAGGTACTGCTACCTGTGCCGGCTCTAATTGCGCCAGTGGTACAGTCACCGTATCTGACAAACCCGCCGATGCAGATGCTGGTGCTGATGCCAGCCATTGTAGTGATTCTGTGTTTGTCATGAACGCGAACGCACCATCCCTGGCTACTGCTAAGGGAGCATGGACTGTGGCCAGTGGTACAGCAAGGATTGCAGATACCACCAGCAATACTACTAACGTTTATATTCAACCGGGTACTTCAGCTACCCTGACCTGGACCATCACCAATGGTGCATGCGTGACCTCAGATAATGTCACTGTTGCTAACTACGCATTACCAGGAACTGTTAATAAAGGAGTTGACACCATCCGTCAATGTAATAATAGTTCATTCGTCATGTCAGCAACCGGTACCGGTAACTGGAGCTTCCTGCCTGGTTCTGCCGCTACCGTTAGTAATGCAACCAGTCCAACCGCTACTATCACACTGCCTGCAGGTGATACTGCTACCGTGATCTGGAACGCTACAAATGGTCTTTGTACCAGCAGTGACAGTACCTTCCTGCAAAACTATGCAATACCGGAAGATGCCAATGCAGGCCCTGCGCAAACGCATTGTAATGATTCGCTCTTCCACATGGCTGCGGCAACATCTGTTTACCAGGGTACATGGTCTGTCATCAGTGGTACGGCTACAATTGCTCCTGCTGACCTGCACAATCCAACCGCCGATGTAATTGTACTTGTAAATACAACTGCCACCTTGCAGTGGATACTGACAAACGGTTCCTGTACAGGTAATCCTGCAACTGTTACCCTGAAAAATATCGGAGGGGTACTGGGTAACACTATCTCGGCAGACCAGGTACTGTGTGCTGCCGACACGCCGGCGCCGCTGAGTGGCACCGCTACTGTAAGCGGTGGCGATGGTACCTACGGCTACCAGTGGCAGATGAGCACAACCAATGCTATCACCGGTTTCTTTAATGTAACGACTGGCTCAGGCGGCACCACCGCTACTTACACGCCCGCTCCACTCACCGCCGATACCGTATGGGTAAGAAGGGTAGTGACCTCCGGGTGTAGTGGTAGTGCTATCAGTAATGTCGTGAAACTGCAACGTATCAGTACACCTCCGGTAGTCGTATCCGTTCCTGCTTCACTGCATGCAAGTTGCCAGCCAGGGAAAGATTACACCACGCTCTTCGGCACACCGGTGTTTAGTCATGCACCTTATAAAAACGAAACGCTGACTGTCACCTATACAGATAATACCACGACCCCCGATGTTTGTACGACCATCATTATGCGTACATGGACGGCGCGGGATCGTTGTGGACTGACGGCTACCGCTCAGCAAACAATTACTGTTAAAGATACCACCGGCCCCGTGTTCACCACTGCTGCCCCTGCAAATGTGACTGTAAGCTGTGACAACGTTCCCGCAGCTGTTAGTCTCACTGCCAATGATGTATGCGCCGGTAGCCTGACTGTCACGCCAATTGAAGAAAGGGTAGATATGGCTGGTATGTGTACTAATAACTATTACCTGATCCGTAAATGGGTCGCCGTTGATAATTGTGGAAATCCGAGCGATACCCTGAAACAAATAGTGACGGTAAAAGATACAACTGGCCCTGTATTCAATATGACGCCACCTGCAAACGTGACGGTAGATTGCGATAAAGTGCCGGCTGCTGTTACCCTGACCGCTACAGACAACTGTACCGCAGGGACCATCACCGTTACACCTGTAGATACCAGACAGAATGTCTCCGGTAGCTCCTGTATAAATACATACCAGATCACACGTACCTGGACTGCTGCCGATGCCTGTGGAAACGTCTCCACCCTGAAACAGATTATTCACGTTGTCGATACGACGAAACCAGTATTCTCTGTTATACTGCGAGACACCACCGTAAACTGTGATCAGGTACCTGCTATCAATACAGTTACTGCTACAGACAATTGTACAGCGAATGTAACCGTATCTGTGAACCAGACAAAGGTGTTCCTGAGCAATGGCTGCACTAATAGCTATCTTCTGACACGTACCTGGACTGCTACAGATGGTTGCGGTAACACAGCCACAATGAAACAGCTCATCACTGTACAGGATACGACCAAACCAGTCTTTACCGTGGCCCCTCCGGCGGATACCACAGTAAACTGCGATGCGATACCTGCTGTACCATCTAATGTACTGGCTACTGATAACTGTGGCACTGTGAAGATCAGCTACACGCAATCCCGGCAAACCATAGCCGGTGCATGTGCCAGCAACTACCAGCTGATCAGAACATGGATCGCGAAAGACGAATGTGGTAATACAAATACATGGAAGCAAACCATCACTGTACAGGATACAACCAGACCTGTGATCGGCACTTCGCCTGCTGATGCTACAGTAAGCTGTGGAGGCACTATTCCGCTGGAAGCGACACTGTATGCTACTGATAACTGTGATCCCAATTTCCCTAAACGGGCTATCATGACGACAGATCCGTATACTGTAGATATATGTAACGGGTACACCATCACCAGAAGATGGAATGTAACCGATGCATGTGGAAATGCAGCGATCGAAAAAGTGCAGGTCATCACAGTATTGGCATGCCCGAAACCACAACTGGATACGGCACTGCCAGCGAACTGTTCCGACAATCCTAAATTTGCACTCCAGCTGGTGAGCAAAGTCAATAAACCAAAATTCACCTTACAAAGTGTATATCCATCCAGTGCTGTCACTGCGCCGCTCACACAAACCAGCAATGTGTTTGACCTGAATGGTGCCGTGCAGGCTACCTTTGTAGTAACAGACGGGGTAACGGGTTGTGTATCTGATCCGGTAACCTATAACCTGCGCTATGTAGACAAGCCGGTCCTGAACCTGGGGAATGATACAGCTATCTGTTCCGGCAATACCCTCACCCTCGATGCAGGACCGGATAACGCCAGCGCAGGTTATGACATTGTGTGGAGCACAGGATCCAACACCCAGCAGATTGCCGTAACTGCCGCCGGCACCTATAAAGTTACTGTTAGCAACAAGGGTTGTGTGGCTACCGATTCCATCAGGGTAACCGTACATGAACCACCAACGATAGCAATACCGGATACGACTATCTGCGAAGGCGACACTGTAAAACTCAATGCTTACATAAAAGGTGCAACTTACGCATGGAGTACCGGTGACACCGGGCCTTCCATCAAAGTCAGCGCAACGGGCACCTACAATGTGGAAGTGTCACTGAATGGATGTACTGTAAGTGACGACGCAACCGTCAATGTAGCAGCACCGCCTGCTATCACACTCACTCCTGATGTGGCAGCATGTCCGGGTCAGAACGTGCAGCTGGAAGTAGAACCTGATGGCGGTACTGTTGTATGGTCCGATGGTGCTGTGACGAATACGATCAGCGTAAGCAAACCAGGCGATTACTGGGTAACAGTAACGAAGAATGGTTGTGTGGTGAGAGACACCGTATCCGTTACGAACAAAGGTGATATTGGTCTTGACCTGGGTATCGATAAAGACATTTGTTCCGGTGGTTCCGTCATCCTGAATGCAACAAATGACGGCGCCATCTCTTACCTCTGGAATGATGGTACAACTAATCCGGTGAAGGAAGTAAACAAGCCGGGTAAATACACGGTAACAGTACTTGATAAATATTGTAATATCACTTCTTCAGATAGTATCAATGTAACAGTGGCGGGCATCCAGGCCTTCACCCTCGGTAAGGATACCACGATCTGTGAAGGTCAGGTACTGACACTGAATGTAGCACCTGGATCAGGGAACAGTATTAAATGGCAGGATGGTGCCACTACTTCCTGGTATGTGGTGACCAAAACCGGCTACTACACGGCAACTATTTCCAATGAGTGTGGGGCGATGACAGAAGGTGTTACTGTCACCTACAAGCACTGTGTAGAACAAACTACTATGGTAAATGCATTTACACCAAATGGAGACGGTAATAACGACTTCTTTAAGCCAGGTGTGAATGGTGCCATGATCGACTATGAGCTGAGCGTATTTAACCGTTGGGGTGTACTGATCTACAGTTCTAAGGAAGTAGGTACCGGATGGGATGGCAGATTCAAAGGAGCATTGGTAGACGAAGGTACTTATCTGTGGATAGTGAATTACCGAAAAGTAAGTGGAGGACAGAAATTGACCTTACGTGGAAATGTAACAGTTATTAAGTAAACAGACGAAAGAGGGTAGTAGTTAAAACTTCCTCTGGCAGATACCAGGTATCCGCATAAAAAACAGCGGTTGTCTGAAAAGTAATTTACCCGATAGTATGCGGGTAATTGACGGCACCTTTATTTCGTGTAAACGATTTTAAAGTGATAGGGTAGGATAGCTTTCGAACACTTTTACTGCGTCGGCAGCGAGGTGTCAAAAGGAATAATACCCTATCAGCGCGGTCAGGTTACTTTTCCGGCAATCGCTGTTTTAGTTCGGAATAATAATTGATGTGGAGATAAATATGAAAACGAATATCATTTTAGCCTTGTTCTTGCTGGCAGCATGCCAGTCAAAGCCCTCAGGTACAGTCTCAGATGCAGATTCTACCGTAGCTGTCCCGGCCGCGCCTGCACCAACTGCGGTTCCTGTTCCTTCACAGGAACCGGTAGCGCCTGACAATGCTTACCTGATCGTACCTGGCAAAGCAATAGGGAATACCCGCATTGATGAAAATATAGATGATGTGATCAGGTTGCTGGGTAAACCGGACGACAGCGATGCGGCGATGCAGAAGTCCGTTTCTTTCTATTATAAAGGTGCGTACTCGACGGCTATATTATCCGCGCGGGATACGGAAGGGGATCACCCTGCAGCAAAAGTGAAACAGATCAGGGTAACATCACCAGCTTTTAAAACGGAAGATAGTCTACATGTAGGTTCCACACTGGATGAACTGCAGGCAAAATACCAGTTGAAAAAAGCAACCACTTACAAGGGAGAGGGAGGTGAATGCACGGTATGGGATGCAGGGCATGGTATTGCCTTTGAAACGAATCCTGCGAAAAGTGTGATTGCGGTGATTGTGTATGCGCCGGAAGAACCTTATAAAGGTGCTTACCTGAATATACGGCCTACCCGGAAATCCTGATGCATAAGTACATCGACGGTCTTTAGCCGGTCGGTCTGAATATTCTTCAATATAAAAAGGCGATCTGTAATCAGATCGCCTTTTTATATTTAGAACGTAATTGTATCTCTAATTGCCGGGACGTAGTGTTGCGCTCGCGGTTCAGGAATATATCCTGAATGATCACTTCTGTTATCTGCACATAGATCGCCATTTTATATTTAGAACGTAATTGTATCTCTGATTGCCGGGACGTAGTGTTGCGCTCGCGGTTCAGGAATATATCCTGAATGATCACTTCTGTTATCTGCATGTAGATCGCCTTCCAACTGCGTATGTATTCGTATCTCTAATTGCCTGGAACATAGTCTTGCGCTTCCAGTTCAGCAATAATGCGTTTCTTCATGGTGGTATGAATGTAGTCCTTTACTTCGGCATAAGAGATCCCATACCTTCTGTCCAGGTCCTGCAGGTGAGCAGGGAAAGGAGACAACATCTTATCATAATATGCATCCAGGTCCTCATCAGAAGGTAAATCATACTTGATTCTTAACTGGAACCTGCGCAGGATAGCCGGATCGATCATCTCATAGTGATTGGTGGCACATATCAGCAGGCACTCCCCGGGGAGATAATCTATTTGCTGAATGAGTGCATTCACCAGCCGGCGCATCTCACCCACATCATTATCTTCATTATTATCGCGGGTTTTACCCATCAGATCGAACTCGTCGAGGAAGAGGACAGACTTTTGTCTGGCAGAAAGGTCGAACAGGGATTGCAGGTTTTTGGATGTTTCGCCGATACGTGCAGATACAAGATTACTCAGGTTCACGATGGTGATTTTCTTTTTCAGCGCTGTGGCGATAGCTTTGGCAGTAGTGGTTTTGCCGCAGCCCGACTGCCCATGTAAAAGAATTTTATTGTCAATCTGCAAACCATATTTCTTCAGCTCATCGAGATATTTGTACTCTTTGATCACCTGGCTGAGGGCAGCTTTGTTCTCAGGTGTAAAAAAGATCTCCTCAAAATCAACATTTACCGTTTCCTGTATGGAAAGGTCGTATACACTCATGATATAATTTCGTTTTCATTCCAGATTTCCTTGCCTGAAAAGCGGTTGCCAAAGATGGAAGTGCCCACACGGACGATGTTTGAGCCTTCGGCAATGGCAGGTTCCAAGTCTTGCGACATGCCCATGGAAAGTTGTAGATGATTCATTCCCAGCCGTTCCCTGATTACGCTCAGGAGTTTTAAAGATGGACGCATTTTCTCCACTTCCACATCCAGTAGTCCGATCGTCATTAAGCCTTTGATACGCAGTGTGTCGTACGACTGAACGGTTTCAACCAGGGCTTCGACATCTTCAGGCCTTACACCAAATTTACTTTCTTCGTAGGAGGTATTCACCTGTATAAAGACGTCGAGATGGCGGCCTTCCCGCTGCAGGTGCCTGTCCAGCTCCTGTGCGAGTGGAGCCCTGTCCAGCGATTGAATGCAACTTACATATTTTAGCACATCTTTGACCTTATTGGTTTGCAAATGTCCGATAAAATGACGTTCAACGCGCAGGTCTTTCAGGGCTTCGTGCTTGTCGCGGAACTCCTGTACTTTGTTTTCACCGATCAGATTTTCGCCTGCTTCGATGGCAATCCTTATTTTCTCAGGGGGTACTGTTTTGGTAGCCAGCAGGAGTTGTACGTCCTGCACATCCCTGCCTGCAAGGTCGCAGGCTGCTTTGATCCGCTTGTGAACGGCCTGTATATTACTGATGATTGTTTCTTTCATATCCTGCCATGATTTTGTTGCAACAAGTAACACGTTTACTATTCAAGCCCCCGGTGGCTCCCTGCGCTGGTCCAGGGGAGTTATGCATGAATGCTTCGAAACCACCTGAAAAGTCGTGTAGAAAAAGTAAAAATGAGCTGTAAGGCGTTAATGTAAAAGGTGTACATGCTTCATCAGCGCGGCTGCGCTCAGTTCTTTTTCATTGACAGACTGAACGTAGGAGAGTGTATGATGGATAAAGTTCATGGCAATGCGGATGGCATCCTCCAGGCTTTTCTGCAGCGTAAGCTGGGACGTAACGATGGCGGTGAACAAGTCGCCGGTGCCGGTGGTTTCCAGGGCAATTTTAGGCCCGTTAAAGCGGGTGAAGGTGTTTTGCCTGATCAGAACCACTTCCATGACATCAGGCGGCGTATCGGTCAGGTTTGCGCTTGTAAGGATGATTGTTTTATCGGTCAGCAGGTCGTTTTGTTCAATGGCAGCCCTCAGTTCATCGATCGTTTGAAATTTCTTTTTCAGGATAAATTCCAGTTCCCAGTGGTTAGGCGTCAGTATGCGGGCATATGGCAGGAGTCTGTTGACGGAGTAATGCGCGATGGCTTCTTCGAAATAGAGACCGCCGCAATGAAAGTCCCCGAATACGGGATCGTATACGAATTTCAGGTGTGGGTACTGCAGGACGGCATTGGCGATGATGTCGATATTTTCTGGCAGGTTACAGAACCCGCTGATGAGGTAATCGGCATCTGCAGGGATGTTGATAGCGCCGATCCCTTTTACCAGATCGGATAATAAGGCAGGCGAGATCGCTTCTCCGAAGATAACCGGGTGCCCGGTGTGCGCGGAAAGGAAAACGGTAGGCAGTAAAGTAAGGTCGATGCCATGCAGCTGGATGGCGAACCCTGCAATGTTGTTGCCCACGTAGCCGCTGGCTACCTGGCTTTGAATACTGATAATGTTCTTTGGCATACGCAAATGTAAGACGTTGCCGGATTAGTACGGTAGGCCATAAGTGATAAAAGTGTGTAGTCCAGCAAAGGGGGAAATGTAAGGCCCTGTACTATTTCTTTCTTAAGAGCTCCGTCATCTCCGTTTGCAGGTCGTGACCCTTGTTTGCATTGTACCATTTCTGGAGTTCCATTTTCACCGTGTCATAATCCGCTTTTTCTGCCGTCAGCCGCATATACAATGCCTGGCAATCTTTCGGTCTGGGCCCCCAGGTTGCCAGGTCATATCCCTCTGCATTCCTGATGATCAGTTTAGGGATAGACTTTCCGTTATTGGTCAGGTATTGATTGATCCTGAAAGGCTCGGTGTCACGTAATTCATACGTCACTTTGATCAGTGGGTTCAGATGGCTAGCCATTTCCAGGAAGGGAATGATATGCGCTGCATCACCACACCAGGGTTCAGTAATGATGATCCAGTGCTGGTATGCGTCTATATGTTGTATAGCAGCAGTAAATTCAGGTGTAAGTTTGCCTGTCTTAAACCATCGGTTCATCCTGGTCCAGTTTAGTTTAGTATAATCCAGGTAGTGAGGATTGTCGTACGGCGCTTGTTGTTCCTCGTTTTTTCTGTTGAGTATCAGCTCAAATTGATCACAGTAATCCTTGAAAGTCATACTGCAAAAGTAGGTATTATTCGTCCAACAACCATTCTCTCATCGTTTCATTGTCCGGAAGGTTCTACCTGGATGGTTAGGATCCGACGTTCATATATGGTAGGCAAGGTGACTTTTGAAAATGCAGGGAAGTGTGGTAGTGGTCAGATAATATACTTTTGCAGATAAATAAAAAAAGCGATCAGGCATTATACCCAATCGCTTTCCTATCATGACTAGCAATATTTTACCATGGTCTGGCAGCTACTACATAAGCATGCGGTCTGACTTCTCTGTAGCATACATTCCCGCTGTAATAGTATCTGACACCTTTGTGCACATGTACGCGGTAACCTCTGGGTATATAATCCACGGCAATGCCTGCTGGTGGCGTAGCTAATCTTTCATATCCGCCATAGACAGGGCGGTAATACCTGCCGTCAGCATAATGATAATTGACACCCTGGTAAGCTATTACTCTTGAATGTCCGGGAACAGTTTTTATAACTGTTACATTTTCTCTGTAACGGCGCTGAGCTGAAGCCTGCATAGCAATACCGCCAAAAACAATCATCAGGATTAAAACTATTTTCGCTTTCATAATTGTAAATTTTAGTTACGATTGTTATAAGGCCAGTATCGTGCCAGTTGGGTACATTGTATAGTTAAATAATGTTAATGATGATACTGACACTTAAGTGGTATGCTGTAAATGAAAGAAAGGCGTTCTTATAAAACACAGGAGCGATTGTTCGGCGGTCATCCCGAAGAACTTTACCGCTTTGAAAGGCTGGCAGTTATAAAAGATACATTCAATAAACAAGTGCTGGAATTATACAGACGCAAAGGGTGCCTTGCTGGTAAGGCACGCTGTCTGCGGTAAATGATGATTGTCTGCTTTGTGCAACAGGTGACGATTGCCGGACAAGATGTTTGATAAATAGGGGTAAAATAATTTCCGATACAGCGTTGAATGACTAAGCGGAGATTTGTTATTAGTGACTTCTCTTCTGTGTAGTAATGATCATCCATTCAAGAGAATAGTTGGAAGGGCAAATAGCAGGATTTTTTAGCCCGGCAATACGCCTATAAATAAAATATATATCTATCAAGATGAAAAACGCCTAATTTTGCGCCCTGATCGTCTTTATTGCATCGCCAACCATATGAAAAAGAGTTTAATGCCCCTTCTTTTGGGCGGATTAGGAATAGGAACAACTGAATTTGTAATGATGGGTTTATTGCAGGATATTGCCAGGGACCTGCAGATCACCATCCCCGAAGCCGGCCATCTCATCTCTGCTTATGCATTAGGCGTAGTCGTAGGTGCTCCTTTACTCGTCATGATGAGTGTGAAACATCCTCCTAAGAAGATCTTACTCTCTTTAATGCTGATTTTCACCGTGTTCAATGCCTTATCTGCATTTTCACCCGGCCCGATGACACTGCTTATCGCGAGGTTCTTTGCAGGGTTGCCCCATGGCGCATTTTTCGGTGTGGGCGCTGTGGTTGCCAGCCGTCTGGCAGATAAGGGGAAACAGGCACAAGCGATTGCCGTGATGTTTTCCGGGCTCACCATCGCCAATCTGGTAATGGTTCCTATTGGTACCTGGATTGGTCACCATCTGTTATGGAGGTATACCTTTGGACTGGTTGCATTGATTGGTGTAATCACCCTGTTTGCCCTTAAGTTATGGTTACCTGCATTGCCTGCCAACGATAATGCAGATCCCGGAAAGGAGCTGGAAGTATTGAAGAATCCACAGGCCTGGCTGGTCATTGCCATCACTGCGGTAGGTACAGGTGGTATGTTTGCCTGGATCAGTTATATCTCCCCGTTAATGACAGAAATATCCCATTTCTCACAGGATAATGTATCCTGGATCATGGTATTGGCTGGTTTCGGTATGATTGTAGGTAACCTGATCGGTGGCAAACTTGCAGACCGTTTTCAGCCCGTGTACACGTGTGCCGGCCTGCTGCTCTGTATGGCTGTCAACCTGCTGGCTATCCACTATTTCTCTGGTAACCAGTTTGTATCCCTCTTCCTGACATTTATGACAGGTGCCTTGTCTATGATGATAGCTGCGCCTATCCAGATCCTGATGATCAATACATCCGGTGATGCTGAAATGCTGGGGGCAGCACTGATACAGGCGGCATTTAATATCGGAAATTCCCTCGGTGCTTTCCTGGGTGGATTACCAATTGTGATGGGCTACGGATTTACCTATCCTGTTGTTGTAGGCGCATGTATGGCTGTTGTAGGCGTGGGTTTTGCCATCCGCCTGATTAAAATGCAACAGCCTCCTGTAAATATGAACGCAGGGGAGCAGGGGCTGGCAGCATAGCGAGCGCCTGCGAGTTATTTACTCCTGGAGAAGCGTTTGTGACGCTTTTGTTGGAGGCTGTACACTTGCTGATAGGTATTTTATTCTTACCAGATTGCCGGGATTGTTGGGGTCTTTACACTTGCTGATAGGTGTTTTATTCTTATCAGGTTGCCGGTATTGTTAGGGTCTGTACACCTGCTGATAAGGATTTAATCATACCAGATTGCTGGGATTGTTAGCAGGTCTGCACACTTGCTGATAAGCATTTTAATCATAACAGATTGTCGCATCAATGGCGGGTGTATCCACTCGCTCATGCTATTCATACCAGATTGCCGGGATTGTTTGCAGGTCTGTACACTTGCTGATAAGCATTTTAATCATACCTGATTGTCGCATCAATGGCGGGTGTACCCACTCGCTCATGCTATTCATACCAGATTGCCGGGATTGTTAGCAGGTCTGCACATTTGCTGATAAGCATTTTATTCATACCTGATCGTCGCATCAATGGCGGGTGTACCTAATCGCTCATGCTATTCATACCTGAGTGCTTCAATCGGGTCCAGCCGCGACGCTTTCTGTGCAGGATAATATCCAAAGAACACCCCTATAAATGAACAAACAGTAAACGATAATATAATAGAACGCTGACTGACTACAGGCGGCCAACCCAGGATATGTACTACCAGTAGCGAAATACTTTCGCCTAAAACTATCCCTATGATACCACCGGCAAGACTGATGAGAATAGCTTCTGTTAAAAATTGCTGAAGAATATCGACACCCCTCGCTCCGATACTCATGCGTAAACCAATCTCCCGCGTACGCTCCGTTACGGAAACATACATGATGTTCATAATACCAATACCACCAATCAGCAATGAAATACCTGCAATGGCTGTCAGCAGTATCGTTAACAGCCCCGTCACATTGCCCACCGTTTGAATCAACTCTGCCTGCGTCCTGATCACAAAATCATTTTCTGCATTTTTCCCGAGCCGGTGTGCGGTCCTCAATATATTCGTCAGCTCTGCGGCAGCCGGAAATGAAAGTGCTTCGGATTTCGCAGAGGCGAAAATGCTGCCGAAATAATTGGTGGCGGTGATCCGTTTCTGAACTGTCGTATACGGTGCAATAATCACATCATCCTGATCCTGCCCAAAGGTATTCTGGCCTTTCCTGGCTATCACACCTATTACTTTGAAAGGAATTTTATTGAAACGAATGGTTTTACCAATAGGATTAGTTCCTTTGGGAAAGATATTATCAACCACAGTTTGCCCCAGCAGGCAAACCTTTGCATACGTACGTACGTCTCTCTCCGAAAATGGGATCCCTTCTTTGATATGCATATTTTTAATATTCAGGAATTGCTCATTCACGCCTTCGATATTAGCAAGCCAGTTAAGGGAGCCGTTAATTGCCTGGCCACGGGCTTGTACATCCGGAGAAATACCCGTTATCAGCGTAGCTTCCTGCTGCATCACCTCAATATCTTTGTTGGTCAATGTAGCAATATTGGCTCCCTGTAGCCGCGCTCCCCCGGCGTCCGCACTATTGGGCAGAATGATGATGAGATGTGAACCGAGTGAAGATAGCGACTGATGAATATTGATCCTGGAAGCTTCTCCCAGTGCACCGATAGTAATAACTGCTGCCACCCCGATTATCACGCCCAGCATAGTTAACAGGGAGCGGAGTTTGTTTCTTCTTAAGGCTTTGAGGGCTAATTTTAGCATATTGGAAAAGTTTAATAGTCTGCTGTTACGGGCAATGCATGCAGCATGTCTTTTGCACGCTGAATTTTTGAGTTGATTGTGTCTGTCATCACCTTCCCATCCCGCAATATGATTGTCCTGCTGCTAAACGCGGCTATATCCGGCTCGTGTGTCACAAACACAATCGTTTTTTTCTGCGTCTGATTCAAATCCTGCATCAACGACATGATCTCGTAAGAAGTCCTGGAATCCAGGTTGCCCGTCGCTTCATCCGCCAGTATCATCACCGGTTCATTGACCAGTGCCCTTGCTATGGCCACCCTTTGTTGTTGCCCGCCAGATAATTCACTGGGCATATGATGCAACCTGTTTCCCAGCTTTACAGCTTCTAAAGCTGCTACAGCCCGTTCTTTCCGCTCCGATGCAGGAACTTTTTTGTTGTAAAACAACGGAAGTGCTACGTTTTCGAGGGCAGAGGTGCGTGGCAACAGATTATACGCCTGGAATACAAAGCCTATTTTTTCATTCCGTAATCCAGCCAGTTCATTGCGATTCAATGAAGCGATATTGACGGCATCCAGCAAGTAATCACCGGAGCTGGGTTTGTCAAGACACCCCAGTGTATTTAATAACGTCGTCTTCCCGGAGCCACTACTACCCATGATCGTGACAAATTCTCCTTCCTGTACAGTAAAGGAGATACCTTTCAGTGCCCGCACCGTTTCAGTGCCCATTTGAAACTCCCGCTTCAGATCCCGTAAATCAAGTATCGTTTTCATCACTTAGTAATAATTGAATCTTTAGTACTGATGCCTGCAATTACCTGCACGTGGCTATTGTCATCCAATCCTGTCTTTACCTTAGTCTCGATCAGCGAATCGCCCCGCTGGATCCAGACATACCTTGCCTTATCTGTATGTACCTGTGGTTTTAATTTGTATTGCGTGGCAGTCAGTGAATCCGGATAGTAGTTCAAAGCCCGGGCGCTGATCAGCAATACATGGGATGATTCCCGGGTATAAATGGTAATGTTCGCCGTCATACCTGGTTTGAGTTTCAATTCATCATTCGGTGCATAGATGATCGTGGTATAGGTCACCACATTCGCACTTACTTTGGGTTGCAACCGCACATCAGATATCGTACCTTTGAATACGTCGTCTGCGTATGCATCCACAGTAAATGAAACCCGTTCTCCTTTCTGAATATCTCCAATGTCCGCCTCATCTACGTCTGCCTGTACCTGCATTTTCTTAATATCCCGGGCTAGTACAAACAAAGTAGGCGTTGTAAAGGAAGATGCAACGGTCTGACCAATACTTACATTCCTGCTCAATACCACCCCATCAATAGGCGCCAGGATATCTCCATAAGAAAGATTCTTCCGGGCTGACCGTAACTGTGCCTCCGCATTAGCCACACCCGCTACCGCTGCATTGTAATTGTTCAGGGCAATATCATAATCCGCTTTACTGATAGAGCCGGTGTTGTACAGGATCTCCTGCCTATGAAAATTACTTTTATTATAGGCCAGCGTACTTTGCTGGGTAGCAAGTGCTGCCATCTGCTGATCTACAGTTGCCTGTAATAATGACTTATCCAGCTGCGCCAGTAATTGACCTTTATGTACAGTAGCATTAAAATCGGCGTTGACCAGACTGATGATGCCCGATACCTGTGTGCCGACGGATACTGTATCCAGTGGCGCGATGGTGCCTGTAGCCGTCACCGACTGCGAGATATTCCCATAGGTCGCTTTCTCTACCGGCAGTACAATGCGGGCTGGTTTACGATTGATCAGCAATGCAGTACAGGCAATTGCTACTATGAGTATAGTTGTTAGTATGAGTGTCTTTTTCATTGTTGATTATAATAGAATTCATAAATTTTTATCGTCAGCGCTGCATTGTATTTTGCCTGAATGAATTGTTGCAGCGCCTGTATATACAGCGCTTTTTGCTGCAGGTATTCGACCATGTTGGATACCCCCAGGGCCAGTTCCTGATTAGCGATATTATACACTTCCTCATTGTATTTAAATGCCTGTTCGGCGGCGGTAAACTGGCTCTGCGCTGTGATCGTGTTCAGGTAGTATTTTTCAATATCTGCGGCCAGGGTTGTCTTTGTATTATTCAAATTGATCTCTGCCTGCCCTATGTTGATCTTCGCAGTTTCTACATTTGACTTGTTTTGCCTTTTTGAGTAAATAGGAACTGATAAAGTGATGCCGCCCTGCTGATAAAAACCATTGCCTAATCCCGAGAGGTCGTTGAAATAACTACTCCCCATTGCACCACTTACACTCAGGGTAGGGAGGTACCCTGCCTTTGCTTTTGCCAGTCCTGCATTGGCCACCTGTATCTGTAACTGGTTTACCTTTATCTCCGGCCGGTTATTCATGGCATATTCCAGTACTGTCGCCAGTGAAGGCACCTCATGATGGGAGATAACAGTATCTGGGGTGGCGATATCAAACTGTAGGTCAGGGGAGAGTTGTAGCAATTGTTTTAAAGACAACAGGTCCTGTTTAATGGTATTCTCTGCTGAGATCAGACTGTATTCGTCATTGGCTAATTGCGACCGGAGCTGTGTGACATCTTTTCTGGCCACACTGCCCACTGCCAGCTTTTGTTCACCCTGTGCCAACTGTGCCTTCGACGTATTTACTACATTTTGCTGGTATACGGCGGTCTCTTTGTCCAATAATATATTCAGATAATATTGTATGATATTGAGGGAGATATCATTCTCAGCTACCAACACACTTTGATTGGCAGCTTCCAGGGATAGCTGTTGCCGGAGCTTGTCCTTTTGCAAATAGCCGCCCTGGTAGATCGTCAGGCCTGCATTGAGGGTGTAAGACCCGATGGTGAGATGCCGCTGGAAATATTCACTGGCAGACCCGGATATATTGGGTAACTGTGCCGCTCTGGAAAGATAGTAATTTTGCTGTGCCGCCTGACGATCGTATCGCCGCGTATTGACCTGTATATTGTTCTTTTTGGCAAATGCGATGCAGGTAGCGAGGTCCCACCTGACTTGTGCGGGGGCACCTGAACTTATCAGTAAGCAAAATATAAGGATAGCATTTCTGATCATGCTCCAAAGAAAGGAAGGAGCACTGGTCTAAAAAAGCAGGTTCGATACGACAAGGCCGGTAACCGACGGCAAAGGGCTAAAAATCGATGGAAGCTATACCCATTTACTTAAAAAATCCTGAAATACGAGCCGGTATTGTTCTGTGATCGGTATGGTTAACTGCTGGATCTGCACCGAGGTTTTAGTGGTTGCCTTTACTTTATCGAGATTGATGATGTAAGACCTGTGCAGGCGTAAAAAACGGCTGGGAGGGAGTTTGTCTTCCAGTGCCTTCAGGCTTGTCAGGGTCATTAACTGTTTGTCTTCATTGTCCAGGTAAACCTTGACATAGTCCTTTAGTCCTTCAATATAAAGTATGTCATCCAGTAGTACTTTTACCAGCTGGTATTCTACTTTGAAATAGATGTGTTGTTTTTCGGCGGCAGTTACCACCTCTGTAACAGCAGACGGGCCACTACTCATGCCAAAATACTCCAATGCCCTTGTCACCGCCCTCGAGAAATCAGTATAATTAAACGGTTTCACGAGATAATCCAGGGCAGCAACTTTATAACTTTCCAGTGCATATTCGTCAAAAGCCGTGGTGAAGATAATCCTTGTATGCCGGCGTTGTTCCGATTGGGCAACGATCCTGGCCATGTCCATGCCACTCAGGTCGGCCATCCGAATATCCAGGAAGACCAGTTGTATATCAGGCTGCGTATGTAATATGCGCATAGCTTCCACTGCACTGTGACATTTGGCTACCAGGTGCAGAGAGGGGGTCATGCCAATGTACTTTGTGAGCATATCAAGTGCGATGGGTTCATCATCTACTGCGATGCAGTTGAGTATCATGCGATTGCCGGTTTTAAATGAATATTGAATCCTTTATTGGCGTTTTGTGCTATGAACAAAGTGAGTCTGCGAGAATATCGCTTATCCTACGTTTTCTTCATTCTTCATCATACAGTTGATTATCATGCGATTGCCGGTTTTAAATGAATACTGAATTCTTTATTGGCGTTTTGTGCTATGAACAAAGTGAGTCTGCGAGAATATCGCTTATCCTACGTTTTCATCATCCGTCATCATACAGTTGATTATCATGCGATTGCCAGTTTTAAATGAATATTGAATTCTTTATTGGCGTTTTGTGCTATGAACAAAGTGAGTCTGCTAGAATATCGCTTATCCCATGTTTTCATCATTCTTCATCATACAGTTGATTATCATGCGATTGCCGATTTTAAATGAATATTGAATTCTTTATTGGCGTTTTGTGCTATGAACAAAGTGAGTCTGCGAGAATATCGCTTATCCTACGTTTTCATCATCCGTTATCATACAGTTGATTATCATGCGATTGCCAGTTTTAAGTGAATACTGAATTCTTTATTGGCCTTATCGTCGTCTACGATCAGGGTATGTTTACCAGGGTACAATAGATTTAAACGTCTTCGCGTATTACTGAGCCCTATCCCGGAACTTTCTTCCAGCGCACCTGTCTTCTCTCCGAACGAAGAATTCCGCACCTCTATTTCGATCAAATCCTTTGTCTGGCTGACACTCATATAAATGAAACTGGGATGTATACTGCTAATTCCGTGCTTATAAGCGTTTTCGATAAAAGGAAGAATGATCATAGGTGCAATAGGTACTTCATTCACAAGTGCAGGTTTTTCAAAAATGATCTGGACATCGGCCGGGATCCTGAGTCGCATCAGTTTGTGATAGCTTTCTACAAATTCCAGTTCTTTCCCCAATGTCGTCATCCCGCCATGGTACAATACATATCGCATCATGTGAGAAAGCGTATAGATGGCGTCTTTGGCCTTTTCGGTGTTTTGATCAGTGAGTCCGTAAATAGTGTGTAAGACATTAAAAAAGAAGTGCGGGTTGATCTGGGTTTTCAGGAAGGCAAGTTCGCTGCCGATCTTTTGTAACTGGTCCTGCTGGATTTTTTGGGTGACCACAATGATCACTCCAATGCCGCAAACCAACAGTGTCATCAATACAGCTCCCATATCGCCGGTGGGAGAGGTGTTGCCGGTATTATTAATCGGGAGGTTCTTTTCTACAACTTCTGTAAAACGGATCGCTTCGTCAATCCGGTTATTTAATACAGAAGCACCGAACAATATTGCCAGGAGGATCAGTGCAAACAAAGCGCCTTTATTCCGATATAGCAACCTGGGGAGCAGTACTTTTACTACCAGGAAATACGCGCCTGTCCAATAGAGAAATAAAGAGAGCTGTTTTAGCCAGACCTCAATGGGAAAAGTATGAGAAAGGGTGTAAAAGGGCAGGAAGGTGAAAACTACCAGCCCTAACAGCACCATGAAATGGGCGGAGAGGAATATTTTCTGAATGGTCACTTTGAGCGTTCTATTTCTCTAAGAGACAAAAAAAATCCCAGAAGTCCAAATCATGATTTTGGGCGTGAGATGGATCATTGCCTGGTAACAGGTTCGATATGCATGGTGAGTTGGTTACTGCCCGGCAACGGGTTCCATCTGCATAGTGAGGTAATTGTTGCCTCGCTGCGGGTTCGATATGCAAGATAAGTTGGTTATTACCCGGTAGCAGGCCTATTGTTATCCAAAGGAGCCGTTCATATTATTGCGCTGCCAGCCAACTATTCAAATCCGCCAGTACCTGCTGGTTGATCTGGTGCCCCATTGCATATTCATGATAACTGAGTTGTACCTGCATCCCTTCCAGGTATTCCTTTGCCTCTCTTGCATAATGAATACCTAGTGTGCCATCCTGTGTGCCATGAGATACAAACACCCGCAATTCAGGCGCCTGTTTTACCAATTGCGGCTTCACTTCTTCCAGTATCCGGCTGCTCAGAATAATAATTCCTTTTACCAGCGTAGGATCACTTAACCCCACTGTATAACTCATAATGCCTCCCTGGCTAAACCCTCCCAGATAAACTTCATCCAGGTGATACTTCGCCTTCATCTCTACCACAAACTGCCTGATCAGTTTCCTGCTTTCCTCTTCCTGCTGTAAGCTATATACAGGTTTACCCGTAGAGAAATCTACATTATACCACGCATACCTGCCTCCTCCCAATGAAAAATGTCCCTGTGGGCAGATAACATAGTAATCCCGGGGCAGGTGGTCTACCAGGCCAAACAGGTCCTTTTCATTACTGCCTACGCCATGTAAAAGAATTAATGCTTTCTTTTTTTCTGTCTTTACACTTGGCTCATGAATCAGGTATTCCATGCTGTTCGCTTGTTTAAAAAATGGTAAAAGGGCAATCAAAAAATAGTAGAGTGGCATATTACCCGAATTTTACGGACGTCATGGTCAATGAACCTCCTACTGCTTTGTCATTGAAGAAAGAGATATTATCCTTATTAGACTGAAGCCCGAGTGTATACATTAACGGAAGATAGTGGTCAGGCGTCGGTATAGCCAGCAATGCACTCTTACCCAGTTGGGTATAGTTGATCAGTGGTTTGTGCTCGCGGCTGCTGATCAGGTGTTTGAACTGGTTATTGATATCCAGTGCCCAGTCATAACCATATTCGTTGTCATCCAGACGATCCCAGGCCACCATTCTCAGGTTATGCACCAGGTTTCCGCTACCGATGATCAACACACCTTTCCTGCGCAGGGCAAAAAGCTCTTTTGCCAGGTCGTAGTGATATTGCGGCCCTTTTGAATAGTCAATACTTAATTGCAGTACCGGAATATTTGCCTTTGGATACATATGTCTTACCACTGTCCAGGTACCGTGGTCCAGACCCCAGTCGTGATCCAGGGAGGCGTGGATCAGGGAAGCCGTTTCCCTGGCGAGATCAGGGTTTCCCGGTGCCGGGTACTGAACGGCAAAAAGTTCCTTCGGAAAGCCGCCAAAATCATGGATAGTTTTAGGATGTTCCATAGCCGTGATCTTTGTGCCCTGTGTATACCAGTGTGCGGAGATCACCAATACAGCCTTAGGGGTAGGGATTTCCTTTCCCATCTGTGCCCATCTTCTGCTAAATTCAGTGTCTTCAATACCGTTCATGGGGGAACCGTGACCAATGAATAATACGGGCATCAGGTGGTCGTCTTCCTGTAATGAATCAGTGAAGTTTCTGAATGCTGATAGCGTTGTCATACCAAATACTCCTGTTAATATCGATTGAATGAATTGATTGCGTTTCATGTGCTACAAAATTAGCACTTACAGGTGGTCGGCTCCAATGATTTGAATCAAGAAATTTAGTAGATGTACAGGTAAAATAACGATGTGACAGACCCAATATGGGCGTTTGGACTCGAAGTTTTGAATCAGGAAATCCACCGGAATCGCCGTGAAGAAACAGGGGCAGCTCAACATTTGCAGCAGGTAAGTTCACAGGTCTATATCAGGATATTGGCAAAATGTGCCTACGAAAAAGCCTCACATATCCCATACCGGCGTTCAAACCCGGTGCTTTGAATCAGGAAATCCACCAGAAGCGCCGACAATCCGCTATAACACTGCCATTTGCGGTAATTCCACCCAATAATTTAAACCATAACAACTGAAAACATCCCGCAAACCGTAGCAAATTAACGCTGATGACTGATCCTGCTCTTAATCCTGCTCAGCGTCTCCGGCGTCAACCCCAGATATGATGCAATCATATGCTGTGGCACCCGCAAAACAATATTTGGGTACACACTTACAAAAGCTTTATACTGCTCATCCGGACTCAGGCTGATCATATCCCGGGTCCTTTTCTGCAAAGCTATATACGCCTCTGTCATCAGTATCCGGTGATACGTCTCATACTTTGGCATTGTCTGCAGCAAAGCTTCATGCGCCGGGCGACTGATCAAACACAAATCGCAGTCTTCCAACGCCTCAATATTTTGTGTCGCAGGTTCTTCCCGGAAAAAACTACACAGGTCTCCCAGCGACCATCCCTCCAGCGCAAAAGCCGTAATATGCTCATGTCCTTCAGGATCAGTTACATACGTTCTAAGCGCTCCTTTCTCTACCAGCGCAATGTAGCGGCAAATATCTCCTTCCTTCAGAAAAAACTGCCGTTTACGCAGTGTTTTGTGGGTCAGCTGTGCTACTATTTCTGCTTCTTCCTGTTTCGTAAGGGACACTTTTTCATTGACTTTGCTGAGAAATACTTCGTACATGGCTGCAAAATATATAAATTCCCAGTCTAAATGAATTTACAATGTTTAGGTCTTTAATAATTCCACTCGCGTTTGTAGCCTGCTTTTCAAATGCCTATGCTACCTTAAAACCCGTTAGCCTGTTTAGTGATCACATGGTACTGCAAAAAGGTGTCGCCGTCCCTGTATGGGGTACTGCAGATGAGGGCACGCTGGTAACCGTGCAATTCAACGGGCAGTCAGTATCTGCTAAAACCCTGCAGGGTAAATGGATGGTAAGTTTACGGCCATTGCCCTACGTCTCAAAAGGACAGGAAATGAAGATCTTTGCCGGATCTGATACGGTAAAGATCCAGGATGTACTGGTAGGAGAGGTCTGGCTTTGCAGCGGTCAGTCCAACATGGAGCGGCAGCTGGGGCCCCGCCCGCCGCAACAACCCATCTATAACTGGGAACAGGAAAGGGATGCCGCTAATTATCCCCTCATAAGAGAATACTATGTGCCCCTGAAGTACGCCAAAGAACCCATCAGTGATGTCAATGATCACTGGACTGTCTGTAGTCCGCAAACGGTGAGCGATTTCAGTGCTGTCGGCTATTTCTTTGCTAAGAACCTGTATGCAAAAATGCAGGTGCCAATTGGTATCCTCTTTTCTGCTTTTGGCGGCACGCCCGCGGAAGACTGGACCAGCCTTGCTGCCAGTGAGGAGAATCCTAAACTGAAAGATATGGTCGCAAATTATACGAAGACAATGTCCGGTCCGGGCTGGAAACCACAAGGGCAGTGCATTGGTGGGTTGTACAACGGGATGATAGTTCCTCTCCTGCCATATGCCATCAACGGGGTGGCCTGGTACCAGGGAGAGTCCAATGCCGGCCGCGCGACAGAATACCAGGAAATTCTGCCTACGATGATCAACAACTGGAGAACCGCTTTTAAAAGGCCTGATTTAGCCTTTTTAATAGTACAGATTGCCCCTTACAAGGGAATGGGGCCTGAGATCAGAGAAGCACAGCTTTTGGTGGTAAAAAAGGTTAAAAACACCGCTTTGATAGTGACCACTGATTGCGGAGATTCTGCCGATATCCATCCGGCTTATAAACAACCGGTAGGAGAGCGGCTGGCCATTGCGGCAGAAGGACTGGTGTACGGCATGAAAGGAGAGTACAGCGGACCCATGTTTGAGCACGCCAGCCAGGAGGAAGATAAGATAACCGTCACTTTTTCTCATACGGGGAAAGGACTGGTCGCCAAAGATGGCCCTTTGAAAGGATTTGAGATCAGTAACGGAGAGAAATGGTGGCCGGCAGAAGGAGTGATTCACGGTAATAAAGTCACTTTAACCAGCGCCCAGGTACCCCATCCAACAATGGTCCGATACGGATGGAGTTATGTACCGCAGGTGAATTTATACAACAAGGAAGGGCTCCCCGCTTCGCCGTTCAGAAATATGTAGACCTGTAGAAAAAAGAAAGCGTCTGAAAAAAAATCCATGATACCACTGCATACAGTCAGCGCACCCGAAGAATAAACTCATATATAGTTCAAAATTGCCTGACCAAGCAGTCTATCAACACCCCTCCGCAGGTACCGGGAACAGTTCCCACGAACTTCTTCCGGTACCTGCTTCTAATTCCGGCAATATTTAATTCTAAGGCAACTTTATCCTGAACTCATCTTCCATTGTCACTTTCCCATCATCTGCCACCGCATAATAATTGCCTGACAACTCCAGCTGTTCTCCCGTCTTTTCTATTTGAAACCGCAGGAACCCATGCGTTTGATAATAATAACTCTCCAACGTCACCTGCTGAAAGAGTGCCAGTTCATTTGTAAACCTGTTATCTGTTAGCTCTGCTATCGGATGTAATTCATCATATCCGCCCCCGCCAGCTACAATATAGCACACCGGCCGTCCACTGTCATATCGTTTTAACAGCCGCTGGTAGTTGTGTACATGCCCGCTGAATACAATGTCCGGTCTTACCCCCGTCTCTTCATAGATCCCTTCCAGCAGCGTGATCATGGGAATACTGGAACCATGGTTGATATCAGCAGAATAAGGCGCATGGTGAATACAAAGGATCAGGGCTTTCCCCGGCCGTTCTCCATCAGCCCTGCGTAGTTCGCTCTTCAGCCATTCCTGCTGCTCAGGTGTGACAATACCGAATTTAGGTACATTGCTATGCATGCCGATAATATTTGCCAGCGGTGTATTCAACGTCCAGTATACATTCGGTTGTATCATACTCTTACGGGAAGACCCATTACTGAAAGGTACTTCCTGTGGCACCGTATCACAGAACACTTTTACAAAAGGCTCCAGGCTGTGATAAGGCGCGGCTGCAGGATTCACATCACTATCGTGATTCCCCGCTATCGCAAATATCGGCGCCGGGTAGTGTTGAAAAGGACCAAAGAATTGCCGGTGGTATTGACTGGCCTCGCCATGGTTGTATACGACATCACCCAGATGAAAAAGAAACTGTGGAGGATTGTCATGTTCGAACTGTGCCTGCATGGCTGTGATCACCTTTCGCTGAAAATCTATACTTCTGAGGCTTCCCGTATCGCCGGCAAGGTGAAAGGTCATTTTTTGAGTATTGATATCCGGGATGACCTGCGTAATATCAAGGTGGTAGGGGAATTTTCCTGTTGGGGCTGGCAATGGCTGAAATTTATAAGAATCGTCTGGCTGGTCTTTCTTCTGAACCGGTGTACTATATTTCATGTCACAAAGATAATTAATAAATGACGGGGTAGGTTTAAGGGAATATTATAAATTTATGGCCGCCGCAATGCAACTTTCATTGCCCCTCCTGAGCATACCTGCCTATCAGCGCCCCGTAGAACATTTCACTATCCCTCCCGGCTCACTTCACCCTCCATTATGTGCATTTGAATCCATAAATTCCCCTGCAATTCCATTTTGTATGTACATTTGCAGATGTCACACAGATACCAGTTGAAATGGTGTTTCATCATGATATTCGTCCTCGCGGGCGGAACTATCCTGATGAGACTAAACGATTTTAGCATCCACAATTATAGGTATTACCTGCAGTACATTTCTATGGTTACCATCAATATATTCTGTTGCTGGATGGTCCATGGTTACCTCAGGGTACACGAACCCCAGGGAGTCAGTAAACAACTCCGTCCTATCGTTCGAATAGCACTTGCCATGGCAGTGTCATTTTGTATTAGTTACATGTCGGCACTCTTCATGCCACATAAGTACTTATTCCCGGAATACGTATTTAACCACACCTATGCAGATTTTCTGCGTATCACTATCGGTGCATTCTTTATCAGTATGATCTGCCACATAGTATGGAGTTCCCTGGCAGTGAGCATCATGCTGCAAAACGCACAGCTGGAAAATGAACACCTGAAGCAGGCACACCTTCGTGCACAGCTGCTCTCCTTACAACAGCAGATCAGCCCTCACTTCCTGTTCAATTCTCTCAGCACGCTCAAGCACATCGCCCACGATAAAGGTACCAAAGACTTTGTAGTGCAGCTCTCCCATGTATACCGTTACCTGCTGAACATCAATGAACAACAGGTTACAAAACTCTCGGACGAACTGCATTTTATCGATTCTTATTTATACATTCTTTACCAGCGTTTTGAAGGGGATCTGAAAGTACAGATCGACATCCCGGAGCAATATCACAATTACCTGATACCGCCATTAGCTATTCAGCTCCTGATTGAAAATGCGATCAAGCATAATGCGTTATCACCGGAGATGCCTTTAGTGATAGAGATCTTTATTCAGAACGAAACTGTAACAGTAAAAAATAGACTGCAACCTAAAAAGATTCCCGTAGAGAGTACTAAATTAGGCCTGCAGAACATCAACGAACGATTCCAGTTACTGTTCAATAAGCAGATCAGCATAGCGCATTCAGACGATAGCTTTACTGTACATTTACCAGTTATTACCCATGAACGTTATTATCATTGAAGACGAGCGTAAGACAGCCAGAGAACTACAAGACATTCTTACCAGTATAGACAGCGAGATCCGCATCATGGAAGTGTTGCCCTCTGTGGCCTCCGCTACCCGCTGGTTCAGGGATAATCCTGCACCTGACCTTATATTCTCTGATATACAGCTGGGCGATGGACTCTGCTTTGAGATCTACCGGGAAGTCGCTGTCAATGCCCCCATTATTTTCTGCACAGCTTTTGACCAATACGCCATTCAGGCCTTCGAATCTAACAGCATCGACTACCTGCTGAAGCCACTGGAAGAAGCAATGGTAGAAAAGAGTCTGAAGAAATACCACCGGATCAAAGAGCACTACAGCACCTATCAGCAAAACCTTACGAAGGCCATGACCCAGATGGAAAATGCCTATCGCCAAACGATCCTCGTACACTACAGAGAGAAAATGGTTCCTGTCAAGGTCGCAGATCTGGCCTATATTCATGCCGCCAATGGGGTGGTGACCCTCCATACCCGCAATGATCAGGATTATAGTGTGCAGTATACCATCGACCAACTGGAGAGCATGTTGAGCCCCAGCGACTTCTTCCGGGCCAACCGGCAATTCATCCTCCACCGCGAAAGCATCACCGATATCGAGCATTACTTCAATCGCAGATTGATCATCAAAACGAACTGTAAAACACCCGGGAAGATCATCGTCAGCCGCCTCAAAGCACAGGACTTTCTGCGCTGGATAGAGCAATGACACTTCATTTCCCCTTTTGCTCATTTCATTTACCTATTTGTTCCGTTCATTCATATTTAAATAATTGACTTGTGGGATGTAGGTAGTTTTGTCTCATTGCATAGTTATATGATGAAGAAAAAACTACTTATTGCAGTATTTATTTTAATCAACGGTGCCTCCTATGCCCAGCAAAACTGGACGCTGAAGAGCTGCATTGAATACGGTCTGAAAAACCACCGTAGCAATGTCGTGTACGCCAATGAGAAGAAAGCTGCCGACGCCAAAGCCCGGGAAGCATTGGCCGCCTACCTGCCAAGTGTCAATATCACAGGTTCTATCGATGACAACCTAAAAGTACAGGAGACCGTTATTCCTGCCGGTGTTTTTAGTGACCATGACATTCGCGTTGCGTTTACTAAAAAGTTCAATACCAATCCAGCGGCACAGCTGGACCAGACGATTTTCGACCAGTCCCTGCTCACCGGCCTTCAGGCTAACAAATACAATAAAGAATCTGCCGAACTGAACTTACAGCAGAACAACGAGACGATTATCTATAACATCAGCAGCGCCTTCGCCCAGATATTTGTTTACAGGGAACAGCTATCACTCCTGCATACCAACCTGGTCAACTACCACGAACAGATGGATATCACCAGTCTGCAGGTAAATAAAGGAACCGTATTGCAAAAGGAACTGGATAAAGTAACCGTGGACTACAATAACACTGTTTCGAAAATACACGTTGCCGAAAGCAATCTGACCCTGTCTTACAATCAACTTAAATACGCAATGGGTTACCCTCTCACTGATACGATTACAGTAGACAGTGTGGAAGCGGCGCAAACCTTTCGCAGCCTTGCTATTGCTACACCGGATGCCAATACCTTTGCTGCTGCGAACCGGCTTGACTTCCGCATCTCCCAGGTCAATGAAAAATTACTGGCTATCGATGAGCAACGCCTGCGCAATGGCATTTACCCAAGACTTACTGCCTATGCCCGTTATGGTGCTATCGGCTTCGGTGATAACCTCAACGAGTCTTTCAAATCACTGGCCACCTATTCTGCCGTAGGTATCAAACTCAGTATTCCCATCCTGGATTTCTATAAGCGCAATGCCCAATCTACCCAGGCAAAGTATAAACACCTGAATGCCATTGAACAATTAAAAATAGACGAAGGTAAATATGCGCTTGAATACCAGAACGCCCGCACCAAAGTAATACAGGAACAGGGTAATATGGACAACAACCGGCGTAATATTGAACTGGCACAATCTGTATTCGCCACTACAAATCTGCAATACCAGAAAGGTACCACAGATATGACGGATTGGCTCAATGCCCAGAACTCACTCAAAGAAGCACAGAACAATTACCTGAGCGCTCTATACAATTTCTTCCTCGCCCGCATCGATCTCGAAAAGGCAGGAGGCTCACTCAAGACCTTTTACCTGGCTCTATAAATAGCAATATGAAAACGAAGTACATCGTAAGTTTAGTCGTTATCCTGATCATTGGATTGATCGTTTATAAACTGGCTGTCAATAAAAAGAAGCTGAATGAAAAGAATAAACAGGCGCCTGTTACCCAGGTTCAGATTCCGGTAAAGGTTGCAGTAGCTGCCGAACAACTACAGGAAATCAACATTATAAAGACGGGTAACATTGCCCCGTTCAAAGAGGCAAAGGCCGTAGCGATGAGTGCCGGTACCCTTACTCAGGTACGCTTCGAACTGGGCGACCAGGTCAAACAGGGACAGGTACTCGCCATTACAGATACACGACAGGCACAACTGGAACTGCAGAAAGCAGAGACTGATGCCGCCAAACTTCGCAATGATCTCGATACTTACACGGAACTGCTGAAAGGAAAAGCCGCCACACAGGAGAAAGTGAACGATATCCGGAACAATTACCAGAATGCCCTCAACCAGGTAGACCAGGCCCGTAAAAAGCTCTCCGATGCTGCCATCAAGGCACCCACCGGTGGTATTATCAGTGCAAAACCGGTTGAACAGGGCATGTTTGTAAACGCAGGTACTGATATCGCAACCATTGTCAATCTGAATAAAGCGAAGGTACAGGTCAATCTTACCGAAGCAGAAGTATACAAGGTGACCGCCGGGCAGAAAGTAAAGATCACGACCGATGTATATCCGGGAAAAGAATTCTCCGGAACTGTCAGCTTTATCAGTCCACAAGCCGACCAGACACACAACTACCTAGTGGAGATCATGACCGGCAATGCCACTCAGTCTATCCTCCGCTCCGGTACTTTCGTATATGCCGACTTCTCCAGGAAGACGCAGGAACAACTGCTGGTGATTCCCAGAGAAGCCCTGACAGAGA
The DNA here is from genome assembly GCF_039596155.1 of Chitinophaga sp. Classification (GTDB taxonomy): domain Bacteria; phylum Bacteroidota; class Bacteroidia; order Chitinophagales; family Chitinophagaceae; genus Chitinophaga. Next base: position 64,310 of record NZ_JBCNKF010000021.1, read on the forward strand.
GCGTGAAAAACGCATCTGTCTATATAGTGAAGAACAACGTTGTTCATCAGCAGGCCATCCAGACAGGTAGTGAGATGGGCGCCATGATCCAGGTAATCAGTGGTTTGCAGGCAGGCGACTCGATTGTCACTTCCGGTCAGATCAATCTGAAAGATGGTACACCTGTCACTGTGTCAAAATAAAAAAGCACCCTCATGTCAATAGCAGAAATTGCCGTAAAACGGCCTCTATTAATACTTGTAATATTTACGGTGCTGATACTTTTCGGACTGGAATGTTATCATAGCCTGAATTATAACCTGCTGCCCAAAATGGAAGTGCCTACAGTTACTGTGAGCACAGTCTATGCTGGGGCCTCTGCATCTGAGGTGGAAACATCCGTTACAAAAAAACTGGAAGATGCCTTTGCTTCTGTTGAAGGATTGGATAAGATCACCTCCAAATCTCAGGAAGGGGTGTCACAGGTTGTCATTTCCTTCAAGAGCGGTACCAATATCGACGAGGCAGAAGCCGATATCCAGCGTAAAGCTGATCAGGCGCAGAATAACCTGCCCAGGGATATTGACAAGCCGCTGGTCAATAAAGTGAACCTGGAAGAAGCCCCGGTAGTGAAGGCCGGTGTCACTTCTACACTTGCACCGCGTGCGCTCTACGACCTGGTAGACAAACAACTGCGCCCCATCCTGCAAAACGTAGCAGGCGTAGGGCAGGTGAATATCATTGGTGGTGATGAACGGCAGATCCAGGTGAACGTAGATCAACGTAAACTGAACGCTTACGGTATTACCATTACACAGGTGACGGACGCAGTGAACTATGCGAACCAGTCATTTCCTGCTGGTAGTATTGAAACCCGGAACCAGCAGGTGACCATTCAGTACGATGCAAACGTAACATCCGTATCACAGATCCGGGATCTGATCATTCTACAAAGGCCGGGTGGTGGCAGTATATATTTAAAAGATGTAGCCGAGGTGATTGATGCTACTGCAAAAGCAACTGCTATCAACCACATCAATGGCCTGCCTTCTATCGGTATCCAGATCGTAAAACAATCGGATGCGAACACGGTGAATGTAAGCCGGGATGTGAAAAAGGCGTTTGCCAACCTGGAACAACAGTATAAAGACAGCAATGTAAAATTCACCATATCTTCTGACCAGTCTACCTATACCCTCCGTTCTGCTGATGCAGTAATGGAAGACCTGGTGCTGGCCGTATTCATCGTAGGTATCGTGATGCTGGCCTTCCTCCACAGCTTCCGCAGTTCTATGTTCGTGATGGTGGCATTGCCATCGTCTATGATCCCAACATTCATCGCCATGTACCTGATGGGATTTTCCCTGAACCTGATGACGCTGATGGCACTCTCACTGGTAGTAGGTATCCTGGTGGATGACTCCATCGTGGTACTGGAAAACATCTATCGGCACCTGGAAGCAGGCACTGACAGGAAACAGGCCGCATTGGATGGTCGTAACGAGATCGGCTTTACTGCCATGGCGATCACACTGGTAGACGTTGTGGTATTCCTGCCACTGGCCCTGTCTGGCGGAATTATCGGAATGATCCTAAGGGAGTTTTCTTTGGTGGTTGTTATATCCACTTTAATGAGTCTGTTCGTTTCCTTCACGGTAACGCCTATGTTAGCCAGTCGTTTCGGCAGACTCGAACACCTGACTAAAGAGACCTGGTGGGGCCGTTTGAATCTCGGCTTTGAGCATATCATCGATGTGATTAAGGAAAATTATGGGAAAGCCCTGAAGGTAAGTCTGCACAAAAAGCGTTACCTGTTATCAGGTGTGATCGTGCTGATCATCGGTTCTATCATGCTGGTTGCCAAGGGGTTTGTAGGTGCTGCTTTCATTCCTGCAGGAGATCAGGGGGAGCTCATGATCAATCTGGAACTCTCACCGGATGCTTCCATTTACCAGACAAATATGCTTACCCAACAGGTGGAGAAACAGCTGATGGCCAGACCAGAAGTGGACAAGGTTTTCTCCTCCATCGGATTCCTGACAGGTGGTGTCGCCGGGACAGGTAATAATAGTAACAGGGCCGAACTGACCGTCACCCTTGTAGATGCGAAGAAAAGAAATATGACGGCAGAGGAATTCGGGCTCATGATGCAACGCGAGTTGACCGCCAGTGTGCCTGGTGCAAAAATAACAGCATCTCCTACCTCTATTACCGGTAACGCCAGCACGGCACCTATCCAGATCGCCGTAAAGGGTGTGAACCTGAAAGATGTGCGTAGTGTGGCGGAGCAGTACATGCAGATCACTGCCAGTGTACCCGGCACGCAGTTCGTGCAGTTGTCAGTAAAAGATCCGAAGCCACAGATCGAAGTTAAACTCGATCGGGAGAAGATGACATTGTTGGGTTTGAATGCAAGTCAGGTAGGGGGCGCTTTACAGAATGCATTCAGTGGAAATGACAAAAGCAAATTCAAACAATCCGGGAACGAATACGACATCCTCGTCAGTCTGGATCGCTTCAACCGTTCAGATATCAATAATGTAAAGAACCTTTCGTTTACCAATAATGATGGAGAGAGCTTTAATTTGAGCCAGTTTGCCGAAGTGAAGCAGGGGATAGGGGAAAGTGTGCTGGAACGTAGTGACAGGCTCAATTCCATTACCGTAAATGCGAACGTAGCAGGTAGACCGACAGGTACCGTTGCTGCGGAGATCAAAGAGAAGGTAGCCCGCGTAAAATTGCCGGAAGGTGTATCCATCGAATACCTGGGAGACGTAAAGAACCAGGGTGACGCATTTGGCAGCCTGGGACTGGCATTGATCACAGCGATATTGCTGGTATACCTGATCATGGTGGCACTGTATGAAAGTGTGATCTATCCGTTTGTAGTATTATTTTCTATACCGGTGGCGTTGATCGGTGCACTGCTGGCGCTGGCATTAAGTATGGAGACCCTGAATATCTTCTCCATCATCGGTATGATCATGCTGCTGGGGCTTGTATCCAAGAATGCAATCCTGATCGTAGACTTTACCAATCACCTGAAAGAAAAAGGTGCAACGGTCGAAGATGCGCTGGTAGAAGCAGGAGAGGAGCGTTTACGTCCGATCCTGATGACAACATTGGCAATGATCTTTGGTATGTTGCCTATTGCGCTGGCCAGGGGAGCAGGTTCTGAGGTGAAGAACGGGATGGCATGGGTGATCATTGGTGGGTTGACCAGTTCTATGATCCTGACCTTATTCGTAGTCCCGGCCATGTACCTGATTATTGATAGACTCAAGATACGTCTACAAAAGAAAAAACAACCCGCATACCATGAAGCTCATCAGTAGTACCCTGATTTGTACGTTGGCATTCGCTGTTACGTCAAATGCGCAGGACTCGCTTACAAGAGCCCGGATGGCCGATTCTATCAAAAAAGCCATCATCGTGGATGCGCTCCTGAAGAATCCGGGCCTGAGACCAGCGATGATCTCCACGACATTCATCAGCAGGGGACAACTGGAAGGAAGCTATAAAGGCAGGAATATATTGAGTGGGGATTTTGGCCAGCGGCGAACAGAAGTTTTGCTCAATCTCCCTGTCAAAAACTGGGGGAAGCATGGAATGGTAGTGTCAACTATCACCTATGTGCGTACGAATTTTGAGCTCTCTCATGTAAAAGGTGTGGAGGTCCAGGAACCGTCTCTCTTCAAAAATACAGTTGGCCTCTCGACCACTTATCGCCGGATAGATTCTTTGTTCGGCCGGGTGTTTGTCTCTTCTGCCAGTTTGGTCTTGCTGGCGGGTGATGGGGGTGGCATCAATAAGTATTCGGTGATGGGAAATGGTATGTTTCTCTTAAGGAAAACACCTCGAACTACATTTATGCTGGGCTTGCAGGTGATCATAGACCCCACAGTGACCATGCCGGTGGTTCCGTTGATAATATATCAGAAGCAGTTGCAGAATGGATTTGACCTGAATATTATGATGCCGCAACAGGTGACATTGAGGAAGACGATCAATAAGAATTGCTGGGCTAGTTTTGGAACGATCTTATCATCATCTGTGTCTTTCTTTAGCTTTAGTTCTCCTGAAATACCGCGTTATGCGAATTTCAATTCACTGGATTTGAAGACGGGACCGGGCATAGAATATAAACTGAATAAGTTACTGCTGGTAGGGGTGAGTGCGGGATTGTGGACGCCGTTGATGTACAGGCAGTATGGCAGGTGGGAGAAGTCGAATCATTATTTCTTTGAGGGAAAAGTGGATACGACACCTTTTATCAATCTTAATTTATCGGTTATATCTTTTTGATAGTTACAAATGTGTAACGCAGTTGTAGGTTTAAGCTATGAGCCCGGTAGTCATACCGGGCTCTTTTTGTGAATTGAAATTAGAAAACAGCATCCTGGAATCCCCGTAATGCTCCGATGCTACCAAAAGAAGCACCACTATTTTCGGCAACTATTCAGATACTTATAAAATAGTACATTTGTGCCCATGAAATTATGGTATCCCTACAAGCAGATGAAGGATCTTGGACAGGTCCCTGTAATGGTTGCCGGACAAGGCACGCAGATGATGCTGGAAGATGGCCGCAAGCTAACAGATGGCATTTCTTCCTGGTGGGCGGTGATCCATGGGTATAACCATCCTGACATCAATAACGCGCTGGTAGACCAGATCAATAGCTTCTCGCACGTCATGCTCGGCGGACTCTCGCATCCTCCTGCACTGGCGCTGGCCGATAAATTAGTAGAGATTTCACCCGCAGGGTTAAATCATGTATTCTATTCCGATAGTGGCTCCGTAGGTGTAGAAGTCGCACTCAAGATGGCATTACAATTCTGGAAGAATACAGGACACACCGGCAAAACAAAAATAATCTCCCTCCGGAATGGCTACCACGGTGATACTTTCAAAGCAATGGAAGTGGGAGACGATTCTGATTTCTCTAATGCTTTCGTAGATGTACTACATCGCGGCTATTTTTTAGATACTCCATCCGGTGGCTTTGATGCAGATGCACCTACGATACAAAAAGAAGCTGCAAAACTCGAAGCCTTGTTGCAGGCACACAGTCAGGAAATTGCCTGCTTCATACTGGAACCCATCGTACAATGTGCCGGTGGTTTCCGGATCTATTCACCATTATACCTGAAAGCAGCACGGACACTCTGTGACCAATATAACGTACTTTTAGTCCTGGATGAAGTGGCTACCGGCTTTGGCCGCACCGGCAAATTATTCGCTGCAGATCATGCCAATATTACTCCCGATATCATGATCGTAGGAAAAGCCCTTACGGCTGGTTATATGGGACACGCCGCCACTTTGGCCACCACCCGTATATTCAACGGGTTTCTCGGAGAATCTTATGATAAGGCCCTGATGCACGGCCCCACATTTATGGGTAATCCACTGGCCACCACTGTCGCGCTAAAGAGTATAGAGATTATAGAAAGAGATCATTACATCACCCGCATTGCAGCCATCAATGCGCTGATCCGGGATGAATTTTCGAAGATCGCCTCAACGGCCATCGCCGACAAAAGGGTAGTAGGAGCCATTGGTGCGATCGAAGTGAAAGAAGAGAGTATGATGGTCGGCTTCCGGGATTTTGCCATGGCTAACGGTGCATGGCTGCGGCCTATCGGGAAAGTGATGTATGTAATGCCTGCTTATATCATTACTGATGAAGAGCTGATTCACCTGATCGGCATTATGCGTGACTGGATCAGTCGTATTTATGCAAACGGCTAAGGGTTTCTCTGGACACGCCCAGATAGTGGGCGATCATCTTTTTAGGCACCCGCTGAAATAATTGCGGATATTGGTCTAAGAGCAATTCATACTTTTCCTTTGCGGAGTTACGCAGCAGCGAAAGCACTCTTTTCTGGGTGGCTACATATCCGCTAAGTGCTTTTCTTTCCCAGAAGGTCATCATCTGTGGTACCTTTGTAGCCAGCTCCGCCCGTGCTTCCATGCCTAATCCCAATACGAAGCTGTCTTCCAGTGCCTGGACATCCATTTCCGCATTCCCCTTTTTTACATAGGCAGGATAGTCGGATACCCACCAGTTCTCCATGGCAAACTGCATGATGTGTTCCTTATCGGCATCGTCATAAGCAGCTGTTTTCAGGCATCCTTTTACCACCAGGTATTCTGCACTCACTTTCTGACCGACACTGATCAGGTATTCCTTTTTAGAAAGGGTATGCGGCACGAAAGCATTGAGCACGATCTCAAAGGCTTCGTCGGAAAGTGGTACCAGATTTTCGATATGTTCACGTAAAAAAGAGGCATATTCCATTTTGTAAAAGTACAAAAAGAATATGCCTCTCTAAAAAAGTCTGCCTTCAAAACAGTCCCGTCTATTTCTTTAATGCGGCTTTGATGGCTTCACCCACTTCCTTTGCAGACTGGGGATTCTGCCCGGTGATCAATCGCTGATCTACCGTCACATGCTGCTGCCATGGGCCTGATTTTTCATAGATCCCACCTCTTTCTTTCAGCTTATCTTCCAGCAGGAATGGTACCACCTTTGTCAATTTCACTATCTCCTCTTCCTCGTTAGAAAACCCATTGATCTTTTTTCCGGCTACCAGGTACTGTCCATTACTCAGCCTGATATTCACTAATCCTGCCGGTCCGTGACAATCTGCTGCTACCACACCTTTGGCTTCGTAGATCTTCGCCGCAATCGCCGCTAATTCCTTATTCTCCGGCAAATCCCACATGGCTCCATGCCCACCTGCATAATAGATGGCCGCATATTCCTCCGGAAGTACCTGAGCAGGCTTCATGCTATGAGAAATCTTATCCTGGTATTTCCCATTTTCCCAGAATTCCTTATTGACCGGATCATTCAGATCAAACCCATCGACCGGCGGATTTCCACCTTCCGGGCTCACAAAATCAATTTCATATCCTGCCGCCGTCAATACCTTCCAGGGATGGGAGACTTCACCTAAATAGTACCCTGTTTTTTCACCAGTGCTACCCTTGGTCGCGTGACTGGTCACTACAAATAATATTTTTTTCATCTTTTGTGCTTTTAAGAGACCGCTGCTCATCATTAAAAGGGCGGCTAATAACCATTTCATTTTCATTGTATGTATTCTTTAGCGGCTTAACCCGCATTGAAAATTTATAATGCAAAGTTGAGGCGCCGGCACTCAAATAAAAGTGATGTAGGTCACCAATCTGGCCCGGGGCATAGTGCTTCTGAAAAATGTAATACACACTTGCCGCAGGGGAGGCATACCTTTCTCATCTGGTCAATTTCATGCGGGCATCACTGGCAGATCATCAAAAGAAAATAGCAAGTTTGTCCCTTCTTTTTCCATACAATCGTTGATAGAAAATGCTATCAAACATAATGAAGTAACCGAAGCATCTCCATTGAAAATCAGGATTTACCTTGAAGAGGGGAGGATCATTACGCAGAACAATTTACAGCTCAGAAGAGTGATTCATGGTTCCAGTGGGAAGGGGTTGATCAACCTGATGGAGCGGTATCGGATCTTTTCGGATCGGCTCCAGGGTAGTGTATCAATTTTAATTTCCTGTAAAAAAGCCTGATTCCTAAACAGCCACTAACGTTAACCCGTGGGAGTTTAGTAATAGCCTGCCGCCAGCTGAATTCATTCAGATTGATACACCAAAGCCTGTAGGTTACTTTTGAGTTTGTATGTTTGAAAAAGAAACATGGCCTTGAGATAGCCTCTTTTTTTTCTAATTTTACAGAATGAGATCATTTATCACCACATTCATTTTCTGCATTATTGTCGGCATTATTTTCAAATGGATACTCGACCCACCACTTACCTGGGCCAAGATACCACCTATCATTACCGTTTCTCTGCTCATGTCGTTATTTTTCACCCTGCTTCTCAGGCCCAGAAAGAAATAACTACTTCTCAAACAATTGTTTCCGGTAGTTGATGCCCCATTTAGCCATGGCCTCAATTACCGGGTAGAGACTTTTTCCCTGCGCTGTCAGGTCGTATTCTACCGTAATCGGCATTGTATCCAGCACAGTTCTGCTGATCAAATGGTTCATCTCCAGGTCCTTCAGCTCTTTGGACAATACTTTCGGTGCGATCCCTGACAACTGCCGCTTCAAGTCCATAAACCGCAATTTGCCTCTGTAGTATAGGGCACCAATGATCTCGGTTTTCCATTTACCGCTCAACAACTCCTGTGTATCCCTGATTCCAGTGATCATTTGCTGACATACAGGCGTCAATGAAGGAGAAGGAGTTACTGACTGCGAGAGAGCTGTTTTCAAGGTGTCAATTTTTGCCACAAAAATAAGAACATTACCAATCAGTTACAAATTAGTAACTAGTTACCAGAAGGTAATGAGTAACTATTTGTAATCAGCTTGTACTACTTTTGATTAAACAAATTTAAAAACTGGAATATGATACTAATAACAGGAGCAGCCGGACATCTTGGCTCAGCTATTATCAATAGCTTATTAAAGACGTTCCCTGCCAGTCAGATCGCCGCATTTGTAAGAAGCGAACAGAAAGCTGAACAGCTGAAAAAACTTGGCCTGAATATCCGTATTGGTGACTATAATGATATTGCCTCCCTGGACAATGCTATGAAGGGCATTGAAAAGGTCCTCCTGATTTCCGGGCTATCTATGGAAAGATTGAAAGAGCATACCAATGTAGTGGATGCGGCAAAGAAAGCGGGTGTAAAACACATTGTTTATACCGGCGTAACCATGAAGGATGCGGCAGCCAGTCCTTTGAAAGCACTCATGATATCTCACTTCCAGACAGAAGATTATATTAAGGCAAGTGGTATTCCTTATACCTTTCTGCGCAATACACTGTATGCAGAAGTGATTCCTTTCTACATCGGTGATCAGGCGCTGAATACTGGTATTCATTACCCTGCGGGTGCTGGTAGAGTACCTTACGTTTACCGGCCGGATCTGGCTGATGCGGCAGCTGTAGTCCTGGCAAATAAAGGCCATGAAAACAAGACCTACCAGCTGACCGGTGATCAATTATATTCATTTGCAGATGTTGCAGGCATGTTGTCAGAAGTATCTGGTAAACATATTGCCTATACAGATGCAGATCCGGTAGCATTTGAAAAGCACATGAAGGAGATTGGCGTGCCGGAAGTTGGAATAATGATCAGTACAGGTTTTGCTGCGGCAATTAAGCAAGGTGATTTTGAGGTGGTGACAAATGATCTTGAGAAATTGCTGGGCAGGAAGCCGACGCCGGTGAAGCAATATCTGAAAGCGCATTATGTAGGATAAGATGAAATCATGGAAAAGCGATCTGTCAGGCAGATCGCTTTTCCATGAGTTGTGCAATACGCAATTGTAGTCATCCTGGTGTAAGGGTAAATATGATAGTGTCTCCCCGACATTTACAGCGTAAACGTTTACATAACAGTTACGCACAGCATCTTCTCAACAGAAATAATCCCCTGCATAAGTGCAACTATCCCATTTGCACTACTAAATAAAGGATAGTGTCTCCCCGACATTTACAGCGTAAACGTTTACTTATCGGTTAATCGCATCATTTCTTAAGCAAAACACTTCTCCTTCTTAACTGCAACCATCCCATTTGCACTGCTAAATAAATTATAGTGTCCGTCCGACATTTACAGCGTAAACGTTTACTTAGCAGTTAAGCGCATCATTTCTTAAGCAAAACACTTCTCCTTCTTAACTGCAACCATCCTATTTACACTGCTAAATCAATGATAGTGTTTACCCGACAATTACAACGTAAACGTTTACATACCTCCTGCCAACAAATTTTTCTTATTATTTAAACAGAAATTTTCCCATTTTTAATTCCATATTTTCATCATTAGAAAGGTGCGTTTTTTCCAACTATCTGTAAGAAAAATTGCCTGCTACTTACTTTTAACCTACCCTTTTTTGTAGTCGGATAATCTCATGAAACGTAATGTCAGTAGGCGTTATAGCAGATCTTAATTAAGCCCTTTCCGATGTTGTAATCTCCACTTGATATTTAGTCATCTGAAAGCAACCTACTCTTCCATCATGCTTTGCTTCGTAATGGAGCTTTTAAAATTAGGACTCCTTCCAAAATAATCATAGTGTCCAACCGACATTTAAATCAAAAAAAAACTAAATTGCACCACGTCGTATCTGATGTGACAATTCCCGTTAGAATAACTGTAGCCGGTAATAGGACCCTGATAGACCCGATTCATTGTCACATCCTCATTTATTTTTTAAACCCTTCAAGCGTTATGAATCAACACCCTTTGCCACTGGCATTGAAGAGGATCCTGTGTGTTCCTATCTTCTTACTTTTCCTGTTCCCGTTGACCACCTTTGCCCAACGTGCCATCAAGGGTAAGGTCACCGATGAAGCAAAAAATCCACTTGCCGGGGTCTCGATAGCGATCAAAAACACCCAACGTGGTACCGTCACTGCGCCCGACGGTTCTTATACTATCACAGCTGCTAACGACGAAGTCCTCGTATTTACCTACATCGGTTTCAATAACCGCGAAGTCGTAGTCAGTAATACCACCGATTTTAACATCGCGCTTTCTCCCAATGTCAGAAACCTGGAACAAACTGTAGTAGTTGGTTATGGTGTTCAAAGAAAGGCAACCGTTACCGGGTCCGTTGCTTCTGTAAACGGTAAGACACTCAATGAGTTGCCCGTAGCCAGCGTACAACAGGCCCTGCAAGGCCGCGTACCAGGTCTGACCGTTACCAACAACGGCTCTCCGGGTGCTGACCCCATCGTCAGGATCAGAGGTATCAGCTCTATCAGCTATGCTTCCGATCCTTTGTATGTGATCGATGGTTTCCCGACCTCCAATCTTGCCAGCTTTGACAGCAAAGATGTATTGTCTGTCGAAGTCCTGAAGGATGCGAGCGCCGCCGCCATCTATGGTTCCCGTGCTACGAACGGCGTTATCATCATTACTACTAAAAAAGGTAATAGTCTTGGTAAACTGGACGTCAGACTTGACACCTACACGGGTGTACAGACTGCCTGGAAAAAGATAGACCTGCTGAACACGCAGCAGTACCTGCAATACGAACGCGCCCTCAATGGTGCCGCCGGCATTGCAAAGCCTCCACGTCTTGAAGATGCAAACTGGAATTCTCCTATTTATGATGGTACTTCACAGACCTACGCGCAAACCAATACTGACTGGCAGGATGCTTATTTCAAAAGCGGCCTGATCACCCAAACCAATCTCTCCGTTAGCGGCTCCAGTGAGAAGTCAAGTTTTTATATGTCCAGCGGCTACTTCAAACAGGACGGGATTGCTCAGGGCGTGAACTATGAAAGAGGTAATTTCCGCATCAATTCCGAACATCATATCAGCAATGTGTTTACAGTAGGAGAGAACCTGCTCCTCGCTTTTTCCAACCAACGGTATGATAACACTTCCGGCAACAGAACCCGCCTCGCAAACGTAATCCGTTCGCTGCCTTACCTGCCGGTTCACGATCCTACTACACAAGGTGGTTTCCGCAACGCAGAAAACAGTGTTGATGGTGCAGACCCAACCAACCCCGTAGAAGATGCTTTGCTCCTCGGAGATGCACATCGTAAAACATTTAAACTCCTGGGTACTGTTTACGCACAGGTGAACTTCACGCCATGGCTCAGTTTCCGCTCTGTATTCGGCACAGACTACGTTGGCCAGTTCCAGCATGAGTTTGCCCCTATCTATAATGATAAAGGACGGAATGCCACTGTTGCCACTATTACAGACCAGCGTTCTAACAGAACGACCTTACTCTATACAGAACAGTTGACCTTCGATAAATTGTTTGGCAAACACCATCTCAATGCCATTGCTGTATTTGAAAGACAACCCTCTAATAGTTTCGGAGAATCCCAAAAAGGAAACCAAAGTACCAATGAACTCGAAACGCTGGTAGGCGCGACCAACGTGTCTGCCTTTACTGCTACAACAGCCACCCTGATACAGTCTTATATCGGACGTGTGAGCTACGATTATAACAGTAAATACCTGTTGACCGCGGCCATTCGCCGTGATGGTTTATCAGTATGGGCGCCAGGCAAGAAGTTCCAGAACTTCCCTTCTGTATCTGCCGGCTGGCGGGTGCACAAGGAAGCGTTTATGCAGTCTGTCAACGCCATCTCAGAACTGAAACTCCGTGGTGGTTGGGGTGTCACCGGACTAAATGCGATCGGTATTTTCCCGGCTCTGCAGAACTCGATCCTGGCAAACGAATATCCATGGCAGGCGGTCGTACAGGCTAACGGTGCCACCTATCCGTTTGGCAATACGATCAACGTGGGCAATGCGTCTTATTACAACCAGCTGACCAGCGCAGACCTGGAGTGGGAAAAAACCAAACAGGTTAACGTAGGTCTCGACCTGGGTCTCTTTAATAATAAGATCACCTTTACTGCTGAATGGTACCGTCGTCTTACTGACAACCTGATCCTCACCATTCCTACACCGCTCAGTTTCGGTTACGGTGGCGCCGGTTCTTACCTCAACGCTGCCAGTATGAAGAATACAGGTGTTGACTTACAGATCGGGTACAACCATACGCAAGGGCAATTTACTTACAACGTAACCGGTAACATCGGTTTTATCAGGAACAAGATATTGAGCCTGAATACACCCAATGCGACCATCGATGCAGGTGCTGACGCTGACTTCGGAAATGGTAACATGACCCGCACAGTGGCAGGTCAGCCCATCCAGTCATTTTATGGCTATGTTACTGACGGCATCTTCCAGAACCAGGGAGAAGTGGAAAAAGGACCTGTTCAGTTGCAGGGCACAGATCCGGCCAAGAGTACCGCACCTGGTGATATCCGTTTCAAAGACCTGAATGGAGATGGTGTGATTACCTCTGCAGACCGTACTTTCCTTGGGTCTTATATTCCTAAGTATACTTATTCCCTGAACTATGCTGCTAACTGGAAGCAATTTGATCTCTCTGTCTTTTTCCAGGGGGTACAGGGCAATAAGATCTTTAATGGTACCCGTGTACTCCGTGAAGGAATGGCCCGCTTATTTGGTGCAGGCACAGAAGTACTGAACGCCTGGACACCAGAGCACACGAATACTGATGTGCCACGTGCCATCAGTGGTGACCCCAATTCAAACCTGCGTGTATCTGACAGATGGATTGAAAGTGGCTCCTACCTGCGATTGAAGAACCTGATGATAGGTTATACATTGCCCCGCAATTCAATACACTTCATTAGTAGTCTCAGGATATATGTGTCTTCCCAGAACCTGCTCACCTTTACAAAATACAAGGGCTGGGATCCTGAAATCGGTTCCAAGAATACCACACTGACAAATGGTATAGACTATGGGCAGTATCCGGCAGCGAGGTCATTCCAGTTGGGCTTACAGGCCGGTTTTTAACCGGCAGGTGTAGCGACCCGCATGTGGAAACATCCATCTAACTCTATTATATAAAAACAGAAAACATGTACAAATACATATTCATCGCTTGTCTACTTCTGGGTGGTATAAGCTGTACAAAAGACCTGGACAAAAACAACCCGTCTTACGTGCCCCTCGATAAATATTTCAAGAACAGTTCAGAACTGCAAAGCGGTACAAATGCTATCTATTCCACTTTTCACGCCAGCACCCTCATTGGTCGTGAATGGTTCTTTGTGCACGACCTCCGTAGCGACGACGTCTCCTCGGGCGGCGGCCAGCTGGAAGTACCCCGTGGTCAGATCCTGAACGGCGCAACCACTGCCGATAACCCGGTTATGAGTTCAGTATGGCAGGGATTGTATATCGTTATTCATCGTGCCAATACGGTGATCGGTAGTGCACCAAATGTAACCGACAACGATGCGTTACGTGACCAGTGTGTGGCACAGGCTAAATTCTTCCGCGCCTGGGCCTATTTCGAACTTGTCACCCTTTGGGGACCTGTTCCTATTTATACGCAGTCGGTAAGCCTGTCAAATCAGTTCCAGGCACGCGCTGCGGAAACTGCTGTGTACGACCAGATCATCAAAGACCTGACAGATGCGGCAGGTGTGTTAAGCGCCACCTATTCAGCTGCTGACCAGGGTAAAATTACTGCCGGTGCTGCCAATGCAATGCTGGGGAGGGTATACATGCAGAAAGGGGACTATGCTGCTGCCAAAGCGGCTTTGTTGAAAGTAGTCAACTCTAACCTTTATCGTTTGGTTGACAATTATAGCGATAACTTCCTTGAAGAAACAGAATTCAATGCTGAATCCATCTGGGAAGCGGTTTTCGTGGACAAGGGTGACAATGCCTTTGACTGGGGCGGTACCGGTGATGGGGCTGCCAACTCACAGTCTACAATTCGCAACCAGGAGTATTCCCCGGTAGCATGGCGTAACCTGATTCCATCTAATAAATTCCTGAACGAATTTGAAAATACAGCAACAGGCGCTGCTAAAACAGATCCCCGCTATAAATCGACAGTGTATGAAACAGGTGATCGTTTTAATAATGATGCAGATGTGCTGACTGATGCCATGCAGAATGGTAACTCCTCTACAGTGAACGGTGTGACAAAAAAGATCAGCTGGCGTAAGTTTATGCTGATTTATAAGCAAAGTCTTTCTACGGCATCTTATCACCCCGGCGGGAATAATCAGCGCATTATTCGCTATGCGGATGTACTGCTGATGTTGGCAGAATGTGCGAACGAAACGGGGGATCTGGGAGGTGCGGTCGCGTACCTTAACCAGGTAAGAGATCGGCCGAGCGTAGCAATGCCACATTATCCCACTGCCCAATTCCCTGTAGGATCAAAAGACCAGGTGACGAAGGCGATCATGCATGAGCGGAGTGTGGAATTGGGAGATGAGGAAGTGCGCAACAGGGATATTTTAAGATGGCGTAAGATGGGGTATTTTACCACGGATCCAATTAGTTATTTCAGGAAGAACCGTGATGAATTGTTGCCTATTCCCCAGGCGGAGATAGATAATAACCCTGCATTAGCCGATGGCGGAATTGCTGCGCAAAATACAGGTTACTGATGATGGCCGGTTTTTTGAATAACATGCCCTCTGGGAACTCACAAAGTTGCTTATTGTCTATATGAAATTAAAAGGAAGTAAATGTTAAATGTTGTGACGTGCGCCGATGAGCAATCGTTTCAACATTTAATATTTACTTCCTGCTTTTTTATCCTATCTCTGAGCCAGATCTTGTTTTTTATTCCTGCTCTTTGTTCCTTTTGATTTACTTCAGCCCGATATAAGCCTTATTACTTGCTGTCCGGGTGTATCGTCTCAATACTTCCATCTGCCTTATAATGTAACTCCGTCACCTTCACATTTCTCAGATAAGTTTTGCCAGATAACTCTACATCGTGGTAAAACAAATACCACTTTCCATCTTTTTCAACAATAGAATGATGGGTTGTCCAGCCGGTAACGGGTGTCATGATCACTCCTTTATAGGTAAATGGTCCGTAAGGTGAATCTCCTGTAGCATAACAGAGGTTATGGGTATCTCCTGTGGAATAAGAAAAGTAATATTTTCCCTTGTACTTATGTACCCATGAAGCTTCAAAGAACCTTTTATCATTATCCTTTTCGTAAAATGGTTTCCCGGTTTCATCCAACAATACCACTTCTTTTACCTGACCATCAAAACCAGTCATGTCTTTTTTCAGCTTCGCCACTCTTGGTAGCGCTGCTGCCTGATCAGCGGCGCGGTTCCCGGCACTGCTGTTGTATTTGTTGTGATCCCATTTCTGTAACTGTCCTCCCCATATGCCTCCGAAGTACATATAGTAGCTGCCGTCTGCATCTCTGAATACACAGGGATCGATACTATAACTTCCTTTAATAGGTTTAGGCAGTGCTTTAAAGGGCCCTTCTGGTTTCCTGCTGGTAGCAACGCCAATGTGAAACACGCCCGCACTGTCTTTCGCCGGGAAATACAGGTAGTAAGTATTATTTGCATAAGCGGCATCGGGCGCCCACAATTGTTGCTTTGCCCAGGGTACGTCTTTGATGCTTAATGCAACGCCATGATCTGTTACTTTACCGCCTACGTGATCCAGGGATAATACATGGTAGTCTTTCATATCAAAGTGACTGCCCAGATCATCTTCCGGTACACCGGTGGCGGTATCATGCGAAGGGTAGATGTAGATCCGGCCATTGAACACGTGAGCAGAAGGGTCTGCTGTGTAGATGTGCTTTACTAATGGTTGCGCCGTTGCCTGCAGGCATGCGCAGAGACAAATAATTAAAATACGGGTCATGGTTTTTTATTTCGTGGATGCAAATTTTATTGTTGGATTCAATGGTTTGAGTTGAAATTAATATTATTTGATGAATTTGAAATTACTCAATATTATTTCGCCACTGTAGTGTTTTCAAGTTCAATACTTTGCAATACAATTCCCGGCGACCGCTGGGAATAGACCAATCGATGCAGTCCGGGTTTGAATACAGGTGACATCTTTATCTGAATAATATTATTCGCTACCCATTTCTCCCACGCCTTTTTATTATCATCATTCGCATTAATCGGGATCTGCACTTCATGCTCCCCATCAATAGCTACTGCGATTGTCAACCCTTTCCCATGCGTGAAATTCAGGGTAGGAGAGAAGTTCAGATAAATATTTGTGTTCCCCGTTGCCTGGAATTCATACGTCAATTCGTTTGTCAACGCAGACTGGCCAGCGTTGTCCGTCTCGTCAGTCCTATTAGTCCCTGCATCGCTATGAGCGTTCCCATCCTCAACAACTGCAAAGCTGGTCACCCCATCTCCAAACTTCCCGATCCCCTTGATCACGCTCCAGTCACCCCGTTTCGCCACATATCCTGTAGCAGGAATCGTTTTGTAGATATCAGGAAATACAGGTGGCGTATATGGGCCCGCCAAATCAGGCATTTTATTAGTTTCAGGTTGCTGCCAACCAGTATATCCTATATGTGTCTGGTCCATCATATGATTCCACTTACCATTTGCGATGTGATGATAAGCGATTGTCAGTAATGAATCCTGCAGATAATACTTCCTGGCACTATCTGCCCACGTTTTATTTTGAACACGATCGCTTTTATACAATGCAACCGCATAATATAACCTGTGTAGATTGTACATTGCCTCTACAGGGTATTGCACCAATTGGTAATACGCATCGGAAGACTTGTGAGCGCATACTTTTTCAGCCAACGCCGCCCATTCAGCTACAATCTCCTTATACTGCTTTAATGAATAACTATACTCATCCAGTAACTCCGGCTTACGCCTTGCTGCCATCTCGCTGTATTGCCTCAAATAGTCGCCTATCAGCTCTTCCCCAAAGTTTTCCCTGGCAAACGCTGTATACCCATTCCTCATCGTATCTCCTCCCGACCAGGCATAGTCCATGAAAAATGAGATTGGTAATTCCATTGGCTTCAGGTCCCCCACATTTACAATCCACACTTTATCTGCCCCATATATCTTTGCCAGATGCAGCTGTTCCCACACGCGCGCCAGGTTATTTGTATTCACCCATTTATAATTCCTCGGATCACCGACATAATCAAAATGATAATAAATTCCATATCCACCTTTTCGTTTCCCTGTTGTTGAGCCATTCGTGTTGGGGCCCAGCCCGTCTCTCTGTACTGCACTTACGTCGTCCGCTGTACTGACCTTCTTTCCCTTACTCACTTTCTTCCCCGCTCTTACATTCGTCACCGTACCCGCCATCTTCACCATACCCACGTTTTTCACTGCCCCCACGTTTTTCACTGCCCCCACATTCTTCACCATACCGTGCTCCGGCAATCTCCTTATATTCCCCCAATTATCATCACACAATAACAAGGTCACATCATCCGGCACGCGCATTCCCTTATCATAATAGTCCTGCACCTCCTTATACAACGCCCACATCTGCGGGGTCTCCTCCGCCGGCCGGCCGGTCACTTCGCTGATTATCTTCCGCTGGTCCTTCACGATCCGCTCCAGCAACTCCGTCGCTGTTTCATTGCTCATGGGCATGTCGCCATCTCCCCGCATTCCCACTGTGACTATGCTCTCATGCTTTCCCATATGCTCAATTCCCTTTCTCCAGAAATCCCGCAACACGCTATCATTCGTTACATAATCCCACGGACCTTTACCGTACCGCTTCCACTCCGCCTGTGCCCTCAGCATCGGCTCATGATGACTCGTCCCCATCACAATACCCCACTTATCCGCCAATACAGGATTCAATGTATCATCATCATTAAACGCATTTCCCCACATCGCCGGCCATAAATAATTCCCTCTTAACCGCAGCAACAATTCAAACACCTTCTCATATACCAGATGATTAAACCCGCCAAATTTCTCATGCGTCCACCTGGAGAATGCCGGTGCCTCATCATTGATAAAGATCCCTCTGTACTGCACCGATGGCGGCCCGAAATCATACCGTCCTTCCTGCACATATACCCGGTCCTTCGTCTTTACCGGTACATCCGCCCACCAATACCAGGGTGATACCCCCAATTGCCTTGACAATTCCAGCGCGCCATATGCCGCACCTCTCTTATCACTGCCCAGTATCACAATCCTTCCGGGAGAAGCCACTATGCGATACGCTTCCCATTTACCACTTAAATCAGTAGTATCCAGCTGTAATTGATGAACAAATGAAGATTTTACCGTGCCAATAACGATCAATGGCGAAGACGATATCGCTGTTTTAATGGCAGGTCGTTTACCAGTGACCGCAAATATATCATCCCTCAATAATTCTGCAGCCTTTCCGACGAGCCAGTCATCCTGCTGATCGATACAAATAATTCCCGGTAATGGAAAACTATGCTGTGATGCCTGTACGGTTATCATATGCTGCGCACGTACATAGGTTCCCGCGCACAACAGGATTAACAATGGTATTAGTTTTTTCATAACGATAACCAATATAATAAATATTCTGACGCTTCACGGAAATAGGAGAGATATTTTTCTTCAGGTAGGTGGTTTTGCTCACTATTGTAGGCCGTCTTTCCAAAAAGGGCAATATCGGTTTGGAATGAACTTATGATAGTCGCCCCCGGTTCGCATTAAAAGAACATTTCTTTATATAAAACTAATTACTTAGTTTTGAAACTAATTAATTAGTTAATATGCGTAAAACCCTTTTATTGCTATTGTTCCTGCCGGCCGGTTCACTTTGGGCACAACAGGCGGACTCCGTGATGGAATACCTGCAGGAACAGGATTATCCACGTGCCATTGCTTACCAGCAGGCCCACTCAGACACGAATAATATTAAACAGCAGTCATTACTGGCATATACTTTTTACCAGTCAGGAAATAATAACGAGGCCATTAAAACTTATCAGCGGGTATTGACGCTGGATAGTAACAATGTGTCCGCGCATCAGTATATTGCAAATATCTGCCTGGCGAAGCATGCGGACATCCTCGCTATTCCTCACCTTCGCCGTATTGCCGCTTTACGGCCTCAAAATTCAATTGTTATCCGTCAACTGGGCTTCGCCCTTTTGGACAATGATCAGACTGAAGAAGGCCGCGCTTTATTGTTACAGGCTTATACAATGAATCCCGATGATCCGAAAACCGTTAACCGGCTTGCTGATGAACGCATCGGGCAGGAAATGTATATCGCTGCGGATTCCATTCTCAATGCCTGCCTGCAAAAAGATTCGACCCGGTTTTACCTGATCGGTACTGCCATCAGGGCTAAATATTTTCTTAAGAATTATAAGGACTGCCTTGCCCTTGGCAAATACCTGATGGCGCATGCAGTCGTCCTGCCGGGTGCCATGAGCTATGTGACCGCTGCCAGTTTAGCGCTGAAGGAATACCAGTACTGTATTGACATCAACACCTACCTGGAAAATCATAACAGTCCTTCTGAGCAGATCATGTATTACGCAGCGCTGGCGCAAACGAAATTGAAACACTATGAGGAAAGTAACCAGTTGTTGAATGCCTGTATAGATCTGGCGCGGTCTAAAAATCTGCCGGACTACTATGCTGCCATGGCTGCCAATGATGAAGAATTGAAAATGTATAAAACAGCTATTGCCAATATGGATACCGCTTACTACCTGGGCCGGGCGCCCATGCACTTATACAGTATCGGAAGAATGTATGATGTGAATATGAAGAATGCAGTAGTGGCGAAGCGATATTATAAGCGATACTTACAGGAAGGGGATAGTACTGACAAACAGGAAGCGATGATTTACAAATATCTGAAAGAGACTTACTTCACAACTAAGTAAAAGAGAAAGAGCCTGTATCAGGTGATACAGGCTCTTCTTATGCAACTACCTGATGGATACAGGTACCGTTTTTAATGAAATATTCCGGGCAGATACGGTTGTTATTATCCCCTGATCAGTGAAATCATCGCGGAGATCTCTTCCAGCGCTGCATCTTCACCACCTGAGAACCCGGAGAACTTAAACCGGATATTCCCTTCTTTGTCTATCACAAATTTTGCAGGAATACTGCTGACCTTATAAGCTGTCGCAGCTTTGTGTTCATTCAGGTCCATCAGCACTTCAAACGGGTAGCTATGATCAGCAATAAACTTTTTAGTATCTGCTACTGCCTTGTCATCCCTTTCCCAGGTATGAATAAACAGGAACTGTACATCGTTGTCTTTTTGATAGCGCTCTACGGCCTGTTTCATGACAGGGAAGGATCTCTTACAAGGTCCGCACCAGGTAGCCCAGAAGTCCAGCACTACGATTTTACCTTTCAGTTCACTTAGTGATACATTCTTTCCGTTCAGGTCAGTTAAGGTGAAGTCAGGCGCCGGTGTATTGATCATCTGTTTGGTCAGGTCCTTTTTGATCTTCGCCACCAGCTGCCGGTTCAATTCCGCCATATATGCATCGTAGCCTTCATTGCCCTTTACTTTTGTATACAACGTTTTCAGCTCTGCCTTCATACTTTCGTTTCCCTGGCCAGCTCTCACTGCTTCATCGATCTTTTCAAAAGCTTCTTTATCGCGGCCCAGGGCGATCAGTGCTTTGGAATAGATGCCCATTACCTCACCATTTACCTCATCACTCTCTTTGTATGCTTTATAGGCATTTTCTGCATATTTCAGCGATTCTTCATAGTTCTTGTCGTCATACAGTATCCTGGCCAATAGCGCATTATAGGAACGGTATCCGAGTGCTGCAAATTGCGCCCCTTGTTCCTTTGCCCTGGTTGTTCTGAATGAGTTAGCAGTATCTATTGCCTTTCTCATGAGCATTTCCGCTTCTTTGAAGTGGCCTTTGTTGGCCAGTACCCTGGCCACACCAACGGATCCTTCTGCTTTCCAGGCGGGGGTCTCTATCATATTCGCAAACTTTACAGCTTTGGCTACGCTATCGACATCAGCATATGCCGTTCCTATGGCATTCCTGACGTAATCGTACGTAATCCTGTTGTCCTGGCCAAATTTAGCAGGAGGGAAGCGTTTGATCAGCTCGTGATACATAGCTTCTTTCTTTACAGGATCCTTCTGATCGTAAATGAGTCGTGCATAATCTTCCCGTACTAAGAGACCTGCAGGAAACTTTTTCTTTTCGGCCTTTGTAATAGAATCTACGACATCCTTTTTATTCAGGCGGTAAAAAGTATTCGCAGCCAGCTGCCAGTCAGTTTCCTTGTTGCTTTGCAGATGTTTATATAACTCAGCTTTTAAGTAAGCCTGGTCTTTTTCATCTTTTGAAGCAGCCAGCTTGTCATAAGCTTTGTAAAGGCTATCCATACGCTGTGCCTTCACCGAGGCACAACTGATAGCAGCGATAACGCACAATGTTGTAATCTTTCTCATTTGAATACTTTTTAGCAAATAGATCTTTAGTAACCCGGGTTCTGGGTCAGTTTTTGGTTAGTCAGGATTTCTCCTGCAGGAACCGGCATCAGCGTATCTCTTGGTACCCAGGTTGATTTTGCCTGGCTGAGTACTGCATTTGCCTGCCCGGTACGTACAAGGTCGAACCAGCGATGTCCAAACTCGCCAAACAGTTCAATTCTGCGCTCCTGTGCAATGGCCGTGAGCAGATCGTCCTTAGTGGCAGCAGTGGTATTCCCCAGACCTGCACGGTTACGGATGGCATTCAGATCGGCTTGTGCTGCTCCTGTATTATTCAGTTGTGCATTGGCCTCTGCACGAATCAGGTATTGTTCTGCAAGACGCAATACGACATTGTACTCGTCGCCTGCAGTGGCAGAGCCCAGTTTGTATTTATTTACACGGCGATAAGTAGTACCTCCGGTCACAAGACTGTCGGTCCACGATGTTTTCCTGTTATCTCCTGTCTCAAACTGGTTCATGAAAGAGTTGTACAGGTAGTAGTTAGGAATCGTAGTTGCGGAAGATGCCCTATAACCAAAGCTGCTTAAACCATAGTAGGTAGCAAACTGTAAAATAGTTTCTGTGCTGGAATTCTTAAACGTTGTGGCAAGGTCAGAAAGTGTATAAGTGACATCTGTCGCGCCGATCACTTTGGTCGCATAAGTTACCGCATCTGCATAATCTTTCTGGTACAGATATACCCTTGCCAGCATGGCTTCCACGGCATGTTTGTTCACTCTTGCATGGAAGTTGCCGGTATAGGTGCCTGGCAGCAACGCTTCCGCGGCTTTCAGGTCACTGATCACCTGGGCATATACTTCAGCTTTTGTAGCTCTTGGCAGGTTCGCATTGTTTAATGCGGTCGGATCGAGTGACAATGGTACACCGCCAAAGAAATTTGCCAGGTAAAAGAAATGAAAGGCCCGCATAAAGTAGCTCTCACCCAGTAGCTGGTTCTTTACAGAAGACGTCAGGGTTGTCGATTTGGAGAGTCCGTCGATCATGGTATTGGCCTGGGCCACGACATAAAACGGATAATACCACTGGTAATTACGAACGTTGTTATTGGTCGTTGTAACATTCCCGTTCTGGAACTCTGCCATGAGGGGGGTGGAGCTATAATAGCGGTATTGTATATTATCTGCCAGCAGTTCTGCCGTCCAGGTGTAATACTGCAGGCAGTTGGTGGTAATATAGTAGGAATACATGGCGACTACAGCGCTGGTAGCTGTCCCGTCAGCTGCAAACACGTCAGACGAAGCCAATGAATTTGGTGCGTTGTCTATTGTTACAAACTTCTTGCAAGATGTGGCGGTAAGCCCCAATGCGAGTAATATATATGATAGTTTCTTCATTATCTCTCTGCTTTTTTATAATGATAAATTCACACCTACAGTCATCGTACGCAGCTGTGGTACGGCAATATACTGACCAGTACCCAGGCCTGCACCTGTACCAGGTTGAGTGGTTTCCGGGTCCAGTGTATACTTTTGCTTTGTCCATGTGTAGAGGTTCTGACCTCTTGCATAGATAGATGCATTGGCGATTTTCACCTTGCTTAACAAGGCTCTGGGCAGATTGTAAGTCAGGCTCAAAGTTTTGAACTTGATGAAAGATGCATCCCCCCAGTTTGCATCAGAGTTAGCATAGTAGTAATAGTTGCCTGAATAGATCTTGCTCGCCCCCGGGATATTGCTTCCATCTCCCGCACCGTGCCAGCGGTTCAGAACAGCAGTGCTCTGATTCGTCATATCATATCCAAACGGATAGAAATAATTGTTCAGCGTGCTGTTCAGATAGCCGTACCTGTGATTGAACTGGAAGGTGAAATCCAGTGTAAACCCTTTGTAAGTAACTGAGTTGGTCAGACCACCGTAGTATGGTGTGCCTATTTTAGCTACGCTTCTATCACTGAAATCGACAGCACCACTCTTATTGAGGTCTGCCAGTATCGGTGCACCGGTGGTAGGATCTACACCTGTGAAATGAAACAGGTTAGGTGCATCGATCGATTTACCTACAGTATAAGTAGTGGCATAGGATGAATTCTGAATATTGTCAAACGCCAGCAGTTTGTTTTGATTGATGGTCAGGTTCAGGGTCGTGGTCCACGAAAAGTTTTTGGTAGCAATATTGGTTGTATTCACTTCGAACTCCCAACCTTTGTTCTGAATGGTAGCAGGCAGGTTACCGGCATAGGAATTGACACCGATCTGCATTGGAGTCGTAATATACGCCAGCATGTTCGAGGTCCTGTTCTGGTAGTAGTCTGTTTTCAGCATAATGCGGTCTTTCAGGAAGCCCAGTTCCAGTGCGATATCCAGCTTTTTTGTCGTTTCCCATTTCAGGTTAGGATTGGCTAAGCCATTCGCCACCAGTCCGGAAATGCCCATGTAAGAATAAGTAGTACTGAGCGTATTGTAGATAGGCGAATACATATAGTTCGCGATCTGGTCGTTACCTGTTATACCGTAGCTGGCGCGTAGTTTACCGAAGCTGACCGGCTTAATATCCGCCATGAAATCTTCCTGTGAGAAGATCCATGCAGCACCCAATGCACCGAATGAACCAAACTGGTTGTTAATACCGAAGCGGGAGGAACCATCTCTTCTGAAGGTACCATCCAGGTAGTATTTCTCCTTGTAGTTGAAATTGAAGCGGCCAAATCCGGCAGCATATTTATACAGGGAGTAGTTACTGCCATATACGATCACCGTGCTGGCTGCGCTGATGGCGTGCAGGAGCGCTTCGCTGCTGTAGCCGGTCCCTCTCAGTGTAGTACTGGTGGCTTTGGTCTGCTGGAAGGTTGTACCTCCAATTACCTGCAAGTGTGCATCTCCGAAAGATCTATTGTACTCAAGGAATGGCTCAGCGATCCAGTTTTCGTTCTTGCTTTTCGAATCCTGCAACTGGTTATCTGAGGTTGCTGTAGAATTCACAGAGCGGTTAGGCTGGATACCCTGCTGCTCAAGGTTGGTCTGCGAGAAACCGAGGTTGGCTTTGATTGCCAGGTCCTTCATGATATTGTAGCGCAGGTTCAGGTCAGTGATCATGTTGTAAGTCTGACCGGTATATTTCTGCAAAAGCAGGGCCGCAGGGTTTCTACCTACACCCAGGTCCCAGTTGAACGTACCATCCGTGTTATAAGGATTGAAGTTCGGCGGCAGGCTGTACACGGCAGAGAGATCTGTTCTGGGCATATCGCTCTTCATGTAGGTATAATTGGCGGAAAGAGTGATATTGAACCGGTTGTCCTTGCTGCTATGGCTTGCATTCATCCTGTTGGAGAAAGTGATGGTATTGTTTTCACCCGGAAATACGGTTCCTTCTTTACGGTAAGAAGTAGAGTAGAGGAATGTATTCTGAGAGTTACCGCCTGACACAGAAGCCATGGCATTGGTTGTTTTGGCTTTTCCACCGATGGCCCATTTCTGCCAGTCAGTATAGGCTGTCTGATCCCATTTGGTCAGGTCGAAATCTGTCGCACCAGGGGTAGTACCTGCATTGGTAAAGGCATCTTTACGCATGGCCAGGTATTCCTGCGTGTTCATCATAGGAATGTAGCGGCTTACTTCACCATATCCATGGCTTACGTTTGCACTTACTTTGGTATTACCATGGCTCCCTTTTTTGGTGGTGATGAGGACAACGCCGTTAGCACCTTTGGAACCATAGATGGCGGTAGCATCTGCATCTTTCAGTACATCAATACGCTCAATGTCTTCGGGAGCGATCATACTGAAAGGGCTGAGACTACCACTGGCACCGGAGATACCATAGGCGTTCAGCGCATCTGTAGCCGGTGTACTACCATTGAACAGCGTGAAGGGAACTCCGTCTATTACATACAATGGGAGATAACCACTCATGATGCTGGCATTACCGCGGATACGTACGCGAACGCCGCCGCCAGGTAAACCATTGTCCTGTGTGATCTCCATACCGGCTATGTGACCCTGCAGGGCAGTGAGCGGGTTAGAAACCGTTTGCACGCCGATTTCACTTGCTTTTATAGAACTTACCGCACCGGTATTATTTCTTTTGGTAGTGGAGCTGTAACCCAGCACCTGTACCTCGCTCAGACTGCTGAAGCTGCGTTGCATGGTGACAGGGAAAGAGGTCTGACCTTTCAGGGCCACTTCCTGGGTGGTAAAACCTACGATACTGAATATCAGTACGCTATTAGGATCTTCTACTTCGATAGAGAAATGACCATTTTGATCAGCAGCCACATATTTTTTACCATTTTTTACATGGATGGTAGCACCTGGAATCGGGTCGCCTGTTTCATCTTTAACGATGCCATGTATCATGATGCCATTGGATGGCGCTGATGTATCCCTGGCGGTTACGATTATTTTCTTTTCCTGGAGTATCACTTTACTACCCTTGTCGATATAGACCAGGTTGGTACCATTCAGGATCAGGTCCAGTACCTGCGCAACGGAGCGGGTACCCCCACTGATCGTTACCTTTTTGTCTTTATTCAATAGGTTAGAGGAGTAGAAAATGCTGAAGCCGGACTGCTCCTGCAATTTCTCGAGGGAAGTCTTCAGGTTCACATCATGAACCTCAAAATTGACCATTGTTTCTTTGATGCTTTGTCCGGATGCATTGGCAGCTGCTAGCAGATGTAAACACATGACTAATGACAGGCATACACACACAGTGACTCTCATGATAAACAAAAAAATTGGTTGCGTTTTTTCTTTTGGCAGCGGGTGCACGATTCCCCCTTGCAAAAGCTGAACTTTTGGCATAAATTTGAAGACGTTTAAATGATCAATAAGTTTTTACGTAAACTCCTCATTGCTTCCTACGGCCGGAGGAGTTTTTTTTGTGTGTTTGCGTTCTAATTAATTCTGGTTGGTTTTTGACATTTTTAAATTTGATTTTAGTTGATCTGATTAAAACAAGCTGTACCGTCGAGTTCTACAATGCGTCCGTTCATTGAATAAGTAGTCCCCATTGTTTGTGAGAGGATATCCAATACCTCGTTGAGTGATTCTGTCCCTGAGAACCGGCCCGTGATAGGGCAATGTTGTAGTGCCGGATTTTTGAATACGATGCTTACATCATACCTTCTTTCCAGTCTTTGTGCCAGCTGCTCGTAAGGCATATCCTGAAATTGCATATCTGATTTTGCCCAGTCGATCACAGTGGCCTGAATAATTTTTACCTGCTGAATGTTGTTGGTGTGCTGATTATAAACTACCTGCTGGTTGGGGGTCAGGATCGTTTTTTGCTGATTGGCATCGGTGACCTGGACTTTTCCAGAGAGTACTGATACAGATACACTGTCTGATTGATATGTTTTGATATTGAGAGAAGTCCCTAATATGGTGGTGGAAATCTGACCGGTATGAATAATGAATGGTTGGTCCGGATGAGTGGTGACGTCAAAATACGCTTCGCCTTCCAATGTCACTTCACGATTGTTGCCTTTATACTGGTAGTCCATCTTGCTCCCCGGATGCAGTACCACTTTACTACTGTCTGGCAGGTAAATGAAGCGGTTCTCGCTGGCGGCGGCAGGAATATTGGCGACGAAATTCTGGTTTTCCGGCGTTGTGGTCCAGTTCATATATATAACAGCACCTAGCATACATGCTGCAGCCAGCGAGGCAAATACTGCCACAGAAGGGCGTTTTTTGCGCTGAATGCGACCCTGAAGGTAGGAGAGCATTTCTTGTCCGGCAACGGCTTCCTGCTCATCCGTCATTGGAAACGGATCTTCTTCCCCGGTAAAATCCCTGTACCAGTTATTTAGCTCCTCCTGTTCGGCAGGTGTAGCTGTACGATCAATATATTTCTGAATAAGGCGGTCCAGGTGATTGCTGTCCATGCTATTTTAAGGCGTTATAATAGTATGTACCGTAACACTACCCTTTACCCTTAGTCGGAGGAAAAATTTTTTTTCAGGGACGGGGATGTATGTGAATGGACGATTCCCCCCTGTCTGGGCGGAAAACATTTCATGATAATGATAACCTGATGCCTGTAAAAATATAAAAACACCCTGTTTGAAGGGAGAAGACCGGTTTCGGTGAACTCAAAACGGAAAGGCATTCTTTATTTAGAAGAAGAACAGCATATTGATATGCCGCAAATTGAGGCGAATGGTACGCAGGGCTTTGGTGAGGTGGGCTTCTGCGGTCTTTTCAGAAATATTCATAACGGCAGCGATCTGTTGGGCATTTTTCCCTTCCAGCCTGCTTAGTTTATATACCTGCCTGCATTTTTCCGGCAGTTTTTCTACAATTCCATTGATATAGTCGTCCAGCAGCCTGGCATAGATCTTCTCTTCGTCCGCACTATCGGAGGAACGGAAGATGCTGTGGAGGATATTTTTTCTCCGTTGTTGCTGGTGGTAATGTTTAAATACGGAAAACTTGATAGCGGTTGCCAGGTAGCTGGAGAGCTGTTTGATTTCCTGGGTGGCCCGTCTGTCCCAGAGATTGATCAGGACTTCCTGCACGATTTCCTTGGCCGAAGATTCGTCATGGGTGTGCTTCCACGCTATGGACAACAACTGCTGCCAGTAGCGGTGATAAATTTCAGTAAAAGCAGCTTCATCTCCTGTTGTGAGGGAGGTAAGTAGCTCATTGTCACTAAAATCCTGCATAGCCATGAGTTGAAAATAGTAAAATTATTTGCAAAAATAAAATAATCTACTAGAATGGTAGAGTATTAGTGGGGGATAATATAGAGATAGTGAAGATAGTATGCGACTATGATATTAAAACATCATCAGAAGGGTATCAATAGGTCACTAAAAGGTCACCTCAATATCCCAGAGATATCGAGGTGACCTTTTAGTGACCTTATAGTAAGGTTATAATGATAGGATAATGCTATATCTCCAGTGGAACTTCACTATGCTCAGTCCATATCAGTTCATCGGTTTCAAAGCCGATATTCCGGGCAATCTCCAGGTAGTTTTCTTTAATATGATCCGGAATAGTCGTTTCCCGGGACAGTATCCACATATAATTGAGGTTATCACCTGCCACCAGTGCGTAGCGATACTCATCATCCAGCGCGATTACATTATACCCGGCGTAGAACGGCCCGAAAAAGGAGACTTTCAGTCTGCCCACATCTGAACTACCCACGAATCTGGCTTTACCCACACTTTCTTTCCATTGCTGGCTTTGGTAGTTATATCCTTTGTTATCTACCCGGATAGTGCCGTTATCGTTGAAGCTGTAGGTAGCGGTCACATTATTCATGTTTTTTTCAAACTTGTAGTCCAGCCGGGCTATTTCGTACCATTTACCCAGGTAGCGTTCTACATCAAAAGGACTGACAGCTTTGGCGCCGCGGGGGATTGATACACTGGTGACTGATTTATACAGGATCAGGCCGGCAGCAACACCAGCTCCTGCCAGGAGTGCGATGGGAAGTTTCTGAGGTTTTGACATAAATTTTTGAATTGACTGATGAGGGTAAATCAAAATTGGTGCCTGCTGCCGGATGTGGGGAATAGGGTTATTACAACTGAAACCTTCATGAAGCGGCCATTCGATAAAGCCCTTGAAAATAACCTGAAAGAAAGGGGCCTGTATCTTTCTATGGATACAGGCCCCTTTTTATAATTACAATATTTTCAAAAATTACCAGTTACTGTTTTGTTTCATCTGTGGATTAGAATTCACCTCATCCTGCGGGATGGGGAAGAAATCATGCTTAGGTGTCACAAAGTACAATTTACCCACCTTATCACTATTCGTTATCTCCTCTTTCAGCAATCCCCAGCGTTGTAAATCATAAAAGCGCTGGCCTTCTCTTGCAAACTCCAGGAAGCGCTGGTGCCTGATCTCCTTCATCATCGCAGTCTGGTCCAGGCCTGCGGTCAGGGCCGGCAGACCTGCACGGTTCCTGATGGCTGTGACATAAGTATACGCATCCTGCGGCCTGCCCTGCATCGTTACACTCTCTGCCAGCAATAACAATACATCTGCATAGCGGAGGGCTTTTTCATTGATATCGGACTGGTAGTCGGACGCACCACTACTGCCGGTCAACTCATTTGCCTGCGTATAGTTCTGGTATTTCTTATAATACGACTTAAATCCGAATGGCAGGGTATATGCAGAAAATGGTTTTTGATAGAAAGTAGCTCCCGGGTAGTTCCAGAACAGTGTCGCATACATTCTCGGATCGAAGTCTCCACTGGTTGTTTTCTCATTCTGAAACTCATTGAAGAGTTTATCTGTAGGTGCTACTTCAAACCATCCACTGGCTTCTGCCGGGGCAAATTCCTGTGCGGTAGTGACACCCAGGCTTTCGTTGGCATTTTCACCTGCCCATGGATTAGTACCGCCTACGTCTGCCAGCTGAATTTCAAATAGTGACTCTACATTGTTATCGTGGGCAGCTACGAAGTTGTCGCCATAGTTGGTCATCAGCTGGTATGTATACGGAGCGGCTGTGAGTTGTTTTAATGTCGCCTCTGCGTTGGCCCAGTCTTTTGTGTATACGTACGATTTACCGAGAAAGCCTAATGCTGCGCCTTTGGTAGCGCGGCCTGTATTGCTGGCGTCATAACTCAGTGGCAGACCTGCCGCCGCTTCGGTGAAGTCTTTGATGACCTGTGCCCATACTTCCGTGGCGGGAGATTTGGGTACAAAATATTCTGCGGTAGATGCAGGAATGGTGGTACGTAGAGGTACGTCGCCAAAGTTGATCACCAGAATGTATTCATTCAGTCCTCTCAGGAATTTGGCTTCTGCCATGTAGGCACTCTTTGCCGCATCGCTCAGCCCACTGACCTTATCGATATTGGCCATGATCTGGTTGGCCCTGAAAATGGCACGGTACGCGATGTTCCATACATTGGTAGAAGCTGAATTATCAGGCGTATTAGTGAAGGTAGACAACTGGTAGAGGTAACTTACGTCATTGCGGATGAAGAAGTCATCGCCCCTGCCATTGGAAAGTTCGATACCTCTTACTCCCCAGAAGCCGCCGTCGACATTTTTGAAAAGCGCATAAGTAGCGGCCAGCGCACTTTTTACATCGTCTTCATTTCTCCAGTAAGTTTCAGAGGTGATCTGATTGGGATTTGTCAGTTCCAGTGAGCTCTTCGAGCAGCTGGCCAGCAGCACGCCTGCAAGAAGAATATATTGTAGCTTTTTCATAATGGTGTCGTTGTTTAGATGAATTAGAAGGATAACTGGATGCCGGCAGACAGTACGCGGGCCAGTGGATATGCCACGTGGCCATAGTCTACGCCCCTGTCAAGGATGGTACCGGTACGGCCAAGGTCTGGGTTGAAACCACTATATTTTGTGACGGTAAACAAATTGTCTGCACTGATATACGCCCTCAGGGAATTTGTGTGCAGGGTAGCATTCACACTTTCAGGTAAAGTATACCCCAGTTGCAGGGTCTTCATCCTGAAGTAGGACCCGCTCTCCAGGAAACGGGAGGATGTCTGTGAGTTCAGGTTAGGATCGTCGATCACTGCTCTTGGCATATTGGTATGATGCTCCGGCGTCCATGCCTGCAGTGTGGTTTTAGCATAGTTGTATTCCAGGTTCATGCCTTCCATATCCTGTCTTACACCATTGTAGATCTTGTTGCCGGACACACCCTGCATGTATACATTCAGGTCGAAATGATAAGCGGACAGATTGAATCCGATACCATATTCAAACTTAGGGAATGGGCTACCCATGTGCACCCGGTCGGCGCTGCTGATGATACCATCGCCATTGGCATCCAGAAACCTGATATCACCGGGTCTGGCATATGGTTGTATCAGGTTGCCATTTTTGTCTTTGTAGGCATTGATTTCGTCTTGTGACTGGAAGATACCTTCTGCCTTGATGAGATAGAAACCAGTGACCTCGCCACCTGCTTCCGTCAGGGTAGAAGAAGCGCCGTGGTGGGTAGGCTGACCACCAAAGATCTGTTGTGTACCTGTCCCCAGTTCGATCACCTTGTTCCGCACAGCAGAGAGGGTACCATATACATTGTAGTTTAATACGCCGATATGGTTGGTGTAGTTCATGCCGAGTTCAAATCCTTTGTTCTGGATGGTACCGGCGTTGACTACCGGGGAAGTGGAAGAGCCGGCAGACCCGGGGATCGGTACATTCAGCAATACATCGGTAGTTTTCTTGTAGAAGTAATCAAAGCTGGCATTCAGGGCTCCTTTCAGGAAACTGATATCCACGCCGACGTTTGTAGTGGCGGTATTTTCCCATTTGATGTTGGGAGAGGAGTAGGCCGTCTGGATGGCGCCAAACCATTTCTGTTGTGCATCGCCGATCACGTAGTTGATGTTGGATGCAATAGCAGCACTATACTGGTAATCGCCTATTTCCTGGTTACCGAGTATACCATAGCTGGCTCTCAGTTTCAGGGAAGAGATTGTTTTCGGATCTACGTTCCAGAAGTGTTCATTGTTGATGTTCCAGCCCACAGCTACAGAAGGGAAGTTACCGTAGCGGTTGGACGATGCAAAGCGGGAAGAGCCATCACGGCGGAAGCTGGCGGTGAGCAGGTAGCGGTTATCGTATGCATAGATCACCCGTCCTAACGTAGAGAGGAGTACGCTTTCGATACTGTTGCCGCCCACGGTAGCGGTACCTGAAGCTGCATCCAGTTCCTTGATACCGTCGGGGAGGTTGGTCTTAGCCATCCGGTTGTAGTTGTACCGGGTCTTTTGGTAGCTATAACCTACCAGTGCCTGGATGGAATGTTTACCATAATCCTTGTTGAAGTTCAGGGTATTTTCCAGCAGAACCAGTTGATTTCTTTCCTGAACACGGCTCATGTCGTTGGTCGGCTGAATGAAGAGGTTGCCTACTTCATGGCGGCGTGTATAGTCGTCAGTAGTACCGAAGGAGGTGGTATAGCCGAGGTTGAACCGGTACTTCAGGTAAGGACGAAGGGCTACTTCCGCATAGGCGTTTGCCAGGAAGGAAGTAAGTTCGTAGCTGACATCTTCGAGGTGCAGCAGGGCAACGGGGTTCGGAATATTCACCACGGAGCCGGAAGCGCCGCTATAACCACCAATGGCGCTGGAGTCGTAAATTTTGTACACTGGGATCATCTTCATAGCGGAGCCGACGGCGTTACCACCCTGTCCGCCCCAGCCGGTGCTCATCTGGTTCCATTTTTCGCGGGTAGCGAGGAAGGTCTGTCCAAATTTGATGATGCCTTTGGTGGATTCTGTTTTTGCACGAACGCCGTATCGTTTATAGCCGGTCATGTCTACTATACCTCTCTGGTCAGTGTATTCGCCGGATACGCTATAGCGGGAGTAGTCGGAGCCACCGGATACGCTGAGGTAGTATTGCTGAATGGGGGCTGTTCTGTAAATCGCATCCTGCCAGTCGGTACCCGCGCCCAATGCAGCGGGGTTGGCGGCGATATCGAGTCTTGGAAGGCCGGCACCGCCATTACCTGCGTCATGTGCCGCATTGCTCACGGTCGCCCATTCCTGTGCATTGAGCACTTCATATTTTTTGGCCAGTTTCTGGGCACCGAGGTTGGTTCTGAAATTGAAGACAGGTTTGCCGGCTTTACCATTTCTGGTGGTAACCAGTACGACCCCGTTTGCGGCTCTGGAGCCATAGATGGCAGCGGCCGAGGCATCTTTGAGCACATCCATGCTTTCGATGTCACCGGGGGCGATGTTATTGATATTTGCCACCTGTACGCCGTCTACCAGGTAGAGCGGGTTGGCATTGTTCAGGGTACCGACACCTCTGATGAGGATACGTACGCCTGCGCCGGGATCGCCACCGGCAGATTCCACGGTCACGCCGGGGAGTTTGCCCTGCAGGGAGCGACCGATGTTGCTGACACCTTCTGTTTTGAGGTCAGCGCCTTTGAGGGAGGCGATGGCGCCGGTAAGGTCTTTCTTTTTCACTGTTCCGTATCCGATCACTACGACTTCGTTGAGGCCGGATACTTTGGGTTTGAGCGTGACGTTGATGGTGGCATTGTCGCCAACGGGCAGTTCTGACTGTTCGTATTCCATGGAGGTGATGAGCAGGGTGCTGCCTGCGGGGGCGTCGATGGAATACCGGCCTTTTTCGTCCGTGTAGGTACCTTTTTGAGTGCCTTTGATCATGACGGCTGCTTTGAATACCGGGTTATTTGTTTCAGCGTCGGTGACCTGGCCGGTGATCTTTTTCTGGGCGACGGCCAGAAAAGGGAAGAGCAGCAGCAGTAGTAAAATAGGAGTTTTGCGCCGGGTCAGGCGCAGCTGGCTGTTTGTCATAAGGGAATTCAATTTAATTGATGAATTGGTTACAGTTGAATATCGTCCATCTGCCCGATGGCGAGTCTGGGCATAGTTTGTTATTGTGCGTTATAACATGGAATAATAGATGTACAAATGACACTTCTACAATGTAGAGATAATTTTTTAAAAACAAAAACCTACATTTTTAGGTGGGGAGGGGATGGGTGTTTTATGTGGGAGGTGTTGGTAAGGGGGATTAGGTGGTAGTTTGTATAATGGTAGCATGGGCTGTGGAGGTTTTGCAAGGGGAGGTGTTGGTAAGGGGGATTGGGGGGTAGTTCGTATAATGGTAGCATGGGCTGTGGAGGTTTTACGTGGGGAGGTATGGAGTAAAGTAAAAAGTTAGTTCGTGTGATGGTCTTATGCGCTGCTTAGATCTTACTAAGTTTGAAATATAGGTAATAAACCAATGGTAGAACATCCTCAGGATATCCTACCATCGGTTTTATTAGGTTTGAAAAATATGTAATTATCTAATGATAAAACATCCTGAAGAGTTCTGCTTTGGTTTTAATACCAAGTTTGAAAAATATATTTTTCATGTGGTATTGAATAGTATTTAGACTTAAGTTCAGGTTTGCTGCGATGGTTTTATAGGGTAATCCTTCCAGTACAAGGTCTGTGATTTCCCTTTCTTTTTTTGTCAGGTTATTTGATTGCACTGGTTTTTCAGGTTTGTTACGGTAGAGCATGTACCTGAAGAGCTGTTGACTCACTACGGGTTGATCATATTCCAGCATATGCACCAGTTTGCGGGTGATGTTGTGGAACATGTCTGTTTTGAGCAGGTAGCCGTCTGCGCCTTTTTCAAAGGCTTTTTGAATCACCTGTGGATCTTCGTCAGGTGTCATTACTACGAGCAGCATAGCTGGCTGTAATGCCTTCAGCAATTGGATGTCTTCCACCCGTTGTTGGGAGGTGGCGGACATACCTAATAATAGTAAGTGTGGTTGCAGCTGCATAAAACTTTGGGCAGCTGCGGTAGTTGCGGTGTGTAAACATACGGAAAGGTCTGTATGACGTGAAATGTTTAGGACAAGTTCATGGCGGTAATTCGTATCTTCTTCGATTACGCCTACTTTGAATCTTGGGGACATTGACTGTTGCATTATTAGCTTGAATTGAGGGTTTTCTTATTTAGGGGATGCTCTGTGCGCAAATATCAGAATTTATCCAGAATTGACCTATACTTTTATTTTATGGATGGTACCCGTGTACGTTATCTTATGTTTGGAGGCATTGTTATTGCTGTGGTCTGTAGTGTGGGGATGTGGTAGATGCATGTAGGAGGTATTGGGGGGCATTATGAATGCCATCGGTTGCGGTATGGGCGTGTTTTGTTTGGCGTGATAGCCGGGTGTTATCGGTTCTTATGAATGCCATCGTTTGCAGTATAGGGTATGGGTATGTTTGGTTCATGTAGCAGGTAGCCGGGTGCATCATGAATGCTAGCTATCTGTTGTGATATAGGTGCGTGTTGTTTGATGTGATAGCCGGGTGTTATCGGTTCTTATGAATGCTATCGGTTGAGATATGGGGTATGGGTATGTTTGATTCATGCAGCAGGTAGTTGGGTTCATCATGAATGCTATCTATCGGTTGTGATATAGGTGCGTGTTGTTTGATGTGATAGCGGGTGTTATCGGTTCTTATGAATGCTATCGGTTGAGATATGGGGTATGGGTATGTTTGATTCATGCAGCAGGTAG
Source organism: Chitinophaga sp. (assembly GCF_039596155.1). GTDB lineage: Bacteria > Bacteroidota > Bacteroidia > Chitinophagales > Chitinophagaceae > Chitinophaga. Next base: position 100,074 of record NZ_JBCNKF010000021.1, read on the forward strand.
TTGGGTGCATCATGAATGCTATCTATCGGTTGTGATATAGGTGCGTGTTGTTTGATGTGATAGCGGGTGTTATCGGTTCTTATGAATGCTATCGGTTGAGATATGGATATGTGTTGTCTGACCAGGTCATAGGTGTTATTGGTTCTTATCGATCCCATCGTTTGCAGTATGGGAATGTATCATTGGGCCCATAGATGGCTGTTCCAGAATATTGAAAATTTCAAAGGCTATGTGGAGATACTATGCACTGCTGTCGGCGCTTTTTGCAGGACTGACAGCCGTTCTTGCCAAGTTTGGCTTACAGGGCATCAGCAGTAATGTGGCGACAGCTATACGTACCGTGGTAATACTGTTTATTGCGTGGGGGATTGTTTTTGCTGGTGGGGAGGTGAAGGATCTGCAGGCATTGACAAGGAAACACCTGTTGTTTTTGACCTTGAGTGGATTGGCCACGGGGCTTTCCTGGATCTTTTATTTTAAGGCACTTTCTACCGGCCCGGTTTCCAAGGTGGCACCGATTGATAAATTAAGTGTGGCTATTGCTATTGTTCTCTCTGCTATATTTCTAAAAGAAAGTCTGGATTATAAAACCATTGTAGGTGCGGTATTGATTATGGCGGGTACTTTCGTATTGATTCGTTAGTAGTAGGATTTATTGGCAGGATCTCGTTTTGTGATTTGGGATAGGTTTTATCAAAATAGTTGTGGTTATATGTTGGTTGTGCCTGTAGCTATCTGTGAGACTGGTTTAATTCTTTGGGGCCGGGTTATCAAGATAATTGTGGTTATATGTGGGTTGTACCTGTAGCTATCTGTGAGACTAGTTTAATTCTTTGGGGCCGGGTTATCAAGATAATTGTGGTTATATGTGGGTTGTGCCTGTAGCTATCTGTTAGACTAGTTTAATTCTTTGGGGTCGGTTTATCGAAATAATTGTGGTTATATGTGGGTTGTGCCTGTTGCTATCTGTTAGACTAGTTTAATTCTTTGGGGTCAGGTTATCGAAATAATTGTGGTTATCTGTGGGTTGTGCCTGTAGCTATCTGTTAGACTAGTTTAATTCTTTGGGGTCAGGTTATCAAGATAATAGTGGTTACATTGAGTTGTACCTATAGCTATCTGTGAGACTAGTTTAATTCTTTGGGGTCGGTTTATCGAAATAATTGTGGTTATCTGTGGGTTGTGCCTGTAGCTATCTGTGAGACTAGTTTAATTCTTTAGGATCGGTTTCAGCAAAGGTAATCGTGAATACATGCAGCTCATCCCTGTACTCATATTCCACTTTAAACCCCGATGCATTACAGATCTGGTGAATCACCGCCAATCCCAGCCCATTGCTGGTGCTACTGTTAGAAGGATTGTAGAAACGCTGGAACAGGTGTTTCCGGTTCAATGGAGCTTTATGCCCTGTATTTGAAATAGAAAGTCCCTGCTGGCTCAGTGTAATATAAATATTCCCATTCTCATAGTTGTGCCTGGTTGCATTGCTGAACAGGTTGTTCAGCAACAGCTCTATCAATTCCTTATTGGTATGCAGCTGTACAGGTTGGACGTCCAGCGAAATATGCAGCGCTTTATCCTGCCAGATCTCATTGAACTGTGCTGCTTTTTGTTGTACGATATGCGTCAGGTCGACGGGCGATTTACAGGCAAATTGTTCGTTTTCTATTTTGGTCAGCAGTAGCAGGGACTGGTTCATGCGTGCCAGTCTGTCGAGCGCCTCAGAGGCACTTTGCAGGGAGCCGAACTGGTATTCTGTAAGATTGTCGCCCTGCATCATCATTTCCAGCTTGGAACGGATAATTGCCAGTGGCGTTTGTAATTCATGGGAGGCATTTTCAGTAAACTCCTTCAGCCGCTCATAATCCTGGATGGCTTTGGCGGTGGTGCGTTCCAGGATGCTGTTCATGAAAGTAAATTCATCAATAGTGCTGGCGGGCAATAGAAGTGGTTCACGATTATTGACCTTGAATTGTTGTAAAGAATTCAGGGAGGCGTAAAATGGTTGCCAGAGTTTCCGGAGAATAGTACTGTTAATGACTACGGTCAACAGCAGCACCAGTAATATAGTGGAGAAAGTAATGCCAAATACAGTTTTGGTAATATGTTCTGTCGCTTCCAGTGATTTCCGTACATCTACATTATACCAGTCATTGCCTACTTGTATTGCAAATGACAGTTGCCGGTAGCTTTCGTCATGTTTTACTTTGACTGTTTTAAACTTTTCCTTCTTATAAGGAGTGTTTGTTTTTTCTATTTCCGTTTCCTGGTCTTTTACTTCAACGGGCGTGAAAAGTGTACCATGGATGGCTACATAATTGGTAATTTCCCGTTGTTCAATCCTAAGGTCTTCATCCATCTGCTGCCGGAGAGTAAAATGGAGCGCAAAGAAAAACGCAATACCAGATAGTAAGAAGATGACAATGGTGGAAAGCAGGTTGATGCGGTTGTAACGGGTCAGTAGTTTCATGAGAGGGATAATTTATAACCCATGCCATATACCGACTTAATGTAGTCAGGACAACCAGACTGCAGGAGTTTTTTACGCAGGTTCTTAATGTGGCTATAGAGAAAATCATAACTGCCGGAAAGGTCCATTTCATCTCCACAGATGTGTTCTGCAATAGCACTTTTGCTGATCACCTTATTTTTGTTGCTGATAAAATATAATAAGAGATCGTATTCTTTTCGTGTAAGGTCTATGACCTGCTGATTGACAATCGCTGTTTTTTCGCCCAGGTTCAGTTGTAGTTCTTCAAATACAATTACATTGCTGCCATTAAAAGACTTACGGCGAATGATGGCCGCAACGCGGGCAGATAATTCGGGAAGATAAAAGGGCTTGGACAGGTAATCGTCGGCGCCGGCTTTGAGACCATATACCTTATCATCCAGGGAATTCCGGGCAGATATGATCAGTACGCCGTCGTTTTTATTGTTTCTCTTTAACTCTTTTAATAACTCGAGCCCGCTACCCCCCGGTAGATTAATGTCGAGGATAATGCACATGTAATCATACAGGGATATTTTTTCCATGGCAGTATCAAAATTGTCTGCTACCTCACATAGAAAGTTTTCATCTGCCAGGTATTGACACATGCTGTCTGATAGGTTCTTCTCGTCTTCGATAATCAATACTTTCATATGATATGATTGCTGCTTCAGCGAAAGTATCGGATAAAACTGTAGAAATTCTGTAGAGAGCGGCGTTTATGCAGGGTCGTACCTGCTGTTTGTAGTTGTCTTATTGAGTGCGATGGCGGTAGCTTTTTGTCGTCAAACGATCAGATATAGAAGGACTTGATAACAGGGAGGAGCATTTGACGTATTATAGCTACCGGAGGGTAGCGCATACCGATTGCGCTACCCATACCGATAATTAACTTATCCAATATTCCAGGTGTATTTTGTGCCAAAACCAGCAGAGTTGTCTGTCAGTGTCAGGGTTGTAGAAGTAAGCAACTACAGTGTATCCTGTTAATGCCTGATCATTGGAAATTGTTACACGTTTATCCCCCAATTATATACCGGTTGCGCTACCCATACCGATAATTAGCTTATCCAATATTCCAGGTGTATTTTGTGCCAAAGCCAGCGGAGTTGTCTGTCAGTGTCAGGGCTGTAGAAGTAAGCAACTACAGTGTATCCTGTTAATGCCTGATCATTGGAAATTGTTACACGTTTATCCCCCAATTATATACCGGTTGCGCTACCCATACCGATAATTAACTTATCCAATATTCCAGGTGTATTTTGTGCCAAAGCCAGCGGAGTTGTCTGTCAGTTTCAACGCTGTAAAAGTAAGCACCCACAGTGTATCCCTGTGATGTTGTGCCATCGGAAATTGTTGCATGTATATATCCTGCGCATCCTGTGTGTCCACAATGGTCACTATACCGGCATATTGCAGCCCTTTCAACTGCGCTACATCGCGGGTCTGGTCGCAGATGGTACCCACCACCTGGCTGTTTGCCAACATCATGATCCCATGTCTGGTATTGACCTCAGAGGTCATGAACACTAGCCTTTTCCGTTCATAATCTACCGCGTAGAACATATTGGCTGCCCAGCTATCTCCGTTGTGGAAGCTGGTGATACTGAGTACATGATTGGAACGGATGTAGTTCCAGATGATTGATTCCTGATTCATAGATACTATTTATGCCATTCAGTTAAGCGAGGTCTCCAGAGGTACCGATCGTTCCCGGCCGGACCGCAGGCCTGCCTGCACACGGGTATGCCGGTGACACCTGAGAATATTCAAAACGATTGCAGAGTCCTGTCATATAGCAATTGCCACCGTGCATGCGACTACCATTTGTTAGTAAACGCCCGCAGGATTATTTATACATCAGCGTCGCAACACACCTGTGAAAGCGTCTTCAGCTGTGCCGCCACCCTTTGGAGAGCATTCACTTCGTCATTCCATAGTTCAAAGGTCGTAACAAGCAGGCAGACTGTGAAGGACTAAAATGTGAAATAATAGGATTTTTCGAACATGGCTCACCTTTGCATAATATTTTATATCTTTTGCCTTCATTTATTTCATGCACGTTATTACTCAGATCACGATTTTATGAAAAAATTCACATTCTCCTTACTCATGTTGGGTTGCATGAGTTACGCTGCACATGCGCAGCAGAACAACTGGCATTTAATCAGGGACAGGATCGTTACACCATGGGCGGAAAAAGTAGACCCCAATCATCCTTTACCGGAATATCCACGTCCACAGCTGGTGCGCGACAATAACTGGAAAAACCTGAATGGCTTATGGAGCTACGCTATCACACCGCTGTCACAGGAAAAACCCACGAAGTATGAAGGTAGTATCCTGGTTCCTTTTGCCGTAGAATCGGCGCTTTCCGGCGTTGGACGCACGGTGGGTAAGGATAGTCTTTTATGGTACAATACGTCCGTCACTATCCCTTCCAATATGAAAGGCAAGGAGATCCTGCTGCATTTTGGCGCGGTTGACTGGCAGACCGAAGTCTTCGTAAATGGCAAAAGTGCCGGAAAACATGAAGGCGGCTTTGATCCGTTCTCTATCAACATCACCGCTCTCCTGAAGAGTGGTGCGAAACAGGACATCACTGTCCGTGTATGGGATCCTACCGATGATGGCCCTCAACCAAGAGGAAAGCAGGTGAATAAACCGGAAGGGATCTGGTATACACCTGTAACGGGCATCTGGCAGACCGTATGGCTGGAGGCTGTACCTAAAACATATATCGCATCTACAAGGAATACACCCGATATTGATCATCATACCATCAGCGTCAGTACGAATATAGAAGGAGCACAGGCAGGTGACCAGGTGAAGGTAGAGGTATTGGAGGGTAACAATGTATTGGCCACACAGGAGGTAGCACCGGCTGCTACCGCGGTGCTGACATTGCAAAACGAGAAGTTGTGGTCTACTACCCATCCTTTCTTATATGACCTGAAGGTGACGCTTATACGTAAAAACAAAATCATCGACGCCGTTAAAAGCTACTTTGCAATGCGCAAGATTTCAATGGCGCCGGATCAGAATGGCATTCAGCGTATGCTGCTAAACAATGAGTTTGTATTCCAGTACGGTCCGCTGGATCAGGGCTGGTGGCCTGACGGCTTGTATACAGCTCCCAGCTATGAAGCGATGGTATATGATATTGACCAGCTGCAGAAGATGGGCTTTAACATGATCAGGAAGCATATCAAATTAGAACCTGCTACCTACTATGCCTATTGCGATAAGAAAGGCATGCTGCTCTGGCAGGATATGCCAAGTGGTGACCTGGGCAATGGCTGGGAGAACAGGCCAGGCGTGCTGGAACATGGTACAGACAAGGAGCGTACACCTGAATCAGCAGGTTACTACCGTAAAGAATGGAATGCAATTATGGATGCCGCTTACAACTTTCCCTGTATAGTGGTCTGGACACCATTCAATGAAGCATGGGGGCAGTTCAAAACGGTGGAGATCACTGAATGGACGATGAAAAAAGATCCTACCAGACTAGTGAACAGTGCAAGCGGTGGTAACTTCTACGAAACGGGGCATATCATTGACCTGCACAACTACCCGGCTCCTGCAATGCCAAGGCCGGATGTATTTGGTAAAAAACAGGTATTGGTATTAGGCGAATTTGGTGGACTGGGATTGCCACTGGAAGGTCATACCTGGCAGGGAAATAAGAACTGGGGCTACCAGTCTTTCAAGAGTAGCGAAGAAATGTTTAAGAAGTATACCACCTTTACACAACGGCTGGCTGAGTTGATCCCGCTGGGACTTTCTGCGGCTGTGTATACGCAGACTACCGATGTGGAAGGAGAAGTAAATGGTTTCATGACGTACGACAGAAAGGTGGATAAATTCCCTGTACAGCAACTGGGTGAAGAGAACCGGAAGTTATACCAGGTAAAAGTTAAGTAGGTAATTCATAATAGGATCCACGTAAATAGTTTTACCTTTATGAAAAATATATTACCGTGGAACCAGGCAAATTAATCTTACCAGGGGAATCATTCTACCCGCTCGTGATGGAGCTTTTTGAAAAGAAAGAGAAAGCGTCCATACTGTATGATGATAACGGACCGACAAGAGCGGGTGGTATTATTGAAAGTGTGTATGAGAAGGAGGGTAAACACTGGCTCCGGTTGCAAGACCAGACAGAAATAAGGATAGATCAGTTGCAGGCAGTGAATGGTAATTTTTCTTCAGATTTTTCAACTTGCTGATATCGTAAAAGGCCTCTCGTTTTGGGAGGCCTTTTTTATTGGCGGCGCTCAATTATACCTTCCGGGATGGCTTTGTATTTTCATCGGTATTGTTGTATATTTTATCGATTTGATTATTATTGCCTCCTGTGAGATTTAAATTACACCCCATGAGTAAAAATCAACTTGTAACAGGTATACACCACGTGACAGCTATTGCCGGTAGTTCTCAAAAGAACCTCGAATTCTACGCGGGCATCCTGGGATTAAGACTGGTAAAGAAAACCGTAAATTTTGATGCAAACAGTGTGTATCATTTATATTATGGAGACGAAACAGGCACACCCGGTAGCATTATGACCTTCTTTCCTTACGATGGATTGAAGCATGGCCGTCAGGGAAAGGGCATGTTGAACACTACGGCTTTTTCTGTTCCCCTTGCGTCCCTGGACTACTGGCTGGAAAGGCTGAAACGCTTTGGTATTGCCTATAAGCCGCCGGTTGAGCGCTTTGAAGGAGAGCTGGCAGTTTACCTGGAAGACACTGATGGATTAGGGCTGGAGCTGATCTTCAATGACAGGGATGACAGGCCGGGTGATGCGCATTCCATTCGTGGATTTTATGGTGTGGAAATATGGGAAGAAGGGTATGAGCGTACCGCGGGGCTGTTGACTACCCAGCTGGATCATGTACTGATTGCAGAAAAAGGCAATCGTTTCCGCTTTGCAGCAAATGATAAACCCGGGAATTATGTAGACCTGGTATGCATGCCTGATAGTCTGAAAGGCTTAGCCGGTAGTGGTACCGTGCATCATATTGCCTTTACCACCCCGGATGGTGAGGCGCAGACAAATATCCGTCAGAAGGTGACCGGTATCGGATTGAATGCCACGCCAATACTGGATCGTAAGTATTTTCAATCTATTTATTTCAGGGAGCCCGGTGGGGTATTGTTCGAAGTAGCGACGGCATTGCCGGGTTTCAGTGTAGACGAGCCAACAGCGCATTTGGGAGAGCACCTGATGTTGCCGGCGTGGCTGGAATCGCAGCGTAGTACGCTGGAGTCCCAGCTGGCACCTATTAGCATTGACTTGTCAGCTTACAAGTAGTAGTTCTTTTTTGATATTTAATTTCTGCATTTTAGAAATCAGCGTGGTGGGAGGTAAGCCCAGCATGATCGCTGCACCATTGGGACCGGAGACCTTTCCCTTGCAGGTCTTTAAGACCTTGAGGATGTACTCCCGTTCCATGGCAGCCAGCGGAATGATTTCGAAGTTATCCGTTGTCTGTGCAGGTTGATGTACCGGCAGGTTGACCTGGTTGATGGTCGTACCTGTGCAGAGCAATACAGCTCTTTCAATGTGGTGTTCCAGTTCCCTGATATTTCCGGGCCATGCATAGTTCAGCAGGCTATTAAGGGCCTTCTGGCTGATATTGGTGACCTTTTTGCGTGTTTGCTTTGCATACCGGTGAATGAAGTGGTTGACCAGGACAGGGATATCTTCCTTACGCTGGCGCAGCGGAGGGAGGGATACCGGGAATACATTCAGCCGGTAATACAGATCACTTCTGAAGCGACCAGCCTGTACTTCCTTTTCAAGGTTCCTGTTAGTCGCAGCAATGATACGTACATTGACGCGGATACTGCCTTTGCCCCCAATCCGTTCTATTTCCCGCTCCTGTAATACACGAAGCAGTTTCGCCTGTAGTTCCAGCGAAAGTTCGCCAATTTCATCTAAAAAGATAGTACTGTTATCCGCCTGTTCGAACTTCCCGATGCGTTTTTCTGTAGCACCGGTGAAGCTGCCTTTTTCATGACCGAACAATTCACTTTCAATCAGGCTGGCAGGAATGGCAGCACAGTTGATACGGATCATTTCCTGATGGGCACGGGGGGATGCCTGGTGGATGGCTGTTGCCACGAGTTCCTTGCCCGTTCCGGTTTCGCCGGTAATGATGACGGTACTTTCGGCCGTTGCAACCAGGGAAATGAGTTTATATATTTTTTGGATTTCAGGAGAAGAACCGATCAGTTGTGCATGGTGGTGCTGCTGGTGTACATAAATGCTGCTTCCCTTTAATTGTTCAATTTCTGCCTCCTGGCGGGCTATTTTCTCATTTGCAAGAATATTGCTGATGCCCATACCCATCATGCCAGCAATCCCGGTAAGGAGCGGAAACTGATTGGGCGAAAATGCGCCGTATTCATCGGCATACAGGTATAGCAAGCCCTTGGCCTGATTGGTATTGCTGATCTTAGAGACCATCATTTCCCTGATGCCTGTATTGTGCCAGTGGATGATGTAAGGCGGCACGTTCTTATTGCGGATTAGTTTTTTCAGGTCAAATATGATAGGTTCTTCGGCAGCAAGCGCGATATTAAAGATACCGTCTTCGATATCATGTGCTTTGTGCATAATGGGACTTTCATCCACTCTTCTTTTAATGGTTCCTTCCTGTGTATGGAGAAAAGGGGAATGCGTCTTGCCATCCTCATTGATCAGGCATAGTGTATAATACTTCCCTCCAAACAGTGAAAGCAGTTGATCAGTGATCACGTTCCATAGTTCATCCCGTTTTTGAGCAGCAGCAATTTTGTTACTGAGGTAGAGCAAAGTTGACTGTTCTTTTTCCTTGATGGTAAGTTGCTCTAACAAGTGATTATGCGATACGGTGATAGGTTGTTTCCAATCCATAATCGAATGTTGCATTGTGACGATACAACGAAAGTAGTAAATCCCTTGCAGATTTAATAGCCTGATTTTCGAAATGCGAGCGGAGAGGTGTTTGTTTTCTGCCGGAATAATTTGTTAAAAGATTGCGGATGTTCGAATCCTAACTGGTATGCAATTTCTGCAATGGTCGCATCGGTGGTAGTGAGAATCTCTTTGGCTTTTTCAATGAGCTGGTGATGGATGTGCTGCTGCGTACCCATGCCGGTTAAGGATTTGAGCATATCGCTTAAATAGCGTGGGGTGAGCTGCAAGTGGTCAGCAACTTCCTGTACGGTAGGAATGTGGGAAGACGTATCAAAAACTGCGGATATATACGTGTTCATCTGACATATAATATCGTTGAGGGGGATTTTGCGGGTGATGAACTGCCGGTTATAAAAACGATTACTATAATTTAATAATAGGTCAAGTTGGGAGACCATTACATCATGACTGAAATGGTCAATGTTGTTTTCTAATTCCAGCAGCATGGCATCGAAAATGGCAGCGATGATTTTCTTTTCTTTTTCGGAGAGATAAAGGGCCTCGGCTACGGCGTAAGAGAAATAACCATATTGTTGTATGGTTTTGGCTAAAGGATAGCCGCGTAGAAAATCGGGATGGAAGAACAGGGTGTATCCATCATAGTCGGCTACATCGCTGGTTGGAACGGAGAGTTGGTGAGGGCCTGTGAAGGAGAGACCACCTTCTTCGAAATCGTAGGTACCCCGGCCATAGGGGATTTTCCCCTTGAAATCAATTTTGAATGAGACTTTATATAGCGAGGTAATGACACCGCGGCCAATGTCTTCGGGTTTCACAACTATATTGCCGGTAGGCACCAGTGCGATCAGCGGATGCTGGGGCGCCGGGAGACTCAGGCGCTGGAGCAATGATGATATGCTGGTGATGGTGATGGGCGATTGCATGGGCTGAAGCTACGAATTTTATCGGGTCGTGAAAGGTTGCGTGCAGGAACATCCCGGGCTGTAGCGGGGGGCGGACAGTTTTTGTCCGGTTCCCTGAGCCGTGGGATAGATTGCAAAGACATCCCGGGCTGTAGCGGGGGGCGGACAGTTTTCGTCCGGTTCCCCCAGCCGTGGACACGCCGGGCTGTAGCGGGGACGGACAGTTTTTGTCCGGTTCCCCTGCCGTGGTCAGATTGCAAAGACACCCGGGGCTGTAGCGGGGGCGGACAGTTTTTGTCGGTTCCCTGAGCCGTGGGATAGATTGCGAAGACACCCCGGGCTGTAGCGGGGGCGGACGGTTTTCGTCCGGTTCCCCGAGCCATGGGATAGATTGCGAAGACATCATTAGCCGCGGTGGTATTTAGACAGGTGGTCTTATAAAAATATCCCCTGCTACGGTAGCACGTGACACTTTTATTGAGCGGTAGGCCGGATCACAATGTCATTGACATCTACGTCTGCCGGCTGGTCAATGGCAAACGCGATGGCACGGGCAATAGCATCCGGGGTGATGGCGATCTGTTCTGCCCGGGCGCTCATTTGCTCTCTGAGAGCCAGATTGGTCATTGAATCGGAGAAGTTTGTTTTGATAAACCCCGGCGAAACATTGGTTACCCTGATGGTCGGGCCCGCTTCCTGCCGCAGGATATCTGCCACCGTACGGGCTGCATTCTTGGTAGCGGCATAGACAGCCATACTGGGTACGTTTTGCAGTCCGGCAGTAGAGAGCGTATTGATAAAGTGACCGGAGTTTTGCTTTCTGAATACCGGTAGTGCCGCAGCAATGCCGTACAATACCCCGCGGAAGTTGACGTCGATCATGGCATCCCAGTCTTCTACGCGCAACTCATCCAGGGGAGAAATGGGGCCAATTCCTGCGTTATTGATGAGTACATCCAGGCGGCCATAATGATCGATTGCGAATTGAACAAAGTCAGCGAGGTTATCTCTCTTTTTTACATCGAGCGACATATAAATACCGCCGGTACGATTGGCAACTTCGGCGAGTCTGTCGGTTCTGCGGGCGCCTAAAACCACTTTGGCACCCTGGTCGGCCAGCAGCAGGGCAGTAGCTTCGCCTATGCCGCTGCTGGCGCCGGTGATGGCGATTATTTTATCTTTTATCATACGACAAAGGTGCGGCCTTCGCAGGTGGTAGTAGTAGCCAAAAATGTAAAATGTGTAGCCAAAATGTAATGCTACTTTAGCTGCAGTAGCAACCGTTTTTAACTGGAAATATTACCTGGTCGCCATTATCATTTCGCTGCCAGCGGCCGGACATACTTAACCAGGCTTACCAGCAGCTTCCCCGGCTCTTCAAACATCAACAGGTGGGAAGAATTTTCAAACCAGATCCCTTTTTTGACAGGCGCTTTCACCGCTTTTAACCACGTTTCAGTGGGCGCATTGGGCGTGGTGTAATCATGCCGGCCCATGAACATAAAAACTGGTATAGGGAACGATTTAATCCCTTTCAAATCCACCTCCAGGAATTCTGGTAATATTCTGCTCAGGGTAAACAGGTTGCCATTATCAATCGCATCGACGTCTTCAAAACTATATTCCGGGGATATAAACGGCCCTGCGAAGAAATAGCGGGATGAATTTCGGTAAGCGCTCAATCCACCATAATACTGCGCCCATTTCCTGGCGATGATGATCTTTTCTCGTGTAACCGGCTGATCGCCGGGATAAGGCGCGATACTTTTTAACTCAGTCAAGGCGGTATCGTTGTGGTGTTCCCGTGCGGTGTTTGCGGCATATTCATAGCTGTAATGCTCATTTTCCCGGGTATTGATCACCTGCCCTATACCAATGTAGGCATAGAACAGATCCGGCCTCTTTACGGCTGCCTTCATGCCGATAATCGTTCCCCAGCTATGCCCCATCAATATCACTTTCTTTTTATGATACCTTTTAAGAACCGCAGCTGCAATGGCAATGGCGTCGTTGACATAATTATCAATGTGAATGGTATTGGCAATGGAATCCGGATCTATATTCAGAAATGTTCTGCCTGCACCGCGCTGGTCATAGGTGACCATCGTAAAATACTCCTCCAGCGGCCGCTGGTACATCCACATCACAGGCGAGATAGGGGAGGCCGGGCCTCCGTGGATGAACAGGATGATGGGATTGTCTTTGTCTTGCCCGCGGGTATACACGCATTGATTAACACCACCCACAGGAAGGGTGAAATTTTCCTGGATGCCATTGGGACTGACAATCCTGCCAAGATCGGAGAGGTATTGTCTGGCGCGGCTGAGGCCGGGTTTGAGACTATCCGGTTGTGCAAAGAGTGATAATTGAGTGAATAGTAATAGAATGGTCCAAACTGTTTTATTCATAACTCGGTTTGATTTATACAAGTAATGGTTTCATGAAGACAATTTTCCCCCTGCAGCTGTGGCTAATTTTGTCTTGTTATCAAAAACAAACAAATCATGAACAAGACAATATTGATCACCGGGTCATCTGCCGGTATTGGAAAAGCCGCTGCACAGTACTTTGCTGCAAAAGGTTGGAACGTAGTTGCAACCATGCGTTCACCGGAAAAAGAAACAACATTAACGGAATTAAGTAATGTGCTTGTCACCAGGCTGGATGTACAGGAAAAGGCTGATATGCAGCGGGTGATCGCTGAAGGTATTAAAAGATTCGGAAAAATAGACGTGCTGTTGAATAATGCGGGCTATGGATTGTTTGGCCCGTTCGAACTGGCTACGGATGCTCAGATCAAACAGCAGTTTGACGTGAATGTGTTTGGCCTGATGCACCTTACGCAGGCTATATTGCCGCATTTCAGGGCAAACAAGGCGGGAACGATCATTAATGTATCCAGTATGGGGGGGCGGATTACTTTTCCGATAGTGAGTTTGTACCATGCGACTAAGTTCGCCGTAGAGGGGTTTTCTGAATCACTGGCATATGAGCTGTCCGCCCTGAATATAAAAGTAAAGCTGGTAGAACCCGGTGCTATAGTTACCGGATTTGATGGGGCGGCTAATTTTACCGGGAACCCTGACATTACTGACTATGATGATTTTGTAAAGGGATTCCTGGAACTCTGGGGATCTAAAACCCAGGAAAGAACAACAGCTATGCAGGTGGCAGAGGTGATCTATGAGGCTGCTACAGATGGGACTTCCAGGTTGAGATACGTGGCGGGTGAAGATGCGAAGGAACTGCATGGGATAAGGATGTCGGGGGAGGAGCCTTACCATGCCTATATGCAAAAGCACTGGATGCCTGCGCATGTTTAATAGATGGTGTGATGGTGAGGTGTTTTCTGTAAATTCGTATTATGAAAAAGCCTGAGTCAATAGAGGATTTCTATATAAACAGAGCTATCAATAGCCAGCCTTTAGTATTTAACCTGCTCCGGTACGATGATTGCCTTCGTATGGACCCGCAACCGTACCGGCGCAGGGATTTTTACAAAGTGAGCTTTATGCGGGGCCGAACCCTCCTGCACTATGGCGATAAATCGCTTGAAGTGAACGGGGACGCCCTGGCTATATTCAGTCCTGACATACCATATACAGTAGATATGCCCGATGGTCCTGCCATTGGGCAATATTTCATTTTCAAGCCTGCTTATCTGTCAGAATATTTCAGGAGAAATATTAAAGAGTTACCCTTATTTGCGCCGGGTGCACACCCGGTATATGAGCTGGATGCAACACAGGCGGCGGCCGTTGCAGGGCTCTTTGACCGCATGGCGCAGGAGTTCGATTCAGACTATGCGTACAAGGATGACCTGATCCGTAATTGTATTATTGACATCCTGCATTATGCCATGCGCATGGAGCCGGTGGCAAAGCGGTACCAGCATACGGATGCCAGTGTGCGTATTACCAGTGTATTCAATGAATTGCTGGACAGGCAGTTTCCGATTGAAAACCTGAGCCAGCAGTTTGAGTTGAAGTCGCCTGCAGATTTTGCAGCTCAAATGGGAGTGCATGTCAATTCACTCAACCGCGCCCTGCGGACGACTACGGGTAAATCTACCTCCAATCTGATTGCGGAGCGACTTGTAACAGAAGCGACGATTCTACTGAAGCATTCGGAGTGGAATGTAGCGGAGATCGGCTTTCGTCTTGGTTTTGAAGATCCTGCCCACTTTAGCCACTTTTTCAAAAAACACACGGGGCAGGCACCTTCCGGGTTAAGGTCAATCCCTGTCAATGCGTAGGGATAGGCCGAGAGTGGCACTGAATCCCCTGGAATTCTGTTCATAGATTGGCTGCGCTTTTTCGCTGAGGGGGATGGTGATGATCGTCCAGCTGGTTTTAGCATTGTTGTCATAAAACTGATACCTGTTCACGAAGTTCCTGCCAATACCTGCATTCAGCACCAGGCGTTTGACAAGGAGCCATTCCAGCCGGCACATACCTGTCCACTGATTATTGCGCAGAAATGTTGTTGCCATTCTATAACTACTGGCTTCGCCGGTGATCTCTAAACCGGCGCTGACAGCTTTGTTGATGTGGTACATGACCTTAGGCCGGATAGGGAATAAACCTGATATTGTCCATTTATCAGAAGGCTCATAGTTTACATCTAAGAAGGGAATGAGCTGGTTGCCGAAGAATTGCCTGTTGTACATCATGCCAATTCCGGATTTTACCTTTGCAGAGTGTTTATACATGTACCGGAACCCCGCGCCGTAACGCCATCCCTCATTATATCTACCTCCTGTTCCGATGAGCACCAGCGATTGTCTTTCTGAGAACTCAAATTTGTAGAAGAGTTGCATGGCCACAGACTGTAGCGTATGATCTTCCAGCGTCAGGTGGCGGTATATCACGTTGCCGAGTGTATGATTGAACAGTGGGAAGGCGACATTCGCATTGATGGTATGGGCACTGTAATCTCCGCTGTCATAGGTATAATTAATCCCCTGTGCATATAGGCTGCTACCTGAAAGGCATGCAAAAGCAATGATGACATACTTCATAATTCATGTGGTTTACGGTCATGACTGATAATCACACCATCTTTCATTTCGATAATACGATCGCTCTTTGCTGCGAAGTCATTATCGTGGGTTACTGTGATGATCGTTTTGTTATGTTCGGCTGCCAGCTGTTTGAAAATATCGAATACCACGGCAGTATTGCGGCTATCCAGGTTGCCTGTAGGTTCATCACCCATAATGATTGCCGGCTCATTGATCAGGGCGCGGGCAATAGCCACACGTTGTTGTTGGCCCCCTGAGATCCGGGACGCAGTTTTCAATGCCTGGTCCTCAAGTCCCAGTGTTTTAAGTTTTTCGTAAGCGTTATGTTCGATCTCTGCCGGTGAACGCTTTTTCAGACGCAGGGCAGGGATCATCACGTTTTGCAGACATGTGAAGTCAGGCAGCAGGTAGTGAAACTGGAATACGAAGCCAAGGTGTTCGTTCCTGAAGGCAGCGAGTTTGTTGACAGGACTGCCGGTGACCTGCTGTCCATTCAGCATCAGGTTGCCTGTGTAGTCTGTATCCATGGTCGACAGGATATACAGCATGGTGGATTTGCCTGAGCCGGATTTTCCGATGACAGATACAAACTCTCCTTTCTGTACTTCGAAACTCACCTCTGATAAGACCTTAAATTTCTCCGGTGTATAGAAATATTTGCTGATGTTGTCAGCTTTCAATGCGATGCTCATCTCAATAATTTTAACCTCTGATGATAGAAACAGGATCTACTTTTGATGCTTTACGGGCTGGGATGTAACCGGCGAAAAATGAAGTAAGTATGCCGAAAACCGCCCCTTGTATGTAATGTTTGACAAGGAATGTCATGGGCAGATACGTTACATTTCCGATGCCCAGGTATAATTTTGACAACAGGTAAGATATGAGCCAGCCAACGATCAATCCCATTACAGATCCTATCAGGCCGATCAGTAAAGCCTGTTGTATGAAAATGCTCACCACATCGTTCCCCTGGAAACCGGTGGCTTTCAGGATGGCGATTTCTTTGATCTTTTCATAGATGACCATGTTTAGAATATTATAGATACCGAAACCCGCTACTAGGAGAATGGTAAAGATGACGGAGTTAGCGATGATATCCCTGATCTTTTTGCCGGCCAGGGATTGTTCATTGCTTTGCTGCCAGGATTCGGAGGTGTAGCCTGTTTGATGGGCCATGCTGTTGCCGATTTCAGTAGCCTGGTTATAATTTTTTACATTCACATAGATATCGGTGATATAGGCCCGGTCTTTTTGCAGGAGCTGTTGTACTACCGGCAGACTAACATAAGTTTTCGTTTCATCTACGTTTTTGATGGTGGTTTTGAATATGCCGGAGACCTGTAAGGTCTTTGTAAGGCCTGTACTGGTAGTGATCCTGACATAGTCCCCCATTTTCAGGTTCAGCTTTTGAGATAGCCCGATACCAATGATGATGTTGTTGGGATTATCGGCGATAGATTTTGTTTTGCCCGCGATCATGTTTGACGTAATGTCAAACATTTTATCCTGTTCTTCGATATTGACGCCGAAGATGGTGCCGTTTTCCTGCACGTTTCCTTTGCTGTAGATAATATTCGCAGTCACCTGTTTGCTGAGGGCAATCACTTCTTTCCGTTTATTGAGTTGTGCGGCGACAGCATCGGGGTTGATGATCCGGTTATCCTGGGGTACCAGCTGCGGATTGGAGATCAGGTTGATGGTTTTATTACCGGCGTAGCGATTGAGCATGTCGTTTGTACTGATCTTATTATCATTATATAAGCGTATATGCGGTGTTGCACTCAGCATGGTTTTTTCTGAATAGTCATTGGTACCGGTGATCAATGAATTCATAAAGATGAACATGCCAATTCCGAAAGTAACTCCCAGCGCAGCTACCAGTGTTGATTTGACCTTGCTTACCATATAAGTGTAAGCAATTCTGGTGTTGATGCCTGTCTTCATATTAATATGCTTTAATGAGTTTGTCGTCTGCCCGGATGCCGCCGAGTACTTCGACATAATCGGTAGAGACGATGCCTGTTTTGAGCTGGACGGTATCGGTCTGTTTCCCGTTTTTGATAAGTGCTCTGCCGTCAGGACTTACGCAGGCGGCGGGCACCAGCATCGCTTTGTCTTTATGTGCGACAATGATATTGGATTGTAAAAGTGTACCGTTTAGCAGGCCGGCGGGGATGGTATCGAAGCGTGCTTCCACCTTGTAGGCCTGCGACTGATCGTCGAAGCTGGGGTAGATCTTACTTACGTGGCCGGTGTATGTACTGCCTTTCGCCGTGTTGAGTTCAGTAAGTACCAATTGACCTGCTTTGATCTTCGCAATGCTGGCTTCATCAATAGAGAGCGAGATGAGCATGTCATCGGCGTTACCGAGTGTAGCGAGGGCATCACCTTTGCGTACGAAATCTCCTTTTCGTTTGAGCAGGGTGTATACTGTATAACTGCCGGGAGATTTGATGTCGTAGTATGAATTGTTGGCAGCCGCTGTCTCCTGATCTTTGGTGGAATTGATGACGGTCTGGCGGAGGGAGAGTTTTGTAGCTGCGATATTTTGTTTGATCTGTTCTACGTTGTGAAGGGAGGTCTGGTAGGCCAGTTCTGCATTGTCGCAGTCTACTTTTGAGACGCTGCGGGTAGCGTACAGTCTTGCATTACGATCCCTTTGTGCAAGGTCGTTGGCGAGTTTTTCAGTAGCGGTGTTAAGTTGTTGCCGGAGTTGTTCCAGCACGGCAGAGTTGTCTGCGGCGTTCTGGCGTGCGATGGCCAGGTTCTGTGTAGCAGATCGTTGGGCAATGGCGGCGGTGGTATTGTCCTGGCTAAAGATGATTTGTCCGCCAGACACGCTGTCGCCTTCCTGTACGTGTACGGCTGTAATATAGCCATCGTTGAGGGCGGTCAATGTAAACTGGCCGCCTGCTTCAATGTGACCGGGTGCAAATACGGCTTCGGTGATAGGCGCATAAACCGGTGTGGCGACGCCATTGTATTTTGACTTGCAGGAAGAAAGCAACGTGATGCCTGCGAAGGATATGATGAAGAGTTGTTTCATGATTAATAGATATTTATAGTTCTGATTTGAAGGCGATAAGATTGGATAAAATAATCGCTCATACTCTGGAGGTATTCCTGCTGATTGGTGATCATATCCGAATAGTATTTCAGGCGATCATCAATAGAAATGGAGCCTTCGTTGAGCAGCTGTGTAGCATGTGTATCATTGCTGCGGTACATGGCGAGAATGCCTTTGGCCTTTTCCAGATCTTTGAATGCGGTATTATAGGAGATAAGAACGTTCTGGTTGGTCAGTTGTGACTGCAGACTGGCGGATTGGTATTGTTGCTGTTTCAGTTCCAGGTCGATCTTTGTTTTCTGAACATTGTAATGCCGGCTATTGCCGGAGAAGACCGGCACAGACAGGCGAAGTCCCCAGTATTGACTGGGCAGGTCATTGCTGTTGCCGAACTGCATGAAGTGATCAGTGGTGATCATCCTGTTGTATTGGTATACAGCTGACAATGCGGGGGCATAAGCGGCTTTTGAAGCCTGCCACTGTGTCTTTGATTTTAGCATTTCTTCGTAGGCAATGGTGACATCCGGATCCGTTGTAAAGGGTTGCGGAAAATAGGGGACCATTGATTGTTCTGTGATGACGATGCTATCTCTGGTATTCAGCAGCTGCTGCAGGTTATTAAGTTGTAATAGTTTATTCTGAGTGGCAGCCACCAGGTTTTTAGCTGCTTTCTCTCTGTTGATAGCGGCATTGTTCATACTTATCTCGCTAAGCTGTCCGTCGTTGTATTTACGTTGTACAGATACAAATACGGTATCCATCGTGCCGGCGTTTGAGATAGATAATTGTTCGGCTTCATCTGCCAGCAAATAGGAGTAGTAGATATTTGCCAGTTGTTCATACAGATCGCGTTTGGTTTTCTGTATGTTCAGTGCGGCTATTTCCTTATCCAGTCTGGCGGTTTTAATGGCAAACCAGTTCTGGGTATTGACCAGGTCCAGTTGCACGCTGGCGGCGGCATTGTAATTATACCGCTTTCCGAAGGTGGCCTCGTAAAAGGTGCCTGCGGGTGCGCTTCGATCAAAGAGCTGTGCCGGAATGAGCGTAGATTGCAGCCTGATATTATCGATGTAGTTGCCGTTGGCGCTTATGGTGGGAAGCAGGGCGCCTTTGGCTTGTCTGGCAGCGATGGCTGCTTCCTGGCGGGCTGCATTGGCGGCGGTGATCTGGATGTTGTGCGCATCTGCATATTTCCAGATATCCTGTACGGAGGAAAAACTGAGTTGTGCAGACACCGGCAGGGCCATGCAGGAGCAAAGTATACCGGTGAGGATCTTTTTCATATGCGAGTGTTTATTTAATGCGTGTCCATACTTTGGTCTGGCTCAGCAAGCCTGCTTTGACCGTTATTTCCATGGTATCTTCTCCTTTGAGGGTGATGGTGCAGCGGAAGGTCTGGTTTCTTTTGGGAAGAAATACTTTACCGGTGTAGGCGCCATTGTTGTAGGCGAGGTCCTGAAGGATTTCTTTGCCTTCTGTTGTACCTGAGTAGGTATTCCCGTTTTTAACCACCGTGATTTCTTTGGATTTGTCTGCATTGGTCCATTTGCCAAGGATGGTATCCGGGGCGAATGAGGTGGTAAGTAGTAAAAGGAGAAAAGCCAGTGTTTTCATTTGCATTTTTTTATTTGACAATGCAAAGCTGGGAAAATAAGCAGTGGAGGTTGGGGGCTAATCGGGTAAAGCGGGCAGATAGGAGGGTGAAACGGGCGAGGCAGACTAACTTTCCAGCCATTGCAGAAAATCGGCTGATTTAGCCTTGCTGACAACAATTTGTTCTTCGGTTGGCACCATTAACTTCACCACCAGTTTTCGGGCAAAATATCGCTCCGCATTCACAATTGCTGCCCTGTTGATAAGGTACTGCCTGTTGGCCCTGTAAAAATCTGCCGGATCCAGGATCTTTTCAGTTTCGTCCATGGTGGCGGTGATAAAGTACTTCTTATTTTGGAGTGTGGTGATCTGGAGGATGGTATTATCCAGGTAGATACAGGCGATATCTTTTACCTGTACGGGAATGATCTTTTCTTTTTCATTTACCAGCAATGCTGTTTTATGCGCAGGTTTGATCATCTGCATCAGGGATTGCAGGTTGTTGGGAACTGTTGTATGGGCAAAAGCAGCTTTCATCTGGTTATATTTCCCGAGCGCCTTTTCCAGTTTTTCGATCGTGACTGGCTTTAGCAGGTAACTGACTGCATTGGTATCGAATGCGTGCAGGAGGTACTCATCGAAGGCAGTGCAAAAGATCACGGCACTGGTGACCTGTACCTGGCTATAGATCTCAAAGCTCAATCCATCAGCCAGTTGAATATCGGATAGGATCAGGTCCGGCTGCGGGTTGAGTGCAAACCAGTCTTTTGCCTGTTCGACAGACTCGAGGATACCGGTTACCTGTATGGTATCGTCTATTTGCTGAATCATGTTTTTCAGCTCTTTTGCCGCTCTGGGCTCGTCTTCTATTATCAGTACAGTCATCCTGCCAGGGGTAATTTTATGGTAAACTGAGAAGTCGTTTTTTCGATGATAATCTCTTTGTTGAACAACAGCTGGTAACGCAGGCGGATATTATGCAAACCGGTACCGGTTGAATAGCTGACGCTGTTTTTAGGCTGGAGATTATTGGTCACTACCAGGTAGTTTGTTTCCCTGTATAAGTGAATTGTAAGTGGCTTATAGCTGGTCGCAACGTTGTGTTTTACCGCATTTTCCAGTAGTAGTTGCAATGTTAGTGCCGGGATACGTAGCTCCTGGTCTGCTGCTGCCAGGTCGATAGTAATGTTTATAGCGTCTTCGAACCGGCTTTTCAGGATGTAAACGTACGAGTGGATAAAGTTAAGTTCCTGGGCGATGGTCACGGTGTCCTTTTGTTTATGTTGCAATACGTGCCGGTATATATTGGACAGTTCATTCACAAAATCTTTCACATGCTTTTCGGTGGTGAGCGTACTCAGGGTATTGAGTGTATTGAACAGAAAATGTGGGCTTAATTGTTCTTTCAATGAATTCAGGCTGACTTCCAGTTGTGCCTGTTTTAGTCTTTCGATTTCCAGCTGGCTTTCCTGTTTCTGGAATACGACCATTTTATGGTGTTGAATAAAGTAAAACAGGCCGCTGGTCACCAGGCCTCTTAAGAACAGCATGTATTGTTTGCGTGCTACAGGAATATCCATGATGCCTTCGGAGACGTCATATAACAAGGACATGAGGTAGTTGTACGGAAAGATCAGGAGTGCAACCATGACAACAAAAGTAAGTGCGACGATGACCTTATCATCCTTTTTTCTTTTGAATGTGGCGCGGATGAACCAGTTATGCAGGAACCAGCAGATCAGTCCAAACAGGAAGAAATGCAGGAAGAAGTGAATTATAGTCCACCAGGAAAACTGCTCCATCCGGAGCATTCTCGGAAAAGTCGCTAATATGGCAATGCATGCTGAGATGAGTGTGCCAAAGTAACCGTCATATTTTTTCACCGGGTAAAGATACAATAGTATTGGAGGCGGAGGGCAATATTCGGGCTCAAGCCGGCAAATTTGCGGGTGAGGCGGGCATGCGTACCTGGTATTATCCTACTGCTTCATTCTCTTGTTCAGCACTTTTCCGAAATTGACCATCTTCGCATTCCAAAACTCTTCATAGTATGCCATCCATGCCCTGATCTCTTTAAATCCATCCGGATTTAATTCACAATATCTTTCTCTGCCTACTTCGGTAATCATGATTAGCCCCGCTTCATACAGGATCTTCACATGCTTACTCACCGCAGGCCGGCTAATCTCAAAATTCTCGGCCAGTGCGTTCATAGATAATTTCTCTTTTGATAACAAAAACAGGATCTCTCTTCTGCCCGGGTCGGCAATTGCCTGAAATGGATCAGGTAGTGGCATTTGCATTTTCATTTAGTAGTGTCTCTAATCTTTTTCGTATTCTGCCATTCCATCCCGCTCCCATGAACAGGCTGGATAGATAATTCTTAAATCCTTTAAACCCGCTATGCTCCAGTCGCACTTCCGTACCGTTTTCTTTTGGTATTAATGTCCAGGTCAGTATCGTATCTAACGTTATCACACCCGGAGCAGGGCCGCCTTTCCATGAATATACCAGGCGCTTTAATGCTTCCACTTCCAGCACCTCGCAATAGATAATTCCGTCAAAATCCATCTTAGGGATCGGCTTTGTATGAAAATTAAATTTATGCCCTACCACTGGCCTGAAGTCGTTCTTCATCAGCCATTCGGCTATTGCTTCCTGTTCGGTGAGGCATGCCCATACAGCAGCAGGAGTATGTGGAAAATACCATTTAAAGGATAAGTCTCTTTGCATAACATGTAACCTTTTGGTTACGCAAATATATGTAACTAATCGGTTACGCAAAATTATTTTCTCAGTCTTTAAAATATATGTTCAAATGCTCCGTCTATATTCTTATTAAACAATCGTACATGTCAAAAGTATTATTCCTGAGTGTACCTTCCCATGGCCACGTGAATCCAACTATTGGACTTGTCAGCGAACTGATAAAGAACGGAGAGGAAGTTATCTATTTTGCTACTGCACCATTCAGGGAAAAAATTGAGGCTACCGGCGCGCTATACAAACAGTATCTGTATGACATGGACCTTTTCAAACCGGAAGAGGAGGGGATCGCTGATCCGATGGAGACGGTACTAAGAGAGGGTATCAATATTATTGACGATATACTGGCGCAAATAAGTAATATACAGTTCGATTACATTGTGCATTCTACGCCATTCCCATTCACGGAAGTATTTAAGCAACTGCTGAAAATACCCGCGATATCATCTTTAGGTATTTTCCTGGGATTACATAATTTCCTGGAGCGTGCGGATGCGTTTCCCACACCGCCGGGCTACACAGCACTGCGTGAGAAGATAAAGGCCAGGTACGACGTTGTCCTGCCGGAAAAGTTTGTGGCTACAATGATCAACCTGGGAGGCCTCAACCTTGTCTATTCATCCCGGTATTTTGTACCTGCAGAACAATTGACTGATGATACATACCGCTTTGTAGGTCCGCCGGTATTTAACAGAAAAGAGAACGCAGATTTTCCCTTTGCGTTATTAGAAGGGAAAAAGGTCATCTACATTTCGCTCGGTACCGTATTCAGTAATTTCAGGCCTGACCTTTACCAGATCTTCTTTGATGCTTTCGCGGGCAAAGAGGTAACTGTTGTCATGGCGGCTTACAAAGTAGACCTCAGTAAATTTAAAATCCCGGACAATTTTATTGTTCGTCATTATATACCCCAGCTGGCCATCCTTGAACATACGGACGTTGCCATCACCCATGCTGGTATGAATAGCATCAGTGACCTGCTGTACAATGATGTCCCGTTTGTAGCTATTCCTCTCGGCGCAGATCAGCCCGATCTCGCCGAAAGGACGACTGCATTGGGTGCGACTATTGCACTGGATCATCGTACGCTTACGCCTGTTTTGTTGCAGGATGCAGTAGAGAAGGTGCTCCGCGATCCGTCATACATAGTTAATATGAAAAAGATTAGTGATTCTTTTAAAGCTGCCGGTGGTTATGCCAGTGCAGTGGCATATATTCATGCGTATATAAAGAGAGGGAATCAGTTATTAGAAAGAGAACTCGTTCAAAGCAGTTAGTATACACTCTTGAGTATATAAAGGGAGGGGATCAGTGAGTAGAAAGAGAACTCTTTCAAAGCAGTTAGTATACACTCTTGAGTATATAAAGGGAGGGGATCAGTGATTAAGAAAGAGGAATTCTTTCAAAGCAGTTAGTATACACTCATGAGTGCCGAATGATCTGATAAAGATCAATACCTCCTTCAAAACTGTCATGGGTTGCCGTCTACACCCACGATTACATTATAACCATTACTCTCAATGTATATACAAAAGGCTCAGTCCTGCGGATTTTGTTCCAGCATCATAAGTCGGTACTATCATGGTACTGTTATTTCCTTTCCCGCTAAATCCCTTCTGAATCTTCGGGTACAACCAGAATGACGCCTGCGTACTAAGTATACCAACGCCGGCTCCTGCTACCACGTCACTCAGCCAATGCCGGTTATTATACATCCTGAGCACCCCGGTCGCCGTTGCAGCCATATAACCTCCCACCGCAATCCAGGGGCTTACACCCTTGTATTCCATCCTCATAAACTCCGCACTCATAAAGGCTGTTGCCGTATGCCCGGAAGGGAAGGAGTTCGTCGCGCTACCATCAGGCCTTTCCCTGTGGGTAAGCGTTTTTAGTCCCGTCACTGTACCACAGACCAGTAGAGACGACATTCCCAGTATGATCGTCCTGTCCCTGAAATTATGCTCTCCGTGAATACCGATGGCATTCAGCGCATATACCCCAAAGATGGGTGAATATTGCAGGTAATTATCAATTGTAGTGTGAAACCCGGCATTATCTTCCCGGATCTCATGTTTTGTGGACAGATCCAGGTCGTGTAAAGGGCGTACATGGAAGGTGGCGGCGCCATAGCCGATCATAATGGCGGAAGCCAGCAATGGACCGGGATTTACTTTGTAGCTTTTGTTCACTGCGGCTGGCAGCGATCCGGTATACGCAACCCTTACATCACCTGCCGGCACAGCGTAGGTAGAATCTTCTTTCGCATTCACGGGAGGTATGCCTTGTCCATACGCGCTCCTTGTTGCTACCAGTAGCAATAACAGTTGTAGGCAATAAAATCTCATCAGGTATAAAGTAATGACTACAAAATAGTAAAATAATTCTGTAGACAAACTGTTTTTTCAGACCGGCCGCTTCCTGCTCATCGTCACTGATTTGTATCAACGACTTATGCCAAACCCGTCATCGGTTATAATGCCACTTCTACCCACCTTTGTTAAGGAATTATTTATCAATATCAACTCCTCTAACATGGAACCTAATTCAAAAAATTTAATCGACAAGATTGAAAGAATACGGAAAGCACAAACACAGTTTTCCACCTACACCCAGGAACAGGTTGATGAGATCTTTCGCCAATCGGCCATAGCGGCAAACAATGCCCGTATCTCCCTCGCCAAGATGGCGGTGGAAGAGACCGGCATGGGCTTGGTGGAAGATAAAGTGATAAAGAACCATTTTGCCTCTGAGTATATTTATAATCAGTACAAAGATGAAAAAACATGCGGTGTCATAGAAACAGATGAGGCCTTTGGCATCACCAAAATCGCTGAGCCAATCGGTGTGATCGCGGCAGTAGTACCTACTACCAATCCAACTTCCACCGCTATCTTTAAAGCACTGATTGCACTCAAGACCCGCAATGGCATTATTTTCTCACCACATCCAAGAGCTAAAAATTCCACGATAGCAGCGGCAAGGATCATACTGGACGCAGCCGTTAAAGCTGGGGCACCTAAAGATATCATCGGTTGGATCGAAGAACCTTCCGTTGAATCTTCCCAGATGGTTATGGCAGAGGCTGATCTTATCCTGGCAACCGGTGGCCCCGGTATGGTCAAAGCCGCTTATTCCTCAGGTAAACCGGCCATTGGTGTAGGCGCGGGTAATACGCCTGCCATCATCGATGAAACGGCTCACCTGAAAATGGCTGTGAACTCTATCCTGCTCTCCAAAACATTCGACAATGGTATGATCTGCGCGTCTGAACAAAGCGTGATCGTTGTTGACAAAGTGTACGAAGAAGTAAAGAGAGAATTCATTGACCGCGGCGCTTACATCCTCAGCAAAGCTGAAACAAGCAAAGTCGGCCAGCTGCTCCTGATCAACGGCGTGCTCAATGCCAATATCGTAGGACAGGCTGCTGTTAAGATCGCTGCCCTGGCAGGCATCACCGTTCCTGAAGATACCAAGATCCTGATCGGTGAAGTGACTTCTGTTGAACTGGACGAACCATTCAGCCATGAAAAGCTCTCTACCGTACTGGCAATGTACAAAGCAAAAGACTTTGATGAAGCGCTGAACAAAGCAACACGTCTCGTTAAACTGGGCGGTTTCGGCCACACTTCAGTACTGTATACCGATCCTACCATTTCACAGGACAGAGTAAACAGGTTTGGTGCTGCGATGAAGACAGGGCGTACTATCATCAACATGCCTTCTTCACAAGGTGCTATCGGAGACATCTTCAATTTCAAATTATCTCCATCCCTGACCCTTGGTTGCGGTTCATGGGGCGGTAACTCTGTATCTGAAAACGTTGGTGTAAAACATTTGCTGAACATTAAGAGCGTAGCTGCAAGAAGAGAAAATATGCTTTGGTTTAAAGTCCCTGAGAAAGTATACTTCAAATATGGCTGTCTGCCGGTAGCCCTGCGGGAACTGAAAGAAGAAGGTAAAAAGAGGGTATTCCTGGTAACTGATAAAGTGCTCTATGGCCTGGGCTATGCTGAAAAAGTCACTAAGATCCTCGATGAACTGGGTATTGCTCACACGGTGTTCTTCGATGTAGAACCTGATCCGACATTGATCTGTGCGAGAAAGGGTGCGGAAGAAATGGCAAGTTTCCAGCCAGATGCAGTGATCGCTTTAGGTGGTGGCTCTCCAATGGATGCTGCGAAGATCATGTGGGTGCTGTACGAACATCCTGAAGAGAAGTTCGAAGACCTGGCAATGCGCTTCATGGATATCCGCAAACGCGTGTATCACTTCCCAAAAATGGGTATTAAGTCCAGCTTCATCGCTATTCCAACTTCTGCCGGTACTGGTTCTGAAGTGACACCTTTTGCGGTGATCACCGACGAAAATACTGGTATCAAGTACCCGCTGGCGGACTACGAACTGACTCCTGATATGGCAATTGTAGATGCTGAGTTAATGATGAACATGCCTAAGAGCCTGACATCTGCTTCCGGTATCGATGCACTCACCCATGCGCTGGAATCTTATGTATCTGTACTGGCCAGTGAATTCACGAATGGCCTGGCACTGGAAGCTATCCGCCTGATCTTTAAATACCTGCCAGCCGCTTATAACGAAGGCAAGACCAATGTAAAAGCGAGAGAGAAAATGGCACATGCATCTACCATTGCGGGTATGGCCTTTGCCAATGCTTTCCTTGGTATCTGTCACTCTCTGGCTCACAAGCTGGGGGCTACTCACCACGTGCCACACGGTGTGGCAAATGGTATGCTCATCACTGAAGTGATCCGCTTCAATGCTGTAGAGAACCCACGTAAACAGGCTGCCTTCCCGCAATATAAATATCCTAATGCACGCTGGCGCTATGCCCGTATTGCAGATTACCTGCAACTGGGTGGTAAAACCGATGCGGAAAAAGTAGAACTGCTCTGCGAAGCAATCGAAAAGCTGAAAGCGCAGGTAGGTATACCCCGCAGCATCAAGGAGTTTGGTGTACAGGAAAGTAAATTCTATGCTTCCCTGGATACGATGTCAGAACAGGCATTCGACGACCAGTGTACGCCGGCTAACCCCCGCTACCCACTGATCAGCGAAATGAAGAAGATCTATATCACAGCCTTTGAGGGTCCTCAGAAAGCTGAGACAACCAATGTGAAGATCAAGGCACCTGTAACTGCTTAATCTGCTATACAGCTGTAGCTGGCCGCTCATCCGGCCAGCTACATTTTTATTCTCAATTGTATGATGGACGTTCAATCCCGTAAGAAACTGGTTTATCCCGTCAGGCAGCCCCTGATGGATTACCTGCGTAAATATAACCGTGACCTGAAAGTACTGGTGAACTACAGTGACCTGCTTCGTTTCCATGTGAGCATACCATTGCTGGACAAGGATGGTAAAGACACGCTCTGGGAAACTGTCTACTACGATCCTGCGTACATGGAAACCCTGTTCCCTGCGCTGACCCTCATTTATGCCATTATGAACACCTCCGGCGATACTGCTTTTACCGAGCACCTGCAGGTATCCCAGATCGATTATTGCACTTTTGGTAATTCCAAACCTTTTCGCGTGCGCATCATGAATACGCTGAATGATAACTACGATTATTTCTACGTAAAGATATCTGATGCCTCCCGTGTATATGGACTGGAACTTGAACATATATTATCACCTAACAGGATCGCCTATCTCACAGATGGCGAAACGCTGGTGGAAGAACATATCTCCGGTCTTCCGGGAGATGTGTTTATCAAAAACCGCCTGAACACGTCTAAATTTAACCAGATCAGGATCTGTAAAGAATTTGTGAAGTTCAATGAACGCTGTTTTATCAGACTGCTCGGGGATATGCGTGCCTATAACTATGTCGTACATATTACACCTGATATAGAAGGAAACCAATACCGCATCCGTGCTATCGACTTTGACCAGCAATCCTATGAAGGCAGAAGACAGTTTTACCTGCCACATTTCTTTAAGGACAACAATCAACTGGTAAGCCTTGGTATCAAACATATGGACAGCCGGACGATGCGGCAGTACCAGGAAGAGGAGCGGAGCCTGATCAATAACCGCATCCGCCTGGTACGTTACAGACTGGATGATCTGCTGGCCTGTATGAAAGAGGATCAGATCTCTCCACAAAAGAAAGTTGACCAGCTGGCCGGGGAACTGGCCGCATTCCATCACCATGATGGATTTAACGGGTGCCATAACATGGGAGAGCTGATCGCAGAACAGTTGAAAATATATGCATAATTCATCACAACCATGAACAAACTTAAGAACAGGTGGCTCATTGCAGCCTCCGCAGTCGGGATCCATCTTTCCATCGGATCTGTGTATGCCTGGAGTGTATACACGAAACCATTAATAGCACAACTGGGATGGGGACTCAAAGAAACACAGTTTACGTTTAGTCTGGCTATTTTTTTCCTGGGTATGTCAGCTGCCTTCCTGGGTAGTTATGTTGAAAAGCTGGGGCCTAAAAAATCCGGGCGATTGGCGGCGCTTTTCTTTGGGGCTGGCATAGCAGGTTCCGGTTTGGCAGTATATGCGCACTCACTGTGGGGGCTGTACCTGTCTTATGGCGTTATAGGCGGAATCGGCCTGGGATTGGGATATATCACGCCGATCACTTCACTAGTGAAATGGTTCCCTGACAAAAAGGGCCTGGCTACCGGCCTGGCGATCATGGGATTTGGTTTTGCGGCACTCATCAGCAGTCCGTTGATCGTCTACCTGATCGCACATACCAGTATTCCTACCACTTTCTTCATCATGGGCGGTAGTTACTTCGTCATCATACTGGCTGCGTCTTCCTACATTGTACCCCCACCTGAAGGTTATGGCGGACCGGCAAAAGTGAAGGAAATTACAGGCATGACCGCGAAAGATGCTATTCGCTCCAGGAAATTCTGGTACCTGTGGATCATGTTCTTCCTCAATATCAGTTGTGGGATTGCCATCATTTCAGCAGCGTCACCAATGGCGCAGGAATCAGCAGGGTTGTCTACCGCAGCTGCAGCAGCGATGGTGGGGTTCATGGGTATTTTCAACGGAGGCGGTCGCATTGGCTGGTCTGCGGCTTCAGACTTCCTGGGCAGACCGAATACTTTTATCACCTTTCTCTGTATTGAAATAGCTGCTTTCCTGGTATTGCCGGGTGTACACAATGCGCTGATATTCCAGTTGATGATCTTCCTGATTGTGTCTTGTTATGGCGCCGGATTCTCCACCACTACAGCCTATATCAGTGACCTGTTTGGTACAAAGGAACTGGGTGCCATCGTAGGATATATGCTTACCGCCTGGGCGGCTGCCGGCATGGCGGGACCTTTGTTTGCTGCAATTGCCAGAAGTGCGAGTGATAGCTACAATGGTACATTGTATTGTTTTAGTGTGCTGCTGGTAATAGCATTGATATTTGCTGTGCTGTTGAAGCGGTTATTGAACAAAGCGGAGGCATAGATTGAACTGAGCAGGCTTTAAGTAAGGCTAGTTGATTTTTTGCAATAACACTGGTAATAAGTGAGATAATAGATGTCGGTCATGTAACGCATTTATTTTCTCACTTTATCTTTTTTTACAGGAGCGGGCAATATGCGTAGCAGTGAATCAGTTTTCATACAGGGGACTTTTAAAAAAACATTTCCGGGATTGACGTTGCCGGTGTCAGGATGCAAATACGATAAGTGCTTTTATTGCCCCGAAAGAGCCTGTATAAGCCGTCCAAATCATCGAGACTGAGTGGGTTATTCTATTCTTCAAAGGCGCGAAATTTACCTGTTATATTCCATTGTCATTACTGCCAGTCTGCCGCGCTTTCAGTAAGAGTCCCCAGTTCTTTATTTCATTCATCATAGGGGCGGTCGTTTTACCAAACGCGGTAAGTCTGTATTCAACAGTAGGGGGGACGGTTGCGAATATTTCTCTTTCTACCATCCCATCTCTCTCCAGCTCACGCAGTTGTGCCGTCAGCATAGTAGGGGTGATCCCGCTGATTTCCCTTTCCAGCTCTTTGAACCGCTTCGGACTCTGTTTGATCAGTGCGTGAAGGATCCGCAATTTCCATTTCCCGCTTAGTACCGAGACGGCATATTCCACCGGACAGGAAATTTTTTCTCTTTCTTTCAATTTATTTATGCTCATTTTCAGTATTACTATAGTTTTCCGTAGTAAGGCAGCTTTTGCTAACCTCTTGCAAATTTATACCAGTGGGGATACTTTTGGAAAAAATATTAGCACAATGGAAGACGTAAAGATTCGCAGACAGTTTTTTGATAATTTCGGGAACAATTATCCTGCAGCAGAAGGTGTCACAATTACCCCAACCACCATTGAAGGTGTATCCTGTTACCGGATAGAACCGGCGGCAGCTGAAGCAGGCAAGCTGCTTGTTTATCTCCACGGTGGTGCCTTTGCCGTTGGCAGTATTACATCACACGGACCGATGGTCTCACATTTCGCAAAGGCTGTGAGGCGGAAGGTATTGTTCATCGATTATGCACTGGCTCCTGAAAATCCCTACCCGGCGGGATTGAATGATGTGTTGAAAGTATATGCTACCCTTAAAGATGCAACTGTAGAAATGATGGGTGACAGTGCCGGCGGTGGTATGATTATATCCGCGATTGCGGCTATGAGAAAGGAAGAGATGCCTAAAGCACTAGTATTGTTATCTCCCTGGATCCGGCTTGAAAATGATCTGCCTTCTCATCAGGTCAATGCAGGCAAAGATGTAATCGCTACCGGATACCTGCATGAAGCAGCGAAGGAGTATGCCGGTGTAAGTCCGGATAGCCTGCGATTTGAGCAGTTTCCACCCGTTTTGATCCTGGCAGGGAGTAATGAAATATTGCTGGATGATAGTAAAACCTTTCATGCCCGTATTCCTCACTCAAAGCTGGTCGTTTACGAAGGCAAACAGCATGTATGGCCACTTGCCGATATAAATGCACCGGAAACATTGTCTGAAATAGCGGAATTTTTAACAGCAGGGTATTAATACCTGCTGCTAAAAATTCTGCATCAGAAAATTATTCAGGCCATGGTCCGGTGAAATATGAATCGCCCTGTAACAGTGTTATCTCTTCTTAGAACCGGCTGTTAAACGCTTCAAAAATCGTTTCTCCTTTCGCTCTCAGGTCCTTTGCCCCACCAATGGCGGCTTCTAGTTCTCCTTCCATCAATGCCGCCATCGCTTCCTGTATGAATTCAGGAATAGGAATGCCACCATGGGATTGCGTCTTGTCTGCTCTGCGATCGTGCCCGAGTTCAGTGTCAACAGATGGGGGCGCCAACTCGATCACTTTGATATTTGTATTGCGCAACTGCCAGCGTTGAGACAGGGTAAATGAATGCATTGCCGCCTTGGTGGCACAATATACAGGCATAAAAGCTGCCGGTAGCCATGCCAGACCCGAAGTGACATTGATAATCACAGGGTTTTCCTGATTCGCCAAATGAGGTGCAAACAGGGATCCCAGGTGAACAGGTCCAACCAGGTTGGTGTTTATTTCTTCGTGAATTCTCCGGGGATCTACCGGCTGAGACAGATCCATTGCCAGTTGTACGCCGGCATTATTGATCAGGACATTCGTAGCAGGATAGTTGGCATACACCCATTCCACCAGTTCCTCCCTTGCTGCAGCATCAGCAATGTCAGATTGTTTTACCACTATACCTGGTATGCGCTGTTGAATAGCTTCCAGCCTGTCCTGTCTTCTGCCCGTGATGATCACCGTATTCCCATGCTTCACGAATTCTTCCGCAAAAGCCAGCCCGATACCCGACGTGCCGCCGGTAATCAGGATTGTGTTTCCATGAATTTGCATAATTATTGCTTGTTTATACCTGCAAAGGTGAGCAGAAATGAAGGTTGTGTATTTGCAAGGATCAATCCATTGTTTGCAAAATTCACATTTCCGCCTTATTTTGTTTGTCCCGGAAACTAATTCATCATTTTGAGCTAAAACATATAAATTATTATGACCACAAGAAGAACTTTCCTTGCTCAGGCAGGCTTGCTTGGCGCCGGACTGGCGTTTGGACTCTCGTCGAAAGGGGTATTGGCTGCTGGTAAGATCAATGCTAAAGCAGGATTACAGCTCTATTCCCTCCGTGAAGAACTACCTAAAGATGTAAAAGGTGTAATTGCCAAAGTAGCTGCTGCCGGCTACAAACAAGTGGAAACCTATGGCTATAGCAAAAAGAACGGCTTCTGGGGGCTCAGTGCCCAGGAATTCAAGACGCTGCTCACGAAGCACGGTCTGACAAGTCCAAGCGGACACTACGGTCTGGAATCAGAACAGGACCAGGACGATGCGATTGAGGCGGCCAAAATACTTGGACAGGAATACCTGACCATGCCATATATCGATGAAAAGAAGCGCAAAACAGCTGGTGATATCAGTAATCTTGTGGCTGAAATAAATAAGCTGGCTGAGAAGGCAAAGCAGCACGGGTTGAAAATGGCTTACCATAACCATGACTTTGAATTTCAGAAGGTGGATGGTGTAATGCTGTATGAAGAATTGCTGAAAGGTACTAATCCTTCCCTCGTGCATTTTGAGATGGATATTTACTGGGTGGTACGCTCTAATCAGGACCCTGTTGCATGGATTAACAAATATCCAGGCCGCTTTACCATGGTACATGTAAAAGACATGGATAAGGCAAACCCTGAGTTGAATACAGAAGTTGGTAAAGGAAGCATCAATTTCAAATCTATTTTCGCAAAAGCTAAAACGGCAGGGCTCAAATATTATATTGTGGAGCAGGAGAATTTCTCTATTGATCCATATGTAAGTATTACACAAAGTGCAAAATATCTGCGCACAGTGTTATTTGCCTAAAATATTTGCATGAACTGTCTGTAATGATCTTATTCGTATAGCGCATCCATCAGATCGTGATTGCATAAAATATAAAAAGGAGGTTGTCCGAAAAGTAATTTATTAACCGATTTTTATCCGGGTACCTGAAGGAACGAATGTCTACACCTTTCAGATTACTTTTCAGGCAGCCTCCTTTTATTTATTTATCCAAAGCTGACAGCATTGTCCTGGTGGGTTAAATACCCTTTGACTGTTTCCCTGCTCACCACTCCCAACAATCGACCATCTTTCACAACCGGTACCTGTGCCAGGTGTTCATCCGGCAATTCATCCCAACAATCGAAGATGGTCATGTTCCCGTTCATCAGTTTTGCATCTTTGTCCATCATGGTATAGACTTTCCTTCTGTAATAGCCGGGGGCTTGTGAGAAGTGGATCACCTGGCTGTCAATGACCCCGATAGGAGCCTGGTTGTTCAGTACCACATAAGAGCGGTGATGATCGCCCAACAGGTAAGCATTGGCTTCTTCCATAGTGAAGGAGGCGTTAACGGTTTTGAAGTCCGTATTGACAATGTCGCCCAGACAGACGTTTTTAACAGCTGGTTTTAATACCAGTCTCTTTTCGGTAGCACCCATCAGCAACAGGTATAATCCAAAGAATACTAACCAGCGGTTCAAGGTCACAGTACCACCGATAAAGAATACTACACCCAGGATGCGGGTGCTCATCAGGGATGCCTGCGGGGAAAGGAGTCTCTCCATATCCATCGGAAAAGCGGGAAGCAGGTTAAATACCACGAGCATTACATTGATATTATGTAAGAATACCAGGTAGTTATTAGGTGTAATATTGAATACCAGCTGGTGAGTATCCCAGAATGGTATATAGTCATCGAGGAATGGCAGCAACAGCAGGGCGATCAACAGATTGACTGCGGGACCTGCAAAGGTTATGAGCATCAGATGCTTTGTTTTTTCCGGTTCCATGGCAATGGTGGGCAGGCCACCGGTAGGCAGCAGGCGTATATTTTTAACAGGAATACCTGCATGTATACTTGCTATGGCATGGCCCAGTTCATGCAGCATCACACATCCCCAGATAGACAGTACCCCCAGGGCAGTCCATCCTATACTCTGAGCATCGCCCCGGGAAATGATCGGAACAAATAGTATCCAACAGCTGACAAGCAGAAAGATCCAGTGTACCCCCACCGGGATACCCTTAATGCGGAAGAGTTTGACGGCGTTTCTCATATGGCGTTTATTTGATACAAAGCTATCTTTTAGGGGGAAGCTGTACTATGATGATGAATTGTTTGTATGATGACGGTCATTACCATGTAGTGTTATTTCCGGCAGGGTGTTTTTAGATGAGGTGGGGGATTTGCAGGTTTTTTTATGGAAGTGCCGGGATAGGGGGGAATGTAAGTCATGTCGCGTGTTTCTCGCATATATGGCAAGGTGGGTTGGGGGCGAATCTACATTTTAGTGGGGGATTGCTTTTTATAATGGGAGTGAGGGAGGATAACCTACCTAAGGCAGGTTCGGCTTTTTATTACAGGTGTGAGGGAGGATAATGATTCAGGCCGGGTTATGACCGGATATTACAGGCATCAGGAAGGATAATCTATTTTAAGCAGGGTTAGGCCTGGTTATTACAGGTATCAGGGGAGAGAATTTACCTGGACAAGGTATGCTTTTGTGAGGGAGGATAACCTACCTAAGGCAGGTTATCCTTTATTATTGCACTTCTTAAGCAGGATATCCCACATAAATCTTCTCCGGTAATCCGTTGAAAACAAACGTAGTCACCCCGCACAACCACATTTGTTGGTTGATCTCTGTTCCTTTATAGTGCGGCATCAGGTAAATGCCTCCTGTAATGCTGGCTTCCAGGTTCTCTCGCAGCAGCAGTACATCAGCATTTTCGAAGGGGCTATCGCTCAGTTCAAGATAGCATTCTCTGGCCTGGTTGCTCACTGTATCCAGCATTGTGTCCGCGCCTTCTACCATTTGCAGGGCTTCAATGCCATCTGTCCATTCCGGTAAATCTATATACCAACTCCCTTTGTCTGTTTTGTAAAATCTAAATATCTTTTTCATTTTGTTTTGCTTTTTCCAGGGCCATGCACGAAGTAGCTATGCATAACCGCTCTACCACGGCAACTGCCTCCAGGGGCTGTCGGCTCTCTCCAATAGATATCTTGCAATTGCAGCCACATCCCTGTTTCCCGAATGCACACCACCCCACATCGCGCGTCCCAGCACATAACTCTTTGCGTAAGACTCCCAATCGGTATACGTAATGTGTGCCAGCTCATTCGCCGCATCAATGTATTCCCAGGCTGTTTTCTCTGTAATGATCCGGGCTTCGAGGCAAAGTCTTGTGAGGAAGACTAACCTGCCACAATCCCAGCCGATCATACCGTACTTCAAAATATCCTGTTCATTCTGAAGAATCCCATCCTGCAGCAATTCAGGCATTGTATCCATCAGATTGTGTAACTGCGAAAAAGCTTTCCCGTAATCTTCTCCGTCATGAAAATAGTCATCCATAATCAACTCCTGCTCCTCCTCTGTCTTCGCCATCAGCGCCTTGTAGATAGCTGGCAGGTAGTACCGGAAACCCTTGTCCCGCAGGTATTTCAGTTTTTCTATCGCCTCATCTGCAGTTTTTAGTTTCCAGTAGCTGTGCAGCAGTGTACCCACTACATAAGACCTGTCAAGCCCTGTAGCCAGGGTGTTGATATATGCATGCGTCATTTCACTGTAGATGGCGCCCAATGCAACTTTCTTATACTGTGCTTCAGTCAGCGTGCTGTTCGGATCACGAAATACAGGCGTAAAAGGTGGTTTCTTCTTTTGAAATAAAGGTAAAACCCTGGTGTATACGAAATAACCCACAGCAAAGCCTATAATGAGGTAGGTCAGTATGGTTTTCATGGCGATCAGAAAATTAGTTGGAAAATTGGGTGGTAACAATTCTCAATATCTACTTCATGTCCCTATTATTTAAAGGCAAGATAGGGAATAATTTATATTCAAAAAAAATGGAGGTCTTTTTTAACCCCCATTTAATAACACAGTTTTCCTAAAAGTACTACTATCAACTGCCCGTTACTGCCTGTGCAAGCAATATACTGACCAGTCTATCCCCACTACACCCGGCATCTCTCTCGCTGCGGACAGCGAAGCAGAATTATACCACTTTGTATGTATATCTGCTGCGCCGCTCACTCCACTCACCAGCTGCAAGCGGTAATCATACTTCTTCTTCCTCGTTGCATCCCCGTTATATGTATAATCTGTACTGGTTATAACTGCAATGACTACACCATTTGCCGGTGCTGCATCCAGCTTCAAGGTACAGGTACCGCTGCTCACATATGAACTATACACCGGCACTCCTGTCGTACTACGATACACCAGCTGACACGTCATGTTCGCCCCGATAGGCTGGAAATTCACTGATACCGTTGTACCATTTACCGTCAGTGGGATCTGGTTAGCCCCTGACCATCCCGGTAAGGTCAACGTGTCCGGAGTTAAAATACCACCGCTGTTCTTCGTTTTTACATAGGGGGTGGCAATCCATGCCGCCGGATTTAACCAGCTGGGCTGCCATTCTGCAGCTATCGACATCCCGAAGTTCGCATTCAGCAATGCCAGGCATGCATTCTTCCATTTCCCGAAATCCACAGTCGCCTGCTTAGCCCTGTACTCGGTGATCAATCTGCGCATCTGTAAATCACCGAGACCCGAAGCCATCCCATCCAGTATACGGTTGTTCGCGTAACGCCAGATCCAGGGTACTGCACCGTCTCCCAATACATTTCCTACAAAAGTGGGAAAGGTACTGCTGTACTGGTGCCCACCCAGAAAGTTACGCCACGTACAGATCTGCTGCGAACCATTGAACATGTTCACCCCTTCGGCAGATGGACCACCAAAACTACCATCCTGCAACCAGCCGCTATAACACTCAATCGGCATAAATGGCGCTATGAAATCCGTACCATTCAGAAAGCCCAGTGAACTGAAATTGTTCGATCTTCTTGCATCAGCAGTTTGTTGCAACCATACATCCCCGCCTTCATGGAACCATGCTGCATTCTTTGCGCCCGGGAGGTCCGCCAGCACCGCGTGAATACCTTCGTGTACCATCGCTCCCTGTTGGTAAGAGGCATCCGAGGCATTATTCGAAGGATCAAATGCATACACCGGGTAGTAGGAGGCAAGGATCATTGGCCAGCTTGTGCCGTTGTAATTGATTGCACTCTGCCAGCCACCCAGATCCGTGTTGGAGGCATTGTCAGTACACAGTCCGGAGCCATAGAGGTATACTGCGCTCTTGTATCCCTTTTTAGCCCGGAGATCCGGCGGCCATCCCATCGTGTCGCGGAAATAAGCAAAATCTTTGTTCAGTCGGGCCAGCATCGGGGTGATCGCTGCACTTGTCACTTTGGGATTTTTGTTGGGTCCCCAGCGGAATGTCCACCAGTTGGAAGACTGGGTACCGACTACCTGTGGACAATCATTCAGGATATTTGCAGGCATGGCGAGTGAAGGATATTCACTCCTGAAATTGTAACTGAGCGTGGGAGAGTACGTGGGCCAGGTGTATGCATCTCCTGCAGCAGCTGCTACAGCCAGTTGGTTGTGCTGGTCGGGTCGGACCTTTGTTTCTTTGCTACAGCTGATGGCAAGGCAAGCCACAGCGAGGGTGAGAGCCAGGTTTTTCATAGTTATTCTTTTGAGGGTTTGAAATTTACTGATCAAGATTATCGAATTATTCAGGTTTGGGACACCTGCTTTTTAGCTGGTTCTGTGTGCATTTTAACCAGTATGTGGGGCATACAGAAAGTAGGTTAGAGAACCATGCGTGAAAGGGGGGAATTGCCTTACCCGTGGCTTGTTTAAAAATTAATCATTATTTGCTGCATACAGAAAGTAGATTAGATAACCATCTATAAAAGAGGGGAGGAATTAGGGCATTATATTCGCCTAAATAAGTAGAGGCTGCCATCAATCAAGATAGCAGCCTCGTTATTGTTGTTATGACAAGTACGTTAACTCCGCGCAGGCTCCTTAGGTGCCTCATGCCTTGTTTTCAATCCCAGCAGCGAATACAAAGGGCAAAAGCCGGTGAGACTGGTCAGCAGAAGAATAACTGCTATGATCATGAAAAGACTGTCTGTAAGTATCTTGTTGTAAAACAGGAAGATGGTAATGATGGCTAAGATGACGCGTATCAATCCATCAACTGTACCGACATTTTTTTTCATAGCGTTTAATTTTTTAATCAGTTTAAAGGTAAATGAAATAAAATCGTGGAACGGTGACCTCCGTCATTAATAGTAATGATTATGGTGCAAAACGAATACTATCAATGCAAGTTTTCTATAGAATATTGATCGTGGAATAGTTGTCTCTCTTCGCTAAGATACAAAATTATTTAAAAAACAATATGCCGGGTTGTCAAAAAAGGCGCTGTCGATTCCCAATGTCGCCCGCACCGGTAACCGACAGTATAGTATAGTATAAGTCCCGCGCGGTCTTCCGCCCTACAAACGGTTTACAGGCAAAGAAAATACATTAACCGCATTGTTCCTACTTCAATTTCCGCTCACCGCCGAACCCGGCGATGAAGTTAATGGCCGCAATCAGATTGCCTCCCGTACTAATCGCACCGTCAAAATTCCTCCCAAACGAAAACGTAACCTTCCGGTTTTTTGCAACCTCGTATTCCGTGCTCAATACCAGCCTCCAGGAAGGATCGAGCATACTATTGCCAATCACACTGCGGTACAATGCCTCACCGCTCAGTGTAAATTTATCATTCAAGGTACTCAGCAGGAATCGGGCACCTGCATCAAAAGTAGATGCCTTGTCCGCACTGATTTTACCGGCCGGATCTGCAAAGATCACCACAGGATGGTATAAATACCGTACAATAAACATGGAGGTGATGCCTTTATTCCCGTTTTCATAACCGCCCGTGAGCCAGGCGCCCGCCTTATTGACCAGGCTATTGTCAAACCGGTTATCAGGGAAATCAGCGACCATACCTGTTGTGAAATCCAGAAATACCCCCTGACGCTCTGTCGGAAATGAAGCTGCGATCGCCCTGGCTCGTTGATAGGCGTCCGTGCCCGGCAGACCTTCCTGCTGTACCGAATCCACCAGATTATGCATCCGCTGCAGGTCAGCGACCATTTTAGCCATCCGCTCTCTTTTTACTTCCCTGGGCAGGGTTGTGTCTTTTGCCAGTGCCACCCTCAGGTCTTTTAGTATCTGTAGGGAATCGGAATACATATTAGGCAGCTCATAGGCGGCTAACAGTGCCTCCTGCTGCTTTATCAGTTCATTGTACACCGAACGGGTATGTGCTGACCATTTGGGTCTGATGACGGAAAATTTGATCCCGAACGCTACTTTCGTCGTCTTCAGACTATCCACATCTTCCTGTCCCTCAGGCCCCATATGCGTGAAGCCCGCCGAGATAGTGAATGATTGCAGAAAAGCATGTTTGCTGCTGTCAAAGTCCTTTAGCGTATACTTTTTGGCACTAAACAGGAACGGCGCAATTTCAAATGCATAACTGTTGGGAATAGCCGTCAGATTGTTGGTCGCATTCTGTACCGAAAGCCTGAAACTATTCAGGTCCGAAGGGCGTTCTATCGCACTGGTTGATATCCCCAGCATGTTAAATGCCGGTGATACAGGCGACTTTAATACATCCAGTGTGATCGTCGTGTCTACGTTCAACTGCGCCTGCACGTCTATACACAGCACGGCCAGTATGGCTGCAATGATTATTGTTCGTTTCATGAGGGAAGCATTAAGAAAAGTCAGTGAAGAAAATAGTGATCTTGTAAGCGGCAGAATCACCCTGCTGCTGCACTGTCCTTTCCATCTTGTACCGGTAAGGTGCTATACCACCGGTTAGGGAAAAATCAAGGCTCGTCAGGTTCGTATCAGTGGCTACGTCTGTAATGATCGTGTAAACTTCCAGAAATTTGTTGACGAGGGAGTTGCCGGTACCAATCGTAAAATCGGTAATGGAACCCTGGATATTGCTTCCTTTCCTGGTGGAGTCGATGATCACATCGGATACAGCAGATTGTCCGGTTGTGCCGGGGAATAAATTCATTACAATAGGGCTGTCAGACAGATCGACTTTGTACTCATCATAGTGATTGGTCTTGCCGGTCGTGTCGGCAAAGACTTTTTTTAGTGGCGTGATAGACATGACTCGATTTTTTTGGTTTAGCTACAGCTTTGGCAAGCTATATTGGGGTTTAATTTTTGACGGAAAGTTGGTTGAATTGTTATCCTCAAATTAAGCATTCCTGCATTTTTTGTAAAAGTAAATAAAATATTATATTTATTATGCAGGTAATTAAATAGAAAGAGCTAATATTATTTCAAAATACCCCACGGATACCCGGTATCGTTTTGTTAAATTTTATTCTTCCACAACTGTCACAATTACCCACAAAAAGATGCGTAGCGAATGTGATCCTATCGCGATTATCCATCTGTTATCCACATCTTAGCCCTGGTTAACCGGCAAATGATGTGGAAAGAGGTCACCATAAAGCGCATTCCCGGAATCAACGGTGCTAACTGGTAAATGGTTGTTTAATTGTAACCGTCAAAATCACATAATCCGCTCAATGCACCGCACCGCAAAATTTTAGAATAGCAGAGTATGGTCGCAGCCTCCCCGGAAATTGAGGGATACAGCAAAACAATCCTATCCGGCATAAATTATGGTACTGGTTAAAGGAATCAAATCTGGAAGCTATGATACAAAGAGACGCATCCACCATTAGTTTATGGCAGGGTAACATTGAACCCTTTCAACCCACGTTAATGGCAGATCATTCAGCCACCTACGATGTAATCATTGTAGGCGGTGGTATTACCGGTCTTACTACCGCTCTTTTATTACAGGAAGCAGGTAAACGTTGCCTGTTGCTTGAAGCCGGCAATATAGGTTTCGGTACCACCGGCGGCACCACTGCTCATCTGAATACAGTTCTTGATACCACTTATGAACAGATTGAGAAGAATTTCAGCAAGGAAGACGCCGGCCTGGTCAGGGAATCAGTCGGGGCTGCTATTGGTCTGATCCAGCAGAATATTGAGCGCTTTAGTATCGATTGTGGTTTTGACTATACAACCGCGTATTTATTCGCACAGGATGATCAGCAGACTGAAGCACTGGAGAGCCTTGCGAAATCAGCGCGTGCCGAAGGTGTAAATATCACGTTGGCTGACAGGCTGCCCGTTCCCTTTCATTTTACCAGGGCTTATAAATTTACCGATCAGGCGCAGTTCAATCCATTAGCTTACATCTATGGCCTGGCCCGCGCATTCGAAAATGCCGGAGGTGTGATCGTGCAGGATTGCAGGGTCATTGAGATACATAATGCTAACCATATCAAAGTAGACACCAGCATTGGTGAATTTACAGGAATGAATATCGTGTATGCGACACATATACCTCCCGGTATAAACCTGCTGCATATGCGTTGTGTACCTTACCGTAGCTATGCAATTGCCGTGAGACTGGCAGACAATGCCTATCCTGCTGAACTGATATATGACATGTATGAACCTTATCACTATTTCAGAACACAGGAAGTAAATGGTAAGAAATACCTGATAGCAGGAGGTGAAGACCACCAGACAGGTCACCATGAAAATACGGAACAATGCTTCCGCAATCTGGAGGCATTAGTACGTGAACACTTCAAAGTAAAATCCGTAGACTACAAATGGTCCTCACAGTACTATGAGTCGGCCGATGGATTACCTTATATCGGCAACATGCCGGGACAACCCGACAATGTATACGTCGCAACTGGTTTTGGTGGCAATGGCATGGTGTATAGTGGGGTGGCAGCCATGGTGATCCGGAATATTATTATGGATAAACACCGGGCCACTGAAAAGCTGTTTGATCCCAATCGTATCAAACCAATTGCAGGCTTTACCAATTTTGTGACCCACAATGCAGATGTGGTGAAACTCTTCTTCGGTAAATTGTTCCCCGCGCATAAGCTTACTGAACTGGCGGCCATGGCGCCCGGCGAAGCACAGGTTGTGAATTATGACGGTCACCGCATTGCCCTTTATAAAGATGACGATGGCAGGTTGCACGCTGTAAATCCGGTATGTACCCATATGAAATGTGAGGTAGGATGGAACAGTGCTGAACGTTCCTGGGATTGTCCCTGCCATGGTGCCCGGTATGATGTAGATGGCCGGGTGTTAAATACGCCGGCAGACCGCGACCTGGAACAGCTGGATATTTCGCATGACACAACAAAGGTGGAAGCACATGAACACATTTGATCTGGATATAATCAATCATATCAGAGATCTGCTCATAGGAAAAGGCCAGACGGTAGCGGTAGCAGAAAGTGTTACTTCCGGTCATTTACAAGTGGCTTTTTCCCTGGCAGAAAGAGCCTCCAGCTATTTTCAGGGAGGAATAACGGCTTATAATATCGGACAAAAGTCCAGGCATTTACAAATTGATCCCATCCACGGTCAGCAGGTTGACTGCGTATCCGCGAAGATCGCGCAACAAATGGCCGACCACGTCTGTTATTTATTTGCGGCAGATTGGGGACTAGGGATTACGGGGTATGCTACCAAAGTGCCGGAGCAGGGCATTCATCAACTGTTTGCCTATTATGCAATCAGTAAGAACTGCAAGACAATGGCGCATGGTAAGATTACTGCAAATGACGAAGCTGATCCAATGGAGGTAAGGTACTATTTCACGAATCAGCTGCTCTCACAGTTTGTAAATGTCATTGTATCACCTTAAATGTATTAGTTATGAAACAGCGTAGAAGTAACAAGTGGGTGGCTGTGCCTGCTGTATTGTTTGTGTTCTCTCTTTTTGGAACCTATTTCGCTTACGCCGAGGCGCGGCAGCATCCTTCTTATTATCCGGCCATGTATGTATGCGCCGGATTGGCGATCTGTTCGTTCATTGTAGCTGCAGTAATGCAAAACAGGACCATTGAACAGCGGCCAAAGTATGAGCCGGTTCCATTCAGCGATGATCATTCCGAGACTTACTATTGTATTTATACCACCGGAAAGCGTAAATATGATGTAGATTTTATTGAGAACATCGCTGACAGAATTGAGCATATAGAAGATGAAAATGACCCCATGTTGAGTGCTCAGATCGCCAAACTCTTTGATACAGAACGAAAGGCGCCGGTATTATTGCCCGCCCAGCTGACAGGTGGAGAAGAGGTGTATCAACGCCCGATAAAAAATACACAGTTGATGGACGATATTACGAGGAATGACAGGCATCTTGCATTACTCACATTTGAAGACAAGTCCAAAGCTGTAGTTGTAAGGCATGAGCAGGTGCATGTGGCAACGCACGCGGATGTAACAATGTCTACAGAAAATGACACATCAAAATACGATGCCTGATATCACTGCTTTGGAATAATGTGACTATCTATCATCCAGTTCGTCAATAACAATGGCCATGCCTTTAAAGAGAGCAGATCGGTTTTATATCCCATATTAAAGGCATGATCTCCATTGGCGAAAATATGCGCTTCTACAGGGACCTTAGTGTCCCTGTAGGCGCTTAATAAGGTCACGATCGGCGCAGAACAGCAGGCATCATTATTGGCAACCACCAAAAATGCCTTCGGCGCATCGCGCGGTACCGATTGGGGAATTCCCAGCGGACCAGGATACACCAGTATCTGAAAATCCGGCTTGCCATTCAACCTGTCCACCGGATCTTTGGCTGCAGGATTGCCATATCCGTTAGCATAGGCCACCTGTGTGACCACTTCTCCTCCCGCACTAAAGCCCCACATACCTACCCGGGCCGTATCAATCCCCCAGTCATTTGCATGACTCCTGACCAACCGCATGGCACGATAAGCATCCTGCCTCACCTCTTTTTCAAGTG
Organism: Chitinophaga sp.; assembly: GCF_039596155.1. Lineage (GTDB taxonomy): Bacteria > Bacteroidota > Bacteroidia > Chitinophagales > Chitinophagaceae > Chitinophaga. The sequence continues at coordinate 144,647 of NZ_JBCNKF010000021.1, forward strand.
AATAGGTCGAATCCTCCCTGAATAGGCGATATTTGAGTATAATAGCCGCAATACCCAGACTATTCAGGTATTTCGCCGGATTCACACCTTCAGAATTGTACACCAGTAAACGGAATCCGCCACCGGGACAAATAACGACCGCTGCCCCCGTAGCTTTTTCCCTCGGAGGTAAATAAACGGTGATACTGGGATTATGGATATTTTTAACATAGTAATCTTTCGCAATTTCCGGCTCATTTTTACGATTTTCATAACCGGGCGCTCCGTTGGACCAGAGATGGAGAACAACAGGCGTATCCTGCGTATTTTGCCCATTGGCAAGGCAGGGGAGGAGGAGGCAAAGAAAGAAACAGATGCGTGACATGGCATATAAGTTAGCCATTATTCCGCAAATGTTCCTGTTTAAAAATCTCTTTTGTGTTCCAAAGGTTATTCTGCAATTGTTTTGAATAGTATTTCTTCCAGCCTGTCCAGGGATTGCTGCGCCGCTTCAATGCCATCATAAGACGCAATCACATGATCTCTCGCCTCAGTTGTTTTAAAGATCAGCCGCATATCTATACAGGTACTATCCCCCTGGTCTTCAAAGGTAACGGTTGTATTGAACTGGTCCGGATCATTGTCCGTATCGCTGCTTTGGGAAAAGGAGATCCGTTCCGGCTCCAGCACTTCTATAAAAACAACCCTGTTCGGATAATTAACACCATCGGGACTATGCATAACAAACTTCCATTCCCCCGCGGTCGCCATATTAAAGGATTCAATGGTAATAGTATAGCCTTTAGGCCCCCACCATTCCGCCAGTTTCTCCCGACTGGTCCAGGCGCTGAATACAATATTTCTGGGTGCACGAACAAGGCGCGACAGGATTATTTCCCGCCCATCATGTGGTACTACTGCTTCTCTTCTTTCAGCCATAAGAATAAGTTGATTTTAAATGGTCCGCTTTTTACTGCAGCCCTTTCACAAAAGCCTTTGTTTCCTCCAGGTAGATGCCCACCCGATGTGTTCGCACCAGGTCTGGTATTGCTGCCTTATCCCGCTCCATCTTAAAGGTGATCTTTGCCGATGCCATTGCTGGCATATGGCAATCAATACAATTTTCCGATAAGACCAATCCATTTTCAGGCCGGAATCTGCAGGTATCATTTTTCGAATGGCAATTCATACACCTTTTGGAAAAGAGCCCGGGATTTTTCGCTTCATCCTGATGTACATCATGACAGGAGCCGCAATCCATCTGCGACATGCGAAAACATTTACTGGCTGTCAGCAACCCATATTGATTACCGTGTACATCCAACTCTCCGGCTGTGGTTCTCTCTGTCGAATATTCCTCCAGGTGCTGCCCCACCTGGTAAGAAAACGCCGGCTGCAGCAAGTTCCTGATACCTGAATGACAAAGCGCACACGCATCCAGTTTCAATTGCCTGTCCATATGTGCCGTGCTGACAATGTACTGTGGAACCGTATCCGCAGGATGTGCTGTATGATAGGCTACATGCGCTGCTCCCGGACCATGACAGCGTTCGCAATCTACTCCATAGATAATTTTCTGCCTGTTATAAATGGTGCTGTTGTCAGGTAGTATTTGTGCGGCTGCATACGTACCATGACATTCGATACAATTTGCAGGCACTGGACGATTAAAGCGGATATAACTGATGGCATACCCTGGACTATTGGCCCAGTCCCTGATAGGCGTGAAGTAGGAGACAGGCAGCTGGAAAAGATGGTTATCCGCCCAGTAAAGATAAGTCTGCCCCATACGCCCGGAGCCGATCACCATTCCAAAAGCCTCCCTTTGAATAATAGTACCATTCACGAACCCTGTTTGATAGAATTTATTACCTATCCGGTTCATTACCACCTCCATGTTGTTACTGTAGGTAAAAGTATTTTTACCATAGGCAAAACTGCCTTTAATATGTGCAGCATCCGGCAGGGAAGAAGTCAGGAAGTGAGCGGTATGCCGGGTATCCTGGTAAATCTTCCGGTGACAGGTCTGGCAGGCAGCTGCGCCCGCAAATGCCTTACCATCCGGTAGTTCTGCGATTGGGGCTGTCGCAGCAGGTTGTGTGGTCGTGCACATCACACTTCCCAGTATGATCAGTGCGATGATAGAGGTTAAGATAACGTACCGCATGCTGAAATTGATTGTTTGGTTGATAGCACCTTGTACCAATAGTGAAAACTAATCCATAATAATCCCTGTAACCGATCACTACCTTTCTCCATTTTATCACCCTGATTCATAGCTTATGGTTCCAATGTTATATACGTAAGCTATTGCCTGCGGTTTTTTTATATCTTTGCCCGGTCGAGTAAATTAATACCGTACTATGAAGCGACTTTTTCTTGTTCTGGGCATTGTATGTCTTTCTACCAGCTGTGAAACTTCTCAGCAGATCTTACAGAATCTTCCTACCACTGTAGCCGGTCAGCCTACTTATACGCAGATCGCTGCCGGTCTGAAAGAGGCACTGACGATCGGCACACAAAACAGCACGAATCGCCTGTCTGCTGTAAATGGTTTCTTTGCAAATGCTGCGTTGAAAATCCTGATGCCTCCTGAAGCGCAGAAGGTTGAATCTACCCTACGTAACCTGGGGATGGGTAATGTGGTAGATAAAGCAATCCTCTCTATGAACAGAGGTGCTGAAGAAGCTGCCAAATCTGCTGCCCCTATTTTTGTAAATGCAATTAAACAAATGAGCATTACAGATGCTATCGGCATACTGAGAGGTGGACAAACTTCTGCCACCGATTATTTCAGGAGCAAAACGACAGGAGAACTGACCAATGCATTCAAACCTGTTATCGCTGAAGCATTGAAGAAGGTGGATGCCACCAAATACTGGAGTGATGTATTTTCACTGTATAACAAGTTCTCCAGCACACCGGTAAATACGGACCTTTCTGCTTACGTGACAGAAAAGGCAATCGCTGGTATTTACCTGGAAGTGGCTGCAGAAGAAGCGAAGATCAGGCAAGACCCCGCTGCCCGTGTAACCGATCTGCTGAAAACCGTATTCGGTAGCACGCTGGCACAGACTGGCAACAAATAACAACTTAATAACCGGTAGCTATTTCGCTATAAGTCCACAAAAAAAGGAGTCTGTATCATATACGGACTCCTTTTTTCTGAAAATAGTATTTATTCCTTCTGCGAATGACCGCTTTTTATAATTTGCTGACTTACCCCGCTACACTGAAACTCCGGTTCCCTAAAACAGGTACAGGAGCAGCAGGTTTATTTTAGCTACCTGATGGAAAACAGGTGTCTTTTTAAAAGCTGTTTTATAAAACTCTCCGGGCGTAGTTTTGTACCCTTTTTTAACTATTATACAAGAACTTTTTCTGTCACTTTTTCTACCGGAATATTCTCTTTCGGCTTCCCGATAATAGTTCCAAATCCTGCATCATTCGTAAAGTACTTCCATACCCAGTTAATCAGCACTACAACCCTGTTCCTGAAACCAACCAACGACATCAGGTGTACGAACATCCATATCAACCAGGCCCTGAAACCCTGTGTTCTTATCTGCTTTTTGAACACCATCAGATCGGCTACCGCATGATTCTTTCCAATGGTAGCCATCGTCCCCATATCATTGTACTTAAACGGCCTGGCCTCCTTTCCATTCTCCCATCTGATGATATTCCGGCCTAACAGCTTTCCCTGCTGTATCGCCGGCTGCGCCAGCATCGGGTACCCATGAGGTGTCTCTTCTGTCACCATCGCTGCTATATCTCCGATTGCAAACACATTACTATATCCCGCCACCCGGTTAAATTCATCTACTTTAATCCTTGAATCCTGCATACACTCTTCAGACAGTCCATTCACCGGCAATCCGGATACCCCGGCAGCCCAGATCAGTGTCCTTGTCACCAGTTGTTCGCCCGTACTTAATTTCACCGCAAATCCATCGTAAGACACCACTCTTCTGTTCAACCACACCCGCACCCCCAGATCATTCAGCATCTTCAAAGACTCTCTGGATGCCGCCGGCGACATTCCCTTGAGGATTTCCCCGCCACTCTGAATCAGATGTATATCCATTTTCACAAAATCCAGCTCCTTATAATCCTTTGGAAACACGTGTCTTTTTAGCTCACTCAACGCACCCGCTATCTCTACACCCGTCGGTCCGCCGCCCACAATCACAAAGTCCATAAGACTATTCAGCTGCATCTCATCCTCTACCTGCAGGGCCTTCTCAAAATTGCTCACAATCGTGTTTCTCAGCAACAGCGCATCTTCCAGGCTTTTAATACTAATCGCCCTGGCAGCAATTTCCTCATTCCCATAAAAATTAGTAGTTGCTCCCGTAGCAATCACCAGGTAGTCATATCTGATCAAACCAATGGACGTCTCTACCGTCTGGTTAGCAGTATCGATATTTTTTGCCTCCGCCATGCGGAAAAACAAATTGGATTGCTGTTTAAAGATTTTACGGTAAGGTGCCACAATAGAAGGGGCTTCCAGGTTGGTAGTGGCTACCTGATACAATAAGGGCTGGAAGGTATGAAAGTTATGCTTGTCTATCAGTACTACCTGCAAGTCTGTTCCGGCCAGGGATTTCGCCAGTTCCATTCCCCCAAATCCCCCGCCTATGATCACTACTCTTTTCTTACCTGTTGTTGCTATTTTCGTTTGACTTAATAAGACCACGCTATTGTATTTTAGACTGTGAATCAATGATATGGCAAACCGCCGGGCACAATTTGATACCAAAGATAGTACCATTCGACTAATAGCCGTCCTAGGAGAATTCCCTATTATTGTTTATATTATCGGGTTTATAGCAGGAATGCGAGAATTAGCGTGATGATTTTTTTTTGAAAGCAACAGGGAAGGCCCAATATTTAACATACAGAGATTCCAGACACACCGGATTACAACATCAATTCCACCACAGGTACTGTAAATCCCGGCTTCCGTTCCGGCAACGTTAATACCAGGTCGTCTCCGTTTTCTTCCCTTTTTATCTCTGACGCATCATGCAGAAACTGTGCGTATTTTACCTTACCCTTATATCCTTTTAACACCAGTTTCCCTCCCTGATAATCCATCAGGTGCAGATACAGCCGTTTCGCAGCAGGGTTATAGGTCAGTAAAGTATGAGCCGGTACACTGAACGCCGCCGGTGCTTCCTCACAACCATAAATCGCACGGTTGTTAAAATGCATCCACTGACCGATTGAATCTAACGCCCTTGTTGCCCTGTAATCAAATACTCCTCTGCCGGTAGGCCCCACATTCAGGATCAGGTTTCCGCTCTTACTTACTGAAGTAATCAGCAATGTAAGCAACTGTACATTTGTCTTCCATGTGTCCTCATCCCTGTAATACCCCCATGAGCCGGAGAACGTCTGACAGGTCTCGAAAGGTAACCCGTCATAGTTGTTCTTCAGTTCCTCCGGCTTTACCTGCTCCGGTGTTGCAAAATCTGCTCCACCAGGTACTCCTGCCAGGTCCAGCCTGTTGTCTACTATAATATCCGGCTGTAATTTCCGGATCATTTTCAGTAATGCCACAGATCCCCAATCTTCTCTGCCTTTACCGTGCTTGCCAGGGTAGGAGAAGTCAAGCCACAGGATATCTATTTTCCCATATTTCGTCAATAGCTCGGTGAGTTGATTGCGCATATACTGCCGGTACTTTTCCATATCCCGCCCCTTGTTCAGGCGTGCGTAGGCCGTATCATCTGCCGGTCGCTGAGGATGGTGCTGGTCTATTGTAAAATCGGGATGATGCCAGTCAAGCAGCGAATAGTAAAAACCGATTTTGATACCTTCTGCACGGAAGGCATCGACAAATTCCCGGACAAGGTCACGGTGGATGGGCGTATTAGTAGATTTATAGTCGGTGTATTTCGAATCAAAAAGGCAGAATCCTTCGTGGTGTTTAGTCGTGAGCACAGCATATTTCATGCCTGCTGCTTTGGCCTGCCGGGCCCATTCCCGTGGGTTGAACAGGTCGGGATTGAACTGGTCAAAGTAAACCTGGTATTGGTCGTTGGTAAGTCGTTCATAGTTCTTAACCCATTCATGTCTGGCAGCCTCCGCATAGAGCCCGAAATGGATGAACATGCCAAAGCGGTCATGTTTCCACCAGTCCATTTTTTGCGAAAAGCAACAGTTTGAAATCAGGAGCAGGAGAAAGGTAATTCTGGCCAACATCATGTGGAATTTTCCATAAGATACCAATTTTATCTTTTCCCTGCTCCATAGGTTGATGAAGGGAAATCATTCCATTTCCTGGCTGGCCTTATAATTGACATCATTTTCTGCTATTTGTGTCAATTTCGCATCCGCAGCCTTCTCTTCTTCCAGTGTCTGTCTCAGTAGCGTTGCCGCCTCTTTAAAGCCCAACGTCGCCGCCAGCGTCACCAAACCACCATACGTCGCAATCTCGTAGTGCTCCGCTTTCTGACACGCAAAGATCAATGCTACATCCCGCTGGCAGGTATCTGTTGCTGTCTCATCAATCAGATCCTCGCCTTCCTCGACAATCCCAGCCATTGCATGGCACTTTTTCGCATCTGCATCCACACCGATCAGATCAAATACATCTTCCAGTCTTGCTACGTGATTTTCAGTTTCTACCAGGTGACTGTCAATCGCATCTTTCAGTTGGTTCGTGGTCGCTGCCTGGCTGAGTTTCGGCAAGGTCTTCACCAGTTTCTTCTCGGCCCAGTAAATGTCTTTTAACTGGTCCACAAAAAATTCTTTCAGTCTGCTATCGTTCGCCGTTGGCGCATTCACAGTTGTAGTTGCCATAAAGATTTGTTTTACCGAACAGGGGAGAAAATAGTGCCATAGGCTATGGCATGAAAATGTAGCTCTCATCAGTGAACTACTACCCCAAACGGGCACATTTCGTAGGAATATAACCCGCCGGGAGGGTAGAATGAAGGCTAAATCCCGTATAAATAACTGGCATGATTCTTTCCCTATATTATTCAGAAAGGAAGTTTCTATTCCCGGGGTGGTTATAACAATTAAACCTGAGATAATACCCTTAGTACCTGCTCTGGATAATCCCAGCGAAGGAAAAAAGATGAAACTTCCTGCAAGGCCTTCGGTTCAACACTCCGAAGGCTTTTTTTGTGGCAGAAATGCCGGGATGATGGCCTACATGGCCGCTCTTTTCCTTACACGCTCCGGATCTAAATAAGGCGTATAGTAGGCACATAAATTCAGCAGAATCATCATGGCTGAAAAGAAAAATAATCCCATAAATAACGCAATGAACAAATGCAGACAAACAATTGCCCCCAGCCACCACATCCTTACCTTTCTGATGTTCATCCCGATACAATATCCCATCTCCAGTATTATAGTAGCCCAACCTACCCATAAATAAAATGGCGTATTTACCAGGAAATCCAGGCTAAACAAACTGTAATAATTATGGCTATGCAGGGTCTTCCACAGTGCCTCACCATTCCGCCATGTTACCCCTATCACCTTGTCAAACCCGGAAAAGAAATAAGCTATACACAAATGCGCCCGCAGTAATATCAGCCAGGGCTCATACACCGGCGCAATAATGAATCGTCGTAACCGGTTGTCAACAGAATAAATATATCCCACGGGAAAAATACAGCAGTAGAATAAGGCGATTGTGGTGTATCCATCCACGCCGTACTCATACAGATGGATCGATTTCAATAATAATAACTGTAGAAACAGGGAGAGAACAGCACTTACCCGCGTAAATAATCCAAGTATCAGGCATACTAACGCCAATGGATAAGCAATCCGGCAGATCATTAATAAGGTCTCATATGGAATACCCGCATAGTGTTGCAGGCTGACAAGTGTAGGACTGAAATGATCTGTTGATGTATCCATAATATCGGGGTAGATATACCCTTTGTAAGAATACAACATATCAAAATCCGGCTGTATGGCCAGAAAATGTAACAAAGCAAATCCTGCCATATTTACCCGGAAAAAGAACAGCCATCCGGGATACGTCTTATTGCGCATGTGTAGTCAGACTATAGGTACCTGTCACTAACTTTGTGAGCTGGTATGCCGGTGGCGTACCGGTACGTACTGCCTGCAGTGTGGGAAACTGCAGTACATTGTAGCTTAACAATACCGTACTATCCACACAACCATGCTGCTGATACATAGTGACAGCAATATTTTTAAAGACAAGGTTATTGTACTCGCCGAGTAGTCCGCCAGGCAGACTATCGTGTGCATCCGGCTTTATAAAATCATCAGTTAGCGCATTGGCCATTGAAAAGAACCGCAATGTTGTCTCATAGGATTTAAAATCAGCTGTCATAGGCGTGCCGCCACATTCCCCGATCAACATCCCATTCGATCGTACGTTGATGCCAAAGAAGCCATAGCCTGTTTCTGCACCGGTATACCGGCCATAATACCGGATTGCACTGGCCTCTGCTAACGGCGTTAATTTTTTTACAATAACAGCATTCCCCGGTGTATGGTAAAACTCGTGATACGCCTTATAGGCACTGATACAATTGATGAGAATAATTAAGAGAAGATGCGCTGCTATCCAGGTATATAAACCTGCCCGGCGGAATTTCTGAAAACCCGGATGACGACGGAGTTTGCGGCGGAACTGGTGACTACGCAGGCCAATAAGCCCGCGAATGCCCTGCTGACTGGAAAAACCACTGAACCAACGGGATGGCTGCTCCCGCCAACCCTCACCAACCGCACACACTCCCCAGCCAAACCTGCCAGTGCCCTGATCACACCAACCCTCATCAACCGCACAAACTCTCCACCCAAACCTGCCAGCCGCCTGCTCCCGCCAACCCTCATCAACCGC
>NZ_JBCNKF010000022.1:0-144598 GCF_039596155.1 Chitinophaga sp.
CTACGGATAAAGTTTTACCTCTTGCCATATTTAAATATAGGAAGAGTTAATAAAATATTGATTAACAATACATTTTTTTATACAAATAAAAGAGGGTGCCTCATTTATTTATGAGACACCCTCTTTTCTTTAAGAAAAGCCGCCTGCCTACTGCCGGTCTGATTTTTGGTTAATTTTCAGTAAATTCAAATAATAACACCCAAAAATATCCACAATGATCAACTTACATGATGTAAAAGCAGGTGATACTGTAATAGTGGAGTACGAAGGCGAAAAGCATGAAGGCCTGGTATTGGAAGTGAACCGGGAAGACAAGCAGGTTTGTGTACAAACAGGCGAGCAGGAATTCTGGTATGAACTGGCCGATGTCTACGCAATTCCACTGAACGAGGAACAGTTACTCAAACTGAAGTTTACTAAAGAAGACATTTCCCCGAACCCTGACAATCGCAGGATCTACGTTCGTGGGCCATTTTCCGTGATGTTTCATGATCTGGACGGCCGCGAGGCTACCCGCCTGGATTACAGGGATGAGCACCGTGAAATAAAGGGTGTATTGACTGTAAACCAGTTACAGAACCACTATCACGAAATGACGAATTTCCATCTTGATTAAGAAAATGAGGGCTGATCAACAGCAATGTCGATCAGCCCTTTTACCTGGATAATCAGTGGGTATACCGCTATAAAAGGAAACGAAGCCTTACATAAGCATATAAGGCAGTTATAGAAAGGTAACCCGTTCTTGTTTTTAATGTGGTAATTACAAATACCTTAGGGGGTTTCTTCTGGCATTGAGAATGTAGTTCTTCATGTTGACCCAAAAAGCCATAATCAGGTAAACAATGATTGGGGATCCCATCGTCAGGAAAGACACATAGATAAAAAACAAGCGGATGCGGGAAGTCGCTACTCCCAGCCTGTTGCCTATCGCGGTGCACACACCGAAGGCTTGCCATTCCACAAAATCTTTAAATCTATTCATATATCAAATTTATCACAAACTCATATGAAAAACAAGTGCCAAATTTTCGGGAAATGGCCGTTTGCAGTGTGTTAGCAGTGATTTAACAGCAAAATAAAGGGATTGGATAGGCAAAGGCCCGGATATAGCGGTCTAATCGGGTACTTATCTTTTATAAACTGTCTTAAAATGGTTAATTTTGCGGTGCATTTTTAATTGGTCTAAATATTTTTTCCATGGTGTTTGATATCGAAATGATTAAAAAAGTGTATGCGGCACTCCCGGGTAAGGTGGAAGCTACCCGTAAGCTGTTAGGACGCCCGCTCACATTGTCAGAAAAGATTTTGTATGCCCATTTATATGCCCCGACTACGTCTGCATATGAAAGAGGTAAATCTTATGTTGAGTTTGCACCGGATCGCGTAGCGATGCAGGATGCTACAGCACAGATGGCGCTGTTACAGTTTATGACCTGCGGCCGTGCAAAGGTGGCAGTCCCTTCAACTGTACACTGTGATCACCTCATTCAGGCTAAAACAGGCGCTGAATCTGATCTGGCGACTGCTAACAACACCAACAAGGAAGTTTACGAATTCCTCTCCTCTATCTCGAATAAATATGGTATCGGATTCTGGAAACCTGGTGCTGGTATTATCCACCAGGTAGTACTGGAAAACTATGCTTTCCCGGGTGGCCTGATGATCGGTACTGACTCCCATACACCCAATGCCGGTGGTCTGGGTATGCTCGCTATCGGTGTAGGTGGTGCCGATGCTGTCGATGTGATGGCCGGCCTCGCATGGGAGCTGAAAATGCCTAAACTGATCGGTGTAAAACTCACCGGCAAACTGAGCGGATGGGCTTCTCCAAAAGATATTATCCTGAAAGTAGCTGGCGTGCTCACCGTTAAAGGTGGTACCGGCTGCATCGTTGAATACTTTGGCGAAGGTGCCGACAGCCTCAGCGCTACCGGTAAAGGAACTATCTGTAACATGGGTGCTGAGATCGGTGCTACCTGCTCCGTATTCGCTTACGACAGCAAAATAGCCGCCTACCTGCAGGCAACTGAGCGTAGCGAAATCGCTGCACTGGCAGACGGTATTAAAGATCACCTGCGCCCGGATGCAGAAGTGTACGCTGATCCGTCTAAATACTATGACCAGGTGATCGAAATCAACCTGGATGAACTGGAACCACACGTAAATGGTCCGTTCACTCCAGACCTGGCATGGCCTATTTCTAAATTCGGTCAGGCCGTGAAAGAAAACAACTGGCCAGAGAAACTGGAAGTTGCCCTGATCGGTTCCTGCACCAACTCTTCTTACGAAGATATTTCCCGTGCAGCCTCCCTGGCTAAACAAGCCATCGACAAAAACCTGGACGTTAAGTCTGAATATACCATCACTCCCGGTTCTGAACTGGTGCGCTTCACCATCGAAAGAGATGGCCTGCTCAACACCTTTGAGCAGATCGGTGGCGTAGTACTGGCAAATGCATGTGGGCCTTGTATCGGTCAATGGGCTCGTCATATCGATGATCCTAACCGTAAAAACTCTATCATCACTTCCTTCAACCGTAACTTCGCGAAGAGAAATGATGGCCTGGCCGGCACACACGCTTTCGTAGCTTCGCCTGAGATCGTAACCGCACTGGCCATTGCAGGTGACCTGACCTTCAACCCACTGACAGACACCCTGAAAAACAGGGACGGACAGGAAGTGAAGCTCGATGAACCAACCGGTTATGAACTGCCTGCAAAAGGATTCGCTGTAGATGATCCGGGCTATCAGGCACCTGCTGCCGATGGTAGCGGCGTGCAGGTAGTCGTGTCGCCTACCAGCGATCGCCTGCAACTGCTGGCGCCTTTCGCAGCATGGGAAGGTACTGACCTGAAAGGATTGAAACTGCTGATCAAGGCAAAGGGCAAGTGTACCACTGACCATATCTCTATGGCTGGTCCATGGCTGAAATTCCGTGGTCACCTTGACAACATTTCTAACAATATGCTGATTGGCGCGATCAACGCATTCAACGATAAATCTGATACCGTTAAGAACCAGCTGACCGGCGAATACGGTGCCGTTCCTGCTACTCAGCGCGCTTACAAAGCGGCTGGTATCGGTTCTATCGTTGTCGGTGACGAGAACTATGGTGAAGGCTCCAGCCGCGAACACGCAGCAATGGAACCACGTCACCTGGGCGTTCGTGCAATCCTTGTGAAATCTTTCGCCCGTATCCACGAGACTAACCTGAAAAAACAAGGGATGCTCGGCCTTACCTTCGCTAACAAAGAAGATTACGATAAGATCCAGGAAGACGATACCTTCGACATCCTGGGCCTGACTACCTTCACTCCAGGTAAACCACTGACCGTGGTGGCCCACCACAAAGATGGTAGCAGCGACGAAATCACAGTCAACCATACCTACAATGAACAACAGATTGAGTGGTTCAAAGCAGGTGGTGCACTGAACGTAATTCGTGCTGAGTTTGCGAAAGCATAATCAAAGGACTGTCATTAGTAACGATAAAAGACTGGCTTAGCAATAAGTCAGTCTTTTTTTTGTCTACATTTAGGCCATGAAATCCCATCCACTATTTTATGTCTGGGAAAGCCTGGTAAGCAACTATACCAACGATTCGTCGCTGGTGAAGGAAGGCTTTAATTCCATACTAACCCATTACAGTGAATCACATAGGTATTACCATAATCTGGATCATATTCAGACATTGCTCGTATTCATTGAAGAATATAATCATCTCGTACACGACCTGGAAGCCCTGCAACTGGCCGTATTTTTCCACGATATCATCTACGATGTTCAGAGAGGAGATAATGAGGAGAGAAGTGCACTGGTAGCCACCCAATTCCTGGAGCAAACAAGTTATCCTGCAGAAAAAACAGCCCTGGTATCGGAATATATCAGAGCCACAAAATCGCATCAGAACCCCCATGGCGACGCTGACCTGGACTGTTTCCTGGACTTTGACCTCTTCATACTGAGCGGCCCCGAACGTATGTACCAGGCATATGCAAAAAACATACGAAAGGAATACAGCATCTACCCTGATGCCGTATATGTGCCCGGCAGGAAAAAGGTATTGCAATACTTCCTGGATCAACCGTCGATCTACAAAACTGAAGGCTTTAGAGAGCGATTTGATGCGGTGGCCAGGGAAAACATCCAAAGGGAATTAGAAAAGCTCACGCTTTAGCCCGAAACGCCTTACTACACTGAACCTGAAATTGCCTGCACCAATGGCCTGGAAAGTATGTTCAACAGGTGACTGACTACGTGTAACGAGGTTCACATAATGAATGCCTGCAAAGTACTTACTGGAGTTGTAGCCAATCGAGGCACGAACTGTATTGTTCAGCTGGATGCCGAACCTGCGGAGGTCATTTTCATTATCCCTGAACAAACGGGTGTAATTTCCACCCAGGCTGCCGGACAATGATAAGGTGAGAAATAAATGCTGTTTGTAAACAAATGTATAGGCATAACCAGCGTTCGCAGCTGCGCTGAAAATACTGGTAGCGGAGTAGGTAATGCCGTTCATAAAATCCCGCTGGGTGATATTGTGAGGGATCAGCGAAGAATCCCCTTTCATGTGCGCTGTAAACAGTTCTCCTCCTAACAGGAACGAACCCGCACTCTTCTTTTGGTATTCATTCTGCAAATAAGCCGCCCTATAAGAGAATTTCCTGTCGTTGAAGACATACTGTACACTCATCCCGATATTCAAATTACGGATATCAGGACGCACAGGCAGCGGGCCTTTTTCGTCAAAGCCATTCAGCAATCCGCGGGAGTTAGCAATGTAATACCCTTTGTAACGCTGCCCGTAGAAATCCACCACCAGCTTGCGCAGGTAATAGTGTGCCTGCAGGTCCAGTGCCCTCGTCTTCCCATACCTGTCCGTACTATTGATGAATGGCAGGTTGAAAGCAACGTTCACACCTATAAATTTATAGTTGAAACCAAAGCCTACGTTGAATGGCGTATTCGGACGGTACATTACTTCCGTCTTACGCTTACGATCAATGATATCGTAATAGTTATATTTCCTGGACCCGAAAAAACGTGTAGTCAGGTCCCTCGTATGATCCTCTATGTAAGCAGTGTCATTTTCTGTATGAAACCAATCTCCTATCTTATCAATGAAAGATGAACGTTGACCCCTTGCAAAATGAAACATACACAAACAAATGGATAATAATATGTATCCTTTGCGCATAAGTGACAGTTGTAGTACCTCTACGATTTGCAAAAAATGTGCGAGTGCCGGCTTCCTTATTATTTAGGCAGCTCTATGACTTCCAGGTTACTGATATTCCCTTCGTTGACATCGAATCTCAATAAAGTTTTCACCTTATGCCAGCCCTGCTGGCCACATGCCCCCGGGTTCATGTGTAACAGCTTCAATGCCGGGTCCGGCATTACTTTCAATATATGCGAATGCCCACAGATGAACAATTTGGGGGTGTTTTGCAACAATAAGTCTTTCACTCCCGGCGCATATTTACCTGGATAGCCGCCAATGTGCGTCATAAAAACCTTCACCCCCTCCACTTCGAAACATAGATGTTCGGGATAGCGCAGCCGGATGTCTTTGCCATCAATATTTCCGTATACAGCTCTGAAAGGCCTGAAGGCGGCCAGTTCATCCGCAAGGGATGTAGTGCCGATATCCCCACCATGCCAGATCTCATCTACTTTATCAAAGTACCTGAACACCTGTGGATGGAGATAACTGTGCGTGTCTGACATTAATCCGATCTTCTTCATTATTTTCCCTTAGCTGGTCCAAAAATAAAATAAGAATTCGGGATTGACTGACCGCTAGAATAAATCCTTTCCCTTTTGTATTTTACATAGTAATATATATTTCATTTTTATGCAGACTGATATAACCGGCAGGCTATTGATCTCCTGTCCAGACCGCCCTGGTATTGTGGCCGGTGTGTCCCAGTTCCTGTACGCCTGCGGCGCTAATATTCTTGATGCCAGCCAGCACAGTACAGATCCCAAAGAAGGACTCTTTTTTATGCGCATGTCTTTCCAGCTGGATAATCCCTCCTTTACGAAAGAACAACTGGAAAAAGATTTCCAGGAAAAAGTAGCTGCTCCCCGCCAGATGGAATGGCGCATCGACTACCCCGATCGTCGTAAACAAATGGTGATCATGGTATCCCGCTATGACCATTGCCTGATAGAACTGTTATGGCGCTGGCGCAGTGGGGAACTACCAGTAGATATCCCACTCGTCATTTCTAATCACCTTGAACTAAAACAATTCGTAGAAGACTTTGGTATTCCTTTCCATTACCTGCCGGTAGATGCAGGCAATAAGCCACTGCAGGAACAGGAAGCAATTAAACTGATCAGAAGAGCCAATACAGACTTCATCGTGCTTGCACGTTATATGCAGATCCTCTCTCCCGAATTCGTGAGCGTTTTCCCCGGCCGGATCATCAACATCCACCATAGCTTCCTGCCGGCATTTGCTGGCGCCAATCCTTACAGGAATGCCTATAACAGGGGCGTAAAACTAATAGGTGCCACCGCCCACTATGTAACCAATGACCTGGACGAAGGGCCCATCATTGACCAGGATGTAGCAAGAGTGAGCCATAAACATGAAGTGACCGACCTGATATTGCTGGGAAGAGATATTGAAAGGCAGGTGTTAACAAGAGCCGTGATTGCACATATCGATGACAGGGTCATTATTCACGGTAATAAAACAATTGTATTCTGATAAAACATTGCTGAAAGTGCACGTTCTCCAAGGGGAATGACAACTATTCTCTGACGCAAGGATTGTATCAAGAAGAAATGATACCGGGGCTATCATATAAAAGCAGAAACCTTATCAGTAACCGGAAGACCTGGGGAATTGCGTTTACGACATCGCGCTCCAACAGGAGTTTAAATAAAAAGGGGACATCCCGCAATTTTGAGATGTCCCCTTTTTACTACAATTGTTTTTTAATTGCTTTTGCCAGCGCCTTTGCAGCATCTGCATAAGTCTCCTGTATCCTTAATCCGGTGTCAAAGTCAAACCCGCCAAATACACGGCCCTGTGCCTTATCGACCGTGAACTTCGCAATCACCTTACTCTTATCAGCGGTTTCCACGATCCATGCTTCACCATCCATAGATGCATTCTTTCTCCATACACCGACATTGTACCCTGGCTCAATAAATTTAGTTTTAAAGATCAGTGTGTACTTCGCAGCAGGAAATTTGCCGGCAGTAATACCACCACTGTTGTCTGTAAACAACTGGTTGAATTTAGGTTCGAACCTTTCGGACCTGTCGTTCTTCCACGACTTCGCCCAGTTATCGCCCCTACCGGCTTCCTTCTTGTTATACTCTTCTGTCTTTTTGCGGATGTAATCATCCTCGTTACTGAAATCGCCTACCTTTATATTGGTGTAGGTAAATTCAGTATTCAGCTCTGTAATACCTTTCAGTGGGGATACGCTACCTTCTTCGAGCTTAATACGTTGTGCACGCACAAACAGCGGTGCTACAGCTATGGCAACAGCCATGAATACAGTGTAGAACTTCATGATAATAAATCTTTTGGGATACGCGCCAAAGATAATATTATTTTCTACTCAACAAATGAGTCACTGCTTCAAAAATTAATGCAGCACCTAGCCTGGCTGTACGATTATCTATGTCGAAAGCAGGGTTCAATTCTGCTATATCCATTCCCGCTAGTTTTCCGCTTTGCAGGATGGTCCTGAAGCACTCTAAAAATAAGCCATCCGGACGAATACCATTGAATGCGCCTGCACTTACACCTGGCGCATATGCCGCCGCAAATACATCCAGGTCTATCGTGAGATACAATTTGTCTGCTTCTTTTATAAAGGCTGACAGTGCTGCCTGTACTACGGTACGATCCTGGAAGTGAAAAGCGTCAGCGTCCAGGTATGTCACATCAAGTTCACCTGCTATTCTGAATAACTGTTGTGTATTGCTCAACTGCTGTATACCCAAAGCAAGGTACTGAAATGGCGTATGTGCCTGTGAAAGCTGCCAGAAGCCTGTTCCGGAGCTCACACCTTCTGTACGTAAGTCAAAATGTGCATCAAAATTTATCAATCCCAGTTGCTCACCGGGCAACGACTGATACAGTCCTTGTGCATGACCATAAGTAATTTCATGTCCGCCGCCTAATAACACAGGTATATGACCTGCACGCCTGATCAACTGCACAGCACCACTCAGGGCCTGTTGTGCAGCCTCCAGGTCCTCGTCGGGACAGATAATATTGCCTGCATCCATCAACAGGCCATCAAAGTGAACAGGGAAACTGCCCATTGCCTGCCTGAGAGCTGCGGGACCAGCTGCTGCCCCCACACGTCCTTTGTTTCTACGTACGCCCTCGTCTACAGCAAAGCCTAATAACACGACACCATGGCCTTCAGGTAATGGCAATGACAGGTCTACGCACTGCACCCGCTGATGCCATCGGCTCACTTCTTCGTCTGTACCATCTGTTCTGCCCGTCCATGCAACGGGCTGCTGATAATGTGCTTTCATATTTTTTCACCTCCTTTCCATACCTGCGAAGGTTTCATTTTTCCCTGGTAATATAAAATGTCCCTGTAATCATTTGTCGGATACACCTGCATGTCAGCTGCAAAACCTGCGGCCAGCTGCCCCACATCTGTGAGCTGTAAAGCTTTGGCTGCCCGGAAAGTCAGCCCCGCCAATACTTCTGCAGCAGATAACTTTTCCGCTGCACTCATCACTGCTGCCTGCAGTAGCAAATCGCCCATGGGGGCAGAACCCGGGTTCCAGTCACTCGCAATCGCCACACATGCGCCGGCGTCCAGTAGTTGTCGTGCAGGCGCATAATGCATTCCTAACCCTAACGATGCTCCGGGCAATACCACCGAAACAATATCAGCTGCTGCTAAACGCGCAATATCTGTTGCATTACTGGCTTCCAGGTGATCGGCAGAGCAAGCACCTGCTGCTACCGCCACTGCTGACCCACCACTGCTAAACTGATCGGCATGCACGGTCAGTGCAAACCCCATCTCCGTTGCCCGCTGTAAATAAGGTAAGGCTTGTGCCGGCTGGAAAGCAGTTTCTTCAATGAAGATGTCTACCCTTTTACAATGAATAGCAGGCAATAATTGCTCCACTACTTCCTGCAGATAGTCTGTGCCTGTATAATCTTTCGGCATCATATGCGCCGCGAGGCAGGTAGGGATCAGTGTTGCTTTGGTGTACTCACCTGCATGCCTGATGGCCTGCAGCATCTTCATTTCTTCTTTCACAGACAAACCATATCCACTCTTTACTTCAATCGTAGTCACCCCCTCCTGCAAATGCCTGTTCGCTCTTTCAGCCGTATTCTTTCTTAACGTTTCTTCACTGGCTGCACGTGTCTTCATCACGGAATCCCAGATGCCACCACCTGCACGTGCAATTTCGAGATATGTCTTTCCTGCTATACGCATGGCATAATCACGGCTTCGATTACCATCAAAACAAATATGCGTATGACAATCAATAAAGCCCGGCAGTAACACCGCCGGGCCATATATTAAAACAGGTAGTGCATGTGGATACTGATCACGTAGTGCATTGTAATCACCTGCTGCAACAATCCTTCCTTCGTGGGTGACCACACCTCCATCTTCAATGACAGTGAGCTGTGCATCCTGCAATGCTCCTTTCAAAGGCAACCCGGTAAGGGGTATGATCTGTGAAAATGGTCCTATAAGTTTCATCTGTACAAATCAAATTGAGTGGCTACTTCCTGTGCTTTTTCGTAACCTGCATCTGCATGTCTGAAGATGCCTAATGCAGGATCATTGAATAATACCCGTTGCAAACAAGCTGCGGCCCTGTCTGTACCGTCTGCCAGTACGACCATACCTGCATGCTGTGAATAGCCCATGCCTACACCACCTCCATGATGGAAGGATACCCAGGTAGCCCCGCCACCTGTATTAGCCATCAGGTTTAGTAAGGTCCAGTCAGATACCGCATCCGACCCGTCTTTCATTGCTTCTGTTTCCCTGTTGGGAGAAGCAACAGAACCGCAATCCAGGTGGTCTCTTCCAATTACGATAGGTGCCTTTACCTTGCCGCTGCGCACCAGTTCATTAAAGATCAGGCCCGCTTTTTCACGCTCTCCTAATCCCAGCCAGCAGATCCTGGCAGGCAGTCCCTGGAAGGCAACTTTTTCCTGTGCTTTCTTCAGCCAGTTGATCAATGGCTTGTTATCCGGAAATGCTTCCATCAATGCCTGATCAGTAGTATAAATATCCTGTGGATCACCTGACAATGCCACCCATCTGAAAGGTCCTTTTCCTTCGCAGAATAAAGGCCTGATATACGCAGGGGTGAATCCCGGAAAATCAAATGCATTCGGCTCTCCGCCTTCTTTTGCAAATTCACGCAGGTTATTGCCATAGTCAAAAGTGACAGCACCTTTGCGTTGCAATTCCAGCATGAATCCTACATGTCTTGCCATGCTTTTCAAAGCAAGCTGCTTGTAAGCAGCAGGATCTTTTTTACGCAGTTCAGCTGCTGCTGCCAGTGTTAAGCCATTCGGTACATAGCCGTTGATCGGATCATGTGCTGAAGTCTGATCTGTGAGTATATCCGGAATAATATTATCCTGCAATAATCTTTCCAGCATATCGCCTGCATCGCTCACCAGTCCGATCGATAGGGCCTGCCCTTTATCCATTGCTTCCTTTGCCCAGGCAATGGCCTCTTCGTAAGAATGCGTGATACGATCAATATATTTAGTAGCAATACGTTTTCTGATCCTGCTCTCATCCACATCTGCACCTAAGAACACAGCGCCGGCCATGGTAGCAGCCAGCGGTTGTGCACCACCCATACCACCAATCCCTGCAGTGACGAGCAATTTTCCTTTCAGGTCTCCACCAAAGTGCTGGCGGCCGCACTCCACAAAGGTTTCATAAGTACCCTGCAGGATACCTTGTGTACCAATGTAGATCCAGCTACCAGCTGTCATCTGTCCATACATCATGAGCCCTTTGGCCCGCAGTTCGTTAAAATGCTCCCAGGTAGCCCATTTAGGTACCAGGTTGCTGTTGGCCAGCATCACCCGGGGTGCCTGCGGATGTGTACGTACAATGCCTACCGGTTTACCTGATTGTACTAACAGGGAATGTTCTTCATCCAGTATGAGCAGGGTTTCAATAATCTTTTGCAAAGCTTCCCGGTTACGTGCTGCCTGTCCGATACCACCGTACACCACCAGTTCATCGGGGTTTTCAGCGACTTCACTATCCAGGTTATTCAGGAGCATGCGCAAAGGTGCTTCCGTTTGCCAGGAGCGGGCGTGCAGCTCAGGTCCGCGGGGAGCCCTGTAATGGGGATGTGCTGCGTATTGCTTAATAAAATCCAAACTGGTCATGATAAATACCGTTAAGTGATAAATTATTTGCCAGGGCGGTTTCATCGGCTACCCTGGCGATGGATTGCTGGCGTATGAGTGTATGTAGCTGTTGTATATCGTAAGCGAAGATGCGGTCTTTGGCAGCGAACGGAACCGTCTCTCTTACAAAGGCATGAACGGCTTCCAATACCGGGCCTGATGTAAGCGGACGTCTGAAATTAACTGCCTGTGCGGCATACAACAATTCTATCGCGAGTATATATTCGAGGTTATCTATTACCTGGTGTAGTTTGCGGCCACTGATCGAGCCCATGGATACGTGGTCTTCCTGCCCTAGAGAGGTCGGCACACTGTCCGCACTGGCAGGGAAGCACAACGTTTTATTTTCAGTCACCAGCGCGGCTGTTGTGTACTGAGGTATCATAAAACCAGAATTCAACCCGGCATCTTCGATCAGTAATTTAGGTAATCCATATCTGCCTTCAATCATCATATAACAACGGCGATCAGAGATATTACCCAGTTCGGCTGCAGCCACGGTGGCATAATCCAGCGGCAATGCCAGTGGCTGTCCATGAAAGTTTCCCCCGCTGATGGTATCGTCTGCACTAAAGATGATCGGATTGTCTGTTACAGCATTCAGCTCGATCGTTACCAGGTCCAGCAAATGTAACCAGGCAGTACGGGAGGCACCATGTACCTGCGGCATACAGCGCAGGGAATACGGATCCTGTACCCTGCCGCAATCCACATGTGCGGCCATGATACCGGAGCCATCCAGCATGGTTTTAAGGCGGTGTGCGACCAGCTGATTGCCCGGGAAAGGCCGGATAGCATGGATCCTGGGATCAAAAGGACGGGCCGTACCCATCAATCCTTCTAATGATAACGCCCCCACAATGTCTGCAGTTTCCAGAGCATTGTGCAGCCGTTGCAACGCCGTTACGGCAAATGAAAGGATAAACTGTGTGCCATTGATAAGGGCCAATCCTTCTTTAGGGCCCAGTGCTACAGGTGTGCGCCCCTCGGCCTGCAACATGGCAGCTGCCGGCTGGCGCTGGTCTTTATAATAGACTTCTCCCAACCCGATCAGTGGCAGGAAGAGGTGTGACAATGGCGCCAGGTCGCCGGATGCACCTACAGAACCTTTCTCAGGTACAACGGGGGTAATGTGTTCATCGATCATCCAGATAATGCGTTCCAGGGTAGCCAGGGCCACACCGGAGTATCCCTGTGCCAGTGCATGCACTTTAGTAATGAGCATCACCCTTGCCACCGTGGCAGGAATCGGATGCCCTACGCCCACACTGTGACTCTGGAGTATATTATATTGTAAGGTGCGGGTATCTTCTTCATTGATCCGGGTATCGCAAAGGGGGCCAAAACCGGTATTGATACCATATACTGTACTATGCTGCGAGACGATGGTTTGTACATGCCTGTAACTGGCTACGATACGATCAGCCACTTCCGGCACCAGTATTCCCTTTAGCTGCCCGTTGGCGATAGCAAGGGCCCTGCCGGGAGTGAGCTGATCGACTCCGTATTTGAATTGGTGTATCATTATAAATAGTTATTTCATTGCTTTTAAGATCCTGGCGGACAAAGCTTCGGTTTCCACACCGTTTTCTACAGCAGTCACTGCTTCCAGCAACTGCTTACTCATTTTATTTTCATCTGCCAGTTCGGTCATAGCCTGGGTAATGGCGGTCCATATTGGCTGAATCTGTTGCAGCATGTCCATCCCTTTTTTAGAGAGCATGACCAGCTGCCGGCGCCCGTCATCCGGGCAGGGAGCAGTCTTCACAAGGCCCTTTTTCTTAAGCCCCGTCACCAGCTGGCTGATAGCGGAGTGGCTCACTTCCAGCTGGGCGGCAATATCAATCAATGGCATGGGCTGTTCTTTGCCCAATATGTAAAACACCGGGAACCAGCTGGCTTCAAAAGGAATTCCTGCCTGTTCATATACCTTATTCACCTCACTCAGGAAGTATTCACTCAATCGCCGTAAACGGCTGCCAAACACCAGGAAGCCCAGGGAAGAATAGAAGCTCATGTAAATTATATAAGTACTTATATATTTAGGTACAATAATAAGGAATTATTCAATTCCTTTTATTGAGACTAACCGTCTATTATGTTAATTATTTTTTCCTCACATCGAACCAAACAGGTGCTGAATCGGATGGATCCCCATTGTAGTTGATCTGCAATTCCTCTCCTTTCTTAATCTCTCTACGGGTGATGATACTCATGGTTTCTTCTTCGAAATCCATTTCGTATATGCAATTGGGGTCGTAAGAGTGATTGTAGATGGAGCATAAACCCAGTGCTATACAGGAACGGGTTTCACGCACTCCCCATAAAAAAATGTAATTATGCAACTTAGTCTTATCTACGATTTCGGTATCATCATAAGATAAAACGAGTACAGGCGAGGTTTCTATTCTGGTACCTGCAGGTATTCTCTCTTTGGTAAACACCCCACGACCCTTGCCTTTTGTCTTCTCGACGTATAAATATGGTTTAATCATATAGCTGTAAAAACTTCGTAAAGTAAAGGTAAAGGAAGAAGTTATCAAAATCAGGCATAAAAATTTTAGGTTTGCGGAAATCTAACGTTCAAAGATGATCGATTACAATCCCAAGGCCTGGTTTACATTTATCTTCAGGATTCACAAGGCCGATACTGTACGCAAGTTGTTCCCCATGTTCATTGCCATTGGTTGTTATGCAGCTGTGGTTGCCCTGCTGGAGCTAAAAGTCTTTCATTTGTCTGACTTAGCTGAATTGAAAAATGTCGTTTTTGTGCATAGTGTACTGGGGTTTGTGATCTCTTTGTTGCTGGTATTCCGTACCAACACTGCTTATGACCGCTGGTGGGAAGGCCGCCGGCTGTGGGGCAGCCTGGTAAACAACAGCCGTAACCTGGCTATTAAGCTCAATGCCATGATCCCTGCCAGCAATACTGCCTCCCGGGAATTTTTCCGGGCCATGATCCCCAATTATGCTTTTGCCCTGAAAAACCACCTCCGTACCAAATATATCCCGGAGGAACTGGATATGAGCCAGGGCACCCCTATCGACGATAAAAAGCATGTGCCTAACCAGATAGCCGGCCAGATCATTGCCCATGTCAATGACCTGTACCGCAGGCAGCAGATCTCAGGTGAGCAACTCATTATTCTCAACGACGAACTGCAGGCCTTTACCGATGTCTGTGGTGCCTGTGAGCGCATCAGGAACACCCCCATCCCCTTCTCCTACAGTGTATTTATCAAAAAGTTCATCTTCTTCTATGTAATGACTTTACCTTTTGGATACGTATTTACTGTAGGTTTTCTGATCGTGCCTATTGTTGTTTTCGTTTTCTATGTACTGGCCAGCCTTGAGCTGATTGCCGAGGAAATCGAAGACCCATTTGGTTTTGATGCCAACGACCTGCCAACGGACACTATTTCTGCAAACATTCGTAAGCATGTGGCAGAGATATTGTGATGTTCCCACGTCAACTTTCTTTAATTTCGCCACCTGACAGCCTTTTGGACTATGGAAAATGAAGCTTTACTGGAAAAATTCGAGCAGCTTATCAAAGAGCAGGGCTACCAGGAACTGAGAGTGTACCTGGATGACCAGCTGATTACAGATATAGCAGAACTCATTCATGAAATGCCGGAGCAGGCGGGCATTATTATTAATAATCTGTCCATAGCCCGGGCATCAGCAGCTTTCAGGATATTGGAATTCCATGTCCAGGAAGATGTGATCAGGGAATTGCCTGCTGCCAAAGTCGCTGAGCTGCTGAACGAGCTCCCGGCCGATGACCGTACTTCCTTTCTGGGAGAACTGCATAGTGATGTTTTAAAAGAACTGATTAAGCTGCTGGATCCCGAAGAACGCAAGATCACCCTGAGCCTGCTGGGCTACAATGAGACCAGCGTAGGCCGTATCATGACACCTGACTACATCGCTGTCAGGGAGGAATGGTCCGTGAAACAGGTGCTGGATTACATCCGTGAATATGGTAAGGATAGTGAAACGATCGACGTAATATATGTAGTGGATGAAAAAGGCAAGCTGATCGACGACTTCCGGATCAGGGAATTCCTGCTGGTAGCCACCGATACCATGGTGCATACCCTCATGGATGACCGCTTTGTAGCCCTGCATGTGAACGATGAACAGGAAGAAGCCATCCAGATCTTTAGGATGGAAAACCGCGTCGCCCTTCCGGTTGTAGACGACGAAGGTATCCTGCTCGGTATCGTTACCATCGACGATATGTTGTGGATTGCCAATGAAGAACATACCGAAGATATCCAGAAGATTGGTGGTACCGAAGCCCTGGATGAACCCTACCTGGATATTCCATTGCTAAAACTGGTAAAGAAACGCATTGGCTGGCTGGTGATTCTCTTTATAGGCGAAATGCTGACTGCTACTGCCATGGCCTTTTTCGAAGGCGAAATAGCCAAAGCAGTGGTACTGGCATTATTTGTTCCGCTGATCATTTCAAGTGGAGGAAACAGTGGCTCCCAGGCCTCTACCCTCATCATCCAGGCCATGGCGCTGGGCGAAATCACGCTGACTGACTGGTGGAGAGTGATGCGCCGCGAAATCACCTCAGGGCTCATGCTGGGCAGTGTACTCGGCATCATCGGTTTTATCAGGATCGTATTCTGGAATTCCCTCTTCCATAGCTATGGAGAGCATTCTATACTGGTAGGTCTGACCGTTGGTATTTCACTGGTAGGTGTAGTACTATGGGGAACCCTGTCCGGCTCCATGCTGCCCCTGATCCTGAAAAGGCTGGGGGCTGACCCCGCTACCTCTTCCGCACCTTTTGTGGCCACACTGGTAGACGTAACAGGATTGCTGATCTATTTCTCTGTGGCTTTCGCCCTGATGAAAGGAACATTGCTCTAATAGCGGATCCGCTTACACCTGGCAGTATCCCTGCTTTTACGAACAATGAATAAACTACTATAATCCGCCTCTTTTATAGAATCCACTGGTGCCTTTGCTTTTAATGAACGAATCACAGGCACCAGTGTTTTTTGTTGCCCGACTATCAGCAACCGCTTCCCCCAATCCTCTCTGCGTGTAATTTCATATAGCAATCCTTCCCCCGAAGAATCCGGCTTGTAGGTCACCGTATCTATGTGTAAATATGCCCTGAGCGATTCTGCCGTCTCCCTGGAGGCCGCATAAGGGGTAAGATATATACGTTGTACACCGGAGTCTTTCAATAACCGGTACAAGGCGCCTGCCTTCATATAGCCGCTGTCCGTGAGCATAGCCGAATCACACTCCTGCGCATGTCTTACCAGATAAAAAACACCGGTCAGGAACGTACTGTCTTCTGATAGCGGCAGAGGCTGCCGTTCAGATAACGGCTGCTGGCATGCCATACAGCATAGCAGTAATATTACAACATATCTCATAGGATAACTTATTCAATTTCCGCGACAAATTACGCTTTTTCTGAGCATTTGCCACCAGTTATCCACACTGTGATGATCTTAACTATATCATGATCATTAGATTATATTTAAACATTCTTACCGTTTATTTGTATGATTTTCACATTTTTTAGGCATATTGCACCCCATCTCCATGTAAAAACTGAAAAACAATATGTGCGGAATAGTCGCTTATATAGGCCAACGAGAAGCCTACCCCATCGTACTCAAAGGATTGAAAAGACTGGAATATCGCGGTTACGACAGTGCCGGTGTTGCCCTGATGAATGATGGTCTGAAGGTTTACAAGAAAAAAGGTAAAGTATCAGAACTGGAAGATTACCTGACCGGCAGGAACACCAGCAGTCACATTGCTATCGGTCATACCCGCTGGGCAACCCACGGCGAACCATGTGACAGGAATTCACACCCCCATAGCTCCGGTAATGGTAAACTGGCTATGATCCATAACGGTATCATTGAAAACTACGCCCAGCTGAAACAGGAACTCCTGAACAAAGGGCATGTGTTCACCAGCGATACCGATACAGAAGTACTGATTCACTTTATCGAGGAAATTCAGCAAAGCAATCAGTGCGGCCTTGAAGAAGCCCTGCGTATTGCCCTGAAAAGAGTAGTGGGTGCCTACGTGATCGTGATACTGGACCAGGATAACCCCGACACCCTGATCGCTGCCCGCAAAGGAAGCCCGCTGGTGATAGGCGTAGGCAAAGGCGAACACTTCCTCGCTTCAGATGCTTCTCCTATCGTAGAATATACAAAAGAAGTAGTATATGTAAACGATTACGAAATCGCCATCATCAAAGCGGATGAACTGATCCTGAAGAACATCTCCAATGAAAGGCAAACCCCGTATATACAGAAACTGGATATTGAGCTGGCTGCTATTGAAAAAGGAGGCTTTGATCACTTCATGCTCAAAGAGGTTTTTGAACAACCACAAACCATCCTCGACAGCTTACGCGGACGCCTGGATGCTAAAAAAGGAACGCTCACCATTGGTGGTATCCGTGATCACCTGTCACAGCTGGCAGGTGCAAAACGCATCATCATCGTAGCCTGTGGTACATCCTGGCATGCCGGCCTGGTAGCTGAATATATGATCGAAGAGCTATGCCGCATCCCTGTAGAAGTAGAATATGCTTCTGAATTCCGCTACCGCAACCCGGTAGTAGGTGAAGGCGATGTGATCATAGCCGTATCACAATCCGGCGAAACAGCCGATACACTGGTAGCTATTGAAGCTGCTAAAAAGAAAGGCGCTACGATCTTAGGTGTATGTAACGTAGTCGGTTCTTCCATTGCCCGTATTTCAGATGCAGGTGCTTATACACATGCAGGTCCTGAAATAGGTGTAGCAAGTACCAAAGCCTTCACCGCTCAACTGGCCGTATTGTGCCTGATTGGTCTGAAAGTAGCACAGGAAAAAGGCACCATCACGGAACAGCGCTTCCAGCACCTGCTCGATGAACTGGACCACATTCCTGAGAAAGTGGCTGCTGCCCTGCAACTGAATGACCAGATCAGGGAAATTGCTGCCAAATACAAAGATGCCCGCGACTTCCTCTACCTGGGCCGTGGTTACAACTTCCCGGTAGCACTGGAAGGTGCGCTCAAACTGAAAGAGATCTCTTATATACACGCAGAAGGATACCCTGCTGCTGAAATGAAACATGGCCCTATTGCCCTGGTAGATGAACACCTGCCCGTGGTATTTGTGGCTACCCGCGACAGCTATTATGAAAAAGTAGTATCCAACATCCAGGAGATCAAAGCCCGCAAAGGCAAGGTAATTGCTATAGTAACTGAAGGTGATCTCACCATTCCGGCTATGGCAGACGATGTGATCTCCATTCCGGAGGCAGACGAGCTGGTAGCTCCTATTGTTTCTGTAATTCCTTTACAGCTGCTGGCTTACCACGTAGGTGTACTGAAAGGATATGATGTGGATAAGCCAAGAAACCTGGCGAAGTCTGTGACTGTTGAATAATCTCAAAAAGCTTACATGAACCTGATACAGAAAAAACCGCTCACTGAGCTGGGATACAATTTTGTAGCAGCGCCTTATCTGCCGGAAGGGAAAGATGAATACTATCTCCGCAATCAGCAATGGGGAAAGTCCAGCATCTACCGGCACCTCTCCGCATTGGAGATAGAGACGCTTGTTAGAAATGACAACACTTCTGACAACTGGAACAATATCTCCGTCACGAACGACTTCAATCCCCAGCTGGTAAAACATTGCCATTTCTTTGGACTGGTGCGTATCGGTAAACTGGAACCCTTCTACCTGGAATTCCATAACCTGCGCCTGCCCGTGGGATTGTACAACAGTACAATTTCCTCCTGCGATTTTGGGGACAATGTAGTGGTGCACAATGTGAATTTCCTTTCACATTACCTGATCGGCAATGAAGTAATGATCTGTAATGTGAATGAAATGGCCACTACCGGTCACGCTAAATTCGGGAACGGAATTGTCAAAGACGGTGAACCCGAAAACTTACGCATCTGGCTGGAGCTGTGCAATGAAAACGGTGGCAGATCTATCATGCCTTTTGATGGCATGCTGCCCGGCGATGCCTGGCTATGGACACGTAACCGTGACGATAAAGCACTGCAGGATAAATTCAAAGCCTTTACCGAACAACAGTTTGATAAACGACGGGGCTACTACGGCATGGTAGGCGATCGCTGTGTGATCAAGAATGTGAGCATTATCAAAGATGTGATCATCGGCACAGACGCTTACCTGAAAGGTGCTAATAAAATTAAGAACGTTACCATCAACAGCAGTGCAGAAGCCACTACCCAGATAGGTGAAGGATGTGAACTGGTGAATGGTATTGTGGGCTACGGATGTCGCGTATTCTATGGCGTAAAAGCTGTACGCTTCATCATGGCATCGCATTCACAATTGAAGTATGGCGCACGACTGATCAACTCCTATTTAGGTAATAACGCCACTATTTCCTGCTGTGAAGTATTGAACTCACTGATTTTCCCGGCACATGAACAGCACCATAATAACTCGTTCTTATGTGCTGCCCTCATCATGGGACAGAGCAATATGGCAGCCGGTGCCACTATCGGATCCAATCATAACTCCAGGGGGCCGGATGGGGAAATCATTGCAGGGCGCGGCTTCTGGCCGGGTCTCTGTGTGAGCTTAAAGCACAACTCCCGCTTTGCCACCTTCACACTGATTGCCAAAGGAAATTATATGCAGGAAATGGATATTCCATTTCCATTCAGCCTCGTGTTGAACGACGAACAGCACAACTGCCTGAAAATTATGACAGGCTATTGGTTCCTGCATAATATGTATGCACTGGCACGTAACTCCTGGAAATACCTGGATCGTGACAAGCGGACAGACAAGACACAGCTGATCGAATACGACTACCTGGCACCTGATAGCGTAGAAGAAATGATCCATGCGATGGCACTGATGGAAGCTGCTACCGGCAAGGCATGGTACCTGCATACAGAGACTGACTGCCCTGAACTGACGGAAAAAGATTACCGGCAGAAAGGACAGGACCTGCTGCTCAATCATCCCGGAGATGTTGCAAAACTGAAGATCCTCGTCAAAGGTGTAGAGAATAGCAATCGTGAAGTACAATTATTAAAAGTACATAAAACATACCCGCTATTCCGCGCCCTGATCGTGTTGTACGCGGTGAAAAATGTGATGCAGTTTGTGGAGGCAAATGATGTGAAAACATTTGAAGCGATTCATAACATTTCACTGACAGCACAACGTGAGCAATGGTATAATGTAGGAGGTCAGCTGATGCCGGCATCTACCCTGCATGGATTGAAAGAAAATATCCGTGAGAATAAGATCGGCAGCTGGGCAGATCTGCATGCACAATACCAGGAGATAGGGCAGCAATACGCTACGCAGAAACTGCAGCATGCGATTGCATCTTTGCTTTATGTGCAGGAGAAGACAATTGCGGATTTCAACGCGGATTTCTTTATTGAATGTTTGCAGGCTTCTATACAAACGCAGATTTTTCTGACAGAAGGGATTCAACAGTCCAGAGCGAAGGATTATGAAAATCCGTTCAGGAAGATGACGTATGAAACAGAGGCCGAGATGAACGCTGTAGTCGGCAAACTGGAAGACAATAGCTTTATTAAACAGACACAGGAAGATTTACTGGTGTACAAGCAAAAAGTAAAAGCACTGATAAAACTGCTGGCGTAATTTATTGCACACCTTATTGGAAAAGGGGTATCTCAAAATTAAATTGAGATACCCCTTTTTCGTGTCGTTTTTTCGATACCAAAAGGTCACTATAAGGTCATTAAAAGGTCACTTATATATCGATTGGATATTGAGGTGAACTTTAAGTGATGTACTAGTACTCATTTAGTGACGGCATTGTACTGAATTACCGAACTAATCCGTATTATTGTTTGATAATCTCCAAAATTGTTTGTTATGGCTATTGTAAAAGATAGTATACTTCTCCAGGCCGTTAGAGGCTCTCTCGGCAACGAAATCACGATTTACGAACGGAATGGCCGGATTATCATCGCTAAAAAGCGCGGTCCATCTAAGAATAAGCCTACCATTCATCAGCTGGAAGCCCGGTACAAGATGAAAGTGGCAGCAGCTTATGCTAAGGCCATCCTGGCCGATCCTGAGATCAAAGCCTACTATAAATCCCTGGCAGGACCGGGACAGAATGCTTTTAATATGGCGGTGAAAGACGCCTACAGGTCTCCCGAAATCCAGCAGATCCACTTTGAAGAAACAACTGTAGTGGTGACAGCAAAGGATGAATTCAGGGTAGCAGCCGTGAACGTACGGGTAATCGATGCCCAGGGAAATTTACAGGAAAGAGGAAACGCGGTTCTAGGTAGAAACGGTGTGAACTGGTACTACCAGGCAGACCACTTACCGCCAAACGGGAAAGTGATTATTGTCGCGGTAGACTTGCCGGGGAATGAAACGGTAAAGGAAGTGTTACTCTCCTGACAATACCACCTGAAAAATCAAAAGTTGTCTCATAATATTTATGAGTAGCCCCCATTTTGCTTAAATTGCGGGCATGGAACCACACCGCTGCTCCTGGTCTACCAAAGACCAGCTTTACAAAGACTACCACGACAATGAATGGGGCGTTCCCCTGCACGACGATACCCGTTTGTTCGAAATGATCAATCTCGAAGGTGCGCAGGCTGGCCTTAGCTGGTACACTGTGCTCACTAAAAGAGAAAACTACCGCAAGGCGTTCGATAACTGGGATGCAAAAAAGATTGCTAAATACTCCGATAAAAAGATCGAATCGCTGATGGCGGATGCCGGAATTATCCGTAACCGGTTAAAGATAAACGGGACTGTGCTCAATGCCAAAGCATTCCTGGAAGTGCAGAAAGAATTCGGGAGTTTTGATAAATACATCTGGAGTTTTGTTGGTGGAAAGCCGATCATTAATCAGTTTAAATCATTGAGTGAAGTACCCGCTAAAACAGCTATTTCTGATGCAATGAGTAAAGATCTGCTCAAGCGTGGGTTTAAGTTTGTAGGTTCTACTATCTGTTATGCATTTATGCAGGCAACGGGTATGGTAGATGACCATGTAGCGGATTGCTGGAAGAGGAAGAAGAAGTAGTTTATCAGTCCCTGAATGCCTCATTCATCAGGACTGGAAGAGAAAAAAAAGTAGTTAGTCTTTGATCATCACTTCACTGAATGCTTTATTATTCAGGACTGGAAGAGAAAGAAAAAGTAATCAGTCTTCGATCATCACTTCGCTGAATGCTTTATTATTCAGGAAATGTGTATCCGTAAGGGTGTTTAAAAACATATAAAGCTGCCGTTGTTCCTTTGGTGATAGTTGCATACCACGTACTAAAGGGTCAACGGTGCTACCTTTCTCCTGCCCATGATCATACATGGCAAATACCTGGAAGATATCAAAGAACCGGCCATCATGCATGTAAGGTGCGCTCACCATTACATTGCGTAAAGATGGTACTTTGAACTTCATATAATCTGCAGTATTGTTCGTGATACGCATCCGCCCTATATCATTCATATTCGTACTATACGGTATCCCGTTGTTCCGTGCACTGAAGTCTGTAAAAAACGGTTCTTTATGACAGCCGGCACACTTCTGCTGAAAGGTGCTGTAACCGCCCGCTTCTTCTGCCGTAAAGGCCACACCCGGCTCCCGCCTTTTCACACTATCATATTTACTTTCAAAACTGATCATAGTCGCCATGAACTGCGCCAGCGCTTTGAACATCCGCTGACTCGTTACCTCTTCCGTACCATATGCTGCTTTGAATAATTGCTGGTATTTTTCATTGCATTTGAGTCGCTCTATGAGTTCATTCAATGGCATGTCCATTTCGTTCTCCGCTGTAATAGGCGACATAGGCTGTATATCCAGGTGATTGACTCCCCCATCCCACATGAAATCCTTTTGCCAGATGAGATTGAATAAGGAAGGTACAGAACGCGTACCCATCCGGCCATATACACCATGCGCTAACGGATGGTCAAAATGCCCGAATGCGGCAAACTGCTGGTGACAAAATCCACAGCTCACCGAACTATCCCGGGATAGCTTCGGATCATAAAACAGGTACCTACCCAGTGCAATCCCTTCCTTCGTCAGCGGATTTTTAGAAAAGTCATACACGGGTTTCGGCAGACTATCAGGCAACTGAAGTGTCACATAGGTGACACCAGGCCCCGGCCCTCTCCCCCTGAGACTAATTCCCAGCAGGAACAGGCAGAATGCCAAGATAAAATATGTTGCCTTCTGATGCATTATTTCTTTTTAACGGAAAACATGTGGCTGTAATTATCTGCGATGCGGTCGCCGATCGTACCCGGGGTCATAAACCCGGATGTTTCACTAAACCGGATGGGCGTTGTGCCATTGAACCAGGTAGCGGCATCTGCGACCAGGTTGATCTCCGGGGTTTTCTCTGCGGTTACTGTAAAAGGAACCTGGAGCTGTACCATTCGCTGAGCCTGGTGTCCGCCCCGGTATCCACCAATATGAAACTGCAGGGAATGGTCAGGGAACCGGGAGGAGGGAGAAGTCCCTTCCAGCTTCGCCATAATGTAACCACTGTTCCAGGTCCAGAACATGCCGTAAACAGGGTCTAAGGCGCCGCTCTGTGCCCCTGTGCAGTTCATGATGCTGTCTACCCCGATCATAAAAGAAAGGCGCTTATATCGCCCCGATGGCAGTCCTGTGAGCACGATCTTTTTGCTGGCGGCACTGTCTTCGCTGATCAGGAAGTATTCAGGTGCAGGTTTCACTACCTGGTCATTTTCATCTGTAAAAGAGAAATTACTGAGATAGTATTTGAATTTTGTAATGGTAAAGGTATCGCCCTGTGCGGTGTAATAAGCTTTATTTGGCCGCATAGGCTGGTGATTCACCTCGTGGGTAAAGGTGAGGATGACGGATTGTGAGGCCGCCGTGTTACCGATCAGAAGGGAGAGGAATAGGAATAACCGGTTCATGGGCCGAATGTAGGTAAAAAAACAGGAGGGTGTTTTATTTTATTTATAAGCTAAACCGGTCTTTTACGCCTTATGATTCTCTACTAGTTCTTTAAATGCGTAAAGTAAGAATTCTAATTTATTTAAATCTCCAGCACCAAAATATTTTTTATCCTTGACCTTATAGTAATACCAATCATTTTCAGAATTTTCTATTACATCTGTTTCCATTTCCAAACTTTCCAGTTCTGTATCAGTCAAGTCAATTGTAACATACCAACCAGGATTATCAAGGGTACCAATTTTTACTCCATACATATGTTCCCAAGATCCATTACAATTAGAATTCATCCATTGTGAAATCCACGAAAGTATTTCTGACATAACAATATTATATTTATTATTAAATTGTTCCAGGAACAAAAATCTGTTATGTAAATGAAAATCCGCAGGCGATGCCTGCGGATTTTCATTTATGATTATACGCTGTTATTTATATAAATACTTCGGTAATACATTGAATTTCATGACATAATTGAATTCAAAAGTAAACTTACTGTAATATATAATTCATCTTGATTACTTTTATATTCAGAAATTACCCCATAGTGATTGTACCTCGAAATATTAAAACCTTCTTCAATATCATTATACCATATTACCAATTTACCAATTAAAGCAACGGCCCAAAAACCTTTACCATCCAACCCATAAGTTTCTTCATTCCATTTTGCTGGTTCAATTTTAATTGTAACCCAAAAATTATACAATTTTCCGATTTGAGTTTCCTCAAATTCTACTATTTTATCGTTTAACTCATCATAAGAAATAGAGGTCCACATAGATCGATTATTTAATGAATTTATTTATATCAATGACTTTGTTGCATCCATGGTAAATATCCACTAAAATCTACATTGAGAGGCTGAACATTGTCCCGTTGGGATGTACCTCCTGTAGGATTCTCAACATACGGATGCTCATGTGGATTAGTATGTTGACTTGGCCTACCATGATCTGTAGAGTCAATATCTTTAACTGGCTTCCCATTCTGATCAAATTCGCGAGCTTGGTTATAGTCTCCATTACGGCCTTCTCTTGAACCAAGCTGAGAATGTGGTCCTGTGGCATCAGGATCAGGTGTCGGTTCCTTAGATTTAGGATTACGAGGCAAATCACCAGGTGATTGATATTCTCCGATATTCACTCTGCCACTTTGCGAAGCCAAATTTGACGTTCCATTACTGCTAAGAATACCACCTACAACAGTTGTTGCTGTACCGATAATAATAGTTGGACAACTTACTTCGATAGCAAGCCCTCCACTTGCAGTAGTTACAGTAACACCGGGCGTCTTTACCATCAATTGAACTTGAGTTTGGAGTCCCGGTTTGATTTGGTTTATTCCTTTGTTTGGATTCCTGTTTATTTCCTGTGTTCCCGCTATTATTACTATCGGGAGAGCCAGGATCTTGAGCTGTGCTTTGCGACGTTTGATCCGTAGATGGTAAAGAAGGTTCCTATGGAGATTCGAAAAATCATGTATACCACAAATACTATCGAAAATCTTAACAGGGGCATCCGTAAGTATACTAAGACCAAAGTTCAATTTACGGACGATGCATCGGCTCAGAAGGCCGTTTACCTGGCTATAATGAACATCGAAAAGAAATGGAGCATGCCGCTCGATAACTGGGGGCTGGTGCTCCGTCAATATATTACTATCTTTGAAAACAGATATCGAATTTGATCAGTTGACTATGTGTTTACACAATATATTTTATAGTCTCCTTTTTAGTCAGCCCCGTTTTAATTCTATCTATAATAAATATTTTATGCCTTATGATTTTCTACTAGTTTTTTAAATGTATAAAGTAGAAATTCTAACTTACTTAAATCACCAGCGCCAAAATATTGTTTATTCTTTACCTTATAGAAAAACCAATCATCTTCAGCATTTTCTGTCACATCTGTTTCCATTTCTAAATCTTCTAGCTCAGTTTCCGCTAAATCAATTGTAACATACCAGCCAGGATTATCAGCTGTACCAATTTTTATTCCATACATATGTTCCCAATCTCCATTACATTGAGAATTCATCCATTGTGAAATCCATGAAAGTATTTCTGACATATTACATTAATATTTTAAACTGATCCTGGAATCCAAAACCTACTATTTCTGGGAAGGTCGGCAGGTTCGATAGCATGAACCTCACCCGGAATTGTTTTCTTGATGTTGTCATTCACATGAGGTGTCGATTACCATTGACAAACATTTTCCCTGCATAAATTTACCTAAAAATTGCAGCACCTTGTTCTGCGGATATGGCTTTGATTCACACCTATTTTTTAAATCACAAAGGTACTTTCTCTACAGTTTCAGCAAGAATTTTTATCATACCTCCAGTAGAATTGGTTTCTATTGTGTAACAATTTATTTTTTTACTGGCCAGGACTCCTTTTGTTTTTTGATAGAAGTTGACAAGATCAGGGTCTTCTTTGGTAGCTATTTCGGCGTTTAAAATGGTTTCGTCCGCAATTAAATCAGCTCTGCTGATTTTTTTTAAATCCGTGTTTTACACTAGCCAAAATAGGTTAGAGCAAAGAATGTTATTAGTTTAAATTTAATAGTCCAATACGGAATTATTAATTACTTCTACTTACCATCTCCATTTTTTCCAATCATCATCTGCACTTTCCCTATATAATCCTTTTTCTAATGGTACATCTAATGCAGCTTTTAACGATGGATCAATACCAAGCATAGTTCCTATCGATACAACTCGAATTTGATCTTTGGGCATATCATTTCCGTCGCCGTGATACATTTCCCAATAGTCATCTTCCCATCTTGTGACTTCAATAATTGGCTTGCCTTTTAAGGCATCAAGGTCAGTGCCGACTGTTGATTCCTTCGAAACGTTATATTTCCACTCCTTTACCATCCATTGCCAGACTGGTTCATTATTCACATTAAATGGCACAGACATTTTAGGAATGTCCAATGTAAAGTGACTTTGATCTGGAACAATTTGCAATGCCACGACATTTTCTTTTTGTAAGATGTCATAAACTCCAAGTAGGAATAATTTGCTCCAAGACTCATCTACAGGTAAAAGAAAAAAAACGCCTAGTTCCCCGAGGCTTATGGATTGGGGATTTTTATTACTGGTTTCAAGCATATTATCTGCTATTCCAGTAATTATTGTTTCTTTTTCAGCTCTGTTATAAAATGCTCCACCAGCAATTACTAATTCAAAATTGCACTTGTTGGATAAGCCAATAGTGTATGCAAAGCTTGGTGAGATATCAGCAATTACATAGGTTACATGGTATCCAAATTTTTGGACATTGTATTTAATTTCTTCTTTATGCGTTTCTTTTTCCATTATTTATGCAGTTCAGTATGACAAGTTTTACAAACACCTTTAACATTTTCCTTTGCTGATGCACCTCCATCCGCATGCCTTTTAACGTGATGGAATTGCATATCCTTTCCAGGGGTTTCTGTTTCACATTGGGCACATTTTTCATTCTGCTCTGTGTAAATTTCATCTTTTTCCTTTTCCGTTACATTTCCTCTTCTATCCCTGTTAGCTGGATCGACAGTTCCTTTACCTTTTTGAGGTTTGGGGATATTGGGTATTTTTTCATTTTCTACAATCCATCACTCACCGTATTGCCGGAAAATGCCTGCAATATTGCATTTACCATACTACTGGATGTGGAACCCGAAGTACTCGCGCCGGTATTCTTGTACTAAGCTCTGCTCAACTGTGATACTATCCCCTGCCATCATCCGCAACACCAGAGAAGGGCCTATTTTCATAGGCAAATACCTCCGGTTTGGGCACTTAATTTATCAATATGGCCATAACTTATAACAAAACCAAAAAGGCATTCTCATAATAAAATTAATGAGCCGCATACTAAGTATTAGCATGCGGCTAAACATTTTATTATCGTCCTAATACACTGATACTCCTGGCAATTCACGCTGCATACGTAGTATAGCACTATCATCATTGCTACTAACAAGCCAATAAGAAGAATCAACCAACTCAAACACATAATCGTAGCTTAAAATAATTTCTTCGTCGTTTTCATATCTCCGCAAAGACATTTGATCCTTATCTCCACAGACTAATAGTTCTATTATTTGGTAAAAACGATTTGCTAAATCAAGCAATTCCCGCCAACTATATAAAAGCCCATTGGAAGATTTATTTACTGATTCCTCAAAGGATAAAACTTCTTCATCCCCAGGTTTACCTACAGCAGTAATCCACTGCAACGACCACAAAAAAAGATCGCCACAGTCAATACAATTCAATATATCAGACAGTTGTACATCCAAGATCTCAGAGGATGATCCTCGTATAATTATTTTTGTTGTAGCCATTGTAAATATCTTTGATATTCTGCGTTTAAAGGTTGCGCCTGTTTACTACGCATAGGAGTTCCTCCTGTAGGATTCTGAATATATGGATGCTCATGGGGGTTAGAATGATTACCAGCGCCAAAATATTGTTTATTCTTTACCTTATAGAAAAACCAATCATCTTCAGCATTTTCTGTCACATCTGTTTCCATTTCTAAATCTTCTAGCTCAGTTTCCGCTAAATCAATTGTAACGTACCAGACAGGATTATCAGCTGTACCAATTTTTATTCCATACATATGTTCCCAATCTCCATTACATTGAGAATTCATCCATTGTGTAATCCATGAAAGTATTTCTGACATATTATATATATTTTTTTTAAATCAATTTGAGTATCTAAGACATACATACAAACCTTAATCGTCTCGGGGATGTTAAAGATAACCGCCGGTAAATCTTCAGCACAACAATTACTTATTGCTTCTAAAAATCACTCGGCAAAATTGCTCAGATGGTTTGTAAATTGAATAAAAACAACGGGCAAATACCTCCGGTTTGGGTGGAGTATGAGGATATTTAGGTTATTAAACGAGTAAAATTATAAACAATCACGGGCATCAAGATACTAACATACAATTCTGTCACTTCTTATAAGTCTAATCGAGCGTCCCAAAAGATATTCTTCTTAAACCCTTGATGAACACGGAAGGTGGAAGAATTGTCTCTAACCCATCCAACATCGCAGATTTCATATAGACACGGATCTTCTTCCAGTATCTTAATTCTTCTTATTTCTTCTTTCTTTTTGTTATAAAATACAGTGAAAAATTCAACCTTTTCGCTATCCATTGAGCCAAACAAACGGGCATAATATTTTCGATCAGGGGATAAGAAATATCTTCCTTTCTCCCTCACTTCTCCTATATCTAAGTTAAAATGACTATCATTGGATCCTTTCCTGCCAGAGGGTATCCCTAGATCAATCCTTACTCTGTAGCTAAATAAGCACGGGTGCACCAGCTATGATGCACCCTCAACTAATTTATATAAAACTTTAGATAAAATATCCTTCTATAGAATTACAAAGAATGAAGTCCTGATCTTCTACACTGATTTCCTCTTTTTCATCAACAGGATCCATAGAAAGATAATAATGATGCTCTTTTTTAAAGAGCTTTAACCTTTGGATAAAATAAAAGTAACGGTCCTTAGTATAAAAGAAAGAATATTCTTCTATTCCAATAAACCTAATTTTAACCTTAATTCCCTTTGGTTTTGAATAACATAATTTTAAATAGATATCAATTATTAATTCCTCATTCTCGTCCTCAAAGATGTCTATCTTAGATAGTTGGCTATCCAAGATAGTTAGTTTATCAGATAACATATTAATTAAGTCTTCATTTAAGGCAATAAGTTCCATTTTACTTGTTTGTTGAAATTCCAAAATCTTTTTTTAATTCATTCCTTTTTCGGTGCCCTACCGTCTTGACGCGTTCCTCTACCTGGTGGGTTGCGGGGATTGGGTTTATAATCATGAACGTGAGGAACTCTTTCATGGGGCGGAGTATTTGGATGGGTATGCCCTTCATTATATTCCTTTTGTACGTTACCATCAGGACCATATTTTTTTGTAGTATTTCCGGAATTATTTGTTTGAGTTGAATTAGGTTCTCCCTTATCTGGCAACCAATTTCTTTGCCTCTTTCCAGGACTCTCCTCAGCAGATGCATCGGATTTTGAAAACAGATTTTTTAATCCAAGAGTAGCAGCAGTTACTCCATGAATCCCAACTGGAACTGCAATAGCAGTAGCGGAACCACTACTAAAAAAACTCTCCTGCGCCACCTCCTAATGCTTGAAGCATTCCGGTATAAGTAGCAGCAGCATCACCAATTTTCTGCCCTACTTGATAAGCGATCGCATTTCCTTTGATATTGCCATTAAACTTTTTGTATCCATCATATTAATTTCTTAAGTTATTACCTGGCGGAGTTTCTTGTGGTGTAGCGGGTAAGATTCTTAGCTTACCTGGTTTAACGGTTCCATCAGGTAAAGTGTTGGTTGTAGGAACTTTCTTGTTACACTGCAAAGAATTCCCCAAAGATCATCCGCCACCAGTGTTTATTCAAAAGATAGTAATTTAAATTCTCTGAAGATTGTATTTGCTATACTATAGATATTCGGATATTCAATATCCTCAGGACGGGATTACTCATTTAGGCCTCTATTATCTTAAATAGCATGACTTTCTTTTCTCAAAAACATATATTTCTTCTTCCGGATTTCATACTTGTAGCTATAAACGGCGCTTCCGTTATTATAAAGAAGAACTTCACTACCATCGATTTTTATCAAATAGTCAATAAGAGTAATTTCAATAATACCATTATTCATTTCAATTGGCATTAATTTCACAGCATACAAGGATGGTTTATTAACGATAAAAGATTTAGTATTATCACTTATATCGATAATAGTATATTTACCAACTTTAGAAGGTATCTCTATATCAAAACCTTTCAAAATGTAAATAGTATCGGTATTTGTTTTAGAAAAATGATTTAGTAATGCTTTCTGATAAAGCAAATTATTATCACTTTTAAAAGTAAATGACATTAATACAACTGAAAAAATAAATAAACTGCATTTCATCTTTTATTTTTTAAAGGTTGATATTGGTATTATTGCAACAACACCCTTGTTTGTGTAAATATAAATTATCTGCGTTCCCATCCCTAACACATATCCTTGACCAACCTGAGTAATCATATCTTGCTTAGACGAGGGTTGCACCCATGAAGCAGTTCCTGTCCCTCCATCTGGAAATTTAACTTTCCTTTTACCACTAGGATGACTATGCATATCAACTCGCTCTGTAGAAGTGACAGTCGCGTTCTTGCCTTTAGCAGGGTCACCAACCGGACCCGCCTTCAATTCTTTAGTGGAATTTCCATCTATCTTAGCGCCATATTCTCTATTATTAGCGTCTGTCGATCTACATGAGATTGTAATCATAATTACCCGAATACTTACAAAAAAAAAGGGTGCCTCATTATTATGACGCACCCGTTTTTTATATTTTATGATGAGAATCATCTTTGTCTGTACCCCCACCCGCCGAAGTAGAACACCACCGCGAAGCAGATCATCGGTACTGCATACGCCACCGCTGTAGACTGTAAGTCAGCTAACGTACCCATTACATAAGGCACTACTGCTCCACCTACAATAGCCATGATCTGGAAGGAAGAAGCTCTCTTCGTATGAACACCCAGATCTTTTACTCCTAACGCAAAAATGGACGGGAACATGATAGACATGAAGAAGAAAATAGCCATCAATCCATATACAGAGAGCTCTCCCTGGCCAGCAATAACAACCATACAAAGCAGCACATTGATAAATGCGTAGATCATCAACAGCTTATTGGGTTTTATTTTCCGCATGATCGCTGTACCTACGAACCGGCCAGCCAGGAATAATCCCAGTGCAATAGCCAGTAAGGATGAAGCCTGTTTGCTGGTCGTACCCTGCCAGTATTCGGTAACATAATTAATGAACAACGCCGCTACACCTACCTGGGCAGCTACATAGAAGAACTGCGTAATGATCCCCCAGATAAAGTGGGAATGAGAAAATAATGGCTTCGCTTTGGCAGCCGCATCATTTCCCGCTTCTCTGTCTTCCCTGATTTCGGGTAGTGGCGTGCGGAAAAAGAACATAGCGATCAGTACAACCACGATACCGATTACGATATAGGTCATCTGTACAATCGACAGGTCTTTTGCTGCATTTGCAACACCTGTTTTATCTTCCAGGAACAACTGTCCACCGATGAAAGCACCTAAGGAAGAGCCGGCACCATTAAAGCACTGGGAAAGGTTGAGGCGAAATTCGGACGTCTCACTTTTACCCAGGATAGTTACATATGGATTAGCGGCAGTTTCAAGACAGGCCAGTCCGCAGGCCAGAATAAACAATGCTGCCAGAAACCCGTTGAAACTAAGTGCACCTGCTGCCGGATAGAATAAAAATGCACCGGTTGCATATAATACCAATCCCAGCAGGATCCCTTTTTTGTAACCGTATTTATTCATGAAGAAACCCGCCGGCAATGCCATCAGGAAGTAAGCTCCGAAATAAGCGAACTGCAGCAGTGTGGACCTTCTTTTCGTCACTTCCAGTACATCCTGGAAATGCTTATTTAAAATATCGAGCAACCCATAGGCAAATCCCCATAAAAAGAACAGGCTTGTTACCAGGATAAATGGAAACAGGTAACTCTTATTCGTATCAATGTTTGCCTTAACTGTGGAAGAGGGCATTGCGGCTCCGGCCATTGTGGAAATTTTAGTAAATGAAAAAATTAATTAGCTCACAGATCTGTCCAGATGGGTGTAACCACCATCTACATAGATGATCTGGCCGGTAGTATGAGACGATACATTGGACAATAAAAATACTGTCATGTTAGCAATCTCCTCGGAGGTGGTCATTCTCTTTTCGAAAGGAATTTTGGATACGATCGCAGCCAGTTTTTCCTTTGGATCAGGCAATGAATTGATCCAGTTTTCATACAGTGGTGTCCATACCTCAGCAGGGATCACCGTATTTACACGAATGCTGTAAGGCAGCAATTCAACTGCCCATTCACGGGTCAGTGCATTGATGCCACCTTTGGATGCAGCATAGCCACTGGTATTCCCCTGGCCGGTATCTGCCACTTTAGAACCGATATTTAAAATACTGCCCTTCGTTGTTTTCAGGTAAGGCAGCGCATAATGCGCAAGGTTATAGTAGTGAGAAAGGTTTTTTTGGAGAGAAGCCATGAATTTTTCAGGGCTGCCATTTTCGAGCCCAACACCGTCATTAACGCCGGCATTGTTTACAAGTCCGTCGATACGGCCATATTCAGCCACCACCAGTTCAATTACTTTTTTGCAATCTTCCACCTGGCCCAGCTCAGCGGCAATGCCAAATGCTTTGCCACCTGCAGCTTTAATTGCTGCAACAGTTTTATCATTATCAGCTGCGTTTCTTCCTGCCACTACAGCTACACCGCCTTCAGCGGCTATCAGTTTGGAGATGGCTTCGCCTATTCCTTTTGCACCACCGGTAACAATAAATACTTTGTCCTTTAATCCCAGATCCATGTGAACGATTTAAATATTATTTAGAAATTTTGTGCTTTAGACAGGTACTACCTGTAGCAGGTAAATCTGTATGTCCGCTTACCCGAATGCTTATAATCCATAAAATGCGATCGCATTTCCACCCATTATCTTCGCCTGCTCTGTTGGTGATAAATGACTGATAAAATCAGTTACAATTCCTTTTACCTGTGCATAGCTACCTGCCACCTGGCATACCGGCCAGTCGGAGCCAAACAGCAACCTGTCCGGGCCAAAAGCTTCCAGGCATACTTCCAGGAATGGCGCAAAGTGTGCCGGTTCCCAGTTATTCCAGTCTGCTTCGGTAACCATGCCACTGAGTTTGCAATATACATGCGGGTACTGCGCGATGGCCCGCATCTGTTTAGCCCAGTTGTCTACATCCCCGGTTTTGATATAAGGTTTGGCCAGGTGATCAATGACCAGACGGTGATCTGGAAATTTCTGTACAAACGTTGCTACCGCCGGTAACTGTATAGGATATACCAGGATGTCGTAAGTAAAATTATATTTGGACAGGAGGTGTATGCCCCTGCAAAAGTCTTCTCTGATAATAAATGCAGGATCAGGTTCTCCCTGAACGATATGCCTGAAACCTTTCAGTCTGGAAAACTGGCTGTAATGCGCCAATCTTCCTTCCAGCGCTTCGTCGCGCAGATCTATCCAGCCCACAATACCTTTGATGAAATCGTGTGTGGCAGCAAGGTCCAACAGGAAATCAGTTTCTACTTCTGACTGGTCTGCCTGTACAGCAACACAGCCATCTACATTATTTTGTGCCAAAACCGGTTGCAGGTGATGTGGCATAAAATCCTGCTGAATCACTTTCATATCATCGGTGATCCAGGCATCCTTTACAGGATGGTATTGCCAAAAATGCTGATGAGCGTCTATGATCATTTTTTCATAACGTTTGCTTCCTTACTAAATCTTTCTGTTGCAGTGGTTCTCTTCTTACAAGGCAAAGATCTTCTCCATAAATATCCATTTTTCGCCAGGCTTAGCCACTGGCAATGCCTGCTGGTATTTCCACATCAGCGCTTCCCATTCCTGTACTTTCGGGTTAGCAGCATCTGCAGCAGCTTTCTTTTCAAATGAAAAGGAATCGTCTACTTCCATGATCATAAACAGGCGGTCCATGATACGGTAGATTTCCATGTTCACGATGCCACTGTCTAAAATACTCTTTTTAATTTCGGGCCATATTTCTTTGTGATACGCTTCGTACTCAGCGATCAAAGTTGGATCATTCTTCAGGTCTAACGCAAGACAGTGCCTTTTCATATCCAAGCAAATTACAAGTTTAAAGGGAATATATGTCAGAAATGCAGTAAGTGGAAAATTTAGCGGTCAGACGGCAAAAGCAGTCTGACCGCAACAAAATATTTTACCGCATGCTTATTTGAAAGCAACAGCTGTTTGTTTGGATGTACCCAGGCCATCAATACCCAGTTCAATTACATCACCAGCTTTTACGTATACAT
This sequence comes from Chitinophaga sp., assembly GCF_039596155.1. GTDB lineage: Bacteria > Bacteroidota > Bacteroidia > Chitinophagales > Chitinophagaceae > Chitinophaga. Next base: position 35,388 of record NZ_JBCNKF010000022.1, read on the forward strand.
TTGGTTTCATTCCCAAACCAACGCCTGCAGGTGTACCGGTAGAGATGACATCGCCCGGCAGCAGGGTCATAAACTGGCTGAGGTAGGAAACGAGGAAAGGAATTTTAAAGATCAGGTTCGCGGTGGTACCATCCTGCATGGTTTTGCCATTCAGGGTTAACCACAAACGCAGGTTATCCACATCTTTAATTTCTTCTTTGGTTACCAGCCAGGGGCCTAACGGTGCAAAGGTATCATTGCTTTTTCCTTTTACCCATTGTCCGCCACGTTCCAGCTGGAACTCACGCTCGCTGTAGTCGTTGTGCAATGCATAACCTGCTATATAATCCAGGGCATCTTTCTCCTCGATATAGCTGGCTTTTTTGCCAATTACAACGGCCAGTTCCACTTCCCAGTCAGTCTTTACACTGTTGCGCGGAATGATCACGTCATCATTCGGACCTACCAGCGCTGTAGTACTCTTGAAAAATACGATTGGTTCCTGTGGAATAGCGGCTCCTGTTTCCCTGGCGTGGTCAGCATAGTTCAGACCAATGCAAATGATCTTGGAAGGCCTTGTAACCGGGCTTCCCAGACGGGTACCTGCAGGCACGGAAGGACAATTTTTTTCATTTTGTGCCCACCATGCAGCCAGACGGTTTAAGCCATCTGTAGCCAGAAATTGCTCTCCAAAATCTTCACCGAATGCGCTTACATCGAACATGCCAGCTTCGGTTACCACTCCCGGCTTCTCAGCTCCCGGTGCTCCAAATCGTATCAGTTTCATATGTTAATTGTACTTTGTTTGTTTACTAAACACTTTATCGCAGTGCATTGATCTTCAGGTGACCATTTTCCACTTTGATCTCCACCAGGTTCGTGTATTTTTTATTCATAATCTGCACCAGGAAAGCCTGCTCCGGATGAGATGGTGAATGCACGATGCCTGTGGTGGCTTCTGCTGGTACCACCATGGTGATGGTCTTGTTTGCACCGCCATATTCTGCATACATTTTTACAGAATCAGGAGAAGCAACAGGCAGTTTTTTCACGATCAGGTCAGCGATGATGGTGCCGGATTGGATCTGTTGTTCATAAGAATCAGTTGCTTTCATATCCAGGCTAATCGTACCTAATCCTGCTTTTTCTTCAGCATAATGCCAGATGGCTTCAGGAGGCGTACCTACCTGGTTGATTTTTGCAGTACCATTATCCACACTTGCATGATAATACCTGGTACTGTGGTCACTTTTCAGCACACCGATGTATACGCTGTTGGGCTTATCCCATACGGCACGGTACAGATCCTTCTCGGCAACGTCTCTTGCCAGTGGCAGTTCAAACGTTTTGTCCGAAGACTGACCATCGGCTTCGAAATGAATGGAGATACGGGTGGTATCTGCATCTGCCGGGAAAGCTACTGCGAGCTTGCCTGCTGGTGTAGCTGGTTGAAACGATGCGGTGTCTGCTCCCTGCTGGTCGCCGCCAGCTTTTGTCCCGTTACCACCACATGCGTACAATAAAAGGGTGGCTGGCAGGATAAATGACCAAATAGATTTCATGGAATAATGGAATTGTGGTTTGATTAATTACAAATTAGAATTTACGAATATAAGATACCTTTTGGCTTATTTCATAATTCTTTACCCATAATTAATTATTAAGCTTTATAAATCCACCGTCCAAAGGATAATCACAACCGGTAATGAAGCCGGCTTCGTCTGAGCACAGGTAAAGTGCCAGGGTACCTACTTCCACCGGCTTAGCCATACGCCCAATTGGTTGTGTCTGAGAGAGTTTCTCAAACATTTCCGCTTCTTTGCCAGGGTAATTTTTAGCGATAAATCCGTCTACAAATGGTGTATGCACACGTGCAGGAGACACACAGTTGCAGCGAATACCGTCTTTAATAAAATCTTTTGCCACAGAGAGGGTCATCGTAAGTACAGCACCTTTACTCATAGAATAGGCAAACCTGTCAGGAATACCTACGCTGGAAGCAATAGAAGCTATATTCAGGATCACGCCGCTCTTTTGCGCCTTCATCTGACCGATCACGGCGTACATACAGTTGTAAGTACCTTTTACATTCACATTATACACCCTGTCCAGATCTTCTTCTGAAGTGGTATCCAGCCTGCCTACGTGGGCAATACCCGCACAGTTGACAAGGATGTCGATACGGCCAGCAGCAGCGGTGATCTTTTGCATCACAGCGACAACTTCTGATTGTTTGGCTACGTTGCAACCATATACAGCCGCTTTGCCGCCTTCGGCGGTGATGTCTGCAGCTGTCTGACGACCACCGTCTTCATTCAGCTCAATGATGTGAACACTGGCTCCCTGTGCACCAAATACCTTTGCAATAGCCTGACCAATGCCACTTCCACCGCCCGTAACGACTGCCACTTTATTATCTAATCTAAACAGGTTCATAATTTCCTTATTTTAAGGGTTCTAAAATAGCCTTTTTAACAAGGGAAAATCTATCTTTTTTTAGCAGTATTCTATACTTTATTACCATATTTTAAATTTTTTAAATGAATTGAGGTTGAAAATCAATTACACTATTGTTATTTTCTGCTTTTTCTGGTACCATTTTGCCTTAGGGCAGCGTAACCAGTATGAATTGGTGGACCTTAAAGAATATATTCCGCATATCAGGCTGGATATCCGGTACGCTACTGCGAATAATTTCACGCACCAGGTATTGTATCCGAAGGCAGCGGCTTATCTGAAGTTACCTGCAGCGAAGGCACTGAAAGAAGTGCAGGAGGAACTGGAGCAGCAAGGATTGGGGTTGTTAATTTTTGATGGATACAGGCCGTTTAGTGTGACGGAGAAAATGTGGGAGATAGTGCCGGATGAAAGGTATGCGGCCAATCCGGCAAAAGGGTCCGGGCATAATAGGGGGATAGCGGTGGATTTGACTATATGTGATTTAAAAACAGGGAAGGTGCTGAAGATGCCGACGGATTTTGATGATTTTACGGAAAAGGCGCATCAGGCGTATCCTGTGTCGGATAGTTTGGTAGCTAAAAACAGGAAGTTATTGAGGGAGGTAATGGAGAAACACGGGTTTGTAAACCTGACCACGGAATGGTGGCATTTTTATTTAAAAGATGCGCAGCAATATCCAATTATGAACATACAATTCCAAAAACTATGAAAGGTTTGCTTTCGCAAACCTTTCATAGTTTTTGGCCCGGCAAGTTTTTACGCTCAGCAGAGCTGAGTGTAAAAACTTGCCAACGGGTTTAATATATCTTGTTCAGCGCATCTACGTAAGCATGCATAGAAGCGTTCACAATATCAGTCGAAGTACCATATCCATAGTAACTCTGACCGTTATGTTTCACCCTCATATTCACTTTGCTCACATCCTTGCTACCACCTCTCATTGACTGAATATTAAATTCATCAATATCTATCTGGTCTTTGATGATCTCATGTATCGCATTGATCGCTGCATCTACCGGACCATTACCGGCAGAACTGGCTTCCTTCTCTTCACCATTGATCTTCAGCTTCACAGTCGCCATAGGACGCAGTGGGTCACCACACACTACCTGCAGCAATGTTACCTTGATTGCCTTATCATCTGTATAATTCTGATCGTTACCATTCCCCATCAGTTCCAGCAGATCTGCATCAGAAATTTCTTTCTTGCTGTCTGCCATCACCAGGAAGCGTTGGTACACTTCGTCCAGGTTCACTTTATCCAGTTTATACCCCAGGCGCTCCAGGTGGTGCTTCAGGGCATGACGGCCACTGCGTGCAGTCAGGATAATTGCATTGGATTCGATACCTACATCTTCCGGATTCAGGATCTCATAGTTTTCACGATGCTTCAGCACACCATCCTGGTGAATACCGGAGCTGTGTGCAAATGCATTGCGGCCAATGATCGCCTTATTCGGCTGTACCGGCATACGCATCATGGTTTCTACCATGTTGCTCAGCTGGTACAGTTTCTTAGACTGAATACCGGTATGATAACCCAGTGCATGGTGGGTTTTCAGGATCATCGCTACTTCTTCGAGCGATGTATTACCTGCACGCTCACCAATACCATTGATTGTACATTCTACCTGGCGTGCACCGTTGATCACACCTGCAATTGAGTTGGCAGTAGCCATACCCAGGTCATTGTGACAGTGAACAGAGATAATTGCTTTATCGATGTTGGACACATGATCTACCAGGTACTTGATCTTTGCACCATACTGGTCAGGCAGACAGTAACCATTCGTATCAGGAATGTTTACAACAGTCGCACCTGCAGCAATCACTGCTTCTATCATCTGCGCGAGGTAAGCATTGTCAGCGCGGCCGGCATCTTCTGCATAAAATTCTACATCGTCAACGAATTTACGTGCATATTTTACGGCATCAGCAGCACGCTTCAGGATCTCCTCGCGGGTACTGTTAAACTTATATTTAATGTGCATATCGGAAGAACCGATACCTGTATGAATACGCTTACGCTTAGCAAAACGCAGGGCTTCTACGGCAGCATCAATATCCATGGTGTTCGCACGGGTCAGCGCACAGATCACCGGCTCACTTACAGCTTTCGAAATTTCTACTACGCTCTGGAAATCGCCGGGGCTCGATATTGGGAAACCGGCTTCAATAACATCTACTCCCAGTGCTTCCAGTTCCTTGGCTATAGTGATTTTTTCAACTGTTGTCAGCTGACAGCCAGGTACCTGTTCACCATCACGGAGAGTAGTATCGAAGACGTATACACGATTTTTATCGCTCATCTTATGTTGATTTGTTATTGTTTTTAAAATTAGCTTAAGTTCTCCAGTACTTTGGCGCCCATGGCATCAGTACCCATCACCAGGTGATTTTCTGTATGCTTGTTGGCTATATCCATTGTACGGAAGCCTTGTTTCAAAGTAGCTTCCACAGCCTTGATCACACGCAGGGATTCATTTTTCAGTCCGAAAGAAATATCCAGCATCAGGGCTGCAGACAGGATAGATGCCAGTGGATTGGCAATACCTTTGCCTGCAATATCATGTGCAGAACCATGGATTGGCTCGTAGAAACCAACGCTGTCACCTACAGAAGCGGAAGCCAGCATACCCATAGAACCAGCGATCTGAGACGCTTCATCTGTCAGGATATCGCCAAACAGGTTGCCGGTTACCACCACATCGAAACGTTTAGGATCCTTTACCAGTTGCATAGCGGCGTTATCGATGAACATATGTTCTACCTCTACGTCCGTATATTCTTTTTCCAGTGCCTGTACTACTTCGCGCCACAGACGGCTTGCTTCCAGTACGTTTGCTTTATCTACAGAACACAGTTTCTTACGACGGGTGCGTGCTGCTTCAAATGCTTTGCGCGCAATGCGCTCTACTTCGTACTTATGATAGATCATCAGGTCAGACGCAGTATTGCGGTCTTCACTACGTTTCTTTTCACCAAAGTAAACATCGCCAGTCAGCTCACGGAAGAACAGGATATCTGCTCCACGCAGGATTTCCGGCTTGATGCTGGAAGCTTCCAGCAGCTCATCAAACAACTTAATAGGACGCAGGTTTGCATACAATCCCAGTTCCTTGCGGATCTTCAGTAATCCCTGTTCAGGACGTACTTTCAGCGTAGGATCATTGTCATATTTGGCATGTCCGATAGCGCCAAACAGGATAGCATCACTCTTGCGTGCTTTATCCAGTGTTTCATCCGGCAGGGGATTGCCGGTAGCTTCGATAGCTACGTGTCCCATGATGCCTTCTTCAAACGTAAAGTTGTGCTTGTAGTTTGTTGCTATAGTTTCCAGCACTTTCCTTCCCCAGGTAGTCACTTCTTGTCCGATACCATCACCCGGAATTACCAGTATTTTTTTGTCTACGCCCATTTAATGTTTTGTTGAGTTAAAGCGAAAAGTTAAAAATTAAACTCCCGGGTGGCTTCGTAAGCTTCAATTTCCTTACGCAGGCTTAACAGGTAGTCAATATCATCATAGCCATTGATCAGGCATGCTTTCTTATATGGATTGATGTCGAAGGAAGTTTCCTCACCTGTAGATACAATCTTCAGGGTTTGCTTTTCCAGGTCAACAGCCAGTCTCGCATTTGCATCTTTTTCGATTGCAGTGAAGATCTTTTCCAGGAAGGCATCAGTTACCTGAATAGGCAGGATAAAGTTGTTCAGTGCATTATTTTTGAAGATATCTGCAAAGAAACTGCTGATCACTACTTTGAAACCATAGTCAGCAATCGCCCATGCAGCGTGCTCACGGCTGGAACCACAACCAAAGTTCTTACCAGCCACCAGTACCTGGCCGCTGTAAGTAGGATTGTTCAGAATGAAATCAGCTTTAGGTTGGTTGTCGCCATCAAAACGCCAGTCGCGGAACAGGTTCTCACCAAAGCCTTCACGTGTGGTAGCTTTCAGGAAGCGTGCCGGAATGATCTGGTCAGTATCAATGTTTTCGATTGGAATAGGAACTGCTGTAGATTCCAACTGTTGAAAATTCTTACTCATTATATATCGCCTCCCGGAAGAGGACTTTAAATTTACATGTTTTACAAATTATTGTGCGTCTGCAATTTTCGTTGCTTTCACGCGCAACCTTACATATTTAGTATACCATTTGCCATCACGGAAGTTAGTAGCACGCAGGCTTTCCTGGGCAGCCTGGAGGATCGGTAACCTGTCTGCCGCAGGTATTGCTTCAAGGTAATGTGCCCCGAACATCTGCAGCCATTCTACGATACCATTTTCCGGATCAGCCAGCTCTGTTTCACGATCAAAGTAGTTCAGCTGATTCACCCGGAAACCGTATTCTTCCAGCAGGGAAGTATACTCACCCGGAGATGGAAAATACCAAAAAGGTTTAAATTCATATCCCTTTTCTTCCATCGCTTTGCGTAGTGCACCCATGATGTCGTCTACGTTCCCTTTGCCTCCCATTTCCAGTACCAGTCTGCCTCCTGGTTTCAGGTGATGCCAGATCCTGTCCAGTACCTTTTCCTTCTGCCGGATCCAGTGCAGGGTAGCATTGGAAAAAACCGCATCGAAGGTTTGGGGCAGCGAAAAAGTGGTCCCATCTGCCACCTCAAAATCGATAGCCGGGAAATGACTCTTTGCACTGGCAATCATACTGGCGGATGCATCAATTCCTTTTACTGTTGCACCCTGCTCAGCAATCTGAGCAGTGAGTTCACCTGTGCCACAGCCCAGATCAAGGATGGTTTCCCCAGCTTTGGGTTGCAGCCATTCTACTACGCTGTTACCATAGTTGAATACAAAGGCATGCTTTTCTTTATATAAATCCGCGTTCCAGGCCATGATTATACTTTTATACGAGTTCTCTTACATCTGTTACTTTACCAGTGATCGCTGCAGCTGCTGCTGACAGTGGACTGGCCAGGAAGGTACGGGCGTTTGGACCCTGGCGACCTTCGAAGTTACGGTTAGAGGTAGAGATGCAATACATACCGGCAGGTACTTTATCTTCGTTCATACCCAGGCATGCAGAACATCCTGGTTCGCGCAGCTGGAAACCGGCAGCTTCAAATATCTTGTCGATCCCTTCTTTCTTTGCCTGTGCTTCTACCTGCTTTGAACCCGGTACGATCCATACTACCACATCGTCTGCTTTTTGCTTACCCTTTACAAAGTCAGCCACCATACGCAGATCTTCAATACGGCTGTTCGTACAGCTACCGATGAATACATAGTCTACCTTCTTGCCCAGCAGTCCGCTGCCAGCCTCAAGGCCCATGTAATCCAGCGATTTCTTAAAGGAAGGTTTTTCCTTTTCATCCAGTTGTTCCAGGGATGGAATGTGCTGGGTAACACCAATACCCATTCCCGGGTTGGTACCGTAAGTGATCATTGGTTCAATATCTGCAGCATCAAATGTGATCACTGAGTCAAACTCAGCATCTGCATCAGAGTACAGGGTTTCCCAATAAGCCAGGGCTTTATCCCAGTCTGCACCTTTAGGCGCAAACTCACGGCCCTTGATATAGTCGAAAGTAGTCTGGTCAGGAGCGATCAAACCGCCACGTGCACCCATCTCGATACTCATGTTACAGATGGTCATACGAGCTTCCATGCTCAGGCTGCGGATCGCCTCGCCGGCAAATTCCACGAAGTAGCCGGTAGCACCGGATGCGGAGATTTTGGAGATGATATACAGGATGATATCCTTCGATACCACGCCTTTTTTCAACTGGCCATTTACCTCAATTTTCATACGTTTTGGACGGTATTGAAGCAGGCATTGGGTAGCCAGTACCATTTCCACTTCAGAAGTACCGATACCGAAAGCGATAGCACCAAATGCACCGTGGGTGCTGGTATGGCTATCGCCACACACGATGGTCATACCTGGCAGGGTAATACCCAGCTCAGGGCCGATTACGTGTACAATTCCCTGGTAAGGGTGGCCCAGACCATACAATTCTACGCCAAACTCTGCTGTGTTCTTTGTCAGCATTTCTACCTGCTTGCGGCTCAGCGCTTCCTTAATAGGCAGGTGCTGGTCCATAGTTGGTACGTTGTGATCGGCAGTAGCACGGGTCTTGCCAGTACGGAATACCGGAATGCCCCTTTTGCGCAATCCGTCAAATGCCTGCGGACTGGTAACTTCGTGGATAAAATGCGTGTTGATGTACACTACATCCGGAAACCCAGGTTTACTTACCACGATATGATTGTCCCAGATCTTGTCAACTAATGTTTTTCCCATTCCGTAATTACTTTTTATGAGCCTGTTACACAAAATTGCTACATTAAAATTTCCAATATGCTTTACTTCGTGCAACACAGGCGAAATCATTAATTTTGTGCTTCCCTGTTTGTTTGTAACTTCAAATCTAATAGCAAACCTTAATTACCATATAGCTAAATTTGCTTTAATTACGATATATAACATAGCCTGACGAGAAATAATTGTTTGATTGTCAGTCAATTATAACATATTATAAACGATGTCCAACAATCAGCATGATGCGCTCTTTATATTGATAAAAACGCTCACCAAAGCAGAAAAACGGAATTTCCAGCTTGCTTTCAATAAAAATAACACGAAGGAAGACGTTTTATTCATCCAGCTTTTCAACACACTGGACAAACTGAAGGAATATGATGAGGAACTGATTCTCAAGAAAATACCCGCTATCAAAAAGCAACAGCTGAGCAACGTGAAAGCTCACCTGTACAAACAGTTACTCACCACGCTCCGCCTGCTCTACAAGCAAAAAGACCCATTGATAGATCTGCGGGAACAACTGGATTATGCCCGTGTACTCTACAGCAAGGGGTTGTATAACCAGAGCCTGAAACTCCTTTCAAAAGCCAAAGCCATGGCCATTGAACAGGAAGAGGTAATGCTAAGTTACGAAATCATTGAATTTGAGAAACTTATAGAAAGTCGTCATATTACCCGCAGCCTTGAAAACAGGGCAGATGAACTGAGTGAAGAAAGCCGGGTGATAGAGCAGAAGCTGAGTAACATCAGCAAGCTGTCTACGCTTTCCCTTCGCATGTATGGACTTTACCTGAAGCTGGGTCATGCCCGGGATGAGCGGGATGCCAATATGGTAAAGTTGTTCTTTGAAAAAGAACTACCAGCTAATTGTCACCAGGATATGAGCTTTTATGAAAAGATCAACCTGTACCAGGCCTATAGCTGGTATTACTACATCCTGCAGGACTTTGTGATGTTTTACCGGTATACACGTAAATGGGTAGACCTGTTTACCCTGTATCCTTCCCTGCAAAAGACAGATGTGGAGCTGTACATCAAGGCCATGCACAACCTGCTTACTGCACAGTTTTATACGAGTAATCACGAGAAATTTATCCGTGACCTGGGTACGCTGGAAACCTTCATTGCTGACAACAATGAAACCTTCAATGAGAATACTAAAACTACTGCATTTGTCTATGTGTATACTGCGCGGATCAACCGATATTTCCTGGAGGGAACATTCAGTGAAGGGTTAGTGATTATCCCGCAGCTGGAAGCGGAGATTGCAGAACATCAGCTAAAGGTAGATCAGCATAGGGTGCTGCTGTTTTACTATAAGATCGCCTGCCTCTACTTTGGAAGTGGAGACAACAACAAAGCGATTGTATACCTGAACAAAATCATTCATCTGCGTATTGGCAACCTTCGTGCAGATATCCAATGTTTTGCCCGTATCCTGCACCTCATTGCTCATTACGAACTGGAAAATTACAGCCTGGTAGAATACCTGATCAAATCAGTCTATCACTTCATTGCCAAGAACAAAGACCTTGGGCAGATGATGGAAGAAATATTGAAGTTCCTTCGTAAGAATATCTATGCGAATCCGAAGGCATTGAAAAGTGCATTTGCCAGCCTGAAGGAAAAACTGGTGCAACTGTCGCAGAACCCATACGAAAGAAGATCATTCCTGTACCTTGACATCATCTCCTGGCTGGAGAGTAAGATTGAAGGCATCCCGGTACAGGATGTGATCAGAAGGAAATTTGTAAAGAGAGAAAAAAGAATTTAAACCTCTCCGTCATATGAACATTTACCCGCCGTAGTGCGGATGAGGAGCCGGCAGCTGGATGTTGCTTTACCTGTTGTTTTAATAACCGTTATTGCTCAACCAGCCGGCCTATTACCACGGGGCCTAATAAACCCGCCGGCAGCAAATTCCATTCAGGACGGATGAAGATATTGGTGTGAGTAGCACGTTGTGCTTCGGGCAGGCCTCTGTCTCCCACCAGGCGGTTTCGCCAGCTGTTGATAACAGTGATCTGCAGGTCGTTCCGCCCTTTTTTCAGGGATACCGGCACGCTGAACGGAGGTGTCCATACAATGCCCAGGTCTTTTCCATTTAAGGATACCTGTGCGATACCGACATCCTGTATATCGCCGAGGTCGAGGTAAAGAGAATCAGTTGATGTGCCATTCCAGTTAAATGACTGTCGATAAGTAGCCGCACCTGAATAGTATTTCACGGCGGAATCAGGGTAGTTCGTCCAGCTTTGCAAACTTGTAAATGTCTTGGCGGGAAGGTTTTTGAATTGTACCTGCCAGGGCGCATGTAGCGTGTCTTCTGGGATAAAGACATAGTTGTTTGTTCCGGCTTTGCCATCGCCGGTAAAAGGTTTCCTGAAAACGATAAAATAAGACCCATATGGCGCAAAACCCAGCGACATAGTAGTGAATCCCTTTTCCTGCCTGAAAGAAGAAATTTGACGTATTTCTCCCGTTACAGGATCCCAACATTCAGGCTGTCTGCCAGTGACCCGGCAACTCACATTTACCTTTACAGCAGTATCGGCCCTGTTGCTTACAAAGTAATAGTCGATGCTATCCTGCTGATGGTGTATCCAGTTTATATTTTCGCCAATAAAATCGGGCGTGAGGGTTACATGGGTTTGCAGGGAATTTACCTTCTGGCGGATAGTTTCGGACAATTTATAATCTGCGGGCACTACCAGTTTCCTGTATCGCATACCACCGGGTAATTCCAGCAGGCCATTCTTCAATTCCATTTTCATCAGCTGTTCTTCATTGATCACATCGTAGTCATTGAAGGGTAATACATGTGCCGGATCGCTTTCTTTGTTCCTTGCAATATTCGGTACATGATCCCCATAAAAATAAACCACGTCAGCAATAAATCTTCCTTGCTGCATCATGTACTGTACCCTTGCCATATAGTTAAAAAAACCATCTGCCAAAGGCCACCAGGTAATATGGCGGTTCAGGTGCGTACCTGCAAAATATTCCTGTCCCGGCTCACCCATAGCGGCAGGTGAAGAAGTGAACGTATGGAGGAACACGAGATTCAAGCCTGCACATACCTCATGATCGAAAGCGCTTTTCATGTCACGCCATATTACATCGTTCCAGTGTTTCCCGATGGTGGTAAACGCCTCTGCACCCACCAGCCGTTTATTGTAAATATGTGCGGCACTTGCAGCCTGCTTTACAAAAAAACGGCTATCAGGATCCGGGCGGTGTGCGGAAGGTGACCAGAACTCACTCATCATAATATCGCTATGTCCGTAGTTTTTTAATCCATCAAAGAAACCGACGTGGGGACCGGAACATTCAGGTCCTATGCCCATTCCATATTTGGCGGCATGCGTTTTAAATACTTTGTAATGGTAATCAGATACGAGGTCGCCGATCGTCTTCCTGAAATCATTCAGGAACTGGTTGCTGGAATCGGGGCTATCGATGATTTTCCCGGCTACTACCGGCAGGTAGGGTAACAGGTCATATCCTCTGCGGGCCTGGAATTCTTTGCGAAAGTTTTCCGTCCAGTTAATTCCGCCCAATTCCCAGCTGTCTGTTTGCAGGTAGCGTAGTGTCGTACCAGCTTCTGTCCCGATACCATCCAGCAATGGTTTAACATGGGTATTCCAGTACCTGTCAAAATGGGTAGCATTCATATAGTCGATCACAAGGCCCTGCCATTTGCCGCTGGCGGTAGAAATGCGTGCACCATTGTTGGTATAACCGAATCGCATGATCACCCATTTGCCTGCAGGAGCCTTCCATTTCAGGCGTCCTGTATGATCCATGCAACGGGTGATATCAAGTACTTCAGCGTGATGGGCATTTGCTTTGCCCACCACATCGTTCTTCAGTAAATAGCGGGTATCTGCGGCGGAAAATCCGGCTTCTTCAAAGGCCGCCTTTTTGTGCAGATCTTTCAGGGGATGTATCCCTGCAGTATCTCTCCATGGAAATGCCAGTACGGCAATATCCCTGTAAAATCCTATCCTGGCGGGCGGTATCGCCAATTGTACCGCTATTATCTTATTTCCTGTCAGTGTAGTATCTGACCAGGTGATATGTTTCGTTGCTTCCTGTGGTGTTACATCCGGCGCTCCGAGGTTCCAACCGCTCTGAATATTCAAACTCAGCTCCAATCCTAATCTATGCGCTTCTCTGACTGCATGCTGAAATAAGGCGACCCACTCAGGAGAACCAAACATAGGACCCTCCGGTACATTCCCATTATCCCGTTGATTCTGCCCACCTGCATCTACAATGCAAGCACCACTGAAACCCTTGTCTTTCATAGCTTCCAGGTCCAATGTGATGCTTTCTTTTGTGACATTGCCATTGAGCCACCACCACCAGCAACGGATGCCGGCGCTGGCAGGAGGATGTGCAAATAAAGCGGGGGTTATCTGTTGAGCATAGCTAAGCTGGCAAAGCAGCATCAGAAGAATGAATATGTTTTTCATAGCGTAGATACCGGGCAACTATAGTGAACTGATGACCTGTCTCTTTCCTTCCCGGGCCGACTTTCGTGCAGCCTCCAGGATTTTCACCACAATCAGGTTATTGTTCAGGGAAGATAAGTCATTACCGGGTTGTAGGGTGCCATTTAAAACAGCTGCCAGGTATGTCAGGTTATCTGAATAAGCAGGCATGGGTACGGTCAGCGCCTGTGTACTATCCTTTTTCCTTTGTTGTAATTGACTTGCATTCAGTGCATGCAGATACCCACTTTTACCAAATACTTCCCAGTCTTTGATACTAAAAGGCCAGTTCCAGCTAGCCTCAATAATACCGGTCGCATCCGGGTATTCCAGCAAAATAGTCGCATCATCATCTACCCTGGGATATACTGAAGGTTTGATATGCCTTGTCACTGCAGTTACAGCGATGGGTGCTTTTCCATTCATCAGCCAGGTCATCAGGTTAGCGCCATAACAACCAAAATCCACAATTGCTCCTCCCCCGTTTTTTACAGGGTCTGTGAGCCAGTTGGTAAAATCCCTGCTGCATCCGATTTCTATCGGGCCTTCATGTCCGTCATGCACGATCATTTTTCTCACCGGGCCAATAGCGTCTTTATGCACCAGTTCATACAGGTACTGATTCGTGCTATACCAGGTAGTTTCATAATTGGTGAGCACAGGAATGTGGTACTTTTCTGCCAGTGCGGCTATTCGTGTAGCTTGCGCCACTGTAGCAGCGAGCGGCTTTTCTACCATTACCGGAATACCTTTAGGGGCACAGGCTTCTACTACCAGTATGTGTTCTGCTACCGGGTTATAACCCAATACAGCATCCGGATGCACCTTTGCCAGCATGGTATTCAGATCAGGATAAAACAGCGAATCGGGCAGGTGGTAACTTTTTTTGTACCTGGCTATCAGCGCAGTGTCGGCTTCTGCAATACCGGCTATGCGCACCTTACCTTCTTTAAACTGATGCATGAGCAGATGTACATGATCATGACTGAGACCTGCTACCCCCACGTTGAGCAGTTGACGGGCGGTAGACATAGACGTAGATAACAGCCCTATACATAACAGGCTGTATCGGATTAACTGCTTCATATAAATGTTTGTTTATTCTTCGGCCACATTCAGCACCTTCCATCCATCTTCATCCCTGAAGGTATATAATTGTTGGCGACTTTTTCCCCCATCAGGGAAAATACAAACTTCGGTAATGAGATAAAGGTTCCCGGTCACCTTCTTTCTTTCAGGGAAAGCCCGAAGCAGGTTGTGGAATACGGGGAAACCCTCTTCTTCCAGGTTCTTGATAAAGGAAAGGCGGAGTACCTCTGCAGTGGTTTCTATAATTTCAGGACTGCTGAACCTGTCGTTCATTTTTTCCAGCAGTAATCTGGCTTCTTCATAAAAGTTTTTGCAGGACACGGCCTTATCTATGTCCTGCTCGTCATAAGCATCTTCCAGGCAAAGGATGGCACCTTCCGGTGTAGAAAAGTCATGTGAGAAATAGTCAATTCCCTCATCAATGTATAATCCTACCTGCCTGTCAAACTCAGATAATTCGTGCCCCGGCAATCCTTCACGGATGGCACGAATAGTATAACCACCAATGAGGCGGCCATTTTCAATAATCATCCAGTCAGTAATAAACCGGGGATCAATACCTATACGTTGATTGATGGAAACAGAATTAACATACACAGGTTTGTTACCTACTTCTCCATACAGATTGCCTTCATCATCAAAGCTAGGAGTGGTTAACCAGATATGCTCGCGGTTGTTCCCATCATCGATCAGTACTTTTACAGAGAAGTATTGCTGTGCAGGTGTTGGTGATAACAAACAATCCTGAAAGTGATGCATACTGGATCTGGCTTTTTCAATGGCCCAGTTCATACGCTCATCAGAATCAGGGATATGTACTACAGGTAATTGTTCATTGGAAGCAGGTTCGCTACGCTTCCCGAAGAGTTTTGAGAATAAGCCCATGGATAAATTCAATTAAAGACGCGGTTGATCAGTCCCTACGTTTACGCACTTGAAAAACGAATATAATCAATTTGAAATAATATTTATCACGTATAAATACAATGAGGGTTGCCTGGTGGCAACCCTCATTTTCGTTCTCACAGGATAGTTACAGCATTTCGATTACATGTATTGCGATTAATTACAGCCTGAATAATATAGCGGCGATGATCCTGTCTTCAGACTTCACAAGGTCCGGGCGCCAGTCTGCCGGCAATGGAGTGGTGGTATAACCGGTAGGAGAAGTCACACCTCCTTTGCCTGCGAAGTAGGGTACGCTTGCATGTCTGTGCACATACTCAATCCTGAAAGTCAGGTTTTGATTGGGCATCCAGTCCAGGTTAGTACTGCAATCCCATGCGGCAAACTGATCACCGGGATTAGCAGAGAATGGATAGGCCCCTTCTGTTTTGGTAGGATCTGCGGGGTTAGGCAAAGGGCTGGCCTGTCCGGTAGGATACAGCACCAGGTAACGGCCGGGGTTTTTCATTACACCGCCACCGATGGTCCATGCCAGGTGATCATGGGCAAACCAGGTACGGTTATAGAACATGGCACTCAGGAAATATTGGGCCGGTCCTTTGGTACTATCACTGTTAGAGAAGCCATTCACCCCACCTCCTTTTTCGAAACCGATGTCACCGGTGAGGGAGAAGGCCATTTTAGTAATTCCATTAGAAGCAGGTTTATTGTAATATCTGTACAGCACACTGTTATCTGAGTGAAAACGCTTACGGTCCGGAATCATTGCAGCATCTGAGCCATAGTAGTTGTTCGTAACCAGTTTAAGATTATCATGTGGTGCATAAGTGATGTTGAATCCTACGCCGGGCATAGCATTGAATTTACCATAGCTTTGCCAGCCGTTGATGAGCCATGGTTCGATTTTTAAATGTTTGGAAGGAAAGATCTGCACACGTACACCGTTGAAAAACCAGGGTGTATTATCAGAGGTAAAGCTGGCCTGGTATTCCCAGTTTTCCACCTGATAGTAAGAGTTCAATCCGATGTAGGACATGAACATACCGGCATCTACGTTGATGCCATACCACTTGTTAAAATGGTAGCCGGCATAGGCTTCACTGATATACCTGTAAGCATTATTGAGTTGGTATTGACCTCTGTACACACTATAGTCATTGCGTGGTACGACGATAGAACGGGTACCAAATTGTGTAACGATGCGGCCTCTGGCGCCATTGTAATTAAACTCACCACCCAGGGCAGCACTGGATACCTGTATTTCATTGTTGCGTGACAGTGCAGTGGAACCAACTACCGTATTGTCATTAGGATTGTTGAAAGAATGAGTATAGTTCACATCCAGCATCACGATGCCAGTCACATACTTCGACTGCAGATTGGGTTGATCTCTTCTGTCATTTCCGTTTTGCCAGGTCCAGTCCATTCCGCCAAAGGGCACTTTGGTCGTATCGGGTGCCTGCGCGAATGTTTGTAGAGAGACAGATGCAAGTAGAAGTACGCTTAAAAGGTTGTTCATTTTTGTATAAGTTTATTCGATGCCGGATAATAGCCGAAAATTGTTCCGGTTCTGGCATGAAACATTCAAATGCTTTACTAACAGGCATTTTGATAAAAAGTTCCTTTACTACGCAAAAAAAAAAGCTTCTCATTTTGAGAAGCTTTCTAAGAAAATGAGAGGGGCTTACTGTACGTCGGCCAGTGGTGGCTCGTATTTATAATACCGCATACTAAAGATCGCAAATGCCAGCACCTGCAGGCCCACCACCAGGTACCAGTATAAATACGCCAGGATCATGAACAGCGATATGACTATCGAAATAAGTACCCAACGAAAATATTTATCCTGATCCAGCCGTGGAAAGTATAACAGCATTCTCCACATGACCAGCATTGATACACTCAGGCAAATAAACAATAATTGATCTAGTGGGCCTGCCACCTGAAAAGTTCGCACAGCGAGGAAAAGAAATTCAGGCAGTAACAACACAAAATACCCAGCAGATGTTTGTGCATATCTTTTCCACAGTGTGATTGGCAACTGTATAGACATCGATAATTTCAGGTCATCGAATTGCCTGTGATTAAAGACCAGTACAGTATGGGCCAGTAATACCAGCAAAAGGCCGACCAGCATGAAACGTAATTCGTAGGGTTGTTCCATCAGCGAGTAAGTAGCGATAATGATCAGCCCTGTTATGCCTTTTGTAATGAACAGTGACCGGCTGCCATTATTCAACAATTCATATAAGTAATATGCCCACAATGGTTTGGTGAATAACCGGTTCAGTTGTTGCTGCCACCTGATGAAGAGAGAGGTAGTACCGGGGCTTTTCATCTTACGATCATATACAAACAACGGGACTATGGACATCAGTAACTGAAAGAGGATAATAGTAACAACGGCGCCTATATGTTTTTCTTTAAAGGCGATACTTGCCGCTACACCGCCATAGGCGAGTGCAGGCAGATACAGGGAGCAATGAATACGGAACCAGGTGCGCCATTTATGCATACCTTCCAGTACGCCCATTGTTGCGTACAGGTATAAAGATTCTCTTGCGCTTAGTGTTTTCAGAACAAATAATATACACTTCACATTGTACGCTGCCCAACCCAGTAATACCAGGCAAAGGAAATCTGCATTGCCGGTAAATCCTCTGATCAATGCCAGGTGATAAGAAAGCAACATATTGCCGGGTACAATTCCAAAAAAGAAATAGAATACCAGGAAAAAGAGGGCCGCATTACTTGCATAGAACCGGCCGGTAAATATTTTAGATAACGCCATGAGCTGCTACAATATTTTTATCCTGTACCTGTAAGCGGATAGAACTGCCCGAAACTGGCTGGTGTGAACTAATAATAAATGTGACGCCATATCTGGTATGGAATTCTTCGACCAGGTTATTGATCAGCGGAACAGTCTGCACATCCAGCGTAATAAGTGGTTCATCGAGTAAAATCACCCTGGGGGTACCGGTGAATGCCAGTACCAGCGATAGTTTTTTCAACATGCCACTGGAGTAGCCGCTGACAGGTCTGTGGATAAACTCATGAATACCTAACAGGTGTATGATCTGGTCCAGGTCTTTGTAACCTTTTCCTTTGGTTTTCAGGTATAAGCTCACCAGGTCTTTTCCGGTCAGGAAACCGGGGTAAACAGGCTCTGCTTCTGCATAGCTAACGAGGCGTCGGAATTGTACAGGTTGCTGTTTAGCCTGCACGTTTTCCACACTGATTTCTCCCTGGCTTGGAATCAGTGCGGCCATTACTTTCATGCTGGTGGTCTTGCCGGCTCCGTTTCCTCCTAACAACCAATAGGTTCCATATTCCAATTGGAGATCAGGGATATTCAGAACTACATGATCCTCATAGGCTTTAATCACATTTTTTAAATGGAGAACGGGTGCGGACATGATAAATGATTATACTTTCTGCTAATATTGTACAAATAATTTTTTTTATCCTACTGGTAGTAAATGAATTAACAAAAAATTGGTAAAAATTTAGCCGGATTTTCGGAAAAAAAACTAAATAATATCTAAATAATTTTCTATGTGCAAAACACTTGCGGATAGATTTAATATTCCCCAATCTCCCTGTCCTGCTTCATTTTATAATTACCCACATGGTTTTTCCACAGGTCGTTAATAACTTAAAATATAGCCAGTGAAGATCATTGTTACATTTGTATCAGTTCATGGCGAAATTGTGTTGTTACAAATCCCCGAGAAAGAACACCAGCGCAATGCACCAGTCCTGAACAAACCAGCGTACGTATAATAAGAAAGGGTATCACAGAAAAAGGGTTCAATAGCAAATTAATTGGCGGGAACGTCTCCTTTCCGTAATGTCCTTGCATGTCTATATACGTTAACCATAATTAAATTAATTGAGTTGATGAACTACGAGAATGAACTCCTTTTAAAGGAAAATAAGGACCGCTTTGTATTGCTACCAATCAATTATCCCGCTGTATGGGAAAAGTATAAGAAGCACGAAGCCAGTTTCTGGACTGCAGAAGAGATAGATTTGAGTGGGGACCTGAAAGACTGGGCAAATCTGAACGATGGTGAACGTCACTTTATTACACACGTACTTGCATTTTTTGCAGCCAGTGATGGCATTGTAAATGAAAATCTGGCCGTTAACTTCATGAGTGAAGTGCAGCTGCCGGAAGCACGTTGTTTTTATGGTTTCCAGATCATGATGGAAAACATCCACTCTGAAACCTATGCATTACTGATTGATACTTATGTAAAAGATCCGGTGGAAAAAGATCGCCTGTTCCATGCCATCGATACGGTACCTGCTGTGAAGAAAAAAGCAGAATGGGCGCTTCGCTGGATTGAGAACGGCAACTTTGCAGAGCGCCTGGTAGCATTTGCTGCAGTAGAAGGTATCTTCTTCTCAGGAAGTTTCTGTTCTATTTTCTGGTTGAAGAAAAGAGGTCTGATGCCTGGTCTCACCTTCTCCAATGAGTTAATTAGCCGTGATGAAGGACTGCACTGTGAATTTGCTTGTCTGCTCTATAGTATGCTGGAGCAAAAATTATCAGAAGAGCAGGTACACCAGATTATTTCCAACGCTGTTGAAATTGAAAAGGAATTCATTATCGACGCACTGCCTGTAGCATTAATAGGTATGAACAGTAAGCTGATGGCGGAATACATTGAATTCGTAGCTGACCGCTGGCTGTCAGAATTAGGTTATAGCAAAATATATAATACTGCAAATCCGTTTGATTTCATGGAGATGATTTCTCTCCAGGGAAAAACCAACTTCTTCGAAAAACGTGTAGGTGATTATCAGAAAGCAGGTGTAATGTCTGGAAAAGATACACAGACATTCAGTCTCGATGAAGATTTCTAATTATTTACCGGATTCATGTATAAAGGCATAATAATTGCAAGCTATAAGCTGACATTTTTTGCCCACACACATTCTAACACACTAACCTTTAAATTCATTTAACCATGTTTGTAATTAAGCGCGACGGCCGCAAAGAAGCGGTAAAGTTTGATAAGATTACTGCCCGCGTTGAAAAGCTTTGTTATGGATTAAATGCGGATTATGTAGATGCTATCGACGTTGCCAAGAAAGTAATTCAAGGTTTGTATGATGGTGTAAATACCACTGAGCTGGACAACCTGGCTGCAGAAACAGCCGCTTCGCTTACTACAAAACATCCGGATTACGCACTGCTGGCTTCACGCATTGCAGTAAGTAACCTGCATAAAAATACAGTGAAATCATTCTCTCAGACAATGAAGAAGCTGTATGAATATATCGATCCTAAAGTTGGGAAACCTGCTCCATTGATCTCCGACGATGTGATGGAGATCATCAGCAAACATGCAGAAATTCTCGACTCCAATATAATTTATGACCGCGATTTCGCATTCGACTATTTTGGTTTCAAAACACTGGAACGTTCTTATTTATTAAAGATAGACGGGAAAGTGGCGGAACGTCCACAACATATGTTGATGCGTGTGGCGGTTGGTATACACAAAGAGGATATCGACGCTGCCATCAAGACCTATAACCTGATGAGCGAGCGCTGGTTCACGCATGCTACGCCTACCCTGTTCAATGCAGGTACGCCTAAGCCACAGATGTCGAGCTGTTTCCTGCTCACTATGCAGGACGATAGCATCGAAGGTATCTATGACACACTTAAGCAAACTGCAAAGATCTCACAGAGTGCCGGTGGTATTGGCCTGAGCATTCATAACATCCGCGCTACGGGTTCTTATATCAGCGGTACTAATGGAACATCCAATGGTATCATTCCTATGCTGCGTGTGTTCAACGATACTGCACGCTATGTAGATCAGGGTGGTGGTAAACGTAAAGGTGCATTTGCTATCTACCTGGAACCATGGCATGCTGACATCTTTGAATTCCTGGATCTGCGCAAGAACCATGGTAAAGAGGAAATGCGTGCAAGAGACCTGTTCTATGCACTGTGGGTACCAGACCTGTTTATGAAACGTGTTGAAGAAAATGGCGACTGGAGCCTGTTCTGCCCACACGAAGCACCAGGCCTGCATGAATGCTGGGGTGAAGCATTTGAGAAATTATATACACAATACGAAAGTGAAAACCGCGCACGTAAAACTGTAAAAGCGCAGGATCTGTGGTTTGCTATTCTCGATGCTCAAATCGAAACAGGTAACCCTTACCTGCTGTATAAAGATGCTGCGAACAGCAAATCAAATCAACAGAACCTGGGTACTATCAAGAGTTCCAACCTGTGTACAGAAATCATCGAATATACAGACGCGAACGAAGTAGCTGTATGTAACCTGGCTTCACTGGCACTGCCACGATTCGTGATCGATGGTAAATTTGATCACCAGCGTTTATTTGATGTGACGTACCAGGTCGCTATTAACCTGAACCGCATCATTGACCATAACTTCTATCCGGTTGAGCAGGCTCGTAACTCTAACCTGCGTCATCGTCCTATCGGACTGGGCGTACAGGGCCTGGCTGATGCATTCATCCTGATGCGTTATCCATTCGAAAGTGAAGAAGCAAAACAACTGAATAAAGAGATCTTTGAAACCATTTACTTTGCAGGACTTACTGCCTCCAAAGATCTGGCTATAAAAGAAGGCGCTTACGAAACCTTCCCGGGCTCTCCGGCATCCAAAGGAATCCTTCAGTTTGATATGTGGAGCGTAACTCCTTCTGCTCGCTGGGATTGGGCTTCACTGAAAACAGAGATCAAGAAACATGGTATTCGCAACTCCCTGTTGCTGGCTCCCATGCCTACCGCATCTACTTCTCAGATCCTTGGTAACAACGAATGTTTTGAACCATACACTTCCAACATCTACACACGTCGTGTATTGAGTGGTGAGTTTGTGGTAGTAAATAAGCACCTGCTGAAAGACCTGGTAGAACTGGGCCTGTGGGATAATGATATGAAGAATAAGATCATTTCTGCAAATGGCTCAATCCAGAACATCCAGGAAATTCCGGCTAATATCAAAGCATTGTACAAGACTGTCTGGGAAATCAAACAACGTACAATAATCGATATGGCTGCCGATCGTGGAGCGTTCATCTGCCAGTCTCAGTCGCTGAACCTGTTTGTAGATACACCATCTGCTGCGAAGCTGACATCTATGCACTTCCATGCATGGAAGAAAGGTCTGAAGACAGGTATGTATTATCTGCGCACACAGGCTGCTGCACAGGCGGTACAGTTCACTGTAGAAAAACAGGGTGGTCAGAATATGGAACCTATGATCGCTGCTACAGCACCTGCAGGAGAAAAGAAAGTAGACCCGAAGTTAGATGAGGTGGAGATAATTGAAGGTGCAGTATGCACTATGGAAGAGGGTTGTGTAACTTGTAGTGCGTAAAATGAATTAAATTTTATAAGGTACGCAACAGGTGTACCTACAATTAAAAAAGCTTTTGCCATGGGCAAAAGCTTTTTTAATTGTATTTATTCTTCTTCTTCATATCCCCATTTCTCCAACAGCATATTATATTGTTCATCGGGCAAACTCCTCTTGTCATAATGCCCTGCCAGTGTCTTCTGCCGCATAGCTTCATAAATACTCACCGCACAGGCAACAGATACATTCAGTGATCGGATAATGCCCATTTGCGGAATAATAAAATTCCCGTCGGCAGCTGCCAGGAATGCTTCTGATACACCCGTCTGTTCATTGCCAAATACCAGTGCAACAGATTCTTTAAAATCAATATCATATAAACTCACTGAATCCTGTGCAAGATGTGTGGTCATCAATTTATCATATCGCTGCTTCAACACTTTAATACATTCATGCACATCGGTAAACTTATGATGCGTCAACCATTTATTGGCACTGGATGAACTTTTGGCGCCCCATTTCTTTACCCTTGGCGGCTTGTTATTCACCGTAAAAATTTCCTGTATACCCACTGCATCACAGGTACGCATGATAGCAGCGATATTATGTGGATCCTCTATATTATCCAGCACGACTGTGAGGCCGGCCTGGCGTCTATTTAGTACAGATAATATGCGTGCTCTACGTTCAGGTGTCATAATCAATCAGATATAAAAATTCAGGAGCAAAAGTAAGCTAATTTGAAGAATACGAACTTTACTTGTTATCTTCAATCGGAATATATAAACCTATATCAGCCACATGTTAAAGAAGATCCTGAAAGTAACAGGCATACTGCTGCTCGTACTAATAGTAGCAGCTATTGCTATTCCTTTCCTGTTCAAAGGAAAGATTATGTCCATCGTTAAGACTGAACTGAATAAGCAGTTAGAGGCGGACGTTGACTTTAAAGACGTGGATATCAGTTTGATCAGGCACTTCCCACGCCTTGCCGTGGCACTGGAAGACCTGCAGGTGGTAAACCGCGCGCCTTTTGTCGGAGATACACTGATCTCCGTGAAAAAAATTGATGTGGCATTGAACCTGATGAGCGTAATTAAGGGAGAAACCTACGATATCTACAACATCAATGTCGATGCACCACGTATTCACGCTATCATCAACAAAGACGGTAAGGCAAACTGGGATATCACCAAACCAGATACTGCCCGGATCAATCCTGCAGATACTGCTGCGACTAAGTTTGCAATGAGCCTGCAACAGTACAAAATCGAAGATGCTTATATCGAGTATACTGATCGTCAGGGAGATATGAGTATGATCATCGAAAACCTGGATCACTCAGGCAAAGGTGATTTTACACAGGACCTCTTTACGCTTACCACTTCCACAGAAGCGGAAGCTGTAACTTTCCGTTATGGTCTTATCCCCTACCTGCTACGTACCCATACCAAAATGGATGCAGACATCAAAGTAGATAATAAAACCAATACCTACACTATCCAACAGGCTAAAGCCAGTCTGAATAACCTGCAGCTCACGGCACAAGGTTCTTTCACCCTGGTGAATGACAGTACTTATGGGATGGATCTGAGCATGAAAGCGCCTTCTACCCAGTTTAAAGATATCCTTTCACTGGTACCGGCTATCTTCATGACAGATTTCGAGAAGATCAAGACATCTGGTACAGCAACATTCGATGGCTTTGTGAAAGGTACTTACAGTGCTACACAGATGCCGGCATTTGGCCTGAACCTCCAGGTAAAGGACGGGTTCTTCCAATATCCCGACCTGCCTAAGCCAGTAAAAAATATACAGATCGCCCTGAAGGTCAACAATCCTGACGGTGTACCTGATCATACAGTTATTGACATGCCTGCTGCACATCTTGATATGGACAATACCCCACTGGACCTGCGCCTGCTGGTAAAAACACCTATCTCTGACATGTATATAGATGGTGCTGCCAAAGGTAGCCTGGACCTTTCAAAAGTGACCCAGTTCGTAAAACTGGACGAAGGAACCGCTGTAAGTGGTATTGTAGATGCTGACGTAAGTGCGAAAGGCAACATGAGCGCCATCGAAAAGCAACAATATGACCGTTTCTATGCAGCAGGCAGCATCCTGGTGACTAACCTGCTGTATCGCAGCAAAGATTATCCGGATGGCGTAAAGGTGAATAACCTTTCCATGAAATTTAATCCAAAGAATGTAACTGTAGAATCATTCGACGGTCAATACATGGGCACAAATTTCAAAGCCAATGGTGCAGTAAATAATATGCTGGCCTATGCATTCAAAAACGAACCATTGGATGGTAACCTGACCGTGAAGGCAGATCAGATTGACCTGAATAAATGGATGGGTACGGAAACTACTGCCACCGCGACAACGGATACCCCCAGTGCACCATTTGCAGTACCTGCTAATCTGAACCTGAGTCTGAATGCAACAGCAGACAAGGTACGCTATGATCAACTGGATCTGACCAATGTAAGCGGTGCACTGCTTGTCAAAGATCAGACCGTTACTATGCAACAGGTGAAAGCCAATGCTATGCAGGGTACAATGGAAGTAAATGGTAGCTACAGCACAAAGGCAAATCCTAATACCCCTGATATCAGTATGTCTTACAATGTACAGCAGATAGATATCCAACAGGCATTTAAGTCATTCAATACGGTACAGAAACTGATGCCAATCGCACAGTTCATAGGAGGTAAAGTCACGTCTCAATTGAGTATGAAGGGTCAGCTGGGCAAGGACATGATGCCTATCCTGAACAGCCTCAACGGAGATGGTAACCTATTTGTACTGGAAGGAGCGTTGCAGAAATTTGGGGTAGTAGACCAACTGGCGAACACCCTGAACGTGACTGCCTTGAAAAACCTATCCCTGAAGGACCTGAAGACTTACTTCTCCTTCGAGAACGGAAGAGTAAAAATCAATCCATTCACACTGAACTTTAACGGTATGCACATGCAGATCGGTGGTTCTCATGGTTTTGATCAGTCATTGGATTATACGATGCTGATGACCCTGCCGAGGAGTGTAATTGGCAAACAGGGAGATGCCCTGATTACCAGTCTGACAACCCAGGCAAGTAACAAAGGTATACCCGTAAACGTAAGTGATAGTATTCATTTAAATGTTTTATTGGGAGGAAATATCTTAAAACCAACTTATAAAACTAACTTGCAGGAAACCGCTGGCAATACAATAAATAACCTGAAAGATCAGGCTGCTACTTTAGTAAAAAATAAGGTAGACACAGTAAAGACAGCGATAAAAGATACTTTGCAATCCGTTAAAAACCAAGCGGTAAACACCGTTAAAGAAGCAGCGAAAGAAGAGCTGGCCAAGCAGTTACTTGGTGGAAAAAAGGATACTTCGAATACAACTACGACAACCAACAAAGCAGAAGATTTGAAGAATGTTGGGAAAGAGGCGGTAAAGGGGATCGGGAACATATTCAAGAAAAAAAGCAACTAGGCAACACATTAAAATCATTTATATACAGCTATAAATGGGAGAATGTACCCTTAATTTCATTTTTTTTTGGGGTTTTTCTTAATTCACTAAATTGGACAACTTTTTGTCTGACATTTTTATCACCTTAGCAAAGCCGTGGAAAATTGCTTATTCTCCATCCTTTGAATGGATGA
Source organism: Chitinophaga sp. (assembly GCF_039596155.1). GTDB lineage: Bacteria > Bacteroidota > Bacteroidia > Chitinophagales > Chitinophagaceae > Chitinophaga. The sequence goes on from NZ_JBCNKF010000022.1 coordinate 61,627, forward strand.
CATGTTAACTTGAGAGAAAACCTAAATAAGTATATGGAATACGAGCGTTACATATCAGATGGCCTAATCGAAAAACACTTTCTTGGGTTCGCTACCCTGGAAGAAGAAGAAGACCTGCGAATCCATTTGAACATTTTTCCTGAATTACATACAGAAATGGAAGAAGTAGAACGTCGTATGGAGCGGGCTGCATTTAAAGATGCTCCAATGCCTCCGGCTCATATTAAAGTTGCTTTGATGCAGCGGATTGCTCTGGAAGAAGCTACCAGACAAGCAAGTGTGTCATCCCGTGCGCAGAATAAGGTGTATAGAGATGTCGCACCACCAGCAGATAAAATAACTGTTCATATAGGATGGAAAATATTTTTGATATTCTTTCTATCCTCGATTGCCCTGTCCCTGTTAGCCATTTTGCTATACTACAGACAAGTGGTTGGTAAGTAAAATGTTAAAGCCCGCTCGAATGAGCGGGCTTTGTTATTCTTGCAATAAGGTGGCCAATGGCCACCTTATTTGTTTATACATCCATATGATCCTGCATCACTTTGTAGTTATCCTGCATCGCCTTCAGTTTATCTTTACCATATGCCAGTCTTGTGATCGTTACAAACAAAACAGGTACAATAAAGATCGCCAGGAAGGTAGCGGTAAACATACCACCCAATACCGTCCAACCCATCGTTTTACGTGATTCTGCACCTGCGCCGGAAGCCAGTACCAGTGGCAGAATACCCAACAGGAATGCCAGGGAGGTCATGATAATCGGACGCAGACGCAGCTTCGCAGCTTCTACCGTCGCGGTAACCAGCTCCATTCCTCTATCCACACGTTCTTTCGCAAACTCCACAATCAGGATCGCATTCTTGGCTGATAAACCAATCAACGTAATCAAACCAATCTGTGCATATACGTTATTACTGATCTTTGGCAGGAAGGTAAGCGTCAGGATCGCACCAAACGCACCAATCGGCACCGCCAGCAGTACGGAGAACGGTACTGACCAGCTTTCATACAACGCTGCCAGGAAGAGGAATACAAACACAATAGACAATGCGAAGATGTACACCGTTTTACTACCGGATAACAATTCTTCACGGCTCAAACCGGAGAACTCATATCCGTAGCCTTCCGGCAATACCTGCGCCGCTACTTCTTTCAGGGCATTGATCGCATCGCCACTACTATAACCAGGATTAGGGCTACCGTTTATTTCCGCTGAACGGAACAGGTTATAGTGGGAAATCACAGGGGCTGTTTCAGTCACCTTATAATTAGTCACCGCACTTAACGGTACCATATCTCCATTTGTATTCTTTACAAACATCTGGTTCAGATCCTTTATATCTCCACGATAGCTGGAATCAGCCTGTGTGAGTACACGGAAGTTACGTCCATAGATGGTAAAGTCATTCACATAGGAACTACCCATATAAGTGGACAGCGCAGTAGCGATAGATGAAATAGATACTCCCATCTTCTTCGCCCTTTCACGGTCTATTTCCAATTGATAGCCCGGTGTACGTGCAGTGAAGAAGGAGAATCCTCTTGCTATTTCAGGACGCTGGTTGATCGCAGCTGTAAACTTCTGCAATACTCCTTCAAAGGCCTTGATATCAGGGTCACCACTACGTTGCTCCAGGATAAAGGAGAAACCGGCAGTACTACCCAGACCCGGAATAGCCGGTGGCTGAATTACGACAACAGATGCCTGTTTCCAGCGGGATAGTTTCGCCTGTATGTTAGCAGCGATTGCCTGGATCTGCGTTTCCTTAGACTTTCTTTCGTCCCATGGTTTCAACTGCACAAAGATGGTCGCACTATTTGATTTGGTCGCAAAGCTGATAACGTTCAGACCACCCAATGCTGCATAGTGCCCGATACCCGGTACGCTATCCAGTGCATGCATCATACCTGTCAGCGCCTCTACGGTTCGCTCTGTAGAAGCTGATTCCGGTAAGTCAAACGTGATATACAAACGGCCATCGTCTTCAGTAGGAATGAACCCTGTTGGCTTGGATCTGAACAACATGAACACGCCCACACAAATACACAGCAGCAGGATCATCACATACCTTGCCCAGCGGATACTCTTCTTTACACCCAGTGAATAACGGCTGGTGAGATGACCAAACCAGGTATTGAAACGATAGAATAACTTGTTCAGACCTTTTGAATCCTTATCCAGGTGCATAGGACGCAGAATCAGCGTACACAATGCCGGAGTCAGGGACAACGCGATAAAAGCGGAGATCAGTACTGAGATCGCGATAGTGATCGCAAACTGCTGATACAGGCGACCTACGATACCAGGAATAAATCCTACCGGTACGAATACTGCTGCCAGGATCAATGCAATGGCGATTACAGGACCTGAGATCTCTTTCATTGCCTGCAGGGTAGCTTCTTTAGGCGACATCCGCTCATGGTCCATATTGTGCTGGACCGCCTCTACCACCACGATGGCATCATCCACCACGATACCAATCGCCAGTACGAAACCGAACAAGGTCAGGGTATTGATAGTAAAGCCTAACGGTATGAAGAAGATGAACGTTGCAATAATAGATACAGGAATCGCCAGTACCGGAATGATGGTCGCTCTCCAGCTTTGCAGGAACAGGAACACCACGATCACCACCAGCACCAGGGCTTCAAGCAATGTTTCAACTACCTCGTGGATAGATACTTTCACCACAGATACTGATTCAAATGGAACTACATAATCCACATCCGCAGGGAATGCTTTTTTCAGTTGTTCCATTGCTTCCGTCACGTTTTCAGCAGTTTCAATCGCGTTACTACCTGGCGCCTGGTATACCAGCAGGTAAGAAGCTCTTTTACCATCTACAAAGGAGTTACCGGTGTAGTTGAATTTACCAAGTTCTACACGGGCTACATCTTTCAGGTAAACAAGGCCACCATTATTAGGCTGGGTTTTCACGACGATATTTCCAAACTCTTCCGCATTTGCCAGACGGCCTTTTACGAAAATGTTGTACTCGTAGGTCTGACCAGTCTTTTGCGGAGGCGCGCCTACGGAACCGGCTGCGATCTGCGCGTTCTGCTCTGTAATGGCAGCTTTCACTTCGTCGGCAGATACGTTCATTTCAGCCAGCTTATCAGGCTTTAGCCACACACGCATACTAAAGTCGTCCGCACGGGTAAAGATATCGCCCACACCCTTTGCACGCAGCAAGGCATCTTTAATAAAGATGTTGGTGTAGTTGTCCAGGAAGGTTACATCGTGGGTACCTTTTGGAGAATATAATGCCACCAGCATCAGGATACTGGGGTTACGCTTTCTAACTGTAAGACCCAGTCGTTGTACTTCCTGAGGCAGGGTTGGCTGAGCGATACCCACACGGTTCTGCACATCCAGTGCCGCAATGTTGATATCTGTACCTACTTCAAAGTTTACAGTAAGGCTCATGGAACCACTGTTCGTACTGTTACTGGTCATGTACGTCATACCAGGTGTACCGTTTACCTGTACTTCCACAGGCGTGGCTACGGTTTGCTCAATGGTCTGCGCATCTGCACCGGTGTATGTACCTGTCACCTGCACCGTAGGAGGTGAGATTTCAGGATACTGACCGATAGGCAGGTTGAGCATCGCCAATATCCCTACCAACACCAGTACGATAGAAATTACTATCGCGGTGACCGGTCTGCGTATAAAAGTATTTGCAATCATGATCTTCTTCTATTGATTCAAACTCAAACTGTTTACGTTATTTTTTAGGAGCCTGGCCTGGTGCCTGCTGCGCTGGTACGCCGGAAGTATCGATCACACCACCATCACGCAGACGCTGGAAGCCATCGGTTACTACTACTTCTCCAGCCTTCAGGCCATCGCTTACTACTATGCGGTCCCTCAGTTTGGGGCCCAGGTGGATTTTACGTTGTTCAGCAATAGTATCTTTTGCTACGAATACGAAGAATTCACCCATCTGTTCTACAACAGCTTTGTAAGGAATGATCACGTTTTCGCCGCTTTGCTCATTCAGCACCTGCAGTACAGCACTCATACCATCCTTCAGTTCGTCTTTAGGATTGGCAAATTCGATACGTACTTTGATAGTAGCAGTCTGGTTGTCTACACCACGGTCAACGGCGAGGATCTTACCTTTTTCTGAATAAGCCATACCACCTGGCAGTACAAGGCGGAAGGTAGAGTCATTAGGTGTAATGGTTTTGCCCTGCATCGCTGAAAAGCGGGCAATATCAGTTTCGCTCACTACGAAGTCTACTGCAATGGGGTTCTCACTGCTCATGGTATTCAGCAATGTAGAGCCCTGGCTGATCTGAGCACCCAGCTTTACCTGAGAGATACCGATACGACCCGTGAATGGCGCTTTAATAATAGAATAATCCAGGTCGGTGCGGGCAGCGAGCAATGCTGCTTCGGCTGCAGCTACGCTTGCACGGCTGGTTTCGAGTGTAGCATCGGCATTGTCCAGTGTCTGACGGGCTATCGCATCCTGCTTGGCCAGCTCGTGATAACGATCAGCATCTTTCTGCGCGCGCACCAGTGTAGCCTTTGCACTAGCCAGATTGGCTTCTGCCTGACGTACTGCAGCTTCATATTTACGACGGTCTATTTCATACAGGGCTTTTCCTTTTTGCACGACTTCCCCTTCTTTAAAAAAGATACCAGTGATATAACCACTGACCTGCGCACGCAGTTCCACCTGGTTCAGGGCCACCACTGAAGCCGGGTATTTATCATAATAAATAGCCTGTCCCATAGTAGCAGCCGTAACATTTACCTTAGTTGCCGGCATCGCCATAGCACCTTTTTGTTCCGGACCTTTACAGGAAGCCAGAAAAAACATACCTGTAGCGCCAATGAGGAGAATGTGTTGCTTTGTTTTCATCTGAAAATATTTGTCCTTTCAATGACTGGTTATTGCAACCAGCCAGTTTTATCATTTATTGATTAGATGTTGTTATAGTACCCAATGCCACCTGCAGGTCTATCTTGCTGGATAATACAGTGAACATGGCATTATAGTAATTCAGTTCTGCTGAGCGGAGATCTGTCTGGGCGGTGATCACTTCCAGGTAGGTTTTGATACCTTCCCGGTATTGCAGATCGATCAGGTTGTAAACCTCCTTGGCCAGGTCCATATTTTCCCTGAGAATGAAATATTCGTTCAGGTTACTCTTATAGGAAGCCATTGCCTGGGTATACTGTGTATTGATCTGTTGCTTCAGCGCTTCTACGTCCCAGTCGGTACGCTTGAGGTTCAGTTCAGCGATCTTGATATTATGAGTACGTTTGAAGCCCTGGAAAATAGGCAGGGCGACTGTCAGGCCTACCAGGGAGTTAGGGTAGTTGTTGTTGTACAACTTACCAAAATCCTTATTGAAGTATGCAAAGGTGTAGCTGCCAGATGCAGACACGGTAGGCAGGTAACTCCACCTGTTGTACTTCAGTTCTGCTTCCAGCAGTGAACGCTGGGTTTGCAGCAGTTGGTACTCAATCCTGTTCTGGTAGGTAACTGTTGTGTTGGTATCCAGTTGTACGCTCTGCGCCATCTGGATGGTATCATATCGCACATCCAATGCAGAATCAGGCGGGAAGCCCATATATTGCTTCAGCAAAGCGTTTTTGGCTTTCAGCGATTCCTCGCCGGTTTTCTTTTGCGCTTTGGCATTGTTCAGTGAAATAGTGGCTCTCTTGTAGTCTGTCTTGTCTACAATACCGCTTTGGTATTGGTTGTAGGCATCTTTCAGGCTACGTTCCAGGCGCACGATATCCTCATCCAGCACTGCTACCTGTGCTTTGGTAAGCAACATGTCGTAATAGGCTTTAGATACATTGGATACCACATCGATCTGATTGCTGGTAGTATTTTGTGCAGCTTGCTGACGCACAACCTTGGCGGTTCTGCTGGCCAGCAATACATCCCTGTTAAAGATGTTCTGCGTTAAAGTAAAGGCTGCAGAGGATGTATTAGCCACACCAGTGGTGATAGCCGCTCCATTAAAATAAGACGTCTGCAACTTCAGATAGTGGTTCAGGCCGGCGGCCAGATTCAGCTGGGGATACCAGTCAGCCAGTTTGCTCTTGATGGTATGTTCCGCTATTTCCTGGTCCAGCAGCGTTTGTTTCATCACCGGCTGGTGGGTTAAAGCGTACTGGATGCAATCCTGCAGAGACGCTTTTGGCATGACGGAATCAGATACCTGCTGTGCAAAGGATGAGGTGCTTATTAGCCCTGCTCCCAACATGGCGGTCAGATAAATTACTCTTTTCATAAAAGGTTTTGACAATCAGTTTCTTCTTTAGACCAATCGTAGAACAAAGCAATAATGCTATATGTTCTTTGCTTGCGTAGTAATTAATTAAGATTTCATTAAGACACACAATATCCAGCTTAAGCACAGATCAATATGTACTAACAATCAAACAGGTAGGTTGCAGGTAATGTAGGTGTAAGCTGCGGTTATGGTCGCATATACGGGTATATATACCGGGGAAATATCCGCCTATTCCCCTGAAACTATTCGAAAATGTGTTTGCGAAGATAACTATTCAATCAAAATTTTCTATCTCTAATAATCAGCAGATATTCAATATTTTATTATCTGCTGAAATGGCTGGATAGTAACTCAAGGTCTGCTGGTTATAAAATGCGCCCTTAATATTATTCTATAAATACGTCTCTTATCGCAATCGAGATGCGAAGATATGATGGAAATAAAAAAATCCATCACCGCTGATGGATTTTAATAAACAAGATTAATTACTTATTCGGCCGCCCACTGTGGATATGCTTCTCTGCATGGTAGGAGGATCTTACCAATGGTCCTGACTCTACATAATCGAGTCCCATTGCGTAACCAATCTCTCTGTACTCTGCAAACTCATCCGGGTGCACAAAGCGTACTACCGGCAAATGCTTTGGTGTGGGCTGCAGGTATTGACCCAGGGTCACTACGTCACAACCATTATCATACAGATCCTGCATAGCCTGGATCACTTCTTCTTTGGTTTCACCCAGTCCCAGCATAATACCACTCTTGGTGCGCATGCCACCGTCTTTCAAACGGCGAATCACTTCGAGACTTCTGTGATATTTCGCCTGGATACGCACCTGTTTGGTAAGGCGCTCTACTGTTTCCAGATTGTGAGACACGATTTCCGGTGCTACGTCAATGATACGCTGCAGGTTTTCCCATTGTCCTCTGAAGTCAGGGATCAGGGTTTCCATGGTCGTTTCAGGGTTCAGCGCTCTTACTGCCTTGATCGTATTGGCCCAGATGATAGAACCACCATCTTTCAGCTCATCTCTGTCTACAGAGGTGATGACAGCGTGTTTTACCTTCATCAGGAAAATGGCTTCTGCTACACGCTGAGGCTCGTCCCAATCAACTGCTTCTGGCCGGCCGGTGGCTACGGCACAGAATCCGCAACTACGGGTACAGATATTTCCTAATATCATGAACGTAGAAGTACCAGCCCCCCAGCATTCACCCATATTAGGGCAATTTCCACTTTCGCAAATGGTGTGTAATTTATGGGTGTCTACCAGGCTACGAACCTGTTTGTAGTTTTCTCCTATTGGCAATTTGACACGCAGCCAGTCAGGTTTTTTAGTCCTGGGGGCAGGTGCAGCATCAGGTGCTGTACTGCAAGGTGTTGCGGTCGTGAGTGTTGGTTCTTGCATCTCTGATCCTTTCTTTAAGATTACAAAAATAGTACTTCTCGGGGGATTTTGAACCGGGTTATTGCCAGGGGCTGGTTAATGGTATGCTAATCAGTAAAAATCTTCCACCATTGTCAGCCTGTCTTGTATTCTCCTGTAAATATTATTTCACCATCATTCGCCTCTTCTGCCTGCTTTCTGCCCGCTTTCAGTAGATGCCCGCCAACAACCTAATTATTTCCGTTTCCTTCAATAAAATCCACTTTCGCCGTAATCGCCTACCTACCCACTATCATTTTTCTACTGCTGTTCCCGCTATTCTCATAAAAAAACGCTTTCACCATCAGGCAAAAGCGTTTCTTACATTATTTTTCATTTTTTACTTCTTCTTATTCCAGCGCTTACCAAACTGTAAAGCTATATAAGCATTGAAAAAGAACTTCTTAGGGTCACTATTCACCATTATAGGTATATCCTTAACGTAATATTCGGCATTCACACCTACCTCCAGCGCACTCACCACCTCATTAAATCTGGCCCAGTCAAAACGGAGTCCCGTTTTACCATGCACACCCGGCGCCACAGTCACCTCTCCCCAACCTTTTCCAAATCCACCGCCACCAATTATCTTATCCCGGTCCAGGAAAGCCTGGTTATACTGCACACTTTCACCATATTTAATGGTTCTTACCGTTACACCATCATTAGGATCGATCACGTTTACATAATAAGGCTTCAGCAACCCGATTGAAAGCCCTCCATAATAGAACGCATTTACCAGTACTCCATTCTTATTGGCCTTCCCTCCTATCAGTCTTTGCTGCCCGATACCAATCTTAACCTGGTAAAAGTTATTCTGCTTACCATAGATATAAGGTTTTTCAGAATATACGAATCCATATTGGTCTACTCCCTTGATTGCACCTGACTTCTTGTCTTCCTTTGGATCTTTCTTTTCTGCAAATTCAAACTGGAAAAAGGTCACCTTAGTCCTGCTGCTGCGATATCCTTTTTCAAGGAAACCACTCCAGCCATCAGAATTCAGACGGGCACCCACTGAAAACTCACGCTCATAAACATTCTCCAGTTCCTCCTGCGCCTTAAATGAGTTAACGGGTTTAGACTTCTTCTGCTCCCTGTGCTCCCCCGACGAGGTATTGTCCTGTGCCTTCAATCCACCTGCCACTACCAATAAAAGCAAGAATAAGTGTAATTTTTTCACCTGTATAGATTTGTTTTTGTTAAAGGGAGTAATATTAAACTATGATTGATCAGCCTCATCACGAATTACAAACAAAAGTATCCTGAGTTTAACTGTATCGCCCACTATTACTAATAAACGTAAGGGGCGTAATATTGGTATACTTATCGTTACAAACCTACACGTTTTTTCTTTCATGTGTAAATTTGTTTTATCCCCGGCCATATGCCTACCCATAGATATAACGCACTCGAAGTAAAATGGTTACAGGGAAATGCCTTTCTTCAGCAGTTTACACCCTATTGCACATTGTAAGCACCGCTTTTCCTCGCAGTAATACTGCTTCAGATGCAGCAGTGCCTGGGAATCGGCAGCATCGCCTGCCATAATACCGACCTTCTTCCAACCTTCCATCACACTGTTTTCTTCGGCAGGCAGGGCTTCCATCATGCCCAATGCCCTTTCCTGGTATTCCGGCAATCTTTTCTCCCTTCCATACAAGTATAACAAGGGCAAGACACTATTGATGATCACATTCCTTGTGACCATAATACCTGGCCTTCGCATGATCACCGCCGCCGTATCAAACCTGTAATGATCCTTCCAATAGCCATCTGGCTGCACAAACAGCATCTGTTGAAAATGTTGCAGATCTTTTATCTCCAGCAACCTGGCAAAAAGATCTCTTCCCTGCTGTAATAACACTGCCAGACTGGCCAGCCTCACTGAAGGAAAAGATGAAGGCCGCATCCGCAACCATCTCCACTGATGAGGTAACAACGACAGCAAATTGTATTTCCGCTTTAAAAAAGCATATTCCGCCTGCAATTCCGATGGATAATCATCTGTAAACGGCCCTTCCAGCATGCCTGCCTGACCAAACAACAACGCTTCAAGCTGCGCAAGGTGATGCTTATTCCGCATCAGCATTGTATAAGGCAGGCTTTGGGCCAGCTTCAGAAAAGCTTCTCCATTTACCGGCATCCCATAACTATAGGCAATAGCCCAGTAGCAACACTCCTCCCAGTTATTACGACTCCTTGTCAGCCATTCCTTCATCATATCTGCCCTTTTCTCCAATCGCTCTACCAGCAGGCGATCTTTCCAGCTTCGCCATGTAAGCCGCTCTACCGACGCCACATTTCCTCCACAAGGCACAAAATGCCCTGAATGCTTCAACTGCGCATACCGGTGCAGTAACATTTTCGGGATAGCTGATTGCAACTCCATACATGGAATTCCCTGGGTAGTCGTCTCCTCCAGATCGTGTTCAAACACGACATGAAGTATAACATTCCTGTAGCGCTGATCGCGCTGATGATTGTGCCTGTACCAGTCAGATGTTTTCAAATGTAATTCTACATTTCCTGCCCAGATTGTATTGCCTATCCGCAACCTTGCGTTGCTGAAATCCGGACCATCATTACTGTTCAGTACTCCCGGTTGAAGTACCTGTACGGCCTCTCCTTCTATCGTATGTAAATGAGAAATGGTAAACAAACGATGCTTCCAAATATATTGGAACAGCTCCTCTGTGAGAAGCGGGGCTATTTGAACAATGGTCATATCTTCTTCCTTTGCTAATAAATTTAGCATTTCCAAAACGACATTTCAAATTTTTTCTTTTTTTGGAAATCTGATGCACTTACCATTAACTTTGCACCCAGTTCTTTAACACATGACTTATCCAGAAAGGCGGAGGGACTTGGCCCTGCGATGCCTTAGCAACCAACCTTGTTTAAAAAATGAGGGAAAGGTGCTAATTCCGGCTTCGGTTATACACATAACCGGAGATAGATAAGTTGGCAGAGATTGACATTTTCAACGTACTTATATACTGAAAAGGCTCTTCCAACTACGGAAGAGCCTTTTTTGTTTTGGGTAGTTAGCTGTTCTGAACGAAAGTTTCATAACCGTATAATTGCTTTGCGTTGAAAATAGCCACACAGTTATTACATAGTATCCCGGTAGATGAATTGACGGGCGCCATCTCCGTCCCCATCTATCAAACTTCTACCTTCGTACAGGAATCACCCGGTATCAACAAGGGATTTGAATTCTCCCGTGCCAATAATCCTACTCGCAAGGTGCTGGAAAACATTATCTGCAGCCTCGAAGAAGGACACGCGGGTTTTGCTTTTGCCAGTGGTATGGCTGCTATCGACGCGGTAATGAAACTTTTAAAATCAGGTGATGAGATTATGGCCGTTGAAGATACTTATGGCGGTATCTTTCAGATGTTCCAGCACATGTTCGAACGCTTTGGCATTAAAGCAAACTTTGTAGATACAAGCAATACCGACAAAGTATTGGCTGCTATCACCCCTAATACAAAGATGATCTGGCTAGAATCGCCCACCAATCCTACATTACGCGTTTCTGATATCAAATCTATCAGCAAGATCGCCAAGCAGCACAATGTACTGCTGGTAGTAGATAATACCCTGTGTACACCACTGCTGCAGCAACCCATTCCATTGGGCGCAGACATTGTGATCCATAGTGCTACCAAATACCTGGCGGGTCATACCGATGTCATTGCAGGTCTGGTAGTAGTGAACGCCAAACCTCTCGCCGACCAGTTACGCTTCAATCAAAATATTTCAGGAAGTATACTCAGTCCATTTGAAGCATGGCTCACTATCAGGGGGATTGAAACCCTTTGCCTGCGCCTTGATAAGCAATGCAGCAATGCAATGGCCATTGCCACCTGGCTGTCCACACATCCTGCTGTGGACAAAGTGTTCTATCCCGGACTGGCATCACACAAAAACCACCACATCGCCCGTAAACAACAAAAGCAATACGGTGCACTCGTGAGCTTCTCTCTCAAAAATGACAATATCAAAAATGCAATCAGAGTAGTGAACGCCACAAGGCTGTTCAAACTCGCCGAAAGCTTTGGTGGCGTAAAGAGTATGCTGGATCACCCGGCAACTATGACACACCGGAATATTCCGGAAGACCACCGCAAGAAAACAGGTTTACAGGATTCCTGCATCCGCCTCTCCGTAGGTATCGAAGATGCTGAAGACCTGATTAACGACTTAAAACAGGCACTGGACAAACTCAACCTGCCTGCTGGTAAACAAATTACAGTTTTACAATAAACGCAAAACCGTTTTGCAACGGACACTGAATGCAGCACTAAGTATAGAACATGGAAAACAAAATTATCAATCTGGGTATTTTCGGATTTGGTTGTGTGGGACAAGGACTTTACGAAGTATTGAACAGAACTAAAGGTATCAATGCGCGTATTAAGAAAATATGTATCAAAGACCCCAATAAGCCTCGTCCAATTGACGCCAGCTATTTTACTACAGACAAGAACGATATCTTACAGGACCCTACCATCGACGTGGTAGTGGAACTGATCAATGAAACAGAAGCAGCTTTCGAAATCGTAAGCACTGCACTGCGTAATGGGAAAGCAGTGGTAAGCGCCAGCAAACGTATGATCGCCGAAAACCTGCCTGCCCTCTATCAGCTGCAGGTAGAAAACAAAGTACCTTTCCTCTATGAGGCATCCAGCTGCGCAAGTATTCCTATCGTGCGCAATCTCGAAGAGTACTACGACAATGACCTGCTCAATGCAGTAGAAGGTATCTGTAATGGTTCTACAAATTACATCCTTACCAAGATCTTCGAAGAGAATCAAAGCTTTGACGTAGCCCTTCAAAAGGCACAGGAGCTTGGCTTTGCAGAAACAGATCCTACACTGGACATCGAAGGCTACGATCCTAAATTCAAGATCGTGATCTTACTGTTACATGCTTTTGGCACCTTCGTAAAACCAGAGGAAGTATTCAACTTTGGCATACATCGCCTGAACGATTTCGATATTCAGTTTGCCAAACAAAGAAACTGTACTGTAAAACTTATCGCCGGTTGCAGAAGACAAAATGGTAGCGTGAATGCATCTGTGTTACCACACCTCGTCAAGGAACATAACCTCCTGTATGATGTATACAATGAATACAATGGTATCCTGCTCGAAAGTGCATTCACAGATAAACAGTTCTTTGTAGGCAAAGGTGCGGGGGGTACCGCTACAGGTAGCGCAGTATTGTCCGATATATCTGCATTGACATACAATTACAGATACGAATATAAGAAGATCAGACAGGCAAACTCTCCGGCCTTTACGAACGATGTGCAGTTAAAGATCTACCTGCGTTACCGCACAGCCGATCAGGTACATCTGCCAGACTTCTACAATATCTCTGAAAAATATGAATCCTCTACCTGGCGTTATATTGTTGGGGTAATCAACCTGGAAAAACTGAAGGAAGCGAAGTGGTTGAAAAATCCAGATGTAAACCTGCTGGTACTGGAATAGAAATTGCGTTAATAGGAAGTATAAAGGTATTAACCAACCAAAATGAAACGGCGTCCCTGCTCTGATCAGGGCGCCGTTTATTATTTATAATTTTTCTACGACATTGCTCACAGGTAATCCCATCACGTTGTAAAAACAACCATCAATTCTATCTATTCCTACAGCACCAATCCATTCCTGAATTGCATAGGCACCCGCTTTATCGTAGGGCTTATAGTTATCTACATAATAAATGATCTGCTCCGCTGTCAATGGCTTGAAGTGTACCGCTGTTTCTTTTGAAAAAGCCTCTTCCTGACCATCACGCAGAATGATCACACCAGTTATTACACGATGTTCTCTTCCGCTCAATGCACTCAGTATACGTATTGCATCTTCCCTGTCTCTGGGCTTCCCTATGATTGTATTATCCAGCACGACCACCGTATCAGCTGTAATAATGATATCATCTTCCTGGCACAGCGGCGCGACAGCTGCTGCTTTTTGACGTGCTATGTGCACCGGAATATCAGGTATATGCATATCAGCAGGAAATGTTTCTGCTGTATCCACTACTTTCACTTCAAAAGGAATACCTGCCTGCTCCAGCAATTGTTTGCGCCGGGGCGACTGACTACCCAGTATTACACGTTTGCCTGTATACATCAGAGAAATAATTTAAAGAATACCATCGACAGAATGCCCGAAAGCATCACCAGTTTCACCAGTGAACTTACTTTATGATAATGTTCCGGCAAGTGTGCTTTTTTCAATAAAGAGAATATATAATAACATGGGGCCTGTACAAAAATCAACAGATAAGCGATCGCAATGTACCAGCCTATCAATGCTACCCTGATTTCTACCACTACGATCAGTACCTGTAATCCCAGCAGCAATCCATAACAGATCCTCTTGGCCGGCGCTACTCCCCATACAATGGGAATAGTACGGCAACCATCTTTGCTATCTCCAATTACATCTTCCAGGTCTTTTACAATCTCCCTCACCAGCGAGATCACAAAAGCAAATACAGCATAGATACCAATGATCTGAATAAGCTTTCTGCCCTCAGGCGACATGATAGCCTCAAAGCTTTCGTAGATCTGCTTTTCATAAAAACCGACCACCACCACAGCAAGCGCCGTGAGCAGGGAAATGAGCACATTGCCTACCAGTGCCTGACGCTTGAAAGATGTGGAATAAAACCACAACAGCAGGGAGCACAATACCTGTGTAAAACCCAGGTAAATCTGCCCGATCTTCCAGGCTGCAATAAAACCGATACTTACCCCCGCAAGATTAAAAATGGTATGCCAGGCCATCGCCCAGCGACGGTTGATCACCTTATCCAACACCATTTTATCAGGCTTATTGATGATATCAATATTAATGTCGAAATAGTCATTAATAATATATCCGGCAGCAGCGATCAACACTGTTGAAAAACTCAGCAGGCAGAAAGACGGTACAGACAAAGAGGGTTCTACCCCATTATAATGGAGTATCGGAGCTACAACACAGTATTGTAATAAATATTGTGTGAGGGCTATATAAATAAGGTTTGGATATCTTACCAGTCTGAAAAATGCTGTCAGTAACTTCATAATCAATTAATTGGAAACAAATTAGCGGCTGGCTATTTCTTCGTCTATCGTCCAGTGTCCATTGAGCTTCAGCACTTTCTCTATTACCTCCCTTACACAACCGTTTCCACCATTTACCGGTGAGATATAACGGGAAATACTCTTGATCTCGGGTACAGCATCGGCTGGACATACCGGCAATCCTACCAGCTGCATTGCACGATAATCGGGGATATCATCTCCCATAAAAATGACCTGCTCCCATTGCAGCTCATTCTCGAATACGTAATCCTGCAGCTTCTCCTGTTTATCAGTAATGCCGGTATAAATATCCTTTATTCCTAATCCCTGCAGGCGGCTTACTACACTCTCAGAGCGGCCACCCGAAATGATGGCTACGCGGTAACCTTTCTTCACAGCCAGCTGCAAAGCATACCCATCCTTAATGTTCATCCTGCGCGATTGCTCCCCGTTAGGTAATAATTGTACAGTACCGTCTGTGAGCACGCCATCTACATCAAACACAAATGTGGTGATGGGCTTAAAAAGAGATAAAACGTTCATTGCGTTTATTAAAATATCGTATTGCGCAAAAGTAGTATAGATTTTTGATGTCAGGCATTATAGAAATCATAAATACTGTCAGACATCACCCTGTATATATCGGCCAAATGTGGTTGATCCTGAATTAGTGCCATGTGTTTAGACATCGTGGCCTCATCCTTTCTCATGGCCGGACCGGTCTGCACATTTTCAGGAGCAAACTTCTCAAGTCTGTCAAAAGTTTCCCTGATAATTGGCTGAAGGAGCGTAAAGTCAAGCCCCTTTTGTTCACAGAACTGCTTCGCCCTTGCTATCAGGTGATTCGTAAAATTGTTACAGAAGACCGCCCCCAGGTGCAACTGCAATCTTTGTTCCGAGCCTACTATCGCTATCTGCGATGAAATGCTCTGGGCAATAGATTGTAGTCTGCGCATCACTTCGTCGTTACTGGCTTCCAGCAACAGAGGAATGGCTGGGTGATTTTTCACTTCCTTCCGGATAGATTGCAACGGATACATTACCCCGGTATGGGTTGAGATCCGCTTAATGGCATCCAGTGACACCGCTCCAGCTGTATGCAAAACAATCCTTTTACCCAACCTCAGCTCCTCATTCAGCTCTGGTAGTGCTGCGTCACTCACTGCCAGTATATATATATCCGCCTCCATATTGATATCCAGGAGGTCGTCACTAGCTGAGGCATGTAAAGTTTCTGCTAATGCCTGCGCATTTTCCTTTTTCCGGCTAATAACCTGCAAAATCTGGTGTCCGTTTATTTTTAATGATGTTCCGAAACAATGCGCAATGTTTCCCGCGCCAATAATTACAATGTTCATCGGGTAAAAGTGGTTATTAATATATTATGGTGTACCGGTCAGATAAAAGCAAATTTTAGGTCGCCGGGCTCATACAATTATATGGTACAGCACGTTCCCTTCCGTTCAGCGTTGTTATCCAGCAATTTAACCATTAAACTGTTAATCGTTCATTTTTAATGGATTTCCCAAAAATATTACATTTATATTCAATGTTTTAAAAGAGACTGATTTTTTATTCTACCACTTCTTTTATATACTTGCAAAAATCGGATGGTCCCTTTTTGATCAGTTGGCTATCCCCCCGCCAGAGGCAGCACTTAATTTTTGAGGCACTTACTTAAAGCGGTTTATACAATTTAATACGGAATTTTACGTATCTAGTAGCACATAAAGACGGCATTCATGGCAAAAAATTTAGTAATTGTTGAGTCTCCGGCCAAAGCCAAGACAATTGAAAAAATACTGGGCAAGGACTTCGAGGTCATTTCCTGCTTCGGTCACATCCGTGATCTGGAGAAGGATGATATGGGGATTGACATCAACAATAACTTCAAACCTAAGTATATTATCCCTGACGATAAAGAGAAGGTAGTAAAGGATCTAAAGAAGTTAGCCAAGTCAACCGACGAGGTTTGGTTAGCAACGGATGAGGACCGTGAGGGGGAAGCCATCAGCTGGCATTTGTGTGAGGTACTGGGATTAGACCCGGAAATAACAAAACGTATTGTATTCCACGAAATTACGAAGCCTGCCATTGAAAAAGCCGTGCAACAACCCCGACTGCTCAATATGAACCTGGTAAACGCGCAGCAAGCCAGACGTATCCTGGATAGGATCGTAGGTTTCGAGCTGTCACCAGTGCTCTGGCGTAAAATGAGTATGCGTAACCACCTCTCTGCCGGTCGCGTACAATCAGTCGCAGTAAGACTGATCGTGGAAAGGGAAAGAGAGATCAATGGTTTTACCGCTGTAAGCAGCTTTAAAGTGGAAGCTTTCTTTATTGCCAAAGATCTGAACGGTAAGAACATTACCTTCAAGGCAGAAGGCCCAACCCGTTTCAAAACTGCCGAAGATGCGGAGAAATTCCTACAGCAATGTATCGGTGCAGCTTACACCGTAAAAGATATTCAGGTAAAACCCGGCAAGAAATCTCCTGCCGCCCCCTTTACCACTTCTACTCTTCAACAGGAAGCCAGCCGTAAACTCGGTTACAGCGTATCTAAAACGATGCTGCTGGCACAAAAACTGTATGAAAGTGGTAAGATCACCTACATGCGTACTGACTCCGTCAACTTGTCAGATACCGCTTTGGCTGATATCCAGAAAGCTATTACAACCAACTACGGACAGCGCTATCACCAGCACCGCAAGTTCAAAAACAAGAACGAATCTGCACAGGAAGCGCACGAAGCCATCCGCCCAACCTACATGGAGAACGCTTCTGTAGACGACAGCGATAGCCGTAAACTGTATGAACTGATCTGGAAACGTACCATTGCCAGCCAGATGAGCGATGCTGAACTGGAAAAAACAATCGCCAAAATCGATATCTCTACTAACCACGAAGAGCTGACCGCCAGTGGTGAAGTACTCAAATTCGATGGTTTCCTGAAAGTATACATGGAAGGCCGGGACGATGAAGATGAAAATGAAGAAGATGAACAGGACGGTTCCCTGCCACCACTCACACTGAAACAGGTACTGGATCTGAAGGAAATGAAAGCTACCGAACGCTTTACCCGCCCTGCTCCCCGCTATACGGAAGCAAGCCTCGTAAAGAAACTGGAAGAACTAGGTATAGGCCGTCCATCTACCTACGCGCCAACCATTACCACTATCCAGAAGCGTAACTATGTGGAAAAACGTGACAAAGAAGGTGTGAAAAGAGACTTCCGCATACTGACACTGAAAACCGACAAACTCACTAAAGTAACAGAATCTGAAAATACCGGTGCCGAAAAGTCCAAACTGTTCCCAACAGATCTGGGTATGATCGTAACCGACTTCCTCAGCCAATACTTTGGCAATGTAATGGACTACGGCTTCACCGCCAAGATCGAAGAAGAGTTTGACGAAGTTGCACATGGTAAGAAGATCTGGAACAAAATGCTGAACGAGTTCTATACTCCTTTCCACAAGGACGTGGAAAATACCCTGGAAAATGCTGAAAGGGTGAAAGGAGAAAGACAACTGGGTACCGAAGAATCTACCGGCAAACCAATCGTAGCACGTATGGGACGTTATGGCCCAATGGTGCAGATCGGAAAGGCTGAAGATGAAGAAAAACCTCGTTTTGCAAAATTAAAGGCGACACAAAGCATTGAAACCATTACTTTAGAGGAAGCAATGGAGCTGTTCAAACTTCCCCGTAATCTGGGTAAATTTGAAGGCGAAGATGTAACAGTGAATATAGGCCGTTTCGGTCCGTATGCAGCACACGATAAGAAATTCTATTCCCTGAAAAAGGAAATGGACCCATATACAGTGGAACTCGATGAAATTGCCCCGCTGATCGTGGAAAAACGCACTGCTAAAGATGAACGTACGATCAAAGTATTTGAAAAGGAAAAGATCCAGATACTCAAAGGTCCCTATGGTCCATATATTAAACAAGGTTTAAGAAACTACAAGATACCAAAGGAGAAGATCGATACCGCTGCGGATATTACAGTGGAGGAAGCAAAAGCTATAATCGAAGATGTGAAGGCCAACCCTCCTAAGAAGAAAGCACCTCCTAGAAAGAAAAAAGCTGAGTAATGTGCTATTACAGGAATGTGCCGGTGTGTATATAAGGGCTGAAAGTCCCGTCATATACTATCTGGATGATTCACGGATTAGCATATTTGCACATCGGCACATTTAGATTTGTTATGCACGAGACCAAAGAAATAAATGCTTTGTTCCATCTCCTGGACGATCCGGATCAGGAGGTATATGATACCGTTGCCAGCAAGATATTACTGTTTGGGAAAGAGATCATTCCCAACCTGGAAAATCTGTGGGAGAACACTGTTGATGAATCCATCCAGGAAAGGATAGAACAACTGATCCACAGAGTTCATTACATGGACCTCCAGATGGCGCTGGCTCAATGGAATAAAGCCGAAATCCCCGATCTTTTGCAGGGAGCTATCCTTGTAGCCCGCTATCAGTTTCCCGATATGCAGGCCAATTCCGTCCTCAACGAAATCGAAAAAATCAAGCGTAATATCTGGCTGGAACTCAATAACTACCTCACTCCCCTTGAGCAGATCAATGTGCTAAACAGCATGATCTACAATTACTTCGGACTCAAAGGTGAAGAGGTCGCGTATGTGCGGAAGAACCAGTTCTTTATTAATCAGGTGCTGGAGTCCAAGAAGGGAAACCCGCTCACTAATGGCATCGTTTACCAAAGCCTTTGCGCTATGCTGGACCTGCCTGTATACGCGGTGAATATTCCCCGGCAATTTATTCTCGCCTATTTCGATAGCTTCTATGACTTTTCCGAGCCGGCCAGTCCGGACGATTACCGCATCCTGTTCTTTATCGACCCTATTCAGGGGCAGATCTATTCCCATCAGGATGTGGAAAACTACCTGAAGCGAATGTCACTCCCCCCTACTCCTTCTTATTACACGCCACAGTCCAATACAAGAATCATTCAATTCCTGCTGGAAGAATTATCTAAGTGTTTCCAGGATGACAAAGACATGTACAAGCAGGAGGAACTCAGAAATCTGATCAGACTTCTGGGGGGTGAATAAACAAAGTTAAAAGCAGTCGTTACCTTACTATATAAAAAAAGCATCTGTCTGAGACAGATGCTTTTTTTATATAAGTATTACACTCGATCTTATTTATTCGCTAACCGGCCATTTACCTTTGAAGCTGTCATTCCAATCAGATCATTCATCACATTCACCGCTTCATCCAGGTAAATATCCTTCTGCCTGAATTTCAACCAATCTTTATTACGAGCCAGTTTGGACGTATCGTTCCCGATCTTATCCAGATCTACCTTCAGGCTGGTAATGTCCAGTTCCTTCACTTTGTCATTGACTGAATCATAGCGTTTCAGGGCATTAGCGTTATTCTTTTGCTCAGTTTTATAAGTCTGATAATTCAGGGAATAACTTTCCTGCGCGTCCATTTTCTTCAGGGTAGCGATATTTTCATTCATTGTCCTGAAGGCTTCGTTGGCAGCCAGGCGTTTTTCGCTATTCGCTTTCAACGCAGCAACTGGTACCGGATCTACCCATGGAGTGAAGTTAGCCTTCGGAATTTCGTCCCAGTTCAAAGCATCCTTATCCTTACGCTCAGCCACTTCATAATATGGATCCGGCAGAACGATATCGGAATTTACACCTTTCAGCTGGGTAGAACCTCCATTTGCACGGTAGAACTTCTGCTGTGTCAGTTTGATAGCACCCAGCGGTCCTAATTCTTTATTGGAATAGAACTCATCCAGGCTGAACATACGCTGCACGGTACCTTTACCATAAGTAGAGTTACTACCAATAATTACCGCACGTTTGTAATCCTGCATAGCAGCTGCCATGATTTCGGAAGCCGAAGCACTATACTCGTTCACCATAATGGCCAGCGGACCTCCATATTGTACACTTTTATCACGGTCACGCAATACCATTGGATCGCCGGTACGTGATTTCACCTGTACAATCGGGCCATCCGGAATGAACAGACCAGCCATTTGTACCACATCCTGCAGGGAACCACCACCGTTAAAGCGGAGATCGAGAATGATACCTTCTACATTTTCAGCCTTCAGCTTAGTAATTTCCTTTGCCACATCTTCTGCACAGCGGGCTCCGTTTCTGTCCTGGAAGTCTGCATAGAACTCAGGCAGGTAGATGTAACCAATTTTATGTTGACCACCGATAATTGCAGATTTAGCAAATGTTTCATCCAATACGATCTCATCACGTACAATAGAAACATCTTTTATAGTACCATCTACACTCTTCACTGTCAGCTTTACCACGGTACCTTTTTCACCTCTGATCACCTTCACGGCATCTTCCACTGCGTATCCGGTAATGTCCAGCGGTTCCTTATCACCCTGTGCCACTTTCAGGATCACATCATTTGCCTTCAGGTTACCTTCTTTCCAGCTTGGACTACCAGTTACAATGCTTACGATCTTGATCTTTCCGTCTTCTTCACGCAACTGTGCACCGATACCAAAGAATTTACCTGCCATCTGCTCTTCGAACGCTCTCTTTTCATCAGGAGGGAAGAAGTCAGTATGCGGATCCATGGTAGCTGTAATGCTGTTTACATAAGTACTGAAGCGCTCATTGTCATTCTGTCTGTTCTTCAGGCGATCAAAGTAGCGATCATACACCTGTTTTACCTTTGCACGTGCTTCGGCTTCCAGCTGAGCATCAGTTTTTGCCTTTGCAGTATCTTTCTTATCCTGCTTATCGCGGGCTTCTACCAGTTCAGAATATTTTTCCAGGGTACGATACTTCAGCACCTTTCGCCACGCTTCTTTACGGGCAGCTTCGTCTGCAGGATAGTCAACCTTATCAGGATCAAGGGTCACCTTTTCTTCTTTAGAGAAGTCAAAAGGTTTAGCCAGGATTTCAGGATAAAGTGCCGCTGCCTCAGCAACACGTTTCTTGATCAGATCATTGATTGCATTGAAACAATCCAGGGGTTCACCCATCAGCTCATTATCAATGTGAGTAGACAATGGCTTGAGGTTCTCGATATCACTCTTCAGAAAGAATTTCTTTTCACTGTCCAGGTTCTTGAGGAACTTGTCAAAGACTTCCTTTGAAAATTTATCGTCTATAGCCTTCGGCTGATAGTGCCCGTCTTTTAATATTTGCCCAACCAGACCAATGATTACTTCATTTTTGCCAGGGGGGTCTTCTTTACGCAGTTTGCTGAAAGCCAATACTCCCATCGAGATGGTGATCAGCATAACTGGTATAATCACTTTCATTCTTCTCATAGAAAATCCTAATTGAACATCATCAAATATAGCATAAAATTGCCCATTGTGCTAGAATGGCAGCTTTCTTTTAACAAAAGATTGAGAAAGGGTAATGTAGCATAGGCGCTATTTTAAAGGAGCTGGTGGCCACATTCAACATGATTATTTGCTACTAAAACCAGACCAATGTCTTATAAAATTAAGCTTCCTTGTTGAATTTAACGATACCGCTTATCAGTTAAAATCCACGCATTTATTCAAATTATATATTTTTGCGGTGGTTTTAAAACTGATTACGTGGATAATCCGGCTCAAACAAATAGCAAGAACGACCCTTACGCTTCGCTTCGTCTTCCTGAATTTAACTACTACCTCATTATTCGATTCGCCCTTGTTTTCGCGCTTACAATGCAGTTTATTGTCATTGAGTGGAAAGTAAATCTGCTTTCTAACCATGATCCTTTTGCACTTGGTCTCATAGGCCTTGCCGAAGTCATCCCGGCAGTACTGCTGGCGCCTTTTGCGGGACACATTGTAGATAAAAGAGAAAAAAGAGGTATCCTGCTCAGGTGCGTATTCGCCTATGTCATCATTGGTACCGGGCTGTTCTTCCTTACATGGGATAAAGCCGTAGCAGGGTACGATACTCATCATATCCTCATGGCCATTTATGGACTGGTGTTCTGCGGAGGTATTATCCGTGCCTTTGTAAGCCCGGCCAACTTCTCCCTGCAAGGTCTGATTGTACCACGCGCCTTATATGCCAATGCCTCTACCTGGGCCAGTAGTGCCTGGCAGATAGGTAGTATGGCAGGTCCGGCCCTGGGTGGCTTGCTGGTATATGCCATTGGTGTACACTGGTCTATGCTGCTCGTGGTAGCTGTGTTCTTGCTGCCACTGTTCAGCCTCATCATGATCAAACCCAAACCGGTACATTATGCAGCCAAAGGTGAGACCTTTATAGATGGACTGACCAAAGGAATGCGCTTTGTATGGAACACCAAAGTGGTATTGAATGCCATGGCACTGGATATGTTTGCAGTACTGTTCGGCGGTGCGGTAGCCATGTTGCCCGTATTTGCCTCCGATGTATTGCATGCAGGGGCACTTGAATTTGGTCTGCTTAGATCTGCGGTCGCTTTAGGCTCATTGGTGACGATGTTTATACTGGCTTACAAGCCATTGGTACATAAACCCGGTATCAAACTGCTGGCGGCTGTATTCGGTTTCGGTATCTGCATTATTGTATTCGGTTTGTCCAAAAACTTCTACCTGTCTTTCTTCGCTTTATTGCTGAGTGGTACACTCGATGCAATCAGTGTGATTATCCGTCAGACTATCCTGCAATTAAAAACACCGGACGAAATGAGGGGTCGTGTGGCAGCGGTCAGCTCCATGTTCGTAGGTTCTTCCAATGAGCTGGGCGCTTTTGAAAGTGGATTTATGGCCCGCATGATGGGACTGGTGCCATCTGTCGTGTTTGGTGGATGTGTAACACTGGGAGTAGTGATCACTACCTATATCATCTCGCCGGCGATGCGAAAACTTGATCTAAAGGCATAAAGAGAGTTACCTGCGAAACATCATTATTTCACTATATCCCGCAACTTCTCTAACACGTAAAAGACCGCAGGACAAATGGTACTATTCAGGTAAGTAGTATTGGGCCGCTTCACAAACTCAATACTATCTGTATAGGGATAGTTCTCACAGTCACCCGGCCTTACATCGTAGATACTACAATAGTTATCCGCACCTAAAAATGGGCAGGGACTGCTCTTCACCACGTAGTCCCCATCTTCGTCCAATCGCAGGTAAGTTTCAATGAACGCCGATTCCCGCATACCCAGGTACCTGGAAATGCGCTTTAAATCCGGCGTTTTGAACCTTGGACTGATCGATTTACAACAACCTGCACATTGCAGACAATCGATGTGGCTAAAAGCCTCCTCATGCAGGTCTGGCAGTAGCTTATCCACCCCCCTCCCCTTCTTGGTCTGTAGCTTTTGCAGAAACTGTTTATTGGCTTTTTGCTGCTCCGTGGCCCGCTGCTTCCAGTTATTTAGTGATGCATCCATTTGCTGCAAAGGTAATATTCTCCCACTTACGACAATCATGTGACAATTCCCGGAAATATACATCCCCAATTATCACCACAATTTCCACAAGCCTCCGGCAGGTTTGGCTATTGCTAAAAAACAGAATACCTTTGCACATTCTTATTATCATACCTGCTTTCACATCATGAATCTTTTTGATATACAACAAAATGAGTTTGTAGGTCGGCACATTGGACCTAACGAAACAGAGACCAACCACATGCTGGAGACCATCGGTGTTTCTTCGCTGGAAGCATTAATCAGCAAGACCGTACCAGGTGCAATCCGTATGAACCACCCGCTGGCAGTACCTGCGGCAATGAGTGAAAGTGATTATCTCCGTCATCTCAAGGAAGTATCGCTTAAAAACGAGGTATTCCGGAACTACATCGGTCAGGGATACTACGACACCATCACACCAAGTGTGATCCTGCGCAACATCTTCGAGAATCCAGGGTGGTATACCCAGTATACGCCTTACCAGGCAGAGATCTCCCAGGGTCGTCTGGAAAGTTTACTGAACTACCAGACAATGGTCAGCGACCTGACGGGTCTCCCAATCGCTAATGCATCCCTGCTGGATGAGGCAACAGCTGCAGCCGAAGCCATGAGCATGTTCTTCAGCGCACTGAACAAAGACCACGACAAACTGGCCCGTCCTAAATTCTTTGTGGACGTTAATGTGTTCGCACAAACAAAAGATGTAATTATCACCCGTGCTACTCCGCTCAACATCGAAGTAGTAACCGGCGACTATAAAACAGCTGCGATCGATGAAACCTACTTTGGTGCATTGGTGCAGTACCCTAACAGCTTTGGTGCTGTTGAAGATTACCAGGCCTTTATCCGGAAAGTACACACTGCCGGTGCATATGTAGCCATGGCTACCGATCTGCTGGCACTTACCATCCTCACCTCTCCGGGTGAACTGGGTGCTGATGCTGCATTAGGGTCCGCACAGCGCTTTGGTGTACCATTAGGCTTTGGTGGTCCACACGCCGCTTTCTTCGCTGTCAAAGATGAGTTCAAACGCGCTATCCCAGGCCGTATTATCGGGGTGAGTGTAGATGCACAGGGCAACCGCGCGCTGCGTATGGCACTGCAAACCCGTGAGCAGCACATCAAACGTGAAAAAGCAACCTCCAATATCTGTACCGCACAGGCATTGCTGGCAAACATGGCAGCAATGTACGCAGTATACCACGGACCTGCAGGTCTGAAAAATATCGCTACCCGCGTAGCCATCCTCGCCAAAGCGCTGGGTGCTGCCCTGCAGGCTAAAGGATATACACTCGCAGCCAATAGCTATTTTGATACTATCGAAGTCGCAGTAAAAGCAGTGACTGACATCCAGGCAAAAGCAGCAGGAAAAGGTATCAACTTCTTCTATCCAGGTGCTGATAAGGTGATCATCTCCCTCGATGAAACCACTACCATCCAGGATGTGAATGATATTCTCTCCATCTTCGATGCAGGCAGCCTGTCCGCAGACGGTAACAACCTGACTGCTACTGCCGTTCCTGCAGAACTGGTACGTACTTCCGAATACCTTACACATCCTGTATTTAACAGTCATCACAGTGAGTCTCAGATGATGCGTTATATCAAGATGCTTGAAAATAAAGACCTTTCTCTCAATACTTCCATGATCTCTCTGGGTAGCTGTACCATGAAGCTGAACGCTGCAACAGAAATGATTCCTTTGAGCTGGTCTCACTGGAGCAGGATCCACCCATTTGCGCCTAAAGCGCAGACCGGTGGCTACCAGCAGATTGTAGATGAACTGGGTGAATACCTCTGTAAGATCACGGCGTTTGATGCCTGCAGCCTGCAGCCAAACAGTGGCGCACAGGGTGAATATGCCGGTCTGCTCGTGATACGCGACTATCACAAAAGCAGAAATGAAGAACATCGTAATGTAATGCTGATCCCTATCTCCGCTCACGGTACCAACCCTGCATCTGCAGTAATGGCCGGCTTTAAAGTGGTAGTAGTAAAAGCACTGGAAAATGGTTATATCGATGTAACCGACCTGAAGGCAAAAGCTGCACAATATGCAGAAAACCTGGCCGGTATCATGATCACCTACCCTTCCACTTACGGTATCTATGAAGAAAGCGTAAAAGACATCTGCGCAACCGTTCACGAATTCGGTGGCCAGGTATATATGGATGGTGCCAACATGAACGCACAGGTAGGCTTAACCGCTCCGGGTCTAATCGGTGCCGACGTTTGTCACCTGAACCTGCACAAAACGTTTGCAATTCCGCACGGTGGTGGCGGTCCCGGCATGGGTCCGATCTGCGTGGCCAAACACCTTGCTCCTTACCTGCCCGGTCACGTTAGCCTGAATGATGGTAAAGTGTCAAATGCAGTATCAGCAGCGCCTTATGGCTCCGCCAGTATCCTGCTCATTTCATACGCATACATTCGTCTTTTAGGAGCAGAAGGCCTGAAGAAAGCATCTGAAAATGCTATCCTCAATGCCAACTACATGAAAGCTCGTCTGGAAAAATCATTCGAAATCCTTTACAGTGGTAGTAATGGTACCTGTGCACACGAATTCATCGTGGACCTCCGACCATTCAAGGTAACCGCCGGTGTAGAAGCAGAAGATGTGGCAAAACGCCTGATGGACTATGGTTTCCATGCTCCAACCATGAGCTTCCCTGTACCAGGTACCATCATGATCGAGCCTACTGAAAGTGAGGATAAAGCAGAACTGGATCGCTTCTGCGATGCACTGCTGGCTATCCGCGCAGAAATCAGTGCGGTTGAAACAGGCAAAGCCGACAAGGCAAACAACGTATTGAAGCATGCTCCTCATACTCAGTTCGTTATCACTACCGATGAGTGGAACCGTCCTTACGGCCGCCAACAGGCAGCTTATCCGCTGGAATATGTGAGACTCAATAAGTTCTGGCCATCTGTAAGCCGTGTAAACAATACACATGGCGACAGAAACCTGATCTGTACCTGCGAGCCGGTGAGCGCTTACGCAGAAGCAGAAGCTTAAGAGAAAAATTAATTTATACGCAAACGGCTAAAAGCGAATGCTTTTAGCCGTTTTTTTATTTACACATGAGAAAAACCTGCTACTTTTTTATTCACATACATACTAAAAGCGCTTTCTGATCGTATTAAGACTTAATTATATTTAGAAAAATTTTAAATATATTAGAAATAAGAAAAAACCATATCTATGCAGGACTACTCTTTTATGACCATCGAGGAGATCTTCCTCCTTCAGGATGCGTTGAAAAAGAACAAAAGGCAAATCCTAAAATTTATTTTGATTGGCCTCACTATTGTGCTCATCGCAGCTTACGTGCCTCAATTCTTCCTCAAAAGAAGGTATTCCGAAGAAGAAATCGACGCAACAATGTTCAGTTACCGGAATACCTGGTTCTGGGTATGGCTGCTGTCCTTTGTTCTTGTACTCATCTTCGCACTGATCAAAGTGACTGATGTACGGTACTTTACAATTAAGAAAGACCTCACACTTCTTCAGAAAGGACAGATCAAAGTACCGCTGGAGCATGTTTACCAGGGTAACAACGATCTGATGACCAGCTTTATCGTAAAACAGGAAGGGGTAAGAAAGCGGAAACGACTCTTCTACTGGATGCGCGGCCGCCTGGACGATTACAGGTCAGGGCAGGAAGTTGAGATCATATACGGTCGTTATTCCCGCGTCATTCTCAATATCAGCAAAGCCTGATCCTTCCTAAAAACAACCATATCATTTGCATGTAGCTTTCATTTTTACAAAACATAACAGGGGCAACAGGTACACTGTCTGCCCCGTTTTTTTTATTAGCCTGCCTTCTTCAATGATTAAGCCGGTTCCGGCCATTCCTGTCAGCCGCAGATACCTGGAACCTGAGATCAAAGTATCCATAACAGCGTGGCTCCGGGAAGAAATTGCAAAATGAGTCACTACCTTTTTTTATACCTTTGGACGCACTTAGATTCAATGCCTTATGAATATTGAACAGTTTCGTGATTTTTGCCTCGCCCTGCCCGGTGTCACCGAAGAGTTTCCATTTGGTGAAGAGACACTCGTATATAAGGTGATGGGAAAACTATTTACACTGACAAACCTTGATACCTTCGAAAGTATCAACCTCAAATGCGATCCTGAAATTGCCATAGAGCTGCGGGAGCGCTATGACGGTGTCTCTCCGGGGTATCATATGAACAAGAAACACTGGAATACAGTCGATATACACGCCGGCATTTCTGATAAACTGATCTACCAGTGGATCAGGGATTCATATGACCTGGTTGTAAGTTCACTGCCCAAAAAAGCAAAAGAAGAATTGAAAAATATATAAGCTTATGAAACGGATCTTATGGCTGCTTGTGGTGATTATTGTCTTTCAATCAAAGGCAAAAGCTATCAATGCAGATTCCCTGTGGATGTACGAACATTACACAAAGAAAGAAGTATATATTCCTATGCGGGATGGTGTAAAACTGTTTACAGCTATTTACATACCTAAAGACAACGCAGAAAAACATCCTTTCCTGATGACACGTACTCCCTATTCCTGCTCACCTTACGGCGAAAAGGAATACAGACCTTTCTATGCAAGGTATACCAATGCATATCTGCACGAGGGGTATATAATGGTCATACAGGACGTGCGTGGTCGTTGGATGAGCGAAGGTACCTTTATGGATATTCGTCCTTATAATCCGGCTAAAAAAGGAAAAAATGAGATCGATGAGGCCAGTGATACCTACGATACTATCGACTGGCTCGTAAAGAACATTGCCAACAACAATGGTAAAGTGGGCGTATTCGGTACTTCCTATCCTGGTTTCTATAGCACCATGGCGGCTTTAAGTGGTCACCCTG
This sequence comes from Chitinophaga sp., assembly GCF_039596155.1. GTDB lineage: Bacteria > Bacteroidota > Bacteroidia > Chitinophagales > Chitinophagaceae > Chitinophaga. The sequence continues at coordinate 90,658 of NZ_JBCNKF010000022.1, forward strand.
CCCTGAAAGCTGTAAGTCCCCAGGCACCGGTTACTGACTGGTACCACGGAGATGACTTCCACCACAATGGCGCATTCTTCATAGCCGATGCATTCTCCTTCTATACAAGTTTCGGTCAGCCAAGACCTAAACCTACCACCGTTGGCCCGGAAGGTTTTAAATACTTTACCACCGAAGATAATTATGAGTTCTATCTCAAAACAGGGGCGTTGTCTAATTTCTCCAAACTGATGGGCGATAGCATCGCTTTCTGGAATGACCTTATGAATCATGGAGACTACGATGCATGGTGGAAAGCCCGGGATGTAAGACAATACCTGAAAAATATCCAGCCGGCAATACTGACGGTAGGTGGCGTATTCGATGCGGAAGATTGTTTCGGTGCATGGAATACCTACAAAGCAATTGAGAAGCTGAGCCCTGATGCCAGCAACAGGATCGTAATGGGCCCATGGTACCATGGCCAGTGGGGTAGCAACGATGGTACACATCTGGGAAATGTTCATTTCGGTAGCAACACCTCTGCATATTATCAGCAAAATATCGAAATTCCTTTCTTCAACTATTACCTGAAAGGTAAAGGGGCAGCCCCTGATATCGCAGAAGCAACCGTATTTTTCACCGGCGAAAACGAATGGCGCAAATTCCAGCAGTGGCCTCCTGCCAACGTTCAGCAAAAGTCTATCTACCTGCAGTCAGATGGGAAACTGGACTTCTCCAAACCACTGAATGGCGGCAGCTTCTCTGAATATGTAAGTGATCCGGCCAGACCAGTACCTTACACACAGGACATACATTTCTACCGTACCATCAATTACATGACAGACGATCAACGTTTTGCTGAACGCCGTCCGGATGTAGCTACCTTTTCAACAGAAGTGCTGACTGATGACATTACCCTCGCTGGTCCGCTGACCGCGAAACTGGTGGTGAGCACCAGCGGAACAGATGCTGACTTCATTGTAAAACTGATTGATGTGTTCCCTTATGACTTCAAATACGAAAGCAAGGCACAGAGCGAACACTACAGAGTACCTTCTTCTACTTATCCGATGGGTGGTTATGAAATGCTGGTTAGAGGAGAGATCATGAGAGGTAAGTACAGGGAAAGTTTTGAAAAACCAGTGCCATTCACTCCAGATGCACCTGCCAATGTAGACTTTACCCTCCCTGATGTAGCGCATACGTTCAAAAAAGGACACAAAATCATGGTACAGGTACAGAGCAGCTGGTTCCCACTGGTGGATCGTAATCCACAGGTATTTACAGATATCTATCACGCTACAGACAAGGATTTTAAGAAGGCGACCATACGCATTTTCCATGATGCAGGCCATCCATCCGCGATAGAATTGCCGGTGTTGAAATAAAATTTAACTTGCGGGCGTTCAAATATGTAAATTTCGTAAGTCCATTACCATTGATAACTACTATTTTATGATCAGAAAAGCCCTTCTACTGGGAGCACTCGGCGTCATTTCCCTGAATGGATTTGCGCAAAAAAAATCTAAAAAGAACAAAGGCAAGGAACAAACTGTTGTTCCTGTGGCCCCTTTATTGCAGACTAAAATCGATACTGTAAGCTACGGCCTCGGACAGGACATCGGCAATACCCTGAAAACACAGGGTTTGGAAAACGTGAACCTGAACGTGCTGAAACATGCGATTGAAGATGCAATGAAGGATACATCATTACTAGCAAAAGAAGTAGCAAATATGAGTATCAGTAATTATCTCCAACAGATAAAAGCGGAAAAGATGCAAAAGAACAAAGAAGCAGGTGAAAAATTCCTGGCAGAGAATAAGACTAAACCAGGCGTGGTAACACTGCCAAGTGGTTTACAATACCAGATCCTGAAGGAAGGTAATGGCCCAAAACCTACCGCCGCAGATAAGGTAAAAACACATTATCATGGTACTTTGATCGACGGTACCGTGTTCGATAGTTCTGTAGAAAGAGGTCAGCCAATCTCCTTCCCGGTGGGTGGCGTGATCAAAGGCTGGACAGAGGCACTGCAGCTGATGCCGGTGGGTTCTAAATGGAGATTATTTATACCTTCCGATTTAGCTTATGGCGAGCGCCAGGCAGGACCAAAAATCGGCCCGAACAGTGCGTTGATTTTTGATGTGGAACTGCTGGATATCGAAAAATAAGAAATCCGAATGATCACTTTTTTTAAAGGCCGGTTCATGGTGAACCGGCCTTTTTCATTCTCTTGTATCTCTTGTCTATGAAGGCTTTCGTAGAAATAATTGATTTTTTATTCCCACGTGGAGCACACAAAAAAGCCTTCTTAGTTAAGAAGGCTTTTTGTAAAAAACTTATTTCCAGATCCTCGGACTCCTTTGCTCTACCATCATCAAATCCGCCAGCGCCATCGCCGCCACCGCTTCTAACACCACCGGCACCCGCAGCGCTATACACAGATCATGTCTCCCCTTCACACTAAACGATTCTACTTCTCCACTCCTGATATTCAGTGTATGCTGCTCCTTCGGGGTACTCGACGTTGGTTTCACTGCCACACGGAACACCAGCGGATTCCCGTTAGTGATCCCTCCTACCACACCACCGGCATTATTCGTCGCCGTCTTCCCACTGGCATCCAATATCGCATCATTATGCTCTATTCCCTTCATCTTCGCGGCCGCAAAACCTGCACCGAACTCAATCCCTTTTATAGCCGGAATAGCAAACACCGCATGTGCAATAGTAGACTCCACTGAATCAAAAAACGGTTCCCCCAATCCTATTGGTAACCCTTCCACCACACACTCTACTATACCACCCACAGAATCCTTCGCAGCAATCGCCGCTTCCAGCCCCTGCTCAGCATCCGGTAATCCCGCTACCTCTTTCAGGGTAGCCTTTACCTGAATGCTATCACCCAGTATCTTCTTGGCGATCACGCCCGCCGCTACCAGGTTCAGTGTGAGTCTTCCGCTAAAGTGACCACCGCCACGGTAATCCTCAAAGCCACCATACTTATGGGTAGCCACAAAATCCGCATGGCCGGGACGTGGAAACTCACGCAGCTTCTCATAGTCTGTACTACGCGTGTTATTGTTTTCAAACAAAATTGTAATCGGCGCACCAGTAGTATGGTCATTGAAAACGCCTGATTTAATGTAAGGCAGATCATCTTCCTTACGGGGTGTGGTGCCTTTGGCACCCGCCTTGCGCCTGTCCAGGTCTGGCAGGAAATCTTCCTGCTTCAGCGGAATACCTGCCGGTACACCGTCTATGTTCACGCCTACACTAGCGCCATGCGACTCACCGAAAACATTCACCCGGAATAATCTACCGAAACTGTTCATTAGTATGCTGATTTATCAATGTCGTGTTAATGTACCTGACTGGTGGCTCCTTCCTTTTTTACAACACCACCTAACTTCTGCAAATGTTCGTAAAATTCAGGATAAGATTTGTTAATCGCCTCCGCATCTTCAATCACTACCGGACCACTCGCAGTCAGTGCAGCTACTGCACATGCCATAGCAATCCTGTGATCATTGTGAGATTTTACAGTACCACCGGTGATACCAGTACCACCATGCACCAGCATTTCATCTCCATGCAGTTCTATGCTGATACCCAGTTTACCAAATTCCTCCTGTAAGGTTTTACCACGGTCACTTTCCTTGTGCGCCAGTCTGCTCACACCCAGGATCTTCGTAGTACCTTCACAATTAGCCGCTAAAGCTACCAGTGGAGGAAACAGATCAGGACAATCGGTCGCATCGAAATCAAAGGCTTTCAGCTGCTGTTTTTCCACATTCACCGTGAATACACCTGACATGAGACCAGTACCTGCCTTCTCCAGTGCTTCCAGAATCGCTTTATCAGATTGTGCAGATTGTGTATTGAGATGGTGTACTTCTGCCTTGCCAGCTACTGCTGCCGCCACCAGCAGGAATGCAGCACCACTCCAATCTCCCTCTACAGTATACTCGCCGGCTTTATAGGCCTGCTTTTTACCAAAATGGAATTGCTCAAAGCGTTCCTCTTTCACCTGTACACCAAACTGCTCCATGAGTTGCAGGGTAAGGGCGATATATGGTTTGCTCTTCAGATCTTTTACCGTAATGGTTACATCCTCTGCTACAGCACCAAAGGCCATTAATAAGCCCGTTAAAAACTGTGAACTGAGTGACCCATCGATCGTAATATTCTTCGCCTGTAATGGGCCCTGAATATGCAAAGGCAGCTTGCCCTCGCGGGTGCTGATCTTTACACCTACCTGTGGTAAGACTTCTTCGAAGAAGTTCATAGGGCGGGTGGTCAGACTACCATGACCATTGATGGTAATAGGTAGTGCAGAAAGAGAGGCTATTGGGGTAAACATGCGGATACCCAGCCCGGATTCTCCACAGTTGATTTCGTTATCAGCAGATTGTACCGGGTGTATTCCATGGCTGGTGATCTCGATATAATCTTCCTGGCGGTTGATAGTTGCACCCAGTTTGCTGGCTACATCCAGTGCTGCGAGACAGTCATTGCTTAACCCCGGATTCCGGATAATGCTTTTTCCATTGCTCAGCAACGCTGCCGCTACTGCCCTCTGCATAGCGCTTTTGGAAGGATTGGCTGTTACGGTGCCATTGATGCTGCCGGGTAATATTGTTACTTGCATGTGTGTGTTTGGTTGTTTATAGCTCCTCCAGCAACTGCTTCAGCGTTGCCAGCGGTACAGCCTTTGTATGCGCGCTACCTAATTGTTCCAGCAGCACAAAATTGATCGCATCCTTTTCCCTTTTCTTATCCATTTTGAAGATGTTGTACATCTCTTCTTTGTTCGATGTCAGGGTCACCGGCAACTGGTAATCATTGATCAACCTGATCAACCGGTTAGTTTGTTCCACTGGCAAAGCAGAGAGCTTCTCCGAGATCTTGGCGGCTGCCACCATCCCGATAGCTACAGCTTTTCCGTGGGCGATGTTCTCTATTTTTTCTACTGCATGTCCCAGGGTATGGCCGAAGTTGAGCCAGCGACGTACACTCTGCTCAAATTCATCTTCCAGTACCACTTTGGTTTTCAGCTCTACAGAGCGTTCTACCAGGTATTCCAGCACGGCTACATCCTTCTGCATAGCCTTCTCCCGGTTTTCTTCCAGGTAGGTGAACAGGCTTGCATCCAGGATGCAGGCATACTTGATGATCTCCGCAAAACCGTTATGCCACTCTTCGTCAGGCATGGTCAGTGGCAATGTGTAGTCAAACAGGATAAACTCAGGCTGCCTTGTAGTGCCCAGCATGTTCTTATGTTTACCATGGTTGATACCATTCTTGCCACCAATAGAGGCATCTACCTGTGCGAGCAAGGTGGTAGGCACAAAACCTACCGGCATCCCACGCATATATATGCTGGCGGCATAACCGGTTAAATCCGTGGTCATGCCACCGCCTATACCAATGAGCATAGTCTTGCGGTCAGCTTCCAGCTCTATGAGCCCGTCAATGATCTGTTCGAGTACTTCCTCACTTTTATTCTCTTCTCCATCCGGAATCACCAGCTTTCTCCAACCCTGCAATTTCATTCCGTGGTGTTTATCCACATTCTCATCCACTACCAGCACGGTACGGGATGGATCGGCGTAATTGCCCAGCTGGTAGAGGCTTTCTCCCAGGTAATATTTGGTAGCACTATGCTGGAACTGGTAAGATAATGTTCTCATATATAATTTATGGTTGTGCCTGATAATTCAGGACGCCACTATTTGCCTTCGTTCATTACTCTGTTCTGCCTGTTGATTGACTCCAGGTGAACTGCATCGAAGTATTTCAGGATGAAATCTTTGGTCAGACCCAGTTTATCACCTTTAGCAATACCACGCTCCAGGATCTCATTCCAGCGGTTCGTCTGCAGAATGGTCACGTTGTTCTCTTTCTTGTAAAGACCGATCTTCTCAGCAATCTTCATACGGTTACCGAGCAACAGCAGGATTTCATCATCGATCTGGTTGATCTGACCACGCAGTTTATCGAGTGCAGAGTTGAATTCTTTTACATCTGTACGTTCATGGCGCCATTTGATACCATCCAAAATTTCTGCCAGTCTTTCAGGAGTCACCTGTTGTTTCGCATCGCTCCACGCTTTGTCCGGATCGATGTGAGACTCCAGCATCAGACCATCGTAATCCAGGTCGATAGCTTCCTGACCAATTTCCTGCAGAATGTCACGACGACCACCAATGTGGCTTGGATCGCACACGATAGGCAGCTCTGGCATACGACGCTTCATTTCGATGGGCAGGTGCCACATCGGCGCATTACGGTATTCAGTATTGCCATAGCTGGAGAAACCACGGTGAATCAGACCAATCTTGGTGATACCCGCATTACGCACACGCTCTACAGCACCTACCCACAGTTCCAGGTCAGGGTTGATCGGGTTCTTGATCAGTACAGTTGTATCCACACCTTTCAGTGCATCCGCTACTTCCTGTACAGAGAAAGGGTTTACAGTGGTACGTGCACCAATCCACAGGATATCTACATCATGTGCCAGTGCTTCTTCTACCTGCTGTTTGGTCGCTACTTCTACAGCTACCGGCAAGCCAGTCAGCGCTTTCGCTTTCTGTAACCATGGCAGCCCCTGTACACCAATACCTTCAAAAGAACCCGGACGGGTACGTGGTTTCCAGATACCTGCACGCAGTACATCTACTTTCCCGGTCTTAGCCAGGCGCTGTGCGGTTTCAAGTACCTGCTCTTCAGTTTCTGCACTGCAAGGGCCGGAGATGATCAACGGCTTCTTGTCTGAGCCCGGATCAGAGAATTTTGTGTTGGAGAGTACGTTTGCTAATACCATCGTTGTAGTTTTTTAGTCCACAGACTATAGTCGATAGTCCATAGTGTTTTGATTTGATTATTGGTTTGTTGCTATGAGCCATCGACTATAGCCCACGAACGATTGATTACTTATTTTAAAATCTTCCTGATCTTGTTTGATTTCTGGATCAGTTTATAAAAAGCGTCATAATCTTCATTTTCCAGCAGGTCCTTCATCTGTTGCAGCTGATGAATATGTTCATCCAGTACATCCAGCACGTTATGGCGATTATGCTTAAAGATCGGCACCCACATATCCGGGGAGCTCTTGGCCAGGCGTACCGTAGATTCAAAACCACCACTGGCAAGTTCAAAAATGCGCCCGTGTTCTTTTTCCTTTTGCAGTACTGTCAGCGCCAGGGCAAAGGAGGTGATATGAGAAATGTGCGATACATAGGCCGTATGCAGATCATGCTCTTCCGCATTCATATATACGAGACGCATCTGCAGTTTGTCTACCATATCCTCCACTATTTCCACTGCATCTTCATCGCTGTTTTTCACATCGCACAGCACCATCGTTTTGTTGGTGAAAAGGTTCGGTATGGCTGCTTCGGGGCCGGAATACTCCGTGCCGGCCATCGGGTGGGCGGCTACAAAGCGACCTCTGTGAGGATGACCGGCTACGAGTGTTAATATCTTTTCTTTTGTAGAACCCACATCCATAATCACCTGTTGTGGACCCGCGTTATCAAGAATAGAAGGCAGCACTTTCAGCAGGCCATCTACCGGTATCGCCAGTATAACCAGGGCAGCACGCTGCATGGCTGCTTCCAGGGTGGCTCCCTCATCGATGATGCCGAGCTCCAGGGCCTTTTTAAGATTATCTTCATGCTGGTCTACACCAATGATATGGGTGGCGACACCCTTTGATCTCAGGCTGATGGCCAGTGATCCACCAATTAAACCAGTACCTACTATCGTTACGATCATACGTTTGTCTGTTTATTTAATTGCCCTGATCCTTTGTAACACTTCGTCAAACACTTTCTCATCTTTACAAAGGCTCACTCTTATATACCCGTTACCGTTACTACCAAAGATTCCGCCCGGTGTGATAAATACCTGTGCTTTCTGAAGGATCTCATCCGTTACGGTAAAACCATCTTTTGCAGTGGCCGGTATCTTGGCCCATACGAACATACCTACCTGGTCACGATCGAAAGTACAGTCCAGCAATTCCAGCAGTTCAAATACTTTCCGGCGGCGCCCTGTGTAGATTTCATTCAGCTGTGCATACCACTCAGGACCCAGTTCCAGTGCTTTCACAGCTGCCATTTGCAATGGCTGGAACATACCCGAATCCATATTACTCTTGAAGCGTAAAACCTCGTTAATCCATTCCTGCTTACCCACCAGCATACCTACGCGCCATCCGGCCATGTTAGATGATTTGCTGAGTGAGTTCAGTTCTAATACCACTTCCTTCGCACCTGGTGTCTGCAACAGGCTTTGTGGCTGTGCATTCAGGATAAAGCTGTAAGGATTATCATGGCAGATGAGAATATTATGATCGCTGGCAAATTTGACCAGCTTCTCTGCGAAGGCCGTGTTAAAACGCGCGCCGGTGGGCATATGCGGATAGTTCACCCACATCAGCTTTACCTTGCTCAGGTCTGTTTTAGCCAGTGCATCGAGGTCAGGCAACCATCCGTTCTTTTCTTCCAGATCATAGTCTCTTACAGTAGCACCGCTCAGATTCACTGCAGAACGATAGGTAGGATAACCCGGGTTAGGCACCAGGGCTTCATCCCCTTCCTGCAGGTAGGTCATGCAGATGTGCATGATACCTTCTTTGGAACCGATCAGTGGCAGCACTTCTTTTTCAGGATCCAGGGTCACGCTGTAATAGCGCTGATACCAGCCGGCCATTGCCTGGCGCAATGCAGGAATACCTTTGTAGCCTTGATAGGCATGCGTATCGGGGCGATGAGCATTTTCAGTCAGTGCCTCGATCACAGAAGGATGCGGGGGCAGATCAGGACTACCAATACCAAGGTTGATCACTTTGGCACCAGCCCTGTTCATTTCATCTATTTCTCTCAGCTTTTTGGAGAAGTAGTATTCTTCTGTTTGTTGCAACCTTTTTGCTACCTGTAAGTTCATATCGAATGATTGAGAAATAGAATTATAATGTTTTGCCTTTTTTGTAGATGCCCAGCACCTTCAGATGTTCGGTCAGTGGTGTGATCTTACTAATACCTTTCTGGAAAGTTGCCAGGTCTTCGAATTCGAAATCGGCGTGGAAATAGTAATTCCATTCCTTGGTTGGCATAGGGAAAGACTGCAGTTTGCTCAGGTTGATACCTACATTTGCTACCTGTGTCAGTACTTTTGCCAGTGTACCAGATTCGTGTGACGTCTGGAAGTATACAGATGCCTTGTTGGAGTCTTCCGCAGGTTCTACACCATTTGGAGAGATAACCAGAAAGCGGGTATAGTTGTTCTTGATAGTATGGATGTTCGGTGCAATAATATCCAGTCCATAGATCTCAGCGGCCAGCTTACCCGCAATGGCTGCTGTTGTTTTCAGCTTCTTTGTAGCCACATGTTTTGCACTCAGGGCGGTATCTTCAGTTTCCACCAGCTTCATTTGCGGATACTTATCCAGGAAGTCAGTGCACTGCAGGAGCGCCATATGATGGGAATGTACTTCCCTTACATCCTCCAGGGCAGTACCCGGCAATGCCATCAGGTGCTGCTTGATGTGGAGGTAGATCTCTCCTACTACGTGCAGGTTTGAATTCTTCAGCAGCGTGTAGTTTGGAAGAATACTTCCGGCTATCGAGTTTTCGATGGCCATCACGCCAGCATCAGCTACCTGCGTTTTTACTTTCCTGATCAATTCTGCGAATGAAGCACAACATTCGATCGTAATATCCTTTCCATAGTATCCTTGTGCCGCTATTTGGTGAAAACACCCTTCGAATCCCTGAATTGCGATGTGCATCTTAAATGTGATTTGTTTGTATTTGATAGTTGCTACAACAACTACCGGATAAAATGAAAAAGGGCCCCGGTTGAGCCGGGACCCTTTTAAGTGCAGTTATATGTTTAGTGCATTTTTTACAAAAGAGTCCCGGCCTTTACGACGTAAAAGAAAAAGTAAAAAAAGTAAAAGAAGTAAAGACTGAAACGATGTAACATAGACCAGTTATTAGAAAAAAAGAAGGCCTCCCTGATCAGGAGGCCTCTTTGTTAGTTTCTTTTTATGTTTTAAGTACTACAAACGACCTCCCTAATTCTGGTACCAGAAAAAGTAGAAACCATAAAAGTAACCAAAGGTTGTTTGCTGTATCATACTTGCGTGAATTGCCCAACAAAAATACGTCAGGATTTGAATTGTCCAAGCACTTTTGTAAAAAATTATATTCTTTTCAAAAAACGAACAGAAAATCAACAATTTATTCAAAAATGATACACTTCTGCCCCCTATAGATAAAAAAAAACCGCTCCCCGGTTGGAGAGCGGTATATAAAAAGCCTTTATTTGCTTTACCAGAGAAAGATTAGTGCTTAGCAGCAGTATCTTTTGCAGCAGCAGCAACTGAATCAACAGCAGCCTTTGCAGTATCAGCTTTAGCAGCGATTGAATCGTTAGCAGCGTTTGCTACTGAATCGATAGCCTGAGTAGTTGCAGCAGTTGAATCCTGAGCAGCTTCGCTAGCGCCACCGCCACATGCAGTTACAAATACACCCAGTGCCAGAGCTAAGAAACCAATTTTCAGTGCGTTCTTCATTTTTTTATTTTTTAGGTTTTTTGAAATATTGTTTCTTCTTTATACCAGGTTCAAAGAAAGGTAACCCAGCTTTTTCAGAATTTTTTTAAAAAAATCTCTTTTTTCGGCAAAATGCCCTGTAGTCAAGGTTTTTAATTATATCTTTTATAAGTTTATTTTTTTTTGCCCTACTTTGGGTTACCAAAGCGATATAATAGTATTAATAAGTGAAGCATAATCTGAACATAGAAAGGGATCGGGAATTATTACTGGGACTTGCCCGGAATGACGATAAAGCGCTGTCTACCATCTACGTGGAAAACTTTCCAGCCGTACTCAGGATGGTAATACAGCACAAAGGTTCTGAGGATGATGCAAAAGATCTTTTCCAGGAGGCGATGATCGTACTGTATGAGAAAGCACAGACAAGTGAATTCGATCTCTACAGTAAGCTCAAAACCTATTTATATGCTATCTGCCGCCATCTCTGGCTCAAAAAGCTCCAGTCAGGCAGCTGGCAGCTCTCTCTGCCGGAAGAACTGGAAGAAGTACTACCCGCAGACAACCACATGGAAGACCATGATAAAAAGGACGAACAGTTCCGCATTATGGAAGAATCTATGGGTAACATGGGAGAGCCCTGCAAAACCATCCTGGAAGATTATTATATCAGGAAACTCTCTATGGCAGATATAGCAGAGAAATTCGGGTACACCAATGCTGAAAATGCAAAGAATCAGAAGTACAAGTGCCTGATGCGATTAAAGAAACTCTTTTTTGATAAATATAAATTATAGGGGCCACCACCGGACCCGCAAAGTGGTTTACAGGCGATGAATGATACAAATTTAATACGTGACATTGAACGCTATCTGGAAGGCGATATGAATATGCAGGAAAAAGCTGCATTCGAAGCGCTGTGTCAGACCGACCCGATAGTAAATGAGCAGTTGAAAGCCCATCAGCATATCACGGCACAGCTGGAAAGTTACGGCCGCAGATTGGCGCTACAGGAAAAAATGGACCATATCCATGCTTCCCTCGATATGGATATGCTGCGTGATGCAGCTGCTCCGGCACCAGCCAGGGTCATCTCCTTCCGCAGAAGGCTGCTGACAAACGTTGCCGCCGCTGCATGTATCGCGCTCGTTACCTCACTTACCACCATCGCCCTCATCCAGAAGGCAAACAGACAGAAAACAACTGCACAATATGAGGATGTAAGAAGAGTACTGAACAATATCCAGCGCTCTCAAAACGCCCTCATCAACGATATTAATAATAAGAGGAAAGTACCTGCCAACCCCGGTACTTACGGAGGTACAGGGTTTGCCATTACCGACAACGGATATGTGGTGACCAACTACCATGTAGTAGCAGGTGCCGATTCCATCTACATCCAGAATACAAAAGGTGAAGCTTACAAAGCAACCAGCGTGTTCGAAGACATTTCAAGTGATCTGGCAATTTTAAAGATCACAGACAGCACTTTCAGAAGCCAGCCTATTCCCTATTCCGTAAAATTCCAGAAAGCCCTGCGTGGCGAGAAAGTCTTTACACTGGGTTACCCACGTGATGAGATTGTGTATGGAGAAGGATATATCAGCGCACAGACCGGCTTCAATGGCGACTCTGCCGCTTACCAGGTATCCATCCCTGTCAACCCGGGTAACAGCGGAGCTCCGCTCATGGACGCGAAAGGTGATGTAGTAGGTATCGTAACAGGCAAACAAACGACCGCCGACGGAATTGCCTTCGCCGTAAAATCAGCCCAGCTGAAACGCCTGCTGGAAGAAATGCCGAAAGAGAAAATGGGTAAATGGAATCACAAAAATCGACTGGAAAATCTGCCCCGCGTAGAGCAGATCAGGAAACTGGAAGATTTCGTATATATGGTTAAAGTATACAACTGATAAAATATTTTTTCTATTGGCCTCTGCAACCAAAACGGCCACTCTGGATTCAGGGTGGCCGTTCTTTATTTTAATAACTTCAGGTACTTTTTAACAGGCCACAGCCCATCAACGCTCCGGCAAAAAATCAATCTGCTACTTTTTCTTCCAGGCCTTGTACCTGTCCGTAATCCAGTACATCAGGTCTTCCGTCGGCATCATCCGCAGCGTATCGTAGTCCGGATAATTTTCCTTCATGAACAACCGGAGACTATCCCCTTTCAATGTAGTTACCCTGCTCACGAATAACGGGGTGTACCTGGAATCAATATATTTCTCTTTCTCTGCTTTCGCGTATATCTTCTTAAACTCACGTTTCTGTTTCTCTTTTCTTGAATACCTGGTAAACGGACTAAACACAATCCCCGCCCCTACCGGCGTACTGCCACCTGCCAATGGCTTATTCGGATTATCCAGGATATACCCAAACTGATCACGCCTGTTGATAGAGTCCAACTGGTACGGTGTAAATTTCGTCGTCACCTCTACCCCATGCAACTGCCTGCTCTCTACCACCAGATGAACTTCCCTCGTCTCTATCCCATTCTCCGCACTCACTACCAGGCTGTCCGGATTGTACCCCAGGAACCCAAACACCACTATATCGCCCTTCTTCGCAGAGATCTTATAAAAACCGCCCTTATCAGAATAGGACCTCCGCCCGGTGCTCTTGTTAGTAATACTTGCATATGGCAACACCAATCCATTCTCCTTGTCTACAATCGTGCCTGTCAGGGTAACCTGCGCCTGGCTCTTTTCTGCAAGTAAACTGCATAATACCAGCAGGAGCAATAAGGGCAATCGTTTCATATATCTATTCTGTTTATTCCACCAAGTTCCTTAAAAAGTTCCTTAAAAAAAACAAAAAATCCCCCCGTCGCCAGGAGGATTTCGCATGATTATTTTGCTACAGTAAAGCAAGATAACTCAACTGGCACCTCTTATCACCTGTAAAAGAATGGCTATTATAGCTATCACCAACAGGATGTGAATTAACCCACCTGCGGAATACACAAAGAAGCCTAACAACCAACCGATAATAAGTATAACTGCAATGATATATAACAGACTTCCCATTGTTAAACAGATTTAAGCATTTTAATAACTTCTTCCCTGCTCTTGCCCAGCTTCTGCTGAATTTTACCAATCAGGCGATCTTCCTGCCCTTCTTCATACAGCAAATCATCATCCGTCAGATCTGCATACTGTTGCTTAATCTTGCCCTTGATCTCGTTCCAGGCACCTTTTATTTGTAAAGTATCCATAACATTAACTTTTTTGGGTGAAACAATGCTTTACAAAATCCAAAGACTATGCCAGAGGGTGTGCCAGTTATTAATACGCTACGGCTGTGATGGCCGTGCTAAATACCTTTTCCTCGCCCGGTGCCAGGGTCACCAGCCCCATGCCATTGTTAAAGGCATTCGGCGCCCCCGTCAGGTGCTCTATCGCAATACTGTGGCGGTGTGGAGGGATATAAAGCTGTAAGATCGGGTAACAGGGCTCGGGGTAAAAATGGATCAATATCCGCTTGTGCGGGTCACGCAGCGTAGCCAGTGCACTATGCCTGCTAAAATCCAGCAGGAAACTATTGTCCAGCGGTATACCTGCCAGACTTCGGGCTTCCAGGAAACGATCGTACGGCAACATATTGCCGGTTGGCACCAGTTGCGCATTAAATTCTACTATTTGTTCCGATGCAAATTGCAACTCCAGCTCATCGACAGGCGTACCTGTACTGAAATAAGGATGCCAGCCATCCATCACAGGAATCGGGGTGTCTGCATTGTTCAGGATAAATGTTGAGATCCGTAGCTGCTGTCCGGGTTCCAAGTGATACCTGACTTCACATTCGTAAGGAAACGGGTATCCCGCATCATCCCCTACATAAGTATGGCGCAATGTCAGCATTGCTCCTTTTTCATTCGCTTCCTGACTCACTATCCCGAACGGTACATCGTAGAGCAGACCATGAATGGCGCTGCCAGTGGCGGAGCGTGTTTTTCCAATTGTGTAATCCCGCTCTTCCCAGCGATAGGTACCGGCAGGAATACGGCAGGCAAAAGGACTCAGCTTTGCGCCTTTATAATATTCAGGCAGGTTGACCTTATAGTCGTCCAGACTTTCATAACTATCAATGATGTTCAGAAAACCTTCTCCATGTGGTATTTTAAATGCATGCAGCAACGCGCTGTGGGCAGGAATGATCTCTACCCGTGTACCCGTATCACCATCAATGAGTGCGATGATGTCAAAGCCTGCCTGATGAAATGACTGAATGGAAAACATAATGTGTTTATCAGTTTGCGTTTGCAATAGTTTCGTTGTCGACCAGGTGTTGCATCCCCCAGTCGCACATGAGTTGTAAAAAGTGATGTAACTCTGCTCCACGATCCGTAAGCGCATAAGTGGTGCGGGGTGGAACTTCCGGATAAATAGTTTTGCTGATCAGCTGATCCTGCTCCAACTCTTTCAGCTGCTGTGCCAGCATCTTTTCAGAGATACCTGGCAGGGAAGTTTTCAGCTTCCCAAAGCGGGTCACACCTTCCTGTATTTTCATGAGCAAGGCCGGCTTCCATCTTCCTTCTATCATGTGCAACACATTGTGCAGCATACAGGTGCGGTTCAGTGTATCGCGGTTGATGGCGTTACTCGTTTCATTCTTTTTCATATGCACCTACTTTTTGGTAAGTATCCTACAATTCCGTGACTACTTGTGTACACTACCAAGTTACACAAACTTTGCGGGCAATTAAAACTGATAGAGATATGCTAAAAAGAATGCACATAACCTTGCTTTTTCTACTGTGTCTTTTCATAACATATGCACAGGATACACTACTTTTTAAATCAAAATACCTGTTGAACACAGACACGGTTTTAGTCTTTAAACCATCTCATTACAATCCATCCAAAGCATATCCATTAGTCTATCTACTACATGGATATTCACAGGACTATAAACAATGGAGCCACATCCTGCCATTACAAACCATCAGCGATGAAAATGATTTTATCATCGTATGTCCCGATGGATTTGTAAGCTGGTTTGTAAACAGCCCAAACGACAGCACCTCACGCATGGAAGATTTCTTCTTTAAAGAATTAGTACCACGCATTCACAGCACCGTCAATGTGGATAAGCTGAATGTATTTATCAGTGGATTAAGTATGGGAGGGTATGGGGCCTTAAGATACTTCCTACTACACCCCGGGTATTTTAATACAGCAGGAAGCACAAGTGGAGGAACTGAAGTAGATTATACTTTATTAAAAGCAGCCAGTATGCAATTCTTCGGCACGGATAGGGTAACAAAAGACCTGTCCCGGCTATTGGCAAAGAACTGGCATCAATACAATATCACAACATTACTAACGGGCAACACCAAACCATTCATTTTCGACTGCGGTACAGATGATATCCTGTATCCTTCTTTCCTGAAATTACAACAGGCATGCAAAGCACTGCATATACCCGCTACCAGTATTTCACAACCCGGTGATCACAATGAAACATACTGGCACAATAGTATACAGGCTCACTTCAATTATTTCAATGCGCATAAAAAGAGGTCGTCTCAAAAGTAATCTGAAGGCTACGAAAATTCATTAAACGAAAATTCTTTCCATCAGGTACCCGAATTAAATCCGGGAAATTTACTTTTGAGACAACCTCTATTCTATAATCAGTTTAACTTTAAATATACTGGTTGATGATATTCTCCAGCCATTCCTGTCTGCCGCTGATCATCTTTGGTTCACCATTCGCAATAGCGAAACTACGCAGATCTTCCAGTGTCAGTTTTCCATCTTCGAATTCCTTTCCTTTACCGCTGTCAAATGATGCATAGCGGTTTTTACGGAATTGCCTGTAAGGAGACTGCTCAAGGATCTTTTCTGCAACTATCGCTGCACGTGCAAATGAATCGATACCACCTATGTGTGCATGGAAGATATCTTCCAGGTCAGTAGAGTTACGACGTGCTTTCGCATCGAAGTTCACACCACCACCTGCAAATCCGCCCGCTTCCAGGATCACCAGCATCGCTTCAATGAGATCATTCAGGTTCATTGGGAACTGGTCGGTATCCCAGCCATTCTGGTAGTCACCACGGTTGGCATCAATACTGCCAAGGAAACCAGCATCCGCAGCTACCTGCAGTTCATGCTGGAAAGTATGACCCGCCAGTGTTGCATGGTTAACTTCGATATTCAGTTTGAAATCTTTGTCCAGGCCATAATGACGGAGGAAACCAATCACCGTTGCTGAATCATAATCGTACTGGTGCTTGGTAGGCTCACAAGGCTTAGGCTCAATGAAGAAGGTCCCCTTGAAACCCTGTTTACGTGCATAGTCGCGCGCCATACCAAGGAAGCGTGCCAGGTGTTCCTGCTCACGTTTCATATCAGTATTCAGCAGGGTCATATAGCCTTCACGACCACCCCAGAACACATAGTTTTCTCCGCCCAGTGCGATAGTAGCGTCCATAGAATTCTTTACCTGTGTACCGGCATAAGCCACTACAGAGAAGTCAGGGTTGGTGCTCGCACCGTTCATATAACGGGGATTGCTGAACACATTCGCAGTGCCCCAGAGCAGTTTTACACCGCTGGCTTTCTGCTTCTCTTTTGCATACTCAACGATTGCCTGCATACGGCTTTCGTATTCAGCGATGTTAGCTCCTTCGTCTACCAGGTCTACGTCGTGGAAGCAGTAGTACGGAAGGCCCAGTT
This sequence comes from Chitinophaga sp., assembly GCF_039596155.1. Taxonomy (GTDB): domain Bacteria; phylum Bacteroidota; class Bacteroidia; order Chitinophagales; family Chitinophagaceae; genus Chitinophaga. The sequence goes on from NZ_JBCNKF010000022.1 coordinate 107,894, forward strand.
TGGTGATGAATTCAAAAGCTGCATCCATCTTGTCTTTCGCACTCTGCACAGCATCCGGAGCTGTGAGCCATGGAAATGCTTTGGTACCCGGACCGAACGGATCGCCACCGGTTCCGCAGAAGGTATGCCAGTAAGACACCGCAAAACGGAAAAGCTCCTTCATGGTTTTTCCACCGATCTTTCTGTTCTCATCGTACCATTTGTACGCAAATGGGTTGTTTGACTGAGGACCTTCATAGGCGATTTTGCCAATGCCTTTGAAGTATTCCTTGTTTCCTAATGTAATGCTCATTGTGAGTGTTTTTTTTGATCCTAACGTGTGTGAAAAATGTATGTATGTGTGTGTGTGTGTGTAAAAATTGCAGACTGCTTATGCCGTCTGATCTTAAATCATTCTCTTCAACCCTTCTACCCACTCTTCATAAATTCCCTTATATGCACTGTTTGCCTCCGGCTCTATCGTAGCCAGGCACTCCATTCCCTTAAATGCATCTTCTACTGCATACAACCCAGCGCCCACACCGGCCGCCCTCGCAGCTCCCTGTGCACCATCCGTGTTGTACAACTCAATGACCACATCCGCCGTATTTGCAAACACTTCTCTGAATAATGGACTCAGGAACATATTCGCATGCCCGGCCCTTACTCTTTTTATCTGCAAGCCCATATCCTGCATAATGTCCATGCCATATTTCAGCGCAAATACAATCCCTTCCTGTGCGGCACGCAGCATATGCTCTCTGCCATGAATATTGAAGTTGATTCCTTTGCACTCTGCCCCGATTTCCTTGTTGGCAAGTATACGTTCTGCTCCATTGCCAAACGGATAGATCTTTAACCCGCGGGAACCAACAGGCGCTACCGCCGCCAGTGCATTCATCTCCTCGTAAGATGGTTTGCCTACCAGGTTGCGCATCCAGCTGTTCAGGATACCCGTGCCATTCAGGCACATTAACACGCCATTACGATGGGCGGCCGCTGTATCATTTACATGTACAAAAGTATTCACCCTGCTCTGCGCATCAAATGCAATATGGTCATGCACTGCATATACAACCCCTGAAGTACCCGCTGTGGTAGCAGCTTCTCCCGGCTGTAATACATTCAGAGAAAAAGCATTATTCGGCTGGTCACCTGCACGGTAAGTAACCGGTGTGCCGGCAGCTATGCCTAACAATGCTGCCGCCTGTGCATTCACCTTACCCTGTAAGCCAAACGTAGGCACTACGTTCGATAATAATTTCTCGCTGATACCATAATGTTTCAGCAATACAGGCGATACCTGGCGCATACTGAAGTCCCAGAAGATCCCTTCGGACAATCCGGAGATGGTCGTAGCTGCCTCACCCGTCAGGCGCATAGCAATGAAATCGCCAGGGAGCATCACTTTGTCAATGCGCTCATAAATAGCAGGTTCATGCTCCTGTACCCAACGTAATTTAGAAGCTGTAAAATTTCCGGGAGAGTTTAAAAGATATTGCAGGCACCAGTTTGGACTCAGCTTTTCAAAAGCTGTATTGCCTATTTCCACGGCCCTGCTGTCGCACCAGATAATTGCCGGACGTAATACCTGCTGATCTTTATCCACACATACCAATCCATGCATCTGGTAGGCAATGCCTATCCCTGCTACAGCCGATCCGTCGAAAGGGTGGATTTGTTGTAATTTCTTTGTCGCATGCTGCACTTCCTGCCACCACATCTCAGGGTCCTGTTCTGCCCATCCCGCCACCGGCGCATGCATGGGCATTTCCTGGGCTGGGCTGATGGCTGTCGCCACACATTTGCCAGTTTCTGTATCCAGTAGTGCCGCCTTCACGGAAGACGACCCTATATCATAACCAATCGTATACTTCATAACGCTTGGGGGTTTAAAAAAAAGAAAGCTGGCTAAACATGCTATTGTCAGCCAGCTTTTTCAAATATTTCTTACCAGAAAATAGTATATAATGCTACCAGGATACCACAGATAAGGATCGCTGTAATAGCAAATGGCATTGAAGTTTTGAACATAGAAGCATCTACTTCCAGGCCTTTACTTTCATCCACTATTTCCATACCAGCTACCTTCTTCTTAGCAGGTGCTACCAGTGAAATCAGGATCATACCAATCACACATACCACGAACACGATACCCATACGATCCAGGAACGGAATTTCGTAGACACCGCTGGGTGCAGGTACGGAGAAACCAATGCTGCTCAAACCAGAAAGATCCATCCAGCCTGGCAGGAACTTCAGGATAATAGACAGTGCAAAACCACCGATCATTGCAAACAGGGCTGCACCGGAAGTAGTGCGTTTCCAGAAGAATCCAAGCAGGAACATGGCAAAGATACCCGGAGATACAAACCCGGTGTACTCCTGTATGAACTGGAAGCCACCTTTCTTGTCGATACCCAGGAACGGAGAAATAATAATAGCCAGGATCATCGCAATGACCACGACAATCTTACCTACGCGTACCACGTGCTTTTCATCTGCCGTTTTCGCAAAGTGTTCTTTATAGATGTCCAGTGTGAAGATAGTAGAGATACTGTTTGCCTTACCAGCCAGCGAAGCTACTACCGCAGCTGTCAGCGCGGCAAATGCCAGCCCCTTCATACCAATTGGCAACAGGTTCATTAACACCGGATAAGCATTGTCAGGATTCAGCTCACCACCTTTCACCATTTCGGCCTGGAACAAACCGCGGCTATGCAGTACATAAGCAGCAATACCAGGAATTACCACGATCAGTGGCATCAGGAGTTTCAGGAAGCCGGCGAACAGCAGACCAGAACGCGCTGTTTTCAGATCAGCACCCAATGCACGCTGTGTAATATATTGGTTACAACCCCAATAGTTTAAATTTACGATCCACATACCACCTACCAGGATAGATAAACCCGGCAGATCCAGGTAATGAGGATCTTTTCTGTCCAGGATCATATGAAAGTGATCACCGGCATGTTCTGTCATCAGGTGGAAACCTCTCAGTACACCGGTTTCCCCAAAGTGCTCAGATACAAGGTTCAATGCCAGGTAAGTAGTAGCCAGACCTCCCAGGATCAGGAAGAACACCTGTATAACGTCTGTATAACCAATTACCTTCATACCACCCAGCGTGATAAACACAGCAAAGACGGCCAGCAGTATCATACAAACATTAAAGTCAATCCCTGAAATTGTGTTGATAGCCAGTGCACCCAGGTACAAAATGGAAGTCAGGTTGACCACTACATAAAGCAGTAACCAGAATACCGCCATAATGGTACTCACTGTTTGGTTATACCTGCGCAGCAAAAACTGCGGCATGGTATAAATCTTGTTTTTCAGGTAAATAGGGAGGAAAAATACCGCTACGATAATCAAAGTAGCTGCTGCCATCCATTCGTAAGTGGAGATCGCCAGACCAATATTAAAACCGGAACCAGCCATACCAATAAACTGCTCCGCAGAGATGTTGGAAGCTATCAGGGAAGCACCAATGGCCCACCATGTAAGGGATCCTTCTGCCAGGAAAAAGTCTTTGGAGTCAGTAGTTTTTCGTTTCTTTTTCTGGTAGATATATATACCGTAACCGGCAACTATCGCGAAATACACCAAAAAGACAACATAATCGAGGAATTGTAAACTCTTTTGCATAAAATCAACGTGGTATAAAATAAATGTTGGTCAATATAGTAACATTTTTATTAAACGTAAAATTTACATTTAAAAATTATTTCAGTAGGGGAATTGATCGTGATCATTCTTTTATCAGGATATCGGCCAGTTGTGCCCCGATAGCGGTTCCAATTGCAACGCCCATACCGCCCATTCTTACGCCCAGCGCGATTCGGGAAGAATGACGACGGATGACCGGCTGCCGGTTCTGGCCAAAAGCCATGATGCCCGCCCAGCGGTCAGCAATATTAAACGAAAAACCCGGCAAAATAATATCACGTAACCGGTCTTCCAGTGCTGCCTGAATATTGGTATTTAATTCAAATGCTGTGGTGGTCTCTCCTGCAAAGTCCATATTACGCCCGCCACCAAAGAGCACACGCCCCTCCAGTTCCCGGAAATAATAATAGCCTTCATCCATGTGGTAAATTCCCCTGAACGGTAATCCAGGTATAGGATCTGTGATAAGGACCTGCCCCCTGCCGGGAACTACATCCAGGTCTGCAAACAATTCTTTTGTAAATGCATTGGTACAGATGCCCAATTGCCGGGCTACAAACCGGTACTCTCCTACCGACACGTATACCGCCTCTGCCGCTTCCGAAATATCCGTGATTGCACAACCCGTTTTTATCTCCACGCCATAAGAGAGCGCCAGGTCTGTCAATCTGCGCATCATCTTCCCGGTATGCAGCTCGCCTTCAAAATTATTGCGCACCAGCGCCTTTACGTGATGCGGGTTAAACCCAAAGTCACTGTCGTCCAGTGTAAAGGCATCTCCCCCCAGCAACGGCCGCAATAACCCGTTCATTTGGTCGATCTGTGATAAAGCGGGCAACTCCTGCTCTCCTATCAGCTCATAGCTCCCGTTCTCCCGGTAATCCATATGCTGATCACCCACACGATGCCTTAAGGCCTGCAATCCTTTCCACCTTAATTCCAGCAATGCCAGTACATCGGCTGCCGGCAGTACCCGCAGATCCGCCAGCAACTCCGTCAGGCTCCCGATACAGGCAAACCCGGCATTCTTCGTACTCGCACCCGTAGGCAACACCCCCTTCTCCAATACCAGTACACGGGCCTGCGGCTGCGCTTCGCGTAGACTGATAGCTGTGGATAAACCTACAATGCCACTGCCGGCAATAATATAATCGTATTGAAGAAGAGATTGTTTCTCCCAGTAGCTGAGCATATAATTATCTTTTACATCACCAGCACTATCTTGCCGGTTACATGACCCGTTTCCACAGCTTCATGTGCTTTTGCCACATCTTCCAGCGGGAATGTCTGATCTACCTTTACTTTCAGATCTCCTGCCGCCAGCAGACCGGCCAGCTGCTCCATCCTTTCACCAGACGGCCTTACCATCATCCACTTCACTGTCACCCCTTTTTCAGCTGCCTTTGCCAGAATGGCCGGATCATCTTTATACATAGATGGCAGGCATACCAGCACACCACCGGGTTTCAATACATCGATAGAACGGAGGGAAGTTTCGCCACCTATACCATCCAGCACCACATCCAGCTCCTTTACCCCGGTGGTGAAATCCTGTGCGGTATAATCAAGCGGCATATCCACACCCAGTTCACGCAGTAAACCCTGGTTCTTTTGAGAAGCTGTGCCTATCACATAAGCACCTTTCCACTTAGCCAGTTGTACAGCAATATGACCTACGCCCCCTGCGGCTGCATGGATCAGTATCTTCTGCCCCGCTTCCAGGTGACCATGATCGAACAATGCCTCCCATGCAGTCAGGGCGGCCAGTGGGGTGGCTGCAGCTACTTCATTACTTACAGACGCAGGAATAAGGGCGAATTCATCTTCCTGCACAATTGCATATTCAGCATATGCCTGGCCGGTATGTGGGAAATTGCTCATGCCGAACACACGTTCATTCCGGTTAAACCGGCTTACACCATCACCCAGGCTCACTACCTCACCAGCCAGATCCCATCCCAGGATGGCCGGGAGTTCCAGTTCTTTTGCAGGCAAACCTTTGCCTGTACGGGTTTTATAATCAACAGGATTAACACCTGCGGCACGTACTTTTATGAGTAACTGACCTGTTGCCGGCAGAGGGACCGGTACTCTTTCAATATTCAGGTTACTTGCGGGGCCAAATTCCCGCAGCAGGGCTGCGCGCATGAGATTGCTCATCTTCCGGAATTATTTATCTAAATGTAATTAAAAGGGGCAAAATAAAACCTCCTGCGTTATGCAGGAGGTTAATTTCTTGTTACCAGATATGTTGCGATAGCTTACACCAAATAACCAAATAAGTTATCATCTTCATTCAGTGCAGTATAATGGATACCGTACTTCGAAAAGTTAGCTACCAGGATATCGTAATCTTCTTTCTTTTTCAGTTCCACACCAATCAGTGCAGGACCGGTTTCTTTATTGTGCTTCTGGATAAATTCAAATCTTGTGATATCATCATCCGGCCCCAGCACATGGTTCACGAATTCTTTCAATGCTCCCGGGCGTTGTACAAAGCGGATGATAAAGTAATGCTTCAACCCTTCGTACAGCAAAGATCTTTCTTTGATCTCCTGCATGCGGTCAATATCATTGTTGCCGCCACTCACCACACATACGACCTTTTTACCTTCGATCTCTTTCGCAAAATCATCGAGTGCTGCAATTGACAAGGCACCTGCAGGTTCCACTACAATCGCATCTTCATTGTACAATTTCAGGATAGTTGTACAGATCTTGCCTTCTGCTACAGTGTGCATTTTGTCCAGCACATCCTTACAGATTTCAAAATTCAGCGCACCCACCCTTTTTACGGCAGCGCCATCTACAAAGCGCTCTATTTCATCCAGTGTAACCGGTTCCCCTTTTTCCAGTGCAGCGGTCATAGATGCAGCACCTTTAGGTTCAACCCCGATCACTTTGGTATGCGGACTGTATGTTTTAAAATAAGTACCGGCACCCGCAGCCAGGCCACCGCCACCGATAGGCACAAATAAGTAATCGATCTGTGACTGGTCTTCCAGTACCTCTACAGCAACCGTTCCCTGTCCTTCTATGATCTTGGGATCATCAAAAGGTGCGACGAACGTCATACCCTGTGCTTTGGTATACGCCTGCGCTTCTGCAGCACAATCATCAAAAGTGTCTCCCACGAGTCTGATCTCAATATTATCTCCGCCAAACATATTTACCTGGTTCACCTTCTGCTTGGGAGTAATGATCGGCATGAAAATTACACCTTTAATGTCCAGCTGACGACATGCATATGCTACGCCCTGCGCATGGTTGCCCGCGCTTGCACACGTTACTCCCTTAGCCAGCAGATCTTTGTCAAGACTACTGATCTTGTTGTAAGCGCCACGCAGTTTATACGAGCGTACAATCTGCATGTCTTCTCTTTTCAAGTAAATATCGGCATTGTACCTGCGTGACAATGTTGGACTATAGGTCAGCGGTGTTCTGTTCACCACTGGTTTCAACTTCACCGCTGCATCGAGAATATTGAGCGGATTAACACTTGTTAATACCTGAGACATGTGATTGAGATAAGAATTAGGGCTGACCATACAGCCAGCCCTAATGAATTGATTATAGTTTATTAGATACTCTCTGCCTGATGTGAACCTGGCTGTCCGTGTGTATAATCTACTTCTGCCAGATCATCTGTCTCCTGTTGAGACAGATTTTTCAAATGATCATGGAAACGACGGCTCCATTTCACAATCGCTACGCGACCGCTCTTGGAATACTCTATCAGTCCATATGGTGCCAACTTCGCCTGCAGCGCGATCAGCTCCTCCTGGTGACCCGTCTTTTCCAATACAAAGTATTCGTCTGTAATGGTCAGGATCCTTGCCGCATTTTCACGGATCAGCTTTTCAATGCTGCCGTTCTTCAATGCCTTGGTAGAGATCTTATACAACGCCAGTTCCTGGTATACTACTTCATCTTCATCGTGTACAAACGCACGGTGAATTTCCACCAGGCGTTCGATCTGACCGACTACCTTATCGAGCAGTGGCCGCTCTGCCAGTACAGTGATAATGAATTTGTAAACACCCTCTATCTCCGTTGGAGCAGTTGTGAGGCTGGTGATATTGATTCGACGGCGCGTAAAGATAACAGTGATACGGTTGGTGATACCGATCCTGTCTTCTGTATATACCGTGATTGTATATTCTTTCTGCATAAAAATTCTTCGTTGTTAAAAAGGTTTACTACTCGAGCCTGATATTAGCAATTGGAGCACCAGCCGGTACCATCGGGAATACGTTGTCTTCCTTCTCTACGACTACTTCCAGCAGGTAAGCACCATCGTGGCTGATCATTTCATCAACGGCTGCCACAATATCAGCACGGTCAGTTACCTTCTTACCCGGAATGTAAAATCCTTTCGCTATCTGTACGAAGTCAGGATTGGTCATTTCGGTAGAAGAATAACGTTTGTCATGGAACAGCTGCTGCCACTGACGAACCATCCCCAGGAAGTTGTTGTTCAGGATCACGATCTTCACACCAATCTGTGACTGGTAGATCGTACCTAATTCCTGTAAGGTCATCTGGAAACAACCATCTCCGATCACCGCTACCACCTCTTTTTCCTGTGCTCCCATTTTCGCGCCCATAGCAGCTGGCAATGAGAAGCCCATGGTACCCATACCACCGGAAGTGATGTTGGTATTCGGATCCTTGAAGCGATAGTAACGGCTGGCAATCATCTGGTGCTGCCCTACGTCTGTCACCAGTACTGCTTTCCCTTCGGTACGCTCAGAAATGAGACGTACTACCTCTGCCATTTTCAGTGCACCGGTTGTAGGATACAGCTCGCCACGGTTTACCTTTTCATATTCCTGTTTATCTGCCTCTCTGAATTCAGCGATCCATTCATCGTGTTTCGCTTCTTTCACCAGTGGCAACAGGGCCTGCAGTGCAGTTTTGGCATCTGCATGTACACCTACGTCTGCAGTGATGATCTTGTTGATCTCAGCAGCATCAATTTCGATGTGGACAACTTTTGCCTGTTTTACATATTTGGTTACGTCTCCTGTTACACGGTCGTCAAAGCGCATACCTACAGCAATAACCACGTCACATTCATCAGTTTTGATGTTCGGTGCATAGTTACCATGCATACCCAGGTAGCCTACATAATTAGGATGATCTACAGGAACAGCAGAAAGACCTAACAGTGTAGAAGCGATAGGAATACCTGCTTTTTCAGACAGGGCAATCAGCTCCTTTTCAGCACCGGATAACAGTACCCCATGTCCACAGAGGATATAAGGCTTCTTAGCTTCGTTGATGAGTGCAGCAGCAGCTTTCACTGCTTCCTTGTTCAGCTTTGGAACAGGGTGATAACTACGGATATATTCACATTTGCTATATTCAAAATCGAACTTAGCTACCTGTGCATTCTTGGTAATATCTACGAGTACAGGACCCGGACGACCGCTGGAAGCAATGTAAAATGCTTTGGCAATAGCACCCGGAATATCTTCTGCACGGGTCACCTGGATATTCCATTTAGTAATAGGAATGGTGATCCCGATTACATCAGTTTCCTGAAAAGCATCGGTACCCAGCAGGTGAGCAGCCACCTGGCCAGTGATACATACCATGGGTGTAGAGTCCATATAAGCATCTGCCAGGCCGGTTACCAGGTTCGTAGCGCCGGGACCGGAAGTGGCAAATACCACACCCACCTTACCGGAAGTACGGGCATACCCCTGTGCAGCATGGGTAGCTCCCTGTTCATGGCGTACTAATATGTGATGAACTTTATCCTGAAAATCGTAAAGGGCATCATAAATAGGCATAATGGCCCCACCTGGATAGCCGAAAATGGTTTTCACATCTTCTGCAATCAGCGAGCGGATAACGGCTTCGGAACCGGTTATATGTAGTTTTTCCGCAGTAGGCGCTGCTGCTGGCTTAGTAGCCGCCTCAGGCTTCATCGGTAACACATCCTTCTGTTGCATTTGAAACGAGTTTTGCGTATTTATATAATACTCCACTATTTACCTTCAGGGCAGGTTTTACCCATTTGGCGCGGCGTGCAGCGATTTCTTCCTCGCTTACTTCCAGCTTAATGGTGTTGTGTATTGCGTCAATTTCGATCATATCATCATCTTGCACCAGTCCGATCAACCCACCTTCTACAGCTTCAGGGGTAATGTGACCTACCACGAAACCATGGGTACCACCGGAGAAACGGCCGTCGGTGATCAGTGCTACACTCTTACCGAGCCCCACACCCATGATCGCTGAAGTGGGCTTCAGCATTTCAGGCATACCGGGTGCACCTTTCGGGCCTACATTGCGGATCACCACCACGTCACCACTCTTTACACGACCACTGGTGATACCTGCGATCAGTTCATATTCACCATCAAATGTCCTTGCAGGACCACGGAAAAATTCACCTTCTTTACCAGTGATCTTAGCTACGGAACCCAGTTCTGCCAGGTTACCATACAGGATCTGAATATGACCGGATTCTTTCAGTGGCTTTTCAACCGGAACAATGATATCCTGGCTTTCAAAATCCAGGTCCGGAACGCTTTCCAGGTTTTCAGCGATGGTCTTGCCGGTGACAGTGATACAATCACCATGCAGCAGACCCGCTTTCAGCAGGTATTTCATCACCAATGGAACACCACCGATTTTGTGCAGGTCTTCCATCAGGTATTTACCACTTGGTTTCAGATCGGCAATCAGTGGGGTCTTGTCGCTGATGCGCTGGAAGTCTTTGATATTGAAGTCCACACCGACTGACTTTGCAATAGCGATCATGTGCAGCACGGCATTGGTACTACCACCCATGGCCATAATCACTACAGCAGCATTTTCAAAAGCCTCAAAGGTCATGATGTCCCTTGGCTTGATATCTTTTTCGAGCAACAGGCGGATATATTTACCTGCTGTTCTACATTCTTCTCTTTTTGCTTCGCTTTGGGCAGGTGTGGAAGAACTATATGGAAGGCTCATACCCATTGCTTCGATAGCGGAGCTCATGGTATTAGCGGTATACATACCACCGCAGGCACCGGCGCCAGGGCAGGAGTTCATGATGATACCTTTATAATCCACTTCATCCAGGTTACCAGCCATTTTCTGACCAAGTGCCTCAAAAGCAGAAATGATGTTCAGGTCCTTTCCTTTATAGTGACCAGGAGAGGTAGAACCACCATAGACCATGATAGCCGGGCGATTTAAACGACCCATTGCCATCAGGGAACCCGGCATGTTTTTATCACAACCAGGTACAGTGATGAGGCCATCATAATATTGACCACCCACTACAGTTTCGATGGAATCAGCAATCAGGTCGCGGCTGACAAGCGAGTAACGCATACCTGGCGTGCCATTGGTCATACCATCGCTGACGCCTATGGTATGGAAGGTAAGGCCGACCAGATCATTGGCCCAGACCCCTTTCTTGACCTCTTGTGCCAGTTCATTCAGGTGCATATTACAGGTGTTGCCATCATATCCCATGCTGGCAATGCCCACCTGTGCTTTCTTCAGGTCCTCATCTGTTAAACCTATACCGTACAACTGTGCCTGTGTAGCAGGCTGTGTAGGGTCCTGAGTGAGCGTCTTGCTGTACTTGTTCAATTCCATCTTTCAGTAAAAGTTTGTCTGGGTTCCGGTGCTGTTCGTTCAACCCGGTTCCCAAATGTTGAATATCATATTAAGCAGGATACAAAGAAGCGGCTATAAACGCCAAGTTCCAAACCGACATTTTGGGGTCCAACCGGATTTCAAGAAGGTCCATTTTCGTCTCAAAACCGCTATGGCATTGAATAACGTGAACTCAAAAATCCAAAATCCAACTATTAAAAATTTCTTGTAATACGAGTACGATCTTCTCAAAAATGGGAGTGGTCTGACGACTGGCCGCCATCGGACCACTCACCTATTGAATATCAAAGCGAAGCAGTGTTCATTGGTATACCAGGCCATCCATTTAACCCGGTATGTTCTTATTTCTAAATTATATACAAAATACAACCTTCTTTCCAGGCGAGATCCTGAAATTGAACCAGTTATATATCCTGAACACCTTTATCCCTTACGCTACCTTCACTGAAGAACGATCAAATTCCTTCTCCAGCACCCTGGCTTTATAAGCCTGCTGCAGCAGTTTGCCCAAAGATGAAGCCCATGGCTTAGCAAACGCCTGACCATCCAGTGATTCCAGACCCACTACTTCAGCAGCGGTTCCGCAGAAGAATGCGCAATCAGCCGTTTTCAGTTCGTCGGTAGTGAACAGGCGCTGTTCCAATGGAATGTTCAGCTCCTCGCACAGCTCAATTACTGTAGCACGGGTAATACCAGGCAGAATAGCACCTGGAGGTGGGGTTACGAGTTTACCATCTTTCTCGAAGAAGATATTAGCACCTGGGCCCTCAGCTACATAGCCTTCCAGGTCCAGCAACAATGCCTCGTCGAAGCCTTTTGATTTAGCTTCCTGCGAAGCCAGGATAGAGTTGATGTACAAACCTGCTGACTTAGACTCGATCTTGAATGCTTTTGGATTTGGACGCTGATAAGAAGATGTCATTACCCTCAGCAGCTTTTCACCCAGGTAAGCACCCCATTCCCATGCGCAGATCATCACATTCATTTCAGATGCAGCTTTCAGGGTCATATTGGGGGGGCAATAAGCGAGCGGACGAATGTACGCTTCCTGCATATTGTTCAGTTCCAGCACCTTATAGCATGCAGTGATCAACTCTTCGTTGGTATAGTTATAAGGCATGTGAATCAGCTCACAGCTGCGGCGAAAACGATCGAAGTGCTCTTCAGCCTTGAAGATCTTCACTTCACCGCTCGCAGTCTTGTAAGCCCTGATACCTTCGAATACAGCGTATCCATAATGCAATGACTGACCATACAGGTCGATTTTGGCTTCGGTGGCTTTCTTATACTCCCCGTCCACGTAAATGATGGTGTTCTCGTTGTAATAGCTATACATATAATTCAGATATTAGAAATCTTGTGAAATAACAGGCATAAAAAAAGCCTCCCTCTGGTGGAGGAAGGCTGTATATTCGATTTGGTTGTACACAGTTACCTATCCTCCATATTGGTGGCTAATAATGACAACGACGATCACAACGAGCGTAATAGCCCAGTTAAGCTGAGCTACGATGTGATTGATCTTATTATTGTCTTTATTTACCCACATGGGAGGAATGCTTTGTTGTTTAACTGTACAAAAGTATTGGTGATTGAAATAAAAAACAATACAATCAAAAAATTTAGTGATTTCGCAAACAAATGTTCCCTTTTTGAAAATATTGAAATATAACCCCAATTCTTTGTACGTTTTTTACAGAATCAACAGAATTATTGTATAACGACTGATACAAATTACCGCCGGCGGTAGTTTATTTCCACAGATTGGTAGGATACTCTCCTGACTCAACCAACGCTGACAAACTAGCCTGCACACCCGGCGCATCTTCCTTGTAAGTGACACCAAACCACTGTGCAGCAGTTGGCAATACATTTACCACACCCAGGTTTTTCTGAATGAAGTGGTCCACTACAATCGGAATAAAGAATTCTGACTTAGGCTTGTCACCATCTTTCTCCAGGAATTCCTTGAACAGCCCCTTGCTAAGATCGAATACATTCTGATGGAACCCCCAGAAGTTCATAGATACCGGGGTATCAGGTGCCAGTTCGTGCTTGCTGCCATCCGCATTTTCATATACAATCTTGTCACCATCCTTATATACCTTGGTACGCTCATTGATCTCTGCCAGGTTACCATTGCTATCTGCTGCGCATACGCCACGGGATACGGAGCCATGCTCAGAAATAGTCTTGCTCAGCTGATATCCAACTACGCTGTATACATCAGGTTTGCAGGAATTTTCCAGGAATTTCGCCATTTTCTCAAATGAGTCACGGCCATAAAAGTCGTCCGCATTGATCACTGCAAATGGCTCGTTGATCGCATTTTTAGCACACAATACAGCATGCGCAGTACCCCACGGCTTAGTACGATCCGCTGGTACAGGATATCCGTCAAGGAATGCATCCATCTCCTGATATACGTAATCAGTCTGTACGCGTCCCTTCAGTTTAGGTTCAAATATTTCTCTGAATTCCGCTTCAAAATCCTTCCTGATAATAAACACAATCTTACCGAAACCAGCTCTGATCGCGTCATAGATAGAGTAGTCGATAATAGTCTCACCGCTAGGGCCAAACTGTTGTATTTGTTTTAAACTACCGTAACGGCTCGCCATACCGGCTGCCAGAATCAATAAAGTGGGTTGCATCTTTACTAGATTGTTTTTATTAATTTTTTATTGTAATTGGCGAAATTCCAGGGACTAAATTTACTGATTAAAACTATTTTCACGCTTTCTTTTTCAATAGAGTAGGTGTCTCCACTCTGGTAGCTCTAGCCATTAGAGTTACTTTTAATATTAGTCCTGTAAGTGGTGTCAAAACAGCAAACACTATACCAACCCAGACTATTACGTTATTGTTATGAATCTTAATACATCAATGAAAAGAATCATTTTAAAGGCTGTCTTTGCCTTTACGTCTTACGCCAGCGCCTGTGCCCAACAACATGTGCCACCTTCCGAAATCGCTCAAAAGATGCAATGGTTCTCCGATGCGAAGCTTGGAATCTTTATCCACTGGGGTATATATTCCGTGAATGGTGTCGATGAATCGTGGTCGTTCCACAATAAAAAAATACCATACCAGGACTATATGGCACAACTGAAAGGCTTTACTGCTGCCAGTTATGACCCTGCTGCCTGGGCTTCGCTGATCAAAGAATCAGGCGCCCGTTATGCCGTTATCACTACTAAACACCATGATGGGGTAGCACTGTGGGACAGCAAATTAAGTAAGCTGGATGCGGTGAACAGTACACCCGCCAAAAGGGATGTGCTCACTCCCTTCTATGCTGCCCTGCGTAAAGAAGGCATTAAAGCCGGTGCCTACTTTTCGTTGATCGACTGGAGTTATCCCGACTATCCGGGATTCCTGAAAGACAGCTCCCGTTACAACGCTGCCAAAGATACGATACGCTGGCAACGTTTCCGCACCTTCTACCAAGAACAACTTAAAGAAGTAATGACACGGTTCAACCCCGATCTCTGGTGGTTTGATGGTGACTGGGAACATAGCGCCGCTGAATGGGAAGCCGCCAAAGTGCGTACCATGCTCACTTCTTACAATCCTGGCGCCATTATCAATGGTCGCCTGCAAGGGTATGGTGACTATGAAACACCTGAACAAAACTTCCCCGTTACCCGTCCTCACTACAACTGGTGGGAGCTATGTATGACTATAAATAGTAACTGGGGCTATCATCCTGATGATACCAACTGGAAAACTCCTTACGAAATCATCACCATCTTTGCCGATGTTGTTAGTAATGGTGGTAACCTGCTGCTCGATATCGGACCCGATGCCGCTGGTCATATTCCTGCCGAAGAAGTGAATGTACTGAAAGAACTGGGCGCATGGAACAAAAAACATGCTCCGGCCATCTTCAATACAATAGGCGGTATTCCACAAGGTCACTTCTATGGCCCTACTACCCTGTCAAAAGATTCGACCACACTCTACCTCTTTCTGCCGGGCAAGATGACCGGCAATGTAATGGTAAAAGGTTTGATGAACGACATCAGGCGTATTCAGGTAGTAGGCACTAACGTTGAACTATCTCATAAGATCGTTGGTAAAATTTCCTGGAGCAGTGTGCCCGGTCTTGTGTATATTGACGTACCTGAAAATGTCCAGGATAAATACATGACTGTACTCGCGCTGCAACTGGACAAACCAGTGAAGCTATACAGAGGTAAAGGCGGCTTCCTTACCAACAATGACTGATTCATCCGGCCCTCACCCCTTTCTGCATTTTGCATAACAGCAAAACGCGTTGAAAGTTTAAATAAACGTAGTATGAAAAAACTAATCCTGTCAACATTGTCAGTGCTGCTGTGCCTGTATGGTACCGCACAAAAGAAAACAGCTGACATCATGATCATCCCGGAACCGAAATCACTGCAAAGTGTACCGGGTAGTTTTGTGCTTAATGAGAATGCACTGATTCACTATGAAGGCGCTGCTGCAAAAACCACCGCGGGTTTGCTCAACACTTTCCTGCAAAGCACTTATGGGTTTAAGGTGGAAGTGACTGACAAACCTGTGCCGAAAGTGAAAGCCACCGCCGTGATTGATATCAGGGAAATAACCGGAACACCGGAAGCTTATACACTTTTTGTAAATAATGGTACCATCTTACTGAAAGGTGACGCCGCTGGATTGTTCTACGGTTTACAAACTTTACAACAGTTATTACCCGCCGAAAAAAGTGCTGCGATCCATATACCCGGCGTGGAAATATCCGATGCACCCCGCTTCGCATATCGTGGCCTGATGCTGGATGTAGGCCGTCATTTCTTTCCTCCTGACTATGTGAAGAAGTTTATCGATGTAATGGCACAGTATAAGTTTAACCGCTTCCACTGGCACCTCACCGAAGATCAGGGATGGCGGATAGAGATTAAGAAGTATCCACAGCTGACCAGAATTTCCTCACAGCGCAAAGAAACTGTAGTAGGGCATGCTGCCCGCAGCAATACCTATGATGGCAAACCTTATGGTGGATTTTATACACAAAATGAAATCAGGGATATTGTAAAATATGCTGCAGAAAGACATATCACCATCATCCCTGAAATAGAAATGCCAGGTCACTCACAGGCAGTACTGGCAGCATTTCCCAGCTTTGGTTATGGCAGGCAGTATGAAACCATGACTACCTTCGGCATCTCGAAGGAAGTACTGAACCCTGCCAATGATTCTGTATTTACTTTCCTGCAGGATGTATTGACAGAAGTAATGGACCTTTTTCCCAGTAAGTATATCCATATAGGCGGTGATGAGTGTCCGAAAGACCGCTGGAAAGAATCCCCACAGGTACAGGCATTGATGCAGCGCCTGGGCCTGAAAGACGAACATGCTTTGCAGAGTTATTTCATACAGCGTGTGGAAAAGTTTGTGAACAGCAAGGGCCGTAGCATCATTGGCTGGGACGAAATCCTGGAAGGCGGCTTAGCGCCAAATGCAACGGTGATGAGCTGGCGGGGCGAAGCTGGGGGCATTGCTGCCGCAAAGGAAAAACATGATGTGATCATGTCTCCCAACACATACCTCTACCTGGATTATTATCAAAGTCCGCAAGTGACGGAGCCAAGCAGAATTGGTAATTACCTTTCACTGAATACAGTGTATAATTACGAACCCCTGCCACCTTCGCTGAATGCAGCAGAACAGCAATTCATCAAAGGAGTGCAGGCAAATATCTGGACAGAATATATGCCGGATCAATCCTATGTTGATTACATGACATGGCCCAGGGCGCTGGCATTGTCAGAAGTAGCCTGGTCTCCGGCTGCAAAACGCAACTGGACACGCTTTCAGAAGAAAGCCCCCACAGCCTTGGCAGCAATTGACAGGCAGGGTGTGAACTTCCGGATACCAGAACCCGCACAGCTGAAAGATACCCTGATAGCTACAGCAACGACGACTGTAACACTGACGCCCGGTGTAAAAGGTGCTACTATTTATTACACCGTTGATGGCAGTGGCCCTGCCACTAACAGTAAACGTTACACACAGCCATTCACCCTGAACGTACCTGAACATGGTACAGTGGTATTAAGTTACATAGAAGTAACACCCGGTGGCCGTAAAAGCAATGTATACAGCACTACCTATACCCGTAAGCCTTACCGGGAAGCTGCCAGCGTAAAGCCTGCAAATAATGGATTACGCTTCTCCGCAGTATTTAAAAATGTACCTAAAACGGCGAAAGAACTGAGCGAAAAAGGCGATAGCAGCGGTACTGTCGCTGGTCTGGACCTTCGTCCATTCCTGGCTGCCAGAAAGGATTTCGGTATCACTTATACAGGCTATGTAAAAGTAGATGCAGATGGTATGTATACCTTCAACCTGCTCTCCGATGATGGCGCAGTATTATATATCGATGATGAAGTCGTAGCAGATAATGACGGCGTACATAATACTACTGAGAAAGCAGGCGTGATTGGATTGAAAAAAGGATATCATAAAATCAAAATCCAGTACTTCAATACCGGTGAGATTGGCTGGATAAATGTGCTGTTGTCAAAAGGTGGACAAGCGTTAAATTTGCGCAATAGCCTGTTCAATTAATGTTATTCGACTATCGTCATATTCAGTTACAATACATCACACCAACATGGCTGCCTCATACAATACAGGCAGCCATGTTGCGTTTAGACATGTTACATGGCGCAGTATCCGGCAATAAATGGTTCAAACTGCAACGTAATGTTGCGGCCGCCAAAGCCGCGGGAAAGGATCATATCGTGACATTCGGTGGCGCATATTCTAATCACCTGGCCGCCACAGCAGCGGCCTGCCAGTTATTAGGTATACGCTGTACTGCGATCGTGAGAGGGGAAGCGGCTCCTGTGTTAAGTCATACGCTACAGCTGGCACAACAGCAGGGCATGCAGTTACATTTTGTAACGAGAGCGGAATACAGGGATAAGGAAACTATCGACTGGACAGGCCTGTTTCCGGACGCATATATAGTGCCGGAAGGTGGTCACAATGCAGCAGGTGCTGAAGGTTGTGAAGAAATCCTGTCGATCCGGAATGTCAGCGACTTTACACATATCATTTGTGCTGCAGGAACAGGCACTACGCTGGCTGGTCTGATCAACAGTGCAGCACCGGGGCAGCAGCTGAGGGGATATGTCGTATTGAAAGGGGCTACGTCTATGGCCAATGAAGTGCAGGCGCTTTTGAAAAATAAACAGCTGCCTCACTGGGAATTAGTACATGAGCACCATGGCGGCGGGTATGCAAAGGTGACACCGGCGCTGATCGGGTGCATGAATAGTTTCTATGAGGAGACGACAATTCCCCTCGATGTCGTGTATACAGGTAAACTGGTACAGGGATTTAAAAAAGAGGTGGCAACTGGTGTATTCCCCGCAGGGAGCAGGGTTTTACTCATTCATTCAGGAGGGTTACAGGGAAACCTTTCACTCAAACCAGGCGTATTACACTATTAATTAAAATTTCTTGCTCCCGCTACCCGGTATATTACTATATTAACGAATATTTAAAAAGGCGTTTACTATATTTGAAGCTAATTGTAGTTATAGGAATCAGGAATTTATGAAGCAGTTGTCGCGAATTTTTATTGTCACAGTATTAGCACTATCAGCATTAGTATTTTCAGTACAGGCTCAACAAAAAAATCCTCCGGTATTTCCGGAGTTTTCGGCTCTGATCCAGACAGGCAAAATCCGTCTTGAATTTATTTCGGGCTTTAGAGATGTGAAGTCGATCGGCGTTCAGCGCTCGCTGGACAGTGTTCTGAACTTTAATACCATTGGTTATATCAGTAACCCGGGAGATATCAGGTGTTCCTACGATGATGGCAAACCATTACCCGGCTCTAACTATTACCGGATGTGTATCATTTTCAACAACGGTCGTTACTTCTTTACCAAAGTGGTACTGGCAGTACCAGACTCCTCGATCAATGACCGGGAGAAACTGACCGCTGCCGATGTAAAAGCCGCCATCGCTGCAGCGAAGGCGGCCGGGGTAGCAACGACCACCGCACCGCCCCCCGTAGTGACTGAGAAAGGTAAAACACCGGAGAAGGAGAAAGAAGCGCCTAAAGAAGAGAAGATCGTATGGCATCCTTCCAATTACATCTATACAACAGCAGATGGCAATGTGAACATCAAACTGCCTGATGCACCAAATAAGAAGTACACCGTAAAATTCTTTGAACCGGATGGCACTTTCCTTTTCGACATCAAAGAGGTAAAAGAACCTTTTCTGATCCTTGAAAAAGCTATTTTCCTCCATGCCGGCTGGTTTAACTTTGAGATTGTAGAAGACGGCAAAGTACTGGAAAAGTGGAATGTGTTTATTCCGCTTAGCTATAGAAACTAAACCGGGTTGTCCCGACAATAAGAAGAGCCTGTATCCTCATCAGATACAGGCTCTTCTTATTTTATTTACAGCCAATTATGCGATGACTGCGTCAAAGACTTCGGCAAAATGTTTCAATAGTTTTTCCTTCACTTCTGCCAGCGGTATCTCCCTGCCCAGTTCTTCCTGCATTGCCGCCACCTTCTTGTCTGCTATACCACAGGGAATGATATTACCAAAGTACCCCAGGTCTGTATTGACGTTCAATGCAAAACCGTGCATGGTTATCCAGCGGCTGCAACGTACTCCCATTGCACAGATCTTCCGTGCCTTTGCGGGATCTTCCGGATCCAGCCATACGCCTGTCTCACCGGGAGAGCGTTCTCCCCTGATGCCATAATCTGCCAGTGTGCGGATCACGACTTCTTCCAGTAAACGAAGGTATTTGCCGATATCGGTAAAAAAGTGTTCCAGGTCAAGAATGGGATAACCAACTACCTGGCCCGGGCCATGGTAGGTAATGTCTCCTCCCCTGTTCGTCGGCACAAAAGTAATGCCCTTATCTGCCAGCTCTGCTTCGTCGAGCAGCAGGTTTTCCATATGCCCGCTCTTCCCGAGGGTATATACCGGGGGATGTTCACAAAAGAGAAAATGGTTCTTTGTATCTGCGCCTTCAGCAGGGAGCTCTCCCCGGCCCCTTGCCTGTTTAATCCTTACGTTCTCCTGGAGCAACTGCTCCTGGTAGTCCCAGGCTGGTTGGTATGCAATAACGCCCAGGTCCTGGATATGAATGGTTCTGTTGGTCATAACCCGGCAAAGTTACTGAAATGTTGCCTTCCGGAAATGGAGTTCCGTGTTCAGGGACATTGCCGCTGTAAAGCCCTTGCTGCAACCAATCCAGCCTGTTAAGACAATACTGCTTCAATACTGTCACTGTCAGGGTTTTCCATAAAAAGGCAAACATTGTCACCTTCCTCAGGACCCAACCCGCCAAAGGCGCTTCCATAGCGCTTCTTCAGAGATATTCCGCAGATAACCCGCAGATAACCCGCCTATAACCCGCAGATATTCCGCATTTATAGAGAGGCGGGATATCTGCGGGTTATCACCGGGACATTAACGGAACAGCTGGGTAGCCGGGTTATGGCCACACTATAAAAGCGGCCTAAATGACATACCTTTGCAGAAATTTTTGAAATTCATGACCGAAGATCTGATTGAACTGGACGATGAGCTGGAAAGCGGCGAAGGCAGTGAAGAGCTGTATGAGCGTGTCAGTATTGTTGCAGATAAAGGACAGGAGCCCCTCCGTATCGACAAATTCCTGATGAACCGGGTAGAAGGTGCTACCCGCAATAAAATTCAGCAGGCCTGCGAATCAGGTTGGGTGATCGTCAATGATAAACCTGTTAAGTCCAACTATAAGGTCAAAGCCTTTGACAAGATTGTGGTGATGACCACCAGGAATCCTGAGAATACCGATGTAATTCCGGAACAGATGGACCTGAACATCGTATTTGAGGACGACGATATTATGATCATTAACAAGCAACCAGGGATGGTCGTACATCCGGGTTGTGGTAACTATACCGGTACCCTGGTGAACGGGCTGGCCTGGTACCTGGGTGGACAGACAACCGAGGTGACCGAACCTGAAATTCCCCGTTTCGGCCTGGTACATCGTATTGACAAGAATACCAGTGGCCTCCTCGTTATTGCCAAGTCAGAAAAGGCCATGAACGACCTGGCCAAGCAATTCTTTGATCACTCTGTACAAAGAAGGTATATCGCCCTGGTATGGGGAGATTTTGAAGAAGATGAAGGCACGGTAGAAGCCCATGTGGGTCGCCATCAACGCTTTAGAAAGATTATGGATGCCTATCCTGATGGTGAGTATGGTAAAGATGCCATCACCCACTATAAGGTACTGGAGCGCTTTAACTATGTGACACTCATTGAGTGCCGCCTGGAAACAGGTCGTACCCACCAGATCAGGGTACACATGCAGCATATCGGTCATTCCCTGTTCAACGACGATACTTATGGCGGTGACCGCATCCTGAAAGGCACCGTTTTCAATAAATACAAGCAATTTGTGGATAACTGCTTTGAGCTCATGCCAAGGCATGCCCTCCATGCGCAGACGTTGGGCTTTATTCACCCACGTACCCGCCAGCCAATACATTTTGAAAGTCCAATGCCGGAAGATTTTAAGGCAGTGTTAGAAAAATGGAGGAGATATATCTCTGCCAGACCACTGGAAGATTAGTTGTTGTAAAAAAGGCATCCCGCATAGCGGGATGCCTGAGCAGCAGGAAATGCTGCTTTACTTCTCTCTCGGGATTAAAATTAGGATATTGATATGGTAGGTTTGCTAACCCGATGTTAATAGAACGAAGTTTTTACGTTTCTATTAAAAAAATACCATATATCATGAATTTCTTTTAATTTTATGGCTTACCCATGTCCCAAGCATGAGAAACCTATACCTTATTTTAGTTGTTTTACTCGTTTTATTCGGTTCAACCACCGCGCAGGCGTCTACACCCTTTACCTACAATAGCACCTGCCTGAACGATAGCATTCGTTTTATTATCGCCACAGCTGACCGTGACGGCATTGACTCTGTCAAATGGTATTATGGCGATCCGGCATCCGGTAAATATGATTCTTCCAAAGCGATCAACGGGGTGCACCTTTATAATACCCTCGGCGACTATACCATCACCCTTGTAGCTTACAGGAGCGGTGTGGAAGACATTTCTACCAATACCATCACCGTGGTTGCACCCGTACCGTACGACTTTGGTCCGACCGATTCTACCCTCTGTGAAGGCTCCACCATCACCCTGACCGCTCCTTATGTAGCCGGTGCCTCCTACCTCTGGCAGGATAGCTCCACTGGTCAGAGTATAGTGGTAGATACCATGCAGACATACAAGGTCAAAATCAATGGTTGCCTGGTACCCGATTCCATGAACGTATTCTATACACCGGAGCCGGAAATAGAACTGGGAAATGATGTGATCCTCTGCCTGGGTGAAACCCTCCAACTGGATGCTACCGCCCAGAACTGCACCTTTTCCTGGAATACGGGTGAAACGACACCAGACATCATTGTACATAGTGATACTGCGCGGGCAGCCTTCACCTACATAGTACAAGCCAATGCCAAAGGTTGCGGTATTTTTATAGACAGCATTCGTATTGCATTCGGTGGCACTGAGCACCCATACTCACTGGGTCCGGATACTTTACTTTGCCCGGGCGAAACGGTGACCATCAATGGAGCAACCAGTGGTGCTACAGCTTATTTGTGGAGCACAGGGGCTACTACACCGACTATATCTGCCAGCCGCCCTGCGGACCTTTGGTGTTATGCTACAATCAATAATACCTGCAATGTGATCGACAGCATCCGGGTTCGTTACAATGCGCTCCGCAATGTGAACCTGGGTAATGATACCATTATCTGTAAAGGAGAAAAACTGGTACTCACCGCCGATTTTGGAACCGGTACCTACCGGTGGCAGGATACCAGTAAGCAGGCAACCTACTATGTAACTAAAACTGGCTATTATTATGTACATGCACAAATAGGTCGTTGCGAAAGCAGCGATACCGTACATGTACAGATTGAAGATACCCTACGGGTAAGCCTGGGTAGAGATACTGTACTTTGTAATGGTGAGATCTATACCCTGTATCCAAAAGGTGCAGGTAGTAACTATAAATGGCAGGACAGTAGTACAACGGCATTATACAAAGTGAATACAGCCGGCATCTATGCAGTAGTGGCACAAAATACCTGTGGTACAGCTATTGACTCTGTTGAAGTTGGCTTCAGGGATTGTGAATGCCAGGTGTGGTTGCCGAGTGGCTTTAGTCCGAATGGAGACGGGCAGAATGACCTGTTCCGACCGAGATACCGATGCCCGTTACAGTCCTTCTCAATCAGTGTATACGACAGATGGGGGGCACAGATCTACTATACCACAGATCCCGATATTGGATGGACCGGTACGAAGAATGGGGTCCGCGTGCCAGTTGGAACATATGTGTGGGTGATGGAATATACTGTGCAAAAAACAGGAGAATTTGTGCGAAAGACAGGTGCGATCACGGTGATACATTAGGGAGGCAACTTCATACAATAAAACAAAAAAGCGCCTGTATCTTTTACGGATACAGGCGCTTTTTTTCTGACAATCATTTTCATTCCTGTTGGTGAATGCCCCCCATCATGACTATTCTATTTGGATAGCTGACAGGAACAATTGTCATTTTTATAAGTTGATATTACGGCTGATACATTTCTTTTTCTGTACAGGTAGTAATTGAAAGCATTTTTTACCGGGTAAACTCATGAAACTTTGCTATAAAAATCGCTGTTTCTCTCTTCCTGAAAGGTACATCCCAGGTACCTTCATATGTGACTAAAGTCGGTGTAAGCAGCTCTTGTTTTTTCACCAGTTGCACATTCATCTTCACATTGAAATCAAATACCAGGGTCTTGTAGGAAAGTGAATATTTTCTGTTCACGATATCGAAGGCATCCTTGGTGAAATAGGTGATCAGTTCATTGATCACGATATCATTCTTATCAAAATACCCGAGGTTCTTTTTCGCGGTAGCGGAAAACACCCAGCAGGGTACTCCATTAAAATCTTCGGAAGTAATTGAGAAATCGTAGAGACGCATCACTTCGGGGTCGAAGATCGCGACTTTGCCACCTACGATTGGCACACCTTTGATAGGCTGACCGGGATTGAAGATCAGTTGTTTGAGCTGTGCTTTATGTTTGGCCAGGTTGCCCCTGGAAGGTTCAATTGATTCACCGTTGGCCTTCGCACATACGGTTCCTTTGGTGAAGAAGAAGTTTGCATACAGCTCGGCAGTATAGTACTTGTAATCACCTTTGGAGGTATAGAAGTCGCCGCCTGTTTCTTCGTGCAATACTTTCATGGTACGGCAGGTGCCTTCCATGGTTTGCACGGTCTGGCTTTTCAGGAAAGCGTCTATCTTTCCTTTTTTACCATAGATACGAATATCGTTGTCGGCCGAATAGCCTAATAAATGAAGATTCCGGAATGCCCTGTAAAAGGTAGTATCAGTTTCTACCCTTTTGATGAAGCTATTGACATCAAAGCCCACCCGCTTGGCCTGAACGACGACTTCGTCAAGGTTGACAGTCATCCCCCTATAGTTGGCCGTATCCTGGGCACTTGAAATGTTACTGATGAAAAAAGCAAAAATGAATAACAACAATGATCGCATGCTGCAAATTACGAAATACCGGGGGATTATATCTTACCGGCTACGTACATCTGATCTAAAGTTGGTTCCGGGCTACCACCTTTTTTCTCTAAAGTAACGGCAAACATTTCCGCGTTGTTAACAGATTTCATTTTCTGTATGATTTTCGCGTCGGTGCCTGTTTCAAATACGCCCATGTCTACGGGTTTGCCATCAACGATGGCCCACAGTTGGTATTGCTTATCAGGAGCTGGTTGCGGGAGGTTGTTGACCATCACAAAGACTTCTTTGGAAGTCTGGTTCCAGTATACGGTAGCGAGCGCTGTCGGGAATGGTTTTGTGCCCGGCATCTTCACCGTTTTCATGGAAGGGTCCTGAACGATATGGAGGTTTTCTTCTGCCTGTTCGAGCCTGGTACGGTACGTGTTTGTTTCTGCAGCCAAAGAAGAATTGGACACTGCCAGTGCTTCCAGTTTCTGCTGCGCATCGTTGTAACGTGTGAACAGGTTATAATTCAACAGTGCACTTCCGGCCAGCAAGAGTATGGAGGCAGCAGCTACCCAGCGCCATGCGCTGCTTACGAGTATCTTACGTACGGGCGTTTCAGGTATAGCATCTTCATCGACGTAAGTACCGTTTGCACGTGCAGTTTCTTCGGTATCCAGCTGTGAAAATAATTTCTCTTTTAAGGTGGCAGGAGGTGTGACTGATTGATAGATTATGTATTGCTCCATATCGTGCTGGCAGCTCTGGTATTCTGCAGCAACCTCCGGATACTGTGCCATGGCTGCTTCCAGCTCTTCCCTTTCCTGGGAAGAAGCAAGTCCGCTGACATAGGCTTCAATAATGCCGGATGATATGTAACTTGTTGCACCCACTTCTTAAACTAATTTTAACAGGTTTCTTAATTGAATGATCGCATTTCTCATCCTTGTCTTTACCGTACCCAAAGGGATTTCCAGCACCTTGGAAATTTCTTCCTGGGTGCAACCTTTATAGTACGCCAGATCAATGATGATACGTTGTTCTTTTGTCAGTTTTTCCAGAACCTTGGAGAGTCCGAGATGGTCAACGGAAGGGTGTACGGCCAAATTGCCAGTATATAGATGTACGTCATCTCCGATGTCCTGGATTTTCTGATCCATTTTATGTGCCTTAGAACGAAGTGTATCGATGGCTGTATTACGGGTAATATTCAGCATCCAGGTAAACAAACGACCCTTACTTTCATCGTAACGATCAATGTTTCGCCAGATCTTCATGAATACTTCCTGAAGACAATCACTCGCATTGCTTTCGTCGTTGAGCACTTTCAGCGCCACACCGTACAAGGCCGGAGAGTAACGGTCATACAGGTAACTAAACACCTTCTGGTCTTTAGCTTTTAAGCCCTGAATCAGCTCAGATTCCGTATATGTGAACGCGGATTCCAAAACAGTTAAAGAATTAGTTTAAAAATATCTTTTCACGTGTGCTCCCACATCATAGCCGTAAACGCTACAGAAAAAGTACCCGTGTTCCGGTACAGCTGCGTGTGATTACAAATTAATACAAATAACAATAAATGGTCAAAGGGAATGCAATAATAAAGGAAATATAGCAATTATTGCGGAATAATTGAAAATGAGAGCGTAAGAGAGTTTCTTATATCATCCAGCCACCTTTCCGGCTACAAACATCTGGTCTAGGGTAGGGGTTGGGCTACCACCTTTCTTTTCCAGGGTTACTGCAAATGCCTGTGCGTTGACAACGTCTTTGACTTTTTGCATAGAAGTGGCCTGTTCACCGGTGGAAAACACGCCGGCATCTATACACTTGCCATTGACGATCGCCCACAGCTGGTATTGCATGTCAGGTGGAGGTTCAGGAAGCTTTTGTGCGAGAATAAAGGTAGCTTTTGACTGCGGGTCCCAGCAAATGGTGGCTACATTGCCCTGGTGCCTGGGTGTACCCAGCATTTTAATCCATTTAAAGGCCGGATCTTTCATCAGGGTCAGTTCTTCCTGTGCGCGGTGCAATTGTGCCGAGAGCGTGTCCTTTTCGGCTGCAAAACTGTCCTGGCTACTTTGAAGACTGGCGTATTGACTTTGGGAATCGTTGTATTTGGTATAATAAGCAATGTTCATGACAGCACTGGCTACAAGCAAGGTAAATGCGGCAGCGGCGCCATATTGCCATATTTTTAAAGGAGAGATGGGGGTGCGGGGGGTATAGTCGATTACAGGAATTTCCTCGTCGATTGCAACGGGTTGGGTAACGGGAATAGCCGGCTCTGCTGCGCCTGCATCCTGCTTTAACCTTTCAAGAATTTGCTTTTTCAGATGTACCGGTGGCTTTTGGGCCATCATCATCACGTATTTCTCCAGGTCCTGCTGTGCAGCATCGACAGCCGCCTTTACTTCAGGATGCTGTTGGATCGCCACCTCCATTTCGCGGTTTTCCGCTTCGGAGACTAAACCGATCACATGGTTTTCAATAATACCGGATGATATGTACCGTTGAACATCCACTTGCTTACATCTGTTTTAAAATATTCCGCAATTGTATGATCGCATTACGCATCCTGGTCTTGACCGTACCGAGCGGGATATCCAGTATTTTGGAAATCTCGTCCTGTGTACAACCTTTGTAATAAGCCAGGTCTATAATAACACGTTGTTCCTTGTTCAACTGTTCCACTACTTTGGCCAATCCCAAATGATCAACGGACGGGTATACCGCCAGTTGATCGACTATAAGGGAATTGTTTCCTATTTCCTGAACTTTCTGGCCAAGTTTATGGCCTTTGGAGCGGAGTGTATCGATAGCTGTGTTACGCGCTATATTCACCATCCAGGTGAAAAGGCGGCCTTTATCTGTATCATAGCGGTCTATACCCCTCCAGATCTTGAGAAAGATTTCCTGCAACACATCTCCGGCAAGCGTTTCGTCTACCACTACTTTGAGGGCGATACCATACAATGCCGGTGAATAATGGTCATATAAGTAACCGAAAAACTTTTCGTTCCTGGCTTTTAATCCAGTTACCAGTTCGGCTTCAGTATATGTAAGTGCTGCTCCCAATTATAGTTGATTAGTTTGCAGGCACTAAAATAATAGGGATTTTTAACATTACAAAATTTTCATACATTTTATTTATGAAATATCATTTTGTAATCGACCTTAATCTTTCCTTTGGAGATATCGTCCAGCTTGCTTTTGATCATCCTGCGCTTGAGAGGTTTGAGGTGATCGATGAATAACTTACCATCGATATGGTCGTATTCATGGAATATAACACGTGCTGTAACGCCGGTGAAGGTGTCTTCGTGTGGCTGGAAGTTTTCGTCTACATAGCGGATGGTAACGGTTTCAGGCCGGTATACGTCTTCTCTTACTTTAGGGATGCTGAGGCAACCTTCGTTGTAAGGCCATTCTTCGCCACCGGTAGCTACGATATGTGCGTTGATGAAAACGCGTTTTACACCGGCATCGCCAGGGTACTCGTCTTTTTCATCTTCTTCGAGGTTATTGATGATCTGTTCGCTGTCTATTACGAAAAGGCGGATAGGCCTGTTGATCTGAGGTGCTGCGAGGCCTACACCACTGGACGCGTACATGGTTTCCCACATATTTGCGATCAGTTTGTCTAAGTCTGGGTATTCTGGTGTGATGTCTTCACACATCTTACGGAGTACCGGATGGCCGTAGGCGACGATAGGTAAAATCATTATATATAGATGTATTTTTCAAAATGCAAAGGTACAAAAATGACAAAAAAATAGCTTCTGCCTGCGGCAGAAGCTATTTTTTTGTTCGCCATGGCCGGCGGCCGGCTAAAATTTGGAGCGTAAATACTCCTGTAGTATGATGGTGGCACTGATCTCGTCAACCAGCGCTTTATTTTGCCTGTCCTTTTTCTTCAGCCCGCTATCTATCATGGTCTGAAACGCCATTTTAGAAGTGAACCGCTCGTCTACCTGCTTCAGCGGCATCGCCGGGAAGTTCTTTTTCAGGATCCTCACACACTCTGCCACCAGCGCAGTAGCATCTGTATCGCTCCCATCCAGGTTCTTAGGCTCTCCTATCAGGATCAGTTCTACCTGCTCTGTTTCAAAGTACTTCTTCAGGTAAGGTATCAGGGTTTGCGAGGGAATGGTTGTGAGCCCTGTTGCAATGATCTGCAAAGGATCTGTTACTGCTAACCCCGTTCGCTTTTTACCATAATCGATGGCCAGTATTCTTCCCATTACGCTAAAAATAACATGTCAGCAATTGCAAATATGGCATATACCACGCTGGCAATACCATTTGTGGTCATGAAAGCAATATTTACCCTGCTCAGGTCATTTGGTTTTACCAGCAGGTGCTGAGAGATGAGCATGATAATGAATACCGCTGCGCCTATTGCATACAGCCAATGGAACTGTCCCATCAACCCGATTGTAATAGCCAGTGCTCCAGCTACCACGTGCAGTCCTTCTGAAAAGTGCAGGGCACCTGCTTTTCCTAACCAGGTAGGTACTGAATTCAGGGCCTGAGAACGGTCGAAATCTTCGTCCTGTAGTGAATAGATAATATCAAATCCGGATACCCAGCACAGCACCAGGCAGGACAGCAACACCGGTAATACCGCGAAGTGGCCGGTCACTGAAAGGTACGCACCTATGGGTGCCAGGGACAATCCTAATCCCAGTACCAGGTGGCACAGCGCTGTGAAGCGCTTGGTATAACTATATCCCAGCACCACGATCAACGCGACTGGTGACAGGATAAAGCAGATCATATTGATAAAGTACGTAGTGAAGATAAACAAGGCACAGTTTGCAATAATGAACAGCAGGGCGTTGTTTTTAGTAATGATGCCCGCAGGGATCTCACGTTTAGCGGTACGTGGGTTGATCTTATCGATATCCACATCCAGCCAGCGGTTAAATGCCATGGCAGCACTTCTTGCAAAGACCATACATAACACCACCAGTACAAACAGCTGCCAGCTGAAAGAATACCCTGCCCTGGCGGTGGCAATAAAGAATCCCGTCAGCGCAAATGGCATGGCGAATATGGTGTGGCTGAATTTTACCAGCGAGAGGTATTTATTTACAGTCGTAATCATCTCCTGTTTACTTTTTTAACTTTACAAAGATATCCCAAACTACAATACCTGTGCTAACAGATATGTTCAAAGAGTGTTTCATACCCAGCTGAGGGATTTCTATACATCCATCTACCAGTTTCATGACGGCCGTATCTACCCCGGATACTTCATTCCCAAATACCAGTGCCAGGGGTTCAGTGCCTGCAGGCTGGAACTGGTCCAGCATGATACTGTTCTCTGCCTGTTCGATCGCCAGCACCCGGTAGCCAGCTGTTTTTAAGGCATTGACTGCTTCGGTGGTGGTGGCATAGTATTGCCATTGAACGGTTTCGGTTGCACCCAGGGCTGTTTTCTGAATATCGCGGTGAGGTGGAACAGGCGTATATCCACACAGTACAATCCCCTGAATCAGAAAGGCATCGGCCGTTCTGAATACAGAGCCGACATTGTGCATGCTCCTGACATTGTCCATCACCAGTACCAGTGGTGTTTTTTCGGCGGCCTTAAATTCTTCGATCGTTTTGCGGCCTAATTCGTCCATGCTGAGTTTTCGCATTTTGCAAAAATAAGTCTTTCATAGCAGTAGCTATGTTGAAACATTCGCAAATGTTACCTCTTCCGGCGCCGGCGGGAAATAAAGTACATTTTCTCTATTTTTGCCGAATGGCGAAAAGCAAATCGGAAGAAACCCCACTGATGCAACAGCATAAGGCTATTAAAACCCGTTACCCGGATGCCGTGCTTTTGTTCCGCGTGGGCGATTTTTATGAAACGTTTAATGAAGACGCAGTCATAGCCTCCAAAGTACTGGGGATCGTGCTGACCAAAAGAGCAAATGGTGCTGCCTCTTACGTAGATCTGGCTGGTTTTCCACACCATTCACTGGACACATACCTCCACAAACTGGTAAAAGCAGGGCACCGCGTAGCGGTCTGCGATCAACTGGAAGATCCCAAAACCGTAAAAGGAATTGTAAAACGCGGTGTGACCGAAATGGTGACCCCCGGGGTTGCTGTGAATGATAAGATCCTCGAAAATGCCAACAACAACTTCCTGGCAGCAGTACATCTCCACGACGATGCAGCCGGCGTTGCCTTCCTGGATATTTCCACCGGCGAATTCTTTGTAGCACAGGGTACCATTGAGTATGCTGACAAACTGCTGCAAAGCTTCAAGCCTGCTGAAGTACTCTACGCCAAACAACAACAAAAGAATTTTCGCCAGCATTTTGGCACTAAGTTTTACACCTATACCATGGATGAGTGGATCTTTACTTCCACTTATGCACATGAAACACTCCTCAGGCAGTTCGAGACACATAGCCTGAAAGGCTTTGGAGTAGACGGGCTCACAGATGCCATCATTGCTGCAGGTGCAGCCCTGCATTACCTGCGGGATACGGAACATCCTCACCTGCAACACATTACCAACATCCAGCGCATAGAGCAGGATGACTTCCTGTGGATGGACCGGTTCACCATCCGTAACCTGGAACTGCTGGGTAGCAGTGTAGAAAACGGGCATACCCTGCTCAACACCATCGATACGACAGTAAGCCCTATGGGCGCCCGCCTGCTGAAACGCTGGCTCATATTCCCCCTCCGCGACATTAACCAGATCAACGAAAGACTGGATGTAGTGGAATACTTCATCAAAGAGACGGACCTGGCCAAAAATCTCACCCATCACCTGAAGCAAACAGGTGACCTGGAAAGGCTGGTATCCAAGATCCCTTTGAAGAAGATTAACCCGAGAGAAGTGATGTCACTGGCCAAAGCCCTCCAGCAGGTGTGTGCGGTAAAGACATTGCTGGAGAAAATACCACATCCCTACCTTGCCCAACTGGCGATGACCATGGATGGCTGTAATGAAATTCTCGACAGGATACTCCGTGAAATAACAGAGACGCCGCCTATACTTGTGAGCAAAGGCGAAGTGATACAGATGGGCATTCATACCGAACTGGATAACCTGCGTAAAATTGCACGTTCCGGCAAAGATTACCTGTTACAGATCCAGCAGAAAGAGTCGGAAGCCACCGGTATTCCCAGTCTGAAAATTGCATTCAACAATGTATTTGGCTACTACCTGGAAGTAACCAATGCACATAAAAATAAGGTACCTGACAACTGGATCCGTAAGCAAACGCTGGCGAATGCAGAAAGATATATCACCCCTGAGCTAAAGGAATACGAAGAGAAGATCACTGGTGCGGAAGAAAAGATCCTGGCGCTGGAAGCACAGTTGTTCGAAGAACTGCTGTCTGCTTTACAGCCTTTCATCAGGCCTATTCAGCAGAATGCACAGGTGATGGCGAAACTGGATTGCCTGCTCAGTTTTACAAACAATGCCGTACAGTTTAAATACCGTCGTCCACATATCACCGACGAGTATCACCTGGATATCCGGGAAGGTCGTCATCCGGTAATTGAGAGAGGATTGCCACCGGGCGAAAGTTATGTAGCGAATGATATCAGGCTGGATAAAGAAAGCCAGCAGATCATTATTCTCACAGGTCCTAACATGAGTGGTAAATCCGCCCTGTTACGCCAGACAGCGTTGATCACGCTGATGGCACACATGGGTAGCTTTGTACCGGCAGCAGCGGCAGAGATCGGGCTGACAGATAAGATCTTCACACGTGTGGGAGCTTCTGACAACCTGAGTGGCGGCGAGTCTACGTTCATGGTTGAAATGAACGAAACGGCGAGTATTATTAACAATATCACACCAAGAAGTCTGGTTATCCTGGATGAGATCGGGCGTGGTACCAGTACGTATGATGGTATTTCAATTGCATGGAGTATCGTGGAATACCTGCATGATATGACGTCGGCCAGGCCGAAGACGTTGTTTGCAACACACTACCATGAGTTGAATGAATTGGAAAATAAGCATGCGCGGATTAAGAACTTCCATATTACGAATAAAGAGTCGGGGAACAAGGTGATCTTCCTGCGAAAGCTGGCGCCAGGTGGAAGCAGGCATAGCTTTGGTATTCATGTGGCGCGGATGGCCGGCATGCCGCCAAAGCTGATAGAGCGGGCAAATGAGGTATTGGCTCACCTGGAGGAGAAGCAGATAGACGGGCCTATGCAGGAGCAGGTGAAGAATATCAGCGGGCCTGCACAGAAGGTGCAGCTGAGCATTTTTGATACGCATAGTGATACGTTCAGAACGATCAGGGATATGCTGGAGAATGTGGATATAAACAGGTTGACACCAGTGGAAGCGTTGCTAAAATTAAGTGAGATAAAGCATTTGTTATAGTGCACAAAAAAAGCTTTTACCTGAGGTAAAAGCTTTTTTTGTGCAGGCCTGCGGCCGTTCTGTTAACGGCTTCAATCTTTTTTAAGTGAAATGTTTTCATCTCCATCCTTGTAAGGCAACGTCACCATTATCAGCGTCATCATCTCATCTTTCGTATTCATATTCTCCATAACCAATGCCGGTGGCAAGTTTGGGTTATAAGGATTATTAAGCGTGTTATCGTAAGTCCCTTCCACATGAATAGTAGATCCTTTCGGGATCTTCACCATCTTCGGGAACCAGTAGATCTCCTGCCAGTTAAAATCCCATTCGGGAATATATACCAGTGGAATGGTGTCTTTGTTTGGTTTTACTGCATATGCTTTAAACACCTTTCCCAGCAGGTGCATATGTGGCCATACATACAGCAGCGACTTATCTTCTTCGGTTTTTACATTCAATGTAAAAGTACGTACTACATCAGGAGGCAGATAAAAGAAAGGCTGGATCTGCTTTTGTGAATCACTGCCAGAGCCCAGGTTTTCATTTTTAATCTGCCTGGAAATGGCTGATTTTGTTGTCCAGATCTGTACCCCTGCAATGACCTCTTCTGCTTTACCCAGCGGTGCATAATGCAATGTTAGCAAGATCACTCCCCTCCTGGGCATCACCCAGCCGATATGCTCGGGGTAAGATTCCATAGACGCGCCCGGGATCCACCCGCCAAAGTACATGATCCGCTTACGATAGGGTACAAAGTTTTCATAGTACTTGAGTGATTCTGTTTCATGATCTACATAGTCCGCCGTATTATACAGATCCA
This sequence comes from Chitinophaga sp., assembly GCF_039596155.1. Taxonomy (GTDB): domain Bacteria; phylum Bacteroidota; class Bacteroidia; order Chitinophagales; family Chitinophagaceae; genus Chitinophaga. Next base: position 141,919 of record NZ_JBCNKF010000022.1, read on the forward strand.
TGCCTGGCACATCGTCTATCTCATAATTTGCATGGTGAATGACTTTCCGGTTGCTGGTGATAAATTCAATGGCTTCTACATTCATGGAATCTGCCAGTTCGAAAGGTATTTTATAAACGATGTAATGGTCTTTGTTATCGCCTGCCAGGTGATAGCTTTCTTTCATCTTCAGTACCAGATCAGGCTTACGGTGATAGACAGTACCTGCTACAAAGTTGTGGGTATCCTCCTTGTCATCTGCGGTATTGCCTTTAGGCATATCGTGCGTTGCCCAGTTGGCGATCATGGCAATATCTTCGTCGGACAGGCGCCTTACATTAGCATATTGTACATAGTGCGGATCAGGTTTCCAGGGTGGCATATAACGGGCTTCCGTCACCCGTTGTATCATACTGGCTCTTTTGGCAACGTCATCGTAGGTCACCAATGAAAAAGGTGCCGCCTCACCAGTTCTGTGACAAGGTGTACAATTATTGTGAATGATGGGTGCAATGTGTTTGTACCAGGTAATATCCTGTGCCCTCCCCTTTCCGCAAATGAATAACAAGATTAATGTTATTGCAATAACAACACGCATACTTCTAATAATTACTGATCAGACAACCTATCGGTGTGGTCTTTGAAATAGTGGGTACACCTGCCACCAGGTTCTGAATAGACTGGTCCAGGTAGAGCTGTGTTGTTTTTGCACGCTTGGTACCTAAACCGGTGATCCAGTCATCAATTAATCCACGATAATATTCTTTCCCGTCACTTCCTACCAGCAGTGCTTCGGGCGTAACGGTTGCCCTGAGTGAATTGGCCACTTCCTTGTCCGTATCCATGAGAACGGGGAAAGTGAGATTATAATCTTTTACATACGCGCCTACCTGCCCTTTAGTAAAGGTGCGGCCACTGATGATGCCATAGAATTGCACGGTTTTATACTTTTCTGACAGCTTCTGTACAATGGGTGCATAGTTCTTACACAACGGGCATTCAGGTGAGAGAAACAGGTATACAATTACCTTTCCCTGTGGCCTGATGTCATAGGCCTTACCTGTATAATCCTTTAGCCTTTCATTAAAGGCAGTTCCATTTGGACGTCCTATCGACTGCGTGCACAGGCCGGTTATCAGCAGCGATAATAAAAGTAGTTTTGACATAACGGCTCATTGGTTGACAGTAGCAAATTACAATATATCAATTATGTTTTATTATGATATATATCATCGTTTTATTTCCATCTTTTCATCCCCATTTTCGTACGGTAAATAGATCATCACGAGTGTCATCATTTCATCAGTAGATTTCATTTCCCCACTGCTATAAATCAACCGGGGGGGACTGTTTGGATTAGACGGATTTTCCGCCGTATTATCATATGTTCCTTCCACGACGATGGTAGATCCTTTTGGTAGTTTCTTCAATTTCGGGAACCAGTACATTTCCTGCCAGGCCACATTCCAGTCCGGAATAGACACCAGGCGAATGGTATCTTTCTCCGGTGTGATACAGTAGGCCCTGAAGACCTTGCCGATGTAGTGCATATGTGGCCATACGTACAAAATTGACTCATCTTCGGGCACGCCTACTTTCACCCTGAAAGTTTTGACGGCATTGGCAGGAATATAAAAGAACGGATCAATATCTTTTTCTCCCGCGCCGCCAGAGCCAATGCTGGCAGCACGGATGGCTCTTTTTACTTTATTCCTGGTAAAATAGAGCTGTATCCCGCTGATGCTTTTTTCTTCTTTTCCCAGCGGTGCAAAGTGGAGCGTGAGCAGGATGATCCCTCTCTTTGGCATTTTCCAGCCAAGGCCGGGAGGGTATGATTCATGGGATGCGCCGGGAATCCAGCCTCCGTAGTAAACCATGTGCCTGCGGTAGGGAATGTATTGAGCCGTATTTCCATTTCCCTCTTCGGTGAGGTTCACAAAGTCGGCCGTATTATAGAGGTCTTCAGCAGGAACATCGTCAATTTCGTAGTTCGCGTGGTGTATAAGTTTTCGATTATTTGTAATGAAGCGGATGGCTTCTACATTCATGGAATCAGGTAGTTCAAACGGGATTTTGAAAACGACGAAGCGTTCTACGTTATCCCCTTTGACGATGAAAGCCTGTTTCATGGTAAGTTCCAGGTCTGGCAGGCGGGAGACTTTGGAGGTAACGATGGTGTCTGGCCGATCTTTATCATTTTTGCCGATGGGCATCTTATGATCGGCCCAGTCTGCGATCATGGCAATTTCTTCGTCGGAGAGTCGTCTTTCATTCGCATAACTTACATAATGTGGATCTGCTTTCCATGGTGGCATGTACCGGCTTTGGGTGACCCTTTTGACCATAGCGGCGCGTTTGGCAACATCTTCGTAAGTGATCAGCGAGAAGGGACCGGCTTCGTCAGGGCGGTGGCAGGGGGTGCAGTTAGTATGAACGATGGGGGCGATATGCTGGTACCAGGTAATGCGCTGCGCATAGGCAGCGAATGACAATATCGTGGACAGGCATAGGAATAGGAATAGGCGCTTCATACTTATTTACCTAAAATAGATAAATTTTTCTCAAATGTATAATATTTCGACTTTTTTGTAAAAATCGAGTAGGAAGTGAGGGATTAGTTCCCTCACTGTCCTCTCACACCACCGTACGTACCGTTCGGTATACGGCGGTTCCTTAATTTAATTTTCGAGCATTCAGGTAG
>NZ_JBCNKF010000023.1:0-132152 GCF_039596155.1 Chitinophaga sp.
GTATTCAAGGTGTAAAAGGAGATAAGGGTGATGCAGGAGCAACCGGTCCGCAAGGACCAGTCGGCCCTCAGGGGGCAACGGGGCCACAAGGAGACAAAGGGGATAAAGGAGATACTGGTGCCACTGGCCCGCAAGGTATTCAGGGTGTAAAAGGAGATAAGGGTGATGCAGGAGCAACCGGTCCGCAAGGACCAGTCGGCCCTCAGGGGGCAACAGGGCCACAAGGAGACAAAGGGGATAAGGGAGATACTGGTGCCACTGGTCCGCAAGGTATTCAAGGTGTAAAAGGAGATAAGGGTGATGCAGGAGCAACCGGTCCGCAAGGACCAGTCGGCCCTCAGGGGGCAACAGGGCCACAAGGAGACAAAGGGGATAAGGGAGATACTGGTGCCACTGGACTGCAAGGTATTCAGGGTATAAAAGGCGACAAAGGAGATATAGGAGCCACTGGTCCACAGGGTATTCAAGGTGTAAAAGGAGATAAGGGTGATGCAGGAGCAACCGGTCCGCAAGGACCAGTCGGCCCTCAGGGGGCAACGGGGCCACAAGGAGACAAAGGGGATAAAGGAGATACTGGTGCCACTGGTCCTCAGGGAGCAACGGGGCCGCAGGGTGCAACAGGCCCGCAAGGAGACAAAGGGGATAAAGGGGATAAAGGAGATACAGGTGCCACTGGCCCACAGGGAGCGACCGGTCCTCAGGGTCCCACTGGTCCACAAGGAGCTACCGGCCCACAGGGCGATAAAGGTGATAAAGGAGATACAGGTACAGGCTTTGCCAACGGGACCACCGGTGGCCAGATTTTTCTTACCAATTCCTCCTCCCCCTATTCCCCGGCGCCACCTGTAACAGTAAACGGAGACGCCACCCTGAATGCTTCCGGAACCATTACTATCGCCAACAATGCCATCACCACGGCCAAGATCAAAGATGCAAACGTTACGGTCGCTAAAATATATACTACCTCAGGAACCGCCAGCAGTTCTACTTACCTCAGAGGTGATGGTACATGGTCTACACCCGGTGGAGGTAAAATTGGCATAATTGCCGCTAACACCCAGTCTCAAAGCCTGGTTGCCGCTTCCACCACATCATATGGTAGTTTAACATTCAATGACTATAGTTTTCCTGCTACAGGAATGTTTGATGGAAGTCAATATACAGTATCTGAAAGTGGCGTGTATCTAATCACCGTCAACCTGGCAATCAAGTATTCTGGTTCTGGTACCGCCCGGCCGGGCATCCTTAACACGACAAAAGGAACTATTATAGCATGGGGAGTTGCAACAGATTATTCAGGGTCATACCATGCATCTGCTACTGCTACAGGCGAGGTCACAACAGTGGTTTCTTTAACTTCAGGCGATAGGATACAAGCTATTACATCGAGTACTTCTACAGCACAGTTACCCATCACTAGTGATGGAACAACAAGGTTGTCCATTATCAAGTTATTTTAACTGTGCATCCGCTCACAGGGATAAAGATGCCTTTTATCTCACATGGATATTTATATTGTCGATATAGAAATTTAAGAATTAGAGGCCGGATATATATCCGGCCTCTAATTTCGATACAACCATAATAAATGGTGAACTGTTATCGTTATTGATGTACCCACTGCTATACCAATACAGTCCTTCTCCCTAGCTTTATCCCTTCACCCTAAATATCCACTTATGTTAAACGTCCTTCAACTCACGATTTTACTTTGTAGCCTGTTCGCACACACCACCACTCCTACTTCTCAAAAAAACGTAAAATCTCCGGCAGCGGTTCTGACCTTCCAGTTATTCGTTTACTCACCCAGTCAATCTTACGCCGGTCTTGAAGCTACTATCCAGAACGTCAACACCGGCGAAACAGGCGTTTTACAATCATTCCAGGTCATTTCAGACAAGGGCGTTTTCCAGTTCGGTACAGCCGGTGACGAAGGACAGGTTTTTAACCTTACTGTAAAATCAGGTACGACTACAGTCGCTTCAGGTACATATACCATTACAGCTACTAATACACACCAGCATTACGTAGCAACCACAGTGTACATGAGTTATTAATGAAATCAAAGATTATAGTTATGTCGTTTACTGTTCTGCCAGCGGGTAGAGTGGTGATCTTACTATTTTAATACATAAGTTTAACAAAAATAACTCTCCATCTTTCCTGATCGCGTGTTTCATAGAAGCTGAAACGCCAGTTTGCATCGTTTTAGAAAAAGAATGCGTCTTATGTAGAAGCACCTTTAGCAATCAGTTTAACAGGAATTGCTGTTGGTTCAGGATTGGTTCTATCATGCTTACCCACAGTAAAAAATAGTTTATTGTAAGGGCCTGATAAACGATTCGTTGATAGGTTATATTTAGTACACAACCTCCAAAGATACCCTGAAAAATTCATCTTGATATTTTTCGAAATCATCGGTAAATATTGCCAGATCATTACCCTTTAAAGGTATAACCAAAGAAATCATATTCTACGATCTTGGTAGACTAATTTAAGTATCCTACCTTCGCAGCAGAGCAATACTAAATACAACAACTTGAACTTAAAGTGAACGATAAATACTAACAAGAAGGAGAATGCCCTCAACAAATGCCAACCACCATATTACGGTATTGTGTTCTCTTCTATTACATAAATCAAAATCTAAAAAACAGGCGATTTAAACAATTAATTAAAATCTTTCAATGTGCAATCATAGGCAATTTTATTTGCCTGGCAGTTGGCTATTGCTCATTTAAATCCAAACAAAAACAAAAAAACAGTAAACATGAATGGAGGCGTTAGTACTGCCGCCAAGGACACTCGTGCCAGCCCGAAAATACCAAAACCGAAACATACTAACATCTTTTATTAACTAACAACATTGTTGTATTGCATCGCACAATGCGGTGCAAGCTTTTATCTATCAACATAAAATCTAAAAGGATTAATGATGAGCAAAACAAAGAATTTTGCCAGGGTACTTGCTATTGCCTTTATGTTGGGGGGACTGCTTTCCCCTAACTTTATGGTGGCACAGCAAAGACACTCGATTACAGGAACTGTGACGGACACGAACGGCCAACCAATTCCAGGGGCAACGGTCCAACTGAAGGGAACAAAATCATTTGCAGTGGTAGGCGCGGATGGAAAATTCAGCTTAGAAATCCCTGCTAATAATTCATCGGATGAGGTAATAGTTAAGTCACTGGGGTTTGAAACTACTACCCAAAAATTAGCAGCTAATGCACAGATTCGCCTGAAGACAACTACCGGCAATCTTGGAGAAGTGATTGTAGTTGCATATGGTACATCACAGAAAAAACTGGTAACAGGCGCTGTATCTACGGTTAATGGTACCGAACTGGCAGACAAGCCATTTACTTCTCCTGACAAGACACTGCAAGGAACGGTTGCCGGCTTGCAGATTACCTCTTCATCAGGTGCACCGGGCTCAAATACCGATGTACGTTTACGTGGTATCGGTTCTATCAATGCCAGTTCCAGTCCCTTATGGGTAATTGATGGTGCGATCGCTAACTCCGGAGATCTTACCAGTCAAACTACGACAGCCAATGCGTTAAGCACACTCAACCCGGACGACATTGAAAGCATCACAGTGCTGAAAGATGCAAGTGCGACCACCCTCTATGGGTCAAGGGCTGCAAATGGTGTTATACTTGTCACGACTAAAAAAGGAAAAGCCGGGAAAAGCCAGATTAATTTCAGTGGAACATGGGGAGGTAATTCTAATGCATTCTGGAATGAGAATAACAGGCCTATGACCACTTCGGAATATGCGCGGGCATTCACACAGGCAATCATTAACGGTGGCGAGGCTTCCGGCACAGATGAGGCTAAAAAGGTTATGGTAGAAGATTATGGTGTCGACACGACCGTAAATACCAACTGGCGTGATATTGTTTTCCAAACCGGATTGCAAAGCCAATACAACCTTAGTTTATCAGGTGGTAACGACAAAACACAATATTATACTTCCAGCGGGTATTTTAACCAGGAAGGAGCTACTATTGCCTCCCACTTCAAACGCTACAACGGTGCATTATCATTAAATTCAAAGGTAAATGACCGGCTCTCGTTCAGTACCAACATTAATGGTGCGTATGCTGACCAGAGAACGCCCTCCAATAGCGGATATTTCTCGAACCCGGCTGGTGTAATCTACTTTGCCCTGCCCTGGTATTCTCCAAGAAACGCAGACGGGTCTTTAAATTACGGGTCTGCAAACGACTATGGTGGAGGAAATGGCAACTTTCCGCTTGTTGCCGGCGATAATTATAACCCGCTAATCATAGCTGCCTGGGATAAAAACGTTACTCGTAACGTGAACTTCAGGGGAGCGGTTTCAGGTGAATATAAAATTTTGCCGAATCTCAAATTTACCAGCAGGTTCAGTGCTGAATATCTATATATACATGAATATAAATATTACAATCCTTTCTACGGAGATGGTTATGCTACAGAAAATCCAGGTTTAGTTAAGATCTACAATACCAACATATTTGACTGGACATTTACAAACCTGTTAAACTATCATGCTAACCTGGACGACAATAAAGATTTTACTATCGACGTAACCGCAGGTCAGGAATCTTATAAATTCAATAATAGCTATGATAATGCAAGTGCGTCAGGTATGCCTTTGAATCTGAAACTTACCAATGCAGTCAACGCATCCAATCCACTATCTTTTGAAAACGGCACTGCATACAACGCCACCAGTTCGTACCTGTCCAGTGCTACATTCAGTTTCAGGAACAAATACGTACTTTCCGGTAGTTATCGTTTAGATGGTTCTTCTGTATTCGGTTCAAACCATCGATGGGGTAATTTCTTTTCTATCGGTGCATCGTGGAATATCAGCGAAGAAAACTTTGTCAAGCAGATCAACTGGATTAACCTGCTTAAGTTAAGGGCCTCCTATGGCGAAAATGGTAACTCACTCGGCTTTGGTAACTACCAATCCATCGGTACATATGGATATGGCTATAATTACGGAGGGGACGTAGGTAGTGCCCCTACCAATGTGAAAAATGACGACCTTACCTGGGAGAAAAATAAGAATGCAGACATCGGTGTGGACTGGGCGTTCTTCAACAACAGGTTGTCCGGTACCATTGATCTATATAACCGTAAAACAGCTAATTTGCTGGTAACAGTTCCATTATCTTACACCACCGGTTATAGTGGAGGAGAATTAATGAACGTAGGTGCAATGACAAACCGCGGCATTGAGTTCTCCATCTCCGGAACACCGGTAAAGACAAAAGATTTTTCCTGGAATGTATCCTTTAACATTGCGCACAACCGCAACAGGGTAAATAAACTGTATGAAGGCAACCCTATCAGCAATGGTAGTTTCATGATAGCAGAAGGACATGACGTCCAGGAATATTACCTGAGAAACTGGGCAGGTGTTGACAAGACAAATGGAAATCCGCTGTGGTATACAAATGGAGCCGATACAGCGACAACCAGCACAATATCAAAAGTCAGCAAAGACTTCACCGGAAAATCAGCATCTCCCAAATGGTTTGGCGGATTTACAAATACATTTACCTATAAGCAGTTCTCCCTTTCTGGTACATTCTCATATAATTTTGGGAACTACTTAGCTGATAATTATGCCTCCTACTATAACAGCGATGGCGCATATTACGGTTCAGAAGGCCAGTCCAATACGCAACTGCGTGCATGGACCCCGGAAAACACCAATACCAATATACCCAAATTGTCAACAACAAATTCTACCTCTTCCTATGCATATTCTACGAGGTATTTGTATAAAGGGAACTATATCAGGTTAAGAACCGTACAATTTACCTATATAGTGCCAGCTTCACTATTAAACAGGTTCAAAATTGCCAACGCATCAATTTATGTCAGTGCAACAAATTTCTGGACATTCGGAACAGACAAATACCTGCCATTTGATCCGGAACAGGGTATTAAGAATGTGGCCAATTTAAATGCTCCGGCAGTTAAGACCTTGTTAGGTGGTTTGAAAATAGGGTTCTAATAGCATTTATTAACTATTGACAATTCAGAATTATAATGAAAATACATACATATAGGTTTCTAATCCTGCTAATAACGGCATCATCCATTTTCGCATCCTGCTCAAAGGACTTCATTGAAAAACTGCCGGAAGATGCTGTTTCTACGTCTGAGGCTATTGTAGATAAAAGTTCAATGCAGAGCGCATTAAATGGTGCTTATGCGGCATTGAGAAGTCTTGGCGTCTATGGAGCTGACATACCGGTTATAGGAGATTTGCTGGCGGATAATTCCTTTGTACAAACAGGTAACACTGGTAGATTTCTAACTATTTACCAGTATACATTTATTAGTGATGATAGTTATTTTTCAACTATCTGGAATAATTCCTATACCGCCATCTTACGCGCTAATAACATCATCAACGCATCCCCGTCAGGAGATCAATCTGCAATTGCAGCACTCAAATCGCAGGCTTATGCAATCAGGGCTTTGGTGTATTTTAACCTGGTGAATATTTATGCGCGCAACTGTGATGACACTACCGGCTTAGGCGTACCAATTGTATTGGAAGACAATCCTGCCAATAAACCCAAAAGAAGTACTATCGGTACGGTGTATACTCAAATAGAAAGTGATCTACAAGCCTCACTTGCTAATATCGGAGACTATACCAGCTCTATTACTATCAGTAAATACGCAGTGAAAGCATTGCTGGCCAAAACATATTTTTATGCCAGGCAGTATAGCAACGCACTGGCGGCTGCGCAGGATGTGATTGACAATTCTGGTTTTACGCTGACATCATCAACGGCGGATTATACATCATTCTGGGCTAATGCAGCAGCAAAAACGGATAAAGTGGAAGTGTTATTTGAAGTAGATGCAGATGCGACAAATAATAATTCCTCCAACGATCTCGCACGCTTATATAATAATGGTTATAATGATATTTATTGTGATTCCACCTTTTATCGTTCCTACGCTGAAACGGATAAAAGACGCACATTACTGCTGGAAGGCACTACCAAGGTTGGCAAGAGTGCAATTGTCGTAAACAAATATCCCAATGGCGGAAATTCGGACAGGGACAATATCAAAGTGATCCGTTTAGCGGAGGTTTACCTGATTGCAGCTGAATCGGCAGCCAGGTTAGCACAAACAGATGTCGCATTAGGTTATTTAAATACGCTCGCGCAGAACAGGGATAACAGCTTGACTGCATATGCTTTGAGCGGGCAGTCCCTGATTGATGCCATCATCAATGAAAGGCGTAAAGAGCTGGCTTTTGAAGGGAATAGAATTTTTGATCTGAACAGGTTGGGGCTAACAGTTGTAAGAAGAGTTAACCAGGGCGGGCTATCGGTTGCCAGCAACTATCTTTCTGTAGCATACAGTGACTTCAGAAGGATTGGACCTATCCCTTATACAGAAATAAAAGCAAACTCAAATCTGGCTGATCAGCAGAACCCATCTTACTAATTATCTAAACGCCTGTGTCCCCTGGCACAGGCGTTTCTTCTTTTTACAATCCGCCCCCCGCCTCTCCCCGATCTGAAGCTGGCCAGACCGTCACCGATCTGACTAAAAAAATAATAGTGTTCAGAATCGGACGTTTTTTAATTGAAAACGAACACAGCGGCTTCGCAAGCACCTCTATAATCAACTGTAAATCAGCCGCATAATAATCCGGCATTGTCTTGGCATAGCGTTACCCCATATCCTGCCATTACATCTCAACGAATGAATTGATAGATCATGATTAGAAATATCTTCAAACTGGTTTACCGGAATTTTCTACATAATAAAGGTTTTTCTGCAATTAACATTATAGGCCTTGCAATAGGTATGGCGGCGGCAATACTCATTATGCTGTGGATACAGAACGAAGCGAGCTATGATGAGTTTCATGCGCATAAAGACAGGATATATGAGGTCTGGAATCGCGTGCCAATTGAAGGTAAGGTCACTTGTTGGAATTCCGTATCCTCCCTGACGGGTCCCATCCTGGAAAAGGATTTTCCTGAAGTGGAGCGGGCAGCCAGGGTAAAATTGAACAGCAATTTTCTTTTTTCAGTTAATGATAAAAAAGTAATGAAATCGGGAGCTACGGTTGATACCGGCTTTCTCCAGATATTCAGCTTCCCGATGCTAAAAGGCAATCCTGCTACTGCACTGAATGACGTGCATTCGATCGTGCTTACTGAAAAAATGGCTAAAAGTCTATTCGGCAACGAAGAGGCGATGGGCAAAATTATTAAAATTGAGAATAGGGATAATTTCACTGTTACCGGTGTGCTAAAAGATTTGCCTGGCAATACAAGATTCAATTTTGAATACCTGCTACCCTGGTCATCTTTAAAATACGGGGAGGGACAGGATTTAGGCTGGAACGACAACAGCACCCCTACTTATGTAATGCTGAAGCCGAATGTAAACTATGCTGCTTTCGCCCCTAAAATAAAAGAATTAAAACAGCATTACAGTAGCGAAGCTAAAATGATGAAATGGGAAATGTTTATTTATCCCCTTTCCCGCTGGCGCCTGTACTCAAGCTTCACTAATGGCGTGGAAGACAACGGCGGGCGGAATACATTCGTCAGTATATTTGGCATCATCGCCGGGTTAATACTATTGATTGCATGCATCAATTTTATGAACCTGAGTACCGCAAGAAGTGAAAAGCGGGCGAAGGAAGTAGGAATACGAAAAGTAGTGGGTGCAGGGAAATCCGCTCTCATCAGCCAGTTTATCGCAGAATCTGTTCTTATCGCTTTCCTGGCCGGTATTATAGCTATCATTATTGTTCAGATAAGTTTGCCCGGTTACAACGAGCTTGTAGAGAAAAAACTATTCATAGACTTTGGTAATGTATATACATGGGTTATATTTCCCGGGTTTGTCCTGTTCACCGGTTTACTGGCCGGCAGTTATCCTGCCTTCTTTCTTTCTTCTTTCCAGCCCGTTAAGGTGTTAAAAGGTACTTTTAAAAAAGCAAATGCATTGGTAACCCCAAGAAAAGCGTTGGTTGTATTGCAGTTCACCTGTGCGACTATGCTTATCATTTGTACGATCATTGTAAAACAACAGATAGATTATGCCACAGACCGGACAACAGGGTATAACAGAGACAACCTTATTTATCATTTCATGACGGGAGATATACCTAAGAACTATACATTAATAAAAAATGAATTGATTCAATCTGGTATTGCAACCTCGGTTACAAAAACAAATTCGCCACTTACTGAAAGGTGGAGCAATGGATGGGGACAGAACTGGGAAGGTAAAGATCCCAATGATAAAACATCTTTCGATCGGTACTTATCTGATGAAGGATTGGGGGTTACTGCAGGCCTGCAATTTATAAAGGGCCGTGACTTCGATCTGGAGAAATTCCCCACCGATTCAACCGGGTTAATCATCAATGAATCATCGTTGAAAGTAATGAAGTTCAAAGACCCGCTTGGTAAAGTGGTAAGCGATCTTGGCATTGACTGGCATATTGTAGGGGTGATTAAAGATTTTATTCTTACAAGCCCTTATGAGCCCACCAGACCCATATTGATATGTGGTGCGAAGAGCCGTTTCATGACTTTCAAGGTGATGCAGATAAAACTAAATGGGAATAACGCTACAACACAAAACCTGAAAAAGGCAGCAGCTATTTTCGCCAGGTACAACCCGGACTATCCTTTTGAGTATAAGTTCGTAGATGAAGCTTATGCGGAGAAATTTGATAATGAACGACGCCAGGGGACTTTAGCCGCTTTATTTGCAGGACTGACTATTTTTATCTCCTGCCTCGGCTTATTTGGCCTTGCTACATATATGGCAGAAAACAGGATAAAGGAGATTGGTGTGCGAAAAGTGCTGGGCGCATCTGTCACCAGCATTACGACACTACTGTCCAAAGATTTTGTAAAGTTGGTCATTATATCATTTTTAATTGCAGCACCATTAGCGTATTGGAGCATGTATAAATGGCTGCAAAACTATGAATATCGCGTTAGTATTCAGTGGTGGGTATTCTCGCTTGCATGCTTATTATCAGTGACAATTGCAATATTAACAGTAAGCTACCAGGCTATTAAAGCAGCATTATTGAACCCCGTGGATAGCCTGAAAAAAGAATAGCTTTCTATGAATTTATAGTAACCATACGTCTGAATTCACCAACATCCGGATGCAAGACAACGTGGACCAGTCGAGAGATCTAAATTATTTATATAAATATTATAGGAGGAGAATACAACTCCATCTTCATTGCTACCCTGATTTGAGTATCAGGTTTCCCTCTTTCCCCAGGAAGTTTGAGATTACCTATTGGTCGTATTATAGGACAGATCCTGTAAAAAATCAAGAAGTTATTTTGAATATTTAGACTTCTTTCATAAATTACGTACATTTTTTTGCGCTTAACGAAATGTATAAACTTACTGTGGCTTCATAACTGCCGTTTAGTATATATATTTAGAATGTGATTAATTATAATAATATATCGGGATACTTTATACTATTAGGATGCAAAAGCTAACATGTGAAAGGGAGCGGGAATTACTTAATGAGCTTACACTTGACAATGAGCAGGCATTCGCCATACTTTTTCACAGCTATAAAAATAAGCTTTATGGGTTCATTCTGGGGATTACCTCCTCAAAAGAAATTTCAAAAGACATTGTCCAGGACGTTTTTTTAAATATATGGAAAATGCGGCGCCGCGCAGGCGAAATTGAAAACTTTAATGCCTTAATTTATCGTATGGCAAGGAATGCCGCGCTTGATCATCTGAAGCGGGCTTCGCGCGAGTCTACGGTACTCTCACATCTAAGTGTGATCTCCAAAGAAACTACTTCTCATGATCCTTTCGAGGATATCAAAGCTGCAGAAATTAAAGCAAAATACGAAAACGCTTTAAAAAAATTACCCAAACAACAACGCCTGGTTTATGAACTTAAACATCTTCAAGGGATTGAATACGCGGAGATTGCTAAGAAACTGAGTCTTTCTGTTCCAACCATAAGAAGCCACTTTAGAAATGCGCTGAATGCATTAAAATCCAACCTCTTTCTTACCCTGGTCATCATAATTACCCGATTTTAAAAGTCAGAAAAAAAAATCCCGCATCTTTTTGCACGTTTTGATCTTTTGAGCGTCTTACAGATATACGCATGGGAAACCTGTGCTAACTAAGTTTAAAGAAATGTCTGAAGATAGAATAAGATTTTTACTGTCAAAATATATCCACCGCCAGTGTGACTCACAGGAAGAAGCAGAATTGTTCAGCCTCTTCAGGCAACTTAGCGATGAACAAAAAGACGAACTCCTGGCCAATACCTGGACTGAGTTTGAGTCCAGCCAGGAACTTCCGGAAGAAGAGGCAGAGCAAATACTGGATGCTATTCTGACCAGAAAGAGCCGTTTCCCACTTAAATACATCTCAATCGCCGCATCCGTACTGATTGGCGTGTCTATTGGTGCATATTTTTTACTGCACTCCCATAAGCAGTTATCTGCTGATAATGATAAGATTGCACTCGCTGATATCAGACCAGGTGAAAATAAGGCTGAACTCACCATGGGGAATGGCAAAAAAATAATACTTGGCACCGGCTCACAAAAAATTACTATTCCGAATACAGACGTTGTGATTCAGGAAAATGCCAATGGATCGCTTACTTATAATAAGGAGGCGATCACTGATAATGAGCAAATAATCTACGATACCCTCAGGACACCGAAAGGAGGTGTTTACCAGTTAAACCTGGGTGACGGTACTAAAATCTGGCTGAACACAGCAAGCGCCATCCGTTTCCCAGAAAAACCAGGACATAGGAGCCGCGATGTGGAGCTCCTTTATGGCGAAGCGTACTTTGAGGTACAACATCGGACAGATGCGCCTTTTACCGTTAAAACTGCAGCGGGTGTGATACGTGATCTAGGTACGCATTTCAATGTTAACACAGGGAATGGCCATGTCGCCGCTACCCTGTTGGAGGGTGCCATCCAGATTGAAAGAAATAACAGCATAAAGAGGATAAAACCAGGTCAGCAAGCCTTATTTAATAGCGAAAAATTATCCGTTCATGAAGTGGACGCTGAAGAAATGATTGCCTGGAAAGACGGATATTTCATGTTTGACGAATCCCTGGAAAGCGCCATGCAAAAGATCAGCCTGTGGTACGATGTTAAAGTTGAATATCAGGATGAGGGCATAAAAGGAATTCCGGTACTGGCCACCATCACGCGTTATAGCAATATCAGTAATGTCCTGAGCATTCTTGAAATGACGAAAAAGGTCCGCTTTAAAATTGACGGCAGAACAGTTAAAGTTTTTTATTTCAACCAAAATACTACTAATAAGTAAAATCACGATTACCAAAAACCAACGAACAGCATGAAAATAATTAAATGATCTTTTCTGTAAAAGGAAAAGGAGTGCTGGAACACTCCTTTTCAAACTTTTAAATCATTTCCGCTGTAATCGGAAATGAACGTTTTCTATAATTCACGATTTAAAAGCATGTAAATGTATAAAATTTCTGCAACAGATTTTATGCAGCACCCTCGCTGTGCCCTTAATATTTTAAGGAATGTAAAGCTATCTGCTATTCTTTTACTCTTGTTATTGCTACAACTGAGTGCTTCCATTCAAGCGCAAAGTATTACACTCAACCAAAAAAATATTTCCCTTGTAAAAGTGTTCAGAGAAATCCGAACCCAAACCGGCTATAGCTCAGTATGGTCAGTTACTGATGAAAAAGATAAATTAGTAAATGTGGCTTTTAAGAACACCCCCCTGGAAGTCGCACTTAATCAAATACTTACACCCTATGACCTGACTTATAATATTGACAGGGAAAATAAAGCCATACTGATCCATCCAATACAAACAAGTACTGCAACTACTGCTGCCGTGCCGCTCATAGATGTGAAGGGCATTGTGGTGAATGTACTGAAACAGCCACTGCAGGGCGCTACGATCAAGGTAAAGGGGTCAACCAGGTCTACGCTATCGGGTCCAGACGGATCGTTCCGACTGACGGGAGTTGCTACCGATAACACGTTGATCATCTCTTTCGTAGGTTATGCTAACAGGGAACTGAATGCATCGACAGATCTGGGTATAATTCAGCTTGAGTTTGCTGTTAATGATCTGCAGGAGGTAAAAGTTACCTATTCTACCGGTTATCAGACATTGTCAGAGGAACGAAGTGCTGGTGCTTTTTCTAAACCAAGTCTGCATGCGATGTATGACAGGTCTAACAGTACTAATATCTTGCAGCGGCTGGATGGCTTAGTACCCGGTTTAACAGTAAATAATGCGCCTGATGCTGGATCCAACCCTTTTTTAATCAGGGGGCTGACCTCGATTAATTCAACAAGAGGTCCCCTGGTAGTTGTTGATGGTGTTCAGGCTCCGGATAATTCCATCCAGAATATCAATATGCAGGACGTTGCGGATATCACCATACTCAAAGATGCCACCGCTGCATCTATCTGGGGTGCTAAGGCTGCAAACGGTGTAATTGTAGTTACAACTAAAAAAGGGAACCCCGGTGATAATCTGAAAATTGATTACGATGGATATTACAATTTTCAGGGTACTCCCGACCTAAGCTATATTCAGAAAATGAATAGTAGCCAGTTTATCACTACGGCAGAGAAACTGTTCCCTCAATACGTTGGTGGTAATTCCTGGAGTTCTGTACAGTTGATAGCACCTGTTACACCTCACTTACAATATCAATATGACGCATACAGAGGCCTTATATCGCAGGATCAGGCTAATGCGGAGTTAGACAGCCTTTCCCGTATTGATAATGCTGGCCAGGTTAAAAAGTACTTTTACCAGCCTGCGGCGACCACCAATCATACCATATCTGTTTCCGGTGGCGGAAAGGCATACGCTTTCTATGGATCGGCTAATTATATAGGAGTAGTAAGCAATACGCCTGGTCAGAAAGACAACCGGTACAAGCTTAATTTACGACAGGACTTTAAATTCAATAAAAACCTTCAGGCTTACCTGATAACCGATTTAACGAATCGCATTACAAGTAGCAACAATATAACCGTGCCAAGCCTGGATTTGGTACCTTATCAGCTTTTCGCCGATCCGGCAGGCAACCCGCTAACGGTGAACCATATGGGTAACTATAGTGATGAGCTTCGGGAAGATTACCAGGCAAGAAGCCGTATTAATCTGGATTATTCGCCGTTGCAGGAAATCAACAGAGGGTATTCTAAAGGAACGGCACTATCCACCAGGATCGTGAGCGGAGTAAAACTAAAGATTGTAAAAGGACTGCACTATGAAGGAACCTATGGCTATACTATCAATTCTTCAAAAAACAGGGTTGAGTTGGATCAGAACAGCTACCAGGTGAGGGATGAAGTGATGAGCTTCACGCAGGCGCCAACGATCAATAGCACACCGGTTTATAATGTTCCGGCATTTGGCGGACGACTTACGGCCACTGATGACATGCTGAGAAACTGGACTGTAAGAAACCAGTTGTTTTATGACAATAATTGGCAGGATAAGCATCAATTTACCGTCATGGCCGGGCAGGAAGCAACCAGCAACTCCCCAATTTCGACGACTGTGATTTATAGAGGATGGGATGATCAGCTGCAGATAGCAAGACCTGTCAACTATGAATTATTAGGTGCTGGAATTACCGGAACAGTCAAGGGAGGCACAATGACTTTAGCTAATAATATAACAGGAGGAGAAGGTGTTATAACAAGAACATCGTCCTACTACGCCAATCTGGGCTATACATATAATCATAAATATACCCTGAACAGCAGCTGGCGCGTAGACCGGAGTAACTTATTTGGCTTTGACAACTCAGCCCAAAACAGGCCGGTTTGGAGTATTGGTGGCAAATGGGCACTGGGCAGCGAACACTTTATGCAGCCTGTCACATGGTTAAGCCGTTTGGATGTCCGTCTGACCTACGGCATCACAGGTAATGCACCTACGCCTGGTACTGCTGCGTCCTGGGATATATTACATGCTGAAACAAATGTAAATTACCCGACAGGAGTAGGCCTGATCGTTACTGCTCCCGCAAATAAAAAACTATCCTGGGAACTCACTAAAAACTACAACTTCGGTTT
This sequence comes from Chitinophaga sp., assembly GCF_039596155.1. GTDB lineage: Bacteria > Bacteroidota > Bacteroidia > Chitinophagales > Chitinophagaceae > Chitinophaga. Next base: position 15,130 of record NZ_JBCNKF010000023.1, read on the forward strand.
TGACTTCGAGATACTGAACGGCTTATTGCACGGATCGGTGGATGCTTATCTGAAGAAGACAAATAATCTGATAGGAACCCTAAGCACGGCTCCACTTACGGGGTATCCTTCAGTTATTGGTAACTACGGAGACCTGGACAACAGGGGAATTGATCTTTCCCTCAATTCCCTGAACATCAGTACGGGCCTTTTCACCTGGTCTACTTCATTTAATCTGGGGTACAACAAAAATAAAATCACGCAACTAGCCAATCCTACTCCAATTACAACAGGACCGGGCATGATCTCCACAAGATTTTTGGTAGGACATCCTGCATTTACAGTATTTGCCTACAACTATGCGGGCTTAAACGATTCAGGCGATCCTCAGATAAAAAAGGCAGACGGAACCATTACCTCAGGGCCCAATGAATCGACAGCGCAGGACGTAGTTTATAAAGGTACTTCGCAGCCGGTTTATAGCGGCGGCCTGTCTAATTATTTTCGTTACAAAAACTTTGGCTTAGGAGTCAATATTATCTATAACGGTGGTAATGTCCTGTTTCGCGATGTTAATACTTTCTGGTCTGGCGTGCCTTACGCTAATTATATGCACAGTGAGTTTGCAAACCGCTGGAAAGCGCCAGGTGATGAGAAGTCTACAAACATTCCCCGTTATGCTGCTACAAGTGCAGTGAGCGGCAACAGGAATACAAATTATTACACCTATGCCAACTCCAATGTTTTCAATGCATCGTTTGCAAAAATCCGGGATATTACTTTATCCTACGATCTCAAGGGTGTTCTTCTAAAGAGAATTCACGCACAGGCTGTTTCATTCCGGGCACAGATTTCCAATCTGATGCTATGGAAAGCAAATGATCTTGGCATCGATCCTGAGTTCCAGTCTCTCGGAAACATTGGCCCAACGCTCACAGCTGGTAGTACGGGGGCAATAAGAAACCTGCGTACCGGGCAGGGAACAATAACATTAGGTGCCCATATCACACTTTAAAAAAGCTTACAGTCATGAAATCTTCAATACAATACTTTTTGATGACGTCGCTTGTCTGCGCCATGCTACTCGGCAGTTCCTGCAAAAAAAGTTTTTTGGAAATACAGCCCAAAGGATCACTGATTGCGCAAACTACGAATGATTATGAGCAGATATTAAATGGCATATACCTGCAAACTACACTATCGGCGCCCGTATATCTGGGGGATGATGTTGCTTTACAGAAAACTTATATAGACGGAGTACCATTAAGAGTGCAACGTCTCTTTAGATATGAAGACAGGGTGTATGAGTCTAATGAATTGCCGCAGGAGATAACTGCAGCTACAGGCTATATTCAGCGATTATACCTTTTTAACAAAATAATAAACGAGGTAATGACCTCCTCGCAAGGTACTGATCAGCAAAAAAAACAGTTATTGGCCGAAGCGAAAGTCGGCAGGGCTGTTTGCAACTTAGCCTTTCTAAATGATTTTTCATTACCCTATAACCCTTCGTCAGCTGCAACTGATCTGGGCATCCCAATCATAACCACATCTGATGTTACCCGCACATCTTTTACCCGCTCAAGTGTTAGCGAATGTTACTCGGCGGTTATTAAAGATCTTACAGAAGCATTACCAGATGTAGGCCCCCTGGTGCATAGACGCAGGTTTTCAAAAATGGCTGCTGAATTCTTCCTGACCAAGGTATATATGAATATGCTGGATTTCACCTCTGCCCAAACACATATTGACGCCGCATTTTCTGAGTTATCAGGATCGACGATTCCCCTGGCGTTGTATGATTACAATGTGGTCCTGGATCCTGATAACGACAGCACCTGGTTTCCGGTTAACTTTTTAGGAGCATTGTCAAATATGCCACTTGCAGCTAATAATAGTCAAACTATTTACAACATCTCAACTACCGTGTGGGGATTAGATTTTGCCGACGCAATAGTTTATACACCTCATGTCGCATCTCTTTTCGGCGCAACTGATAAACGTTTGTTGCTTTATTCTGACACTGAAATGTTCGGCACTTTCATTTACCCGAAACAAGTTCGTCGTTATCCGAACTTTTTCCTTGACCAGGGACCGACTTTACCTGAGATGTATTTAATGCGGGCGGAGATCAATGCCCGGAATGGTAATCTTTCAGACGCGAAAGCAAACCTGGAAGCGCTCAGGTCTAAAAGAATGCCGGCTGCAGACGCCACAATACCTTCCTCCGTTGCCTCTGACCAACAGGCACTGGTACACTTTATTCTTGATGAGCGGGTAAGAGAATTTGCGCTATCAGGCCTGCGGTGGTCAGACATGCGTCGTTTATCAGTAGATCCCGTTTACCATGATCATATTCGGCCGAATCATGAGCTCATTGACGCTGACGGGAATGTCGTACAATCTTATACATTAAAGCCGCAACGTTACGCCATGAAGTTCGGAGAACTTATGTTAAACCAGAATAAAGGGTTAGTAGATAATCAATAATAGTTCGTAGCGGATCGTTTGATCACGCTGCCTTTAAATTAAATATCATAAAATCTAAAATTCAAAATATGAGAATTAATTCATTGTTTAAGGTCTTCAGGGGATTGGGTATTGCGCTCATGATCAGTTTGACAGCTAACGCACAACAACCCAATCCTCTCGCGGACAAATTTGAAGAGTTCAAGATACTTGGTAAAGTGCAGGACCAGGAAAAATTTTATAACGATCTGATTAAAAAACAACCCATAAATACTACCAATCAAAAGATATATAACGCGTTCCGCGCTGAATTGGCCATAAACTGGCTGTCACAGGAAAACATAGAAAAATACAGAGAATACAGGAAGACGACCAATATTGATAACGGACTTCAACTTTTTGAATTAACAAATGTACTGGAGCCATGGGCAGATGATAAAAAACATCTTGATTGGATCACTGAAATCTCGAACGAATTTATACCTGGTCTCGAAAGCGGTGCAATTAAGGATGAATTTGAACGCGCACACGAGATACTCCTGGAAATATCCGCCCTGTCAGATAGCTACAATGGGCACACTCCGTCTGCTTTAGAAAAAATTCAAAAAGCATTATTGGAGCCTAAGATGAGGGATATGAATTATTTCAAGGATTCTAAACCCAATTTTATTAACCGGTACGCGATAATACTGGCAGCTTCAGGTCAGGACCAGAAAGCGATAGATACGCTATCTGCTGCCGTTCGAAATGCAGAATCCAACCCCAGGTTGCTGGCAACGCTTAAATCTATTTATGAGAAAGTACATCCGGGTGAGTCAGAAAAATACGCCACAGCACTTCAAACAGAAGCTTATCAGCACTATTACAATGAATTGGAAGCCAACTGGGAGGCAAATGGGAAGTCTGCACCAGATGTTGTGATTTATAAGTTGAATGGAAAAAACTTTAAAGTATCAGATTATAAGGGAAAGATCCTGGTGATTGATTTCTGGAGTACTATCTGCAAACCCTGTATAGCTGCTTTTCCTGCTTTTGAGCGTGTAGCAGCGGAGTATAAAGATCAGCCTTTCCAACTATATGTAACAGATATTGCAGAAGACCAGGAATCTGTTCAGGCATATGTAGACCACACCAGGCTTGCATTGGACGTATTACGGGATCCTGATATGAAGCTTTTTAAAGCGATAGGAGCAAAAGGAACGCCTCATAAATTCATCATCGACCCACAGGGAGTTATTCGTATGCAAGGAATTGGTTATGCAGGTTCTTCAGATCGCGAATATTATAAATTGAAAGCGATGGTAGAAATTACAAAAAAGCACGCTGCAATTAATAATTAATATAAATATAAGCTTTAAATGAAAAAATCTGTTGTCCTGCTGGTCATAATAACTCTTTTCACATTCAAAGGGTTTGGCCAGCTATTAGAACCGGTCAGGTGGAATTATACTGCTAAGAAAACAAGTAAAAATGAAGCTTCAGTATATATAACTGCTACACTGGATAAAGGTTGGCATTTGTATTCCCAGTATGTTAAACCTGGTGGACCGCAACCAACCAAATTTAAATTCGAAAAATCCGGGACTTATGATCTGATGGGTAATACGATTGAACCAACACCAACTGTTCGGCTGGAACCCGAGTTTATGATGGAAGTTGGCTATTTTGAAACTTCCGTAATATTTCAACAAAAGATAAAATTAAAGGGGAAAAAGGCAACTGTAAAAGGTGCGGTGAAATTCATGGTTTGCAACGATGAACAATGTCTCCCGCCTGAAGAGGTAAAATTTACCGTTGAAGTCCCTTAACTATAAAATCACCACACTAAAGTTTCAATAATTTATATGAAGAAATTAATGATTGCCGCCTGGTTAATGTCTCCGTTAACTGTATTCTCCCAGGGCAATGGCAAATATTTAATTGAAGGCAAGTACGGCGCATATAACGCACCAGTCAGGGCTTACCTGGCATATACTGTGAATGGTAAAGACGTATTGGATTCTGTAACGCTGAAAAACGGTTATTTTAAATTTACAGGTAAAACATACGCTTCGCCGGTATCTGCCACTTTAATTTTTGATCCGAAAGGGATTCGGACAAATAGTCTTGAACAGTGCACAGTTATTTTAGAACCGGGCACTATCAAGGTTGAGGCAAAGGACAGTACAGTTCAAGGTATCCAGGTAACCGGGACGCCTTCTAATAATGATTATACCGACTTTAATAACCTCGTAGATGCGGAATTTGATAAAATGATCCCTGAGGACAAAAGTTTCATGGAAGGCAAGGTATCGCCTGCATCCACACCGGATTATGAAGCTAAATTGGAGGCATTTAAAAAGAGGTATAGCAAACTGACGACTACCGCGTATACAAATTTTATACAGTCCCATCCTAATGCAATGCTCAGTTTAGAGATATTGCCGAAGGTGGCTTATGAACAAACGTATGATGCAGTAAAACCGTTGTTTGACGGGCTAACAGCGCGGGTAAAAAACAGCCCCGCAGGTAAAAAATTCGCGGAAAGCCTCCGGCAGATGAAGGCGACTGCAATTGGACAAAAGGCACCGGATTTCCAGATGCCTGATATAGGTGGAAAACCGGTTAAACTTTCTGCTTTTCGGGGCAAGTATGTACTTCTTGACTTTTGGGCATCCTGGTGCGGACCTTGCCGTGCTGAGAATCCTAATCTTATTAAGATGTATAATAAATTTAAAGACCAGAATTTCACTATTGTAGGTGTATCGCTTGACAGGCAAGACAGTAAAGCACTATGGTTAGCTGCGATCAAAAAAGATGGGTTGCTGTGGTTGCAGCTTTCTGATCTTAAGTTCTGGGATAATTCGGCCGCTAAGTTATACGGCGTTCGTGCAATTCCACAGAACTTCCTGATTGATCCCAACGGGAATATTATCGGCAAATCCTTATTTGGAAAAGAGCTTGAGGCGAAACTGACTGAAGTACTTATCCCGGCAGCTGCAAGTAATTAATCTGTGTAATACACAAGGTTTAAGAAGCGCCCCGATATTAATCAGGGCGCTTTTCTTTAAGAAAGGATTGGCGTGATATGCTGGTAACCTTATCAGTCACCTATCGGAATAGGAGTACTAACGCCCACCGCTTCAGCTATTCCAAAGTTGGGTGATCCGTCCGAATTCCACGTCAGCTTTTGTATCCTGGCTGTTCTGCCTCCGTTTGTAGTCGCGGCTACACTGCGCGCATGATATACAAACCAGTTTTCGGTATGCAACACATTGTTTGCGTCCGTATAACTACTGGTAAAAAAGCCATTGTGTCCTGGTCCGTAAACATTGTTCGCATCATTCCTGACAAACACCTGCTTCTTATTTATCCAGTTGGCCGCAACGGTGGGATCACCGCCACTTACTAGCTGTATCTGCGCCAGGCAATAATTATCACTCGTATAACGGCTTGCTGAATATATAACGAATACCGGGCTGCTGGCATCTTTCTGTAGCATGATGGGACCTTCATTCACACCCAGCCCTATTGAACTGGGCTCATATTTCTCCCAGGTATTGGTAGGCGATGATATTGCTACCCTCGCACCGCTAATCGTCCAGGGGTTAGACATCGGAGCCAGATAAATATGTTGTTTATATTTGGTAGCCACACTTTCCCAGCCTGACCATATGAAGTAATTTTTTGTGCCAATGGTCAGCACCGAACCGTCAATAGCCCATTGATCAGTTGAATCAGATATCTTTCCTTTGAATGTCCAGGTTCCGGTTGTAGGGTCGGCATTAGGATTTTCCAACACGAACATGCGGTGATTATCATCGCCTCCTGTATCATCCGCAGCGAAATATATATACCACTTGCCTGACAAGAAATGTAATTCAGGCGCCCAAATATTAGATGAATACGCTGTACCTGCCGGAGGCGTCCAGACGATGGTCTCAGGCATAGCCGCCAGTAGTGATATGGATGGGGTTTTCGTAATGCCTATTTTATTGCCTTTCGTATACAGGAAATAATAATAACCATCCCTTTGTGCTATGAAGGGATCGGGACGACTGGCTGTAACCAAAGGATTCTTAAAATTGAGGTTACGAAATTCAAAGAGATCCTGTGTACCCGTTACACCAATTTTCTGCCTGATTTTTCTGCCGGGTATACTATCTTCAGGATCAACCACCATTTTCATACCTGTTTGCTTGTTGGTCAGTGAAAAAACGTTATTACTGCCGGAATAGGCTATTGCCCATCGTTGCGCATCAGAGCCATCGTCAGTTCCCTGCAGTAATACATCGCCGGAAGTTGCCGATGGCGACTGGAGACATTTATTACTGGTGACATTGACCAGCTTATAATAAGTGGCATCGATTTTTATAAGTTTCCATTTCTGTCCGTTATTGGGGAACCAGTTCCACTGCTGAATTTTTGCACCTTCAGCCGTTGAATTGCCGGTTACTTCAACTACCGGGCCGGCTGGTAATGAAGAAATACCCCTGATGCGATAGATAGCACTATCCTCCAGTGTGCCTAACGGAGGTGCAACACTGATTGTTTTGGGGAGACTCAACTGGGTAATGCTCTCCGATTGCTTTTTGTTACAACCGGCCGTCAGCAATGTGATGACAACAACAGTGCTGGTAAATAGCTCGTTTTTCATAGAGAATTGTGGTTAAGTGATTGGGTTTAGTGCCTTTCAAAATAAACGAATGGATAGTACATAATCTGTTCAACTTTTTGTCGATTTATCTCAACTCATTTACGATAGTCAGCGGAAAGAAACCGGACGGCGATAGCACAGGTTATTTTGCAAATAAAGGCATTCCCCTGCTGAGCCAGGGTCCAAATTTTTATCTGAACAGGATAGGATATTTGATCTCATATAGTTATATTTGACTCCGGCATTATGAGATTTCCACGTTATAATATTTTGCTGATCTTACTGTTATTGTTCACAATTTCTTCCTGTTTTAGCCAATATTATTTTAAGCATTACCAGGTGGATGATGGACTGGTACACAATGCGGTAACTACTATCATTCAGGACCGTACGGGTTTGATCTGGGTTGGCACCCGTGGTGGTATCAACCGTTTTGACGGCTACTATTTTAAGGCGTATAAAAACAATAATGATCAATTCGGTAGCCTGGGCAACGATGCCATAAACTGTATTGCTGAGGATAAAAAAGGAATGATCTGGATAGCCACCGGCAAAGGGCTTTTTAAATACAACCCGTTCACAGAAGTGCTCACTGAGCTTGAAACTGATCCAAAAGAATATACCAACAATCTTGTCATTGATAAGGACAATAACCTCTGGTTCCTTATTAAATTCTCACTCTACAAATACATTCAGGCAGAGAATAAGGTCGTGAACCTGAAAATAAAGGCGTCCTGCATTGCGCTGGACTCAAATATGAATTTGTGGATGGGCGACGATGATGGTAACATTCATATGTACGATCCAAATGAAAAGCCCGGTACCAGGGTAAGGATCGTAGATAAAAATCTGCCTGCAAATGCTCGATCTATCAGCAAGATATACCCTGTTCCTAATAAGGAACTATTGATAGGTTGCTTTAAACAGGGATTAAAAAGTTATGATACTAAAACCGGTATCATCAAATCATTATCACTCGATACCGATAAGAACAAAGATATTTTTGTAAGAGACATTGCGGTAGATCATGATGGGCAATATTGGATCGCTACCGAGTTAGGGATTTACATTTATAACTTAGCCACCGACAAAAGCACCTGCCTGAGAAAAAGAGCCGGCGATCCTTATTCGCTGGCTGACAACGCTGTTTACGCTATATACCGGGACAACGAGGGAGGCATGTGGGCCGGTACTTTCTTTGGTGGGTTAAATTACTATTCGAAGGTCAATGCGCGGTTTGAAAAATATTATCCATTACCAGGCGCTAATTCGATTTCAGGCAATGCGGTCAGGGAGATCTGTGCTGATAGCAGCGGCCACCTATGGGTTGGTACCGAAGATGCAGGGATCAACAAACTGGATCTAAAAACAGGCATATTTACAAGCTATACTGATACGGGGAAAAAAGGAAGCCTCTCCTATTCCAATATTCATGGGCTGCTTCCCTGGGGTAATGAGCTATTTATCGGCCCTTTTTTACAGGGCATGGAAATCATGGATATGCACACCGGTTTAATTACAGATCGTTTTAAACTGATCAGTGACAGCAAGGGCCGGATAAGTGATTTTGTTATTTCATTCCACCGTACAAGGAACAATAAACTACTCGTCGGCACTGCCTACCGTAATGCGGGGCTATTTGAGTATGACAGGCAACACAAAACATTCAAACGCATCAACGAGATACCATACAACACTTACATCTTCGATATATTTGAAGACTCGAAAGGAAATATCTGGACAGGCAGTGTAAAGGAGGGAGCATTCTATTATAATCCTACAACCGGCCAGCACGGTAATATACGCTTCAGCGATACGACAAAGGGCCATACTATCAATGAATTCCCCGTGTATAAAATCTTTGAAGACAGTGAACATACTTTATGGTTCGCCACCACTGGCTGTGGACTGATCAAATTAAGCCCTGACGGGAAAAGCATCCGTAGATATACTACCGCCAACGGACTACCCAGCAATGTAATATATAGCATCCTGGAAGACGATTCAAAGCATTTGTGGATCAGTTCGTCCAAGGGTCTTATTTCATTCGACCTCCATTCTGAACAGGTAAAAGTGTACACTAAAGCCAACGGATTGATCACGGACCAGTTCAATTACAACTCGGCATACAAACATAGCGATGGTAAAATGTATTTCGGCTCCGTTAAAGGTATGATAGCCTTTGATCCGGCGCAATTTAATCAGCAGGAGCCCAGCCCTCCTACCTATATTACAGGATTCCAGATCAATAATATTGAAACGATACCTGGTGGGTATAACAGTCCCCTTTCCAAATCTATCTTATACACGGACACTATTATATTGAAATATGATCAGAATAATTTTAGTATTGAGTTTGCCGCGTTGAACTATTCATCACCTGAAGCTACGCGCTATAAATATTTAATGAAGGGCATTGATCAGCCCTGGACTTATCTCACGACTAACCGGAAAGCCTATTTTACGGATCTGAGTCACGGCACCTATGAGTTTGTTGTTCACGCTGAAAGCAATACCGGAAGCTGGGCGAGCGAAGAAAGACGCCTGGTCATCAAAATCCTGCCTCCATTCTGGAAAAGCAGGCTTGCTTACATTGTATACCTCCTACTCTCAGGCACGGTTATCATCCTTTTGGCCCGGTTATATCGCCGATACCTTGAGCGTAAAAACCTGCGTAAGCTGCAATTGTTTGAACACGAAAAAGAAAAGGAAATATACCAGGCGAAAATCGAATTCTTTACAGGTATCACACATGAAATACAAACACCACTTACGCTGATAGCCGGGCCAATAGAATGGTTGCTCAAGAAATTCAGTCAGGATCCTGCTATTAAGAACAGCCTCTCTATAGCGGAGAGAAACACGAGGCGACTGACAGAACTGACCAATCAATTACTGGATTTCAGGAAAACGGAGGTAAGTCAGTTCAGTCTGAATTTTGTGAAAACCGATATCATTGCACTGATCAGTGATCTGCTGACGAGCTTTACAGAACAAGCCGCGAGGAACAAAATTGAGCTGGAGGTAGTAGTACCGGAAAAACACTTTATAGCCTTTGTAGACAGAGAAGCCTTCGTTAAAATCTGCAGCAACATCCTGTCTAATGCCGTTAAATATGCAGCCAGCAGGGCCACGATTAACATACACCCTGTAAACGACACTGATGAATATTTTATCATCAGGTTTCACAACGATGGCAAAGGGATACCCGAAGAATTCAGAGAGGAGATCTTTAAGCCCTTTGTAAGGGTACGAGGTAATGACAAGCCGGGAACCGGTATCGGTCTGTCACTGGCCAAATCGCTCACTGAGTTGCATAATGGATCGTTGCGATTGATTTCCGGCGAAGCTGATCTGGTTATTTTTGAACTACAACTGCCCATACATCAAAAGTTTGAATTTCAATTAAGCAGTTGGAAAAAGATAAAATAGTATGACTGAAAGTATTCTTATTATTGATGATAATGAAGATATCCTGGAATTCCTGTCCGTAGTTTTGAGAGATGCTTATACTTTGCATCTTGCTGCCGATGGAGAAATCGCACAAAACATTTTAGACAAAGAGATCATTCACCTCATCATATCTGATATTATGATGCCTGGTATTGATGGGTTTGAGTTGTGCAAGCTCATCAAATCCAATGTGGAATACTGTCATATTCCCATTATTCTATTGACATCCAAGAATACCTATAAAGCGCACATAGAAGGGCTGGAAGTAGGTGCAGATGCTTATATCCAAAAGCCATTCTCGACAGAATTGCTGCAGATACAGATTGCTAACCTGCTCAAAAACCGCCGTAAGATAAAAGAACATTTTGCCAGTTCACCTTTTGAAGATGTAAGGATAATGGCGCATTCCAAAACCGATTATGCCTTTCTAAAGAAACTGGACGAATATATCAGCAATAATATTAAAGATCCTAATATTGATATTGATATGCTCGCCGGGCACATGTTCATGAGCCGAACAACACTGTATCGAAAAATCAAGTCCTTATCCTCACTATCTCCAAAAGAATTAATTGACCTTACGCGTCTTAAGAAAGCGGCAAATTTAATTGCCTGCAATGAATTTTCGTTGTACGAAATTTCGAAGATGGTCGGTTATAGCTCGCAAAGCCTTTTCAGCCGTAATTTTCTGAAATATTTCAAAATGTCGCCGAATGAATATGCGAATTCATTGCCAAGGGAGTAAGCAGGCAAGTCCTGCTTAATTTTTATCTTCATCATTTACAGCATCTTCCCACTTCGTCCACATTTCTATTCCAGAAGCATACCCGTTATAGCCGGGATTCTGGCTTAGCTTCCCATAGAGGTTTGCATCGATCGCTGATTGAGGAATCGGCCAATAGATGTTATGAGGTGCCATTGTATATGATCTGCCCTTTACAGTCACTTTGTTTTTGTTATAGTAATTACTGTAGTGCTGTATGCGCTGATACCAGTAACTATTGTCAGAGAGGGTCGCTGCATTGTAAGTATTTCCCCATTCATCACTTTTACCACTCAGGGCCAGACTGTAGGATATGCGACTTAACTCCATGTGCCGCCATTCTTCCATCCATAGTTCACGGCCACGTTCATTGACAATATCGCCGATAGTGACGGTCGCGTATAACTGCCGGCATTGTGCTCTCTGTCTTACAACATTTACATCCTTGGTGGCGGCGCCTATATTTCCTTTATAAAATTCCGCTTCAGCACGAAGGAGATATGTCTCCGCCAGACGATAGCAATACCAGTCTGCCGCCCCCCCCCTATTATTATTACTTGCAGCATTTCCTATATGATCAGGGTCGTTTACGAAGACTTTGTAATGCGGCCAATCGAACCAGTTACGTACTGTATCTGAGCACAAAATTTTACTGCCCTCGTAAAGTCGCAGGTTTTTACCGAAATACGCGGCATCAGAAGGATCATTATATTTCAGCGAGTCCATTCTTGCCCAGTTTCCCACCCTGCTGTTGTGCCGGAGATCGGCAGTATCATTGATCCCATTCACATACCAAAGATCCTCTGTTGCAAACCAGGTAGGCCGGATCATAGCTATACCGCGTCCAACAGCTGAGTTAAAATCAAGATTAGCCCGGTAGGATTTACTTGATGATGCGTAGCATTGCATAAATTTTCCAGCGGGTGAAACCAGGGTAGATATATTCCACATTGGCCCCCAGTTACGCATAGTGCGCATTTTTATGGCAGCATCTGTATTATCACGGTTGGGCATTGCAAGTATGGCTTCTTTATTTGCTATAATGCATTTGTTTACCGGGCGGTGCAGATCCCATATGACGTTCCTGGTAATATGCCAGGTAGCTTCCAGCGGGCTTTCGAAGGTACCAAATGGTGCTGTCATTAATGAATAACCTGAATTATTGATCAACGTATCGGCCTGTGCGATTGCTTTATCCCATTGGCCTGTGGCGAGGTAGCATTTGATCAGCAGCTGACGGCAGGCACCTTTATTGATCATTCCTATATGAGACATGCCGGACTGCTCCGGTACCCATTGCACGGCAGCTTCCATATCGTTGGTAATCATTTCTAAGATCGCTTCCCGACTGGTGCTTTTATAGTTCTGCTTGGGCGTAGAGGGAATCTGGGTGATTAAGGGCACATTGTTAAACTGAAAACACAAGGCAAGGTAACGAAAGGATCTGTGGAAGTAGGCCTTGCCGATGTAGTCATGTTTTGTTGCCTCATCCAAACCGGGTACTTTATCGATAAACGTGGTGATTGTATTGGCATACTTAATACCATTATAGGTTTCTCCCCAGAAAAAACTCATCATGTTCACATCGTTCGTGTACATGCCATCGGTAGGTGTAAGGCGTGTTGCCACATCTGCAAAGATACTTCCGTCATCTGTTTTTGCCGATACGGCCATGTCTGACAACATATACTCGGTATTTATGGGAACTGAAATATCCCTTGTTGTAATGTAGCTCCAATAGCTACGCAAATGTTTGTCGCACATCGCTATTGCAGCATCAAGGCCTGATTTGGTAGAAAAGGTTTTTTCCGGCTCATAAAAAGATAATGGATCCGGATCAAGGTATTTCTTATTACAGGCAGTAATGATCACTATGAAGAAAACGATTATTATATAGTAATTTTTCATGGGTAAATTTTAGAAGGTGAGGTTTAATCCAAGTGTATAGATACGTGGAGCAACGTCTCCGGTTTCTATATCCCAATAGTCCCAGTTCTTATCTTTTTTCCAGACGGCCACATTGCGCACTGTAGCGTATATTCTCAGGTTGTCGATCTTTGCCGGGGTAAGTAGTCTGTGTGGCATAGCAAAGCCAATAGTAAGGTTATCCAACCTGATAAAAGATCGATCGAATAGCCTGTTTGGGGCCGCTACTCCGGAAGGACCTCTGGCATCCAGGCGTCCGAAGAAATCACTGGGATTGTCAAGGGTCCAGTATTTCTTATAATAGGTATTGGCATTATAGGTAACCTGGGAAACACTATTGTCCTGGTTCAGGTAAGCAGTGCTCAGGCTCTTATTGCCCCAGTAAGAATAGATATTGAACGAGAGATTGAAATTTTTCCAGGTAAAATCATTTCGCAATGACCACATAACGGGTGCGGTTGTCTGGCCAATGAATTCCTTATCGCTATTATTATACACCGCTGTCGTAGTACCATCAGTATTTTTAGTATCATCTGCTGTATAATTATTTGCAACTTTAGGATCGCCGGGTCTTTGGCCGTACCTGGCAGCTTCTGCTGCTTCATTCACCTGCCATATTCCTGTTACACGGTAGTTCCAGATGGCGCTGATAGGTTGTCCGATAAACCATCCATTTGATATATCATCGGATTCTTTTGAGGAGACAACATTTCCATTCGCATCTAACACATCTTCGTAGCGGTAATACAGGTGCTTCACGGTGTTTTTGTATTTCGAAAATCCGAAGGTGGTATTCCAGCTAAAGTCGGGTGTTTTTATATTTTGAGTATTGACGGATATTTCAAAACCTTTATTTTGTACTTCTCCTAAATTGGTGGTGATATTGGTAAATCCTGAAAAATCAGGTAGCGACTGACTCATGATCATATTTGTTGTGGGCATGAAATAATAATCAAGCGTAGTACTAATCCTGTTGTTCAGGAAGGCGAGGTCTAGTCCTGCATTGTATGCGGTTGTTTTTTCCCAACGCAAATGTGGGTTTGCCATACGATCGATCCTTAGATAATAGTATTGGACATAATTGCCGTTGACATCGACGTATCCTTGTGTCGTTGCACCATTAGCCAGATTGGCAAGTGCGATATAGGGGTTGGCAAGTGACCTGTTCCCGTTCTGTCCATAGGACAAGCGCAGCTTACCATTATTCAATGGGGTCCACTTAAAGAAACTTTCATTCGTAAATGTCCATGCAATGGCTGTTGAGAAAAAAGTCGCCCGAGGATTGGAAGTGCCAAATGCAGAGTAGCCGTCACGACGCACGGAGGCGGTCACCATATAACGATCATCGTATGCGTAGAACAAGCGTGCAAGCATACCGTCAGCTGTTTCGTGAGAGTCGTCGGTGTTAAAACTGCTGTTAAGCGGATCACCGGTAGATGTTTCATGGAATCCCAATGCATCACTCGGCAGGATATTGCGGGCATTGATCACATCACTCCAATAGTGCCTGTCTTCTGCTTCCTGCACCAGGGTTATATTGACAGTATGCTTTTGTGCAATTGTCTTTTCCCAGCTGAGAGTATTATTCAAAGACCAGTCAAAACGTTTGCTCCAGTTGCGGTCTACACCATGATTAATGGCCAGCCAGTCGGGGTGCTCTGACGATTCAAAGTAGCGGTTATAATACCATTGATACCTGGGGGAAACATTGAAAGAGTATTTGATATTAAAAGGCAGTTTCACTTTGGCGGAGAAAATTGTATTTAGTACAGTATAGCCTCTTTCAAGTTTCATATACTGTTTATTGAAATCAAAATTATATCCTTTGTTTGCAGTCATCTCATCTCCCATGGGGTGTACTTCCAGGTTTCCGTCCTCATCTTTGTAAGCTGCAAAAGGGCTGTTGTTAATGATCTGTGATCCCCAGTTCACGGCAATATTTCCATCAGACCGGTCCTGGAAATTCACATTGGCACTGATATCCAGCCAGTCGGCGACCTGGCCATCCACTTTCAGGTTGGAACGTACCGCCCTGTAATTGTCACCAGCCACCACTCCCTGGTTAGACAACATACCGGCAGATAAATAGTAATTAATTTTGTCACTGGCACCGGATACGCTGAGGTTATAGTCCTGGTTAACGCCGGTGCGGAAACTATGTCTGTACCAATCGAAGGATTTATTCTGCAGATAGTTTTCCAACGTAGTGAATTGGAGACCTAAGCGTTCAGCCCGGATCCGGTCATCGGATGCGCCACTTGTATTTGTTGAATAGGCTCTCCATTGGTCGATAGTGATCCCATATTTATTGAGCATTTTGTCGGTGGGCATTTCATAATATCCCAGTTTACCTGCGGTGGCAGTTTCTGATATATATGGTTCATAGCTGCCTGTAGTGGTGTTGATGCCATAAGTACCGGCAGTATACCAGTCTTCGCGGTATTGCATATATCCTTCGGGCCCAAACACCTTCCTGTTTGCAGCCATTTTAGAAAGCCCGAGGTTGGTTGTCAGGTTAATAACAGGCTTACCTTTTTTGCCCTTTTTTGTGGTGATGATCAGTACACCGTTAGCGGATTTGGCGCCATAAATCGCAGCTGCAGAAGCATCTTTAAGGATGTCAATCTGATCAATATCATCAGGATTTATTTCAGACAATTCTCCGTAAAAGATCATACCGTCCAGTATGAGCAAAGGATCATTATGTCCTCCATCAGTATACACGGAGCGCTGTCCACGAATACGTATGGTACCTCCTCCTTTTGCAGAAGGATCGAAACCTACGCTTACTCCGGGTGTACCGCGAATGACGTCCTGGACTGTTTTCGGATTCTCATCTGCAATTTTATTGGGGCGAATGGAGGATATTGCCCCGGTAAGATCTTTTTTCTTCATGGTTCCATAACCAATCACGACTACATTATTTAAGTCGTTGGTAGCTGGTTGCATGATGATGGTAAGGGGTTTTCCAGCTGGTATTACTTCTTTGGTGATATAGCTGACGTGTGAGGCTCTCAGTGGCACTCCTTTGGCGGCCTGAATACTGAAGTTTCCGGACGCATCTGAGTTGGCAATCACGGTAGTTCCTTTGACTGCGATTGTAACGCCGGCAATTCCATTTCCCAGTGAGTCAGTGACGCGGCCTGTTATTACCTGATTTTGTGCAGCGGCATAAATGGGAAACAGTAAAAATAATAACGCAGGCAGTAAGTACCGCTTATACAAAGGAGAGCTTGTTTTTGTATAGTTTTGCTCCATAATCATCGGTCAATTTATTATTAGGTTGATTTTGGCAAATAGTACCCCGGAGCTATCTGTTGATGGCTCATCATGTGTGGAATTTTTTCTTCAAGCTATCAGGAGATAATACTTTAGGCCTGTCATAAGTGGAATATTCATCAGCGCGAACCCTGCAAGTGTTATCTTGAATTTTCTGTTAGTATTTATTTGATCCCTAATCTCTTTTTCTGATCTACGTGGTTGATATACTATTGCGAAGTAATCATTCTTTTTCTGTTTGGATTGTTCAACTTTTTGTCGAATCATTCCAAAGTAAGGTAACCGTTGGTGGGATTGTCCAGCGCCACCAACGGTATTGCAGTTATTTTCCCAGGAGTGCAGTTGCGCACCACAGGTAAGGGGCTTGTCCATGGAGGTCACCCGCATTGCGGGGGCGGTCATGATAATATTGTTTATCATTCTTTTTACCGGTACCAATACAAACTTCTGTTACATTATTGCGTTCATCAATGTGGGCAACCATTGCCTGCCATGCTTTCAGGGCTGCGGGCGCATATGCAGCTGCATCTAACCAGCCTTGCTGAACTCCTATTATAAATGCATAGGTAAACATTGCGGTGCCGGATGTTTCAGGCCAGAAATCGGCCTGATCGATCAGCTGGTTCCACATGCCATCCGGCCTTTGATATTCTTTCAGGCTTTTCATCATAGCGAGATAGCCTTCCATGATCCGTGGGCGGTCTTTGTGGTCTCTAGGCAGGTTGCGAAGCAGATCTGGCATGCCAACAGCCATCCAGCCGGCACCTCTTGCCCAGATGTAGAGAACATCAGGGGCGTGATAGAAAAGGCCGTTCGGGCGCTGTAATTTATCCAGGTAGAGGACCATTTCTTTTGCTGCCCTGTCGATGTACTTGCGGTCGCCGGTCACTTTGTAGGCTTCGTTCTGTACTACGGTGATCATGTACATATCGTCGATCCACAGGCGGGTTTGCCATGAATAACCATTGTCTGCCCAGGATTTCTCTTCCGGTTTTGCATTGTC
Source organism: Chitinophaga sp. (assembly GCF_039596155.1). Taxonomy (GTDB): domain Bacteria; phylum Bacteroidota; class Bacteroidia; order Chitinophagales; family Chitinophagaceae; genus Chitinophaga. Next base: position 32,638 of record NZ_JBCNKF010000023.1, read on the forward strand.
AGGCAGTTCCCATTGGGAATCGGCGTAGGCAAGACCTATTTTTTTATAGCGTTCGTCTTTGGTGATCTGGTAGAGTTTAAGTGCCACGCTGCCGAACATATTGTAGTCAACATGATATTTAGGAGGCAGGAGTGGCTTTTCGCGGGTAAAGAACGGTTCAAATTTGTCTTGTAAGAGTTTGATCAGTTTTGGGTCTTTGGTTTTTACAGCATAATCCAAAGCCCCATTCCAGGTGCAGACTTCGGCATAGTGGATGTATTGGCCGGCATAGAGTTCGTGCCTGCCGTCGACGAAATGGTAGGCTAATCGTTTGCCTATATCATTAGGGCTGGACCCATTAGGAAATTTGGTAAAGGGGTTTTGCTGGGCGAATGTAAATTGGAAAGATAAAATTGTTAGTAAGAAAAGAAATAACTTTCGCATAACGTTTTATAAATTTTAGTTCTTGTTTATTCCCGATCAGGTGTTCGCATATTGCGACATCATTTTTACTGCACCGAGGCAGGAGTTATGCGAAGAAATAGAATATTTTTAACAGGTTTTGTTCAGTTTTTTGTCGATTCAGGTCAAAAATCAGGGTGGTGTTCTGCGTTTCCTTGCTATACCTGGTCTGCTTTTCGTTTCACAATTTCCTTCCAATAGCGGCAAAAATTTACCTTTCGCTTTAAAAGCACCAATCTGTTTTCTTTAACTACAAATTCAGTTACACCAAAATGATCTGTACTTTCGGGATTGTAATCCCAGGTATAACCCAAGCCGGTAAATGGATAATTATAGAAAAGGGCTACATCATCGTAAGACCCTTTTGTAAAAGTCAGATAGTATTTAAAGTACTGCGGATCGGGGTAATGTCCTGATAAAGAAACTTTCATCGCAGAATCAAAAGCTGGCCTGAACAAGTCTTCCTTCCTTACCCAAAATTCATAAAAGGTGTTATTTTCTGAGTTCGGCTTTAGCCCTAATAATTGCAATATTCTGTATCTCTTTAGAGAATCATTCAATTTTAACAGATCGTGAGTTGCTGCAAAATGCTCCAGATCATTCCGCGTAGTAAGAAATAAAGTATTCTTAAATAATTCACCCCCAGATTTATATATCGCTACCTTATCACTAAAATGCCTGACTGATACATCTTTTTCAAAAGTACTTTTTAATAGAGCTACCATTAATACATACGGCTCCCCATCAATGGTTGTATCATCTTTTATATCTTCAATTCTGGTCAACCTATCTGCGGTACGATTAAACTTTTCCGCCACGTTTTTTATCGCCAGCGCCTGGGCAATACTGTCCACATTAACCAGCTTCATATCAGCGTCCACCTTTCCCATCCAACATTGCCGAAGATACCAGGCTCTTATCTGACAAGGTTCTCCTGAAAGAATATTATTTGCTGACGCCTCATCCAATGCATGTATATATAACAACGAATCCACCTGTTGGCCACAAACACTAATAGAAATAAACAAAGAAGCAATGAATACGATAATCTTCATAGGTCATAATTTTAAAGGTTCAATAGTTAAAAGATCAATCAGTTTCGTACCGAACTTGCTGGCGGTTTTAAAAACGCGATTCCCTGCGAAAAAACATCATTAATAATGATTTACTACTATCGAAATTAAAACTTCTGACAATGATAGAAAACACCAACTACCTGGTATTTATTTCCCTGAAAAGGGAATAATATCTTTTGAAATTTTATCATCGGTAAGTTATAGTGTTGGAGATTATCTGGCAGAGATTCATCTGGACATATGGGGATCTCTAAGCAGAACTGATTGGGAGGAGGAATATTGTCACGGACTTTGGATATCTGAACGCCATTTTAAAGTAGCCCTATTTGTGCTTATCTACCTAAGAAAGGAAGAATAATACCGGATAGTATTTCTGCTTTACCCATCAGGCTAACATGGCTGCTATTCGGAATTATTGCCAGTTGTGATTTGGGTAGTCCTGCGAAATCTCCTATTATACCTCCACCTAGCAGTTGATAAGTACTGGCGGTGTATTCTAAGTCGACTCCGTCATTATCGCCCATGATCATTAACACAGGTGATGAGAGATGTTTGATATTATCATCTCCTAAATCAAAATCCTGACCTGCAAATTTGACCATTTTTGTAATGAATGCTGCCCAGTGAGCAGGATCGGGTGCTACCGAATCGTAGGCTTGTTTCATTGGTGTATTGGCAAACAGTTCCGGCGTTATTCCATTAATAGCTTCCCGTACCTGTGGCTGCCAGCCAGTCCTTTTGTATACACCCGAAATGATCACCAGCTTCCCTACCAGCTGTGGATATGCAATTGCTAGTTGATAACATACGGGAGCGCCGAAACTGTACCCGATTACATCCGCCTGTTTAATATTAAGATATTTCAGCAATCCAGCTACATCGTCTGCCAATGCTTTGTAGGAATAAGGGCGGTCAATATCGGCGGTATGGCCGTGCCCCTGCATTTCCAGGGCAATTACTTTGTGGGTTTTAGATAATTCCGGTATGAGCTGGCCCCAATTGGTACCAATGGTCATAAAGCTGCCATGGAGCAGTACAATCGGAGCACCCTCACCATAGGATTCATAATAGATTTTTAATCCATTAACGGGTGCGTATCCGGATGTTGTAGGTTTTTGCTGTGCTAAGGATCCTGTCATAATGAAAATTATCAATGATAATGAGAGTATGGTGTTTTTCATTTTCTGTATTTTACTGGTACAAACGTACATTGTTCTCTCAAAATCCAGGAGGGGTAATTACGACAATTGAGGGGGGGATTTGGAACATAGGAATACCAAACCTTTAAAATTTAGTAAAGGAAATCAAGCGATCTTACAAGTATGCGGGGAAAAGCGTCCTGGTACGCTGTCAAACCTATTCGGGGGGCTGGATCACTATCAGTTATCAGGCCATTAAAGTAGTGATGGTTAATCCTATAAAGAGCTTAAAAGTGAATAACATACATTCAATTTTAGCATAGGTGAGTATTTTCCTTCACTTTTCTGAAACTGATTCAGCAAAAATAAAAATTTAACCGACGGCGCTTCAATTACTTTGAAGCACCCTCAATTTTTTATTCAATCAGCTCCGGGAACTTAAATTAAACAAGTTGATTGGGTGTTAGTCCATTTTCTGCACAACCGGACAGCGAACTGAATACAGGATTTTTCCCCTTTTTCAGGTATGCAAATTATTATTTCACGCTATCAAAGTAATTTAGTGGAAGAAAGCAACCAGCAATTAACATGTTCAACTAAAAAAATAACCAATGGAATTCAAAGTAGTCCCTTTTATGGCACAAATAACAAGAAATGACACTTCGTCAACTGTGGCAAAACAAATGCAAATCATCATCGACAATTATGCTAATCAAGGATGGGAATATACACGTATGGATTCAGTAGAAACCCATATAGCTGCAGATCAGGGATGTTTTGGAGTAGGAGCTAAACCATCTTTTGTAACAACTTATACTGTACTCGTATTTAAAAAGTAATCTATGAAATGGATGTTTATTTTTCTCATACATATCTACTGGCTCATTCCCAAAAAATGGCGAAGGCATTGTATTTTTAAACATACCTGTTCAAACTATGTTTACCAAACGACGAAAGAACAGGGATTCCTTAAAGGAATTAAAGCCCTTAAACAACGCATGAAGCAATGTACACCTTATTATGCTGTATATATTATGCATGACCAGGAAGAATGGGTTATCTTACAGGATAGTGAAGTAATAGCCAGAAAGTTTACAAACGTATAATCGGCAACGGGCAGATTGACACAAGTCATACGATCAATTATGGCTGGTTAGATTACCTCAGACACTTACGTCAATTCCAAAGTCCCAATGTATCCGTTATGCATAAAAATACACATGCGGGCACTTTTCACAGGTCATCGAAAATCAGCAAATATATTTAATGTCTACATCTTCCTAGGTACGCAAATTGAGATTAGTAGATTTTTTAAGATGACAAGAGTTCCGGAATCAATAAATTCCGGAACATATAATTTACTCACAGGATTGCGCCATAATCAACATTCTATGAATGATCTGCATTAATCTCAAAACAATCACTTTTCCTTTCTAAATGCAAAAACAGATAATACACACCCCAGGGCAGCCATCAATCCAAATATCATAAAACTCTCATTCAACCCTATAGTTATAATAAGACTAAATACCAGGCTACCCAGGCCATAACCCATAAACATAACAAACGCAAATAACCCAATTGCCACTCCCTTCTGATTAGAAAGCGTAGTAATAATTGCCGCAAAAAGAGGATGTGTCATATCAAAGCCAAGCGACAAAGTAGCGATCAAAATACAGGAGAAAAATATTGAATAATTCATGCCCAGCAAAAATGCTGAAAGCGCCCCCACAAAAATACCTATTGGAATAATCCTGTTACGACCATAATTATCTGCCAGCTTGCCCAGAAAAGGACCTAATAGAAGCCCCGGAATGCCATATCCCAACAACGCCAATCCTACCCCTTTTTCGCTTAAATGATAGTTGCTGAAAAAGAAGTATCCGGTCCACGCAAATACCCCGCTATGGAACATTGAATTAAAGAGTACAAACATATAAGTTCGCCAGCCTCTTGGCAACAGGAGAATTTTTTTATACGAAATGAGTGTATTCTTCAATCCGAAAGGCTTCTCATTTTTCTCCTGGACAAATTTTTTATAATTTATCAGTAGAATCGCCAAAATAAACAAGCCTATTGTCGCCACAATCCAGAACAACATCTTCCATCCCACATAGGCCGTCAACAAAGCACCTGAACTGGAACCGAATGCCGTACCCCCAGCCATAAAACCAAAAAAAACGCCTAATGCATGCCCTCTTTTTTCGTAGGGAAACTGATCTCCAATCCAGCCAATCGTCGTAGGTGCCACCCCGCCGGCTATTAACCCTGTCAGTAATCTAAGAATAATCATTTGATTGATCGTATTTGCAAAACCTGTACAAGCGGTGATCACTATAAAGCCGGTAATAGAAAATATAATCACCGGAAACCTGCCATATTTGTCCGACAGAGGAGCATATATTAAAGTAGAAAAACCATAACTCAGTAAATAAGCAGGTTCAATAAAGCTCACATACCTGACAGACACATGGAAAAGTGAAGACAGTTGAGGTAAAATAGGGGCAACCATAAACCCCTGAAAGAAAACTATAAAAGTACCTAATGATAAAATCACGACAAGAGACAATGAAGGAGAGGTATTGCTCAAAGTGGCAAAGGTATTTCGGATTGCTTTATCTGCATTCATCTAAATAAACAATTTAACCGCACAAAGGAAATAAAGAAACTCATAGCACGACCGATACAGCAGCTGAATGTTTTACTGGTACAGTTGAAGTGCCCTATTCAAAATAGCTTATTCAAAAAGCCGGAAGTATGTTGCCTGTGTTTCCGGTCATAGCAAAACTGCCATGCAATTCCCTGATCAGGGCAACGAGCGTATTTTTATCATATCCATATATTTCATGGAGCTGCTGCTGTGTACCCTGGGTAGCGAATGTATCCGGCAATCCCAGCCGCTTTAAGACTGAAGAATATCCATGATCAACCATAAACTCCATTACACCGCTACCCACACCACCGGCAATACACCCGTCCTCTATGGTAATTACGATAGCAAATTTTTGAAATACAGCATGTAATAGCTTTTCATCAAGTGGCTTAAAGAACCGCAGGTCATAATGTGCTACTTCTATTTGTTCAGCAGCCAGTTCCTCATACGCTTCTTTCACATATTGTCCGACGGGGCCAAGAGACAGCACGGCTATGTTATTGCCGTCTTTAATCCTTCTTCCCCTCCCTATTTCCAATTTTCGAAAGACACCATTACTGTCGTTGTCTATTCCGGTTCCTTTAGGATAACGAATTGCAAAAGGACCTTTCTCCTGTTTGTCCTGTGCAGTATAAAGAAGATTTCTAAAGTCTTCAAGGTCCATTGGCGAAGCTCCGATGATATTGGGTATACACCGAAGAAAAGAGATATCAAAAGCACCGTGGTGTGTCGGTCCATCAGCCCCAACTACCCCTGCCCGGTCAATGCAGAATATAACATTTAACTTTTGTAAGGCAACGTCATGAATAACCTGATCATAAGCACGTTGTAAAAAAGTGGAGTAGATAGTACAGAATGGTATTAACCCATCAGCAGCGAGGCCTGCCGAAAAAGTGACAGCATGTTGCTCTGTAATACCTACATCAAAAACACGATCAGCCATCTCCTGCTTCATCGCCGTGAGGGCACTTCCCGAAAGCATGGCCGGTGTTATTGCTATTATACGTTTATTTTTCCGGGCGAGCGTAGTGAGTGTCTTTCCAAATACTTCCTGAAAAGTATTCATCTTATTACCCGGTGCATCTTTACATCTCACACCGGTCAATTTGTCAAACTTTCCGGTTGCATGCCAGCTTGGTGTATCTATCATCGCATGCTGAAAACCTTTTCCTTTCACAGTTACGCAATGTAACAATTTAGGTCCGGGTATGTGTTTGATTTTTTCTAACAAACCTGTTAGCTTTTCAATATCGTGCCCGTCTACCGGACCGAAGTACCGAATATTCAGCGCCTCAAAAAGATTACTATAGCTTAAAAAGCTGGTCTTTATGATTTTCTCCAATTGCCTGATCCTGGCAAATGGCCATTTGTCCTGTTGTTTCATAAGAGACAATAAATTTTTGATGTGTAATTTCAGTGCATTGTACTTCTTACCTGTAGTCAATTCCGTAAGGTAATTTTGAAGCGCGCCTGTGTTCGCATCAATCGACATATTGTTGTCGTTTAATATTATCAGCATATTGGCCTGTTCGAATCCGGCATTATTTAGCCCTTCAAATGCCAGCCCGGCGGTTATTGCACCATCACCAATGACAGCGATATGCTGGCGTTCATTCTCATTACGATACCTCGCCGCACAGGCCATACCCAATATAGCTGAAATGGAAGTGGAAGAATGGCCGGTTCCAAACGCATCAAACACACTTTCTTCTATGCATGGGAAACCACTGATTCCTCCCTGTTTTCTATTGGTATGGAAAAGGGGCCTTCTTCCGGTGATAAGTTTATGTGGATATGCCTGGTGTCCAACATCCCAGATAAGTTTATCTACCGGTGTATTGAATACATAATGCAGTGCTACGGTAAGTTCTACCACCCCCAGACTTGAACTGAAATGCCCCCCGTTCAATGAGATCTGGTCGATAAGATAAGCTCTCAGTTCTTCACAAAAACCCGGTAAAGACGATAGCGGAAGACGCCGTAAATCACCGGGGGTATTGATATTATAAGCCAAAGCCATTTCGTTAATTTTCTCAAAAGTAAATGCATTAAATTTGTGGTACAGGTACAGATTTGGTAAAAACTATCAATACAGATGACAACATATAAGTTCGAGGCGTTTACTACCATAATTGAAAAGAACATCCGGAGCGGCATTTTCAAGCCCGGGCAGAAGCTACCTTCTGTGCGGGAGATTAAGGAACAGTACCAGATAAGTATCAGCACTATACAAAACGGCTATGAGCATCTTATTATAAGCGGATTGGTGGAAAGTGTACCCAAGTCAGGTTATTTTGTTAGTAACCAACCGGAAAGGGCACACGAGCCTGTAAAAACCAAACATCGTCCAATAGCCAGAGATGCAACTTTTAAAAATAATCTTGCACTCACCACCTCGTTAATGATGGGAAGGAAAATATCCGAGTTTAACGTAGCAGCTCCGGGTGATTTGTTAATTCCGCAAAAGCTGTTGTTACGTACAATGCAGCAGGTAATAAGAGAAAAAGGTACCGGACTGTTACGCTATTACCCTTCAAACGGTTCGCATGAGCTTCGGGAAAATATCGTTAAGCGGGCAGCCACTTATCAAACCATCATCAATCCGGATGAACTAATGATCACAGATGGCGCATTGCAGGCATTGTACATTGCATTGGCGGCGATCTGTAATACAGGTGATGTCATCGCTGTGGAGAGCCCCTGTGTATTTTCAGTTCTGGAGGTAATAAGGGTTTTAAAATTAAAAGTGATCGAGATCCCTACCCGTCCGGCCACTGGATTTGATATAGACTTCTTTAGAAAAGCATGTCAGAAAAATGCTGTTAAAGCTGCCATTGTAACGCCTAACTTCCACAACCCGACAGGTGCAATATTAACTGATGAGCAGAAGAAAATGCTATTGTCTGTTGCCCATCAATATGATGTAGCAATCATTGAAAACGATATCTATGGCGATCTGTATTTCCAGGGACACAGACCTGCTACTATAAAAAGTTTCGATGACAGCGGGCTTGTCTTAACCTATTCATCATACGCTAAAACATTGGCACCCGGCATCAGGCTTGGCTGGCTTAGTGCTGGCAAATTTATGGAGCGTGCCGAACAGATAAAATTCGCTTTGGGTAGTACCATTTCACCACTGTATCAGGAAACGATCAACCGGCTGCTAAGCGGTAGTAGTTATGACCGGCATGTAAGGGCATTCAGGATGCAGCTGGCAAAAAATGCTTACTTCGCCATTAATTTAATTACAACCTACTTTCCGAAAAACACCAGCATTGCAACGCCATCAGGGGGATATAATATATGGGTCAGGCTACCAAATGATACCGATATGATTCATTTTTATAACCAGTGCGAAAAGATTGGCGTTCGATTTACACCGGGCTCCACTTTCTCGTTTTCAGATACTTTTGAAAAATACTTCAGGGTAGTCATTGCTGATACATTTTCCCCAAAGCGAATTGAAGCTATAAAGCTTGCCGGGCAGCGATTGCGATGAACTTAGAACCGCAATTTCTCAATAACCATATTAGCCTGTTAATATGCAATCTGTACCGGGCATAATTACAACATGTGTATTGCATATCCTCCTGATAAGGTAATTAGATTTGCCTAAAAAAGGAAAATGGATATCATCACAAAGTTTATAATAGCAACGGATGAAGGAAAAGGTGTTATATTGTCCTTAACAAGAGAACTAGCAAAAGAGAAATTCTCCTCAATTCTTGAACAAAAGATCTTAGAAGAATATATCGATAAGCATTTTAATAAAAAGCAACTGGTAGCAGAAATGAATGACTTATCAAATCAATGGCTGGTGGTATATGTTGATAATAATCCTGCAGGATATGCAAAGATTACCTCAAAAGGGGAAAAGCCCCGATCACTGGAAAACAAGCGTGCAGCCAGAATAGCTGATTTGGCAATACTCACAAAATATCCGGAGGTTGAAGTAAAGCATTCACTTCTGGACAAGTGCCTGCTGGTTTGCAAACATCATGAAGGTATCTGGATAAATGAATATGCTGCAAATCCATTGATTGATTTTTTTGAAAGTAAAGGTTTTGAAAGACAACCGGAAGCCAGTCGACTGGATGATCTGGCGCTACCATCTGTCTACCTGGTCTATTTCAATGATACAGGTAAAAAATAGGGATTTAGTACTTTAATAAAATGATTGAAGCTGTAATTTTTGACATGGATGGTTTGTTGATAGATTCTGAGCCATTCTGGAGAACTGCTGAAAAAGAAGTATTCGGAAACTTAGGCATTGATGTAACAGAGGAGGAAGCCACTGTAACCAGTCGGATGACCACCAGAGAAGTAACTGAATATTGGTATCGCCGTAAGCCCTGGGAGAAGAAAACTTTAGAAGAAGTAGAAGATGCCGTTATACAAAGAGTTGGCGAACTTATTGATCACGGTGGCGTAATAATGCCGGGCGTTATAGGATTACTTCAGCGTTTTAAACAATCGGGTTGTAAAATAGGCCTGGCTACAAATTCGCCGGATTGTCTTATTCCAAAGGTGCTACGTAAGCTAGCTATTGAACATTATTTTGATGTTACCATATCCTCGGATTTTGTAGCCAGGGGCAAGCCAAGCCCTGACATATACATAAAGGCAGCCTTCGAACTTGCTACTATCCCGTCAAACTGTATCGTATTTGAGGATTCAAAATCTGGTGTTCGTGCCGCTGTAGCCGCAGGAATGAGCGTGGTTGTAGTCAACAGGCAGGTAGACTTCAATGAGGCTGGATTTGAAATAGCTGACGTGAAGATCCGGACACTCAATGATTTTGGCGATGATCATATTGTGTTATTGAACAACAACAAGACAGGTTTTGAAATCAGGCCAACAGACTGATATTATATAGGACAGGGCCCGAAAGCATTTTACCTGGATGACCGACGTACTCAATTTAGATAATATTGTGGATTGTAGCCGATTTAACGACGCTTACAATGGATGGCAGATAGCGGTGAATCTTTACCTGGTTGCCGGTAAACGACGTATTGATGCCGGCAGCGCTCTATTCGTATTCGAAGGCATAGCAACTCATTATCCGGATTTAAAATATGAAGTCTCATGTTAACAACATAACATGAGACTTCATATTTTCCGGTTTTGCCGTTAATCTACCGGATCATCATTGTATGTGATAACACTTTATCCGTACCCGCATTCTCCACTCCGGGCTGCCCCCCTCCTATGCTGATGACTGTTTTTCCTCCGGGCTGATAGATCTTCCCATTCTCATCAACAAGCGAAAGCTCTTCCTTTGTAAGTGTAAAAGCCACTTCTTTACTTTCACCGCGTTTTAATGCTACACGTTGAAAACCTTTCAACGACCTTACAGGCGCATTCGCTACTGCCGGGTAACTTACATACAACTGCACCACTTCATCACCATCAAATTCCCCGGTGTTGGTCAATGCTACAGTGATATTGACAGGGTCCCCCTTACGGGCATTTTCCGGCGCCTTCAGCCGGCTATAGGTGAAATGAGTATAGCTTAACCCATATCCAAACGGATATAAAGGTTTCCCTTTGAAATAACGGTAGGTCCTGTTATGCATAGCGTAGTCTGTGAACGAAGGCAGATCTTTGTCGGAAGCATAAAAGGTCACGGGCAGGCGTCCTGAAGGATTATAGTCCCCAAATAACACATCAGCAATAGCGGTTCCTGCGCGCTGCCCTCCATACCAGGCATTTAAAATGGCGGGTATATGCGCCTGCTCTTCCGGAATGGCGATAGCACTGCCCGTCATCATAACAAAAATGACCGGTTTACCGGTTTGCTGTAAGGCAGTCAGCAGCGCTGTCTGTACTTTGGGTAGCATGATGGTTGTCCGGTCACCGCCATCGAACCCTGGCACCTGTACGGGCATTTCTTCTCCTTCCAGTTGCGGTGAGATACCGCCGGCAAAAATGATAGCATCTACATCCTTCAACCTGTTAGCTAAAGCGGCAAAATCTGTTTTTACCCTGTCGCCAGCTTTGATGCGGATGGAGGCATTTCCTTCATTTTGATAATACTCCACTACCAGTTTGTAACTGCTGTCTTTTTGAACGGGTAACGTGAAGGGCCTTGCTCCCCAGCGGTTTTTTGTCCAGGCATCAACAACCAGACTGTCGTTGATAAACAGGCGATATCCGTCATCTCCATCTATTTCAAAATTCATCGTTTCTGTAGCTGCTGCTTTCAGCGATGTGGTATACCTGGCTGAATAATGGATGGTCTTCAGATTGGGAGCAGGCGTTTCGCCCTCCGCCCAGTAATGATCAATATCCTTTTCTGTGATTGTCAGCACAGGCGCGCCTTCCAGCCGCTCGTTCGCAAAATATTCTGCCTGTACGCCCGGCCTGCCCTTAAACGAAAGCATAGATGTGAGATCCCGGTAACGCAATAGGGTATCATTGGTATGATTGATTGCCTTTTCGTAAATAATTGTCGCATCAGTTCCCAGTTTCTGCCTGATCCCTTCAACAACTGTCACTACGTTGGACGGCGTTCCGTTATAGTTGCCAAGAACAGCAATTTTATTATCGGCATTAGGCCCTATCACCGCTATCTTCCTGATCTTTTTGCTAAGGGGCAGTACACCGGTTGAATTTTTAAGTAAAATGATAGATTCTCTGGCCATTTTCAGGGCATGGTCATCATGTTCCGGGGCTTCCAATACAGAAGCCGGCGTTTGCGCGTATTTCACCTTTGATACCGGGTCGAACATTCCCAGCCGGAAACGGATGGTAAATAATCGTTTTAATGAAGTATCCAGTTGCGCTTCGCTTAACAACCCGGTTTTCACTGCGTTTATCAGCGAATAATAAACCGAGGTGCCGCACTCAATATCTGTAGAATGAATGAGGGCATCTGCAGCTGCGGCGGTAGCATCCTTATGCGTTTTATGGTATTTGAAAAAATCGTCTATCGCCCAGCAATCACTGGTTACGTAGCCGTTGAATTTCCATTGCCTGCGAAGAATATTGGTCATGAGCAAATCATTGCCACAACAAGGCTGACCATTTACGGCATTATAGGCGCACATCACGCCGGCAACGCCCGCATTGACAACGAGTTCGTGGAAAGCCGGCAAATAGGTATCCCAGAGGTCGTGCAGCGAAGGGTTGAAGTTATCGGAATGCCTGCTGGATTCCGGCCCACTATGCACGGCAAAATGTTTGGCACAGGCGGCAGCCTTCAGGTATGTGGGATCATTCCCCTGAAGTCCGCGTACAAAGGCTCCGCCTAGTTTGGCAGTCAGGTATGGATCCTCACCGTAGGTCTCCTGTCCCCTGCCCCACCGGGGATCGCGGAATATATTGATATTAGGCGTCCAGTAAGTTAACCCCATATACCGTTCATTGTTCTTTCCTTCTGCTGTTGCCTTATTGTGAACTGCCCTCCCCTCGGTGGCCGAAAAATCTGCCATCTGGAATATGGCAGCAGTATCCCAGGTGGCAGCCATGGCAATGGCCTGCGGATAAGAAGTTACATGATAAGGAGTGCGGGCAACGCCATGAAGCGTTTCATTCCACCAGTCATAGGCAGGTATACCAAGATGCGGAATGGCGGGAGCAGCGTTGAGCATTTGCCCAACTTTTTCTTCCAGTGTCAGGCGGTTCACCAGGTCGTTCACACGCTGGGATACAGGCAGGGTGTAATCCCACATGGGAAAGCTTTTATATTCCTGCCCCAGGGAAGTGCCGGTCACAAATATGCCTATAAACACAATTAGCTTTTTCATAACATGAATGTGGTTCTATTAATGGAGAATATCAACAACTGGGTTATAATGTCATTCGGACAATTATTAAACTTATTTCAAATAACCCAATTATCAAACTTATTTTTTATCAAACTGTATAAATAAAACCTGGTGTTCCGATAGTTATGCTTCTTCGTTCAGCATGTAAACTTCATCAGGGCAGTTTTTCAGCAAAGAAATAGCATTGAGCGGATCAAAAAGTCCAAAATTGACCGTAGTTTATTTTTACAAGTAATCGATATACCCGGACTTTCTCAATAATCCTGCAAAAAAAAAGATTTGTATACTTCAAAAAAACTATCGTAATATTGCGATATGGGATTAACTAAATCAGATCTGTTTACCAAAGAGCAAAACGAGCTGGCCAATATGGCAAAAGCCATCGCCCACCCGGCGAGGATTGCGATTTTGCAACACCTGGTAAAGATGAATGCCTGTGTAACGGGAGACCTGGTCAATGAACTCGGGTTAGCCCAGGCTACAACCTCACAGCATCTAAAGGAGCTCAAAAATGCGGGTATAATACAAGGGACAGTAGAAGGTGCCAGCGTATGCTATTGCATCGATCCCAGGGTCTGGAAACAGTATAAAAATGTATTTCATGCTTTCTTCGGTGAGGTAAAAATTGAGGACAGCCGCTGCTGTTGATTTTTTTTGCCCACAACCATCGCAATATTGCAATTATACGATAATTTAAATTGCTATGCAGACAAATGAACAACTCAAAACGTTAGTGAAACAAAAATATAGTGAAATTGCTTTGCAGGATAAGGAGACAAACCAGTCATCCTGCTGTGGGTCGGGCGCTTGCTCTACGGAAGTCTACAATATTATGAGTGAAGACTATAGCGAGCTGGGAGGATATTCCCCGGATGCTGACCTTGGGCTGGGATGTGGACTGCCGACGCAGTTCGCAAAGATCCAACAAGGTAATACTGTGATTGATCTGGGCGCTGGTGCGGGTAACGATTGTTTTATTGCTCGTCGCGAGGCTGGCGAAACAGGTAAAGTAATCGGTATTGATTTTACACCGGCCATGATTGAACGGGCAAGGGAGAATGCGGATAAACTGGGATATAACAATGTAGAGTTCAGGCTGGGTGATATTGAAAAAATGCCTGTGGGTGGTAACGTGGCAGATGTGGTAGTGAGCAATTGTGTGTTGAATCTGGTACCTGATAAGGATAGGGTGATGAAGGAAATTTTCCGGGTATTAAAAGCAGGTGGACATTTCAGCATTTCTGATATCGTTTTGGAAGGAACACTGCCAGGAAAATTGCGGGAGGCTGCGGAGATGTATGCCGGATGTGTATCAGGGGCTATCGAAAAACAACAATATCTGCAGTTGATCATTGATAACGGGTTTAAGAATATGACGGTGCAAAAAGAAAAAGCGATTCATATCCCGGACGATATTCTGGGGAATTATTTGTCTGCAGAAGAGATAGCGGCTTTCCGTTCGGGTACGAATGGTATTTACAGTATTACAGTATATGCCGAGAAGCCTTGTTGTGCTCCCGGCTGTTGTTAAAAAACAGATGAATGCAAAACTGTAATCCTGTTCATCGAAAAAGCCTGGGTTTTATAGACAGGTACCTCACGCTCTGGATCTTCCTGGCGATGGTTGCTGGTGTGACCGTTGGCTATTTTTTCCCATCCTCAGCGGGTCTTATCAATTCATACACTACCGGCACTACTAACATTCCAATTGCCATTGGGTTAATACTTATGATGTATCCTCCTTTGGCAAAGGTGCGATATGAAGAGCTGGGAATGGTATTTAGAAATACCCGTATACTTTCCGTTTCTCTTTTACTGAATTGGGTAATAGGACCTTTATTGATGTTTGGATTGGCCGTTTTCTTTTTGTCTGATCAACCCGCTTATATGACCGGCCTGATCCTGATTGGATTAGCAAGGTGTATTGCGATGGTAATCGTCTGGAATGAACTTGCAGAAGGGAACAGGGAGTATGCAGCAGGTCTTGTGGCACTGAACAGTATCTTCCAGGTATTACTATATAGTGTATATGCCTATCTATTCCTGACATGGCTACCGGGTTTACTGGGGCTTACAACGGCTACCGTAACAGTATCTATGGGTGAAATTGCACGTAGTGTGGGTATCTACCTGGGCATTCCCTTTGCCGCAGGTATGATAAGCCGGTATGTGTTGATCCATGTGAAGGGTGAACAATGGTACCAGGTAAAATTTATTCCTTTTATTTCACCCGTTACCCTTATCGCACTAATTTTTACAATTGTCGTGATGTTTAGTCTGAAAGGGCAAATGATCGTGGAGATACCATTTGACGTTGTGAAGATTGCAATACCGCTGGCGATGTATTTCACCATTATGTTTATAGTGAGCTTCTTGCTGGGGCGAGCTATGGGAGCTGACTACAGCAAAAATGCGTCAATTGCGTTTACCGCCGCAGGCAACAACTTTGAGCTGGCAATTGCGGTGGCAATTGGCGTGTTTGGCATTCATTCCGGGCAGGCATTTGTTGGGGTAATTGGACCGCTGGTAGAGGTGCCGGCACTGATTGCGTTAGTAAAGGTCGCCTTCTGGCTGAAAAAAAAGTATTACAAGTAAACGCTACATATGGATTATCAATTGTTGCCTGCGATCAGGCAGTATCTTTCAACGGCTGAAAAGGATCATGGTTTGATTGGGGCTGAGCGGAAAGCAGCATTACTTAAAATTGCGAACGGGGTTGCTGCATCATTAGCAGCTACGGAAAAGGCTGCACTTATCTATGTATGTACGCATAACTCGAGGAGGAGTCATATGGGACAATTATGGGCAATGGCAGCAGCAGCCTACTATGACATCCAGGGAATTACCAGTTATTCAGGGGGTACAGAAATCACTGCATTTAACCCCAGTGCGATTAAAGCATTACGGGAAGCGGGATTTAATATTCAGGTACCGTCTGCTGCTGTAAATCCACATTATCACATTGAATATGCATCGAATGCACCGGCAATTATTGCTTTTTCGAAGAAGTATATGGATGCTCCTAATCCAGTCGCTGATTTTATCGCTGTCATGACCTGCTCACATGCGGATGAAAATTGTCCTTTTGTAGCCGGGGCGACACTGAAAGTTGCGACTCCCTATCAGGATCCTAAAGAAGGAGATGGTAAACCGGAGCAGGAGCAGGTTTATAGGGAACGATGCAGGGAGATCGCTACAGAGGTATTATATACATTCAGATTGGTATCGGAAATGATAAAGCCGGTCTGACTACAGGCCGGCTTTATCAGAATCATTTATAAGATAGTTCGTTCATCTGCTGAAATAGTAAAATTCGGGTTTGAAAAGAACACATGTTGCTGAGATGACTGTTTAATCACAAAAGTATCAACGCCATGTTTGCAAATCGCCTGAATTAACGACTACGCGGGATATTACAGTTACCACTGCCCGGACGTCGGCAACAAGATAGCCCGACACCAAAAATCATCCCTCGTGTTATAACATCATCATTTCATTCCAGAACGTAGCAGGAATATCCGCCTTGGTCATTTTCAGATTTTTTTCTACCTGTTCCGGCCGGGTAGTGCTCAATGCAATACTTTTCACACCTGGGGCAGTAAGGCCGAACCTGATACAGGCGGTTGCCGGCGTGAAATTATATTTTTCGCAAAGTGCAAAGAATCTTTCTCTCCAAATCAGCTTTGCCTGCCCGCTTTCCGCCGTCTTATCCACCGGCTTGTAATTGTAATAATCCCCTCCTGTCAGGAAGCCGCCGTTAAACACGGCTGAATTGATGACAAATACGCCCTTGCTTTGCAGGTCATGCATGAAAAGTGCCAGCTCCACCGGATGATCATAGAGTGTATAACTATTGGCAAACATTACCCAGTCCAGTTGTACATCTTCTGATAACCGCCTGATGATACGCCAGTCTTTTGCCCCGACTCCCACAGCCATTACTTCTCCCTTTTGCTTCAGGTCGTTCAGTGCTTTATAAGCCAGTAAAATATCGTCATACAGGTTTTCTTCATGCGACTTATCAGTAGCTTTTGCCAGGTATTCATCCGGATCATGTACCGAAACAAAATTGGCCTTGTAGGCGCCCAGCAAATGATTGCCCTGTTCATAACACTCCAGGATGCCATCATAGCCGATACGCTGAACGGCGTCATATTTCAGCCCTTTCCATACACCCGGCTCAAAAGTAGGCTCCTCTCCTTCCAGCGGTACACGTAACCATCCGAGTTTGTTGCTGATGATCACATCGGCTGGCGAAACATTCAATTCCTGAAGGGCTTTGCCCAGGCATTCCAATGCAAGACCGGCACCGTATTTTCCGGCAGTATCAAAGGATGCAGGCGCATCGGTGTGGGTAATGAATTCTTTTACAATGGCAGTTTTGGTGGTCTGAGGTAGCTCCTGATATAAATTACCAAGGCAACTGGTTCCCATTATAACTTCCGGCAATTGCAGCATGTGCAGATAATTTTAACTGTCTAAGTATCAATCTTTCAAATATGTGACTTCTTCATAGAAATACCATTATACAAAAGCGACATTCTTGTATAGTATTCCGATGTCTGTTAGTTAAATTGCCTATCGCTTTCGATTTCTTAACAGGCACCGTTATGAGGAATCGCTTCACCTTCGCATTACTGAATACAGAGGTAACTAATTATCCCGATATAAACAGGCCTTCCCTGATAAATAGTAGCATTTGCCTGCTTTCAGACTGTGAATTACAGGTTACATTATAAGGTCGGCGCTATCTCATATGGGAATTACTATGCTTGGTTAACCTACCCGGTATCAGAGCGCACTAAGAAACAAATAAGGGGCATCTTCAGCAACAGGAACAGCTTTGGGTCAACACAGCATACTTTCAATGGCAATCATTCTTTAATGCTCATTATATAAACACCCGGTGTTTATTCAACAACACCGGGTGTTTCCACTTCTACGTTTTAACTAATTTTCAATGGCACAGCATAGAACGGCTTCACGGGTAATTCGACTGTCAATCCTTCCGTTGTGCGACTGAATGACAACGGCGCTTCACTTCCCGGAAGTGACACCTTGCTGATCGTGCCCGGGTAATGAGGACTACCGGCAGCCAGTGATTTTATCAATACTTTGCCGTTGTCAGGGAATTCCATGACGGTTGCATACAGGGAGTTCCCTTTGGTTACAAACCTGATATCAGCAGCTGTATAGGGCTTTCCCTTTCCTTCATTGAATCCCTGTGCACTGAGCGGAGCCGCTCCTTCCAGGGAAGGGCCTTCTCCAAATACCTTCCAGGGACGGGTGCCGTAAATGCTCTCCCCGTTTGCAGACATCCACTGCCCTATTTCTTCCACGATGCTACGTTCCTGCTCATCAATTGTACCATTTCCTCTCACAGGAATATTCAGTAACAGGTTCCCATTCTTACTGACGATATCGACCAGCATCTGGATAACCATTTTAGCACTTTTATAGCCTTTTCTCTCGTAGATCTCCCTGTCGTAATGCCAATCCCCTATACAGGTATCCGTTTGCCACGGAAGGGGCTCCACACTGTTACTCTGGCCCCGTTCAATATCCCACACCATACATTGTCTCTGTTGCTCGTCCAGGATCTTACCGTTAATTACCACCTCCAGCGATTTCCGGGTTTTGATACTCCGGTTATAAAAATGAGCCGCAATACGCAATCCGGCATCACTGACAGGCCATAGCGGCAATGCTGTATCGTCAAAATAGATCATATCAGGATCGTATTTATCGATCAGATCTATGGTTCTGTTGTAAAACTTTTCGCAGTAGGCGGTTGTCGGTGGGCAAACACCATTTCCCCAGCCCCATTGCCGGTGGATGGCTCCATTATCGTAGCTATTTTCGCTGAGTGCATGGTTCTGGGCATACAGATCCTGTGGATCCAGTCCATTCCACCACTTACCCGTTCCATCTTTTTTTGTCAGCTTACCATCGTAGGGAACACCGGCATAGGGTCCCTCCTTATCTGCCCGCTGGGCGGGCTCCATCCAGCTCCAGGTATGGGCCGCATGCACACTTACCCCGAAATGCAGTCCCTGGTTTCTGGCTGCTTTCACCCATCCGCCTATGATGTCTTTTTTGGGACCTACTTTAAGGCTGTTCCAGGCAGGTTGATATTTGCTGTTATACAAATCCAGGTTGTCATGGTGATTGGCCAGCGCCATGAAATATTTTGCACCTGCACGTTTATAAAGGTCCACCAGGGCTTCCGGTTCCCAGCTTTCTGCTTTCCATTCATTGATCACGTCCTTAAAACCGAATTTGGATGGATGACCATATTTCTGCAGATGGAATTTATACTGCCGGTAGCCCTCGATATACATATGCCTGGCATACCAGTCACCTGCCTCTGGCTGGCATTGCGGGCCCCAGTGTGCCCAGATACCAAACTTCGCATCCCGGAACCATTCCGGTGTCCGGTATTGCTGCAGGGATGACCAGTTTGGCTGGAATGGGCCTTTCAACATGGTTTCTCCACTGCCCGAAAAAGCAGCTAACCTATCTGAGAACAGCAAGGCTGGAACTGCCATGCCTACTTGTTTTATGAGCGTTCTTCTATTCACCGGATAATCGTTTATTGCAAGATAAAAAATCAGATAATGGATTCAATTGTACAAAACTGACAATTTTATGCACGATTCCGATGATGATTAATTGGACCGAACGGGCCATGCACCCGTTTGCAGCAGCATGGTCAGCCAATCTTCCAGGTGCCAGGTTTTTTCTATCCTGCCATTTTTCAGGTGATGAAACTCATGAATGGCAATGGTCAGTTGCCGGTGTGTCGGCGCGATTCCCATGAATTCATGGCTATGTGTGAAGACCATTTCCGCACGTACTCCGGCCCGTTCATACGTGCCAAAAATTTCAAGTATATTGATCCTTACATCCGGGAACGCCTGTGTGAATTCCTTTACAAGCGCTTTATATCCTGCCGGGCCTTCCTGTTGGCCGGGAGCCAGCGGGATATCCTGCCAGCCGGGGGCCAGCACCTGATCTGCTAAACTATAATCCCGGTTAGTAAAGACGCCGTAAAAGGCTTCTAATGTGTCGATTTCCTGTTGCGTTAAGGCGTGAACCAGGCCTTGTTCCGCTTGTGTTGTATTCATGATATAACAATATTGGGTGGAGAAATGAATTTACTTTACTTCAACTACTACCTTGCCGGTTGCCCGGCCTGAGGCGACCAGAATCTGCGCCTGTGGCAACTGGTCGAAAGTAAATACCCGGGTAACATGCGGGGTGACTTTGCCGGATTCTATCAGGGTGCTGATATCAGCAAGGAGCGATGCGGAGGAATTAACGAATACACCTTTGCCGGTTACACCTGCAGCAGCCAGCTGATCTTCCAGTGCACCTGCAAAATGAGGTTGTAAATATACCAGGCGGCCGCTTTTTTAATCACGGTAATTGAACGCGCGATATGGTCAACTGAATGGATGGTATCGATCACTACATCCACATCACTTATTTTCGTCTCAAACGGGACAGCCGTATAATCCAGGAATTCATCTACACCCAGATTGCGCACAAAGGCTTCGTTTTTGGCTGAGGCGGTTCCCGTTACATAAGCGCCCCGCGCTTTGGCAAATTGCACGGCAAAGTGGCCTACACCTCCGGAAGCGCCATGGATGAGGACCTTTTCTCCCTGTTGTAGCTGTCCCAATGTAACCACAGCCTGCCAGGCAGTCAGGGCTGCCATGGGCGTGGCGCCAGCTGCAACAAACGATAAATTTCGGGGCATGAAGCTTACCTGTTCTGCCGGAGCAACTACATGTGTAGCATAAGTACTACCGAGCCCCGGCATATTTATTAACCCGTATACTTCGTCTCCGGGTTGAAATGTCTGTACACTTCCGCCGACCTGTTCTACTATACCGGCTACGTCCCATCCCAGAATTACCTTTTCGGGATAGTTGCCACCAGTGATCATCTCCAGCATATTCTTCGCATCGCGCACCTGTATATCGATTGGATTTATACCGATTGCTTTGGTACGGATCAATACTTGATTTGTACCGATTGCTGGCGTTGGGAAGGTCATTTTCTTCAGGTTTTCGACACCTCCGTTCTATTCTAAAATATAAGCTTCCATTTCAATAACTATTTGTTTGTTGAAGCAAAATTAGTATTGAATGGATCACAGGAAAAGGCCGATTCAAACGAAAAATGGTACAAATCAAACTATTAAGACCTGAACTGATTGGGAGTAATGGCCCCGTGCTTTTTAAAGAACCTGACGAAGTTAGAGGTATCTTCAAACCCAATACACCAGGCAATTTCCGATATATTCCAGTTTGTATGTTTTAATAGTACGCGGGCTTCCGCTGCTAATCGTGCTGCAATTAGCTGGGTAGTGGTTTTACCAGTGGCTTCTTTCAGTACCCTGTTCAGGTGATTAATGTGCACATTGAGTTGGTTAGCAAATGCAGCCGCTGTCTTCAGGCGAACCTGTTGCATGGCAGACTCTATGGGGAACTGGCGTTCCAGGAGTTCATTGAACAATGATGCAATACGTATACCGGCATTTGAACTTATACCTTCATTCACGGTTATCGCAGGACTTAATTTGAGACCGGCATGAATCATTTCAAACACCTGGCTACGCAACACGTCATACTTATAGATGTAGTCTGAAGATATTTCCGTAAACATGGCGTTAAAGCGTTCCATGATCTGTGTTGCCTCTTCATCCGTGATGTCCAGAATAGGGGTGCCTCCCGGCTGGTATAACGGATAATCTGTGATGTTTCCAAAGCCTTTCATGTAATCTTCCGTGAACACACAAAACGCGCCCACCGGCTGTGTATTTTGCGGTGTCCAGTTGTACGGAATCTGCGGATTGGCAAACATGAGCATGTTTCGGTGCACCGTGTAACTATTGTCGGCGTATTCAACCAGATGTGCCCCTCTGATCAGGGCAATTTTATAGTAGTCCTTACGGCTATAGGGCATGGGGTAAGGTGCCATTGGTCCGGTGTAGTCCTCCATGGTAAACACGTTGAAATGCCCGGTTTTACGGAAAATTTCGCTGGGCAGGATGCCCATTTTGTCCCGGTAAAATTCTTCAAGTGACTCTGTCTTTTCCATCGTTTAAGTGAATGAAGCCGCGACACGACCAGCGCTGAAGATTTGTCCGGAATGCTTCCTTCAGTAAAAAGACAAAAACGGGCAATGTCTGTGGCGTAGGCCAAATGTACGACATAAAGTTACGGCTGTCGCCAGTTGAAAAATTGTCCGGATCAAACAGTCTGCGGTAAAAAACAAACAGGACGCTTTGGATCCGTGGCCGGGGTTAACCATATTTTTTTTATTACATGCAGTTAAACTAACAGATATATTTATATTTGCCGCATGAAATGGGCTTCATTCATATTTACTTTCATCATCCTGACGCAGGCCTTCTGGCCCTGTTCGGATAGTTTGCTGCCCAATATCGCCGTTCATGCAGAACATGCACAGAATGAAAGTAAGAAGGAGGCAGGTTCAGATCTATGTGGCCCGCTTTGCACATGCAGTTGCTGTGCAACCCCATCCATTATACAATTAGCTACTCATTTTGCAATTAAGCTGCAAATATTATCTCCTGTTTATTTTGAATATACACCCGCGGAATATCGTGGTGTTTCAATGAGCATTTGGCAACCTCCCCGGATGACAGCATAAATTTTAACAGCCCATACCGGGTATTTTCCAATTCAATTTATTGGTGCAATGATTTGCTATGCTACACTTATGCATGCCCGTAGGCAGGCACAAGTAGTATATGCGCATTGCCTGTTACTTCTACCAGAGCAGTATGCTAAATAAGATTATTAAGTTTTCGATAGAAAATAAACTGATCATCGGGTTATTTACGCTTGGATTGATCATATGGGGGATCTATTCCCTGAAAAAGCTACCTATTGATGCGGTGCCGGATATTACAAACAACCAGGTGCAGGTGATTACCTCCTCCCCTTCCCTGGCGGCGCAGGAAGTAGAAAGGCTCATTACATTCCCTGTAGAGCAGGTAATGTCTACCATCCCGCAACTGGAAGAGGTTCGTTCTATTTCCAGGTTTGGCCTCTCTGTGGTAACGATTGTATTTCATGATGATGTAGATATTTACTGGGCGCGTCAGCAGGTAAATGAAAAGCTCGCTGAGGCAAAGAACAGTATTCCGGGGAACCTGGGTAATCCAGAGATATCTCCTATCTCTACTGGTCTCGGTGAAATATACCAGTACGTAATTTCTGCCCGGCCGGGGTATGAAAAGAAATACGGTGCGAGGGAACTCCGCACCATCCAGGATTGGATCGTACGACGGCAGTTGCTGGGCACACCGGGGATTGCCGAAGTAAATAGTTTCGGAGGATTATTAAAGCAATATGAGATAGGCCTGGACCCTGAAAAACTCAGGAGTTATAACCTGAGCATTACAGATGTATTCGATGCACTGGAGGTCAACAACCGGAATGCAGGGGGCGCCTATATCGATAAGAAACCAAATGCTTACTTTATCCGGACGGAAGGACTGGTAGGGAGCATCGACGATATTAATAAGATTGTCATTAATAATACGGCTGCAGGATTACCGGTTTTAATCAGGGACGTCGCTACCGTACAGATCGGAAATTCTATTCGTTATGGCGCATTGACCCGCGCTACAACAGAGATGAACGGAGAGGCTGTAGGGGGGATTGTAATGATGCTGAAGGGCGCAAATGCCAACCAGGTGGTAAAAGAGGTAAAGGCAAGGATTACGAGGATTTCGAAAACGCTACCGGATGGGGTAATAATAGAGCCTTTCCTGGACAGAAGTGCATTGGTAGACCGGGCTATCGGAACAGTGGCGAAAAACCTGATAGAAGGTGCACTGATCGTCATCTTTGTACTGGTGTTATTCCTGGGTAACCTGCGTGCAGGACTGGTGGTGGCATCAGTGATTCCTTTAGCTATGCTGTTTGCCATTGCGATGATGAATTTATTTGGGGTATCGGGTAACCTGATGAGCCTTGGTGCCATTGACTTCGGACTGATTGTAGACGGCGCGGTGATCATTGTGGAGGCGACCATGCATCATTTGGGGATGCGGAATGCCGGACGGCTCAACCAGCAGGAAATGGATGAAGAGGTATATGCGTCTGCTGTTAAAATCCGTTCTGCCGCAGCCTTTGGGGAGATCATCATCCTGATCGTATACCTGCCTATTCTGGCATTGACAGGCATTGAGGGCAAGATGTTCCGTCCCATGGCAGCAACCGTCTCTTTTGCGATCCTGGGCGCGTTTATTTTGTCTCTTACCTATGTGCCGATGGTATCAGCCCTGTTTATGAACAGGCAGACCGCTCATGCCGCCAATTTCCCGGATCGCATGATGTCACATATCCACAAGGCGTATGCCCCCATTATAAAGGCTGCCATCAACAAAAAGTTGCTGGTGGTCTGTATTGCCGTCGGCATGCTCCTGGTCAGCGTATTTGTATTCACCCGCATGGGCGGGGAATTCATTCCCAACCTGGAGGAAGGTGATTTTGCAGTTGAGACCCGTTTACTTACCGGGAGTTCACTCTCACAAACCATTGACAAAGTGAACCAGGCATCTGCGATACTGGTAAAAAAATTCCCGGAGGTAAAAGAAGTGATCGGCAAGATCGGGGCAGCAGAAATACCTACCGACCCGATGCCTATGGAAAGCTGTGACCTGACGATTGTATTGAAAGACAAAGATCAATGGGTATCTGCAAAGAACAGGGAAGAACTGGCGGAGAACATGAGTGATGCGCTAAAGCTGGTACCGGGTGTAACGTTCGGTTTTTCGCAACCCATACAACTTCGTTCCAACGAGTTGATCTCAGGTGTGCGGCAGGACATAGGCATCAAGATCTTTGGCGATGACCTGGATGTACTGACAACATTATCCAGGAAGATCGGCAGGATTGCAGGCACGGTGAGCGGTGCGAAAGACTTATACCTGGAACAGGTGGAAGGTTTGCCTCAGATCATCGTCAGGATAAACAGGGACAGGATTGCACAATATGGATTAAATGTGGAGCGGGTAAACCAGGCTGTAACGGCGGCTTTTGCAGGACAATCCGCGGGGCTGGTGTATGAAGGAGAGCAACGGTATGACATGGTGGTCAGGTTCAATGAGCAACACCGCCAGGATATTTCAGATGTAAAGAACATTTACGTCACCGCACCGTCGGGTATCCAGTTACCGCTGGACCAGCTGGCAGATATCACTTTTGAACCGGGGCCCAACCAGATACAACGTGAGGATACCAAGCGCAGGATTATCGTGGGCCTGAATGTAAGGGGCAGAGACATTCAAAGTGTAGTCCATGAAATACAGCAAAAGATCGATCAGCAGATTAAATTACCTACCGGTTATTATATCACCTATGGCGGTCAGTTTGAGAACCTGCAGGCAGCGGGTTCACGTCTGTCTGTCGCTGTTCCCATTGCACTGGCACTCATCCTGCTCCTTTTATATTTCACGTTTGGATCGGTGAAGCACTCCCTGCTCATATTCAGTGCGATCCCCATGGCTGCCATTGGCGGCGTATTTGCTTTACTGCTGCGGGGCATGCCTTTTAGTATTTCTGCTGGTGTGGGATTCATCGCGCTGTTTGGTGTGGCAGTATTGAATGGCATTGTCCTCATCACCGAATTCAACCGTCTCCGAAAGGAACATACATACTCCCTGGCTGAAGTGGTACTAAAAGGAACAGAAGTAAGATTAAGGCCGGTATTAATGACCGCTACAGTTGCTTCCCTCGGGTTTCTGCCGATGGCAATATCTACCGCTGCCGGTGCGGAAGTGCAGAAACCATTGGCAACGGTGGTTATTGGTGGGCTGGTCACTTCCACGATATTGACGCTGATCGTACTCCCGGTGTTATACATCATTATCGAAAACTGGAAAGGCTTCAATAAAAAAGCCCTGATTTTACCAATTGTTTTACTGCTGTCGTTGCCTGCCATCAGCCAGGATCAACGACCGCTCACTATGCAGGATGCTGTTGAACTGGCGCTTCGTAATAACGCCGGCATCAGGTATGCGGGTCTGGAAGTAAACAGGCAACAGGCATTGAAAGGCACAACAGTGAATATGGGTAAGACCAATGTAGACTTCCAGTACGGACAGTTTAACAGCAATAACAGGGATAATAATATCACTATATCGCAGGGCATTCCTTATCCGGGCGTGTTTAAAAACAAGGGGCAATTATCCGACGCCAGAATAGAAGGAGCTAAACGAGGCCTTGCGGTCAGCAAAAATGATCTCACCTACGATGTCCGGAGTACGTATACACAGCTTAGCTATTTTTATGCACTACAGGTATTATATGAGCAGCAGGATTCCATTTTTGGCAATTTCCGGAAGGCAAGTGAACTGCGATATCAGACAGGTGAAACTACCCTGCTGGAATCTACCACTGCACAAACGCAATATAATGAGATCCGCAATCAGATGGAAAAGAACCAGGCAGACATCCGGGCATATACAGCCGCATTAAAACGCCTGTTGAATACAGACGACACGATTACATTGGTGAAGCAGGATTTTAAACCTGAAGAGTTCAGGCATGCGGATAGCTTATCTGCCGTCAATCCTGTTATTGCACAGCAGCAACAGCAGATTGAGATTGCAGACAAAAACATCCGGCTGGAGCGTTCACTGTCGGCACCAGATTTTACGATCGGATATTTTAACCAGTCGATCATTGGCATGCAGAACGTAAATGGTCAGGACGTCTATTTTGGTGGGGGCAAGCGGTTTCAGGGAGTGCAGGCTGGTATCGCTATCCCGCTCTTTTACAAGCCTTATGCCGCAAAGATCAAAGCGGCAAAGATAGAGAAACAGGCGGCAGAAAGCCAACTGGAGCTATTCAGGGCCAACCTGAAAGGTGAATTTAGCCAGGCGTACCAGGAGCTGCAAAAGAACGCGCGCAGTATACATTATTATGAAGAAAGTGCCCTGCCCAATGCGATGCTGATCCTAAAACAATCCCAACTGGCATTTCAGAATGGAGAAATCGGATATATAGAGCTGATGCAAAGTCTGAAGACATCCTCCGATATCCGTCTGGGTTACCTGCAGGCCATTAATCAATACAACCAATCCGTTTACCGAATCAAATACCTGGCTGGTATATAACAACATTAATGTATGAAAAAGAACCATCCTTTCATTATAGCTGCGGCATTTTTCCTGTGTGCATGTGGCGGAACTAAAACTGATAAAACAGCGGAAGCTGGAGAAGCAAATAAACCAGCAGGTGAGAACATAGTAGAGATCTCTCACGCGCAGTATGAAGCCATTGGAATTAAACTGGGTTCTGCAGAAATGAAGCCGGTGAGCGGACTCCTCAAGGTAAACGGCTACATAGATGTACCTCCGCAGAATCTTCAGAGTGTGACCACCCAGATGGGGGGGATCATTGTCTCTACACCTTTGCTGCAGGGGAGTAATGTCACCAAAGGCCAGGTAATTGCTACGCTGGAGAACCAGGATTATGTGCAGCTGCAACAGGACTACCTGGAGAGCAGAAGTCTGCTGGAGCTGAATGAAGCCGAATATGAAAGGCAACAAACACTGGCCAGTCAAAACGTAAATTCCCGCAAAACACTGCAGCAGGCAAAGAACCAGTACCAGGTAGCACAAGCCCGGGAAAGTGCCTTAAGGCAGCGCCTGCAGCTAATTAATATCAATCCGGCTTCCCTGACAGCGGCAAACATTCGTAGTCGTATTAATATTTACGCACCTATTAGTGGCTATGTCACCAAGGTGAATGTAAATAGTGGCAAATTTGTAAATCCGAATGACGTGATGTTTGAGATCGTGAATGGTGCTGAGCTGCATGTGGAATTGAATGTATTTGAGAAAGATGCGGCGTTACTGAAAGCGGGCCAACAGGTACGTTTCAAACTCGCTGGTGATAGCACGGAAAGACATGCAGTAATTCAGCTGATAGGCCGTGAGATCAAACAGGATAAAACGATTACCGTGCATGCTATCGCTACAGGAGGTAGTAATGCCTTTGTACCGGGCACCTACCTGACTGCAAAGATTGAAATAGGGCAAAAAGAAACGCTGACGTTGCCGGAAAATGCAGTAGTGAGTTACAGTGGTAAGAAATACATATTTATTGCTGCTGCGGCACCGGATCATGGAGATAAGGGGAAAGTGATCGCTGAACAAAATGACAGTGCAACCTATTATTTTGATATGCAGGAAGTAAGCGCAGGGGAATCCGATTCCGGGTTTATCCAGGTGGAATTACCAGCCAATAAAGACCTGAATGGGAAAATTGTGCTACAAGGGACTTATGACCTGTTGTCTAAATTAAAGAACAGTGAAGAAGAGGAATAACAGGTAACCAAAAACCAGGAGCCTGCATCTTTCTTTCGATACAGGCTCCTGTTACAGTGAACGGAATTGGAGAGAAATTTGTTATCCCTATTTAAATCATCCATGTATGTTATTAAACAAAAGAATCTCCATTTTATATTTTATCAATATCA
Source organism: Chitinophaga sp. (assembly GCF_039596155.1). Taxonomy (GTDB): domain Bacteria; phylum Bacteroidota; class Bacteroidia; order Chitinophagales; family Chitinophagaceae; genus Chitinophaga. Next base: position 61,253 of record NZ_JBCNKF010000023.1, read on the forward strand.
TCCTGCCGGACCTCATTGCCATCGTCCTGTACGCGATCCTGGTCGGCATTGCAGATATATATTCGTTCTTCAAATCGTTCTCCGTTCCCCTGGCTGTGACACTATCACTTGGTACAAGCCTGTCCCTGCTATTGGCATTCAGAACCGGGCAATCCTACGACAGGTGGTGGGAAGCAAGGCAGATATGGGGCAGTATAGTGAATGATTCCCGCACGCTGATCCGCCAGCTCCAGGCGTTCAGCAACAATGACCAGGTAGTTAAAGAGGCCATTGAGCGGCAAATAATCTGGTGTTTTGCTATGGGGGAGTACCTGAGAAAGTTACCTTTCAGTGAGCGTGTCAATAATTACCTGGCCTATCATGACATCAACCCGGATCAGGCCGCCAATTTATTGTTGTCCGAACACAGTAAGGCCATAAAAACTGCGGGGGTCAATGCTTACCAGCAGGTACAACTTGATAGTACAATCATGCGACTTTGCGACGCCATGGGAAAATGCGAACGAATCAAGAATACTGTTTTCCCACGATCGTATAGCATGCTGATTCATTTTATTATTTACGTATTTGCAACATTGCTACCCTTTGGGATTCCGGATGAAAGTCCCCTGATGGAGATCGGGTTGACTATTATCATCCCCGTTATCTTTATTGCCATTGAAAAAACGTCCATCCTCATGCAGGACCCGTTTGAGAACAGGCCTGTAGATACTTCTGTAACAGCCATTGCACAAGGCATAGAAAAAAGCCTGAAAGGAATGATCGGGGAGACAGTGAGTCTGCCACCGGCGAGTGACACCTACTATGTGCTATAGATCGGCATGAAATTAAAAAGATATTTCATATCTTTAGACTGTATAATCTCAACCTGTTATCCTTAAACTTTTGTGAATGTTTAAAAACCCGTTCTCTTTTGAGGGCCGTATCCGCAGACTGGAGTACGGACTTACAGCGCTTATGTATTGGGTATTAATGATTTTAGTTCAGGTGCTGGGGGAAACCGCGCCTTTTCTCTTCCTGATAATCCTTCCCGCCATCTGGGTGATGCTGGCACAGGGTTGTAAGCGATGCCATGATGTAGGTAAGAATGGTTTCTGGCAAATCATTCCTTTTTATTCCCTTATCCTGATTTTTCAGCAGGGAGATCCTGAAATGAATGAATATGGCTTTCCGCCGCTCAGAAGTGGTGAAATGAACAAAAGGTCACTTGAATCGGAGATCCAGTCAATCGGGGAAAAACCGGAATAATGGTCTTCAATATATCAGAAAAACCTGTATCATTTCTGAAGTGCACCCCTATAGTTAGGCGGGTTATAAATTAGTTACGCGGCTTGAGTTCGGTATTGCACTGGGCTCAAGCCGTTTAGTTTTTATAATTATCTATATAGTTCCTGATACAGGCATTTTAAATGCTGAGATACCGTTCTATTCAATGCTGCGGTCATAGTTTTATTGTTGCTGCATTTCTTTTTATACCTGTTACAGATCAATGTACTTTGTATCTTCGTAAAATCATGAGCGCCATCCCAGTAAAATCAAAGATCCCGGCTGACCAGCAACTCAAGATCAGTCCTTTCAAGGAGGTGATCAAACCGACGGTTCCCCACAAGCATGCCAACTACTATGAGTTGATTTTACTGGAACAAGGGGGTGGTTATCACCAGATAGATGACCATCAGTATGACGTATCCCCTCCTACTGCATATTTCCTGAAGCCCGGACAAACACATTGCTGGAACTTTTCATGCATCCCTATCGGTTTCGTAATTCTCTTCCGGGAAGAACTATTGACCCGGGAATGCCTGGATATTGTTTACCATCTGCCAACCACCATCTCGCTTAGCAACAGTCCTTCCCTGTTCGAGCTTGCTAAACAGTTTTGTCAGGATTACCGTATCCCTGCATCCCAGGGAGTTTTAAATACCTATCTACAACTGATCCTGCTAAAGATGAATGAAGAAATGGCAACGCCGGCACCAGGGCATCAGTTATTCAGTCCTGTATATTACCAGTTTAAAGCGCTTGTCAATGAGCATTTCCTGAAGATAAAGAAGATACAGGTCTATGCTAAAATGCTCCATCTTCCCCCGGCCCAGCTTACATCTATCTGCAAAACCGCTTCGGGCAAAACACCTGGTATGTTGCTGAACGAGCGCATCGTACTGGAGGCAAAAACGCTGTTGTCCAATACCCATCTTTCTATTAAAGAAATAACAGACGCCCTCGACTTTTCCGATGCTTCGAACTTTGTAAAGTTTTTCAAGCTCTACACGAACCTCACTCCAGGGCAATACCGCGAACTGGCGTTCAGCAGGCAACAATAAGATACCATAGAATCATGCTTAGGCACCATGCGAAACCCAACCGGTCAAATTACTTTTGGCTTTCGATAGCCACTTTTGTATGAAACTTATTCGCCCGGTTCTCCTTCTCATCTGTCTCTTTGGTCTTTCTTCTACAAACGCGCAAATCCTTTCTGTCAAAGGCAGGATACTGGATGCTAAAAGCCAGCTGCCTGTTGAATACGCCAGCGCGGCCCTGTTCAGAACGGTTGATTCTGCGCTGGTAGCAGGAAGTGTGTCTGATGCCAATGGCAAATTTGAGATAAAAAAAATCGTACCCGGCAGGTATGACTTAAAAATCACCTTTCTCGGGTACGAAACTAAAGTTATCAGTAACCTGGTAATAACCGACGCGGGACTGAATACAGGCGTTATCCATATCGCTCCGATGAGCAGTATGCTGCAGGAAATAGGTATTTCAGGTCAGGCGTCTAAAAATCTCAATAAAATTGATAAGCAACAGTACAATGCGGCACAATTTGAGGCGGCCCGGGGAGGATCTGCTATTGATGTCATCAAGAACTTACCTTCGGTGACTGTTAACTCCCAGGGAGAGATTTCCATGCGGGGAGCAATGGGATTCATGGTTCTGTTAAATGGTAAGCCGGTACTGGCCGACGTGCAAACCGTACTGACCCAGCTACCTGCCAACGCCATTGATCGTGTAGAACTCATTACCGCTCCCTCTGCCAAATACGATCCGGATGGCAGAAGCGGCATTATCAATATCATCACCAAAAAAGGTACAGCTGATCATCTCTCCCTGACCATCAACGCGCAGGGAGGACTTCCCTCCACGACCGACTATGGCAACCAGGAAAAACCCCGGCGCTTTGGAGGCGACATGGCTATGGCATTTAAAAAGGGGAAATGGGATATTTCCGCCGGAGCAAATTATACCCGCAATGACAACGAGGGATACCGGGAAGGCGATGTATATACAAAGAACTTTGACAATAATACCATCACCCGGTTCCCTTCAAACGGCGAACGCAGCTTTGATCGTTATAACTATGCAGGGCGGGCATCGTTCAGCTTCACCCCCGATTCGAACAATACGATTTCCGCCGGCTTTTATACAGGCAGGCGATACCAGTCACGATTGGCTGACCTGCTATACCACAACACTACTTCAGATCTTACAACCGGCGCCCTCGTACACAGCGCCACTTACTTCAACTCAAACCTCCAGCGAAAAGAAGGTTCTTTCAATCTGGGTAACCTCGATTTTACGCATACCTTTTCCAACAAATCTACCCTGTCTGCCAGTGTACAATATGAGCACGATAACCTGCACGGCGGCACCCTCAATCGCAACCTGCAGTATCCCAATACAAAAGATACCATCCAGTTTGTAAACAATCCTTACCGTCGTCCCATCAGTGCATTCCGGGCAAAGCTGGACCTCAGTACACCAATCGGCACAGGCAAACTCGAGAGTGGTTTACAGTACCGCTATGACACGCAGGATGGCACTTTTGATTACATTGTAACTCCAGCTACCTCTCAGCCCGATATCGATCAATTCAAAGGCACTATACATGCCGTCAATAAGATCTACTCCGCCTACAGTCAATACGCGGGCAAAAGCCGGGCACTCGAATACAATGCCGGGCTCCGTTACGAATATGCAGAAAGGGCCGTGCATTTGTCATATGATATTCATCCACATATACTTAATCTATCCAACCTTTTTCCATCCGCAAATATCCTATACCATTTTTCAGGTTCCTGGAGTGGTAAAGCAGGATATAGCAGACGCGTACAGCGCACCAGTAACCTGGAACTCAACCCGATTCCTGAACGGGAACATTCTGAAACGCTGGAGGAAGGTGATCCGGATCTACTCCCGGAATTCGTGGACCTGGTAGAAGTTGGTGCCAACTATGCTTTTAGCAAAGGCACTTTATTTGGTACTTTGTATTACCAGCATATTCAAAATCCCATTCAACGCCTGAATAGCGTGTATGCAGATACTATCCTGAACCGGGTGTATACAAATGCCGGCACGGCTAAACTATTCGGTGTGGAGACAGGGCTGAATGTGACACCCGTTACATGGTGCACACTCTACCTGGGAGCGAATATTTATAACTATCACGTATATGGGAATATTAAGATCCTGGATGAACCAGTCACTGTCTCCAACAATAAATGGGCGTATTCCATAAACGGGAATGCCAGTTTCCAGCTAGACAAAACCTGGAATGTGCAGTTTAGCGCCAACTACCTCTACAGGCGCCCCACAGCACAGGGACAGGATGGATCTTTCTTTGTACCGAACACCACTGTGAGGAAAAGTATCATGAAGGGTAAAATAAAAGTCTCCCTGTTGTGGCAAAATATGAACATGGGTATACTGGGCGCAAATAAACAACGAATTACAACTTACGGTCCGGCATTCTTCACGACAACAAATTATATATCGGAGACCGACGTGTTGATGATCAATGTAAGTTTCACGCTGAATCGCTTTGCAGGTAAGCTAAAACTACCTGTGAGTGAAACCGGTGAAAGGGAGTTTTAAACCGAAAAAGGCAGTCATTACAACTGCCCTTATTCGTTACTTTGTCTCCCAATTGTTTTTAAGGTAATACGCCAGGTAAATATCTATCAGGTGCACACCTCCATAGTCAGGATATGCCGCCAGTATCTTTGATTTATACGCTTCCTTTGTTCTCGTGTCTGCCAGTGTTTTATCAACAACATCCAGGTAGTCGAGATCCGCTTTTAAGACCGAACGGCCAGCAGGTTCTCCATGGCCGGGAAGGATCAGGGTATATTCCTTTTCTGCCTGGATCTTTTTCAAAGCCTTCCGCCATCCATCTGTATTCCCGGATATAAACAGGTGCGTTTTATTGTAGACGATATCCTGCGCGATATAAGTTTTGGCAGCTGGTATTTTAATGATCAGTGATGCTGCCGCTTCATTATTCAATGACTCTTCGAAAATAAAGGTCACCCCGTCTATCACCTCCTTCCCTGCAGATACCGTGTGCTCAGGCACATGTAATGATTTAGCAATGATACCGCCAAACTGCTGCTGTCTTTGCTGCAGGGTAGTTAATCCCTGTTTTTCAATATTCGCTTTCGTTTCAGGCAGGGCATACACCTGCACATCCGGAAATGCATCCCCAAAGCCTATATAATGATCCGGGTGATCATGGGATATATAGAACCTGGCGACCGGCTTTTTCAGGCTATCGGTTAATTCCTTTACCTGCTGAGCATAAGGTGCAAAAAACTGGCCGTCTACTACGATGAGCTCATGCGGTAATTCTATCACATGCGTTGTATTCGAGAACATTTCAGGTGGCGCCACAACGGTATAGATTTTCATATTCTTCGTCTGTGTGGCCAGGATCACTTTGGCTTTAGGCAGTGTCTGTGCGACAGCAATAGTTGTACTTACCAGGAATGCACCCAGTACATAAATGACCTTCTTCATATATAGATATTATTTGAGTGGTTATTTGAACAGTTTAGGTATATAGATATCTATCAGCTTTTCACCTGCGTAAGATGGGAATGCCTGTAGAATTGCCTTTTTATAGTTCTCTGGTGTCGGTTGTTTTGCTAAAATTCCGTTTACCGTCTCAAGGTAATTCAAGGCATTGTCTATATCGGCCTTAGTAGCAGGCATACCATGTCCAGGCAGAAGCAGATCATAGTCCGGGTCGTCTCTGATCTGCTTCAGGGCAGCTTCCCAGTTTGCAGTAGGCCCTGTAACAAATGCATGAGTATTATGGTAAAGAATATCCTGGACGATGGCAATACCCAGTTCAGGTAATTTAATATTAAGCGTAACAGGGGATTCGGTGTCCGGAATACGTTCGAAAATGAACTTTGTTCCACTGATCACTTCTTCTCCAACCTGAACTGCTTCTGTTGGTAATGCCAATTTTCCGGGCACCAGCTGCCCCATCTGTTGCTGTTTTTCTGCCAGTTCGCGCGGCCCGGATTGTTGTAAAGCGGCCATGATTTCAGGCAACGCATATACTTTCACATCCTGGAAAGCATCTCCCATACCCAGGTAATGATCGGGGTGGTCATGTGTTACATAAAACCGGGTAACAGGCTTTTGAAGGCTATCAGCGAATACCCTGAATTCATGACCGTACCGGGCAAAAAACTGGCCGTCTACCAGGATCAGCTGATCCGGCAGTTCGATAATATGCGTGGCATTGGCAAAGAATGCACCGGGAGATACCAGGGTATGGATCTTTACTCCTTTTCTTTCCCTGACAAGGCAGGTAGTGGCTGCTGGCAACTGATTCATCATGTTCCTGTTTTTTTGCGTTAATCAGGATACAAAGTTACCAGGGTGATAGGGTGCTGATACTATCAGAATGCCCTAATAGTTATCATTTTGCATATTCCTTTCGATATGCTGTCGGGGAGACTTTAGTAGCATTTTTAAAGAACCGGATAAAGTTCGACGGAGCGGAAAAGTTATATTCATAACTGATCTCTGCAATAGTCTTATTAGTTAGTAACAATTCATTCTTGCATGACTTCAGCAACTCGTTATGGATGATGGTTTGGGCATCCTTACCAAAAAACTCCTGGCACAACTGGGTCAGGCGGTTCCTGGTGATTTGTAATAGTGCTGCATATTCTTTTACGGTTTGCTTCTCGCGGATATGCTGTTGGATGAATGCTTTAAAACGGAGCATTTCCTGGTTATTATACAAACCTTCTTTTAGCTGGTAATAAGCGATATAACTACGGTTCAGGAGAATGAGCAGCTGGTACAAATATGCACGCAACAGATGCAGGCTATCGCCGGCATGTTTTCTGACTTCCTGCTGCATGCTATTCACCACTTGCTGATAAGCTGTCATTTCGTGAACAGTAGCAGGCAGTAATGGTGGCACTTCTGTACTGTTGAACAGGTATAACCTGTTTAAAAAGGTTGTATCTTTCAGGAAGGCTTCCATAAAATCGCCTTCAAAGATCACCATCATACAATCAGGTTTTCCCTTCAGGCTCCACTTTCTGGGTTGTAAGGGTGGTACCATCAGAATCGCAGGGGCTGTGATATCCAGTTTTTCAGCCTCCAGATAAACGGATCCTCCGCCATCAAAGAAAAAATAGATCTCATAAAAATTAGAGGCGTGTAATTCTTTCAGGGAAAATGTCTGCCCGGCTATTTCAGCGATATTGAAACAGTCTACTAATTGTTCTTTACCATATTTGTCTTTCAGGAATTGAATCTTTATCATTTATCCGGTCGATTATTTTTAGAATACGGCCCATTGGCTGAACAATAGATGTTCACCCGGGCAAAAATAATATTTACTGATTAATTAGCAGATTATTCATGCGTGACCGGCAGTTGTATATGCCTGGTTTAAAACAATAGCATCGACAGCGTTTGGCAAAGGGTTGTCAGCAATGCTGAATATTTTTGTTATCTCTTGTTTTTTTCCTTGTAATCAATCAACAATGTTACTCCTATCTCTAATTCCTCTAATACTTCATTCAATGCAGGTGCTCCCATATTTTCTAATTTCCGGCTAAGTTCTGACAGCCGCTTTAAACCCATAGTGGCCGATATGCCATATAATTTGTGTCCCAAAGCTTCATGATTGATCCCCTCCCCTTTTATTGCTATCTCTTTCTTTATCGCCCAAAACTCTTCCAGACAGGCTTCTAAAACAGGAACGACCATATCCATGTCTCCTACATATTTAATCAGATCAGACTCCGAAAAATGATCTGCTGGTCCAGGGATAGCCTCTTTTACCAGCCATTTTTCGATTATATCCAGCAAGGCATCTTCCTGAAAAGGCTTTGACAGGAAATCATTCATACCTGCTGCAAGGCACTTTTCTTTTTCACCGACAAAATTATCGGCGGTCAGTGCGATGATGGGGAAAGTATTACCATATAAAGCCCTGATTTTTTTTGTCGCATCATATCCATTCATCCACGGTAATTGTATATCCATTAATATAAGGTCTGGTTTATCCACCTCGGCTTTTTCTACTGCCATCAGACCATCCTGTGCTTCGCTCACCTTGCAAAAAGGCAGAGCTTTACTGATAATTGTACCAGCCAGCATCCTGTTTACCTTATTATCTTCCACTATCAGGATGTGCTTCTCCAACTTCCCGAGCGTTAACCTTAACTTTTTGTGGTCGGCTACATTGTTTTGATCCCGTTTGAACATACCCGATAATGTACTTGCTTTTATCCGCCCCATCGGAAATGGATAAGCATCTGGCTGAAATTCACTGCTAACCGGTAAAATAAAATTGAACGATGTGCCCTCTCCGGGCTGACTTGTCAGCGACAATTTACTATCCATCAACGCCAACAGCCGATTTGATATATTAAGTCCCAGCCCGGTTCCCCCATACCTACGGCTGATGGTCTGATCAGCCTGCGCAAAAGCTTCAAAAATCCGTTGCTGATGTTTTTCATCTATACCAATTCCTGTATCTTTCACTTCAAATTTAATTTTCCCATCCGGCATAGGTGCTATATGCAAAGCGATATAACCATGGTCTGTGAATTTTACAGCGTTTACCAATAAGTTTAACAACACCTGCTTTAAGCGGTTCGCATCGATCCAGATGTGTGTTGGAAGTTCGGGTACGAATTCAATAAACATCTCTATTCCTTTCTTATGCACCTGATGGCGGATAATGTCACACACTTCTGTCGATAATTGTAACAGGGGGTATTTATGTATTTCAAGTTCTAACTTGTTTGCTTCTATCTTCGAAAAATCTAAGATATCATTGATAATATTTAACAGGGTTTTGCCTGATTCCTGAACTATTGATATGTATTCAAATTGCTTCTCATTCAGCTCAGATTTCAATGCTAAATCTGCATATCCTATGATTCCATTGAGCGGTGTTCTTATTTCATGGCTCATGCTCGCCAGGAATTCAGATTTGGCCTTATTGGCTGTTTCTGCCTGCTGCTTGGCAATCTTAAGCTCATCCCTGTTTTTCTGTATAGCAATGCTAATTCGTTTCCTTTCATCTATGTCCTGGAAAGTGCCATACAATCTTATACAGCTGCCATCTTTGAATTCTGCATTCCCGATCGCCCTTACCCATTTTTCCTTTCCCGTGAAAGTTATCAGCTCAAGTTCCAGGTCATAAGGCTCTCCACTGTTAATGGCATTGGCAACAGCCTGATTGACCAGTTCCCGGCTATTGCCTTCCTTAAAGAATGACACCCCGGTTGCTAATTGGGGTACAAAAGACGGCGGGGCCTCATGAATCTCCCGCGTGATGGGAGACCAGAAAACCTGAAAAGTCCTGGTGTCTAATTCCCAATAACCAATCCTCGCCACCCGGTTTGTCTGTTCCAGCATTTCTTTTGTACGCTTCAGATCAGATTCAAGTGAAAACCTATCTGTAATATCCAGGGCTGAACCTATTACATAGAGGGTACCATCTGCTTTCTTTTCCAGTGCGTTGTTATATAACCATATTCTACTACTTCCATCTTTATGTTGTAAATGCATTAAACCTTTATGTCTACCCGGAACGGGAAATAGAGAAAGGTAAGTTTGCAAATCACGATGATAACGAACCGGCACGATATCATATAGTGTTTTCCCGTTTAAGTCCTGCACCGAATACCCTAACCCGGCTGCAGCGGCGGGATTAACGGACAGCAAATTCCCTTCCAGGTCATGCTCGCACAAAAAGGCCTGCACATTCCTGAAGAACGTATGAAACCTTTGTTCTGCAGCTATGATTTCGCTTATATCATAACCACGCGTATATAAGTCTCCATTAACAGGATCAATGTTAATATTCCATTCAAACCAGCAATAACCATCGTCTTTCTTCAAAAACCGATTCCGTAAACTGGTAGCACCCTTCTTCAGACCATTCCTGATAACATGTTTGGTCAGCTCAATGGTGTCAGGATCTAAAAATGATTGAAATGATCTTCCCTCCACATCCTTTTCTGTCCAGCCAAAGACAGCACAAAAAGACGTATTGACTGTTTTAAAAATTCCATTTTTATCCAGCAGGCATAGCGGATCACCGGATAAGTTAAAAAATGTGTCGCTCACTTTTCTTTATTTTTATCATGAAACCAATTCCTGTAAAGGCTCTTTATTACCCAACGGGCTCTTATACCGATTTCAGAATACGTATAACCCACTACTGTAGAAGATGCGCTGTTACTATGTAGATAATAGACTGTAGCTTCAAGGTTATTTACAGGCCGGTATCCCAGGGACAAGGTAATTCTGTAAATGGCCTGGTAGGCAGCGTGCTCTATCTGTTGATAACCGCCGGCAAGGAAAGCCTGGTAGAGGAATTTCCTTTTAGGTATCTGCAAATTCTCGATAGTAGCAAACACCTCATAACTTGTGAATACCGAGGGACTGAAATATTTGAGTGGTTCCTGTACCTTGAAAACCATCGTATTGAAATTAAAACCTGCTTTGACTACCGGATCTGTCTTAAAATTGTAATAGAGTGAAACGAATAAAAGCGAGCGGTTATTATTATCTGAGTATGCTGTATAAAAATATTGCGTATAGAGTCCGGCCCGGAATGGAGTCGCCAGGTTGTAAGTAACTATATAGTTGTGAAGCTTTATATTACTGTTTATCAGGTCGGCAGTAAAATTTTGTACTTCTGACCGATACCGGAATTCCAAGATGTGCCATTTGGCTACCTTAAATTCCGTGCCCACGTCTGCCAGCAGGTGTGTATTGTCCGCTGTACCTTTTAGCCTGGATAAATTCAAACTCCCAGTGATCAGCCAGGAAGGCATTAATCTCCAGCGAAGACCCACTGCATAGTTTTCGTTATCTGCGGTTACATTTCCATTCCTGCTCTCTGCATGGCGCAATCTGTATTCCACATTCAATCTGACTGGGGTGGCCAGATCTACACCCAATGATACCTGGTAGTTGTAAGCAATATTTCCTCCTTTATCATTACTCCTGTAATCCTGTGTACTTACGGAGGGGGCATGGCGAAGGATGATCCTGTCCAGAAACTCCTTTGCATCTTTCTGATCCGGGAAGTATTTAAGTGTCGAAAGTACATAATTCCTGGATGCAGCGTCCTGCTCCTGGGCGAATAACGCGTCGGCGGTGCCAAGGTTGGCATCAAAGGAATAAGGAACTTTTCCAAGCGCGGATTTAAAAAGACTAACCGACCGCGCGTAATCCTTATCCCAGGTGAGTAACGCTGCCCGACGCACCAGGATGTCCGGATTGCCGGGATACAGCCTATCGAGGGTATCCAGTTCTCTGAACGCCTGTTTAAATTGTTCGTTCCATCCCAGCGCATTGACCCGTCCTAACCTTGCTTTCAAATAGGCTGTACTATCTTTTGATACGGTTATCGCCTCATTGGCATATTGCAATGCACGCTTTTTGTCTTTCTGCAGAAAGGATAAATAAGAAAGGCTGAGTAAGACATTCAGGCTATCCTGCTTTAACTGCAACATCTCATGAAACATAGCTGCTGCATTCTTGTATTGCTGCTGTTGTATATATAGCTGACCTAATGCGAAAGAAGCCTCCTTATCATGAGGAAAAATCCGGAAAATGGCGTCCAGTTGTTCCTTAGCGGATTGATATCGCTGTGTTCGGGCCTGCAGATCTGCGAGTCCCAGCCGGGTGTATTTAAGGCTGATATTTGCATTGGCATTATCCTGCTGAATAGATAGCGCCCGGTTAATGAAAACAAGGGCAGAATCGTATTGTAATAGCGAAGAATAGGCATTTCCCAGTCCAAGGTTGACAGGGAAGCTTTCCGGATGCGCCTGTAGCAATTTAATATATAGACTTTTGGCCTCGCCATAAGATTTTCCCCACATATAGGATTCTGCAATATTCAGGTTCACTTCAAAATCCCCAGGGAATCTTTTTTCCAAATCACCGAAGATCTTCTGCGCTCCCCCGATATCTCCGGTAAGGCCAATAGCCCTGCCATAGCAGATCAATGCCGTCCTGTTCTCCGGGTCCTTTGCGAGATAGCTTTTAAAGAAAACTGCCGCGTCAGCAAATCGTCCATTTTCCAGGTATGTAAAGCCGGTCTGCATATCCTGCTGACTAAGCGCTCTGCCGGATACGAGCAACAGTAAGATGGTTATCAGGTATCTCATAGCGGATTGATTACCTTTTCATTGAATGGTTTATAATAAAATAGTTGCAGGCCTAGCAGCACAATAATAACCGCTGCCATTAAATATACCTGGATATTGATCACCTGTAAAAAGCTATTGTGAATAAAACAAATCAGGAATACCTGCATTACACCTGCCATAAGAGAGCACCATACCGGTAAATATCTTTCCAGAGACAAATTGTAATAAGTAAAAACATTCGCACAGGCAAATAGGCCTGTAGCCAACGCATACTTCCAGAGGAAAGGTGCAACGGCGATATAATTACTTCCAAACAATAAAGTGATGACTGGTATCGGGACCTGGTAACAGACCAGGACGATCATTGCTGCAACACCTGCTACCACTAAGAGACTTCCCGTGAAATATGCCAGATGTGGCCTGCCCTCTTTTTCCAGACGTATGACAATGGGGAACAGTAAGGTAACTACTGTCCATGTGCTGAAATACACGATCCTTCCAATTAAAGCCATGGCGGCATATAATCCGGCATCCACCGGCGGAAAAAAATGTTTTACCAACACTGTATCACTATTGTTTATCAGGATCTGACTACATTCGTAAATCAGGATGACTGACAGGAATTTCAACAGTCCATACCGGTCAAACCCCTGCGGTCCTTTTTCAGGCGTAGCAACAATAGAAACAAGGTAAGAGGCAACTAACGACAAGGTGATGGCGAAAGTTATTCCCGGGATTCCTGTTCCGGCTTTATAAAATAAGATACTTAAGACCAGTCTGACCCACATTTCAGTCTGGTAGGTAACCGCCAGACGACCAAACCTGGATGCTCCCTGAAGCATGCCCCTATTAACACTCATCAATAAGTAAAATGGCAGTCCGGCACCAAAGATAGGGAAGATGTAAGGAGACTGTGTATGAAAAAAATCCTGCAAATAACCCGCACCGGCACATAGCAATAAAAAAGGGATTATACCCATAAATAGAGCCAGTTTACGAACCCAGCGGATGACTGCGTAAGGCTCAGCGCCATCAGATCCGGCTATATACCTTGCCGCCGTCATTTGAAATCCAATAGCAACAAAGGATATTAATAACAACAGCGTAGCCAGTAATCCAACTTCCGAAAAATCGGCCGGGGGTAACCAATGTCCTAATAGAAGATTAATGCCGTAATTACCTAAATTCACGATGAGGGTACTTACAAACAGGAACACTCCCTGCCTCAATAATTTATGACCACTTTTTTTCTCCATTTACTTCATTCAGTATATTTGAGTTGAAACCACCTGTCATATTTAGTGAGGTGCAGCATAGCGGCTAACTTCCCATTTTTTTTCAGCTGCAGGACCATAGAACCGTTTAAGGCCATCATCCACTTATACACCTTAATGAGTAAATTTAACCCGGCAATATCGACCTCTTCTACACGGCTACCATCAAGTATTAAACATTGACAGCCTGATTGTATGATACCTTGTAGCTCGTCGCTGACGGCTGCTGAGTTCATTGCGGTTAATTGTTTGGAAAGTGCATAGCAGTAGTTTGAAAGCGTTTCATTGGACAGGTGTTGCATTGGATATTGTGTTTTTTTCTTGCGGGTGATAAGAACGGTAATAAGAAGCAATCTTCAGCAACTGTGCGACTATTTTCAAGGAATCTTTCATAGACAACTTAGATCCATCAGCATGGATCCATCTCTTGAGCGGTTGTTCATATATTAACTGCTGCACTGAATCCTTTCCATAAAATTTTTTCATTCTCAGGAAAATCTCTACGTCAAACAACCAACGGGTTATAAATTTATCATTAAAGACATTTTCTGCCACTTCTCTTGCCATAACTTTTGCACCACACTGGGTATCCTGGAAACTCATACCGAGTATTTTCCGGATGATCAGGTTTATTATTTTACTGATAACTTCCCTTGCACCGTTTTTTGTAATATTCGCACCTATACGACTGATCCTGGATCCGCTTACCAACTTGTATGACGATGTTTGAATTGTATTCACCAGATCATTGAAATCTTTAAAATCTGTCGACAGATCAGCGTCCAGATACCCGATAAAATCAAAATGCTTGTCCTCCACCAGGTGCAATACGCCCTGCCTGACAGCCTCGGCCTTCCCACCGTTTTGCGGCATATTATAAACACTGATCTTTTCCTCATTGCCTTTCTGTAGTTCCAATAATACTTCCAACGTATTATCTTTACTACCGTCATTTACAAAACACAAATGATATCCTGCGTTCAGGTTTACAAAATCTGAGAACACTTTTCCTGCCAGTCGTGTCGATTCGTTATAGCAGGGTATAATGATGCCTACATACTTCTTCTGTAGTACACCGGAGGGTTCATCAACAGGCTCCCCCGCATACTCATAACCATATGCCCTGGCCAGCTGCCGTTGCACCCTGCTCACCAGTTCCCGGATGCCTACTGGTTTTTCAACATAATCGTCGACGCCCAGTTTAAAGGCATTTACAATAATTTCCTCTTCCTCGTTAGAAGACATAATGATAACTGGAATTGTATCCATCTTCCCTTTACGGATATGAGACAGCACTTCTATTCCTGAGCGTTCGGGCATATGATAATCAATCAATGCCAGGTCAGGTCGATGGGTATCATAAACATCAATTACTTCCTGCCCATTGTATGCAAAATAAATTTCATGCCCTTGTTGCTGCAGCGCTGCGCCTACAAATTTCAGTATATATGGCTGATCATCCGCCAAAAGAATTTTCATAATCTATGGATATGGAGTTAAAAAGTTCACATTATACATGAACAGTCACATAAATAATCAATCCGGCTACAGTTTGTTTTTCACATGCAAAAAAATATTCCTTTCATTTGGCAGCTAACACTATCTTTATAAGCAGATACTCACTCAATCAAATGTAAGAAAAACTATTATTTCACATTTTCATTATGCCCTTCACACTTTCGCATATCGCTGCAGTATTACCTTTCCGAAAATACACCCCAAAAACACTTTCTTTCACCGCACTGGTTATCGGAAGTATGGTACCAGACTTTGAATACTTTGTTAGAATGACATTATACGGTCATTATGGTCATACCTTTTCCGGCATATTCCTTTTTGACATTCCAATGGGACTGATATTATATGGCCTCTATCAGGGTATTATACAAATGCCCTTTATAAGCCATCTTCCACCCTTCCTTTTTGTTCGTTTTAGTAATACCATTATAACAGACTGGAGAAAATATTTACGTACCAATTTCCTGTCTATACTCCTTTCTCTTATGATAGGCATTTTAACGCATTTCATCTGGGATGGTTTTACCCATGATGATGAATACCAGGTAGCCAGGTACGTCCCGATACTTTTACATAATGTGCCTTTTAGAGGGTATTACATCTCTGTTCATTTTATATTACAAATTTTAAGTAGCATTGTTGGCTTAATGGTTATTTTTTTCTGGGCGATGCGACAACCCAAGCAACCTGTTCAGCCGTTACCCCTCGTCCAGATAGTCAGATTCTGGTTATTGGTGATAGCAGGTTCGCTCCTGATCGGATACTTACGTTACCTTGCAGGTATACCCAACGAAAAACTTTTTTTCCAATACATTGTTATATCTATCAGCTCGTTCTTATTGAGCCTGCTATTAGTATGTACCTATCATAGGATTGGAAATAAATAACTGACTATGTTACCTCTTTTGAAAGTAGCGGTAGTGACTACTTATCCTCCGGGTAAAGGCACTTTGAATGAATATGGATTTTATCTGGTTAAATACCTGCGCCTGAATAAACAGATCAGGGAGTTAATTCTAATTACAGATAAGCTACCAGACAATGAAAGTTACAGTCTGGATGATGAAGGCTGCCCGGTCACTGTAGCACCATCATGGACATTTAATGGGTGGGGCAATCCACTTGGCATACTAAAAACTGTTCGCAGCTACAAACCAGATATTGTCCTGTTCAATATCCAGTTCCTCTCATTTGGAGATAAAAAAGTGCAGGCCGCACTTGGTTTATTTACGCCCCTGCTACTTAAAACCTTTCGCTTTCCTTCTGTCGTCATCCTTCATAACATCCTTGAAAGGGTCGACCTGAATAATGCCGGAATCACCAATAACAAGCTACTTTCCCGATTATATAATTTAATTGGCACTTTATTGAGCCGCCTGATCCTTTCCGCAGATCTCGTTACCGTGACAATTTCCAAATATGTAGAGATTCTGGAACAAAAGTACCATATCAACAATGTGGCACTGGTACCACATGGCAGCTTTGAAACACCCCCTATGCCGGATCCGGTATTACCGCCCGGCCCATTGAAAATAATGACATTTGGCAAGTTCGGTACTTATAAGCGGGTGGAAGTGTTAATTGAAGCAGTGGAGTTATTAAGAAAAACTACAGATATCCCTATGGAAATTGTCATTGCCGGTACGGACAGTCCGAATCGAAAAGGTTACCTTGCGGAGGTGCTGGAACAATACAAACATGTACCCGGACTAATATTTACAGGTTACATAGCAGAAGAAGACGTACCTGTAATTTTCAGGGAAAGTGCCGTTGTTGTATTTCCCTATACAAGCACGACGGGTAGTTCCGGCGTATTGCACCAGGCAGGTAGTTACGGAAAAGCCGTGATCCTTCCCGACATTGGTGACCTGCAGGAACTTATAAAAGAAGAAGGATATGTCGGTGAGATCTTTCATCCTGATGATGCTGTCAGCCTTGCAGCTGCAATTGACAAAGTGGTGAGCAACGACGCCTACCGCATATCACTGGGCCAGCAAAACTACCTGGCTGCTGTTTCTCTCCCAATGGATAATATCATTGACTGGTTCTATATTCACTTCCTGGGAATACTGGGTAAAACAAAAAGATTATCTTCTTAAAATATCGGCTCCGGGCTTACGGGTACCATTCTCACGTAGTATGCCAAAATGGGACTGCGGCGTTCTCCGCCAGGGCAATTTACCCACCACAGCTTCCGGTGCATGTGTAAAATCATAAAGGGTCCATACCAGTGAAGGAATATTATACCGATCCAATATTTTCTGCACTTCCCGGAAGTAGTTCGCCTGTTTGGTTTCGTTTGCTCCAAACGGCGCCCACATACCTCTGTAGGTAGGCATTCCGTACTCTTCAAGGACCAATGGCTTGCCGGTCACATTTTTCCTCAGCGTAATAACATCAGCTTCCAATTGCGACGGGCTGCGATAAGAATGAAAAGAGATAAAATCCAGTTCACTGGCGAAAGCTGTGGCATTTTCAGGGTGTGCCCAGCCAATTGTGACCAGGTGGTTAGGGTCCAGCTTTTTTGCCATTCCGGCTACCCATTCGAGCCAGTCGTTGATATTTTTCTTTGACCAGTCGTTATAATCCAGATCCGGTTCGTTTTTAAGATCCCATGCCATAATAGCCTTGTGACCCCTAAAGACAGTCAACACCAACTTTAATTGCTGTTCCATAGCAGGGTAGTTCATCAAGCCATAATCGCCTATAAAATCAAATAGGGTAATAATCACTTTTAACTGATATCGCTCTGCCAGGTTTAAGAGTTCCTTTAACTGAGTTATCCTTAAGGGATTTACATTTCCCCCGTTAAAGTCTGCATAATTGACAAAAACCCTGACGACGTTAAATCCCAGATCTCTTATAATACTAAAGTCCTTTCGGACAGTACTGGTATCGAAGGAGGGCCAGAAATCCGTCCATGGCGTCTTCTGTGGATAGTAGTTGATACCGTGTGGAAGAAAGGGCTGTCCGTTCAGCATAAAATCCCGGCCCTTTACAACCACCATACCTTCAAAGGCTGGCTTTAGCGTATCTTCCGATTGGAACCTAACCGGTCTTTTTTGCTCAATTGCACTTATTTTCCAGCGATCATCCTCCAGTAACATCACCACATCATAGCCCCTGGTTTCTATATTTGACGCAATGATCCTTTTTGCTTTTTTATCATAAACGCGCCTGACGACCTTCACCTCATCATCGCTAAAGGCTGCAATCTGTCCATCTCTTGAGAAGAATTTCATCTTTACATGATGATCGAGATCTACCTGTTGCACCAGTATATGCTTTTCCTGTAGTCCCTTAATCCCTTTTTTAATTCCCGGCAGAAGGGCTGTTGTATAGTAATCCTTTAAACGATTGGTATCCCCTGTGAGATAGCTTATTTCCTGCTGCACCCAGCTTCCCAGGTAGGCTTGCATAATTTCTGCCCGGTTATAATCTGCAGGTGGCCGACCACGAAAGTCAATTGAAGGCAACCAGGTGACATCCTGTATGAAATTAGTATTGCCTAATTGCTGAAGATTCAATGCGGTTGACCGGTCTGCACCTTTATTGAAATAAGCCCATACCTTTGCCAGTGCGCCTATGCCAGACACTAATATAAATAGCGCAACTATGCTAAAATAAATCCTGTAATATTTCAAATGACGTAGTCTCATTTCAATATTCAAATTTAGGTGTATTAAAAACCAGCACTACAGTATTACTTTCAGCCCCAGTAGCAGTAACAGCATTGACTTTAAAGACGCCTGTCCGTACCGGATTCTGCAAATAAATTGTAGCAATACCACCAATGGTATACCCGGTAATTGTTCTTATGCTATCATTACCCTCATAACAATTAAAATATACGATTGATCCTTCCGGCAAAATATTTCCATATTTATCAACCAGCCTATCTGAAAATATCTTAAACGTTTGCCTGCCATCTGCAAAAGTGCTATGAACAGATGCTTTGATTCTAAAATCTATCGGGTCCCCACTTACTTCCAGGAAGTCCATTTCCCTGCTTGCGACTGCACCTACCGTAGCCATTGCAAATCCTTTTCCACTTATTGTGCCACCACTTATATCCACGGCCGCGATTCCTCCATAAAGGCGGTCTTTTCCACTTGTTCCGGCTTTATCTGGATGAATAATTGAAAAACCAACCCGTGTGGTGTCTGGTAATAAATTGCCAAATGTATCCATTGGTATTATTGTCATCATCGTGCTATCCTCCCCCCCTGTTTTGATGGATTTAGGCCCCAGGTAAACAGAAAGCGGGCGGGCAGCATGTAAAGGGCTTATATAAATTTGTTTAACGCTACACAGGGTGCTATTGACAAAAGACTGAATTTTTACGATTCCACTGTTCTTAAATTGCCTTTTAAGCAGGGTGTCCTTTCCCATTTTTATGTTTACCATCTCAATGCCCCGGCTGTCATCTATGAAGATATATACATCTCCGTGGCTTTCTCTCCTGCTCTTTATCTGTAGCCGCAATTCATCGCCTGCATAGCACGTATCAGCAACCACTATGTCTACGCAACCTCTTGCAGGCGTAGGCCCGTAATAGCAACTGGTAAAAAAAACCAGCAAAAGGAATATGTTCAAATAGCGATTCATTAATATATTGTTGGGCTTCCGATAAAACTATTAATACTTATACGAACAAGTGCACGGGGATCATTTAGCATAAATTTATGAGGACGTTGCAAAAGTCCATTTACATAAAAGTCACCGTCCTGTCCTTCCCTGATAACGTGGATCCTATTCAACATAGGAAATGAAAAGGCGAATGATTCCTGGCCCTGAGGTCTGATACCATCTCTCAGGAACAGGTGATCTACCCACTTCACCGCTCCATTGTTATCATAAAAGGTAAATAACAATTGAGGAACACTGATTTCTTCCACACCGTAATTGATTAAATCACCGCTTATCCATTTATTAGCGGTATCAATGCTTACATTTTGTACGCCATTGTCTCTGTATAAATCTTTGTTAGCCACTACAGCTCTGGCAAATAACCGGAAAGAAACCGGCGCGTAACTAAATGTAGCTGCAGAGAACTCATGTGGATCGAACTTTAATGGTTGTTTGTCATCATCTTTTAACCAGGCGGTTTCTTCAAACGCTATTTTGAATGGTATCTTTTCATGAGGCAATACATTATGAATGGTGCCAAATTTCACATTGTAATTGACCAGCTTTCTTCCATATTGATCATATAGTTCTGCTTCTATTGTAGTATGAGCTGGCAGATAACTCGTATTCATCAGTTCCCCTACTACGAGGTACTGTCCGTTGTATTGCACAAGGCGGGCTGAAATAATCCGGAGCGAGGGTCTATCCAGGATATCCTGCTATCTGGTATTACCTGTAGAAATGACCCTCCTTCCCTGGCTATGAAAGCTGACAATCCCTTTTTCCATATGTTCATCTGCGACTATTGGTGCTTCAAAAGACGGCGGATCAATCAACCAACCATTGTGATCTCTTACCAATTTGAAATCTGTTTGTACCAGGTATTTTTCGAGTGGAGTTACCCACCAGGACATAACTTTTGCATGAATTGTATCACGATGCTTTTGCGGCATCTTTATGGCGATGCTATCCAGCTTGCCATAAGAAGCCAGTAATCCGTCTCTGACTGATAACTGGAGCACATATTCATCCAGCGAAATTTTACCGGGAATAAAATAATCATGTGCCTCCTCATACTGTTTGAAATCCAGGGCATGGTAATAGGCCTGTAATAGCAATACCGGATCACGCCGGTAGCTGTGTAGCATATTGTGTAATCCTACTCCGGAAGTGATTATCAGCACTAAGATCGTCCACAAAAAGAGCCAGCGGTTACTTTTATCCGGGTGATATGAGGTATCTGTAACAGGTAAGAAGGGATGAAACAGGTAACGTTTACGATTGATGAGGAGTAATGTAACAAGTATTATAAACGTCGAAACCGGTAGAACAGCCCACATTTTAGCCTGATAGGGCTGGATATATTTTCTTGGTAGTATGGTAGGTAAAGGCGGAATATCATGCTTCTGCCACACCATGATGCCATTTTCAAGCCGCTGAACCCTTTCCCATCCTGCAAAGTAGAGCAAAGGATCGTAGAACTTATCGTTCGAAAATATAAATTTAAGATGATATTTTTCGGGTATAGTAAGGAATTGTTGTAATGAGCCAAGCCCTGGAATTCCTTTGAATTTCGAATTTTCCAGGCGTTCAAGTGGCCGGGTAGTCATCTCAGGTACCCTGCGGGCCGAATGGTAGTTACCATCTATAGATAATGCATTCGTCTGCGCAGAGAGCCATGCCATCTGGTCTCCAAAACCGAGTGTCATAAACCGCCAGCGGTTATGTTCGTCACGGTTGAGAAAATTAACGATAGGCTGAACATCTATTGACGCCGGCTGAAGAGACCTATATTTATGAAAATTGAGAATGAACAGCGCCTGGCCTGCTATTACACAAGTCAATAGCAGGAAAAGGGAATGGTATACCAACCTTCCGTAGCGGCTGATAATCCTTGCCCGGATATCTCCTTCCACCAACCTGCGGAAAAAATCACCTATAAACGATATGCCAATTACAGTGGCCCAGAATGTAAATCTGTCAAGTGTCAGGATATTAAAGGCATTATTACCTAAGATCATTTTTGGAATAGGAGTCGTTCCCCCTGTACCCAGGATCAATAGCAGGGTAAATGATAAGCCCAGAAAGATGTTCCGCCGGTTGTACAAACTTCTGAAGATAAAGGGCAACATCAGGATTGTAAATCCCATGGGAATGAGGAAGAACATCAGCCCACTGGAGGGAACTGCAATAAAAGAATCTCTTGAGCCATGAGGAATGGGTACCTGGCTGATGGGATCTGTTTTTGACCAATACCAATATGGGAAAATAATGGTTACAATTCCAGCGACCAATAATGAGAAAAACGAAAAAAACTGGAACCAGCGGTTGATGACGACTATTATAAACTGGCGGACCACCTCCCGGAAACGCCCCTCAAAACCGGCTACATCAAGCAGGGCTGTCGCTATAATGGGTGCTATAAAGAATACCACGCCGAATATTGTGGTCACGTGATGTGAGGCAACCGTCACCCACAACAAGGCAATTCCAAGCACCAGGTAGCGGGGTTGCCTGGTTCTGAACCAGGCATAGACTTCAGGCAGGGCATTGATCAGGCAGGCGATGCCCAGCATAGTTGGCAACTGACCATAAATGTGAATGGTCTGTATGATGGAGGAAGCCAATACAGCAAATAGCGCAGCATAGGCCGCTGAGCGCTGAGGTACCCACAACTGGGCAAACCGGTAAATCCCAATGACAAAAAAACAAAGTGCACCAAGAATGACAATGATAAAACCAAACTTCAGTCCGCCAACAAACGAAAGCAATGCTATTAACTGATGCACAAGGGGCGGGTAACTGGTGACCGGGAAACCGGTATACCACCTGTATTCCCAGGGGTCAAACCACGATCTTGCATAATGGTCAGCAAAGAAAATATGAACAAAGGCATCGTAAGTGAAATCCAGGTTGTATAAGAGAGCAGACCCATGTAGTAACAAAGCGAGTAATATGGCGATCAATAGGAGTCGGTCTGCTTTAGGGGGCATATCAATTTCGTTCAATTTATATATTACATATAAAGACGAAAATGGTTCAAATCTGATCCTGATTTATATATATACACATCCATAAAATACAAACCAGTTGGTATTGCCCATCCACACTATAATCGCGATCTTCATTGATTAATACATACCTATATGGAATTAGTTGTCCTTTTTCATGGGTTCCAGGGATCCCCCAGGGTGATGGCCCCGATTGCGGCATTAGTGAAAGAGGCAGTATACACCTTCAAAGCGCCCCGTGCGTGGGCGCCCAATGTAAAAAAGGTGATCCTTCTCGCAGGTATGAATAACGGCTGGCAATTCGATTTCCACGCTACCCCCCTGATCTCTGCAACTATTTAGCTGCTGAAGCCCATTGGCAACTTTCTCACCCAACTGGGCATGCAGCTTTCCGTGTACCAGGTGAAACGCGGTGGTACGTTCATTACACAACTGAAATTGCAGACAATCGCCTTGTATGAAGCGCAAAAATCCACAGGCGCAGATAGGGAAATCAGCATCCAGTTATTAGGTACAGTGAAAGATCCTGACGAAGTTTTAAAATAAGCTTGTCATAACAACTTGCTTATCTAAGACAACAGAAATGGCGCTTAACATTTTCTTAATAATCAGACTAAAATCAAGATTTTACCTTTACGTCCAATATACAAAGACGTGCCAATCAATTTCGATAATGAACAATTGACTTCAGCATTAAAGCTAGGTAGTGAAGATGCCTTTGCATATATATATAACCAATACCACCAGGCGATCCTTAAAAACATTTACCGGATGGTATTTGATCAGCACGAAGCCGAAGACCTTTTACAGGAAGTATTTATTGCCTTGTGGAATAATAAACATAAGCTTAATCCCACGCATTCAGTTGCCGGATGGCTGTTTACAGCAAGTTATTTCAAAGCGTCCCTTCATTTGAAGAAAAAACTAAAAAAAAATATTGTTCCCCTATTGGAAGAATTCAATGATTTCCTTAGCTACGAAAATGATTCCACCGCCTATGAAGAAGAATTTTCACAAAAGCTGAGAATACTCAATAGTGCTATAGAAAGACTTCCGCATCGTAAAAAGCTGGCTTTCACCTTGTACCGCCTGGAAGGCAAATCTTATGAAGAAGTGGCTTCTCAACTATCCATTTCCATAGAGAGCGCCAAAGATTATGTAAAATCAGCATCAAAATTATTAAAACAGGATATTCAATCCCAGCCCTATTTACTGTCATCCACAGGTATGGGTATCCTTCTTCTGTTGCTACAGGTTTGAGTGGAGACTTGTTAACAATTTCGTAACATCAAACGACACCCCCCTTTTTTCAGTTCCGGATACTTAATAGTAGATATGGAAGAACTATTATTGCTTATCCGGAAATATAGAGACGGAAATGCCTCCGAACAGGAGAAAGAAAGACTATTCAGGTTATTTCTTGCGCATGAGGAAGAGATCATGCTTCAATACAAAATGGACTTTCTTGATGATCTGAAAAATGATGTGAGGGTGATTTCCCCGGATCGTTCTGCCGACATTTTTGCACAAATACAAGCGAATAAATCCAATGCCACTGGTAAAAGCCGCATTGTTTCTTTCAGGTGGCTTGCAGCAGCCAGTGTGATTGGATTAGCCCTGCTGACTGGTTATTTTTTCACGAACCAAAAGACGCGATCCATACCATCTATAGCGATGACCGTACATCACTCCCGGCAGCATATTATTAAAAACAGTTCCGGCGCAACAATAAAACGAACGCTGGAAGATGGTTCCATTATTACAATTACAGCTGGCAGTACGATTACATATAACCTCCCATTTGAGACTAAAAGGGATATACAATTGACCGGTACAGCGACCTTTGATGTCGCAAAAGACGAAGCAAAACCATTTACCGTCTATACAAACAGCATTGGTACTACCGCTTTGGGTACCCGGTTTACAGTGCGCTCTACCGGCCGTAACGTACTTGTCCAGTTATTATCCGGGAAAGTAGTTGTAAGAGCAGTAGATACAACTCTTTTTGCACAGCAAATCTACCTGAAACCGGGTCAGCAATGCACAATTGATCCATCCCAACATACACTTGCCGTAAGTAAGTTTACAATAACAGACAAACAAAGACCGGGTGAAGTCATACCATCTGTCAGCGCTGACATGGCCATTCATTTTAGTAAAACACCACTACAGGAGGTGTTTAAAACAATCGGTCAGAAATATCACAAACGGATCATTTTTAACACCTCGGAGACGAGACCTGCGTCGTTCTCTGGTTCCTTCCTGCCATCAGACTCATTTGATATTGTATTGCAGCTGATTTGCAACACAAACGACCTGACTTATAAAGAAGAGAACGGCGTCATTTTTATTTCAAAGTAAACAACATTATTATCCAACTTAAAAGGTCACTTGAAAAAGTGAAAGGCACTGTATTGCCTGTTCTAAAACAACATTTATGGCATTCACACTACAACAATTCCGATGGAAGTTACTTGTACTGCTGCTATTTTTTTCTTCTGTACTAAGTGCTCAGCAAACTACACAGATCAAAGGCTCCGTCATCTCGGGGTCAGGAGAAACGTTAGAAGGGGTTTCCGTTAGTATTTCCGAAACCGGCAAAGTGAACAAACTGGCGACTGCTACGACAAACAATAAAGGCGTTTTCCTTATTACGAACTTAAAGGCAGCCAACCGCTATGATCTCATCTTCACGCATATAGGGTACGAAGATCACCTGGTTACAGCCTACGAGGTAAATAATAACGAGAACAATTCCCTGGTAGTGAGATTAAAACAGGTTTCCAGCAACCTGAACGAGGTAGCCGTTGTTGGGTATGGTACGCAAAAGAAAAGTGCTGTTACCGGTGCCATAACCACTATTAAGTCTGCTGACTTTAATGACCGTCCTATCACGCAAAGTTCACAGCTATTCTATGGATTAGTACCCGGCATTTTTGCCAACGCCAATACAAGTGAGGCTGGTAATGGCCAGGTGACCATCAGGGTACGAGGGGTCGGTACATTGAACGATGCAGGGGCGCTGGTGCTTGTTGACGGGATAGAAGCCCCTATTGACAACATCAGCCCGAATGACATCGAGTCGGTAACCGTATTGAAAGATGCTGCGGCAGCCGCGATTTATGGTTCCAGAGCAGCCAATGGCGTCATCCTGGTCACCACTAAAAGAGGTAAATTCAACTCTAAATTACGCGTAGGTTATAACGCCTATGCCGGCATTGCATCACCGACCGTACTACCTGATATGGTATTGGATAATGCAACTTACCTGAAATTGTATAAGGAAGCGGCAACCAATTCGAATGTCAGCACCACAGGAATTACAGATGATGCTATTAACAGATACGCTGGTATGCCCTCTACCAATTGGTTTGACGTAATATTCAGAAAGCAGGCGCTCCTGCAGGACCATACCGTCAATCTGAATGTTGGAAACGAGAACCTGTCCACCTATTTCTCACTGGACTATTTAAACCAGGAAGGCATCGTCAAAAAACAGGGAAGCCAGCGATATAACTCCCGCTTAAATGTGGATATCAAATTATCTCCTGCTGTAAAAGCTGGCGCCTCATTTTCTTACAGTGTATCTCCTGCGGATCTGCTGACCAAACAAGGACCTGAGTATATTACGAACAGTACAGATGTCAATTCACTGGATGGTAAGGGCAGCCTGGCTTTTGAAGCGGCCCTCTCACAGCACCCTTTAGTCCCGGTATATGATTCCCTGGGCAGGTATGCCACTCTCGAACAGAAATTGGGAATCCAGCGTAACAGGAACAACGGACAGGCAATCCTGGACAACGAATCGTTGCGGCAGGAGGATCATAAATTCCTGGGGAATGCCTACCTGTCTTATGAACCCATCAGGAACCTCGAGATCAAAGGTACTCTGGCGCTAAATGACCAGCGGGTCAGTTACCTGGATACCAGAAAACAATATCAGAACTATGATCCGGTCACCCATAACCTTGTTTCTACCGTCGTACCGGGTAGTTACCTGACAGATGTACAGAATTTCAATAAGAACGTCACGTCTGTACTACAGGCATCCTATAAGGTTCGGATCAAAAAGCATGGCCTGAATCTGTTGGCGGGTATCAATCAGGAATCGGCTACTCAAAAATCAAATGCCATATTACAAACCGGATTTCCAAGTACAAGCCTGGTTACACTAGGCAACGGCGCCACGACACTGGTAGCCAATACTACACAGGGTGAATGGGCGCTCCGCTCCTACTTTGGCAGATTGGGTTACGACTTTGCCAACAGGTATTTATTCGAAGTAAACTTCCGACGGGACGGTTCCTCCAGGTTTGGCCAGCATAACCGGTTTGGTAATTTCCCATCATTCAGCGCCGGCTGGGTGTTATCAAACGAAGCTTTCTGGCAGTTCAGGGCAGTTAATTTCCTGAAATTAAGGGCTTCTTATGGTACGCTGGGTAACCAGAATACTGCTTTATATCCATTTGCATCACAAGTGACCTTCACCAATAACTACCCTGTCAATAACACCAATACAGGTGGCGGCGCCATCAATGTTTTAGGTAATCCTGATTTAAAATGGGAAAGCACCACTACTACCGATTTAGGGATCAATGCCAGCTTATTCAATTCGAGCCTCACCTTCGAAGCAGACTACTTTTCACGGAATACAAAAGATATCCTTACACAGATCAATAATCCGCTTACCCTGGGCGTGCTTAATCCGACAATCGTCAATGCTGCATCCGTTGTGAACAAAGGTTGGGAAGCCAGTTTAAATTATAACTTCTATCTACACCAGGTACACGTATCCCTTGGTGGCAATGTGACCTATGTAACCAATAAAGTCACTGCCATCAATCCAGCTTTGACCTCTCAGAGTGACAAAGTAGAATTAAACAGTACTTCAGCTATCTGGCTCATCAGGGGACAACCTATCAATGCGATCTATGGCTATAAAGTGGCTGGCATCTTCCAGAATACAACGGAAATAGCCAATGCACCAGATCATTCCCTATTTGGAAATCCGCAGCCTGGTGACTTCAGGATCCAGGATACAGATGGAGATGGCAAGATCACCAACAAAGATAAAGTTGTATTGGGCAGCCGTCAGTCCAAATGGTTGTATGGTTTTAACCTGAAATTAAACTACAAAAGATTCGACTTTGCAGTACTGTTCCAGGGAGTGGGTGCTGTTTACACGTACCAGGCACGCCAGGTAGGACCCTTTGCCTTCGCAGGTATCCGGAAATACTGGCTGGACCGTTGGACGGCTGAACATCCCAGTACGACGATCCCCAGGTTATGGGTAGACAGAAGTGGCTATAACGGCGCTTCGATAGAAACGTTGCCATCTTCATTCTGGGTACAGAATCTCGCTTACCTGCGCATTAAGAATATTCAGTTCGGCTATACCATCACAAAAGAGATGGTACAAACGCTGCCGGTGAGCAGTCTGCGTATCTATGCCAATGCACAAAACCTTTTCACCTTCACGAAATACAAAGATTTCGATCCGGAAAGGCTTACGACGCAACAATATGTAACGAATTCACTTCCTCAGCTGAAAGTATTGACTGTAGGTGTTAATGTTCTTTTTTAACAAAAAAATATGCAAAGAATCATCATATTATTGACGGCCGCCAGCTTATTATTTGGATGTAGCAAAGACTATCTAAGTAAGCTGCCTAAAGACACTTTATCACCGGAAACATTCTATGCTAATGGTGATAATCTGAAGATTGCGCTGATAGGCATATACGATGCACTGCAATCAGAAAATAATTTCGGTAAACTACCTGACCTGGAAGGGATTACAGATAACGGGGTACATTTTAAGTACGAGACAGAATTAATTTCCTTTGCACAGGGTATTACAAATGCCAATTCCACTCAACGGTTTGCGACTTACTACCAGTCAGCTTATCAATTGATTCAAAGAGCCAACCTGGTGCTGGACAACATTCATGCGCCGGGTAATGTGATCACGGCAGCCGACAGAATAGCCATAAAAGCGGAGGCCAGGGCACTGAGAGCGTTGGCTTATATGCGGCTGGTGTATTTATACGGTGATGTTCCTTTTTATACGACTAATATAGATCTGGCCACTTCCAAAGAATTAAGCCGCACGAACAGGGATACTGTCATCAATTTTATACTGGGAGAGTTTCAGTCCGCCGCCGACTCACTGAGTATAAAGCCCTACAACAATGAAAAAGGGCGACTCACCAAACAGGCTGTCCTGGCCCTGAAAGCACGGTGCATGCTATATGAAGCCAGAATGCAACACCAGTCGTGGGCAAGTGCCTGGACTGCGATACAGCAGGCTTTAACCACGGCTGACGCTGCGGGCAATGGCCTGAATAGCACATTCGAAAGTACCTTTACAATTGCGAACATCGACAATAAAGAAATGCTCTTTGCCTGCAAAGGAAATGATCTGGACAAAATGGCCAATATATACACGTTCTTTGCCGCAGGCGGTGGTAACCTCTCTCTCTCAGTACATACCAACCTGGTAAATGACTTTTACTGTACTGATGGCTTGCCGGTCAATTCCTCTCCATTATACAACGCAGCTTCCCCTTATAACAACAGAGATCCGCGTCTGAAAGCCAGCATTTCCACGCCTGGGGATACTTATTCCACTGGCACACAGTTATTAGCTTTCAATGGACACACTACCATTGGTGTGTTGCAAACTAATTTTGCGATGAAAAAGTTCACTACTATCAATGGTCTTGCCCAAAATCAGGGGCAACTGGACTTCCCTGTCATCCGATATGCAGATCTCCTCTTAATGGCGGCAGAAGCAGAAAATGAGGTGAATGGTCCTACCGCAAATGCATATGCGGCCATCAATAAAGTGAGGGCAAGGGCGGGTATGCCGGTTGTAACTACCGGTTTATCTGCCAACCTTTTCCGACAAGAAGTAATTCATGAAAGAAGGATTGAGTTCGCATTTGAAGGTTTACGCTGGTTTGATCTGGTCACGCTTGGCATTGCCGACAGCGTAATCAATAATATCGGGGAACTGAACCGGAAATTTGTGTCCCATCAGCAGGAACTATTTCCTATTCCTCAAAGTGAAAGAGACCTGAATCCTAACTTAACACAAAATCCAGGATACTAATATGAAGATTCACTCCCTGATTTGCCTGTTGGTGTTACATTGTCTCCTGATCACCAGTGTTAAGGCTACTTATATAACTGTTCGTCTCATAAAAGACAAATCTTCCAGATGCACACAACCGGCTGTATTGAATTTACAAAATAAACCTTCTGCCTATACCATTTCTACAAAAAAATGGTACAATGGTGAAAACGAG
Organism: Chitinophaga sp.; assembly: GCF_039596155.1. GTDB lineage: Bacteria > Bacteroidota > Bacteroidia > Chitinophagales > Chitinophagaceae > Chitinophaga. The sequence continues at coordinate 91,426 of NZ_JBCNKF010000023.1, forward strand.
CGGGAAATATTCTTCGTACTGGAGACAACAGACTGTCATCTGCCGTCAGAATACATTACTATCGAAGCGCAGGGTGTAACTATCCAGCGGGCGATCATCGGGAGAACAGATGTTCCCTTCACACATACAGATAACCAATATCGTCTCGCACTTATCAATGACACCACTGATGGCATGCATATACAAACACCCTATCAAAGTCCCAAAGGCGGACCATTTGTATGGATCTACCATAACTGGAAAGAGAGACTAAATGGTGATTACCTGAAAGCATCTTATCCCGGGAAAGGGCTGGCTGCAGCACTCAACTATGAAATAGCCTGCCAGGAGATGCTAAGACTGATGGGGTGTATGAGTGGTTTACACCAGACATTTAAAGGGGAATTTATCCTGCTGAACTGCGAATCATCAGCACCGAGGGCGCATCTTGATTATCCCCCTCACTGGCACCTCCAGCATTGGGAACATGGATATAACGCGGAATTCGGGATTGACTGGAGAAAGGAGCAGTATATTATCCCTCATTATTACCTCGATAGCGTAGGGAATATCATTCGCAACCAGCAAAGTGTGCACCAACAGTATCATGTCAAAGAAGGGATAAAGAGTGAATTTCTACCGGGAGATACTGCTGCATGGAATGACCTGGAAGGCAATCCTATTTTCAAACAGGTTATTACAAGCGGAGGTCTTACATTTATTCTTCCCAATGGGGAGCTTTGGCAATTGCTTCCCGGCAAGCTCGGGGCGTCTCAGTCGGTAAGCATCTATAAAACGGGTTCCTTCCAGGCAGAGGTAACTGTGGAGGACAATAACGCAGCGGGAAAAGTGTCTATTGCCATTGTATATAGCAATTACAAGGTCTGGCAGAATGTGATCAATTATGATCCGTTTACGGGAGTTATGCAAAAAGTATCTGAAAGATAAGCGCAGATGTAGCAATGCCCTGATGCTGGTGTAATGAAGGCCTGTATCTTTCTGATGATACAGGCCCTTTCTAATTGGGCACCTTATGAAAGTGTTTGTTGTTTTAATAAATTTACCTGGAGGTATGCTGGTTTTAATATATTCCAACAGAAAATACTTAGCTTTATCCCGCCACTTACTTTTTCACACATTATACCTATAGCAAATGTATCTGCTTCTTCCATTCGTGCTATTGCTCACAGTATGTACCGGCGATCCTAAATTTCCCGGCCACCTTACAGCAACGGTTATGCCCAATGATACGACAGGTCCCTGGCATGCGCCAAACCCTATACCGCTGAAAAAAGATACGACCCTTATATTATATTACAATGCCATTTCCTGTTCTTGTGCGCAATGGACGGAATATCGGGAGGGATTTCCGGATTCAACCACGCAATTCTACTACTTAGAACCTGCAAATAAAAAATTAGTCGACGCGGAATCCTTATGGGATGGCCGCAGCCTGCCGCTGGCCGTTCAGGTGAGGGGACAGATCATATCCTACTATAGTTATCCCAAAGGATACGTAACGAAGGGAAAACCGGATCCTGCCAATGTATTCAGGTATACCAACATCAAAGTTGTTAAAAAGCGCTAACCGGTTCAACAGGATTAACTGTCAAATTTACCATTCAAAATACTTTGTACATGTTTTCACATGTCATCATCCTGATAGCAGAAGCCATCTCGACTCATCAGCTTAATAAAGCTACAGGCAAAAACATTACCGCCAACTGGCAAAACGACTTTACATTACGCATGCAAAAGGCCTACAACATTTTAGGATGGATCTGCATAGGTATTGCCGCATTTAGTATAGTCCCGCTCATAACCGGGCATCCAAATAATATCTATTTATTTATACTGCTGCCTTTTGGTTTGCTGTTTTTTGGCGGCGCAGGTTGGCTATTTATCCTGTATTATCGTAACCACCAGGTGGTTTTTGACGATACCTATATTGTGGTAACGGGCCCTTTTAAAAAAGTGACCACGTCCAGGTGGAATAAGATCGTTACCACTAAATTCAATAACACGACAGGCCTCCTAACACTTACTGATGAAGATGGTCAGAAGCTCCGGATGAATCAACACCTGATAGGGTTGCAAAAATTCACCCATCTGCTCACGGCAAAAACCGGTCTTTACGCAGGTATAGAATATTAAAAAAAGGGTTGCACTACCTGTGCAACCCTTTTTTATGAAGGTAAGCCAGCAACGCAGCTGGTCTATCTGTCTGAATCACCATAAACCCTTTCGACAACAACCAGTCCCAGCTATCTTTTGTATTGCCGTCGTCAAAAGCCATGTCATCGTAATGCCCGCCATTTAGGCTACTCCACAGTGCATTCACCCATAGCCTGCAGTCTTTTGCGGGGAGCGCTGACAACATCGAAGAAGTATCTCTTTGGAATATTAACTCAAATGCGGCAGGATGCAGCTGTTCCAGGTATGTATGCATGGTCATGGCAGCGGTACTGTCATCCAGGCTCACGATCGGCATATACAAGGCCTTCGCTATAACTGCAGGATGTTCCGCCTGCAGTACAGCCGGCGCTACCTGTCCTTTAAATATGCCATGATCTACAGTGCCGGTTTTTTCCAGTACAGCATAGGTTTCTTCCATACATTTATAGCTCTTGTCCAGGTTGACCATTACCTTTCCTTTCATCACCAGCATGGCTTCCTCGAGCGTGGGAATACGATGAGTGGTGGGCACTCCTGCTCCATTACGCAGGTAGAGGGTTTTCAGGTAAGCCAGTGTCAGTTCCTTTACTTTCCCTTTGCCGGTGGTAGTACGGTCTATCGTTTCATCATGCATAAGTACCAGATAACCGTCAGCAGTTTTCTGCACATCTGTTTCTATGATATCCACACCCATATTAATCGCATATTGAATGGCTGCCAGGGAATTTTCCGGTGCATTGCGCCAGTCACCACGATGTGCCGCTACCAATACTTCTTTACCCCGCGGATTCTTAAACTCTTTGATGATGGCATCTACAGGTCGCTGTGCCATGGCCGTCGTACCTGCAAATAAAATTAAGGTCAGTAATTTTTTCATATTAGTATCCCGGGTTTTGTTTAATGGATGGATCGGTATCTATCTGTCCCTGTGGCACAGGCATCAGGAGATTATGCGTATCAATATTACTGATCACGCTTAGTGCTTTGCCCGTGCGTAACAGGTCAAACCAGCGGTGCCCCTCTCCGATCAGTTCCAGTCGTCTTTCTGTTGCAATGGCAATGCGCAGATCGTCCTGGGTGATAGCAGTCGTACCTGCAAGTCCGGCCCTGGCACGGATAGTATTGAGGTAATTGATAGCCATTGCAGTATTCCCCAATTCATTCTCTACCTCTGCCAGCATTAATATCACATCTGCGTATCTCAGTACTACCACATCGCTGCCCCCATCAGTAATGACGGTTGTTGGTTTTGTTAACTTTTTACAAAATGGCACACCGGCAGCAGTCACGTCCACATATACGCCTTTTCGCCTGTCGGCGCTGGTGTATAGACTATACAATTCCTTTGTAGGCAGGTTATGTCCTTTAGCACCTGTTTGTGTGCCGGAAGGACTGAAGATCTGGAACATCGCAGAGCCCTCCGTATTGCCGTTCACGCCCGATGCAAATTGCACCGCGAAAATAATCTCCGCGTTGTTTTCATTGCTGATGCTGAATATATCAGCCGGGTTGCCCAGCAGCTGGTGCTGGCCGGAGCTGACTACCGCATTGAGCAATGTCTTAGCACTACTATAATCCAGTAAGGTCAGGTATACTTTAGCCAGCAATGTCTGGGCAGCTGTCTTCACAACCCGGCCTTTCTGTGTGGCAGTTGCAGGCAACTGTGCGATCGCTTCTGTCAGGTCTTTTTTAATCTGGGTGTACACATCTGCCGCCGCGTTTCTGCCCTGTCCGAAATAAACATTGGGATCGCCCGTTTCCTGTGTTACCAATGGAACATCGCCATACAATCTTACCAGGTTAAAATACAGCAGCGCCCTGATAAACTTCATTTCTCCCTTCCGGGCTTCCTTTGTTGCATCGGCAGCATAGGTAATCTTGTCTATGCGGTTCAGGACCAGGTTGGCTTTCTGAATGGCATAGTAGGACTGCTGCCAGGTACTCATTATTATTTTGTTGGAAGGGACAACCGTAAACTGGTCCAGCTGTCCATAAATGCCATCATCGTTAGCAGGTACCTCATCATATGTATTGTCCGAAGGTATTTCTGTGATCGCCGGCATGTATAACCCGTATAAACCCGGATCCTGCAGGTTGCCGTAAGCGGCATTTATATATTCTTCCGCTTCTGTTTCGTTGCGGGGAAAACTACCTGCATTCTTCTCTGTAGTAGGTTCCTGGAATAATTCTTTTGTGCAGGCGCCCTGGGTCAGCAACAGGCCAATTACTGCCGGTATGATGATTATATTCTTTTTCATTTGCTTGAATTAAACTGGTTAGAAAGTAACATTACATCCGATGATAAATGATCTTGCAACCGGATAGTTGGAGTTCGACAATCCATTGGTGAGCACATTATCTGTTGATGTCGCATCGGGATTGTATCCTTTGAATTGTGTAATGGTGAACAGGTTGTTTCCACTCAGATACACACGGGCTGCTGAGATGCCGGTTTGTTTCAACCATACGGCAGGCAGTGTATATGCCAATTGTATATTGCGCAGGCGCAGGTAATCGGCGTTCTTGAAGAACATATTTGATGTACGTGTCAGTTTCCTCGAGTTAGAGAAATTACCCATATTCGGCTGGGCAAAGAAACCATTGGGATTATCTACAGGGTGATACCGGTGATCAAAATAATACTGGCTCGGCATAGAGAAACCTTCGCCGGATTCATCGAAGAATGCCATCTGCCTGTCATAAATCTTTCTGCCCTGAACGCCGACCAGGGAAAAATTCAGTTCCAGGCCTTTATAGCCAAAGCTGTTGGAAAAACCGTACGTAAAATGCGGATTGTAGGTACCAAAGCTCATACGGTCGGCGGTGGTAATCTGCCCGTCTTTGTTCACGTCTTCTACGATGTAATCACCTGTCACCGTGCCATTCATGTGTGGCGTATTATTGATCTGGTCCTGTGTTTTATAAATGCCGCTCACTTTGTAACCATATAACTCTGCTACGGAACCACCTACACGGGTCAGGAAGTTGCCATCCGCTCCGCTGATGATTTGCTGCTGACCGGGTGCCAATGCTAATACTTCGTTCCTGTTCGTAGCGATATTGGCGCTAAAGTTCCAGTTCAAGGGACCCAGTTGAATATCACTACCGGATAATTCCATCTCGAACCCGCTGTTCTTTACTTTCCCGATATTCTGAATAGAGGTGCTGTACCCCGACTGGTCAGGCACCGGCACATTCAGTAACAGGTCTTTGGTAATCGCGTTATAATAATCAGCAGCAATATGCAGTTTATCCCAGAACCCGAGGTCAATACCTATATTCGAAGAGGTTTTTGTTTCCCAGGAGAGATTAGCATTCGGAGTGGTAGTAGCAGCAAAACCAGGGGCCAGAGTACCACCAAAAACGTAGTTATTAGCACTCACGAGTGCCAGTGAGCTGTAAGATCCGATCTGGTTATTACCTGACTGGCCCCAGGTAGCCCTTATTTTAGCGAATGTAAGCGTCTTAGACGCGGGGAAGAAGTTTTCCTTACTCAGTATCCACCCCGCGGTCAAAGAGGGGAAATTACCCCATTTACGGTCGTTTCCGAACCGGGAGGAACCATCTCTTCTGATCGTGGCAGTAAACAGGTACTTATCATCGTATGCATACTGTGCACGTGCCAGGTAAGATATCTGTGCCCATGTGTACCTGGATTCGGTAGCAGTGAATGAACTGGCGCCGCCGATATTGGTAATATTATCATCTGCCACACCGGTGCCGCTTACATAGGTGGTAGAACCTGTTTCTTTCTGGAAGGTATAACCACCCAGCAGGTCCAGGTCATGCTTCCCAAAGCTATGGGTATAATTCAGGGTATTCTCCCATAGGTAGTTGTAATTGAATATCTTGGTTTCGCTGGTCACTGCCGGTTTGGGGGCAGCACCTCTATACTGGCCAATGTAGGAGGGATTGTAAAAGTCGTACATACTGCTGACCAGGTCACCCCCTAACAGGGTTTTCAACTTTAAACCATTCAGGATCCTGTACGTCAGAAACCCGTTGCCAAAGTTCCTGAAGAACATTCTTTTATTCTTGATCTCTTTCGCCAGCGCTACCGGATTCTCTGCCAGCGCACCATCTTCCGGGGTATTCGCTATAATCTGTTTGCTGATGGCCAGTGAACCATCTGCATTATAGGGGCTAAAAAACGGGTACATAATTTCTGTAGCAGCAATAGGATCGCCCGACCAGTCCGCATTGTTATTGAAATACTGCTGGTTATTGAAAGACGGATTCATACTGATACCCAGATCCAGGCGGTCCGACAACCGGCTGTCTATGCGGATTGTACCGCTATAACGTTTCAACCCGTTATGAATTACAATACCCTGCTGGTCGAAATAGTTACCTGCTACATAATAGCTGGTTTTAGCAGAGCCGCCGGAGAGTGCCAGGTTGTAACTACTGATCTGCCCCTGGCGAAATATCTCGTCCTGCCAGTTAGTATTTGTGAGCCCGGCCTGTTTTTCAAGCCAGGGTTCCAGGTAATTCAGGCGTAGTTCCCGCAGGCTCGCCCCTTTTGATACACGGGTAGCGCGATCATCAGTGATGCTCCTGTTAGCCGGATTTTTTGACACGTACCCCCAGTCACGTGCTTCAGTAAAAAAAGTGGCCGCATCATAGGCATTCACATATTTTACCTGGTCTGCTCTTGATTGCACACCCGTATAAACGTCCAGGGAAACTTTGAACTGATCAGCTTTTCCTTTTTTAGTGGTCACCAGGATCACCCCGTTTGCAGCGCGGGAACCATAAATGGCTGCCGATGCGGGGTCTTTCAGGATGTCTACGCTGGCAATATCACCCGGGTTGATGGAGTTCAATGAAGAGCCTTCTGTGAGTGGAAATCCATCTACAACGATCAAAGGGCTCCGCCCGGCCGTGAGTGTCCCGATACCACGGATCACGATCTGGGGATCAGAACCGGGTTGTGCGGATGCTTCGTTGATCACAACACCTGCAGCTTTACCAGCCAGTTGCTGGGCAAAGGAAGCGGCGCTATAAGTGCTCAGGTCTTTGGATCTTACCTGCGAGATGACACCCGTTACGCGGTTACGGGATTGCTGTCCGTAACCAATGACCACCACATCACTCAGTGATTTCGTAGCCAGTTTCAAACGCACCAGCAGGGAGTTGTTATCCCCGGCATTGATCAGGTAAGCCGGGGCGATATATTTGTCGTAACCAACAGCAGAAAATACGAAATCATATTTTGTACCGGCCTTCAACCGATCAAAAGTATATACCCCTTTTTCATTCGTGATGGTTACCTTGATAATTTTGCTATCAGTCTCATTCATTTGTACGGTCACGCCTGGCATGGTTTCGCCTTTCTCGTTCAATACCATTCCTTTCATCTGTGCTTCCTGTTGTGCATGTACAGTCAGGTGTAACAACAGCATAAGGACCGAAAGGCATCCTGTAAACGGCCATAAAAATCTGTGATGTTGCTTTTTCATTTTGTTGTTTGAAAATTTTTGACAATAGGTCACCATACCGTCTCCGGAGACAGTAGTACAGTATCTTTTAAATTTGTTTGTTATTTTATTTTGCTGATGACGATCCTGCTGCCTTCCTGCTTCCAGGAGAGATCGTTCATGGTGCAGATAGCAGCGAGTACTACCTGTGGAGCATCTGATTGCTCAAAGACACCGGTAAAAGTCAAACCACTTACAACCGTCGAATCCAGGTCGATCTGCAGGTGGTAATGAGCTCCCAGCTGGCGGAACACAGACGTCAGGTTGGTCTTATTAAATGCCATGATGGTAATGTGTTCCTGTTTGGCCGGGGTAGCCGCTACCTCGCTGAAATCCTGCACACGGCATCTTTTCTGGGTGGTGCTGGCTACGAATTCCTGGCCTGGTGTAAGGTAGATATCCCGCATTACCATGCTACTTTCCTTAATCGCCCGTATCACGACCTTTCCTTCTATTAACTTAACTGAAATGCTGTCTGTTGCGGTATTGATATAAAACGAAGTTCCCAGTGCGGTTGTCTTAAACGCCTTTGCAGTGACACTGAAAGGCCGTTTATCATCATGTGTGGCATGAAAGAATGCAGCCCCATCCAGTAAAATATTTCTTTCCCCGGGCGTGAACTGGGGAGCGTAGCTGATTGTACTTCCCGGCTGCAGTTTCACCTGTGATCCATCTGGCAGATTAAATATTTCTGTAGACATGCCACCGTTGCGATGCTGTATCATCCCGGGTGTATTATCAGCCAGTTTTCTGTTGCCGGAATGATTAAAATACAGTACGCTGCCGCCGGCAAACAGGATCAGCATTGCCGCTACGGCCCATTTCAGCCAGGCGCGCATAGGTATTACCTTTGTGCCTATCCCGTTATGCAAATTTTGCAGTATTGCTGCTGAAACTGTTTCAGACAAAGGTGCATCCTGAATAAAAGACTTTTGTTCATAACCCTGGCGCAGGTACTCCTGCCATGCCTCTTCATGACTATCCAGGTATTGAAACAAATAATTCTTTTCAGCTTCAGTAGCAGTACCTGCCCAAAATTTTGCTATTAGTTGATTGATCTCTTCCATGTTCACTGATAAATACTCAGGAAGAAGTCGAAAGGGGATGCTTTTCTATGTTACCAAATTGTTAAGGCCACAATCAGGGAAAGTGTAGTCATACCGGTAGCTGACGGATGTTCCTGCGCATATGCACGTATAAAGCGGACAGATTGTTTGAGGTAGTCCTTAACAGATGTAACAGAAATACCCATAGTGAGTGCCACCTCTTCGTAAGGCCGGCCTTCCAGCCGGCATAGGCGGAATACTTCTTTTTTGCGGGCAGGGAGCTGATTGATAGCAGCTTCCACAATGGCCAGCTGGGTCTGATAGAGATCTTCTTCCAGGGGCTCTTCGTGGGGAATGATATCGGGGTAATGTGCTTCGGGTACAAGCACAATGGCGGATTTGAGTTGTTGCTTCAGGTAGGAGGCTGCTTTGTTGTAGCTGACCACGAAGAGCCAGCCAGCGATGGAACGGTCCTGCCGGAGTTTATGACGATTTTGCCACAGCGCGATGAATACTTCCTGCAACAGGTCTTCTGCAGCCTCCGGTTGCCTTACCATCTTCATTATATTGGCGTATACGACCTGCTTGTATTGATGATAAAACGCATCAAAGGCAGCCATGCTTCCGCGGGAAAGCTGCTGTATCAACAATATTTCTTCGCTGGCACTCACTGTTGACTGATTTGGTAAATGAGAAGTTCATGCGAAGGTAATTATTGAAAATAGAGAGGAAGGTTATGAAATTGTTATTCAATTCCGGGGCGGGTCTGTTATCATACCAACAAAAAAGCTGTTCCAATGATACCATTGAAACAGCTTTATAAAACAGCAAACTACCATACGTCAAACTAAATGTTCCTCCTTCATCGCCATTTGAATCTGCTCAATTCCCCTGAATAAAGCATCCGGCGTAAAAGAAATACTGCTGATACCAAGTCTCACCAGGTACAGGGCTATTTCAGGGAAATCACTTGCCGCCTGGCCACAGAAGCCGACAGGTATGATCTTTTCATGGGCCTTCCGGATCGTCTCCCCGATCATTTTCAGCACCGCAGGATCTTTTTCATTGAACAGATCTGCTATCAGCGTCGCATCCCTGTCTATACCCAGGGTAAGCTGTGTCAGATCATTAGACCCAATGGAAAAGCCATCGAATATGGCGGCCAGTTTTTCGCCCATTATCACATTGGCAGGTATTTCTATCATCACATACACTTCAAGTCCCTGCTGCCCCCTTTTAAGCCCTAATTCAGACATATAACCCAGTACCTTCTCCCCTTCTTCCACCGTGCGGCAGAAGGGGATCATTACCTTCACATTGGAAAAGCCCATTTCCTCTCTCACTTTTTTGATTGCTGCACATTCCAGCTTAAATCCATCTTTATATAAATCATGACAATATCTGGATGCTCCCCTGAATCCTAGCATAGGATTGGGCTCTACCGGTTCAAATTGCTTCCCGCCTAATAATGCGGCATATTCATTTGTTTTGAAATCACTCATGCGTACGATGACCGGTTTAGGATAGAACGCTGCTGCAATAGTACCTATTCCCTGCGCTAAACGATCAATAAAATAGGTTGGTTTATCCGGATAACTGCCCGTTAGCTCTTCAATTTTCTCACGCGCTTCCTGGTCCTTCAATTCATTAAATTTCACCAGTGCCATAGGATGCACCCCAATAAAAGATGCAATGATAAATTCCATTCTTAGCAGTCCCACCCCTGCATTCGGATAAAACGACAATCTGAATGCCTGCGCAGGATCACTGATGATGAGCATAGGTGATACAGTATCCGGGAGTGATAAGGTGTCGAGATTCTTCTTTTCCTCTCTGAACGGGAGGATACCCTCGTATACGATACCAGTATCTCCTTCACAGCAGGAAACAGTGACAGGCTGTCCTTCCTTAATCTTTTCCGTCGCATTCCCACATCCTACAATGGCGGCAATACCGGTTTCACGGGCCACAATAGCCGCATGACTGGTTCGTCCACCGGTATTCGTAACCAGTGCACCTGCTTTCTTAAACACGGGATCCCAGTCAGGACTGGTGGTATTCGTTACCACAATGTCCCCGGCATTTACCTGCCCGGCCTCAGACGGTGATGATAATAACCTGGCAGGACCTGTTACCACTTTATTGCCAATGGCGAGTCCCTTACAAAGGGGATTGCCCTGCTGTAACAGCTGCCAGGCAGACAGGTATTTCCTGTCCTGCTTGGATTGCACTGTTTCGGGCCTCGCCTGTACAATGTACAGCTGTCCATTCAGACCATCTTTGGCCCATTCAATGTCCATTGGCCGGCCATAGTGTTTTTCAATATCCATTGCCCAGTCAGCCAGCTGCAACACCTCCTGGTCTGACAGCACCAGCTCGCGCTGCCGGGATACAGCCACCGCAATATTCTCCACCCCCGCACCATGTTCCTGGAAACATAACATCTTATCTTTACTACCAACCCGTTTTTGGATAATTGTACGTGTCGGCTTAAACACCAGGTATTCATCCGGCACCACCGCACCCTGTACGATGTTTTCACCCAGTCCCCAGATGCCATTTATTAATACGACATCTCTGAAACCAGTATCCGGATCGAGCGTAAAAATCACACCGGAGGAAGCCAGATCAGAGCGGACCATCAGCTGTACGCCAACTGACAAAGCCACCTTTTCATGCTGAAATCCGTTGTCTTCCCGGTACTTGATAGCCCTGTCTGTATACAAAGAGGCATAGCATTTAACAATAGCATCGAGCAACGCCTGCTCTCCCCTGATATTCAAAAAAGACTCGTGCTGTCCGGCAAAACTGGCATCCGGCAGATCTTCTGCAGTAGCGCTGCTTCTTACCGCGACTGGTGATAACGCTTCGCCGCATAACTGCCGATAGGCTGGCAACACCTCTGCAATGACCTCTTCCGGTAAATGACCATTGAGGATCAGCTTCCTGGCAGCGGCTCCTTTTTCTGACAGATCAGACCAGTTGCGCTTGTCAAGTTCACGCATCAACTGCGCCAGCGGCTCCCATAAATTATTGTAATCGAGGAAGGACCAGAATGCAAACGCGTTGGTAGCAAAACCATCCGGCACATGTATACCACTTCCGGCAAACATATTATACATTTCACCCAGTGAGGCATTCTTCCCTCCCACTTCGGGTACATTTTTCAGGCGTATATCATCAAAACGCATAATGAAGCTTTCCATCTCCTGCTATTTATTATGTGCAACAAAAAGCGGCCATTGATGCTCCTTTACCAGTACATCGGCCATACTTGTTTTGAAGAGCATTGATAAAGCACCACGCTGGTAAGCCCCCAAAATAAGCAATGAGTCTTTTTCCTGTTTCCGCATGAACCTTGGTATTTCTACTTCCGGTACGCCTTTCAGCAAATGATAATTCGCCTGCGGCGTGTGAAGGGCAATTAACTCCTTCACCATATCATTGTACAGCGTAACTTCGGGTAAATCGACAGTTAATACCTCCAATGGTAACGCACTTAATACAGGCAATAAATAGCTAAACATCTTAAAGGCATATATAGAAACAGGTGAACCATCATATAACCAGAACACCTTTTTTATATCTGAAAAATGCTGGGGCAGTATCAACACCGGGCATCGCGCGCCGGCCAGGATCTCCTTTACAAAATGCGTTGGGGGATCCTCTGTGTACCGGGTCATAGACTCACTCACATCAATCAACAACAGGTCCGCATACCTGCTCTCCTTTAAGAGATCACGGATAGCCAATTCCCGATCGCGGTGCACCAGGTAGTTTACACTGGCCTCCTTACAGGCTTTTTCAAAACGGTCTACAGCTGCATCACGTTCTTGTCTGTCTTCCCGAACCAGGTCTTTTACACTATCATAGGCATATTCCTTTTCATTGTACAACTGGTAAATACCACGACTTGTATAAGTAGGATCTTCCAGGAAAACACCTGTAATGAGCGCATCATGCTGGATACCCAATTTCACAGCATATTGAAGGGTACTGTCTGAAAACTTCAGCCCATCAAAAACAGCCAGTATCTTTTTCATAATCTTTGTTTCAGTGGTGAGCAATAAATACAGCCTGGCTGACCATTTTTATAACCGGATCTGCATGGCTGGGACTAAAGAAATTGGAGAGCAGATTCCGCCCATAAGCGCCCATTACTATAAAAGATTTACTCCTGTCATAAAGTAATTCGACCAGCCCCATTTTTACGTTTCCTTCTGTGGATAAGAAATCAAGGTAGTTGTAATGTGCATGCATCCACTCCCTGAATTTATATCTTTCTTCGGGGGTTACATCCTCAGGATTAATACTGATCACGACGGTCTTCAGCTCGTTCAGTTGCGGGAAAAGATAAGTGAACTGTTTAATGGCATGAATGGAGGATGCCTTTCCATCATACGTAAATACCAATTCGTCAATTCCTTCAAAACTGGCAGGCATGATCACAACGGGGCATTCGGCATTACCCATCACATCTTTGACAAAATCAGAAGGAGTGCCTTCCCTGTTTGCACTGAATGAAGTACCGACGTTCAGCAACAGCAGGTCTGCATACCTGCTTTCCAGGATTAGTTCTGCCAGCGGATTTCCCCGATCTCTATGTACAGCGCAATCAATACCCTTGCTTTCACACGCCGTTCTGAAGCGTTGAATATTCGCATCACAGGTATGTTGTTTCAATGTAACAGGTTCGTCTGTCACATTCAGCCCGGCATTTACGGCGGCGGTTTTAATCATGCTGTCTGTTCGCATTTCTGACTCATCATTTTCAAGGAAAACAGCCAGCAATTTTGATTTGGCCAGACCAGCGATATAACCCGCAAATTCCAGGTTTTCAAGATGCAGATCAAGCGCATCTGTTACATAAATGATCTTTTTCATAGCGATGAGGTTTACAGTTGAAGGTGTCTCAAAAGCAGGCTGAATTGTTTCAACGAACATTCATTCCGCCAGCAGTCCGATTAAAACCGGATGGATGTACTTTTGAGACGACCTTCACTTTCTTTGTTACTGAATGACAATATGCTTTGTACCGTTCGCTCTGCGGGCTTCTTCTGTCTTTGGCAGGTATAATTTCAGGATGCCGTCTTTATACTTCGCTTCCACTTTTTCTTTGATCACACTGGCAGGCAGTCTGAAACTCCTGGAGAAGCTACTGTAATTATACTCCTGTCTGGTTGGAGTTTCGTCACTTTCTTCGGCTTCAGCACTGATGGTAAGAACATCATTTTCTATATCGATTCTGAAATCGTCCTTATCCATTCCAGGGGCTGCTACGGTAAGTTTAAACTGATCTTTTTCCTCTGTAATATTTACGGCAGGTACTGTAGCAGTAAAAGTTTTACCACCGTTAAAATCGAAGAAATCTTTCCAGGGTTTAAAATAATCGTCAAATACGGAAGGCAGAATGGAAGTTGCCTTAGTTAATTCCTTAGACATAGTTACCTCCTTGGTTTTATAATTATGAAGAATATTGGGATTATACTTTCTAAATATCAGGGTCATTTTACAATATGAATGTACATCCGTTTCTATACTGAAAACAATGATCCGGAGTACGTGAAATATTGACTTTCATCACTATCGACGACATGAGCGCTAAGTGCTGATTCCGGTTCCTGCAATAGCTTTTTTCCTCTTACCAGGTTCAAAGTGTATTCCCGGTAATAATGACGGGTGAATGTACACTTCGTAACACAGGGTATAAAAATCGTATACTATCAGATTTTAACTTTGTTGTAAACGTCATCATAAAACCGGATTACCCCGTTTGGATCCGGCCAGGCAACTTCATAGAGTATAAACAGTGGTACCGGGTGTTTGAGAGGAAAAATAAGTTGCCCATTGCCAGCCGCCAGATCACATACAGTGGACGGTGAATTTGCCAGAAAAGGATGCAGGGCCGGTTCCAGCATCTCTGCCAGCACGTCCACATTTTCTACCCGAACACAACCATGGCTGAAATACCTGCTATTGAACAGGAAATAACTCTTGTTAGGTGTATCGTGTAGATACGTACTATAAGGGCTATAAAAATTGAGTTTGATTATACCCAGTGAGTTGTCACAACCAAATAGCTGGCGCAGTGTATAGGGAAAATTGTTCTTATTTAACTGCTGCCATTTAATGCCAGCCGGATCTACCACCTTACCCATTTTATCCAGCACCTGGTAATTCCCATAATCCAGGTAATCGGCAGGTGCTCCTTTGATAGCCGGCAGTAATTCATTTACAGCTATCTCATGAGGTACAGTCCAATAGGGGAATAATATTACCTCATGTACTTTACTAACAAGAGGCGTAGTGGGAGTAGCCGGTTTTCCTACTATACACCGGGTATAAAAGCGTACTGAATCTTTATAAAGGTAGAACAGGTTTGCTGCGGGAATATCAACGATGATCACCGGTTCTTCCTCCTGTATACAATTGAGCCATCGCCAGGTATTTAAGGCCTGCTTTAGTTCATACAGGCGTTTTTCCATCGAAATATTCAGTTCCTCCAGTATCGCCTGCCTTACATGGCCATCTTCCAGCATCTCAAACATACGCTGGGCTTTCCTGAGCATATTTCTCAGGCTATCTTCACTGACCGCGTAATTAAGCGAGTCTGTGATCCCCAGCTGGTATAACCTTTCGATAAGTGGATGATTGGTACTGTCCAATTGTTCAGCAATTACAGGAGTGGCTGCAAGCGACAGGCGGCTGTACAGCACGGCTAATTGCTGCTTCAGTGCTGCATACATCGGATTGTGTGGCTCCAGTCTGGACGCCAGCGTTCCTAAACGGTGCTCCCTGAGTGCATACACAATACTATCCCTGATGTTCATACAGGTGGGATAATAATTGAGCCCGTTGTAAGTAATTCGGTTCGCCTGCCTGCCATAGGCGATATCAGAAAAAAATGAAGTAGCAGCATCCGTAATTGCATTATCGACACTGAGCGTATCCCGAATGACAGTAGCTGACTGTACTTGTCGGACCGTTGTATAGGCATAATCCTTTTCATCCAGACCAAACAACGCCGCCTGGCCGAATAACTGAAAAAGCAGCTGGCAGTTCGCTGTATCAGACAACCAGCGTATATGCTGGCTGCTTACAGGAAATGGCAGGAACAGCCCGAACAAAAAGAACACCAGCCAATGTTTCATACATTACGAATGATGAGCGATAAAAACAGGGTATTTATTCTCATAAATATCACTGCAGCAAAAACTCTTCTTAAATATGTCTGACCACCCTGAGCGGCCAAAGGCACCGGTTACAAGCATAGGATGCTGAATATCCTGCAGCCAGGTATGGAAATCCTCCAGTTTATAGAGTTCCAGTTGCCGGAAGGTCAGATCACTGTAATGCCTTGCTGCCAGTTCTTTTATATAATCTTCATCTGGCAGGGAATTGTGCAATCTGCGCGTAGCGTATACAAGTGTCGTCTGTCCCTTACACAAGTCGCCAAAGAGATAGGCAAACATTTTAATAGCAAATACGGAAGACCGTGTTCCATCGTAGGCAAGAATAATATTCTCAGGGAAATTAAATTTTTCCGGTGCTACAATTATGGGACATTCAGCATCATGCAGTATGTCCCTGAGGAACTCGTCAGCGTATTCACGCTGCAGATTATCATAAAACTGCTGACTACCGATAATCAACAGGTCTGCGAACCTGCTTTCCTTTTGTAACTTTAACAATGAGTAAGAAGATGGATCCATATGCACCCGAAATTCGATATCGTCCCTGATACAGTTATCTTCGAACCTGTCAATATTCTTTTTTATTTTACTTTCATCGATTTCCATCTGCACTGGTACATACATCCCCCCACCCCCGAATACATAATTAAACTCCGTAAAATCAAGCGCTGGCAGAAATACACCGATCAATAATATTCTTTCAGTTTCATTCAATCTTTTGGCGAACTCGTATGCTCCATTGGAATAATGTGTGCCATCAAAGGCAATGACTACTTTCCTCATGGCTGTGGGATTTAAAATTAAATAATGGGCAACAGTTAAATTTCCGAAGATCGGCAAGTAACAAAAATGACTTTCATCAGGGATGATTTTGACATCTATGACTGTTGCAAGGATAAAATCAACGAAAAAAGTGACGGATGTCATTGATTTGTCTATCTACGACATGGTAACTTCAGGTTGTTAATAAAGGAATTTGATGTTTGAGCGATATGCAAAAGAGTGCTTTTTTCACAACCAATACACCCGGGAAAAATGAAGGATAGTGACCGTAATTGCTATCCTTCTTTTGTAACGTGATGTAAAAAACAACAACAGGAGGAATTATAGTCAGGTGTATTACTGCAGGCAACCAGGTACTATTAACTTATTATGATATGATCCCTTGTACCGTTGCCAGGAAAACCCTGATTACAAGTCAACACGTCCAGGCCAGTCCCTACAGTGTCTTGCGGACTGGCCTTTTTAACAAGGCTACGGTGATCCGCGTCAATCTTTTCTTTGACCAGGGTCATTTCCTGGCCGGCTGGATGGATGTAATTTAGAGACAAGGCCGCACCCCAACAGACTGTTTCTACTAGTATCTCTTTCCTGTAATGACAAAATAATAGCGGATGAAAAATTCATTTAAAATATTAATCATTAAAGGGGTTCCCATCCAACTGCATTGGACATTTCTGCTATTAATCATATGGGTATTGGCCATGCAGGTAATCGGGAGAGAGCCGCTCAATACTGCAATATTGACAATAGGTGAATTATTAGCGGTTTTCGTATGTGTATTATTCCACGAACTTGGTCATACCGTGGCAGCACGACATTACAATATTCCCATCAGTAAAATACAATTGCTCCCGATTGGAGGACTTACTTACTTTTCCAAACAACCGGCCACTCCCCGGCAGGAAATAGCTGTCGCCATAGCAGGCCCACTTGTTAATATTTTTATTGCGCTGGCAATGATTCCGCTTTTACCCCCGGGAACCTCTTTCTGGAAGGTAGGCGTTATTTTTAGCAGCCTTCATAGTGGGAATTTCTGGCATTTCCTGTATAATATCAATCTGGCACTTGCGATTATTAACCTGCTGCCGGCATTACCGCTGGATGGAGGAAAAGTTACGAGAGGAGTATTAGGACTTTTCTTCTCTTCTTATACAGCCTTTCAAAATACATTGATCATTACAAAAATATTCAGTTGGCTGATGGCCGGTGCCGGTCTGCTTACAGGCAACCTGTTATTCATCTTTTACGGATGTTTCCTTCTCTTCGCTTCATCCATTGAAAAAGACAACTACGTTATTTCCTATCTTCTGAAAGACGAAAATGTAGGAGATGTAATATGCCATGACTATAAAACGCTTGATGTACATATATCCCGGCAGGAACTGCTGAATGCTATCTGTAGTAATAATGACCGTTACTACGTATTGACAGACAAGGATAATATTGTAGGCATACTGGACAGGGAAACCATTTTATTTTCATTACTAAACAGCAGGGAAACTGTTGCTTTAAAAGATATGATTCTTCCGGATATAGTGCCCGTACAGGCTGGCAACAAATTAACAGACATCTGGAATCAACTGCCGTCGAAACCCGATGTTTATATACCGGTCACTTCAACTAACCAACAGGTAATTGGTGTGATCAGCCGGGACAATATCATCAGTAATATCTTACAACATGCAATAACTGCACATAAGAAGCCATTAGCATTTGGGTGTATCATTCCGCTATTACTTTCATTAATGACCAGTTAAGATGTTCTTATAACAGATCCGGCCACCACAGCACTACTACTGCATACTACTTCCTGACTATTTAAATATATACCACAATGAAAGACGAAGCACCTAAGGTTGTATATCTCGTGGAGGATGATTCGGATGACCAGGAAATTCTGATGGCGGCAATTCATCAGATCAATCCACGCATCACAATGCAGATATTTGAAAATGGGAAAGACTTCATCAACTGCCTGGACGATAATCAGTCCGGAGAACAACCTTCGCTCATCATCCTTGATTACAATATGCCTTATTATACAGGTGCAGAAATACTAAAGAAGCTGAACAACCTGCATTGCCTGAAAGGCATTCCTAAAGTGATCTGGAGTACAGCTGCAGACAGGATCACCCGGGATGAATGCATCAGCAATGGTGCTATTAATTATTATGAGAAACCTTTTACTTACAAAGGATATTTTCAGCTGGCTGCAAGCATGCTCCGATACATTCTATAAAAACTATAGTTATGAAAGCACTCGTCTATAAAAATATCGGGCAGGTGGCCCTTGAAGAAAAAGCCAAACCCGGGTTGATTGCATCTACCGATGCGATCGTAAAAATAATAAAGACCACGATATGTGGTACCGACCTTCATATAATAAAGGGAGATGTAAAAGAAGTGGTCTACGGGCTCACACTGGGGCACGAAGGAATAGGCATTATTGAGGAAACCGGTGACAATGTCTCCAACTTCAAAAAGGGAGACCATGTACTTATTTCCTGTATCACCTCCTGCGGAAAATGTGATTACTGCAGAAAGGGCATGTACTCCCACTGCCACGAGGGCGGCTGGATCCTGGGACACCTGATAGATGGCACACAGGCTGAATATGTAAGAATACCTTACGCAGACACAAGCCTGTACCACATACCCACAGGTACCAATGAGGAGTCGCTTGTAATGCTGAGCGATATATTCCCCACAGGATATGAATGCGGCGTACTGAACGGACAGGTGCAACCTGGAACAACCGTAGCGATAGTCGGCGCAGGGCCTATAGGCCTGGCAGCACTTACCACTGCCCGGTTCTTCTCTCCGGCAGACATCATCGTGATTGATACAGACAGCAACCGGCTGGAAGTGGCCAAACAGATGGGGGCAACGCATGCCATTAATAGCCAGCAGGAAAATGTAGTCGCTGCTGTAATGGCACTTACCGGGTACGAAGGCGTCGATACAGCCATGGAAGCGGTGGGTATACCTGCCACCTTCGAACTGTGTACCCAACTGATACGTCCCGGAGGCAAAGTAGCCAATATAGGCGTGCATGGTAAACCTGTATCCTTAGCCATGCAGGATTTGTGGTCAAAGAATATTACCATTACCACCCGACTGGTAGATACCTGCAGCACTCCTATGCTCCTAAAAACAGTGAGCAGTAAAAAACTGGATCCTGCCTCATTGATTACCCATCATTTCAAATTGTCAGAAATAGTAGCTGCCTATGAAACTTTCGGCAATGCAGCCAAAGAAAAGGCACTGAAAGTGATCATCAGCAATGAATATTAAAACTTATATACAATGAAAAAGATACTTGCCGTCATTGATGCTGTCAACTATACAGCCCAACAACTGGATGCAATTGCCGCTGTTACCTCCCTGCACGAGCATACCCTTACAGTGCTGATGCTGGAAGACACCAAAAGTGCCAATCAGCTGCTGTCAGCGGCCGGCATGGAAGGCCTGGCAGGAGTATACTATCAGAAATTGCGGGAAAGTGAGCATGAGAAGAAAGAGCTCATTGAAGATAATTACAGCGCGATAAAAAAAGATTGTAAAGAAAAACAGCTGACCTGCACTATCAAAAATATCAGGGGTATTGCTGAAGATGAAGTGATCAGCGAAAGTCGCTTTGCGGACCTGCTTATTATCGGGAAAGCCCTTTCCTTCCCTTACCTGTACGACACCAATCCAACCGGTTTTGTCAAAAATATGCTTACTCATGCGCAATGTCCTGTCATGGTATTATCTGAAGAAAACCACCTGATAGATGGAGTGGCATTCTGTTACAATGGCACCTACTCCTCAATGTACGCCATCAAGGCATTTGCAGCACTGTTTCCGGACCTGATTAACAGGCACTGTGAGATTGTATATGTCTGTGAAAAAGGGGAAAAAACAATTCCCTATAAGGAGCATCTGCAGGAATACCTGAAAGCATATAATGCGCACCTGACTTATAAAATATTAACTGGTAAGCCTGACAGCGCCATTCAGGCTTACCTGGATACCAAAACGGACCTGATAGGTACCTTCGGTGCATATGGGCGTAGCAGGGTATCCCGTTTCTTTAACAGCAGCAGTGCAGATAATATTATCCGTAACCTGAAAGGCCCCGTATTTATTACACACCCTTCAGGTCATTCCTGACACGGGGGGGAAGTATCTTTCCCCCTTCTCTGTATTGTATCACGGAAAAAGCAGAAGCATAGAAAAGTGGAGGTCAATTACCCAATTGATTGAGTTTTCCTATGTCCAGCAGGTAAATAACGCCATTTTTGATATCTATTAAATGCTCCTCCTTAAAATCGGCCAGGGTACGGGCAAAGGATTCTTTTGCAACACCTGCAATGGCGGCCAGGTTTCCCCGGCTGAATTTAATGCCGACACTGCTGTCGCCGGCCACGTTATATTTGTGAAAGACAGTAAGCAACGTATCTGCGGCTCTTTTTCTCAGTGAGTCATAAGCCACTCTCAATAACTGCACCTCTTTTTCTTCTATGGTATGGGTTAGCATGCGAATGATCCTTTCACGCGCATGCCTGTTGGATACTGTCAGTTCTTCAAAGTCTCCGATAGGAATAATAGCCATTGTTACCTGTCCGATGGCTTCTGCAGTATCACTGTAGCGCGTCTTTTCCAGTACAGGGAGGTAACCCAGAAATTCCCCTTCCTTGTATAGTCCTGAAATAAACTCCTTTCCCTCTTCATCTATCCTGAATGTTTTAACCAGTCCTTTCAGTATGAAATACAGACAGGAAGGATGATTACCTTCCTGATAAATGATCTGCTTACTTTTGATGGTACGTATATTCCGGTCTTTAGTCAGGTTTGTAAAGGGATCCTCATCCGCTTTATTCTCCTCTTCGGTCGTTAACGGCTTTACTTTGACGGAGCTTATCCTGGCATGGGCCGCCTTCCTGAGCTGGCATTCTATCGCACTTAGCAACTCTGAAGGGTCAAATGGCTTGGTGATATAATCATCTGCCCCCATATCCATGCCTTTTCTGATCTCAGCTCTTTCTGATCTGGCGGTCAGGAAAATAAATGGAATTTTACAGGGTTTGTCATCTTTGTTCAGCATTTGCAGGACAACGAAGCCGTCGAGAATCGGTAAAGTCAAATCGCATACAATGAGATCCGGATGCTTCGACTCAGCAAGCATCAAACCCTGCTTGCCGTCGGCAGCAGCTATTACCTGATAATCGGCCATTTCAAGTATCTCAGCGATATTATCCCGGATTTCCTGGTTATCTTCAATGATGAGTATTGTAGCCATAAGGGGTATGGATTACTCAGGTAAATAATGTGGTGTGCTAATTGTAGGTGCTAAATAATAATTTAATTTACTAAAAATCAGGGAAATATGCAAAAGAAAGGTGTTCGGGGATAATTATTCTTTTTTCAGGAGTATCACGCACGCTATTGACAATAATATAGTACAGGGAAATGATGACCCTGCCCCCAGCGGCGCCAGCGCCAATAAATAAACTATTGCTGCCAGAAATGCCGGTTTACGGTTATAAAGAATACCCGTACCTACCAGCAGCTGGAAGACCATCAAAATGAGTATATACAATGTGATATGTAATAAAAATACCTGCCCAATCAGGTATTCATAAACGGGAAGCGCCGCTATCCACTCATAAATGTTATAGGCCTCCGGCCTGTAAATGGCCTGCCAGGTATTGACCAGTGCTGCGACGAGAAACATTCCGCCAATAATCATCCGGCCAGCTCTTTTAAACCAGATACTTATTAACAAAATCAGCAACGCGCTTATATTAGACACCAGATAAGTGGTTGACAACAAATTCCCTCTCATAAAAAGTGTTTAAGCATCATCTAATTACTACCGCATACATTTCGCCCGCTCATGCCGGCACCCGCCTGCTCATTTTTCCAGTACGGTATCATAATTTAGGCTGATTCTCAATCACTACCATTAACATTGGTCATATCGGGGCATGATCAAATCAGCCCACTTAGCCCCCCGGAACAAGATGTTGTAACGCTGTTATTAATTTACTTATCAGATGCAGTAAAGTTTTTCCCAAACCTGAAAACACATATTTTTTTAGCGCATATACTGAGACGACATTTGAAACAAAGGTGATAGATAAGAGAGAAGTTGTGGTGCCACTTAGTTTAACAATGCGCCTATCTTTTCCGCCGTCACCGGTACTGTCGGATTGAATAACTGACCAGCCATGTACTTTTTGATACTATATAACAACTGCTGTGCTGCTATCCTGTTATCCGCATCTGTTACCAGATCTATACCGCACAACATCAGCTTCCCTTTACCGACTTTACACTCATATAACAACCCCAGGGATCTTGCCGTTACCCAATCATCTATGACTCTGATGACGGGGCGCATATTTTTAGCAATCGAATCAGCTATAATGACACTCGAATGGCTCATTGCATCCCACCATTGCCAGTTACTGTAATAATCAGTCGGAAACTCATTCAGGGCAGGATGTCCGGGATTACACAATATGCCCAGGGTGTGAGGGGGCTGCCCTTTTGTCCAGGCTGTATTCCAGAAGATGCTTGAAAAACCGACAGCTACATCGCCACCACACCCATTTTTCACACCGCCTTTTTTGAGTGTTAACAGCACACGGCCACCATTTTCCAGGATTGATACCGCTTTCTTATCCAACACCTGTGTGACCAATATGTCTTCTGCCAAAGCCGGCTTTTCTGCAGGATACACAAAAAGATCCCAGCTATTGCTGTATCCGTTCACGGTTACTGTCAGCGTCAGTTTTGAGGCCCGTTTTATTGTCTTCAGGTCCTGGCTGATCTTTCCCAACTGGAAGCAATTGCCCAATGGGATATCCCTTTGGCTCAGCACGCCGTTAAACAGCACCTTTCCTTTTGCATCAGACAATTGCCAAACGGGCCTTGTGTTCTTAATCACAGTCGCACCAAAATGCGCTACCTCGACCGGAACACTCAACTGCTCACTATTCAGATAAATCATTTTCGGCAACCTGGCCAATGGTACTGTCGTGTTGCAAAATTGTTTAAACTCCTTTGCTGTTACATACCCCTTATTCTGCCAAAAGGCATTTAATACGCCTACCAATGCTGTACCCTGCCCCGGAAAATCATACAGGCCGAGTAACTGAAAGCCGCCAAATCCCGGTGTTCTCAAAGCAGCTTCTATATCCGCTTTATAACACAGTACCTGCAACTTTCCTGACGCCAGCAGGAAACTATCTGCCAGATGTCCCAGGCCATTCCCGCGGAGCGTTGTCTGAAAAATCTCAAAGTTCTTTGCCCTTACAACGCCTGTATACTTTTTAATTTCCTTAAAATCAGGGTATACACACCATTGTCCGATTTCATGACTCACCGTTGGAGCCTTCCATTTTTTGATGATACCCGACCAGTCATAGTCAGTACTGGGGGCTTGTGCATTGATAATACTCTTCAGTCCACTTCCCCATGCCTGTATGCGGGGATCAGGCGTAACATGATAGTCATTCTCTGCGATCGAAGGCCAGCCGGATCCGGCCGTATAAATTCTACGTCCATCTTTTCTCTTCCAGTAATTGACAAACGCAGTAAGGTATTCTACATAATGTTTACCAGCAGGTTCGTTCCCATAAGTAAGCATGCAGAAGGAAGGGTGGTTACCATAAGCCTTTACAATTGCATTACTTTCTTCATAGATATATTGGTCAATAGGGGCGCCATCACCTATCCTTGTATCGCTATTCGCCCAGGAAGAGCATTCTATCTGCAGGTAGAAGCCCAGTCGATCAGCTGCCTGGAAAGCGGCCTCTGGCGGACACCAGGAATGAAAACGCAGATGATTGAGCCCGTACGATTTTGCAGTTTCAAAAATCCGCAGCCAGGACGCCAGGTCTGTGGCAGGATACCCGGTCAACGGGAAAATAGCACATTCCAGTGTGCCCCGCAAAAAAACGCGGTGCCCGTTATTCATCAACACACCATCTGTCACACTAAATGATCTCATACCAAAATCAACGCGTGTCATGTCTCCATTTTTCAACCTCGTTTCCAGCGTATATATATTTGGATGAAATTCATCCCAGCCCATGGGGTTATCACCCATACTATACGTGGCTTCAAACAGCAAACTATCAGCCGGGATGGTGATAGCTGTTGTCAATGTCTTTTCTTTTACAGTGGGGATATTCCGGGAAACTGCATGTAACTGAATGCTGGTATTCACGGCCACACCTGTTGTATTTTTAATCATCACCTTCACATGTACATTTTTATGCTGCACATCAGGATACAATTGCACGTCGCTGATAAACACCGGCGGTCTTGCTGAGAGCAACAGCTTTCCTGTCATCCCGTTCCAGTTGGTTTGCGTGTGGTCTGTTATACTGTGGGAATTCATGCCAACATTGATATCTTTCACCCGGTTATCTACCCGGACGGTGATCTGGTGTTCTCCGGGCGTTAAGTAGCCCGTAAGATCGAACCGATGTGCGGTAGCCAGGCTGTTCTGCATGCCCACCATTTTATTATCTATCCATACAGTTGTTTCCCAATGACTTCTTTCTATCAGTAATTCCAGGTGTTGATTTGCCCAGGAAGCAGGCACCACTACACTTTTCTGGTACCATGCGGCACCTTTATAGTACTTTGTCGGTTGTAGCCAGAAGGGTACTTTAATATTTCCAGCTACACGGTATGGTGCGTACTGTGGCATAAAAAAATAAGAGGAATCTATAATCTCACCTGTCCAGGGCGTATTTAAACTGATGTCATCGCCTTTACCGTTGGTAGTCATAGACCCGGGCAAATGAATCGTATCTTTCAGCCTTCCGCTAAACCACCTGTCAGTTATTCCTTTGTCTGCCGGATCGGCCAGAAAACGCCACTCTCCTGCCAGAAAGAGGGTATCCTTCTGCTGCGCAGTGCCTGTAGTAATAAAGGTCACTAACAACATCCCGAGTAAAATGAATATACGTTTCTTCATAAATTAATGCTTTGTCATAATACCCTCCAGTTCTTCCAATGTTTTTCCTTTCGTTTCTCTTATCTTCCAGTATACGAACAGGAAGCCCGCTATACAGACACCCGCATAAATATAAAAAGACAGGTATCCGGCATTTTCAAACAATACCGGGAATGTAAATACCAATACAAAGTAAGCCAGCCACAAACAGATAATCGCTATAGTAGTGGCTGCACCTCTCACACTATTGGGAAAGATCTCGGAGATCAGCACCCATGTCACTGGTGCCAGGGACATCGCGTACATTGCAATGGCGGAGAGTAAAAACCAGGCTACGGTCTGCGATCCCGTAGCCAGCAGATTGGCCACTATCACATACAAAACAGCCAGTACACCCGCTCCCGCCAGCATGAGTGGTTTTCGCCCGACTTTGTCCACGAGCAGCATAGCTAGCACAGTAAAGACGACATTCACACCACCTATGAAGACAGTTTGTAACAATTGATCATCCTGCGATGCGCCAATACTTTCAAAGATCCTGGGGGCATAGTTAAAAACGACGTTAATGCCACATAGTTGCTGGAATACAGCGAGCCCTATACCTGCGCATACAGCCGGCAACATCCTGCTATTGAACACTGCCCGATAATTCGTTTTCTCACCCGGCTGTAATGACTGTCCAATAAGACGCATAGATGCGGCTGCAAAGTCATCTCCTCCTATTCTCTTCAGCACAGCAGCAGCCTTTTCGGGTCTGCCGTCCTTCATTAACCAGCGCGGGCTTTCGGGTAACATCAGTGTACCTATAAAAAATAAGCCGGCGGGCACTGCTCCTAAACCAAACATATACCGCCATGCATCATCCCCGCTATTTCTCAACCCATAGTTTACAAGATTGGTAATCAAAATGCCGAGAACAATTGTCAGCTGATTGATAGCCACCATGCGTCCCCGCAGGTGAGCAGGGGCAATCTCGGCAATGTACATGGGCGACAACATGGAGGCCATGCCAACGCCGATACCTGCTACAAACCGGGAAAGAATAAAGAAATCCCTGCCGGTCGCTACTGCCATCAACAACGAAGAGACGGTAAAAATCCCTGCTGCCAGCAGCAGGCCCGGGCGACGCCCGTATTTTTCTGCAATGCTCCCTGCCACCATACAACCTGCTATAGCACCCAACGCCAGACTTCCTGTAGCAAAGCCTTCCCAGTAAGCATTGAGTGAAAACTGTTGCTGTAAAAAAGGTAAAGCGCCTGATATAACGGCAAAATCGAACCCAAATAAGTAACCGCCCAGCGCAGAAATAAAAGAAATGCCCAGGATATAAACTGTGTGAAAGCGATATCCTGTTGTACCGGATATCATTGTATCGTTCCGTGGAATAATTGTCGCCATTTTGGTTAGTTTTTCCGATGTGTAAGTGCACCCTGATGATTGACGTTTAGCTGAAGCACCCTGTCAAATAACTCCTTGTAATTAAGTCCGAGGCCAAGCGATCCCAGTGCCATTAAATACAGGCAGTGAATATGATTCCGGAGGTCCAGGTCCACGTCAAAAACCAACAGGTCGGGCAATGATACGGCAAAATAATCAAGGGTAATTTTATCGTTCAGGTGTTTTTCTCCAAAGTCGATTAAACGCCTGAAGATCTCTTCCGCTTTGTCTCTATGATTCAAAGCCTGCCATGCGAGCCCCTGGTAAAAGATCTTATCAGGCTGCGGGTCGTTGTAAAAAATTGCCTGTACCGGTTGAGCGATGCCCCGTGTGGCCAATTCAAAATACTGCCTGGCGGCTTCAGGTTGGTTCAGTTTTTCATAGGCCACCCCTTTCCAATAATGGATATCATTCTCCTGGGCACCATATAATTTGCCTTCACCCAGGTTGTCGGGATAATTTTCAGCGGCGGTAAGCAATTCAATAGCGCCAGCCGGCTGACCTTCGTTGATGGCTTTTTTAGCCAATGCTACATGGGCAATGAGATATTGACTAACCACCTTTCCCTCTCCGCCTTCCCATGGATGGAAGGTAAATCCTGCGATCAGTGATTTTGCTTTTTCATAATTACCCAGCTGGTTGTAGAGGGTAATTCTTTCCAGGTAAAGGTCTTCCCGTTCCATTACCAGTGGCAGGTGTGTCTCAAGAAATGCCAGCCTGTCAGCAGCAGGTCTGTTCATTTTTTTGTACAGCTGGTCCAGTTCCATTAATACCCTGGCATCCGTTGTATCGAGTCGGAAAGCTTTCTCCAGTGCAGCCAGCGCACGTACTTCATCCTGCTGCTTGTTGTGATACGCGAGTGAGAGGTTGCGGAACACGGTAGGAAAATCATCTCTGATGGCAGCAGATGCTTCCCAGCAGGCTATCGCCTCCTCATATTGACGCTTGTCATACCAATAGTTGCCCAGGTAATAATAAGCCCTTGCATCCCCTGGATGAATGGTAATAGCAGCCTGCAGCGCAAGCAGATCCTCCAGTCTGTTAGGGAATACAAAATCAGGACTTAGTGTTGCCGCTGTAGTAAAATGTATAGTAGCAGCCTGGTGCTGTCCTGCCAGGTAAGCCAACCATCCCAGGTAGTATTCGACTAAGGTATGCTGCGAGTTCCCTTGCTTATATACTTCCAGCAACTGCCCCGCTTCCTCGTATAAACCGGCATGGGCATAATCCAATGCATATTCTATAAAATTATGATCCCAGCCACGGCTCAGGAGCTTCAGTTGTTCGAGTGCTGCATCTGCCGCCGCTCCGGGAGCTGCCAGCAGGTACCTTTCAAACATACACCCATAATTGAACGGGTCCAGTGCCAAGGATTCATCGATGAGTAACAAAGCCTCACTGGTCAGTTTCAATTTCCGGAGAATGACACTTTTCAGGTGCCGGACAGTATGACTATGATAGTTCCTGACCAGCGACGAATCAATAAATTGTAGTGCATCCTCATACCGGTGCTGCATAGTGGCAATTCTGGCCAGGTTCAGAAATCCTGTATGTTGCCAGGCATCATTCCATATGGCTTTATAAAAAGCATCAAATGCCGCTTCGGTTTTTCCCTGTAACTTCAAAACCCATCCCAGGTTGTAATACGCTTCTCCGTCGTAAGGGTTGGGATTTCGCTGCGTCAGTGTACTGATGGCCTGCCGGAGATACTTTTCCGCGCTGTCGAACTGCCCGCGACGCAGTAACCAGAGGCCCATGGCATTGTTACATCGTGCATCCTTCGGATCCCGGCGTAAGGCAGCTGTATAATAATCCGTTGGAGAATAGGTCGCATGCCTGTATTGCTCCAGGTGCTGTCCGGTCAGAAACAGCTGTTCGTTATTCTCCACTTCGGCAGGTAGTAAAGCAGCGATGGCTGGCTCCGGTACAGGCAGGTCGCCAGGCATTTCTTTCTGGTAACTCACCAGCAGCCTGCCGGATTGTACATCGGTGACGGTTACTAACAGGTCTTCTGCAACGAAAGGTTTATCAAACGTCACAGCTGCGATGTAAGGATCGAAAGGTGAGGTTTGGATCGTTTGACGCCACAACACGGCTCCCCGATTTGAAAAAGCGATCAGGAGTTCGCGGTAAGCTGCTGTTACATACAACCTGATGTCGGCACCTTTGCTTGTATAATCGACATTAATGACCGCATCTTTGGTGGCATTTTTCACGTTTCCGACGTCCCTGTAAGGCATAAAATACTGGGTGAAGGTTTTGGTCTCACCAGGTTGAATCCAGCTAAAATCGGGCTGATTATCGGTAAAAACACCGGTCATCAGTTCAATATAGGGACCATCTTCATCAGTCAGGTTCCTGTCCCATGCATGTCCAAAGGCACCATTACCCCATGTCCATTGTTTCTTTCCGGGGGCGATGTGCTGGTCTGCAACATGTAAGAGACCTCCCTGGGAATCATGCTCATATCCGCCAATAAAATTGTATTTAGAGCTCGCGGCCATGTACGATGTCGGCACAGGTATATTACTATAGCGGGCGATATCTGTACCCGGGGAATAATCTACTTTGTAATAAGTACCAGTGGCAATGGGGAAGTCAGATACATCCCGTTTACCATGATCATATACAGCATGCACATCCGGTGGGAAAATGGTCTGGTAATGTTCATTTACTTTTACCGCAGGGTTGGCCCACCAGAGGAACGTTTGGGGAAAGGGAGTACGGTTATATAACTTTCCCTGTATTTCAAGATAGGCTTTATCCGGATATAGTGTGAATCCTGCCATTCCTTTAGTACGAAACATCCGTTCCACCTCATTGACCCAGACGGTTTTGCTGCCATCTTTATTGTCAGTAACAGTAAAGTCCACGGGCTCGAATGTAGATGGGCGGTGGTGCTGGGGCCAGTTGAATTCAATCCCTCCCGAAATCCACGGACCGGTCAGCCCTACAAGCGCCGGCTTAATCACCTGGTTATAATAAATAAAATGGCGCTGCTTCACCTTATCGAAAGCCATCTGAATTCTTCCTCCCAGTTCAGGCAGGACCATGATCTTCAGGTAAGGGTTTTCCAGGAACACCGCCTGGTAAGCTTTATCAGCTTTCTCATCGTAAATCTTTTCAATTACCGGGTGAGGATAGACAACGCCACTACTTCCCTGGTAGACGCGTTTCTCGAGAAACATGGGATTTTTTTCCGGTTTACCGATGGCATAGGTGGGTATGGTTACAACCTCCTTCCATACGTGAACATAATTTTCCATAACGTTGACGCTGATTGTATATAATTGAAATCAAAACTACAGTTGCCGGGGAAATAATTTATGGATTAACTTTGGATACATATGGATTATTCTACGATCATCCATTGCTATCTTTATCAGCTACCACAAGTGCAGACTTGTTGCTGGTTGTTTACAATTACAATTGCAATATATGCAGCGAAAAAAGGAAGGCTTCCAGGGACAAAAAGCCGTTGTCATTCCGCGGAAGATCATCTCGGGGCAATGTGCGGATCATCCGGTCATCGGCAATTTATATGTGACTGATATCGGCTACTATCCACGGGCGAGATATCATTACCGGGAACGGTTACATGGCATAGACCAATATATCTTTATCTACTGTATTGAGGGTAAAGGAACTGTTTCAATCAGGAAAAATAACTATTCAATAGAAGCAGGTGAATTTTTTATTGTTCCGTCGGATGTGCCCCATTCGTACATGGCAGATGCTGATCATCCCTGGACGATTTACTGGATTCATTTCAAGGGGAAGACAGCTGCGGCTGTTACGGACCTGTTCGTAAACAGGTATAATGGTTATAAGGGTTTCAGGCAGTATACAGACCGGGCTACACAGCTCTTTGAGGAGATTTACCAGTACCTGGAGCGGGGGTATAGTCTGGATCACCTGATATATTCTAACATGTGCCTGCAGCACTTTCTCGGCACGTTTCTATATCCCAAAAATGACAGCGATACAGCAGCTGTGGGCCAGCATAACATGGCCATTGATTTTATGAACAGGCACCTGGACAGGATGCTGACAGTAGAAGAAATGGCGGGTTCGGTGAACCTGTCGTCCTCTCATTTTACATACATATTTAAAACGAAAACAGGTTTCACACCGATAGAGTATTTCAATCATCTGAAGGTACAGAAGGCTTGTCAATACCTGTTGTTTACAGAATTGCGGATCAAGGAGATCGCTTATGAGCTGGGCATAGAGGATCAGTCATATTTTTCCCGGTTATTTACGAAAGTGATGGGTGTATCGCCAAATGAGTATAGGGAACGACGGAGTGGCTAACGGGAAAGTTTGCCGGCGACCTGCTCCCCCCATTCATTCATTGCCTGTAAAATCGGCATTAACGTCTTTCCTAATTCACTCAATTCATATTCCACACGTGGAGGCTTTTCGTTATAACTATGCCGGATAATTAATCCATCTTCTTCCAGCTCTTTTAACTGCTGAGATAATATCTTTCTTGATATATCAGGGATCTGGATGGTCAGTTTGCCGAAGCGAACGTTCCCCACCACCAGTCTGGCCAATATAACCGGTTTCCATTTCCCGCCAATATATCCCATCGTTTTCACCATCGGGCAATATGGTGCGTGATCTTCAAATTTCTTCATTAGTTACTTTAATGTTACTACTTTTTGTGCTTTTGTTACATCGATGTAACTACTATTTCATGCTGCATGAGAACATCTGTAAAAATGTCGTAGTTACTTTGCCTAACAAAACCATCAACAAATTTACTGAAAGTAAAACAATCAATTAAAAAACTGGAAAATGGGAAATAGCTGGAATTATGAAAAAGACCTGGAAGGTAAGGTAGCATTGGTAACAGGTGGCACCAAAGGTATTGGGAAAGCAATCGCCGGCAGATTAACACAGGCAGGCGCTACGGTCATTATAACGGCACGTCATCCTTCTGGAGAAGACAACCCCTCACATCACTTCATGGCAGCAGATCTGTCTGATCAGGATGAGATCATTAAATTGACAGATGAGATCAATAAGAAGTACGGTGGAGTAGATATATTGGTGAATAACATGGGGGCCAATACATATCCTGGTGGCGGTTTCAGTACATTAGAAGATAAGCACTGGAAGGACGCACTTGAGGTGAATTTACTTTCTTCTGTGCGTTTAGACAAAGCACTCCTACCTAAAATGCTGCAACAAAAAAACGGGGTGATCATTCATATTTCCTCCACCAGCAGCCGGTTCCCTATCTGGGAATCCACAATGGCATACAGTGTGGCCAAAGCAGCGTTAAATACGTATAGCAAAACACTTTCCGATGAAGTAGCCAGCCAGGGAGTAAGGGTGGTAACCGTGTCTCCGGGGTTGAACAAGACAACTGCACTGGCCACCTTCATAGAAGACGTGGCTAAAAATTCGAATACCACGGCTGAGGTGATTACAGAAAAATTGTTTGAACGACTGGGAGGTGTGCCCATGGGGAGGATGGCAGCCCCGGAAGAAACGGCCGAGTTGGTTTACTTTCTTGTTTCCGGGAGGGCGTCGTATATAACCGGAGCGAATTATATTATTGACGGCGGGAACTTTCCTGTTGTTTAGAAGAGCGACGAATTGCAGGCACCGTCAGATCGAAATCCGGCAGGTGCCTGCATGATGTACAAGGTACTTAGTTTGTATATTAGCCATCTATGTCAATATCTGGCTAGTCATTTCTTTTGATTTAATACAATCCCGATGCCTCTTTTCATTATGGCATCATCAGGACAGGATCTTATCAGGCGTGATTGGTAAATCTCTCAATCGCTTTCCGGTCGCGTTATAAATCGCATTGGCAACTGCCGGTGCAAAACCGATAATACCTACTTCACCCAATCCTTTCGCACCACTTGGATTCACATGTGGATCCGGCTTATTGATAAAAGCCACCTCAATAACAGGTGCATCTGCATTGACTGCAAAATGATATCCTGCCAGATCATTTCCAATGAGATTTCCCTGGACAGTATCAGCCAGCTGCTCCTCCATCAGCGCCATACCTATTCCACCAACGATGCCGCCTGAAATCTGGTTTGCAGCAGGCTTTTCATTCACAATTGTTCCTCCATCTGCCACGCATACGATCCGTTCCAGTTTTACTTTCCCGGTTTTAATATTTACACGCACCTTCACAAAGTGTGCGGTAGACACACAAAAGGCATACTGCTTGCGTTCTTCTCCCGGAGATGAACTTGCCTCCACCTGAATAGCAGTCAGGTTATTATTTTGCCATAGCTCAGCATATGAAATAAATTTCCCGTTGCCCGTAATACCCTTATCTGACAGGGTGATATCCGCATCTTTTAAACCGGCATATGCGGCCAGTTTTTCTTTCAGCGCCTTGCATACCGCAGCTACCGCGCCACTGATAGACGACAACCCGGTACTTCCCCCCTGGCTGCCTGCGGCTGGCAATG
This sequence comes from Chitinophaga sp., assembly GCF_039596155.1. Lineage (GTDB taxonomy): Bacteria > Bacteroidota > Bacteroidia > Chitinophagales > Chitinophagaceae > Chitinophaga. Next base: position 124,930 of record NZ_JBCNKF010000023.1, read on the forward strand.
TGGAATGCCCCAATGCTACTTTGATATTCGATACCGGCATACCAGTGAAAGTATGCGTCATATTTTGCATAGCCGTACCCGTACCTGTGCCAATATCGGTCATCGCCGTTTTGATCGTTATAATACCATCTTTCCCCATTTCAATACCCGCGCTGGCAGTACCGCGTCCGGCGCCCCACATGCCCACAGCCATTCCATAACCAATCTTCCAGTCACCTTCTGTCAATGCGCCCGGCTGTTGTTGCCGCTCCTTCCAGTTAATCATGTCTGCACCTTTCCGAATGCCTTCATCTAAAAAATTGGTGGAATAAGGTCGTCCATTCTCAGGATCTTTGTCAAGCGCAATATTCTTAAGCCGCAGTTCAACAGGATCCATTTTTAGCTGGTAACTCATTTCGTCCACGGCGCATTCCAAAGCAAAGGCTCCTGTTACTTCTCCGGGGCCACGCATCCAGGTAGGCGTCCCCAGGTTTAAGGGAACAATAGACTGTTCTGTCTTCAGGTTGTCAAAATTATACACCATCCTGGTGATACCGGTGATCCCATCCCGGAATTCCTCGTATACAGACGAGGCATTCTTCCCCTGGTGAAGGATACCGGTGAACTTACCTTCTTTGTTGGCACCTATCTTTACTTTCTGCCAGGCGGCAGGTCGATAGCCTGTCAATGAAAACATCTGGGGCCTTGTAAGTACCAGCTTAACCGGGCGTTTCACCTGCTGCGCGGCCATGATTGCGCCGAGAGAATTACACCACACCCTGAGTCCTGATCCAAAACCGCCCCCTACGAATTCACTGTTCACTTCTATGTTCTCCTGCGGAATATTATACAATCGGGCATATGTACGCTGTACATTCACTACTCCCTGGTTTTTGTCATACAACAATAGCTTATCGGCTGCCAGCCAATGTGCAATGGTCGCATGCATTTCCATGGGATTATGTATCTCTGCAGGAATGTTGTATTCTTCATCTACAATAAAAGGAGCATTTTCCCAGGCAGACAACGTTCCCCTCTCCTTGCCGGCAGACTGTAGTGGCACCCTGGGGTGTTCCTTTGCAAAGTCTACCTTTGCAGGTGTTTCCTTGTAGGTCGCTTCAATTAATGAAGCCGCATAAGTGGCATCCTCCAGCGTTTCAGCAATCACCATGGCGATGGGTTGATTCCTGAAATAAATTTTATCTGTGTGAAATAGCGGAAGTCCAAACCTGGATTCTTTGATTTTCGCATCATCTGCCAGTCCGGGTACTGTCAATTTATTCAGATGTGTTACAATTTCAATGACGCCAGCTACCTGCCGTGCATTTTCCAGGTAGATACTTTCAATGGTACCGGCAGTCACGGTACTTCCGGCAAACACCGCATGGCACATGTTGTCCAGCCGGTGTTCAGCAGCATATTTACCTGCCCCGGTCACCTTTGCAATTCCTTCAACACGTCCTTTAACTACGCTCATGAGAATTAATTAAGCAGTTAAACAATTTTGTAAAGCCGTTTCAACAGCACCACGCAGCATTACTTTTTTAAACGCATTCCCGGCCAGCGGTGCCACCTCTTTTGAGACAAGATCAGCCGCTGCACTGAAATTGGCCGTCGTAGCCTCTTTGCCCACGAGGAACTGTTCTGCCTGATGCCAGCGCCAGGGCTTATGTGCCACCCCGCCCGAAGCCAGTCTCGCAGCCTTGATCCGGCCATCTTCAATCTGTAATGCCGCCGCAACAGATACTAATGCAAATGCATAAGAATCCCTGTCACGTAACTTCACATAAGCATAATGCCGGTGAAAGGAATTATCCGGGATATCAATAGACGTAATAATTGCATTGGCCGGTAAATTATTGTCAAGTTCCGGCGTATTACCCGGCAGCCGGTGAAACATGTCGAATGGTATCCGCACAGGTTTCAATTTTTTATCCATCACATTCACAGTAGCATCCAGCGCAACCAATGCCACACATAGATCAGAAGGATGCACAGCCACACATTGTTCATTATATCCTACGATCGCACTCATACGCTGATTGCCGTTCCATGCACTGCAACCTGTACCCGGTTTTCTTTTATTACATGGCGTACTTGTATCATAAAAATACGGACACCGTGTACGCTGCAATAAGTTACCGGCGGTAGAGGCCATATTCCGGATTTGCGGTGAAGCGCCTGCCAATACAGATTTTGCAATCAGCGGGAACTTTGACAGGATCAGTTCATGTTTTCCCAAAGTGCTATTCCTTACTACAGCCCCGATCCTTATTCCATTATCCTGGCGTTCTATTTTGTCGGACAGTACACTGGTGACGTCGATGAGAGCATCAGGACTCGCCAGGTTCTTTTTCATCAGATCGACCATGTTGGTGCCTCCTGCCAGAAAATGTACAGTATCATTTTTCCCGGACAATGCCTTACTTATCTTATCAGATTTGCTAAATGTGAACGGTTTCATGGGCTACTTTTTGAATCGATTCAACAATACCATTATACGCTCCGCAGCGGCATAGATTGCCACTCATGAACTCCTTAATTTCTGCTACAGATCCGGTATGGCCTTCATTCACACAACCTATGGCAGACATGATCTGCCCAGGCGTGCAGTATCCGCACTGGAACCCGTCGCACTCAATAAATGCCGCCTGCATAGGATGTAGCTCTTCTCCGTTGGCCAGTCCTTCAATTGTCGTGACCTCCTTGCCCGGTAGTGTCACTGCCAATGTAAGACAGCTCAGTTGCCGTTCTCCGTTTATATGGACAGTACAGGCGCCACATTGACCATGATCGCATCCCTTCTTTGTGCCGGTGAGATGCAGATCTTCCCGCAACAAATCGAGTAAGGTGGTACGGGTATCCACTTCCAGTTTGTGGCTGGTTTTATTAATAATCAGGTTAAGTTTACTCTTTTGCTTAGCAGGTATGATTAACCGTCTGGCATCATAATAGAGCGACTTCACAGAAGAAGGTATGGCAGCGAGGGCCGAAAAAAATCCAGCGGTCTTTAAGAAAAAACGCCTGCTGTAGAGGTTTCTACCGTCCATATGAGCGAGTTTTTTATACAAGAATTATAAGCTTCCTTAAATCTACAACCATTCAAATACGAAAGAGAATATCATGATTCTCTAACAAGTTAATCTTTTATAGCGTCAAAACGGCATCAACCAAAATGTTGACCGCTTCGTCCACCTCCGCTTCTGTAGTAAACCGGCCAAGACTAAACCGGATCGCGTCATGAGCAGCATCACCTGTTGCACCCATTGCCATTAATACATGTGATGGAATGCGTTGCGCACTGCTACAGGCACTCCCCCGGCTCAGAGCCAGTCTGGTCGATACAGACAACAACAATTGTTCCCCGTTTATTCCCGGAAAAAGGAGATTACTTACCTGTGCAAGTCTGACGGCCTGCTTTCCGTTTACCTTTGTACCGGCTATTGCAGTAGTGAGTGAGGATTCTAACCGGTCCCGCAACGCGGCCAGCCGTAATGCTTCTGCCTGCATTTCCTGCTGACATATCGCAGCTGCCTTGCCGATCCCGACTATCGCCGGCACGTTCAATGTGCCACTGCGCCGCCCCCTTTCGTGATTACCACCATGCTGCTGAACAGACAGGTTAACCTTTGGCTGACTGTTGACATACAAAACACCCACTCCTTTAGGTCCATACATTTTATGCCCTGACATGGCCAGCAGGTCAATGTTATCTGCGGTTACATCGATGGGTAATTTCCCGGCAGCCTGTGTGGCATCGCACAGAAAGTATACATCATGCCGCCGGGCAATCGTGCCAATAGCTGCAACGGGATGTATTACGCCGGTTTCATTATTTGCATATTGAACAGCCATCATCACCGTATCCTTCCTGACCGCATTTTCCAGCGCATCAAGAGATATGTTGCCATGCTCATCTACGTCCAGGTAGGTTACTTCGTAACCCTTTCCTTCGAGGTAAGCGCATGTATCTAATACAGCCTTATGCTCCGCTTTGTTTGTAATAATATGTTTCCCTTTTTTAGCACTTGCCTCCATCACACCCTTAATTCCCAGGTTAATGGCTTCCGTAGCTCCCGAGGTGAAGGTGATTGCATGATTTTTAGCATTGATCAGCCTGGATACTTCTTCCCGGGCGGCTTCCACAGCGTCCTTTGCGGTCCACCCATAGGCATGATCGCTGCTGGCCGGGTTGCCAAAAAAGGTGGTGAAATAGGGGAGCATCTTTTCTACCACCCTGGGGTCACAGGGGGTGGTAGCACAGTAATCCATATATATTTGCTTAGTCATTATGCTTTAAAATTTGGGTCGCCCTCGCAAAAATGGAGACATCGATATAATACCACAAAGCCGGCAGCCTTTTTATTGCAGATGAATCATTCCCCACATGTAGCCTATCGGATTATCAGCTGTGGAGACATCCATACAATACCATAACGCCGGCAGCCTTCTTATTGCAGATGAATCATTCCCCACATGTAGCCTATCGGGTTATCAGCTGTGGAGACATCCATACAATACCACAACGCCGGCAGCTTTTTATTGCAGATGAATCATTCCCCACATGTAGCCTATCGGGTTATCAGCTGTGGAGACATCCATACAATACTACAACGCCGGCAGCCTTTTATTGCAGATGAATCATTCCCCACATGTAGCCTATCGGATTATCAGCTGTGGAGACATCCATACAATACTACAACGCCGGCAGCCTTTTATTGCAGATGAATCATTCCCCACATGTAGCCTATCGGATTATCAGCTGTGGAGACATCCATACAATACTACAACGCTGGCAGCCTTTTATTGCAGATGAATCATTCCCCACATGTAGCCTATCGGATTATCAGCTGTGGAGACATCCATACAATACCACAAAGCCGGCATTCTTTTTATTGCAGATGGAGTCATCCGGTACATGTAGCCTATCGGATTATCAGCTGTTATCGTTATCAATCTTAAAACCCTGGTTTGTACTATTGCTGATCAGTTGATCATAATCAGCGTCGGTATCTATATCAATAGCACCGGCCTCAAACGGCACTAAAGCTACATCTGCCGCATGTTGATGCAATATCTTTTTTGCGCCTTCCTCTCCTGCAAGGTTTAGCAAGGCGGGGAAATATTTACGGTCAAACAATACAGGCGTTCCGGCCACGCCACTGTACGTGCACGCGATCATTCCTTTCCCTGATAATTGCCGCTGAAGAATCATTGTCCCGAACAATTCAGTAGTTACATAAGGTTGATCTGCTACTGCCAAAATCACCTGTGTTACCTCCGGCCATTCATCCATCAGGACCTTCAGCCCACTTTTTATAGATCCACCCATACCTTTCTGCCACTCATCGTTTACCACGGTAGAGACCTCAAAGTCCTTTATTTCGGGAGCGATCAGCTCATGCCAGGCACCCAGTACAACCAACACGGGATGTAACTGTCCATTGATAGCTGCCTGCGTGATACGTCGTATCAGGGAGCATCCCTGGTATCGCAGCAGTTGTTTAGGCTTTCCCATACGGGCGGAGGTACCGGCAGCCAAAATGATGATTCCTGTCTGTTGTCTCATCCTTAAATAAATGTTTGATTGACGGCACAGCCGGCTACCTGCTTCTGTATTGCATCGGAAGTAGCGCTTACAGATTGTTCAGGATAGACCGGTACCAGGTGATCACCGTTAAAGCGATCATGTATCGGTGCATTTTTCCACTTCAGGGAGGCTGCATTTTTTCTGCTCATCACTGCTTTCACCTCTGCAATAATGGCAATAGCAACCTCCTCTGCGGTGTCAGCACCAATATCCAATCCGATAGGACCATACACCTTCGACAATTGTCCTTCAGCAAAAGAAATTCCCGCGTCATCCATTTCCTGCAGCATCCTGTTAAGCTTCTTTTTCGGTCCCAGGCACCCAATATATGCGGTAGCTGTGTGCAATACCAACTCCAATACGGCTTTATCAAAATTGTAATTATGCGTCATTAAAACAAAAGCGGTTCGTTCGTCAACGGGCAGTTGACGGACCAGGGCCTCAGGACTGCCCACGAGTACGCTATCCGCTTCAGGAAAGCGTTCCTTCCTGGCATGTGTTGCCCTGCCATCAATGACTGTCACCTGCCAGCCCAGATTTCTCGCGGCGACCACCACTGGCATCGCATCGTTGCCTGCGCCGGCTATAATCAATGAGATCCGTGGCTGTATAACCTCCAGCAGGCAGTTATATAAGTGGGTTCCGATCGCATATTGCCTGATGGCAGATGTCTGATGCTGCAGGGCAACAGCGGCATCCTGTCTAAGTTCAACAGGCACATCTGCAGTATCACCTAATCGACCGCTCATGGTTTGAGGTGTAAAAAGCAACGCAGTACCAGGGTGCTCAACTGCAGCAGCCAGGGAAAAAAAAGTACATAATACAACCGCCTTACGGGTTTCTTCGAGCGACTGTTGTAATAATTCCACAGGGTTGCCCGGGTCGTTGTAATCAATATACTCAAAAAGGATATGTAGTATTCCATTGCATCCCAACTGCACGCCTAAGGTGACATCTTCATCCGTGGTATCGTAGGTGACCATTCTGTTCCTTTTCTCTACAATGGCCAGCAGGGCCTTTCGTAAAGCATCACCCTCAAGGCAGCCACCACTGATAGCGCCCGTTATCTGTCCTTTTTCGGTGACCAACATCCTGGCACCCGGTTTCCGGTAAGAAGATCCTTCAACATGAACGACTGTGGCCAGCGCCACCTTTTCGTTGGCTTGTCGTGCCTTTTGATAGGTCTGGATAATAGCGGTAATTTCTTTCATTGCTGTGCGCTTTATATGCCAGAGGCGATATTAGTTCCCTTAATCAAATTGCCGGGTTCAATAGTTATGCGAAAAACATACCTGGGTGATTATTTGCAATATATCAAAGCTATTCAATTCCTGCCGATCATTACAGTATTTACTAAATATTACGCCAACTTATTGGCAAAAAGATAGTAAATGATTCAATAGTAGCCAGATAATTCTGCACACATTCCATCCTTTAATAATTCAGGGATACACCTAGTCCAAAGCCCATATCACTATCATAATACCCATATTGAGTAAAAGTTAGCAACTGATTCAACAGCGTCCTGATAATTCTGCACACATTCCATCCTTTAATAATTCAGGGATACACCTAGTCCAAAGCCCATATCACTATCATAATACCCATATTGAGTAAAAGTTAGCAACTGATTCAACAGCGTCCTGATAATTCT
>NZ_JBCNKF010000024.1:0-130381 GCF_039596155.1 Chitinophaga sp.
TCTAAAAGTCCCTTTGGGAGTAGAAATTCCATCAACTGTCTATAGCTCTGATCCAAGTTTGTTGCTTCTTTAATGAGTTGCAAAGCAACAAATTTTTAGCATTCCCCCCAAGAATTCAACTTGATCCAAAAAATATGCAACTATCAATAATCCCCACCAATATCCCAATACAAAAAAGACCTCCAGATGATTCATCTGAAGGTCTTTAATCTTTTACCAAACCAGGCGGTTTATTTTGCGGACCAGACGGGACTCGAACCCGCGACCTCCGCCGTGACAGGGCGGCATTCTAACCAACTGAACTACTGATCCTTACACCCCGTTTCTCTATGTCGGGGGTGCAAATATATGCACTTTTATTCCAATTGCGCAAATTTTTTATATAAAAATCTTTCCGCTCCTGTAATCTCCATCTTTTCTTTAGCTTTACATCCTCCGGGGGCAAGAGCCTAAACGCTCTGTTTTTTAATTATGGATCGTATGCCATCAGATGAAGAAGTGCTGATCAAAATGAAGCAGGGAGATGAATCCGCGTTCTCAACGATCTACCGTCAGTACCATGCTTCTCTATACATATACCTATTACGGTTTTGCAAAATTCCTTCACTGGCAGAAGACCTCGTCCACGACGTATTTCTGAAAATCTGGGAAATCAGAGACCGTATCAATCCTCAATTGTCTTTTTCAGGATACCTGTACCGCATTGCCAGGAACCATGTAATTAAAACCATCGATAAACTGGCTACCGACCAGGCCATGCGCGAACAACTCTTCTCCCAACTCAATGAACCTGTCTCCGCTTCTCCCGAACAAATGGTTCGCGCCAAAGAATATGACAGGCTTTTTCAGGAAGCATTGGAACAAATGCCGCCACAACGCCTGAAAGTATTTCAACTCTGCCGCCAGGAAGGTAAGAGTTATGACGAAACTGCCGCATTACTCGGTATCTCCAGAAACGCAGTCAAAAAACATATGGTGTTAGGCATGCGCTTCATCTATGAATATGTACACCGCTATGGCGATATCATGGTTGCCGTTTATGTGGCACAGAAAATATTACCATAAGGCCCTCCAGCTCCCTCTAAGAAGAATCCCTCCACGTAATTCAATTCCCTCTTCAAAAAAAAAATAAAAAATATTTTCCTCCCGAGGTACCCTCAACAATTATTTCCGGATATTATATACAGACACCTATAATAACTGTATGTCATCAACCACGGAACATTACGAAAAACTGCTCACCAAATACCTTGACGGTCAATGTAATGCAGCTGAAACAGCTGAGCTGTACAACTGGCTACAAGCCTCCGGCTCTCACCGTGCGCTGTTAAAAACCATGCAGGAGGAATTTCAAAAAGCCCTCGAATCCCGGCAGGGAATTCCCGTGGAGGTTTCCGATCGCATCGAAACCAGGCTCCTCCAGTCTATCTCAAAAACAAAAACCAAACTCAGCAACCTCTGGTACTACGCCGCTGCTGCATCTATCGCTGCTGCCGTACTCCTCTTTATATTATTAAAACAACCTGCTCCCGCGTTAACCACACAGCCAGCTATCGCTGCCACTGCTATCACACCAGGCACCAACAAAGCCATCCTCACCCTCTCCAACGGCTCCACCGTCATCCTCGACAGTGCCGGCAATCAGGTCATCGCACAAGGTGCTACCACTGTATTACAAAAGAATGGCCAGTTGCAGTATGCTTCCAAAGCAAACAATGAGGCAACTGTTTATAACACACTCACCGTGCCCAGAGGAGGACAGTTCAATATCATCCTCCCAGACGGTAGCCATGTATGGCTCAATGCCGCCAGCAGCCTCCGTTATCCCATCTCCTTCAATGGAAAGGACAGAAGAGTGGATATTACCGGCCAGGGATACTTTGAAGTTACTCCCAACGCCAAACAACCTTTCATCGTCCAGGTCAATAACATGGAAGTACAGGTACTTGGTACCAGCTTCGACATTATGGCCTATTCAGACGAAAAAAGTGTAAATACGACCCTCATACAGGGTGCGGTAAAGGTGAATGACAAACGCCTCTTCCCCGGCCAGCAGGCCCTGATGGATCCTACTACCGGCAATATTACGATCCGTGAAGCAGACGTAGAACAAGTGATTGCCTGGAAAACCGGGTTCTTTGAATTTGATAATGCCCGCCTGTCAGACATCCTTCGACAGCTCTCCAGGTGGTATGATATAGATATTAATTACAAACAAACTGCGAACGAAAAATTGCTCGGCGGACGTATCAGCCGAAGCCTTCCCCTGTCTGATATCCTCCATATGCTGGAAGCAAATGGACCTGTATTTGAACTTGTTGGAAGAAAATTAACTGTTAAATAAGGCTGGTATTCCACGTAAAAACACCAGTTATTTTAAAACCTAAAACAACGTTATGGAAGTAGCTGAGACAATCTAACAAAAGTGTGCCCTATTCATAAAAAACCGGAAGCGCTTGCAACACTCCCGGTAAATAATGTCTGGGCCCAAAAAGAAAACAACATCCCGTTACGAATTATTGATTTCAAATTCCCAAACACTACAAAAGTATGGATTTTAACTTATGTGGTAGGGCTTCCTATTCCCGGAAGCACTCATCAACCAAAAAATATTTCGGAATCCACGTCTTCCGAAGTCAAATTTTACTCGTTATGAAACTGACCACCTTTTTGTTGCTCGTGGCTTGCCTGCAGATCAGCGCAAAAGGATTATCACAGCAAATATCCCTGTCTGAAACTAAAGCACCCCTCAAAAAGGTCTTAAAATCAGTAGCACGTCAGGCAGGTATTTCCATCGTTTATGATGAAGATTTGCTGGCTACAGCACATCCTGTTACGATAGAGGTAAAAAATGTCCCTGTACGCCAGGTGCTGGACATGGCTCTCGCCAACCAACCTTTCTCTTATGTTGTAGATGGCTCCCGGATTATTGTAAAGAGTCTGCCTGCATCGCTACCTGCTGCTGACACAACTATCACGGTTTCCGGCCGCATCACTGACGAAAAAGGTGAACCGGTTCCCGGTACCAGTATCCGCGTCAAAGACAGTAAAAGTGGTACGATCACCGATGCTAACGGATCCTATTCGCTCAAAGTACCTACAGGCGCCACCCTTATTGTGAGCGCTGTCGGCTTTGATCCTATCTCCTGGTCCGTGACTAAGCCATCTATGAGTTTTACACTGAAAGTGTCTCAGACAGCGCTTACCGAAACTGTGGTGGTAGGTTATGGTGTGCAAAAGAAAAGCGTGGTGACCGGCGCCATCTCCAGCGTGAAAGCTTCTGACCTGGAAAGCCAGCCTGTTACCCGCCTCGAAGGTGCCTTACAGGGTCGTACCTCCGGTGTTACCATCGCTGCCGGTTCCGGTCAGCCAGGTTCCAGCGCTACTGTTCGCGTGAGAGGTCTGACTACCTTCAATAATAACGATCCGCTGTATGTGGTGGATGGAGTAGTCGTTGACAATGGTGGTATTGGCTACCTGAACCAATACGATATTGAATCTATCGAAGTATTGAAAGACGCCGCCTCCCAGGCTATCTACGGTGCCCGTGCTGCTGCCGGTGTAATCCTCGTAACAACCAAGAAAGGCAAGGCAGGTACCCTGCAGGTTAACTACAACGGTTACTATGGTACCTCAGAACCTGCACGTAAACTGAAGCTCCTGAACGCTACCCAGTATGCTACCCTGCGCAACGAAGCATCTGTTGCTGCCGGCAATGGTATCGTGTACGCTGATCCAGCATCTTTAGGTAAAGGTACTGACTGGCAATCTCTCATCTTCAACAACAGTGCTGCCCGCCAGAACCATGAAGTGAGTGTAAGCGGTGGAAATGATAAGTCTACTTTCTATTCCTCTTTCGGTTACCTGAAACAGGATGGTATCGTAGCGACCGATATCTCTAAATATCAACGTGTCAACCTGCGCCTGAACTCTACACACAAGATCTCGAAATACGTGACCTTCGGCGAAAACGTTGGCTACGCTTACGACAAAGCCCTGGGTGTTGGTAATACCAACAGTGAATTTGGTGGTCCGCTCAGTTCCGCTATCAACCTGGATCCAACCACACCCGCTGTGATCACGGATCCCGCTGTAGCTGCTGCAGCTCCTTATAACAATGCCGGTATCCGCCGCGACAAGAACGGCAACCCTTATGGTATTTCCAGCGCGGTAGGACAGGAGATCACTAACCCGCTCGCCTATATCTCCACGCGCCTGGGTAACTATGGCTGGTCTCACAACATCGTAGGTAATACTTACCTGGAAGTGGTGCCCATCAAAGGACTGAAGCTCCGCTCCACACTTGGTTCCAAAATTGCTTTCTGGGGATCTGAGACTTTCACGCCCATCTCTTACCTGAACTCATCTACCATCTCTTCCCGTACTTCTTTTTCACGTAATCAGAATTCAGGATTTGCATGGAACGTTGAGAATACCGCATCTTACACAAAAGATATCAATAAGAACTCTTTCACCATCCTCGTGGGTCAGGGTGCTTATATGGATAACCGTACCAGAGCAACCACCGTTACTTTCTACGACGTGCCTGCCAACACTTTTGAAGATGCAAGCATGAACTTTAAAGTAGCCTCCGACAACCGTACTTCCGATGGTAGTGAGGGTGCTGACCACAGGATATCTTCTCTCTTTGCCCGTGTGAATTACGCTTATGACGAGAAATACCTGGTAGAAGGTATCGTACGTCGTGACGGTTCTTCCCGCTTTGGTGCCAATAATAAGTATGGTATCTTCCCTTCCTTCTCTTTGGGATGGAATATCTCTAAAGAAGGTTTCTGGCCACAGCAGAACCTCGTAAACTTCCTCAAACTGAGAGGTGGTTACGGTGTGGTGGGTAACGATAACATTGGTGACTTCGCTTACCTGTCTACCATCGGTAGCGGCAGAAACTATGCCTTCGGTAATTCCGGTAGTTACCTGATCGGTTACAGCCCCAATGCACCTTCTAATCCTGATCTGAAATGGGAGTCTACCAGCCAGGCTAACATCGGTTTTGAAGCCACTGTATACAATGACTTCAATGTGACCTTCGACTGGTATAAAAAGGTGACGAAAGATATCCTCCAGAACCCACGCATCCCTTCATACGTAGGTGCGATCTCTAACCCTGCTGCAAACGTAGCTGATATGGAGAACACCGGTGTGGAACTGGAAGTAGGCTATCATAAAAAACTGGGTGAAGTAAACCTGTCCGTGAATGCGAACGTTTCTTATACAACCAACAAGGTAACAAACCTCGGTACCGGTATTAATTACCTCTCCGGTGGCCAGAACTTCCAGTCTTCCAGCTATCCTATTACCCGTACTGCTCTGGGCCAGCCGCTGAACAGCTTCTTTGGTTTCAAAACCAATGGCATCTTCCAGACACAGGCAGATGTTGATAACTATGTAAGCAAAGCAGGTGGTAAAATTCAGCCTGATGCAAAACCCGGTGATTTCCGTTGGGTTGACACCAATGGCGATGGGGCAATCACTGAAACAGACCGCCAGTTCCTCGGTAACCCTACGCCTACCTGGACATATGGTGGTACAATCAATGCCGCTTACAAAGGTATAGACGTTGTTGTATTTGTACAGGGTGCTGCCGGCAACAAGATCTTCCAGGGCCTTCGCCGTCTGGATATCCTCAACGCCAACTGGCAAACCAAAGCCCTGGGTCGCTGGACCGGCGAGGGTTCTACAAACGATTATCCAAGGCTGATATCTACTGATCCTAACAGGAACTTTACCAATCCTTCCGATTTCTACCTGGAGAATGGCAGCTATTGCAGGATTAAATCTTTACAACTGGGTTACTCCATTCCCAACACCATTACAAAGAAAGTAGGTATTGAGAAATTCAGGGTATATGTAATGAGTGAAAACCTGCTCACCTTCACGAAGTACACCGGTTACGATCCTGAAATCGGAGGTGGCGTATTCAGCATCGACAGAGGTATCTATCCTCAGGCAAGATCATTCATGCTGGGTATTAACGCTACTTTCTGATAAACTGATAAAAGCAAATTACAATGAAGAAGAAATACATTCCACATATATTGACGTTCGCTATAGGCCTGCAACTGATGAGCGGCTGTAGCAGTAGTTTCCTTGAAGTAAAGCCAAAAGGTACCAACCTCGAAGCGAACTATTACAAAGATCAGACAGAGGCTTTCAATGGCCTGGTGGCTATCTATGATGTAGTAGGCTGGCAGGGTGGTAACTATGTCACCAAAGTTGGTGCGATGAACGCAGGTTCTGATGATCACTACGCTGGTGGTGGCGGTGCCAATGACGTAACAGCCTTCCAGGTATTCTCCAATTACACACTTACGCCCGACCAGGGACCGCAGGATGAACTCTGGAAGAAAGGTTTCTCCGGCATCTTCCGTGCCAATACCCTGCTGGAGAAGTTGCCTGGTGTACCCATGGATGCAGCAACCAAAGCCCGTTATACAGCAGAAGCAAAGTACCTCCGTGCCTTTTTCTACTTTGACCTGGTACGTCTGTTCAAAAATATCCCCCTCTTCACAAAGCCTGTTTCTACCAGTGAAATGTACAATGTAACACAGGCTACTCCTGAAGAAGTATACAAACAAATTGAAACAGACCTGCAGGACGCCATTGCAGAAACCAATCTGCCGGACCAGGTACCAGTCGCTACAGAAGGCGGCCGTGCTACCAAAGGTGCTGCCCATGCACTGTTAGGTAAAGTATACCTGTATGAGAAAAACTATACGGCTGCTGCCGCAGAACTGGCAGAAGTAAATGGTACAAATCCGGGTGCTATCAATGCCAAATATGGTTACAGACTGTTGACCAACTTTGCCGACCTCTGGAAGTCTGACAACGGCAGTAAATTCAACAGCGAGTCTATCTTCGAAGTGGCGTTCACATCAACTTCCGCCGGCTCCTGGGACTGCGTAGGCTGTACTGAAGGGAATGTACTGAACATCATGGTAGGCCCGAGAGGTTACAAAGCGCTGAAAGCAGGTGCGCCTGATTATGTATCCGGCTGGAGTTTCCTCGTGGTAACAAAGGAACTGTTTGATGCCATTCACTTTGATCCCCGTTATCACGCTACCGTTGCTAACCTGGATAGCTTACAGGCCAATGGTATCGCGAGCTATGAACCCGGTTATAAAAACACCGGTTATTTCCTGCAGAAGCTCATTGGCTTTAACTATAATAAAACAACCGGTGGTGGTAATATTGAGTTGAACTTCCCACAGGATCTGTACGAGATCCGCTTAGCCGATACCTACCTCATGGAGGCTGAAGCACTCGTAAAAGGTGGACAGGGCAGTGGCCCGGGTACCCGTGCTTACCAGTTGCTGAATGCAGTACGTGCACGTGTAGGTCTGACTGCCATAGAAGCGACTGACGACAACATCTTCAATGAAAGAAGACTGGAACTGGCAGGTGAAGGTCATCGCTGGTTCGACCTGGTACGTACCGGCAGAGCGGCTTCCGTATTAGGACCCCGCGGCTTCATTGCCGGTAAAAATGAGATTCTGCCAATTCCATTGTTAGAATTGGAAAATACCAAGCTGGAGCAAAGTAAAGAATGGGGAGGAACTAAATAACATATCAAACTGCATTACATGAAACGCTATATAGGTACTTTGGCAGTGGCAGCTATGTTGTCCTGCGTTATACCGGCCTGTACGCCGGAGTCATCTACAAAGGAGCTGGGGCCTTTGCCTACTGCTTCTTTTACCGCTACACCATTATCGACTAATCCGAATAGGGTAGTGGTGACTTCTACCACCCAGGGTGGCTTTATCTGGAAGTGGAATGTCAGCGACGGGACCACTGCCACAGGGGCATTCGACACACTGCATTTCTCCAAAGCAGGAGAATATACCGTGCAGCTCACCGTTTTCACCAAAGGTGGGTATGCGACGACTGCACAGAAAATCAACATTGCAAACAATGCTCCGACGAAAGACCTGTTGAATGCAACAGACTGGACGATCCTGAATACGGGGGGTACACAAACAACGATTACCAATACCAATGGTTCCATTAATTTCTCCAATACCGGTAATACAAATGGAGCCATCTTCCAGAAGGTGACCGTCAAAGCTCACACGCCTTATACCCTTGTTGCAAACATCAAGGGAGCGGGTGCGACCAATAGCTGGCTGGAAGTATATTGCGACACTGTTCCGCCGGTACAGGGTAAAGATTACGGTGGAAAAAAATTCATCGCTATGAATACCTGGTCCGGTTGCGGTACAATTCCATTTGATGGGAACATTGCTGAAATAGGTTGCGATGGCGACGGAAAAGGCAAGAACGGATATATGGAGTTTTCCCAGGCCGGCAATGTGTGGATCCTCATTAAAGGAGGCAGTTCCGGCGGTACATTGGGTACCGGCGGTATGACACTTTCCGGCATTCAATTCCTCGAAGAACAATAATTCACTATAGGAGACAGCAGCGAATAGCTGCTGTCTCTATAATACCACGCTTATGCTCGCAAGATATCTCCCTTTTTTTCTCCTGCTCATCTTCACATCCTGCTCCGGCAAGGGGAGTACTGATACCACCACTACCGGTCCCGCTACACCAGGTACACCCGTTGATAGCGGCTGGACGTTTGAATCCACTCCTGTCTGGGCAGATGAATTTAACTACACGGGCGCACCCGATGTCTCCAAATGGGGCTACGACCTGGGTGGCAGTGGCTGGGGAAATAATGAACTGGAATATTACACCAATAGCACCGACAACGCCAGTGTGGCAAACGGTGTACTGACCATCACTGCCAGGAAAGAAACCAAAGAAAACAGGAATTACACCTCTGCAAGAATGGTGACCACCAATAAAGGGGACTGGCTCTACGGTCGCTTTGAAATCAAAGCAAAGCTCCCCGCTGGCAAAGGAACCTGGCCCGCCATCTGGATGCTGCCCACTGACTGGGCATATGGCGACTGGCCTAAATCAGGTGAGATCGACATCATGGAACATGTAGGGTACGATCCCGGCAATGTGCATATCAGTGCTCATACAGAAGCTTATTACTTCAAAATAAATACCCAGAAGACAAGTACTAAAAAGGTCGATAACGTTTTCAGTGAATTTCATACTTACAGACTGGACTGGACGCCTTATGCACTCAGGGGGTATATTGATGACATGCTGGTATTCCAGTTTGTAAATGAAGGGAAAGGATATGCTGTATGGCCGTTTGACAAACGCTTCCACCTCCTTCTCAACCTCGCTGTAGGTGGTGATTGGGGCGGTGCACAGGGGGTAGACGACAGCATCTTCCCGGTAGCTATGGAAGTTGATTACGTGAGGGTATATAAAATGAAAAATAAATGAGACTACACCATATATGCTTCTCCCTGCTATTCTGCTTTGCCAGTTGTAAGGGAGGGGGTAATGATACTACGAACATCATCGTGCCACCTCCTACGGGAGACTTACCGACTGATGTCACCTTTTGGTTGACCAAATCAGATAAAAGTGTGCTGCTGAAAAAGCAAAATGTCAGCCTGCTCTTCAAAGATACGGTGAATGTATACCCGACTATCAAAGTAGACGACGGTACCACTTATCAAACCATCGATGGCTTTGGATACTGTCTTACAGACGGCAGCGCTACGCTGATCAGTAAATTACCTGCTACCACGCAGGATGCTTTGCTCAAAGAACTGTTCGGCACAGATAGCACATCCATCGGCGTGAGCTACCTCCGGGTAAGTATCGGTGCCTCAGACCTGAGTGCTACGACATATACCTACGATGATATGCCGGCAGGTCAGACGGATGTAAACCTGGATCACTTCAGTATCGGAACACAGCAATCCGACCTGATGCAGATATTGAAAAAGATCGTCGCCATTGCGCCAAATATTAAAATACTGGGCTCTCCCTGGTCTGCACCTGTATGGATGAAAGACAATGGAAGCTTTGTAGGTGGCAGTCTGAAGCCTGAGTATTACGCAACCTATGCACAGTACTTCGTTAAATACATTCAGGCGATGAAAGCGGAAGGTATCACCATCGATGCCATCACTCCGCAAAATGAACCTTTACATGGGGGCAATAATCCCAGCATGGTCATGCAGGCTGCGGACCAGGCAACATTTATAAGAACGGCTTTAGGTCCCGCATTTAAATCAGCTGGTATTACGACGAAGATCATCTGCTACGATCACAATGCCGACAGACCTGACTATCCCGCTACAGTACTGCAGAATGCAGGTGCCAAACCCTATGTGGATGGATCTGCATTCCACCTGTATGGCGGTGATATCAGTGCATTGACGCAGGTGCACAACGCATTTCCCGATAAAAATATATACTTTACAGAGCAATGGGTGGGTGCCCCCGGTGATTTTGCCTCAAACCTGCAATGGCATATGACAAATCTCATCATTGGCGCTACCCGCAACTGGAGCCGGAATGTGCTGGAATGGAACCTGGCCTCCGATCCTAATTACGATCCACATACTGCAGGTGGTTGTAGTACCTGTATGGGTGCGCTCACCATCAGTGCCGACGTTACGAGGAATGTATCTTATTATATTATAGCACATGCTGCAAAGTTCGTGAAACTCGGTTCCACACGGATCGCTACCAATGTTACCAGCCAGCTGGACAATGTGGCGTTCAAAACGCCTGACGGGAAAAGGGTATTAATTGTAATCAACAATGCCAGCACTCCCCAGTCGTTCAATATCCAGTTCAATGGTAAGGTCGTCACACCCACTTTGACGAATGGTGCGGTAGGTACTTATATCTGGTAAGATGAACACGTTTAAACTGGTAATAATTATAACCATGAAAAGAGCAATTTTGGCTGGACTGTTGCTGGCCACTTACGCTGGCTATGCAAAAGGCCCTCAACCGGGAGATTCCCTTTCCCGCAAGACGGTAACTGTATACACGACAGCCGCAGGTACAAAGTTAAGACTATCAGCTACGGACAAGTTATCGTTCACCCCCGCAAAGCAACCGCTGGAAACAGAGGTCTGCATCTTTGTAGACCCTGCAAAATCGTTCCAGACCATGACTGGCATTGGAGGGGCACTGACAGATGCAGCTGCAGAAGTGTATGCAAGACTTCCGAAGGAGAAGCAGTCGGAGTTACTGAAAGCTTATTTTGATCCCGTGAATGGTATTGGTTATACGTTGGCCCGTACCAATATAAATAGCTGCGATTTTTCGAGCGACAGCTATACTTACATTGAAGAAGGAGACAGCACGTTGAATACCTTCAATGTAAAGCATGATATGACTTACCGCATACCATTTATCAAAGCAGCGATTGCAGCGGCAGGTGGTAAGCTGCCTCTTTTTGCAAGTCCATGGAGTCCGCCTGCATTCATGAAAGATAATGGAAGCATGTTGCATGGGGGTAAACTATTGCCGCGTTATTATCAGGCATGGGCAAATTACTATGTGAAATTTATTAAAACATATGAATCACTCGGTATTCCGGTATGGGGTTTAACTGTACAGAATGAACCGATGGCTAAGCAGATCTGGGAGTCCTGCAACTTTACTGCTGAAGAAGAAAGAGATTTCATCAGGTATTATTTAGGCCCCACCCTGCAGCGCGCAGGTATGAGCACGAAGAAGCTGATTGCCTGGGATCACAATCGTGACCAGATCTATCAGCGTGCCAGCACGATTCTCGAAGACCCGGTTGCTGCAAAGTATGTATGGGGTATCGGCTATCACTGGTATGAAACATGGACAGGCAGCACCATGGAATTTGAGAATGTACGCAAGGTGAAAGAAGCATTTCCTGACAAGAACCTCATCTTCACAGAAGGCTGTGTAGAATCGTTCAAACTGGATAAAGTAAATGACTGGGCACTCGGTGAGCGATATGGTTCTTCTTTGTTGAATGACTTCAATAATGGCACCGTAGCATGGACAGACTGGAACATCCTGCTGGATGAAAAAGGTGGTCCCAATCACGTCGGTAACTTCTGTTTTGCCCCTGTGCATGCAGATAGCAAAACAGGTGACCTGATCTACACCAATTCTTATTATTACCTGGGGCATTTTTCTAAATTCATTCGCCCGGGAGCAAAGCGTATCATTGCTTCTTCCAACAGAACTGACCTTCAGACAACTGCTTTTGTAAATAAAGACGGGAAGATGGTGGTAGTGGTGTTGAATACAAGTGATAAGGAGCTGGATTATAAGTTGTGGATCAAAGGTAACGGTGCAGCTGTTAAAAGCCTGCCTCATTCAATAGAGACACTGGTTGTAAACTAATAAAATCAACCGGGAGATAAAGAAACACAAAGCCCCGTCTCAACCGAGACGGGGCTTTTACTATTGAATACATCACATGACCTTAGTTCTTATCCCACCATAAGTGAGTAGCTGCATTATCAGCATTACCCAACAGTGAAATGCCTTTATTCAGTTCTGTTGCATTGGTATTGTACTCCTGTTGTGGATAAGGCAAACGTCTTACACCACCAGCATCCGTTACCACACCAGCGCTTTGATTATGCGCTACAGGGAATAACTTAGGATACCCTGTTCTTCTGTGTTCTGTCCATGCTTCCTGGCCTTCAGGGAACATCGCAATCCATTTCTGTGTCATTACACGCTCCATCTTCACCTCAGGAAGAGCAGCCTCATCCCACTGAATTGTAATAGTAGATTGTGCCGCAATATCATTGCTGCTATTCTTAGGATCTACATAAGCCGCCGGCTTACTGGTTGCATCACTCAGGTAAGCTGGGGCAGCAGCTGCAACACCCCATTGTGTCATGGAAGTGGTCACACCCTGGTTATACATTTCCTGTGCCGTACCACCGGCATTCGCCCACCCACGCAGCGCAACTTCCGCCTGCAGGAAATATACTTCAGCAGCCGTCATGATCTGTACAGGTGTAGACAGTGAAAATGCACTACCTAATGCAGAATAGCCGATATAATCATCTTTCGTGTTAGCACTGGTTACCGCGCCTAAGCGAATACCGATGTATTGAGAAGGTATGTTTTTGTCTGTAGACATTCCTAAATAAGCACCGATCCTTGGGTCATTATAACCTTTCAGGTAACAGGCAATGTCAGCACCGATGCGGGTATCGCCCCAGTTTCTGTCGATATATACCAGTGGGTTGGTAAAGCTACCTCCCACCTGTACAACCATGTTCCCACTGTTAGCAGTGATCACACCACCATTGGAAGGATTCAGGGCTTTCTCTGCCTGTGTCTGTGCAGTGGAAGCATCAGCCTTCACAATATGCATTGCCAGTCGCAGCCGCAGTGAGTTGGCAAACTGCAACCACTTAGTGAAGTTTCCATTGTAGACCAGGTCAAAGTTCGCAAAAGAGAAAGGCAGTGTTTTACCACTATTGATAAAGCTCTGCAGGTTAGTGGTGGCAGTATCCAGCTCGAGGAAAAAGCGTTTGTAAATTTCTTCCTGGCTGTCATATGGCAGATCCGTTTTGGAACTACCTGCCTGGCTGTATGGAATAGGACCGTAGATGTCCGTTACCCGGCTCATACCTGCTACCCGTATAATCTGTGCCACCGCCCATACAGCAGGATATGCCGTATCAATACGGTTAGAACGCAGTTTAGAGATAGGCGACATGATATTCAGGTAACCTACTTTGAAAGCTTCCCCATTCCAGCCGGTCATCATAAAATAGTTGGTGTTGTTCCGGCCACCATTGAATGGGTTCGGTGACATAAAATAACCAGAAAAGAGATCCGCATTCAGGTTCTGCTGTACCTGGTAGGAGTTGGGATCACCACCACCCGAAAAGTTGATGATAGAACGCTCTGCCTGCAACAGGTAAATACCTACGTCATTGAAGTCAGGTTTTAGCTGACCGGTAGATACACCGGTATTATCCGTATTGTATTCCTCAAAGTTCTTGGTACAGGCGGTAGCACCGAAAAGCAGTACCGCAATAATAATATAATAACGTTTCATTTTTTTGATCAGTTTTTACTGTTAGAAAGTAGCATTCAGACTCAGACCATAGCTGCGCAATGCAGGCTGCATGAAAATATCTACACCAGATAAACCATTTGCAGTAGACATGGTCAATTCAGGATCAAACGGTGCTTTCTTATAGAAATAGATCAGGTTACGTCCTGTCAGGGAGAACTTCAGTGCCTTGATAAATACATCTTTCAGTGGAACTGTATAACCCAGAGCTACCTCGCGCAGGCGAACGGTTGTTGCGTTGTACATATATTCTCCGGAAACAGCTTCACGGCCACCTATAGTAGAATACCAGGTCTGTGCAGCAACAGAAGTCACTGCGTTGCCATTCGGATCAACCCCGTTTATTTTTACACCACCGGCGTCTCTTGCATCACCGGATGCTTTAGATACACCGTACAGGTCCATCATAGACTGGGTCACAGACATTACCTGGCCACCGAATTTACCATCGATCAGCATAGAGAGGGTGAAGTGTTTATAGCCCAGGTTGTTGTTCCAGCCCAGTTGGAATTTAGTGTTGGAGTTACCAATGTACACCATATCGCCGGTCTGCTTGATAGGCGTACCGGCTGCGTCTACCATGATCCTGCCTTGCTGGTCTCTCTTCAGTACAGTACCGTAGATGTCGCCAAATGAACCACCTACTTTGAATTTAGACGCATAGTTGGAACCGGAAGCACCTGTCAGGGTAAAGTAGTCTACACCATCAGCCAGTTCAATGATCTTATTCTTGTTGGTGGCGAAGTTCACACCGGTATTCCAGGTGAATTTACCATCGCGTAATACATCGTAACGCACCACTGCTTCCACACCCTGGTTCTGGATGTTACCAGCGTTGATATAATAAGAGTCATAATAAGAAGCCTGGCTGGCAGCGATCTGCAAAGTCTGGTTCTTAGTATTGGTTTTATAATACGTTGCATCCACGCTCAGCCTGTTGTTGAAGAAGCGCCACTCGGTACCGAATTCCAGTGAATTTGTTTTCTCTGGTTTCAGGTCAGTGAAGGGAGCGGTGGTATTACCGATGATGGATCCACCTGCACCCAGCGTATTCTGTGCAGGGAAAGACTGGTAGGCTAAAGGTGCATTACCTACCTGGGCATAAGAACCACGCACTTTGGCGAAGCTCACCCATTCAGGTAATTTGGTTACAGAACTCAGGATGACATTAAGACCGACTGAAGGATAGAAATAAGAATAGGTTGGCGTAAAGGCCAGGTTGGATGACCAGTCATTACGGGCAGTCAGATCCAGGTAGAACCAATCTTTGAAAGAGATGTTAGCACTTCCGAATACAGACTGGAACTGGCTGTGGTTGTTTGGCAGCGTACCGGAATTGGCTGCATTCATCGCAACAAAATTTTGCAGCGTGAAGATGTTTGGAATATGCAGGCCCTCTTTACCGGAATTGAATTTCTCTCCGGTGGTTTTTACATCACGGATGGCACCGCCTACCACACCTGTTACACGCCAGTCTTTACCGATAGGCACATTGAAGTTCAGCAACAGGTCACCGTACTGTTGGTTGGTCGTGAGGTTCTGGTATACATACCCACCGCTGGAATCTGCTACGTAAGAGGCGTTGTCAGCATATACTTTCTGGTCATACACGTCATTGATCCTGTCAATGCTTCCTCTTGCCTGGATATTCAGGTATTTATTGATTTCATATTTCAGGCTTGCATTCAGCAGGATACGGTTCCTGTTCAGCTGATTAGGATCGCGGTACAGGATCCACCATGGGTTCTGCTGTACGTCTTCATGAAAAGGCCAGTTCTGTACCATCAACCCGTTTCTGCCCGGATCAGCTACTTCAAAGTTATGTTTGTACTGAGACAGGTTGCTGCCACGAGGGTAGAGGTACAAGCCAGTCAGTGGGTTGAAATAGAAGCCGGAGAGCGGTGTATTATCAATCTTCTGGGTGATGTAGTTTACATCAGCTTCAGCAGTCAGCTTATCGTTCAGGAATTTACCTGTTTCTTTAAAGCTGATGTTATTACGACCCAGTTTATTGGTCGGCTGAATACCTCTTGCGCTGGTATTCGCATAAGAGAAATAAGTCTGGGTCTTCTCAGTACCACCAGCCAGGCTGATAGCGTTGGTTACGTTATTGCCAGTCTGGAAGAAGTCGTCCAGGTTATTATGTGCCTTCGTAGTCAGTTTATCACCCCAGCTCTGGGTGCTACCTTCTTTTGTCTGGCCATAAGAATGCTGGAATTCCGGTTTGTAAGCTGCCTGGCTCAGGGTAAGACCAGAAGAGAAGTTGATGGTAGTACGACCTGCTTTACCACTTTTGGTAGTAATCAATATCACTCCATTTGCACCTTGGCTACCATACAGTGCAGCAGCAGAAGCACCTTTCAGGATAGAGATGCTCTCGATATCTTCAGGGTTCATGTTAGAGATAGGGTCACCACCATCATAAGCGGTACTACCACCATATGCACTGTTGGGCTGGTTCGTGAGGGTATTGTTCATAGGCACACCATCAATTACATAGAGTGCCTGGTTATTGCCCAGACCAGATTTAGCACCACGCAGTATCACCTTTGCAGAACCACCTACCCCGGAAGAGCTGCTGGAGATAGTCAGACCAGCTACCTTACCGTTCAGGGTATTCATCAGGTTGGGATCTTTGGCTTTGGTCAGTTCCACACCGCTTACCTGTTGGGTAGCGTAGGTGATAGATTTCTCAGAGCGCTTGATACCTAACGCAGTCACCACCACAGTACCCAGTTGTTTGTTGCTTTCAGCGAGTTTGATAGTCAGGTTGGTATTGCTGCCAACGGTGATTTCCATTTTGTCGAAGCCGATGTAGCTGATGACCAGTACATCAGTCGGTTGAACATCCAGGGAGAAGTGGCCGCTTGCGTCGGTCATAGCCCCTCTGGTAGTACCTTTTACCTGGATACTCACATTCTGCAGCGGATGCCCAGCAGAGTCAGTAACAGTACCAGTGACAGGAGTTGCAGCAGGGGGAGCGGGGGCCGGGGCGACTTCCCGGATCGCTTTTTTGGGACTGATCACGATGATCTTGTCCATAATGGAATAAGTCAATGCTTTGTCGTTCAGGCACTTATCCAGTACGTCGGTCAGGTTTTGTCCCTGTGCATTGATATTAATAGTCCCTTTGCCGTCCAGCAATTTGGCATCGTATACAAATTCATAGCCTGTCTGCTTGCTGATGGCGTTGAACACTTCATACAGTGAAAGGTGTCTTCCTGAGATGCTGACAGTTTGGGAATAGGTTTTAGCAGATAGCTGGAGTGTAAATATCAGCGTTAAAATGGCAGTTAATTTCATAACTAACAACAGTTTTCTGTGCAAAAGACTCACTCCTCCGCGGGAGGGAGTTTTGCATGAAGCGCATAGTTCCATACTTTTGTTTCCTGGCTTTTTTAGTTAATCAAATTTTTCTTGAGTCAAAGAGAAATTGGTAGCCATGTTGCCGGGTTCCGATGGCAGTCGGGCCCGGTTTTTTTATATCAGACGTGGCAGCGTCATTTACAAATCGTGGTACCTTTTCATTACTGTTCACATAATAGTGATACGCTCTACGTGGTCATAACGGAATTGGTTTAAAAATTGACAATATATATTCCCCCCTTTAGCCGGGATGATTAGTGCGACGTGGCGGGTGAAACGGTCACATTGTGGCCATTCACCTCAAAATGAACCCTTTGGGTAGCTTCGAGTGCTTTGAGCAGTTTACCGGCATCTTCCCTGCGGGAGATAACACCTGTCAGGTCAATGTCGGATACATCCCCGTTGTAAGCCACATCCATATCATACCACCTGGATAGCTGTCGCATAATGGTTTTGATATTGGTACTCCTGAAGCGGAACTTCCCATCTTTCCAGGCAAGGGTTTGTTCCAGGTCAGCCGGAGCGATGGCAAAGGTGTTGTCTGCCAGGCTGGCTTCCAGCCCGGGCTTCAATACATTTTTCTGGTTGCCGTGCTCAACCTGCACCGCGCCGTCAACCAGGGCAGTTTTCACCATTTGTTCATCGGCATAGGCCATGATGTTGAAACTGGTGCCCAGTACTTTTACCGTCATTTCTTTCTCAGCAGCCTTCACCAGTACAGAAAACGGGTGATCGGACTGCCGGGTGACTTCGAAAAATGCTTCGCCGGTAATGCTTACCTGTCTTTCCTTTCCGGTAAATGCGGTCGGGAAGCGGATGCTACTGGCGGCATTGAGCCAAACCTTGCTACCATCGGCAAGGGTGAGCTGATATTGGCCTCCGTGAGGGGTAGTGACGGTGTTATACATCACTTCACTGCCTCCGTTTGCCTGGTAACTCAGGTTACCATTGGTGTTGCTGATCTGTGTATTTCCCTGTTGAGCAAGGGCGCCGTTAGCAGCGCTGTCGAGAGGGATCTGAGTACCATCAGCGAGGGTAAGCATGGCTTTGTTTGCGCCCGGGGCCAGTACCTGCGTTTTAGCAAGGGTAGGGGCCTTCTGCGTGTCTTTCTTCTTATATATAAAGCTCGTGGACAATATAATACCGGCAGTTACAGCGGCTGCGGCATAGCGGTAGAAACGGCGTTTGTTATTGACAACAGTCATGGTATCAGGTTGTTCCGCCTGAAAAATAGCCTCGAGTATAGCGGCATGGTCCTCATTTTCCCAGCCGGCAGCAGGAACACTGCCTTGCAGGGATTCAAGGATGTCAGCATGCAACAGGTCGTCATGCCCGCCATGCTGAATGGCATTGAACAGACGATCTCTTTCGTCTGAGGTAAGGACGTTCTGCTTATACTTGTCAAGCAAGAGTTTTAATTCCTGTGCTGTCATAATGGTAAAGACGACGATGAAGAATAAAAGGAGTAATCGGAAAGAAAAAAAAATTAACTTTTTTTCTACATAGCAGGTGGAAGGGGAGACCTATATACTTTTCCTGACAAAATTTCTCACCGTTTGCAGGGCGATCTGCATTTGTTTTTTCACGGTATGGATGGATATGTTGAATTTATTTGATATCTCTTCATTGCTAAAACCATCTTTCCGGGCGATATACACCTTTTTCCGCTCCGGGGGTAACGCTGCAATGGCCTTTTCCACGATCACAGCATATTCCCTGTCCTTCACCCTGTAATCGGTGTCATTCACCATCACCGGCTGTTGCTGGAACAGGCGATCATAGGCCTTCATTCGCACGGCATGCTTTTTCAGGCCATCGAACACATGATTACGGGTGAGTATAAATAAATAGTCAGAAAAATCGTTGATTTCAGGCAAAACTTCCCTCTTCAGCCAAATCTTTAAAAAAACCTCCTGCACTACTTCCCGCGCCGCCAGGTTGTCTTTAAGATAAAGCATGGCCACATCAAACACCTGTTTACTATATTGATTAAAGACAAGTGTATAAGCAGACTGGCTTCCTTCTCCTATCTGCCGCAATAGATCCCGTTCCTCCTGTTTGAATGAATCTTGCAAAATTCAATCGTTTGAATGCTGTAATTCCTCGCTAAAATTAGGAAGTTAGCCCGGATATGCCCAAATATTTATTTTTTTAGTATTAATGGAAATATTAATTGAACGTGCGGTAAGTGCTGTGCTTCAATACCTTTCGGACCAGGGAAAACCATTCCCCCCAAATCTGGCAATGGGAAGATAAAACGCCTATCTTGTGATTTATTTTCAAACAGGAATCAACTCACTATGAGAAAGGCAATCACGTTATTACTCGGGGCCATCGCCCTCGGCAACCCGCTATCTGCTCAAAAAAAGCTAACCTCCGGCAACCCAATTATTCAAGGATGGTATGCCGACCCGGAGGCGGTTGTATTCGGCAAAGAATACTGGATCTTCCCGACCTATTCTGACAAGTATGAGAAGCAGGTCTTCTTCGACGCTTATTCATCTAAGGACCTGGTTCACTGGGAGAAACACCCAAAGGTACTTGACTCTTCGAATGTAAAATGGGCGAACCGCGCCATGTGGGCCCCTGCTATTATCAAAAACAAGGGAAAGTATTTCTTCTTTTTTGGCGCCAATGATATTCAGAACAATGATGAGAAAGGCGGAATCGGGGTGGCAGTTGCCGATAAACCCGGTGGTCCCTACAAAGACTATCTTGGCAAACCACTGATTGACAGGTTCTACAATGGCGCACAACCCATAGATCAGTTCGTATTTCACGACAAAGACGGTCAGTACTATATTATCTACGGAGGTTGGCAACATTGTAATATTGCCCGCTTAAAATCAGATTTTACAGGTATAGTGCCTTTTGCTGATGGGGAAACCTTTAAAGAGATCACCCCAAAAGGATACGTAGAGGGCCCGTTTATGTTCATCAGGAATGGTAAGTACTATTTTATGTGGTCCGAAGGCGGCTGGACAGGTCCTGATTATAGTGTAGCCTATGCGATTGCTGATAGTCCGATGGGACCATGGCAGCGCATTGGCAAGATCTTACAGCAAGATACTGCCATCGGTAAAGGTGCAGGGCATCACTCCGTTATTAACGTGCCTGGAACCGATAAATGGTACATCGTTTATCACCGTCGCCCACTCACTGAGACAGCCGCAAATAACCGTGTTGTCTGCATTGACGAAATGCATTTTGATGAAGCAGGAAATATTCTGCCGGTTAAAATGACGAAAGAAGGCGTAAGTGCAGTAAAGGTAAAATAGAAACATTCCGAAAGGAAGTGCAATACTCAGTAAACATTGCTGAATGTTAATTGTTATAAAAAATAAAGCAAACGTTTACAAAGAGTTACACTATAAAATGGGGGTACTTTTTGTATCCCCTTTTTGTTACATGGTGTTCCATTTTTTGGAATTTTACAGGGGTTTTCAAGTGTTGAAAATACCCTTATACACCCTCTTTTGCTAAAACGGTTTACATACAGCCAGAACTGGGTAAAATAGTATTTGTTTAACAGCGTAAATGGTGATAATTATGTACAACTTCTTGGTGATTGTATGAAATGTTAAAATTTATGTACTTTGGAACCAGAATTCAGCGCCGTGAGTAAATGAAATCTACAACGTGAAAAATGAAAAACTACCGTCGTGAAAAATGCAGTGAACTGAAAGGTGTTTAAACGGTAATTGTATATAAAACGTAAGTAAACCAAAAAAACAGTGTTGTCATTTTAAGACTTGTCATTTTAAAATGTAAGACAGCAGAAGTGACAGTGAAACAAAAATTTCCAGAAAAACGTAACAACAGCAAATTGCCCCTCTTTAACTATTGATATTAACAACTATTGAACGAGGGCCAATTCGGGAGTATTCAAGGGGAGAACATGTAGCTGACCAGATCTGAGATCGTAACGTAACAATGAAAAGCATTCTTAAATCAAATTTTCTTTTGTGGTTTTAAACTACTGGTCTTACTGTGCACGTACGTGTAGCACCAGGTACATTCATGCGCGGTAGCGGGTAGTTACTACTCTACAACATACTGTAATCTGCAATTCCTATCCATGTGATAGATGAAATTCTCTTGCCTTAAAAGGAGGTGAGCCAACCACGTATTTTCTAAAACGAAAATTTTATACAGAAACCAAAATGAAATGTAGAACAAATACGGCGCCGCTAGCCCGTTGTCAATCTGAGAAAGGAGTGCACATCACTCATTTATTACCTAACCAAAAACTAATTCGATAATGAGACAACTTCGTTTGCTGATCATTGCAATGCTGCTTTCAACGGTAGCATTTGCACAAACTAGGCAGATTACCGGGAGTGTTAAGGATAGCAAATCCGGAGCTGGTCTTCCGACTGTAACTGTACTGGTTAAAGGAAAAAGTGTAGCAACGGTTTCTGGTGGAGATGGCTCTTTCACACTGAAGGGGGCACCGGAAGGCGCTTTTCAATTACAACTTTCACTCGTTGGTTATACAACAAAAACAATTCAGGTAGCTGCAGGGCAAAATTCTGTTACCACTACGCTCGAAGAATCTGCTACTCAACTGGGAGAACTGGTGGTAACAGCATTGGGTATCGCAAAAGATAACTCAAAGTTAGGTTACTCAGTTGCAAAAGTAGGTGGTGAGCTGATGACCAAAGCACGTGAAACAAACGTTGCACTCTCTCTGGGTGGCCGTGTTTCCGGTTTGAATGTACACGGTTCAAGTGGTGGTCCTGGCTCTTCTGCACGTATCCTGCTGCGTGGTATGCCTAGCATGAACTCAGGTGGTGCGCCACTGTTCGTTATCAACGGTGTACCGATGGATAATACACAACGTGGTGCTGCTGGTGAGTGGGGTGGTGCTGATGCCGGTGATGGTATCGGAAACCTGAACCCGGATGATATCGAAGATATGACAGTCCTGAAAGGTCAGGCTGCATCTGCGTTGTATGGTTCACGCGCTTCAAACGGTGTGATTATCATCACTACCAAATCTGGTAAGAAAGGTACTTTCTCCGTTGATTATAACATGAACTATGCGGTAGACAAAGCGATCGACTTCACCGACTGGCAGTATACCTACGGTCAGGGTACCGGTGGTGCTAAACCTGCCAACGCTGCTGGTGCACAAGGTACTACCCGTTTAAGCTGGGGGGGTAAACTGGATGGTTCTTCCTTCACCCAGTTCGATGGTAAACAATATGCTTATTCCGCATATAAAGATAACATCGCTAACTTCTACCGTCCAGGTCCAACCTTTACGAACACAGTGTCTATGTCTTCAGGTACTGATAAAGGAACTTTCCGCTTGTCAATGTCTAACCTGGATAACCAGGCAATCGTTCGTAATTCTGGTCTGAACAGAAAATCCATTAACCTGAATGTTGAGCAGAATATCAGTCCAAAACTGAACGTGAAGGTAATGGCTAACTACATCGATGAGCTGCAGAAAAATAAACCGCAGCTGTCTGATGGTCCGCTGAACGTTAACAACGGTCTGTTCCTCGCTAACAACATCAATGAAAAGATCCTCGATCCAGGCTATGATGCAAATGGTGCGGAAGTACTCTGGACGGATGATAACTACGTAACTAACCCTTGGTTCGTTATCAACCGTTACATCAACAACATCGGTCGTAAGCGTCTGCTTTCTGCTGTAACCATTAAATATAACCTGACTGACTGGTTATATGCAAGTGGCCGTGTTGGTTACGATTATGAGAATGACCGCATTCTGAAAATCGAGCCTACAGGTACTGACTATACAAAAAACAAGAACTACAATAACCAGACTGGTAGCTATAACCTGCAGACACCGTTTGCTTCCCAGCTCAATGGTGATGTATTCCTGGGTGTAAACAACAAGAACATTACCAAAGACCTGGTAATTAGTGGTGTAGTAGGTGCTAACATGCTGAAAAATAATACTGAAAACATTACTATCAGCGGTGGTCCGTTCATCGTTAACTACCTGTATACACCTACCAACGTATACAATTTTAACAGAGCCTACGCTTATACTAAGAAGGAGTCTCACTCTGCTTACTACTCAGTTGACTTAAACTGGAAGAGTTACCTGACATTGAGCACAACAGGTCGTTACGACGCCTTCTCAACACTGGCTGGTAAAGGCATTCCTACAAGCCAGATAGGTATCTTCACACCATCAGTTTCTGGTAGCTTCGTGTTCTCTGAACTCGCCAAGATGCCTAAAATGAGCTATGGTAAATTACGCGCCAGCTACGCACAGACAAGTGGTGAGCCGGTAACGCCTTACCAGACAATGGTATATTATGGCCTGGAAAGCACTATCAACGGTATACCAACCGGTCGCTTCAGCAACAACCTGCCTTCTGGTCTCCTGAAACCTTTCACCGTAACAGAAGTAGAAGTTGGTGCGGAATTGAAATGGTTTGACAACAGATTGGGCCTGGATATCGCTTACTTCCACCGCAAGACCAAGAATGAAATCATGAAGGCTAACTTCAGCCTTGCTACTGGTTACAGCGCTGGTTATGTACCAACAGGTAGCACAATGAATAAGGGTCTGGAATTAATGATTAACGGTACGCCTATCACTAACAAAGATTTCAACTGGAACGTATCTTTCAACTTAACATCTGTTAAGAACCAGATCCTCCATACTGATAACTTTAATAACACTATTACCCTGGGTACTGACCGTCCTAACCACGGTGCTATTTATACTGCTTACGAAGTGGGTAAATCCGGACCACAGATCCTGGGTTATGACTACAAGTGGGATGGTAAAGGCAACATGGTCGTAGATGACGGTGGTCTTCCTGTACAGGGTGATCTGAAATCATGGGGTACTGTTCTGCCTACCCTGTATGGTGGTCTGAACAACGATTTCAGCTATAAAAACATCACATTATCTTTCCTGATTGACTATAACTATGGTAATAAGATCATCTCTGCTACCAAAGCATATAGCATCTACCGTGGTCTGAACAAGGAAACACTGAATGGCCGTGAAGGTGGTATTACTACCGGTGTAACTGCAAGCGGTGCACAAAACACTGTCACTGTAAGTTCTCAGGATTACTACCAGGCTATTTTCAGCAGAAACATCACTGGTCCGCTGAGCGTACTGAATGGCGACTACATCAAATTACGTCAATTAACACTGGGTTATACCCTGTCTGAAAAACTGTTCGGTAGTGTGCCTTTGATCCGTTCAATCAACGTTTCTCTGGTTGGTCGTAACCTCTGGACTATCATGAGAAGATCTGGCATCATCGATCCGGAAGCTGGTTTCTCTACCCTGGTTTCCTATGCAGGTATTGAAGGTACAAGTGTTCCTTCTGCAAGGACTTATGGTGTGAACGTTAATGTCAAATTCAAATAAGATAAGTCATGAAAAGATACTTCATTTATATAGGTCTGGCTGGTTTGTTAATGCAATCAGCTTCTTGTACCAAGAACTTCGAGGAAATCAATACGGACCCGACGCAAACAAGCGCAGATCTGTATAATCCGAACTACCTGCTCACGAGTGCGCAGCATGCTTTCAGCTCCCAGGGCTATAACATGTTCCTGTTCGAGGGATTCTGGACGCAGATCATGGCGTCTACGTCTTCCCTGACATCGAACTACCTGTCTAACGGCGACAAGTATGTAGCTACCAGCGGTACTTCCGATTATCAGGGCCGTATCTGGAATACAGACTATGGTGCTACCGACCAGTATTATACCGGTGCCGGTAACCTGGTTGCTGAAGCCATTGCTCTGACTAAAGATGATCCTACCAAAGTGAACGTGACTGCTACCTGTATGATCATGAAAGCCATGATCCTCCAGCAGGTAACAGATGTATATGGTGATGTGCCTTATTCCCAGGCATTCCAGGGTAAACAAGGTATTACTCAGCCTGCTTACGATACACAGGAGCAGATCTACACTTCTATCTTCAATGATCTGACCACCGCTATCGGTATGTTCGATGCCAGCAAAGCTGTAGCTAGCGGCGACCTTTACTATGGTGGCGATATCACTAAATGGAAAAAATTCGCTTACTCCCTGATGCTGCGTGCTGCGATGCGTCTTACCAAAGTATCACCTTCTACTGCACAGACATGGGCAGAGAAAGCTGTGGCGGGTGGCGTATTCACCAGCACTGCTGATGATGCTTACATCAACGTTCAGAACACCAATGGTCACGACAACGCACAGGCAAGAGTATATGGTACTGACCTGTATCAGACAAGATGGAGCAAAACGCTCATCGACTACCTGAAAGCCAGCAACGACCCAAGATTAGGCGTTGTATCCGAAGTGCCTCAGGCTGGTCTGGCTGCTAACAGCGCTACTACCGCAGGTAATACCAATGCTACTGACCAGCTGGGTTTACCAAATGGTTATGACCTGAACGGTGGTGCTACTGACGTAACCAAAGCGCCAAACTATGCTGGTTCTACCGGTACCGGTGCTGATGAAACTACGCTCGGTAAATATTCCCGCCCGGTGGCATCCGTATATACCAATCTGAACTCTCCCATCTTTGTGCTCACTTATGCACAAACTGAATTGCTGCTGGCGGAAGCTGCTGCAAGAGGTTGGAACGTAGGTGGTACTGCTGCTACTCACTATGCTGCTGGCGCTGTTGCTGGTATGACTTCCCTGGCTACCCTGGGATCTGCATTGACCATCTCCTCTGCTACTGCAACTACCTGGGTAGCTTTGCATCCGCTTGATATTACATCTACCGCTGCTTCCCTGAAGCAGATCAATGAGCAGTACTGGGCTACTACAGGTATCCAGTTCAACTACATCGAAACATGGTTCAACTGGCGTCGTTCCGGTTATCCTGTACTGACTCCTGTTGTATACTCAGGCAACTTCTCCGGCGGTCAGATTCCGAGAAGACAACTGTATCCTTTGACAGAAGCTACCCTGAATGGTGCAAACTATAAAACAGGCGTAAGTCATCTGTCAGGCGGTGATACCTGGACATCCCGTGTATGGTGGGATCCGGCTTCCTGATAATTTTTGTTCATGACTAGTTAGATACTGAAGAGTTAATGTGGCATACCGCTGCATTAACTCTTCAACTTTAAGAATGGGAACACTTGAAAACTATTTATCCATGCGTTATTCCACCTCCCTGCTGGCCCTCATGATGGCATCCTGCATCTCCACTGCCATCCATGCACAACAAAAGCTTTTCCAGCAGCTTCCTTCCAAATCTACCGGCATTAAGTTCTCTAACTCCCTCAATGAAACAGAAGGGTTGAACGTATTGCAGTATGAATACTTTTATAACGGTGCCGGTGTGGCCGTAGGTGACCTGAACAACGACGGATTACAGGACCTGTATTTCACTGCGAACATGCAACCCGGTGCACTCTACCAGAACATGGGCAACATGCAGTTCAAAGACATCACCAAAGATGCAGGCAAAGGTATCGGGGGCAAACCCGATAGCTGGAAGACCGGCGTTACCATGGCTGATGTAAACGGTGACGGACTACTCGATATCTATATCTGCTACTCCGGTAAGCGCGATGATGCTGCCCGCCGCAACCAGCTCTTTATCAACCAGGGCAATATGAAATTTGTGGAAAAAGCAAAGGAATATGGCCTCGACGATCCCGGTTACAGCACCAATGCTGTCTTCTTCGATTACGACAACGATGGAGACCTGGATATGTTCCTGCTCAACCACAGCACTAACAAGATTGATAACATGGAGTTTGCAAAATACAAGGCACTGACTGACTCCCTTGCCGGTAACAAACTCTATCGTAACGACAACAACCACTTCACTGACGTTACACTCAAAGCCGGTATCATTCAGAATCCACTCACCTTCGGTTTGGGTATCGCAGTGGCAGATATCAACAAGGATGGCTGGGAAGATATCTACGTGACCAACGACTACAACGAACCTGATTATCTATACATCAACAATCATGACGGTACGTTCAGCGAACGTACAAAAGAAACTTTCAAGCACCTGTCTCACTTCTCTATGGGAGTAGACATTGCTGACTATAACAACGACGGTTTACCGGATGTGCTGACACTCGATATGCTCCCTGAAGACAACAAACGCCAGAAATTGCTGCAGATGGAAGAAAGCTACGAGATGCACGACCTGATGAAGTCACAGGACCTCTATGAGCAGTATATGCGCAATATGCTGCAACTGAATAATGGTGATGGTACCTTTAGTGAGATCGGTCAGCTGGCCGGTGTATCTAATACCGACTGGAGCTGGTGTCCACTTTTTGCAGACTTTGACAACGATGGATATAAGGACCTCTTTGTGACCAATGGCTACCTGCGGGATTATACCAACAAGGATTTTCTGCGCTACTGGGGCGATTACAAGGTAAAGAAAGCGATGGAGCGTGAACCTATTAAGTTCATGGACCTGGTCACTGCCATGCCTGTCACTCCTTTGAAAAATTATATCTTCCGCAATAATCATGACCTCACCTTTGCCAATAAACAGCAGGAATGGGGCATTGATCAACCCGGCGTGTCCAGCGGAGCTGTGTATGCAGACCTGGATAACGACGGTGACCTCGATCTGGTGATCAACCGTATCAATGATCCGGCTGGCATCTACCAGAATATGACGAGAGAACAGCACAAGACCGCTTACCTCTCTTTCAAACTCAAAGGAGAAGATAAAAATACTCAGGCTATTGGCGCCAAAGTATATGTATATACTAACGGCATGCAGCAGTACCAGGAAGTAAACCCCGGCAAAGGCTATCTGGGTGCTGTATCTACCCAGTTGTTATTCGGCCTGGGAAATGCCGCTAAAGCTGATTCTGTACTGATTGTATGGCCCGGCAATAAAGAGCAGCGCCTGAAGGATGTGGCCGCGAACCAGTTATTGAAAGTTGAATACGCACCCAATGCTGCACTGCCTCCGGCTACTTTAATAAAACCTGTGTTCACCAAAACAGATGGCCTGCTTGACTACAAGCATGAAGAAATGCCTGCCAATGACTTCAAACGCCAGCTGCTCATGTTGTTCATGTATTCTAAAACAGGTCCTGTCATTGCTAAAGCCGATGTGAATAAAGATGGAAAAGAAGACCTGTATGTAAGTGGCAACGGTGAACTCCCCGGCCGTATTTATACACAGGCGGGCAACGGCAGCTTTGACATGAACAAAAGTATGAAGCTGGAAGATCCTGCAGAAAACTGTGTATCTGATGCTACCTTCTTTGATGCGAACGGCGACGGATACCCTGATCTGTACCTGGCCATGGGCGGTTACTTCAATTGCGATCCGAATACCCCGATGTTACAGGATCAGCTGTTCCTGAACAATGGAAAAGGTATCCTGGTAAAAGCCAGTGAAAACCTGCCTGATGTAAGCGCTAACAGCAAATCCTGTGTGCGCCCCTGTGATTTTGATAATGACGGGGATATTGATCTCTTTGTAGGCGGGCGTGTGATTCCGGGGCAATACCCGTTGTCACCGGTATCTTACCTGCTGATCAACAATGGTAAAGGGAAATTCACTGTAGCCGATGTGCCTTTTGCGAAAACAGGTATGATCACAGATGCCCAGTGGATCGACCTGGACAAGGATGGCCGCAAAGACCTGGTGGTGTGTGGAGAGATGATGCCACTGTCTGTATATATCAATAAGGCAGATGGCTTTAAAGACAAAACAGCCGATTATTTTGATCAGCCACAGCAAGGTTTCTGGTTTAGCCTGGCCGTAAAAGATGTGGACGGTGATGGCAACGATGATCTCATCGCCGGGAACCTGGGCCTGAATACACAGATCAAGGCCTCTGTAAAAGAACCGGTTGAACTGTATTACGCGGACTTCGATAAGAACGGTAATATTGATCCCTTCCTGAACTTCTATATCCAGGGCGTGAGTTATCCATATGTGAGCAGGGATGAACTGAATGACCAGATCTATCCGATGCGTAAGAAGTTCGCGTCTTACAAGAACTATTCTGATGCAACAATGAAAGATATCGTATCGCCCGATGATCTCGCAAAGGCCGGCAAGCTCACCGTCACTGAAACCCGCAGCGTATGTCTGCTGAACAGGAACGGAAAGTTTGTTGTATCTCCATTGCCAATGGAAGCACAGTTCTCAGTTGTCTCCAAAATCCTTACCGGCGACTTCAATGAAGACGGTAAGCCAGACCTGTTATTGCTGGGTAACCATTGCGACAACCGCCTGAAGCTGGGTAGTTTTGATGCCAGCTATGGTTGCCTGCTCAAAGGTGATGGGAAAGGCGGATTTGCTTATGTAGATCAGGCTGAAGCAGGTATTTGTATCAAAGGCGATGTTAAGTCCGCCAGCGAAATTGCCATCAACGGAAAGAACTTCGTGGTGGTAGGTGTTAATAACGAGGGTATCTCACTCTATAAAGAAAAGTAAATATGAAGAAACTCATCTTTGGGTTGTTACTCATTAGTCAGCTGGGACATGCACAACAGCAGTATGACAAGGCTCCCTTTACCGATTATATACAACCAGCCGTATTTTCTCTTTCAATGGTGATGATGCATGATGTGGTGAATCCGCCGGCTGCTACACGTTTTTACAGCTATGCAACATTGGCAGCTTACCAGATCATTGTAAAGCATAATGCTTCACTGCCAGGTGCAGCGGCTTTTATAAAATCTTATCCTGCTGTGAATGTACAGGATAGTGGCAGAACATACGATTACCGGGTAGCAGCGGTATATGCCATCCTGGAGGCAGGAAAGCAGTTACTACCATCCGGTTATATGCTCACAGAAGATGAGCAGAAGCTGATCGATCTGTATAAGAAGGACCAGGTACCTGATAGTATTATTAAGAATTCAGTTATGGTAGCCGAAGGAGTTGTAAAGCAAATTGTACAATGGTCGAAAGGAGACGGTTATGGTAAGCTGAGTACCTTACGCAGATATACACCCGTGAAGGGAGAGGGATACTGGTATCCGACTCCGCCCGCGTATATGGACGCAGTAGAACCTAACTGGCGTACCATCCGGCCGATGGTGATTGATAGTTGTACGCAATTCAAGCCTAAACCTATGGTGGCTTTCAGTAAAGACACTACCAGTGAATTTTACAAGCTCACCATGGAGGTATATAACTTCGGAAAGAATCCTACTAAAGAGGAAATGACCATTGCAGGTTTCTGGGATTGTAATCCTTTTGCAGTAAGCACCTATGGACACATGGCTATCGGATTCAAGAAAATTACGCCGGGTGGTCACTGGATGAATATTACAGGTATTGCCTGCCGCAAGGCAAAACTGGATTTTGATCATACCCTGCAGGCGCATATGCTGGCAGCCAATGTAATGATGGATGCGTTTATCAGTTGCTGGGATGCCAAGTACAGTACGAATCGTATTCGTCCGGAAACAGTTATTAATAAGTACATCGACGTGAAGTGGAAGCCCAATTTGCAGACGCCGCCATTCCCTGAGTATACCAGCGGTCACAGCGTCGTTTCTTCGGCTGTAGCTGTGATGCTGACTTACCTGTTTGGAGATAATTTCGAGTACACTGATAATTCAGAAGAGTTCTGGGAATTGACACCAAGGCATTTCACCTCTTTCTGGAATGCAGCGAAGGAAGCAGCAGTGTCCCGTATTTATGGTGGTATCCATTTTCGCGATTCAGTGGATAACGGCGTGGATCAGGGAACGCGTGTAGGCACCTTTGTCGTTGAGAAAATTAAGAAGGCGGGTATCGGGCCTTTGGCAAAAAATTAAGCACTTAAATTTTGCGGTAGCAAAATCCAGGAATACCCCTGTGAACATGTGTTCAGCAAATGCATGTTCACAAAGGTATTCCTGATGATGCCCCCCTTCACCTTTTCGATATTTATCAAACCCTTCTTATCTCTTTACTACCCCTGCCGTGACAGGTAAACAGTGTTGCTTATCTCCCTGACCTCCCAATGTCCATCACAAGTACCCCATAAAAGAACTCCTGCTCAAAAGTATCGCCACTGAATTTCTCCGCAACAAATCGCCCATTTACCTCAATTCATCCCTGAGAAGGTTAAACCGGTCCTTACATGGGCAGTCTTAAGTATAAACCAGTACAATTACATTTTTCTTTCACCAAAAATAAGAAGTATGCGAACAATCTATTTGCCTTTGACAGGCATTATGCTGGGTATGTTGTTATTTTCCTGCAGTAAGAAAGAT
Organism: Chitinophaga sp.; assembly: GCF_039596155.1. GTDB lineage: Bacteria > Bacteroidota > Bacteroidia > Chitinophagales > Chitinophagaceae > Chitinophaga. Next base: position 31,481 of record NZ_JBCNKF010000024.1, read on the forward strand.
GCTGGCACGACTTCTACAACAACAGATAGTACTGTGACTACTGATACTACTGCTACTGTGACCACAGATTGCAGTGCTGCTGCCAATACTACGGCCAGGGTGGTTTGCCTTGCGGAAGCTTTTGAGTCCACGCTTTCCAGTTCACAGCTTTCCTCTCTGGTCACGAGCTATTCCAGCACATATGCTATCAAATGGTCAAACTTACCGTGCGGTTCCAGTTGCCGGAACGGGTTGCAATATTCGTCACTTAGCAGTACGCAGCTGGCTGCTGCAAAAGCCGTCGTCGCAGCTGCGTCTGGTACTGCTGCTAATGAAGGGTATGACGAAATTACGCAGATTATAGCAGCAGATGATGTGCTGAATGCTGCGAGCAACAGCAGCAGTTATGGTTCCGGTATCTACTTTATCGCATTTGTGGGAACGCCATCTACTACCGGCACCTGGCAGTTACAATTTGGGGGGCATCACCTGGCTGTAAATATTACTTTCAGCGGCGGTGCCGTAATCGGAGCTACTCCAAGGTTTGAAGGAATAGAACCCAAAAGCTGGACATCCAATGGTACTACCTATGCGCCAATTGCACAGGAACAGGCAGCTATGTTAGCGATGTTGTCATCTCTCAGTTCATCACAGTTAGCCAGTGCATTGTTGACTACTAAATTCAGCGATGTGTTACTGGGCCCCAATGAAGATGGACAGTTTCCTGCTACGAAAGTTGGGTTAGCCGTTAGCAGCCTCTCTACTACACAGCAGGCCTTAGTACTGGCGGCAATGCAACCATGGGTGAATGATGCGGATAGTGCTACCGCTGCAAGTCTGCTCAGCACCTACAGCAGTGAGTTGAGCAGCACCTATATCGCTTACTCCGGCAATGCCACGTTGGCATCTAATGCGGACTATGTGCGAATCGATGGACCCAGTGTATGGATTGAGTTTGTATGCCAGACGGGCGTTGTATATCCTTCCCAGATACATTATCACAGCGTATACAGGGACCATAAAAGAGATTACGGCAATAGCTTTACCTTTTAATATTACTATATGCGATATTACCTTTTGCTCCTCATCTGCTGTGTATTTACACTGGATGCCAGGGCACATCCCATGCCGAACTCCATCATACTCCTGGATATTAAATCCAACGGAGTAGCTGCGGAGGTACAATTGCCAATCAGCGAACTGGAACTGGCGCTGGGGCACAAAGTAGTACCCGGCCCCGCGCTGCAGGCATATCTCCTGGAACATATACACCCGCAAAGCCTGGAAGGTAAACCATGGAGAGTAACGGTAAAGAACCTGTATATACAGCCTGGAGGGCAAACGTACACAGGGCCTTACAATGAAGTCATAGGTGAATTATGGATGGAACCTGTTGAGCAAACCTCCGTTCGTAATTTCAGTCTGCATTACGATGCGATTATTGCAGAAGTGAATTCTCACAAAGCGCTTGTATCTGTTCGTCAGGATTGGGAGCGGGGTAATTATGGAGAACAGACAACAGAAGTTGGTGTGATCAAACTGGACGTAAAGAGCGGTACCATAGCGCCATTGATAGTAAGCGAGGAGCAGGGAAGCCTTTGGTGGGGATTCAGGAGTATGGTGGCATTGGGTATGCAACATATTGCGGCAGGTACAGATCACCTGTTGTTCCTCCTCGTATTGTTACTACCTGCTCCACTGGTGGTGCGGCAACAACGCTGGGATGGTTATGGTGGTATAAAGTATTGCCTGATGAGATTAATACAGATCATAACAGCATTTACGATTGGCCATTCTATCACTTTGCTGCTGGGAGCTTTAGGATGGTTGCGATTGCCAGGGCAGCCGGTAGAAATACTGATCCCAGTATCTATCCTGGTATCGGCGGTTCATGCATTACGCCCCCTCTTCCCCGGCAGGGAATCATGGGTGGCAGCAGGTTTTGGACTTATACACGGAATGGCGTTTGCTGGTACACTTGCCAACTTACAACTGGATACCACAAGGATGGGACTGAGCATATTAGGGTTTAACGTAGGTATAGAATTAATGCAGCTGATCGTAATATTACTCGTAGTGCCCGGGTTGATATGGCTGAGCCGGATACCCACGTATAAGTATGTACGCGTAGCTGGTGCAATATTAGCCGGAATCGCAGCCACCGTCTGGCTTACTGAACGCATATAAATAAACTTCCGCTTTTGATCGTTAAAGAAGCGGAAGTTTATGTACTTTGAAAGTAAGACCAAAATCCAGCAATGAAATTATTACTCTTACTTTCCCTGTTTTCCAACTTACAACAGCAAGACACCACTATACTGAAGAATTTAGATAGCGTCACTGTTCATACCTATCGGATGAATAGTGCCAGCACCAGTCTGCCCGATGTATCAGGTACAATTATCTACGCCGGTAAACATACCAACCAGTTACAGTTAGATGGCAGTAAGGGGAACCTGGCACAGAATCTTGCCCGCCAGTTATTTGCACAGATTCCAGGTTTGCTTACCTGGGAAATGGATGGTGCAGGTACGCAGGTAAACATTGGTGTGCGGGGAACGGATGCTCATCGTTCCATTGAAATGAACATGCGTCAGAATGGTTATAATACGAATAGTGATCTCTTTGGATATCCTGAGAATCACTATTCATTGCCATTGCAGGCGGTACAATCTATCCAGATGGTACGTGGCGCTGCTGCCTTGCAATTCGGCCCGCAGTTTGGCGGTATGATGAATTATGTAATAAAACAGGGAGATAGTACCCGGCCTTTTGTGCTGGAGAGCGAGCAGACAATTGGCAGTAATAACCTGTTTAATTCTTATAATGCAATAGGAGGGACCAAAGGCAAACTGACCTACTATGCTTATTATGATTACCGGCACGGGGATGGCTGGAGAGACAACAGCCGCTTTGATTATCATGCTTATCACGCTAACCTGCAATACCGGCTGAATGATAAGGGAAGCCTCAGTTTCCAGTTCTCAGGAATGGATTATGTGCAGCAGATCGCAGGTGGATTGACAGATGCACAGTTTGCAGCAAGCGCTAAACAATCGTTCCGTAGCAGAAACTTCTTCCAACCCCGGATCTATATTCCGGCGCTCACATTCAAATATCAGTTCTCTGGAAATACAAAGCTGGAGATCACCTCCAATGCGTTGTCCGGAGAACGGAATAGTGTACAGTTTATCAACGCACCCAACGTGATGGATACGATCAATACCAGTCTCGGTACCTACAATCCAAGACAGGTGGACAGGGATTACTATACCGGCGTTACAGCAGAAGCCCGCCTGCTACATAACTATCGCATTGGTAAGGTACACAGTACATTGGCAGCAGGAATACGTTTTTCTACCAGCAAAACGAGGCGGAAACAGAAAGGAACAGGTACCACAGGAAGTGATTTTGACCTGCATCTCACCAAAGCATATGGCATAGACCTGCATCTCAACACTGAAAACTATGCGGCATATGCAGAGAACATTTTTCAGCTCACAAATCGATTTTCTGTTACACCTGGTGTAAGATATGAACGCATTAATACAGACCTGACAGGGGTGATTAATAATGGTAGTAGTGCGGTCAGCTACCAGGGTAATCGTCATTTCCCGCTGTTTGGAACAGGGCTGGAGTACAAGGTGAATAATTTTAGCCAGTTGTACGGCAACATATCACAGGCATACCGGCCTTATCTTTATGCCAGTGTTACACCGGCCGACAGGCTGGATCGGATAGACCCGAATCTGAAAGATACCAGGGGGTACGATATCGATTTGGGTTACAGGGGCCATGTTAGTGACCTGGTCCGTTTTGATATAAATGTGTTCTATGTATATTATGGTAACAGGATCGGTCTGATTACGTTCAAAGGAGATGATGCTGCCAGTCACTTACTGACAACCAACGTGGGCAATGCCTCCAATAAAGGTGTAGAAGCATATCTGGAATGTTCATTGTCCAGGTTATTTCATGTAGTGCGCGGTGTAAATGATGTACGTATTTTCAATTCCCTGGCTTATCAGCATGGTCGTTATAATAGTACAACTATCAACAATGCAGGTGTGAATACAGACATCAGGGGAAAGATGATAGAGAATACACCGGATTGGATCAATAAAACGGGGATTACTTTCCTGCACAAAGGCCTCTCTACGGGTATCCTGTTCAGTTACAATAGTAAAAGCTACAATGATGCACTCAATACAGCACATAGTAGCACCGGTGTCACGGGCCTTATACCTGGCTGGAACGTATTTGACTGGAGCTTTAACTGGCAGCTGGTCAAAGGGTATCATTTCTCCGCAGGTGTGAATAACCTGACGAATGAACATTATTTCAACCGCAGGATTACAATGTATCCGGGACCAGGTATTTTACCTGCTGATGGCAGAACGTTTTATATTACTGCAGGAATCAGCATTTAAACGATCGACGTAGCAAAACGGATCGATTGTAGTTGATTGCATGCCCTGCTGCCGGCAAGGCTTTCGAAAAGCATACCTGGGATTCTGGCGCATGCAAAAACCCCCAGGTGTGCTTTGATATCAAACCTTAATAGCCTGTTTCCGCCTTCCTTCCAGTATCCTGTAAAACGATCTCGTCCTGATCTCTTCCATTGTCAGGCCAGTAGCCAACACTTCCTCCTCCGATACCGCCCCGCAGTTAATCGCTTTCAGAAAGAAGTTTAACAATCCCTGTCCCGTTGCCGCATCGTCAAAGATGTCTTTCGTCAATGTGGATATTGCTGCCCGTTCCACAAACGTTTTCAACCTGAACAATGCGTCGTCATAATTACTGAGAAAGAAATGATAAGTGGCGGCATATCGCATCGGCAACTGTGCGGGGTTCAAATCCCATCCCTGGTAAAACCCGTTGATCAGTGAATGCATGGTATGATGATAGCCTGTCCGCCATGCCCGGTGCACATGCTCCCTGTTCTCTTCCAGTTCTGCATAAGATAAATGATCACCTTTGTGCAAAGCCACTGGTATTACATTAGTAGCACCGTCAGATAAGAATATCCCGGTCCCGCCCAATGCCACCTTTGTCATATGATGTGCAAAGTCGCATACCGGATGTGCCATGGTCTGATACTTTGCGGTAATGCCACAGGATGCAGTATAGTCATACGTGCCAAAATGTGCAGCAATACAACGTCCTTCGCTGGCCCTGATGATGCGCATCAGGGGATTGCGTCCTTCCTCATCCATAATGATCTGTGTCGCTTCCACCATCGTTTCCATTTGCAAAGTACCGGGGCGCAGCTGGTATACCTTTTCCAGTACTTCAAAGAACCGGACTAAGGTACTCACCTGTTCCGGGATGGTTACCTTCGGCAGCATCACCACAAAATGAGCAGGCAGTACCCCGTTTGTATGTTGTAATAAGGTCGTTAAAAACAGGTCGAGCGTGCGTACACTTCTATGCTTCAGGTCTTCTGTAAAAGGTTTGATACGTATCCCGATAAACGGAGAGATGGTCTCTGCCTGCATACCTTTAGCCAGTTCAATGGCAGCAGCGATAGCTGTAGCATCTTCCTCGTGGTCAGGCCTGTTACCGAAGCCATCTTCAAAATCGATTCTGAAATCCTCCACGGGTTCAGTCTGCAGTTTACGGATGATCCGGTGATAAATAATTTCGGATAAACGATCGTCCTTCCACTCGAGTGCATTGGCCAGCACGGTACTATCCGGTGCATAGCTATGGAAATGATGCAGGGCAATTTCGCCCATTCTGATACAGGTATCAGCTTTGAATAAGTTAGCACCGCCATACACGGTATGAACGGGCTGGCGGTCAGGTTTATCGCCGGGATAAGTATGTTGGAAGGCGACATTCGCTATTTTCAAAGTGCCTAGTAAGGCATGTTTGTCTGATTCGGGGATGGATGTTTGCATAGAATGATCAGTTTAAGAACCACGATAAGTGGAGTAACCAAATGGAGATAACAAAAGGGGCACATGATAATGTTCATGGCTGTTGACATAAAAAGCAATTTCTACAAAAGGGAAAAAGGTAGTGGTGAAATTGCGTTCAAAATATTCTTTCGTATTGAAATGAAGTTTGTATAATCCATGGTGGAGCAACGTATCAGCATGCAGCAGATCAGTAACCCGACCATCTGTGTTGGTGATACCGTTGGCTATTTCGATCCATTCTTTGTTGTCCAGTGCAAATAAAGTAACGGGTACATCACTGGCAGGGGTACCCAGGGAGGTGTCGAGTATATGTGTGGTTAGCTGGCTCATGAGAGTAATTTTTCAAGTCGTAAGTGTGTAATCTTACCTTGCTCTGCCATGGCGATCTTAATTTCTGCTGCCGGGGTATTATTCATTCTGTCTTTAAGCAGGGACAACATGTCCGTGGCGGATTTGCCGGTGGCGCATACGATGAAAATATAGCCAAACTTTTCTTCATAACGCATATTCAAAGCAGCCAGTTCTTCCAGTGTGGCAGTGGTGGCATTTACCACACCGGCCTGCTCCTGATGCATAGCAGGCCGGTCGCCAATGCGGGGATGATGACTAAATGCTTCCAGGCCATCAGCGGGCGAACAGGCCGCCCAATGCCTGTTCGCAGCATGTAGCAGGGCAGTTGTATCCGCCATTGGAAAATCAGCGATCATCCTTTCCACCCATTTATGAGCGCCACAACATTGTTGTAGAGCGGTATACAATTCCGGCTGGGGTAAATGATTGAGTGCTTCAAGTGTCATAGCTTAGCGGGCAACCTGTTGACATTTTTATAATAGATATACACGGCTGGTTCTTTGCCCATCGCTGTAAACCATTGCTGACAGTAGGGGGCCATCCAGATAGCATCTCCTTTTTTGACCGGGTACCACTGGTGATCCAGCATATATACGCCCTGTCCCTGCAGGTATAACAGGCCATGTTCCATAACATGCGTTTCTACAAAAGGGAGATGACCACCGGGATCATATGTGAAGATATTGATCGCCATGTCAAAAGACAGGTCTTCCGGCAGCAACACCTGGAGTCTTAAAGCGGGATCGCCTAAGAATGCAGGCCCGGGTACATTGGCACTATCCCCAAAAAGCAGCCGGGGTGTCGGATATCCTTCCAGCGGTTCGTACACCTTGTGGAAGGAAAGCAGCTTTGTGCCGGCACTGGCACTTTTCACCTGATAGTCTTCTCCCGGAGGAAAGTATACGAACTGGCCGGCGTTGAGAACGGTTTCATTCACCATACATACGCCTTCTATGACGTAGAAGAAGATCTGTGAAGCACCTGTTTTGCCACTTACCACACCTTCCGCTTCCAGGGTGATGAGCGTCTGACAAAGCCCGGCGCCCATCTGTTCGCTAATGAGCACATTCGTTTTACAATTGGTCCATCCCGGTATCACGCTGTTCACATGACCATCGGGGCAAATGAGTGCATGATTACTTTTTACAACGGAACGGGTAAGTGCTGAAATCTCCATATGTTTATCAGATAAGTTGAAGAATAAAGTTCCGCGCGATCTGTAGGGCCGCTTCAATATCATCGGCCTCCACATCTTCCAGCGGGTGATGGCTGATGCCTTTAAAACACCGGACAAAGAGCATGCACACCGGGGCAATGGTTGAAATAGCTACAGCATCATGCCCGGCGCCACTCACGAGTTTTACAGTTTGAATATGGGTAGACTGAATGGCCTTCTCCAGCAATCCGGATAATAGCGGATCACAATGCACCGGAGCCGTTTCCTGTACAGGATGCCATTCAAGACGGATATTCCTGTTCGTACAGATGGCAGACAGCAATTGCGATAATTCCTGGTACCCCTGTTTCAACATAGCCGCATCAGCAGAGCGGAGGTCAAGACTGCACGACACTTCTCCGGGAATTACATTGGAGGCGCCATGCACTACCTGCAGGGTACCTACAGTAGCTACGACATGCTCTCTGTGTTGCAGGGCCCATTGTTCAATCGCCACGATACATGCAGCAGCACAACATAACGCATCCTGCCGCATCTCCATGGGCACTGTGCCTGCATGCCCGGCCATTCCTTTAAATACAAGCTGACTACGTTGCTGGCCGGCGATCGCCGTCACGATGGCTGCCGGAATATGTTTTTCATATAAAACGGGTCCTTGTTCAATATGTATTTCGAAATATCCCAGCCATGCCGCTGCCGGGATACTGTCATTTTTGAGCTGATCAGTACATCCGCCTATCAGGTGAATTGCCTCCTCCAGGGTAATGCCTGCAGCATCTTTTAATGCCAGCAGCTGTGGATCAAAAGTGCCTGCTAATACTTTACTACCGAGGTAAGTGGTATGATATCGTACCCCTTCTTCATCACAAAAAGCCACCACTTCAATATGAAATGGTAAATCAATTGTAATGCCAATCACCGCATCCAATGCCATGAGTATCCCTAATGGTCCATCGAACCTGCCGGCATTTGTCACTGTATCAAAATGGGAACCTAATACCAATGTACGCGCATGTGGATTTTTTGAAACCAGCCGGCCCCGTACATTGCCGATATTGTCGATATAAGTAATTAACCCGGCCTCCCGCATCCACCCAGATATCAGCTGAGTGGCCCTGATAAAAGCCATAGAGCCAAAGGTGCGGGTCAGGCAATGGCTATCTTCACTAATAGTGGCCAGTTCCTGAATGCGTGCAAATATGGTGGCTGTACTCATGAACGTAAAATGTTTTCGCCCTGTGGGGGAGCAGTGTATATACCTTCATCATAGACCTTTATCCCTTTGAGGTAGGTTTGCAGCACTACCCCATCCAGCGTTTCATCAGCATACGGTGTAATGGGGTGTTTATGTTGCAGGTTTGCCGGAATCACTTTGAAAGATTGTTCGGGATTCCAGATTACGAGATCGGCATCATAGCCTTTGGCAATTTTTCCTTTGTATGTGTGTGTGCCGGTTAATAGCGTAGGAGCGGTACAAAGCCACTGTACAATTTGTGTCAGGGGTACCTGTCTTTTTTGAGCCGCCGTCCATAAAGCGGGCAAAGCGAGTTGTAATGAAGAGATCCCTCCCCACGATGTCAGGTAATCTCCCTGCTTCATATCCCCCGGGCTGGGAGAGTGGTCGGTTGCTACCATGTCAATAATACCCGATTTTAAGGCTTGCCAGAGCTGTTCATTGTTTTCCTGTTCTCTTATGGGCGGTGCACATTTAAAGGCCATATTGCCGTCCGGAATGTGCTCAGCGTCGAAATACAGGTAATGCTGCGCTGTCTCCACTGTCAGCGGCAGTCCCCGGGCCTTTGCCCGGATGATCTGTGGCAGTGCGGAAGCGGCTGAAAGATGTACAATATGCACCCGGCAATTGTAGGTTTCGCAAAGGCGGATTATCAGTGCTATCGCGTTTTCCTCCCATGCCGCGGGGCGTGAAGCGAGGTAGGCGGAATAGGTACCGGCTACGGATGCCGGCACAGGGGTGGACAATTCACAATGCACTAACAACGGCAGGCCATGTTTTGCAATGATCGGCATCGCTTTTTTCAGATCCTCGACGGTAACATTGGGAAAGTCATCAATGCCGGAATGGGTTAAGAAAGCCTTGAACCCCAGCACGCCTCTTTCAATCAGGGGTTCCAGCTCGCTGACATTGCCTGGTACAACACCTCCCCAGTATCCACAATTGGTATACAGGTTGGCAGATCTGATCTTTTGTTCCAGTGCGGCAACAGTGGTGGTAACGGGGTGTGCATTCAGGGGCATATCTACCAGGGTCGTGATACCACTGGCCAGCGCAGCACGGGTCGCCGTGGTAAATCCTTCCCAGTCCGTTCGCCCGGGTTCATTGATATGTACATGCGGATCTGTGATGCCGGGCATCAATACATGGTCGTGAATGTCAATTATTTTCTTAACAATATCGCCGGGTATAACATTGACAACATCTGCAATCAATCCATCTTTGATCAGTACCACGGCCGGTTGAATACCATCGGGAGTAATAATGCGGCTCCCTTTTATAGCCAGGTCAAACATAAATAAGTTCTTATTTAAAAATAGGCATTTAATTTTTTAAATTAGAGAAGTAAATGTTAACCATCATGATCAAACTAGGCGAAAACTCATATGGCAAAAATGCCGTGCAGTTGTCCAAAATCATCCGTCATCCGGACTACCACGAATTCAGGCAGATCACTGTCAACGTTTCCCTGCAGGGTGATTTTGAAACCGCTCACACATTGGGAGATAATACGAAGATCCTGCCTACGGACACACAAAAGAACACAGTGTATGCCCTTGCCAAAGACCACTTTACTACCAGCATTGAAGCCTTTGCCCTGCACCTGGCGGAGCATTTTGTGCACACCCAGCAACAGGTAGCCACAGCTACTATAGAAATCGCAGAAGCTGCATGGTCACGCATGACACCTCATGCCTACATCAGCGGCGGGACAGAAAAACGCACCACTAAAGTTGTCTACAATGCAGCTGCAACGACTATTACCAGTGGTATCACTGATCTGCTCATTCTCAAAACAACAGATTCCGGTTTTGAGCATTTTGTCAAAGACCCGTATACTACTTTAAAACCAGCCAGCGACCGCATTCTTGCGACACAATGTGAAGCCAGCTGGATCTACAACGGTGCCTTAAAAGATTACACAGGGATGTTCGATCATATCAGGGCAACCTTACTGGATACCTTTGCAGGACATAATAGTCTCTCTGTACAACAAACCCTGTATGCGATGGGAGAGGCGGTACTCCGGTCCTACCCGGAAGTGAAGGAGATCACCCTGAAAATGCCTAACAAACACCATATTCTTTTCAACCTGGAGCAATTTGGTATGAGCAATCAAAATGAGATCTTCATTGCAACAGACGAGCCTTATGGGTATATTACAGGCACTGTGATCCGGGAATAGCTGGCTGCAGCTGATCATAACCGGGGCCTACATCACCCGGTAGTAAAACCACTGCTATCCCTGGTTTTACCTCCTGCTCCCACATTAGCAGCTGGGCGTATTCCGCTCCCTGATTATTTCTGCTGCAATACTGACCGCAATTTCTTCCGGGGTCTGACTATTGATTGGTATCCCAACAGGAGCATGGATCCTTTGCAATAACTGTGGAGAGACCCCTTCAGCCTTGTATCTTTCAAACAACTGTGTGACCTTGGCCTGGCTGCCCAGCATACCCAGGTACCTGAATTGTTTATGCAGCAGTGCCCTGATGACAATATCATCACTGCGATATCCCATGGTCATTACAACTACATAGTGATGGTGTCCCTCGGGTATGATGTCTTTCAATTGACAGTAATCTTCCACCACCACTTTTTCGTGCGCATATTCATTTCCCTCGAATGTATTCAGCTGCGGCCTGTTGTCGTATACATGAATATAAAAATCCAGTGTGGCCATGATCCTGGAAAAAGCTAAAGAACAATGTCCGCCACCCACCAGGTATAAGTGATCTCTGTAACCCAGTCGTTCAGTATATACCCAGTCATCCACCGATTGCATGCTGAACCCGGTATGCCCTGGCGCTGTAATGAATTGTAGTCCTGCAGGTGATAGCTGCAATGCGCCATTGCGGGAATCAGCAAGGCAGGTGATGATCTGTTGAATCAACTGTGCATCATGCGATCGTACGCGGTACAGCAGGATCGTTTGTTCTCCTGAGCAGATCATCCCACTTTGATCTGCCGGACTGCTTTTATCGTGGACCTGTCTGCGTACCGCAGCGATGGTTGCTTCCTGCAGGAGTTGTTCCCGCGCCATCTCTACAAATTTGAATTCCATGATTCCACCGCCGATAGAGCCCGCGATGTTGCCCACAGCATTTACTGCCATGAAAAATCCCTGTCTGCCCGGACTGCTCCCGGCACTTTGTAATACATATAACAACATGACGGGGATACCTTGTTGCAAACTTTGGCTAATCAATTCCCAGGTGACTAACTTTTTCTTCATGTGCAGGTTTGCTTTCAGCAGATTGTTTGGAATACAACGCCATCAATACTCTCTCGGGTGTCATGGGGGCAGTAAATGGAATGGCGGCATCCGGGTGAAATGCCAGTATTGCATCCCGCAGGGCAAACCAGGCACCTATACCGTACATAAGCGGTGGCTCTCCTACTGCTTTGGAGCGGAAGATGGCCAGGTTATCATGGTCAGTATGTAAATGATCAATAAGGATTTCTTTGGGTGCTGCATAGATGTCGGGTACCTTGTACGTAGAGAGTGCATTGGATAATAATCTGCCCTGTTGGTTGTAGATCACTTCCTCCAGGGTCATCCAACCTATTCCCTGTACAATCCCTCCTTCAATTTGCCCCCTGTCAATGTCGGGATTCATGCTGATGCCAAAGTCATGCACGACTTTCACACTGTCTGTTTCGTAGGTACCACGCAGGCAATCAACTGTCACTTCAATGATAGCGGTACCGTATACATGATAGGAAAATGGATGTCCTTTGCCGGTTTCGTTATCATAATGAATGGATGGTGTTGCATAGTGACCATTTTCAGAAAGGGATACTCTTTGTACAAAGGCGGTGTTGACAAGGCGCAGCCAGTTCCATTCAGTAGGTGTGCCATTGAATAAGACCACTTCATTTTCAATTGTTAAATTTTCCGCAGCAGTACCCAGATCTTTTGCAGCCAGCGCCAGCAGTCTTTCCAGCAGTGTTTTGCAGGCCGTCCAGGTGGCTTTGCCATTCAGGTCGGCAGTGGCACTCGCGGCAGAGGGCGAGGTATTGGCGACTGTATAGGTACTGGTGGCGTTTATTTTCACCCGCTCAACAGCGATGCCCAATGTCCGGGCTGCTACCTGCAGGATTTTTGTATTCACGCCCTGTCCCATTTCCACAGCGCCGGTACTGATGCCTACACTACCATCACTGTAGATGTGTACAAGTGAGCGCGCGTTGTTCATCAGGGTATTGGTAAAAGAAATACCAAAACAGATCGGCATCACTGCCATTCCTTTTTTAAGGAGAAGGTGTTCCGTGTTAAAAGTATGGATAGCGGCCCGCATATTATCCAGGTCATACAATGACACTGCCTTATCCCAGCAGGCAATGGCTTCACTCTGGGCCAGTTGCCCATAGGGAAATGCCTCGTTTGTCCGGATTAAATTCGCTCGTTGAATCAGTGTTTTGTCAATATGCAAACCTGCGGCAGCAGCTGCAATAGCGGCTTCTATTACATACATACCCTGTGGCCCGCCAAAACCCCTGAAGGCCGTATTCGGGGGTAAATGTGTACGGCAACTAAATGCAGTCGCTGTTACGTTGGGTATATAGTAGGCATTGGTACAATGGAATAGAGTTCTCTGGAGTACGGCAGGAGAGAGGTCTGCGCTTGCACCGGCATTCTGAAAGAAGGTGACTTCGTATGCCAGTATTTTCAACGCATCATCCAGCCCTATTTTGAAATCGGCCATATAAGGGTGACGCTTACCGGTCATGGCCATATCCTCCATTCTATGCAAGGCATATTTTACCGGTTTATTCAGCACATGTGCTGCCAGTGCACACAGGGCGGCCCAGGTATTTGCCTGGTCTTCCTTGCCACCGAACCCGCCACCGAGACGGGTTACCACTACTTCCAACCGGTGCATGGGAATACCTAATACCCGTGCAATTGTTCTCTGAACCGCTGTTGGCCCCTGTGTGGAAGAATACACCTTCAGGGATCCATGTTCCTGCGGCAGGGCATAGGCGCCCTGTGTTTCAATATAAAGATGTTCCTGCCCGTTGATGTCAATCTCACCCTGAAAGATATGGGTACACTGTGCCCATGCGGTTTCTGTATCGCCATGTACCACAGATTTCGGCGGCATGATCAGGGCTCCTTGTGCCTGGGCGATTCGTGGGTTGGTGATAACTTCCAGCGGGTCGATGATGGCCCGGATCTTTTTCACAGCAGCACTGGCGGCATCCCTGCTTTGTGCAACCACCAGCGCCAAAGGCATCCCTGCAAAGTGGATATGGTGGTCGGCGAACAGCGGTTCATCAGGGATGATACCGCCGATCTGGTTCTCGCCGGGAATATCTTTTGCGGTGAGTATCCTTACGACTCCCGGCATTTGCAAAGCCTCGGTAAGCTCCAGCTGGTGCAGGATACCATGTGCCACCGGAGAGCCATAGGCCGCGGCAAAGAGTGTGCCCTGCAGTATTGGTAAATCGTCCAGGTATACGGAGGTACCGGTGACGTGTGTATTGGAGTCTATGTTTTTCATCGGATCAGGATAGCTGTTTCCAGTTGTGGAAACAGGGTGATGAAATGAGCCTTGAACAATTGTGACAGTAATAATCGCTTGTAATCTGCTGTGCCCCTGGCATCGGAGATGGGGGTGACTTCCGTTTGCAGGAGAAAACCTGCTTCCCTGATCAGCGATTCAGTCAATAATTTCCCTGTCATGAACCGGGCTGTTTCTTTTAGCAGCAGGGGCACAGGTCCGACCCCTCCCGCAGCAATGCGGATATCTTCAATGATATCGTATTGCATGGTGATGCTGATGGCAGTATTTACGCTGGCGATATCGAGGTGCGTGCGCTTACTTACCTTTTCAAAGTTGAATAATGTATGCTGAGAAGGCAGATAAAACCAGAGTCGGGTGATGAATTCATCGGGCGACTTGTTCAGTTGTTTATAGCCTTTGAATAATTGTCGAAGGGGGAGTTCTCTTTCTTTTACCCCGTCACTGAGTACGAGGGTCGTATCGAGGGCCAGGAAGAAAATAGAAAGGTCCCCAATGGGAGAGGCGTTGATAAAATTGCCGGCAATGGTAGCCATGTTTCTGATCTGGGTGGAGCTGACTTTTTTCAGGTAGTTACTCAGATAAGGAAAGTAGGCCTGTAGTAAAGGGGATGCCATCAGGTCAGCGACGGTGGTTGCTGCACCAAGGATACATGTATTGCCTTCCTGCCGGATGCCTTTGAGGGCAGGTTGGTCATAGAGGAATCTCAAAGCCTTTTGTTTGAGGGTATCATGATGCTGCACATAGAGGTCGGTACCTCCGCCAATGGGTTGAGCGGCTACGTCCTGGGCAGGTTCGAGGGTACTGTGAAGTGCCTGCAACCTGTCAGGAATATTTATGAAGTAGTCAGGTAATATATGTGTATTGGCAGCATATTGAGCCGGTATGGTGCCGTTCCTGGGTTCCAGTATTTGTGCTACTCTGGCAGCCGCTCTTTCTATGGATTTATAGCCGGTGCAGCGGCAGATGTTTCCATCGATAGCGGCCATGGCGTTTGAGAGGGTAGCCGCTTTTTGGCTGAGGCAGAATCCCGTGAGGGACATGACAAAGCCGGGAGTACAGAAGCCGCATTGGGTGGCGGTGCATTCGTGCATGGCGGATTGAACGGCGGTCAGGGAGCCGGAGAGGTTGATCCCTTCGATGGTGACTACGTGTTTGCCTCTGACATTGCCCAGTGGGGTAAGGCAGGAGGTAAAGGAGGAGTAGTGCATGGCGCCGTTTTGGAGTTCGCCGATCAGTATGGTGCAGGCGCCGCAGTCGCCCTCATTGCAGCCTGTTTTGGTACCGGGCAGGTGTTGGTGATAGCGGATGAAATCCAGCAGCAGCATACCTGGGGGGAGAGTGGTACCAATGTCGTCGTTATTGAGAATGAAGCGTAGCAATGGGGAATGCGGGTTTATTGGAAGATAATAAAAATCTGCCAGAAAAGCAATCCTTATTGCTCAGTTACAGCCAAATAGCTTCATTTCTCCAGTTTTCAGTAAATCCCATATGCTCACAGTCAATTTCAGGATGGCTATTTATAAGTTGTAGTAGGTTAGACTTAAACTTTGAACCAGGTTGAATCTTATTAATCAAATGAAGAATACAACATACAGTTGCATATAGACTGTTAGGATCAATACTGTCAATATCATTTACGAATTGATGTTTTTTCCTTGACGGGAAGATGATTGTTTTTGCCGTGGATCTATATACAATTCTTCCATGGTGAGCACATCTGTTTCTCAACTGGTTAATACAATGAAGCCAGTTATTAAGAATCGTATCAGGCAAATTAAATTTACTGCATATATTCAGTTTGATATCTCTGGCACCCAGGTGCTCAAACATTTTCGACATCCTGCCAAAAGAAATAATTTCCATTATCATCCAACATGGAGGTAGCGTTGGCGTATCATACGATCTTCTATAATGCTTGATAGCGGCTTCGTCAGCTTCTTTTACTTCGGATTCTATTGCGGACGAAAATTCATCAAAATCAAATTTTGGCAGAAAGCAGCTTCTACTCATATACCAATGTGCGCCAAAGCGCTGCGCCATCGAATTTGATAACACTGTCTTAAAAGACACTTCGATTGTTTCAATTGCATCAAATAGTATAAATTTTAAATCTCTATCAAACAAATAGAGGTCGATTACCTGACTAAATTTAGTATTGGGTATAAAGTTGCTTTTAGTAAAATCTTTGAACCTGTTTGTATAATGTTTGAGTCTGAAATAGCTAACATGTGACAACCAATGGGCTAAATCATCTACAGGTTCAATATTGAGTCCTTTCTCCTGAAGTAGCTGAATTTGCTCCTCAATCGAAAGAGGTGGTGCTGTAAAAACGTTCATAAGAAATAAAAACTTTGCCTGTAAGAATTTTTGGGGGTAAATGGCCAGGCTGCGACGTGGACTTAAAATAAAATAGCCTGCCAAATTTGCCCTTGCAAGCAGAGGGGTGGCAGACTGTGTTGTTACAAATTTACCGAAAAATCCCTTGAATGTAAAAATATCTCAATCACTTTTTTTGAGGTGTCGCTTCCAATAACGAATTAGGTTATCTCCCGGCTTCGCCCCTTCTTCGCCTCCAATAGCTCACTAAAAGGTCACTAAAAGGGCACCTCTATATCTCCGGGATATTGAAGTGATATTCAAGTGCCCTTTTAGTGCCCTATCTGTACCCTTTTAATATCGAATTTTCACTATCATTATACTATGAAGTCTGCATTCCTTTTCATTGTCTCCCTCCTGTACATCACAGCGGGTTTCTCCCAGAAGATCCTCGCCTTCTACACCGCCAGGGAAGACCAGGCCCACATCAGCTTTGTCCACGAAGCCAACAGATGGTTCCCTGCCACCTTTTCCAGGTACAACTGGACCTACGACTCGACCAGCGACTGGTCTAAATGCAACCCGGATACTTTAGCTAAGTACAACGTCATCCTCTTCCTGGACACCCGTCCTGAAGCTCCCGCTCAAAGAGCCGCCTTTCAGCATTATATGGAACATGGCGGTGCCTGGATGGGATTTCACTTTTCCGCCTTCGCGCTGACACCTTCTGCCTACAACCAGGATTGGGACTGGTACCACAATACCTTCCTGGGGTCAGGATCGTATGGCAGCAATACCTGGCGGCCAACTTCCGCCGTTTTAAGGGTAGAAAACAAACAGCATGCAATCGTTCACGACCTGCCGGATACCTTCCGGTCAGCGCCTAATGAATGGTATAGATGGTCAAACGACCTCAGGAAGAACAGGGATATCACCATCTTATTGTCAATTGACCCCGCCAGTTTTCCACTGGGTACCGGCCCTAAACCCAGCGAAATATGGCATAGTGGCTACTATCCGGTAGCCTGGACCAATCGGCACTATAAAATGGTTTATGTAAATATGGGGCATAATGATATTGATTATGAGCATGGTACCAATAAGGAATTGTCTTATACTTTCTCAAACCCTGACCAGAACAGGTTTATAATCAACTCTCTGTTTTACTTAATAAATTCAAGTAGAATATTACCCTAATTATGACAATTTTTTGATCAATTAGTGCAATTTTTCCTGACAGAATCAGGTTACCTTTGACTCCGGAATGCTTACGAGTGATTCGCGTGTAAATACGCAAACATTTACTTCTGATGATGCCTTTGACCTGATATATCCAAGAGGGATGCAACAATTGTCAAAGCGGCATTGGACCCCGCTTCAGATCGCTACTGCGTCTGCAGCGTTCCTGGCGCATAAGCCAGGTACCAGAATCCTGGATATAGGTAGCGGAGTCGGTAAATTCTGCCTGATAGGGGCACATTTTCATCCAAATTCTTACTTTTACGGAATAGAACAACGAGAAGACCTGTATCTGCACGCCAGAACCGCTAAAGAAGTATTGAAGGTGGAAAATGCCGATTTTATACTGGGCAACTTCACCCGTTTTAACGCAGACCAGTACGATAGTTTTTACTTTTACAATTCATTTTTTGAACATCTGACACCGGAAGATGGTATTGACCAACAGATAGACTTTTCTACCAATCTTTATGATTATTATACCCGATATATGCAGGATATAATGGACCAAAGGGGTTCAGGCACCCGGCTAGTCACCTATTACAGTATGGGAGATGAGGTGCCGGATAGTTATCAGCTGGTAGACGCTTCCGACGATATGCTTCTTAAGATGTGGATAAAACGTTAACGGAAAAATTGATTAATGACATGAAAACAGCAGAATTAGCGTCGAAGATAATCGTCCAACTAAAAGATGCAAAAGACGACGACGCAGTCGAAGCGTTATTAGATGCCTCCCTGAAGGAAATGGAAGCCAGCAGGATTTCCATTAAACAACTGGAAGAAAAACTGGAAGGAGTGTCACCTCTGGATGTAGATAGTGTACAATGGATGAACCTGCGTTACACCCGTATCTATCTCCGCAGACAAGAGGAACTGCTAGAAATTTAATAAGCAGGGCCCCGGCAGAAGTCGGGGCCCTTTTATTTCTTGTGATTTATAGTGAGTAGTGAGAAAATACTTTGTTTGTTGCTTAATGACCATGTCTGCCATGATCTCCACCACGGCCACCGCCATCCCAACCGCGACCGCCGCCGTCACGACCATGTTCACCACCGTACCAGCCACGACCACCCTCATCATGACCACGTCCACCACCGTTCCAACCAGGGCCGCCGCCTTCATGACCACGTCCATGGCCATTGTTCCAACCCGGGCCACCACCTTCATAACCACGTCCGCCATAATAGCCACCACTATGAGGCTGTGCTGCGAAGTAACGGGGATTACGTGAATCCCTGATCACCGCCTGACGCCCCCATGCACCTCTGTAGCCTGCATATCTTTCCCTGCAAATACCAGGGTGCAGGTAAGGACGGGGATCATTTACCACCACTTTATAACCGCGATACAGGTCATAATGGAAGCGAGGAGGCAATGCAGGTGCAAACACCCATCTGCTGCCTTCCAGGTATATAAACTGGCGTTCAGGTACGTAATAATATGCGTCGATATCAGGCATGTAGTAATACTCAGCATAGTCGTAACCCACAGGTCCCCACGCTGGCTGGCTGCCAATATTCACATTCACATTAAACCTCACCTGTGCGTCAGCCTTATAACCGTATATTGAACCAATGGCTACTAAACAGGTAATAAGAACTATCTTTTTCATAACAAGTTGTTTTATACCTATCAATAGCCAAATAGGATGCCAAACTGTAAGGATCCGCTGGAATCCTTATCTGTAAAGGGATTTGATTGAAGAGCCGAGGCGCTCCCCCATGAAAATTCATTCGGCCTGAGAGCGGCGATCCTTTAAAATAGGATTGAGCCGTTTCGATATGATTCTCAGTTTTAGCATAAGTTATCTGAACAGGTAAATGCTGTCAGGATCATTTTTATTTTTTAATATACTTATCACCGTTAGATAACTGAGTATTTGCTCCCCGGGAAAAATACGCCATCGGTTATGAGACCCTGACAGGTTTGGTGAAAAATGCCTATATTCAGTACGGGAATTGAATCAAAACCACGTATTAAGACCCAATAGAACAACCCCCGTTTTTAACTTTGCAGAAGCCCAATGAAATATTTGTCCTACTTTTTTTATATCGGTTGGCACTGGGGTATTACTATGGCATTTTTTATCATCTGGTATGAGATTCGGGGAGAGAAGTATTACGGTGTGAAGACGATTGGTACAGATGACCTGGTGACACACTTACCGGCAGCGGAGCTGGAACATGCATCTATGTACGAACCTGTCAACTATTATACAGGGAGCTGGTTGCTCGATCACGTGGAGCGACATGAGCTGAATACAACATTCCTGGATGTGGGTTGTGGAAAGGGCCGGGTACTGGCCATTGCTGCCGCATACGGTTTCAGGAACATCGCCGGGATTGATTTCTCGCCAAAACTTTATGGAGATGCCCTGGCGACTGCCGCTGCCCTGGAAACCAGGTATACGGGCTGCAAAGTAGATATTGTTTGCGCTGACGCCAGGAAATACGATATCCCGGACCAGGTAGGAGTGATCTTCCTCTTCAATCCTTTTGACGAAGTGATCATGGATGAGTTTATCAACCAGGTAATGGAAAGCCTGATCAGGCACCCCCGGCCGTTAAAGATCTTATATGCTAATCCACAATGCAAGCAACTCTGGCTGGATGCAGGCTTTAAGGAGTTGGACAACTTCCAGAAACTGAAATACCTGAAAGGATCAGTATTGACATTTTAACCCAGGTTAAAATTTTTGCACCCTAAAAGTTTCAATTTTACATCATCAAACAATACACAAAAAATCTAAAAACGAGATATTATGAAAAGAACAGCAAATGCACATTGGAATGGTAATTTAAAAGAAGGTAAAGGCAATATTTCTACCCAAAGCACAGTATTGTCTAATACACAATATTCTTTTAACGCCCGTTTTGCTGAGGGACCTGGTACCAATCCTGAAGAACTGCTGGGTGCTTCCCATGCAGGTTGTTTTACCATGGCGCTGAGCGCCGCACTGACACAGGCTGGTTTTACAGCTGGCGACCTGGATACGAAAGCGACCGTAGAACTGGATCCTTCTATTCCCGGCATCACCGGCATTACACTGGACCTGGTAGCTGCAAAAATTGATGGTGTTAGCGAAGAGCAGTTCAACGCCATTGCCAAAGGGGCAAAAGAAAATTGTCCTATTTCAAAGGCGCTGGCTGCTACACCCATCACTTTGAATGTAACTTATAAGTAATAAAAACATGCATGAAAGAGGGAATTCGCCCACCGGAGTGAAACCTGTTTTCAGAGAAAAAGGGCCTGTATCTTTTGCTGATACAGGCCCTTTCTGTTTGGGTACCTGAGGGAAACAAGTATCGTTTTTATCAGGTGTTCGGGACATCGTTGTTATGACAATACATCCCTCTCTTTTAATTCTTTGCAGGTGTGATCTCGTCTGCTTCGGGCGTAGGATTTAACACATACTCCTTTTTCTTCGGATCGTACATAATGTACAGGTAACCGCCTCTCTTTCCTACGTCATTCCACACTGTAATATCTTTGTTACCATCATTATTGATATCATCCACAATTGTATTACCATAAATAATGGTCCATACATTTCCGCTGGCAGTTTTTACTTTTTCAAAATCAATCTCCTGCGTCACCTTGTTAGTGACCTTGTCGACGATCTTCAGCTTACGCATAACGGCTTGTTTACCAATTGTCTTCTTGCTGTATACGCCCACCAGGTATTTGTCTTTCAGACTGGCACTCTGGATAATGTCAATCGGGTCGATCTTTGCGCTGGCCACTGTATCGATCAGCTCCCCCGTTTTTTCCAACTCCAGGGTTTCCGGCGACATCTTGTTTTTCAGGGACATCCAGGTGCCTTTCATTTTATTCCCGTAAAACAGGAAGTCCATCATAGCATTCGGCTGGTTATTAATGGTTTCTTTTAAAACCATATGGGTACGCTCGTTGAGAATACCATTGATGGGAATCGGCTCGTTCAGGTTATCGTACATATATACCCCTTTCACAGTAATAGCTTCCGGATCATCTCCATATCCGCGCAACAGCTGGATGGAGAGATGGATAGGACGGTCTCCGATCTTCCCTTTGAAATTATAGCAAACATACCAGCCTGCATGACTGGTGCCGGCAAATAGCAGGCATAGAAGCAGGGATAGGATAGATTTTTTCATAGGTGCTGGGTTTGGATAGTGCAAAGATACCCCAACTTATTGAGATTTTTCATATATGAGGATATTTCAAGAAATAGTTATTACATTTACGTAACCAGTTACGTAAATTATATCAACCATGGAATTCTTTAAAGAAGCAGGCAAAATGGCACTTGGCAGCCGACTCCGGTTGCTCACGGAAAAGATCACAGAAGATGCTGCACAGATCTATCGCCTTTATGGTGTAGACATGCAACCCAAGTGGTTCCCGGTGTTCTACGTACTTTCCAAAGGCGAAGGCAAAACCGTCACTGCCATTGCAAAAGAAATTGGTCACACCCATCCTTCTGTGAGTAAGATCACGGCGGAGATGGTAAAAGCAGGTTATCTTACTGAAAAGAAGGATAAAAGTGATGGTCGCAGGAACCTGGTACAGCTTTCTAAAAAAGGAAAGGAAACCGTCATCCGGATGGCTGATCAGTTAAAGGATGTGGAACAGGCCATTGATGAAATCTCTTCGCAGACGACAAATGACCTTTGGAAAGCGATCGGGGAATGGGAATATTTACTGGAAGAAAAAAGCCTTCTCCGCAGGGTACTGGAAACGAAGAAGCAAAGAGAAGGTCATGCGATTCGTATTGTAGATTATACACCAGCTTATCAACAGGCTTTCCGGGATCTGAATGAAGAGTGGATCACTACTTATTTTAAGATGGAAGCAGCTGATTACAAAGCGCTGGACCATCCGGACGAATACATTCTTGACAAGGGAGGGTATATATTGGTTGCACTGGATGGCGAGGTGCCTGTTGGCGTATGTGCCCTGATCAAAATGGATGATCCCCTATATGAATACGAGTTGGCAAAGATGGCGGTATCGCCCAAAGCCCAGGGTAAGAGTGTGGGATATAAGTTAGGTAGTGCGATTGTGGAAAAAGCCCGTTCCCTGGGTGCGAAGAACCTTTACCTGGAAAGTAATACGATCCTCAAACCTGCTATCGGATTATACCAGAAGTTAGGGTTTAAAAAAGTGGCAGGTCGGGCTACCCCTTATGAAAGATGTAATATCCAGATGGAACTGATCTTGTAAAAACCGGAGGTTGTATCAAACGTATTTTGCCGGTATGAGCATGCTGTTACTGTTGATACAACCTCATGATAATTTTATTATTTCAGATCCTTGATCACTGAAATATAAGGTGAGTTGGGTCTTTGAACGATTTTCATCTCATTATTCAGTCTTACTTTCTTTTTCCTGATCGAATCACTTTCATTACCTCCAATGGTCATTACATAATGCCCGTTCAGATCAGTTCCTTTTTCAACTACGATGGCGGAATGTGATGGATAAGCATCATGTTTTTTAGCATAAGCAAAATCGTACTTATTGCCACCCCTGTTATTTTGAATGATATCGCCGAGTTCAGGTTGTACTGCTGTGATATCGAATCCTTTAAAAACACCTGTATTGTTTTCGGCGTTCTTAATGGCAAAATGTACGAACTGGGAATGGGAAGGCGCAAACAGGAACTCCTGGCTGATAGCGCCGGCGCTCTTTACGCAATAAGATATAAATACTGCAGACCAGGGCACAGCTGTGCCGGGAAAACTAAGTCCCAGGTACTCCCAGTAATTTTTAATTTGTTGGGATAAATTTACATCGTCTTCACTTTCGAAGTGGTATTTTTCATACTGACCATTAGTAAGTTCTACCAGGGTTTTTACATATTCTGTAACCATACTCAGTTAAGTTTTTTGGGGATGAACTATAAAACGTAAAACTAGGTCTTTATGGTACCTGTATCAATACCAACTAGTTTGTATTTTTCTATTAAAGGCATTAAAAAAGGCCGGAATTACTCCGGCCTTTCTCTTTAATTATTCACTAATTTCATCGCCCCCGGCAGGTATCTTTCGCCCAGGTTCGGATATTTTAATAGTAATGCATCGATGGCTGCCAGGTCATTTGCATACAATGCAATATCCACTGCCTTCGCGTTTTCTTCCAGGTACCTGATCCTCCTGGTACCGGGAATTGGAATGATGTCTTCTCCCTGTGCCAGTACCCATGCCAGTGCCAGCTGTGCAGGTGTACATTGTTTGCCTGCCGCGAGTGCTGCAAATTCAGCTACCAGTTTCGCGTTGTTTTCCAGGTTTTCTTTTTGATAGCGGGGCAGTCCTTTCCTGAAATCACCTTCTGCAAGTTGATCAGCACTGGCATTGATCAATAACCCTCTTGACAAGGGGGAGTAAGGTACGAGTGAAGTACCCAGTTCCCTGGCGGTATTGAGAATATCGCCTTCCACATCTCTTGTCAGTATGGAGTATTCTGTTTGTAACGCGGCTATAGGATGCACTGCATTTGCTTTTCTCAGGGATGCAGCAGAAGCCTCGCTTAGTCCGAGATACCGTACTTTTCCTTCCTGCACGAGTTCAGCCATTGCGCCTACCGTTTCTTCGATAGGAATATTGGGATCTACGCGATGTGCATAATACAGGTCGATCGTATCTATGCCCAGTCTTTTCAGGCTATTTTCCACAGCTGTTTTAATCCATGCGGGAGATCCGTCAAAAAAGGTGTTGGTAGTGCCACTCGGTCCTGCCTGTCCATCTCTGAACCGAAAGCCAAACTTAGTTGCGATGAAAATTTTATCCCTGTTGGGGACTAGTACTTTTGAAATGAGAGATTCGTTTGTACCAGCGCCATACATGTCTGCCGTATCCCAGAAGTTGATGCCGAGGTCCAATGCTTTGTGCAGGGTGGCTATGCTTTCTGTATCATTGCTGGGGCCGTAAGCGAAGCTCATGCCCATGCAGCCCAGTCCTGTGGCGGAGAGCTGTTCGCCGGTATAACCAAGGGTTCTGTACTTCATATTTGTGCGTGTTTTGTAGTCACAAAGGTAGGAGCACGGGAGCAGGCGGTCGTTACCGGAATCAAACAGGAAGTTATAATTTTCAAACAAGTACGGCTCCATTCCGGAGTTCACCCGGCGATACACCGGCATGCTTGCGGAAGAAGTTGGTGAAGTAAGGAGGAGATTCAAAACCCAATGCATACCCTATCTCTGCCACATTCCAGTCTGTATGCTGTAGCAGGGCGGTTGCTTCGCGGGTGATGCGGGCGGCGATATGGGCGGTGGTAGTTTTGCCGGTGATCTCCTTTACGGATCGGTTCAGGTGATTGACGTGTACTGAGAGACTTTGGGCAAAATCATTAGCTGTCTTTAATTTCAGTGCCGCTTCCGGCGTATCAATGGGGAACTGCCTTTCCAGCAATTCCAGGAACAGACTGGAAATACGCGTAGAGGCATTGGTATGTTTTTCAAATGAGCCTGCGGGTGTCAGTTTCATACCTTCGTGAATGAGCAGCTGGACACAATTGCGGAGTACACTAAACTTATGCACATACTCACTGTTCATTTCCCGGACCATTTTCTCAAAAATGTTGGAGATCTCTCCAATTTGCGCTTCTTCAGGAAAGAAAACGGGGTGCGGTGTACCAATACTGAACAGGGGAGAATCCTGTAACTTTTCTATCTGCGACAGGAAAGATTCGGTGAAAATGCAGTACCAGCCCCGCTGATCCGGGTCTTCAGTTTCCCACGAATAAGGCACCATGGGATTGGAAAAGAGTAGGGCAGGTCTGTCAATATTGATCCAGGTATCAGCATAATGGATCTTGCCGGTTCCAATGATGAGCGATATCTTATAGAAGTCACGGCGGCTATATGGACTGTTGGTCACACATGCCTGGCGCATGAAGATGTTAAAATGTCCAGGGCCGTTTTCGCTCAGCGGTGTTGCTTCGGGATGGCGATTGTAGAAATCCTGGATGCTTTCGACGTGTTTCATACTATAAAGTTATAAAATTCAAACAGGAGTACTACCTATTGCCCGGCGGTTAACATTCTCTATTTTAAAAAATAGCTACTCGTTGCGCATGGTAGGATTATTCGCATGCAGCAGCCGGCAGGTAACCAGGTCATAGAGGTACACAGATCCTGGAAGAAGGGGGATGTGGTGATACCGGAATTACCGATGCACCTGTATAATCAGCGCTGGTATGAAAACAGTATCTCAGTAGAAAGAGGCCTTTGGCATATACGTTGAAGATAGTAGACGAGAGAAAGTATACCTTATGGTTGTACACATCTTCGTATTGCTCAATTCCCTTTAGTCAACAGATAGGCGTCGTATTATGCCTGGCAATTGTCGGATTTGCCCATTATTGAAATAAATGACTTAACTTAAGTTTGTAGTATAAAAATCAAACACCATGAGCGCGATCACCATCAAAACCACGGTTAATGCACCTGTAGAAAAAGTGTGGAAAATCTGGAGTAATCCTGAACACATTGTAAAATGGAGCACTGCATCTGAGGACTGGCATACTCCCAAGGCAACAAATGACCTGCGTCCGGGAGGTCGTTTTTCTTCAAGGATGGAAGCTAAAGATGGCAGTATGGGATTTGATTTTTTTGGTACCTACGATGTGGTAAAGCCCCATGAAAAAATTGGCTATACCCTCGGCGATGGCCGTAAAGTAGATATCTATTTCCACAGTCATGGAGACTCAACTGATATAGATGAGACTTTTGAACCAGAAAAAACGAACCCGGAAGAGATGCAAAGAGCAGGTTGGCAGGCAATTCTTGATAACTTCAAGAAGTATACTGAATCCATCTGAGCAAATTGAAAAAGGCCTCCTGATCAGGAGGCTTTTTTAATATTATATACGAATTGCCATCTGAGAGAAAGTTGAAAAACAGCTACGCCGACTATTGAACCGATAATTGCTCCACCTAACACATCAGACGGGAAATGCTTGCCAACGTACACCTGCGCATAACATACCGCACCTGCCCAGATCCACAACCAGTTCCATTTTTTATCTAAGTAATGCCTGATAGCATAGAACCAGTAAGTTGCTAATACAAAATGATTGGCGGCATGATTGGAAGGAAAGGAATAAGCTCCTCCGCAGCCCACCAGGCTTCTGACCATACCGTTCAGTTCAGGATCATAGCAGGGGCGTAGTCTGCCCACGAAAGGTTTTACCAGCTGGGCACACATCAGGTCTGTAAATGCAAATGCCACAAGAGTGGTAACAATAAAAACCAATGCGTCTTGTTTTAATCTGGTAATGCTAAACCATAGCATAAATGCATAGAGCGGGATCCAGGTGAGGGGTTCTCTTATTGCCATCATAACAGGATCCAGCAATTTACTATCCGAATCGTGATTAATAAACATAAAGAGGACCTTGTCCAGTTCCCTGAACGAATGTAAAATGTCCATAAATAAAGTCGTTTACACTGATTTTCAATTGGCAAACCCGGATGATCAGCTGAACAATGTAGGTCTTGTTCAGTGCCGGCCGCATCAGCTTAATTTTATCGTTTTTAGTTGTAGGTTTCTTATCCGATCTATTCAGACTGTAAGGTAGTTATTTATTCAAATGTCCTCTTTTAGTTCATAATCATTTAATATTAGCGACGAGGACCAAAAGTTCGTCGATGTATTTTTTTGCACGGTAGCGTTCGTTTTACGGGCATATCGCGGGAATCTGAACACTGGTCGCTACAATTCGACAATATGCCTATAAGCCGGCTATATTATGGGATTCAGTTGTAGTATTGACCAGCAGGCTTCCTGTATGTGAACGAACTTATCGCTTATGAAGTGTACGATACTATCGTGTTGTCTATTTATTGCCTTCCCGGTTTCTCCTGTTGCCCAGACGACTGTGTCAGGAACAGTGACTGACGCCGCAACCCATGCTCCCCTTGAAATGGCAGGTATTATGATCACAGGCAGAACGATTGGTACACATGCTGACGAAAAAGGTCATTTTACGCTGACTGCCAGCGAACCATTTACACAGATCACTGTATCTGCAATGGGATATAAAACGGTTAAAGTCACCGTTGTACCCGATAGTCAGCAGGTGATCAACATAGCGCTGATAAAGAATACCTACGGCCTCAATGAGGTAGTGGTGAGGTCAGGTAAAAAACAGAAATACTCCAATAAGAATAATCCGGCTGTAGACCTGATCAGAGAAGTGATTGCACATAAACAAAAGAATCGGCCAGGGAATTATGACTATGCAGAATTTCGTAAATATGAAAGCATGCTGCTTGCGCTTAGTCATCTGTCGGATACTTTTCGAAACAGGCATATATTTAAGAACTACCAGTTCCTTTTTACAGCGCAGGATTCAAACGCCATTGGCGGTAGATGGATGCTCCCCGTGTATATGGAGGAAAAGTTGTCTGAAAATTATTACCGTCGTAGTCCTTATACTCAAAAACAGTTCGTTCTTGCCAGCAAACAGGTGAAATATGACGAAAATCTTATTGACAATAAGGGTTGGTCGTCAACACTCAATTTCTTTTACCAGGATATAGATATATATCAGAATAATATTATGGTGATGACCAACCAGTTATTGAGTCCTGTGGCAGGTGGAGCGCCTGCGTTCTATAAATATTTCATTACCGATACAACAGATAACCAGGTAGTGTTGGATTTCAGTCCCAGGAGCAAAACAGACCTCTTGTTCGAAGGTCGTTTGTATATCAGGTTGGATAGTACTTATGCGATATCACGGGCAGAGCTGACGGTGGATAAACGTATTAATCTCAACTTTGTACGGCGTATGGAAGCCAATCTCATTTTTGACGGGCAAAACCAGTTAAAAGAAAGCACGCTGAAGATAGATTTTGGGCTCAGCAGGGAGAAGGGAAAAGGAATGTATGGAGAACGTATTGTGAAGATAGACAGCTTTTATCTGAATAAGGTTAAACCAGCTGCCTGTTATACGGGCCCGGCTGTAGAAGTAGCTGCCGATGCGGTAGAGAAGGATACCGGTTATTGGGCAGCGAACCGGCCGTTTGCCTTGTCGGGGCCGGCACTGGATGTGTATAAGAATATGGATAGCCTGCAGCGGGTGCCTTCCTTTAAGAGAGCGGTAAACTGGGCTACCTTTTTATTGATCGGATTTAAAAATTTCGGTCCCTTTGAAATAGGACCGGTGAATACTTTCTACAGTTTCAATGCAGTGGAAGGTTTTCGACCTCGCTTTGGAGGCAGAACTACAGAGAAACTGAGCCGGCGTATTTACTTTGAAGGGTATGTGGCGTATGGTGTGAAAGATGAGCGCTTCAAATATTTTGCGAGCGCGACCTATTCATTGAATAATAAATCAATTTATACTTTCCCTCAACACTACATCCGGGTGGGTTTTCAGCACGACACAAAAATTCCCGGTCAGGAACTGCAATTTGTGCAGGAGAACAACGTGTTGTTATCATTCAAGCGGGGTACGAGCAACCAGATGCTCTACAATGATTTTTTCAGGTTAGAATACCTGCATGAGTGGCAGAATCATTTCTCTTATTCGTTGGGATGGAAATATTGGGACCAGCACCCGGCCGGTGGCTTGTATTTCCGGAAAATGGTGAATGAAGAAGAGGTGAATGTAAGTGGAATAAAAACGAGTGAATTGAATATGACGTTGCGTTATGCGCCGCATGAGCAATTTTACCAGAGTAAGTTGTATCGCACACCCATTACGGATAAGTACCCGGTATTTACATTGCGATATAACCAGGGGATACAGGGTTTGTTAAATGGGCAGTATAATTACCAGCATGTGGCATTAAATATGACGAAGCGGTTTTACTTATCACAGCTGGGGTATACAGATGTAAGTGCAGAAGGTGCCTATTTATTCGGACAGGTTCCTTTCCCTTTGCTGGATATACACAGGGCTAACCAGACCTATTCTTTTCAGCTGCAGTCTTACAACCTGATGAACTTTCTGGAATTTGTAAGTGATCATTATGCAGGGATGAATATTGATCATCACTTCAATGGATTCTTCTTTAATAAAGTGCCCTTGTTGCGCAGGTTAAAGTGGCGGGAAATTGTGAATACGAAGTTCCTGTGGGGCGGGGTGAGGAATGAGAATGAGGGGAAACTGCTACTGTTTCCTTCCGGTACTTATTCGTTAAGTAACGGGCCATATATAGAAGGAAGTGTGGGTATAAGTAACATATTCAGGATCCTGCGGGTGGATGCGGTAAAGCGTTTCACGTATCTGGCTCATCCGGAGGCACCTTCATGGGGAGTCAGGGCGATGTTGAAATTTGATTTTTAAGTGATAATTAGTATTTTAGTTATCGCACTATGGAAGAGAGAATGTTTAAATTCCTGTTAGCAGACGATGACAGGGATGACCAGGAGTTATTGATGGAGGCTATATTGCAGGAGCAACCATATACACAGATTAGTACGGTTTTTAATGGACAGAAGGTATTGGATTACCTTGCTGAGCGGGCACCTGCTGAGTGGCCGTCACTGATCATACTGGATTATAAAATGCCGGTGATGAATGCGAGGGAAGTGTTAGAGAAAATACAGGATGTGAAGATACCGAAAGTGGTATGGAGTACATCTAATCAACCGGAGCACATGTATTTATGTCAGCAGCTGGGTGCTGTGAAATATTTTATCAAGCCGAACAACAGGCCGGAACTGACTGCGATGGTGCAGGAATTATTCCGGATTTGTGGCGGGTAAGAGGATCGTGAAGGTCGCCCCTTCGCCAACCTGGGCTGTAGCGGTGATGGTGCCGTGATGGTTTTGCACAATACGCTGGCAGAGTGCCAGTCCTATGCCGGTTCCCGGGTAGCTTTCGCGTCCGTGCAGGCGTTCAAACATTTCAAAAATCTTTTCACTGTTCTGTGGTTCAAAGCCAATCCCATTATCCTGTATAGTGATTTTGTATTGGCCATCATCGATGACAGACCTGATAATGATATGAGGGTTTCTGTCTGTATGGTGGTATTTGAGTGCATTGCCGATCAGGTTATCCAATAACTGCCGCAATTGAAAGGTAATACCGGGCAGGACAGGGAGTGCAGTGGTTTCGATTACAGCATTGAGTTCTGTGATGGTATCCTGGTAATGGGAGAGAACTTCTGCCAGTATTTTGTCGAGTGTGACCTTTTCAAACGGGGGGACTTCGCCGGAGATATGGGTGTAGGTAAGCAGATCATCTATTAGTCCCTGCATACGACTTGCGGCATCTACAGTTCTTTCGAGGTAGGACTTTTCCTTTTGAGGAAGAGTGGCACCGATGCTTTCCAGTAAGGCGGAGGTGTAGAACTGCACTTTACGAAGTGGTTCTTTCATATCATGGGCGGCGGCGTAAGCAAATTGCTGGAGGTCTCTGTTCTGGGCTTCCAGTTCCCTGGCGTATTGTTTTATTTTGTCTTCAGCGACTTTCCGCTCGGTCAGGTCGCGGGTTACTTTAGAGAAGCCTATTACATTCTGCTGATCATCGTGAAGGGCGGTGAGGATCACGCTACACCAGAAGGCGGTGCCATCTTTCCGTACACGCCAGCCTTCGTGAATGGCTTTGCCGGTTGAGCGGGCCTGTTCAATGAGTCGCTGAGGGAGTTGCTGTTGCTGGTCTTCGGGACGGTAAAAGATGCGGAAATTGCGGCCTATGATTTCAGCTTCCTTATAGCCTTTGATCTTTTCAGCGCCTTTATTCCAGTTCATTATACGGCCATCTTTGTCGAGGAGGAGGATGGCGTAATCTTCGACTTCTTCTACCATTTTTTGATAGCGTTCCTCACTGCGCAGCAAGGCAGCGTTTTTTTGTTCTGCAAGCAGTACCATGCGCTCATAAGCAGCGGAGTCGTCAAGAGATGTAGTGTCCATGGAATTGTGCGTGTGTCGTCAGAAACAAATATAAGATATTCAAAAATAGTTTCTTATTTTATCCGGATAAAGAGTTCACGTATGAAATTACTTAGCATCACTATGCTTGGCTTGTTATTAGGTATGAGCAGCCATGCACAACCCAGTATTATTCCAGAACCGGTATCTATGCAGGTCCATGAAGGCAGGTTACCGTTAGGGCACACGATTGTCTGGAAAACAGATCTCAGCAGTCCATCATTATCATTGGCGAAGACACAGCTGGAGAAAGATTTTAACAGGAAAGTGACAGCTACGGCAGACACACGTATTTTCCTGACCCTGTTGACAAAAGAAGATAGTCGTATTGGAACAGAAGGATACCAGCTGGAAGTAGATAAAGAAGGGATTCATATAGCTGCCAATAAGGAGAATGGATTGTTCTATGGAATACAGACCGTACGCCAGTTGCTGACTGCGCCCGAAGTGCCTTACCTGACTATCACAGATTATCCCATGGTAGGTTGGAGAGGAATGATGTTGGATGTAGCCAGGCACTTCTTTACCAAAGCAGAAGTGAAGCAGTACATCGATGAAATAGCAGCTTATAAATTTAATGTGCTGCATTTGCACCTGACAGATGATGGAGGATGGAGAATTGAAATCAGGAGTTATCCTAAGTTGACCGAAGTAGGTGCATGGGGTGTGGAAAAGTATGGGTATTACGGTGAGTTTTCAGCACCAGGTAAAGATGCGAAGTATAATTATGGCGGATTTTATACCCAGCAGGATATTAAGGAGATCGTGCAATATGCAAAGGATCATTACATGGATATCCTGCCTGAAATAGATATTCCCGGTCACTCAATGGCTGCTGTTGTAGCCTATCCGGAGTTGTCAGGTACAAAAGAGGCGGTGAATTACAAGGTTTATTCCGGCGAGAAAGGTTTTATGGACTGGACGAGTCATGGCATTGTAGCAAGGTATGATAATACACTGAACCCGGCTAAACCGGAAGTATATAAATTCCTGGACAAGGTATTCGGAGAAGTAGCGGGGTTGTTTCCATTTGGTTATATCCATGTAGGTGGAGATGAATGTGCGAAGAACTATTGGCAAAAAGATCCGAATGTCACAGCGCTGATGCAGAAAGAAAAGCTGAAAAACTATGAAGAAGTACAGGCTTATTTTGAGAAGAAGGTAGAAGGGATTGTTGCATCCAAGGGTAGGAAGCTGATAGGATGGGATGAGATCCTGGAAGGTGGTGTGGCACCAAATGCAACAGTGATGAGCTGGAGAGGAGAGAAAGGAGGAATAGAAGCTGCCCGCCTGAAACACCAGGTAGTGATGACGCCGAATAACTATGTGTACATTGACTACGTGCAGGGAAACAAGTACATGGAAGCGAAGGTGTATGAATCGCTGCGATTGAAGAAAGTATATGATTTTAGCCCGGTACCGGCAGGTGTGGATCCGAAGTATATATTAGGGGGACAGGCGAACCTGTGGACAGAGCAGGTTTTCGATTTTAGTAAGGTAGAATATATGACCTGGCCACGTGGACTGGCGGTGGCAGAGCGTTTGTGGAGCCCGGCTTCAAAGAAGGACTGGCCGCGTTTTGTAGAAAAAGTAGCGCAGCATATGCAATTATTTGACGTGGATACTATTACTTATGCTCCTAGTATGTATGAGCCCGATGTAACGGTGAAATATGTGCAGGACAGTGCTTTGCAATGCACATTTGTGCCTGAAATAGATGGATTGGAAACACATTACAGTGTTGATAATTCATTCCCTGATACAAAGTCCCCCTTGTACAAGACTCCTTTCACGCTGCCGGAAGATGCCGTGACGCTGCGGATTGTGAGTTATAAAAATGGCAGGCAGGTAGGCCGGATACTGACGATTCCGGTGAGTGAACTGAAGAAGGGGTAGGTTATCGCTTTTTTTTGTCAGCGTTCTGTTTTACACGATAAATAACAATTTTATTAATGAGTTCCAGGGGAAGGGGTTGATCAAAAGGAAACTGGATCGACCCCTTTCCCTGTTTATAAGGCGATAATTCCTGCTCAAACGCTTTGATGCCCGTGGGGGCAGGGTAGAACCCAATATGGTGCTTAAATGCCGCAAAATGCACCAGATTACCATTTAGTATAAAAGTAGGGATGCCATATTTAATAGCTTCCGTAGCCCCGGGAGCAGCCTGTTGTATCGTCTTTCTTACCTGTTGCAGCAGGGTTTGTACGTCTGCCGGAAACGATGCAATGTAGGAATCGACAGTCATGTTGGTTTAAAATTTGTTTCCGCTAATTTAATGTTACCTCGTTACAAAACCGCTTTATTGAAGGGCCTGTTTCTGTTAATTTTGGCCATATATTGCGCACCTGCCTTTAGCCAGGTGCCGGCACCTGCTGCTGATACGCTGAAGGGTGATTCTTCTCAGGTGCATGTCAACAACCCGGTTGTGGCAGAACGACTGGAAACGCAATTTGACTTCACCGATCTCGTCAGGGATATCTTTCATGTGCGCAGGGATCCTGGCAAGAAGCCTTCGGGTATTATAGTCGTTCCCAATGTGGCTTCTAACCCGAGTATCGGCTCGCAGATAGGGATCAAAGCTGTGGCGGGTCGTAAGCTGGGAAATGATCCGAATACATTGTTGTCGGTAGGTGCTACATCGGCATCTATTACGACAAAGGGGATCATTTATTTCTACATCAGCCATAATATCTACACACCGGGGAATAAATGGAATTTCCAGGGTAACCTGGTAGCTGCCAAGACAGTGACGCCGGATTATGGTTTGGGAATAGGGATCGATCCGGAAGGGAGTGCAACCGATAAGCAGCTGGCGAACCCCGGCAGAAAGCCCCGGGGATTGCATGCACAGTTTTATAACTTCAGGGAGAAGGTGTATAAAGAAGTGGTACCGCATCTGTTTTTAGGGGCAGGGGTATCGTTTGATATCCGGAGGAAGCTGACGGAAACGGATACCTCGGGGAACACTCCGTATGATATTTATAGTGACAGGCATGGATTTCACAGGGATCATTATATGGCAAACGGGTTGTTGTTCAATGTGCAGTATACAACGCGTGATAACCAGAACAGGGCTTATAAAGGAATTTATATCGATGCGGGATTCCGGTGGAATCAGACCTGGCTGGCGAGTACGCGGAACGCATTGCAGTTTACATCAGATTTTAGAAAATACTTCAGTTTATCGCATCGGAATCCGGAGCATGTGGTCGCTTTCTGGAACTGGGGATCTTATCTGATAGCGGGGAATGTGCCTTACCTGGAACTACCGGGAACTGGAAAGGATCCGTCGTTCAGGAGTGGGAGAGGGTATACGGTGGGATATTTCAAAGGAACACAGTATAATTATTCAGAGGTAGAGTACCGGTTTCCCATATTGAGGAATAAGTTTTTGAGTGGAGTGGCGTTTTTCCATGTGCAGACGGCGAATGATGCCTCGGGGACTAAGTTATTCCAGGTATGGCAGCCGGGTGGAGGGGCTGGTTTGCGGGTATTGTTTAATAAGCTGACGAGAACGAATCTGTGCCTGGATTACGCGTGGGGTAAGTTTGGGGCGAGAGGGTTCTTTTTGGGGTTGAACGAGGCATTCTAGCTGAATAGGTAGTTTAGAATGAGAGCCGTTTTTTCATTTCTTCAACTACATTGTAAATAATGAGGCAGGTGCTGTAATGGGTAAAGGTGGTAAAGAGTCGTTTATTGAATTTTGGCAGGTGCAAAGCAGGGAATTCACGACAGCCGGCGAAACGGTGTTCGTAGATGTTACAGCGGTTTTCATGCAGGAAGTGGCAGGGGATGGTGTTGACAATCATCATGTCGTTGCCGGCGCCTGTTTCGATATATTTTTTCTTCAGTTCGGTATTCGATGTGTGGAGGTGAGTGGCGAGGGAGGTTACTTCTTCTTCGGTGACATTGATCATGAGGTTGCGGCAGCAGTTGCCACATACGGTGCAGTCTATTTGTGGGGTCACGAGGGCATCCAGTTCCCGGACAAGCTCATCAATCTCGTTTGAGTCATGTGATTGCACAAATGAGCGGAAGGCGAGGTTTTCAGCTTCTTTTTCTTCGGCAGCGTGCGCGATTTCGGTAAGTGTGGTGGTCAGTTTCAAGTTGTGAAGGTAGGGAAAATTTTAATCCTGTTGTTTGGCGGGTAATGATTCATTAGAGACTTTAGGTTGAAAATCCCTGATGGCG
The DNA here is from genome assembly GCF_039596155.1 of Chitinophaga sp. Lineage (GTDB taxonomy): Bacteria > Bacteroidota > Bacteroidia > Chitinophagales > Chitinophagaceae > Chitinophaga. The sequence goes on from NZ_JBCNKF010000024.1 coordinate 67,294, forward strand.
GTACATATTATCTCAATTTCATCAAAAGGCAGCAACCTTAGAGGGGTGAAATTTCCTTTGGCTTCAATTAGTACCAGGTACCATGCACCTCTATTACCAGTTATGAAAATATAGGCATCAGTATAGTTCTCCCAGTGATATTCTGTTCCTCTGAAATTGATTCCATCATGATTGATCGTGATTGAAAATTTCCGCAGGTAAAAAGAAAACGTAAAGGTGACAATCCCTATTACTAATGTAATGGGAATGGTCAGGAAGATGAATGATTTTGTAATAATCATGTTCCATGCAATGTAGATACAAAACATGCAAGCCATTATAGGGAAGATTAATCCTGGGCGAATGACGACATTGCCGTCTTTGTTCTTCCTGGCAGGGTTGTAGAAGGCATATTTCTGTGCCGGTTTGAAAGAGGTATTGGCAAAGGGAACGTGATTTTTCCGGGCCAGCTCCTTATGAATGTTGGCAATCATATCCATGATCTGTGTTATAATAAGCAGGTTGAAAATCCATGATGGCAATACTTTACATTGTTGAGGGCTTCCTTACAGTTGTTGTCCGCTATCGATTTATCTTCACATTCAATTTCACTTTTGTTTGATATCAATGAGATCTGGGCAAATAAGGTCTTGCTGATCAATAGCTGGTAACAGAAATGAAATTGTATGGATGGTTTGGATGAGTTATAAATCTTTGCAAAATTAATAAAAAAGAAGCCGTGCATGTGGATACTTTCGTTTAGTCCAGATGCTATTTTAAGATCAATGTGGCTGTTGGTGAGTAATGATTGCCTGTTATGTTGAAAAAGAAAATCCCGCGGCTGGCGCGGGACTTGAATATAAAAAAGTAGTATTATAACGATAATTCTCCGGTTTCAATATCAATCCTTGTGGCAAAAGGTTCCTTCTTTTTGATATATGGAATATTCTCCACGAAAGGCATCGTCCCCGCCATCGATCCGGCTGCAATAGCGCCTCCGATTAATCCTCCACCTACAGAACTCCAGATCAGGGCATTGTTATTCCGGCGTGAGTTCGCAAGATAATTGACTAAGTAAATACTGTTTTGTTTTTGTTCAATAGGAATAAGCGACGCATCATAATGTTGTTTGAGTAGCGCCCCGCTTTTACGTACGCCCCAGAATTTATCGATATAGAGGATTTTTCCGCTACTATCTTTTTGATAGAATTGTGTGACTCTGTCGCTATTGGTTGTGAATTCGAAATTAGTAATGGAGGGCCGGTCATCAATAAATTCCTGGAAGGTCAGGTAGATGCCGTCCGGATGTTCTTTTGCCTGCAGGCCGGGTACATTGTAGCGCCTGGCGGCATCTTTCCTGATTTCGGCTATGGTATAGGCAGTATTGCCAGCCTGTGTCGCTTTGCCAGATTTTACCAGCAGGAGGTGCAATGCAGCGGCTATGTTTTCGCCATGTTTGTGGGTAACGTCCAACCCGCCTCTGGTAAGGATCGTGTCCAGGGTGGTGATCTGTTTGAATTTACCGTTCCCGTCTCCGGTAAAAGTGATGGCCTTTAACTGGCAGAAGCCGCGTTCACTCATGCTGAAGGTGCGCTCGCCGATCCGGATTTCCTGCACTACGATCAGTAATTGCGGGGCCTCTTTTTTAAAGATGGATCTATAGTGCTGGTCTACGTATGATTGCAGATAGTCAGTAAAAGGTTTGTCAAACCCGGCGGGTTTCCATCTATTGAACATGCCGGTTTGTACATAGCCCAGTACGGAGGAGTCACTGACTTCGTTGATGATTTGAATACCGGAAATTTCTATGCCTGTGGAGGAGACGTTTTCCATATTCACATCAGGATCAGGCAGGGAGATTTTTGAGATTTTGCCGCTATCGAGATCCTGGGCTTTGTTTTTTCCTTTGAATGGGTCTTTGGATTTGCGGCTGTCGTTGACGGTTACGTTGTCATCTGCGTATTGGGCAAAGGCGGAGGTGGCAGTGAGCGTAAGGAGTGTTATGAGTGTCCAGGAAATAATTTTCATTAGGGAATGTTTATGGTGATAGGTATAACATGCTAAAGTACAATGGACAGCAAGGTAAGGAAATTTTTGTCTTATTTCGGGAAAGGATGGGCGCCGGGGATCTGCAGAAAATGGTAAATTCTATAAGGGTAAATTAAAGTTTTCCACGGAGTTTTTTTCGATGGGTTTTTCCCCATTTTTCCAGTGGAGCTGCTACTTCTTGTGTAGTTAAACAGTAATCTGTAATAGCATATTCGATCCTTACGGGATAATCGTTTATTACATTTCTGCAGATCAGTAAATTTTCCTCCGGTGTTTTAATTCTTTGGACAAGACACGATTGGTAATGCCTGGAATAGAACCTGCTATTTCATGCGACGAAAACCAATGTGTTCACTGCTGCCGATGTGATTTCGCATCCGGTGTATGATGAGGTGATACAGAAGATGCTCGGCAGCATACAACAGTCAGGGGAACCTGTAGATATCGCGGAAGTTATTTTTAGTGCTGCAAATGATGGGAGAGAGCAGCTGCGCTATCCTGCCGGCAGGGCTTCACAGAAAATTTATTCAAGGCGTTTGGAGATTGGCCCGGAGGCTTCGAGGGTTGAAACAACTAAATGGTTTTTGAGTTTGTAGAAGAAGAGGGGATGAAATGTGCGCTATCGGTTCTAAAAAAGATCATTCAGGTGATCGTTTTTAGAACCGATAAAATCATGTAGCAGCAGAGGCGTTGATGCTAAGATTAAAGCGTTTAGCAATGCAATGAGATGGGTGAGAGACGTAGCATTCTTTCTGTTGCCTTAAAATATTTAGATATATTGTCGCTGTATGTTCGACAATTCGACTATCCATCCCTTTACCTGTTTCACATAATTAATGTAGGCAACCCGGTAACCAGGTTGGAGGTAAAACCACATACACTCGCCATTTGCTTTCCTAATTGCTATACGCGGTGTTTTTTTTATTTTGGAATAATCAACATCAATAATCTTCGCCCGGGGTGCTCCGGGTGTGCTGGTTACCAGCATTGCATTGTAAATAATACTGCTATCCAGCATGATAATGATACTATCATTGAACTGCTTTTCAAAAATAAGACGAACACTTCTCTGTAATGTATCGACAAAGTCCATCTCTCCCGATTCTGCTTGCCTGGTCTCTTCAATGGCTGGAATAATTTCATTTTTGCAGCATTCATTTTTCTGCGCAGCAGCATCTAAAGCGTGCAAAAGAAGGAAGAATATAAAAAGTATGCTATGAATGTTGGGGATTGGCATCTTTATCAACCTTTGAACTGCATTTTCTCACGGATTGCCCATTTATCGGCTAATCTGCCCTAAAACGAAAAAGGGACCGATCATCTTTTCGATAATCAGTCCCTTTTAGCGGACCAGACGGGACTCGAACCCGCGACCTCCGCCGTGACAGGGCGGCATTCTAACCAACTGAACTACTGATCCTTTTCCGTTTCAATCCAACAAGGGACTGAACCTTTACCCACCGTTCAGGCACTGCTGCTTTCCCGTTTTGGGATTGCAAAGATAGCGACAAAGCAATCAATTTTGCAAATCTTTTTTAAAAAATATTTTAGCCGTTATCTTTACACCGTACTTTAACCAATTTATAACATAAATATGCAATTCCTGGAATTCGAAAAACCTATCGCGGACTTGTATGATCAGCTGGAAAAACTGAAAGAGAATGGCGCCAAGTCTGGTGTTGACGTGACAGCTACCGTGGTGGAATATGAAGCTAAGATCGCTCATACCCGTCAGGAGATCTACAATCATCTGACCAGTTACCAAAAGGTACTGTTGAGCAGGCACCCGGATAGGCCCTATACCCTGGCGTACATAGAGAAGATGTGTACCAACTTTGTGGAGCTGCATGGCGACAGGAATGTAAAGGACGATAAGGCGATGGTAGGTGGTTTCGCTGACCTGGATGGCGAAACTGTGATGTTTATCGGTCAGCAGAAGGGGGTAAACACCAAAATGCGCCAGATCCGCAACTTCGGTATGGCAAATCCTGAAGGCTATCGCAAGGCATTGCGTCTCATGAAACTGGCTGAAAAGTTCAATAAGCCTATCGTAACGCTGATAGATACCCCGGGTGCTTACCCAGGCCTGGAAGCAGAAGAACGTGGACAGGGTGAGGCAATTGCCCGCAACATATTTGAAATGGTGAAGCTGCGTGTGCCAGTGATCTGTATCATTATCGGGGAAGGTGCTTCCGGCGGTGCCCTCGGCATTGGTATCGGCGACCGTGTACTGATGTTGGAAAACAGCTGGTATACCGTTATCTCTCCTGAAAACTGTTCTACCATCCTCTGGCGTAGCTGGAATTTCAAAGAAAAAGCGGCAGAAGAGCTGAAACTGACTTCTGATCATATGAAGAATTTCGGCCTGGTAGATGGTGTTATCAATGAACCGCTGGGTGGTGCGCATGTGAACCCTGATGAAATGGCGGTGATCCTGAAGCAAAAAATCAAAGAAGAGCTGGCAGAGCTGAAAAAGCTGGATGCCGACACCAGAATCGAACAGCGTATTGACAAGTATAGCAACATGGGCTTTTTTGACGAACGTTAAAAATAATTTGACATAAACCATTTCAAATTGTCATCTTTGCACCTCCTTTCAGGAATTTCCCTTGAAGGGAGATGCCGGGAGGGCTATTTGAAATTTCTTATCCGGAATTTTTACGCATTATGGAACAATTAAGAGGCACCGGTGTTGCGCTGGTTACGCCCTTTAAAAAAGACGAAAGCATCGACTGGAATGCTTTAGAGAGAGTCATCGATCATGTGATTGCCGGCGGGGTTGACTATGTAGTATCCCTGGGGACAACCGGTGAAACACCTACACTAAGCGCAGAAGAGAAGCTGGACCTGATAAAGTTCACCTTCGAAAAGGTAGCGAAGCGCGTACCAGTGGTGGTGGGTATTGGAGATTACAACACCCGTGATGTAGTCAAGCGTCTCGAAACCTGTCCGCTCGATGAAGCCGTTGCCATACTCAGCGTAGCTCCTTATTACAGCAAACCCAGCCAGGAAGGTATCTTCCAGCATTATAAGGCGGTAGCCGCAGCTGCGCCAAAGCCAATCATACTCTACAACGTACCGGGTCGTACAGGGCGTAATATGACTGCCCAGACCACGCTTCGTCTTGCACATGAAGTGGAAAATATCGTGGCAATGAAAGAGGCCAGTGGCGATATGGTACAGTGTATGCAGATCATTCGTGACAAGCCGAAAGATTTCATCGTGGTGAGCGGAGACGATGCCCTGGCCATGCCACAGATTGCTACCGGTATGGACGGCCTGATCTCTGTAGCAGCAAATTATTTTGCAAAAGATACTGCTGATATGGTACGTGCTGCTTTGAAGAACGATTTCCCAACAGCCAGAACATTGCATTATAAGCTGCAGGAAGCTTTTGATCTTATGTTTGAGGAAAATAATCCGGCGGGGGTGAAGGCGTTCTTACATGAAGGCGGTTTGATTGAAAATGTGTTCCGCCTGCCGGTTGTACCGGTGAGTGGTGGACTGCAGGCAAGAATTGCTGCTTTCGCGAAGAACTTTAAGTAAGTTTGAAAGAAATAAATAAAAAAACGCTTCTGCATCTTGCAGAGGCGTTTTTTTTATGGTCGGAATGAAGCTGTATGAATGGCTAGATGATATAGGTAGCCCCTTCCAGTGCGAGGTCTGTATTCGGAAACACGGGCCTGCATTCCTCCAGGAAAGGAGTCAGTTCTGTGTACTTTGACGAAAAATGCCCGATAATCAGCCTTTTAGCCGCCCCTTTAGCCGCTAATGTGGCCGCCTGCACACTGGTGCTGTGGAACCTGTCAGCAGCTCTTTCAGCCAGGTTATGCAAATAGGTTGTTTCATGATACACCAGGTCCGCCTTATGAACATATGGTAACAGGTCTTCTGTATACCTTGTATCTGCACAGTACACATATTTCTTGCCCGGGGCAGGAGGGAGGGTGACCCAATCGTTTTTTACGAGGGTACCATCTTTCCGCTGATAGTCAGCACCCTCGGCTAATTGTGAGAAATATGCGGCCGGGATTTCATATGCCCTTGCCTGTTCCGGTACAATCCGTCTTTTCCGCTTTTGCATATCAAACACAAAGCCGTAACAGGGAATGCGGTGCTGGGTAGCAAAATAGCTGACCTGCAGGTCCTTATCATTTACGATCACACCTTGATTTTCCGGCAATAACGGGGTAAAATGCAATTCGAACTGTAACGTAGTGGCTGCACATTCCATCTGGAGTCTGAGGATCTGCTCCAGTTCAGGAGGGCCAAATAAGTAAAGTGGCTCCTGACGGCCCAGCAGACTAAGGGTATTGACCAGGCCTATCAGCCCAAAGTAATGATCTCCGTGTAAATGACTGATAAAGATGTACTTCAGCCGGCTTCGCCGGATTTTATAACGTGCAATCTGCACCTGTGTGCCTTCACCGCAATCTACGAGTAGCAAACTATCGTTACATGTAACTACCTGTGCCGTTGGATGCCTGTCTAACGTGGGAAGAGCCGAATTATTACCTAATATGGTGACCGCAAACATGCCCGAAAATACGCATTTATAAAATGAAAAATTCCGGAATATGGAACCATTTTCCACATTCCGGAACTAAATAGCTGCACTAAGGCAACACAAAAAAATTATTCATCTTCTCCCAACAATTCCCTTTCCAGGTCTTCCATCATGACCAGGTCAATGGCTTCTAACATAGTAGGGGCAAGGTTTACAACATTTTCATCCGCGGCCTTGATTTTACCCAGCAGGTCATTGTTAAGCCCGGTAAGCGCACATGATAAACTGCTGTCATACTGCTGATTGTAAACTGTTAAAATGGCTTGCACCCCCGCATCGTCTACATTTGACACCAATGCCATATCCAGTATAAGATTGCGGCCTTCCAAGCCTGGCTGCGCGGACACCTCTTTTACAAAAGCATCTGCCAAATTAGCATCCAGCAAACTTATTTGCGGCTGTATAACAAGAATTTTTTCTTTGGTATCAATTTTGAACTCCATTCGCTAAGGTTTTGTTTTATAAAGTTTAGTAAATAAGTAATCGGAATCCTGCCCAATAACAGCCTTCTTCTTACTCATTCGCCCTTCACAAGGATCTTTATACTATTAAAGTGTTAGGGTAAAGGTAAATCAAAATTATTTGCTAATATTGTATAAGCAAGTCCCGGTAAGGGTTTTAATAATTTAATATTCTCACAATGGACCAGAATTTTTCACCGCAAGTAAAGGAGATTATTTCGTTTAGCAGAGAGGAAGCTCTACGCTTGGGAAATGATTTCATCGGCACAGAACACCTGTTGCTTGGCATTATCCGAGAGGGGGAAGGGACAGCTGTTAAAATTCTGCAGGCCTTGAATGTAGACCTTTATGAACTACGTAAGGAGGTTGAGTTGGCCGTAAAAGATAAGACAGGAAAAAACATCGCCAATATCAATAGCCTCCCGCTTACAAGGCAGGCAGAGAAAGTTATCCGTGTTACAGTGCTGGAAGCAAAGGCACTGAAAAGTCCCACAGTGGAAACGGAGCACTTAATGCTTTCTATCCTCAAGAATAAAGAAAACGTTTGTACACAAATCTTACAACAGTTTGACGTGGATTACGACACTTTTAAAAACGAGCTGGGCTTCGTAAAGTCTTCTGACCCGAAAGCAGAATTTGACGATCCAGGAGAGGAAGAATTTGAAGATGAGCGCAAGAGTTTTGCCTCTAAGGCCAAACAGACGAATACGAAGTCAAAAACGCCTGTGCTGGATAATTTCGGCCGGGATATCACTAAGCTGGCCGAGAGTGGCAGCCTGGACCCTATTGTAGGTCGCGAAGCGGAAATTGAGCGTGTATCGCAGATTTTATCGCGTCGTAAAAAGAATAATCCGATCTTAATCGGTGAACCGGGAGTAGGTAAAACTGCTATCGTTGAAGGTCTTGCACTGCGCATCGTGCAGCGTAAGGTTTCCCGCGTATTGTTCGACAAACGCGTTGTAAGCCTCGACCTCGCCGCACTGGTAGCGGGTACTAAATACCGTGGCCAGTTTGAGGAAAGGATGAAAGCCATCATGAATGAACTGGAGAAAAACAGAGATGTCATCCTGTTCATTGATGAAATCCATACGATCGTAGGTGCTGGTGGTGCTTCAGGTTCCCTGGATGCTTCCAATATCTTCAAACCTGCATTGGCTCGCGGAGAACTCCAGTGCATCGGTGCATCCACCCTGGATGAATACCGCATGTACATCGAGAAAGATGGTGCGCTTGACCGCCGTTTCCAGAAAGTAATGGTAGATCCTCCAACCGTAGAGGAAACCATACAGATCCTCAATAATATCAAACCAAGATATGAAGAGTATCACAACGTAAGTTACAACCAGGAAGCGATTGAGGCATGTGTAAAACTGAGCGACCGCTACATGACAGACCGTTTGCTGCCAGACAAGGCGATAGACGTACTGGATGAAGTAGGTGCCCGTGTACACCTCAAGAACATCAACGTTCCGCAGAACATCCTGGATCTGGAAAAACAGATCGAAGATATCAAGCAGGAAAAGAATAAAGTAGTGAAGAGCCAGCGTTTCGAAGAAGCAGCTGCGCTACGCGATACTGAAAAGAAACTGGGAGAAGACCTGGAACGTGCGAAAGCCGTATGGGAAGAAGAAGTGAAACATAAGCGCTACCCAATCGATGAAGAAGCCATCGCAGAAGTAGTGAGTATGATGACAGGTATCCCTGTAAAACGTATGGTGCAGGCCGAAACCGAAAAACTGCGTCGCATGGGCGAAGACCTGAAAGGTGCAGTAGTAGGTCAGGACGAAGCCATTTCCAAAGTAACAAAAGCCATTCAGCGTAACCGCGTAGGTCTGAAAGATCCTAAGAAACCAATTGGTACTTTCATCTTCCTCGGTCCTACAGGGGTTGGTAAAACTGAACTGGCCAAGTCACTCGCACGCTATATGTTCGATTCAGAGGATTCCCTGATCCGTATAGATATGAGTGAATACATGGAGAAATTCTCTGTAAGCCGCCTGATCGGTGCGCCTCCGGGATATGTAGGTTATGAAGAAGGTGGTCAGCTGACTGAAAAAGTTCGCCGTAAACCATACTCCGTCATCCTGCTGGACGAAATCGAAAAAGCACACCCGGATATTTACAATATCCTGCTGCAGGTGCTGGACGATGGTATCCTCACCGATGGTCTGGGTCGTAAGGTAGACTTCAAGAATACACTGATCATCATGACCTCTAATATCGGGGTGCGTCAGCTGAAGGATTTCGGAGCAGGTGTAGGTTTCTCTACCAATGCCAAATCCAGCAGTGAAGAAGAGAATACCAAATCAGTGATCGAAAAGGCACTGAAACGTACATTCTCTCCTGAGTTCCTCAACCGTATTGATGATGTGATCATATTCAACTCACTGAGCAAAGAGCATATCTATACAATCATAGATATCACTATGCAGAGCGTGCTGAAACGCCTGGAAAACCTGGGCTTCAGCCTGGAACTGACCGACGAAGCAAAAGGATTCCTCGCAGAAAAAGGCTACGATCAGCAGTTCGGTGCCCGTCCCCTGCACAGGGCGATCCAGAAATACCTGGAAGATCCTTTAGCAGAAGAGATCCTGAATATGAATATTCACAACGGAGATGTATTAATTGCTGATCTGGACAAGGAAAATCAGAAACTGATCTTCACTTTAAAGAACTCAAGAAGTAGCAAATCCGAAAAATCAGAGGCATAATTTGTCGATAAAGCCTTAGTTGATAGTAATATTTTTCCAATAAAAACTCCCGGGATTGATTTCCCGGGAGTTTTTTTATGGTAAAAACGCCCATTTTCTCCCCCTTTCGTGTTAAAGAATAAATTTTTAACATATGTTTGTGAAATGAGGAAAACAGCTTTTTTGTTATTGCTGTCGGCCATGCTGGGATGCCATCCGAAAGCGTCCGTCACAGCCAGCCAGAACGTTGATTCAATAGCCGGTATAAGCGGTAACCAGGATACAGGACGACTGACCGAAGACACAGACCCCGGTGATGAGGAACTCGCAGCATTATCAGAAAGAGAGAAACAACTGGCTTATAAAACAGAAGACCCTTCCTATAGCGAGCAGGAGCTCACATCTACGCAATACATATTAGATGAGGAAAACGACCTCGCATTCAGGTCGGCTGTTGGAACGATCAGTAATATCTCCTGCACAGTTTATCTGGCAGGCATACAGATTCCAAAGGATAATGCTGCAAAGCCAGACAGCCTGAATAAGATAGTAACAAAAATGGGAAAGAAACATTTGATGGTGCTTGTGAATGATCGACAGCTATCAATTAACAATGGACTGATCCCGGATGAAATACAGGAGCGGATGGATCCGACGAAAATAGGTGCTTTTGTGTATAACAATACTCCTTACCTGCTGCTCAAATTTTATACCTTCAGTTTTATCACTTCAGGGAGTGGCAACGTCAATTTATTGATCAATGTAAGTACAGGTAAAGTATCGGCCATAGAAACCCCGGGCGAAGTACTTTTTAAATCACTTATTGATGCGATAGATGCGAAATAAAACACTCATGCAAACTGAATAGAAATTATTTTCAGCACACATAGCTCATGAAATCCTGCATACATTAAACTGAAGGAAGATAATCCCTGTTGCTGCCCGATGCCTCAAAAACGCATACATCCATTTATTTGACATCTGAAATCCGCCCTTTTTATTTACCAGTATTTTTTATGAAAATTCCTGTAGTAGTATTTCTACAAAAGTGGTATGCCGTATCAGATATTGATATTATTTTCCCTTAAAAAAGCATTAGAATTAGCTAAAATGAACTAAAAATAGAATAGGCATAACACATAGGTGTTATTTTTACCCCCCTGGTTAGCCCCATTTTCTCCTGTTCAGGCTCATCCATCTGCTGGTTTTTGCGGTTTCTGGTTACATGATCATTTTTAATAATGAGAATCAATTAATTATGTGACTTGTATTTAAAATTAAAATGATACGTTCATGTCATTTGACTAATATTACTAATATTAGATATTTGCGCCATAGGAATTCGAAACACCTATCAGCACTTTAGGGTTCGTGAACATTACAATACAGTGGACATTACATTTTGCCTCTTTTTAACCACCTTCTTTACTTGAAGACCTTTTGACGCCTAGCAAGTTCCAATCTGTGCAGCAGGACAGTGTGATGCCAGGTATATCTATTACTTATTAATAACAAACGAAAAAGGATAAATAAATAAATTTTAAAATCTATCTATCCCTATACTAATATGAAAACAGTTTTACACAACGTTTCACGCAAACTCATATTGGCTGGTGGAATCACCCTGGCAGCTACTGCGGCAAACGCACAGATGAAAATTGGTGATAATCCTTCACAGATTACTAAGTCAGCCATCCTCGAGTTGAGCAGTACCAAACAAGGTCTGTTGCTGCCAAGGCTTGCAGATTTTACCGCTATCAATACGGCGATCGGTACTGATGCTGTAGACGGTATGATCGTTTACCTGAACAGCTCTACTGCTGCTAACAACGGTGTGTATATGCGTAAAGCAGGTGCATGGGTGAAAATCGCCAGTGCCGCTGATGCAGCTGCAAACTGGGGCCTGACCGGTAATGCAGGAACTAATCCTACTACTAACTACATCGGAACTTCTGATGCACAGAACCTCTCTATCCGTGCAAACGCGACTGAGGCAATCAACGTGCAGACTGATGGTAAGGTACAGCTGAAGAACGTAGCAGCTACCACTACTGATGCTGCCCTGGATGTACTGATCATCGAAGCGGACGGTACGATCGTGAAGAAATCTTTGCCAGCTTATGCATTTAAAAATCTGCTGACGAATGTGAATACGTCAGTACTTACTTTAAGTACTTCACAGGCAGCTGATGGTCAGGTGACTATCAATGCGCCTATCATGGACGGTGCTTCCACCAAGTCATACGGTTTCATGACCCTGGCTGACTGGACCACCCTGCAAAATCTGGCAGCTGGTAACAGCCTCACAGTAGCTAACCTGATCTCTGCAGCAGCTACTACGTTTGATGCTACCAAAGGTGCTATGATCAATTATAACACCACTACCAAACAATATGAACTGTCACTGATCGAAGCGTCTACCGATAGAAATGGTATCGTAACTACAGGTGCACAGTCATTCGCAGGTGGTAAAACTTTCACCGGTACTGTAACTGTAACAGGCGCTACTACCCTGAACAGCACTTTGGGTGTAACAGGTGCTACTACCCTGAACAACACTTTAGGTGTAACAGGTGCTGCTACCCTGGGTAACACGTTGGATGTTACCGGTGCAACTACCCTGAATAACGGTCTCGCTGTAACAAGCGGTAACGTGAACGTTACGACTGGTAACTTAAACCTCGCAGCTGGTAATGCTACTGTAGGTGGTACTTTGGGTGTAACAGGTGCATCTACCCTGGATGGCACTGTGAAAATCAACTCTGCTGCTGCAAACACTGAGACGAATGCACTGAACGTACTCGTACAGAATAAAACAAGCAACAACGTAGAAGTAAAATCCTTCTCTTTTGATGCAATCGCCAATGCGATCACGCTGATCAAAACCGGTGCAACTTCAACTGCTGGTAGCGATGTAGAACTGCTTTCTGCAACTGCTGGTACTGACTTCAATATCGTAGCTGATGGTACTGCAAAGACTGTTACCTTCAACCTGCCTGATGCAAGTGCTGTTGATGCTGCGCACACCGCTGTTCAGCGAGGTGTTGTTTCTACCGGCAGACAATCTTTTGCTGGTAGCAAATCTTACACTGACAGCGTAGCGATCGGTTCTTCATCTGTCGCTAACTCTACCCTGCAGGTAAATGGTTCTGTGGCAATGGCTATCAAAACCGTTACTGCTACATATACAGTGACTGGTAGTGATAACACCATCCTCGCAGACGCTACTGCAGGTGCTTTCACTATTACACTGCCTGCTCCGGCTGCTGCTATCCAGGGTCGTATCTATACGATCAAGAAAACTGGTGGTGATATTGACAAAGCAGTTACTATCATGCCAGGTGCTAACAGCATCGAAGGTGGTTCCAGCTACGTAATCTACAACGACTGGACTTTTATTACTGTACAAACTGATGGTACTAACTGGTACATCATCAAGAAATAAGGGATAAGATTTTATAGAGGTTGTATCAGGAGTAAATATGCCGTGTTGAACCGGATTTCTGATACAACCTCTTACGCTCTTTTGTGTGCCTGTATTCGTGAACCAACTACTACCTATGACGACATTCTCAAACCGGCTAGTGCTTTTGTGCATGCTTATGCTGATAGCGGCATATGCAGATGCCCAGCAATTGAAGTTGGGGCAAAACCCGACTACAATTGAAAAATCGGCGCTGCTGGACCTGAATAGTGATAAACAAGGATTATTACTCCCAAGAATTGCCGACTATACCGTTGCCCCGCTGAATACTGCTCCCGATGGGATGCTTATATACTATGTTCCTGATAGATTATTATATATCCGCAAGAATGGAACATGGAAGAAACTCGTAGACGAAACAACTGCTATCTCATCCGTAAATGGACAAACTGGTCCAGCCGTTACTTTAACCACCAACAATATTGGCGAATCTGTTAATCTTTACTATACCGACGCGAGAGCAAGAGCGGCGTTCAGTGCCGGCACTGGAATTAGTTTATCCGGTGCAGGTGTTATTTCAGCTTTGAATACTTCTAATTTATGGAATGCGGCCCAGTTACAGGGCCGCGCCATCGCCACGACAGCACCTGCTGATCAGAACGTGTTGACCTGGGACGCTGCTTCCAGTACCTGGATGCCCAAAGCGACAGGTAGTAATGGTTCTGTTACCTCAGTTGCTTTGTCATTACCATCTTCTGTATTTTCAGTAGGTGGTAGTCCGGTGACATCTGCCGGTACCTTGTCTGGTACCTTCAACTCACAGGCAGCTAACACCGTTTTTGCTGCACCAAACGGATCTGCAGGTACCCCTTCTTTCCGTGCACTGGTAGCAGCAGATCTTCCTGCTGGATCTAATAATTACATACAAAATATATCTTCCGGCACTCAGACTGCCAGTTTTTCTATCAGCGGCAATGGCGCCATTGGCAGTAAGCTGGGTGTAGGCATCAGCACTACACCAGCCAATACATTGGAAGTGGGAGGAACAACTGCTGCCAGCGGTTTGTCTGGCTTAAGACTGACCGGTCTTGGTGCAGCTACCTTACAGACACCCCTGTCCAACACACTTGCTGTAAATGCCAATGGAGACGTAGTAGTCACCTCCAACGCAGCTGCCAATAACTGGTTGATTACGGGTAACTCCAATGTAAATGGCAACACACAATTCCTTGGTACTACCAATGATGTGAAGATGGTGATCAAATCCAATAATACTTCCTTCCTGGAATTCGGCCGCCGCGCTACTTTAGGATTGGTCCAGAATTACCCGGAGTATACCAATCCGGATGAAAGTGTAACCTTCGTGAGATCTGCCCTGCAATTTGATGTACCAGCTACTGTACAGTTTTATAAGCCCAAATTCTGGACGACCAGCGATGGCAACTTCCGTTTGAAAGGGCCTGCTGCCGGCACTGACTATTTCGAGATGGGCGCTACCGGTACTAATAATAATGGTGGTTTCGATTTCATTATCGGTGATGATGGAGATGAGCCGATCCTGTTTAAGAGTTACTACTATGTAGATTCATCTTATACAGAGATGATGCGCATGCAATCAAAGAAAGTAGGTATCAACATGAATGGTGTGACACCTGCGCAAACGCTGGATGTAAGAGGTACAATGCGCCTCACAGGTAGTACAGGTACTCCAGACAATTTATTGGGTCGTAACAGTACCAGTGGTGACATTGCTACCATGGGACTGGATGCTACTACATTAAGTATCACCAGTGGAACGATCAAAGCGAATAATACAAGTGCTGCGTGGAATGCAAATCAATTGCAAAGTGTAGCTGTCGCAACAACGGCGCCTACCTCCGGGCAGGTATTAACATACAATGGAACAAACTGGGCACCAGCTGCCGCCGGCCTGCCTACAGTAACAGGTAGCCGGCTACTCGGCAGGTATTCAACCACATCAGGTACTGCACAGGAGATTAGTTTAAACACTTCTTTGAAGTTGACAACTGGTGGCGTGCTGTATGCAGACAGTACCTTGTCTATCTGGAATGCCAGTAAGCTGCAGGGTATCCGTATGTCCCCGGTTGCTCCTGCTACAGGTCAATACCTGGCCTATGATGGTACCAGCTGGGTGCCTACTACTGTGCCTGGCGGAGGTAATGGTAATGGTACCAAGTGGTCTACTAACGGTAACAGTGGTACTGCTCCCGGATCAGACTTCCTGGGTACTACCGATAGCAAAGACCTTGTTGTAAAAACAAATAATACTGAAGCAATGCGTGTGGATGCCAGTGGCCGTGTTGGTGTCAATACAGCTGCCCCAAGCAGTACGTTTCAGTTTACCGGATCTTTTGCGGGAAGTGTTACTTCATTCGATAATCCATCGGTTGCTACTACTGTGAATCTGAATGAGACACATTATCTCATCTCACGGATGTCAAGCGCCAATGGTGGAACTTTTGATGTAACTGCCAATCTCCCCAAAGCATCCACTTGTCCAGGCAGGGTATATATATTTTCCAATACAATCTGGGGTTCCGGATATGGTAAGCTCTACGTAAAGCCAGCTTCAGGGGATTATATTGGCAGTTTGGGTGTTAATACAACCATGAACGTGGACGAACGTCAGAGTGCCGGATTGCAAAGTACAGGTAATTACTGGGTAGTACTGTATAAGGGTTCAAACCAAGGTTACTAACAACAAAAGTTAATAATGAAGTTCTTATTCTCCATAATACTTTTATGCGTTATGTTCCTACCGGGCTATGGGCAGGAGACTTACATCTCTTCCAGTGCGCAGGTATGGAATTTTGGTAACGTAGGAGTATTTGGCAACATAACGAATGAGGGGTCATTAGGATCGAGCCCGAATGCCAATCTTTACTTCTTCGGTAAGGTATGGACGAACGGCTTCAACGCTTCCCTCAAAGACGAAAGTACCTCCGGCCTTAGAGGCACGGGAGGTTTTTTCCGGTTTGCAGGTAAAGGCGGACAACAAACCATTTCCGGTGGATTCAACGTTGCAGCAAAGATGGGGGCAAGTTTCCCCAACGTAGATGTCAATAACCCGGATGGCGTGATCTTTTATACCCTCCATGACCTGAAGATCAGAAATACCCTTAGCTTATCGAATGGACTGATTTATCTGAACGGGCAGAACCTCATGGTAGGTGATACCTCCACAGGTACGATCTCTGGTTATTCTGATAAGCGTTTCATTGTTACCGGCACCGGTACCAACGGTGGATTTGTGTATCGTGCTAAACTGTCCAGCAGTGCAGGGCAGGTGATGTTCCCGATTGGTAGCACACCCACGAATTACTCTCCAGCAATGGTGCAATATGAAGGTGCAGCCGAGGATTTTCATGCGCGTGTATTTGACAGTGTATATCAATATGCCAGTTCAGGTACATCTATCCATGATACTGTCGTGTACAAAACCTGGAACATCGGACAGGAGCTGGGAGGTACCGGCAAAACAGCCATCACCCTGCAGCACATGGATACCGACGAAGGAAATGAATACGGTTTGAGCAGGGATGAAAGTTATATCTCTTTGTTCCAGGACAGCCAGTGGGAACGCCGGTATGGTGTGAATGACAATATGACCACAGGTTCACTTTCCACGCAGGCAATGGCCTCTTCTGCAACGATGCATTCCCGCGGATTTGCAGGTATTGGTATGAATGCTTATTTCTCCAAAAAGGCGAATTATAATAAAAGTTATTCTCCGGCTACAATTATTGATTTCAATGCCTATCGTGTGAGCATCTCACTGGTGGACCTGGTATGGATTACCAGCAGGGAGGCGAACATGTATACGTTTGAAGTAGAGCGCAGACTTGATAATGAAGAAACCTTTAAAAAGGTGGGAACTGTAGCGACGAAAGCACCTAATGGGAATAGCACTACAAAACTCAGTTACTATTATCAGGATACAAATGACTACGATGGATGGAGCTATTATCGCATCAAGGCTGTATCAAAAACCGGCTTCTATGTCTACTCTGATGTAAGAGAAGTGGGGCCGCTGGTAGCTGTTACCGTTTACCCGAACCCGAACTGGGGTGATTTCAAGATCAGGGTAAGAGGTATCAAGACTACTTTGACTATGCAATTGTACGATGTATGGGGTCAGGTGATGCGTAGACAGGATATTACAGGCGCAGGCGATGTAGAAGTACACGACTTACCGGCTGGTACTTACTTCCTCGTCATGAAACAAAAAGATACGCAGAAAGAAGTGTATACCTGCAAAGTAATAGTGATCGCCCATTGATAAAACAACAGAAATGAATTGAAAATAAATAAAGACACATAATTATCGACGAAGAAAGCAAGTGGGGCGTGTATAAACCCTGCCTGCTTTCTTAGTCATATTTGTAGGTTTTTGTTTAAATCCGGGTAACTATTTATGAAGACTAAATTCTTTGTCCGAGCCGTCCAACTATTGCCAGTATTCCTGCTCTGGTCAACGCTGCTTTTTGCACAACAATTGAAGCTGGGAGATAATCCGAGTTCACAGCAAAAATCTGCACTGTTGGAGCTCGAAAGTAAATCTCAGGGTTTACTGCTTCCCAGAATTGCTGATACCACATCTGGCCCTATTACCACAGCGCCTGATGGTATGATCATTTACCTTACGCTGAACAATAGCTTGTGTATCCGTAGCAATGGTCACTGGCGTCCATTGTTGCCTGAAGGGTATGCGATCACCAGTTTGAATGGACAGACAATTGCAGTACAGTCATTAGCTACGACAAATACCACCGGTGCTTTTGGCTTTACGTCAGTTGCAGGAGCACATACTTTGAATATCCCGGATGCAACTGCCACGAATAGTGGTTTTGTGAATACCAATGCACAGACACTGGCAGGCGCCAAGACATTTACAAACACATTAACCGCTAATCAGGATGTATTCCTGACAGGCATTAATGTAGACAATACAAAGGATAGCGTGCTGCTGATTGATGGTGGCAAACTGCTGAAGAAACAACTGACCGGATTACCACCCATCGGTACTGCAGGTGGAGACCTTACAGGTACATATCCTAATCCGGCGATTGCAGCAGGTGCAATAACGGGTACCAAGATCGCACAGGCAGGTGCAACCACTGGTCAGGCTTTGAAATGGAACGGCTCCACCTGGGCACCGGCTGCTGATGATGGGCTGACTTCAATAGGATTGACAATGCCTTCATTGTTCACCGTGGCAAATTCCCCGCTCACGGCGAATGGTACTATTGCTGCTTCGCTGGCTTCACAAACAGCGGCTACAATATTTGCAGCCCCAGCCGGCTCTAATGGTACACCTTCTTTCCGTTCACTGGTAGCAGGTGATATTCCTGCTTTACCATTCTCGCAGATCACCGGCACTGTACCTGTAGCACAGGGAGGTACCGGTTTGACAACAGTAGGTACTGCCGGACAGGTATTAACCTCTGACGGTACAGGATTGTCTTATGTAACGCCTTCAGTAACGCTGGCAGGTGATGTAACGGGTGCAAGCGGAGCAAATACTATTGCAAATGGTGCGGTAACAGGTACCAAGATCGCACAGGCAGGTGCAACCAACGGTCAGGTACTGAAATGGAATGGAACCACCTGGGCGCCGGCTGCTGATGATAACAGCGGATCTATATCTTCTATTGGGTTAGTCGTGCCTTCTTTCCTCACTGTATCGCCTGCAACCTTAACAGCTAACGGCACATTTACGATAGGGACAAGTACCCAATCGCCCAACCTTGTCTTTGCAGGACCCTCTACCGGTTCTACTGCTGCTGCACCTACTTTCCGCTCACTGGTACCGGCTGACATGACACTGGGTACACAACGCCTGGTAGGTCGTTATTCCAATGGTACCGGCGTTGGTCAGGAAGTAGCGATGGACAGGACTTTGAAAATGATGACCAGCGGTTTCCTGTATGTAGATACTACGCTTGCAGTGTATAATGCAAGTAAAATACAAAGCATCAAAGTTTCCCTGACAGCACCTGTGACCGGGCAGGTATTGAAATATGATGGTACAAACTGGTCACCTGCTGCTGATGATAATGCAGGTCTGACTTCTGTAGGTTTGTCATTACCATTGTATACCTTCTCAAACTCTCCGCTTACAGCGAATGGTACTTTGACTGGTTCATTGTCTTCGCAGGCTGCAAATACATTCCTGGGTGCACCAAACGGTGCTGCCGGTACACCTTCTTTCCGTACCCTGGTAGCAGGTGATATCCCTTCTTTACCATTCTCACAGATTACCGGCACAGTGCCTGTAGCACAGGGTGGTACTGGATTGACAACAGTAGGTACTTCAGGGCAGGTATTGACCTCTAATGGTACCGGCCTGGCTTATGCAACGCCTTCTGTTACACTGGCAGGTGATGTAACAGGCGCCAGTGGCGCAAATACAATTGCGAATGGTGCAGTAACGGGTAGCAAAATTGCACAGGCAGGTGCTACCAGTGGTCAGGTATTGAAGTGGAACGGTACTACCTGGGCGCCGGCTGCTGATGATAATGCAGGCCTGACCTCTGTAGGATTGACAATGCCCTCTTTGTTTACAGTAACGAATTCTCCGCTCACAGCGAATGGAACTATAGCTGCCTCACTGTCTTCACAAACAGCCAATACAATATTTGCAGCACCAGCCGGCTCTAACGGTACACCTTCTTTCCGTACCCTGGTAGCAGGTGACATTCCTTCTTTACCATTCTCACAGATTACCGGCACAGTGCCTGTAGCACAGGGAGGTACGGGATTGACAACAGTAGGTACTTCAGGACAGGTATTAACCTCTAACGGTACAGGCCTGGCTTATACAACACCATCAGTTACACTGGCAGGCGATGTAACCGGTGCCAGTGGTGCAAATACAATCGCTAACAGTGCAGTAACTTACGCGAAGATCCAGAATGTAAGCGCGTCTAAATTATTAGGCAGATATGCTGCGACCGCAGGTGTGGCACAGGAAATCTCCCTGGACAACACATTGAAATTTACAGCCGGTGGTAGCCTGTATGCTGATAGTGCCCTGACAGTATGGAATGCGGGCAAGCTGCAAGGTGTGAGAGTGGCATTTACCGCACCTGCTACAAACCAGGTATTAAAATATGATGGCACCAACTGGTCACCAGCTACTGATAATGGGTTGACATCTGTAGGATTGACATTACCGTCTATGTTTACAGTAACAGGCTCACCGCTTACGGCAAATGGTACCATTGCTGCTACACTGGCTTCACAAACAGCCAATACAATTTTCGCAGCGCCCAATGGGTCTGCAGGAGCACCTGCTTTCCGCTCACTGGTAGCTGCTGATATTCCTACCTTACCATTTTCTCAGATCTCTGGTACCGTGCCTGTATCTCAGGGTGGTACCGGTCTGACAACGGTAGGTACATCCGGCCAGGTACTGACATCGAACGGAACGAGCCTGACATGGGCTACGCCTGCTTCAGCTAGTGCTGGTCTGACCTCAGTAGGTTTATCAATGCCTTCTATTTTCACCGTTACCAACTCTCCGTTGACCGCCAATGGAACGTTGACAGCTGCATTGAATACACAAACAGCCAATACCGTTTTTGCTGGTCCATCTTCAGGAGCGGCTGCTGCACCTACTTTCAGAACTTTAGGTAGCGGAGATATACAGGGTGTAAATACACAGAAATTACTGGGAAGATATTCAACTGGTGCAGGTGCTGCACAGGAAGTAAGCCTGGATAATACGCTCAAGTTAACGACAGCAGGTACGTTGTATGCAGATAGTTCACTGGCTGTATGGAATGCCAGTAAAGTACAAGGTGTGAAGGTATCTGCAGCAACGCCAAGCAGCGGGCAGGTATTAAAATATAATAGTACAACTGCTATATGGGAGCCTAATACAGATAATGACGGTGGTGCTACTTATGCAAAGGCTACCACAAACGATCTTTCTTATGCAACGGCAGATGGGTCTACAACGGTCATGAAGATCTGGCAAAGCCCGGTAAGCGGAACAGCGACGAACAGCCCCAAATACACAAACGCGTATGCCTGGAGTGTGATGGCATTTAATGGTACTTCTTATACCACACAATTATACTTTGATAAGAATACCCTGGCGATTAAAGAATGGGGGGGGATAACAGCGCCGCTGACTACCAACCCGGGAAATGGCTGGTATAAAGCAATCCTAACGAATGGTGATAATAAAATAGGTGTAGGTGCAATCGTGTATGGTAAGCGTACCTACGATGCATCTGCAGAAGCGGCATCAGATAGTACAAGCTTTGTATGGGATGAGAATAATGACAGGTTAGGTATTAATACCAGTTCGCCACAGTATAGTCTGGATGTGAATGGAACCGAAAGAGTGACAGGAGCGGCAACGCTGGGTTCGACACTGGCAGTGACGGGAGCAACGACATTGAGTTCTACGCTGGCAGTATCAGGTAATACCACGATGAATGGAACGGTGAAAGTGGGTAGTGCGGGTACTGCGTTAACAAATATTATAAAGACGACTATAAATGTTGCCAGTAATACAACGGTGAATGTCGCCTCAACCGTAACTATTTCTTTTGCGAATGCCAATGTGACTACTTCATCCGTTGTAACAGTAAATCCAATGGCAGCAATGAGTACAGGATTGGCAATTGCCTATGCATATACAACCGCCGGTAATATCAACGTTGTTTTTTATAATTATGGAACGACGTCAAGAACAATTTCAAGTGGTACTACATTTGCCTTCACCATCGTGAACTAATCCAATCAGGATACACGCATAAAAAAACGCTTCTGCACAGGCAGAAGCGTTTTTTGTTTACCTTTATACCGTTTAATTCATACAGTTTTGAAAAAGATTATCATCACCTTAGATGGATATTCTTCCTGCGGGAAGAGTACGCTAGCCAAACAGTTAGCCGCGGAGTTGGATTATGTTTATATTGACAGCGGTGCCATGTATCGTGCTATCACCTTGTATTTTATTCAGAACCGTATAGACTGGAACAGCGCTGAAGAAGTAGCCCGGGCATTGTCAAACATCCAGCTGGAATTTATTTACAACCCGATCTCCGGTGCTTCCGAAATGAACCTGAACGGCGAAAATGTAGAACACATGATCCGGGAAATGCTGGTGGCTGAAAAGGTAAGTGAAGTAGCTGCCATTGGTGCAGTAAGAGAATTTGCCGTGGCACAGCAACAGGAAATGGGCAAACAGAAAGGCATCGTCATGGATGGCCGCGACATCGGTACCACCGTGTTCCCACATGCAGAGCTTAAGATCTTTATGACAGCCGACACTGCTATCCGGGTAGAACGTCGCTTCAAGGAACTCTACGCGAAAAATAAGAATATCACTATTCACGAAATTAAAGAGAACCTGGAGCTGCGCGATTATATAGACACTAACCGTGAAATCAGTCCACTTCGCAAAGCAGAAGATGCTATCATATTGGATAACAGCCAATTAACCCCCGAAGAGCAATTAAAGCTTGTGCTGCAATGGGTAGACGACGCTGTAATGGTGAAGTCCTGAGCCAAAATAGTGAGTATCATGCGTCCTGACAGCAGGCTATCTTCCTGATACCTGCTGCCAGCGGGACCTTACTACCGGATAGAATATTCTTCCTGAATTTATTTTAATATTAGAAAAACCTTTGCTAAATTTGTTCTATTCCGGTGAGTATTCCGGTTAATCCTACAATAGTTTTTCCACATCCTTTAGAATTTCCTGCATTTTATTGTTATTATAATGTTGTACCCGGTTATTTGAACATATGCCGTTGAACGATATTTTCCATACATGGTCAAGAGAAGTCATAAAAGATCTTTTGGACGATCTTTCTATAACTATATCCAGGGACCTGTTACTATTAGCCGTATAGAACACTCAATACTTATATATAATACACCCGGGCATTTTTGTGTACCGGTTTTATTAAAAACTTAATGTGGGACGGGCAGCTTTGCCTGTCAGGTCTCATGTTTTCAGTAGGTGTATTCGGTTAATAGGAAGAAGGGGCGAATTCTTTCGCCCTTTCGCTTTTTTATTTAACTTGTGCCTATTACCCTGGCTGTCGCATGGCGAAATTACCTTACGTATTATTCTTTTTATTCCTGGGGCTAAAAGTGGACATTTCATTTGCGCAGGATTCTTCCCTCATTTTCAGCACACTCGATTCTGCC
This sequence comes from Chitinophaga sp., assembly GCF_039596155.1. Taxonomy (GTDB): domain Bacteria; phylum Bacteroidota; class Bacteroidia; order Chitinophagales; family Chitinophagaceae; genus Chitinophaga. The sequence continues at coordinate 90,658 of NZ_JBCNKF010000024.1, forward strand.
CGGACTCTCCATGGAGATACCGCTAAGATCAATTGGCTGTTAGATAAAGGAAAGACCTTCGGTCGGTATTTTGAAAAACAAAAAACCGAAAACCCCTTTTTCCAGGAAGCTGTTACCCTTGCTCAACACCTGAAGAATGCAAGGGCACTCTTTAATGTCTATAATGAAATAGGCACCGCTAAAAGGAATATCTCAGAATATATCCTGGCCGCAGACTATCATGAAAAGGCGATTAAATATGCAGATGAGACTAAAGATGATCATCTGCGTGCGATTGCCCGCAACAATACCGGCGTGGATTATCGCCGTATGGACAAACCCCAGAAAGCATTCGACTACCATTTCAAGGCCCTTCAACTAGCTGAAAAAGTGAATGATGTGCGTAACATTTGCGTTGCAATTAATAGTATTGGTAATATTAACCTCTCTACTGAGAAATACGAAGACGCAATCAGTCATTTCGAAAAAGCCCTCCAGCTGGAACGGGAGAACAAAAATAACCTGGGAGTAGCCATTAACCTGGGTAACCTGGGGTATGCTTACCAGGGCCTCGGCAAACTGGATATGGCCATCGACTATTACAAGAAGTCCCTGGCCGTGAATGTGCAGTTGAACAATGCTATGGGGAAAGCTATTTGCTACAATTCACTGGGGGATGCCTACAAGGAAAAGAAAGACTACACACAGGCCCTGGATGCCCTGAAGAAAGCCCTTGAGGTAGAAGTAGGGGTAGACGATAAGGTGCACATCGCCGAAAGTTACCTGAACATCGGTAAATGTTTTAGTCTGATGGGCAAGCATGACGAAGCCCGCAAATATTTTCAGCGAAGTATTGACCTGAGCCAGCACTGGCGCTTTAATTATTTGCTGCAGGAAGCCTACAAAGCCCTGGCTTCCGATTACAAAGCCAGCGGTGATTTTCGCCGCTCACTGGAATGTGCTGATAAGTCGCTGGTTTATAAAGACAGTATCCTGGATGAAAAGTCCGCCCTGGAGCTTGCACAGATGCAGGCTGTGTACGAAGTAGACCGGAAGGATAACCAGATCAAAACCCTGGAACATGACAAGCAACTGAATGAGCTCCGTACCCGCCGCAATCTGGTTTACATGTTATCGCTCGGGGGATTTCTGATTATGCTGGCAGTCGGTGGGTTCTTTTATATCCGCCACCGCAACCTGGAAACAAAAAAACAAACCCTGCAACTGGAGCTGCGCTCGCTACGCGCGCAGATGAATCCCCACTTTATTTTTAACTCCCTGAGTTCTATTCACCGTTTCATCTGGAGCAATAATCAGGAAGAAGCTTCCGATTACCTGACCAAATTCTCCAGGTTGATGCGCATGATCCTCGATAACACCCAGTATACCTTTATTTCGCTGAATAAGGAACTGGAGTCTCTACGTTTATACCTGGACCTTGAACAATTACGTTGTAATAATATCTTTGAGTACAAAATCACGTTGGCCGACGATATAAACGATGAAGAAGTAATGATTCCGCCTATGATCATCCAGCCGTATGTTGAGAATGCCATCTGGCACGGCCTGGTACATAAGTCAGGAAAAGGATTACTTGAAATAGCAGTATCTCTGAAAGACCGCACGTTAACCTGCCTCATAATTGACAATGGGATAGGTCGTAAAAAGGCAATGGAAATCAAAGAAAAGAAAGGACAGACGCACCGCAGCATGGGAATGCAGGTGACAGCAGGGAGGATAGACCTGATTCGTAAGATCAACAATACCAAAGAAGCCACTGTAAGCATTACAGACCTTGAAGACGAGGAAGGCCACGCAACAGGCACAATGGTCACACTTGTGTTGCCTGTAGAATTTATATTTTAAACCCTGGATATTTATAGCATGAGCGAAATTAAAGCGATTATCGTAGATGATGAACAGCATTGTATAGATGCCCTGCAAACCATGCTGGCGAAAAAGTGCCCGGAGGTAACCGTACTGGGAGGGGTCAATAGCGTAAAGGCAGCAAAAGAGCTGATCGATGAAGTGCATCCTGATGTGGTGTTCCTGGATGTGGAAATGCCACACCAGAATGGATTTGAACTACTGAAACTGTTTGATAAGATCAACTTCAACATCATATTTACCACTGCCTACGAACAGTATGCCCTCAAGGCCATTAAGTTCAATGCACTGGATTACCTGCTTAAGCCATTTAGTGTAAAAGAGTTGCAGGATGCCGTACAGAAATGTGTGAGCCGAAAGAATGTACAACAACCGGAAGCCGGCAATTCTCCGCTCGATGTGTTTTTGCAGAACATGAAAACCTTACACCAGACACATAAGAAGATTGCACTACCGACTATTAACGGGTTGGTTTTTATGCCCGTACAGAATATTGTCAGGTGTGAGTCTACGGGGAACTATACCAGGATCTTTTTCACAGATAAAAAAAATCTGATGGTATCACGTCCATTGAAAGAGTTTGAAGAGTTACTGACCGATGTGGATTTTTTCAGAGTGCACAATTCTCACCTGATCAATTTGCAACAGATGCAATCGTACATACAGGGTGAAGGCGGCTTTGCACTCATGAGTGATGGAACGCAGGTAGAAGTTTCGAGAAGACGTAAAGCTGATTTTTTGAAAAAAGCGATGCAATTCTAAACCAGATTTAATGCGATTTACGCCACTTACCCGAAATAGGATACCGGATAATAAATGTGGTTTGCAGGCGGTGGGGGAAGAGATTACTTTTGATTTAGGTTTAAACTAATTACGATATATAAGTTTTTTTCTCTGCATTACTAGCATTGATTAGCCCCAAAGAAAAAAGACACCGCCTGGTGTCTTTTTTATTATTTATAACTTTCAATGACCTGTTCTATTCGCTGCTCCAGTCCGTAGAACGATAGTAATCTTCTGATGACCGCTTCGACCAGCGCATCGGGACAACTTGCCCCACTTGTCATCATCACTGTTACCACATCTTTCTCAGGCAAAAATACATCACTATTCAATTCCTGCTTATGATGGAAATCATAATGTCTGATTTTATTCTTCGAAATCATCTGATCGTCAGCAGCTATAAAGTAGGTCGGCAGTTTTTCTTCGCACAGTTCCACCAGGTGGGAGGTATTGGAACTGTTGTACCCACCGACTACAATGGCCAGGTCGGCCTGTTCCTGCAGTAAGCCGGTCACGGCACTCTGGTTATCGTTCGTGGCATAGCAGAGGGTATCTCTGGTATCTGCAAATCGTTCTCCTACATTTTCCGGGGTGAGGGCATACCTGTCCATGATCACGTTCTTAATATAATCGGCGATTCCCTGGGTTTCAGTTGCCAGCATGGTAGTCTGGTTGACTACCCCTACGCGTTGCAGGTCTTTTACCACATCGAATCCTTCGGAGAATTGCCCTTTGAAACGTTCGTAGAATTCAGTCGCTGGCCGCTCGCCGGTAATAAAGGTGGCCAGGAGCTGCGCTTCGGCCATATCTTTTACCACTACAGTTGGAGTATTGCTACGGCTGTGGGAGAAGGTGGCACGGGTTTCTTCGTGACCGGGCTTACCATGTACGATCACAGTATACGATTGCTGGCCGATCTGCTCCGCTTTGTTCCATACCCTTTCCACAAAAGGACAGGTGGTATTGTATTGCAAAGGCGCAATACCCAGGGAACTCAGTTTAGCTTCTATTTCCAGTGTAGTACCAAATGCGGGAATAATGACAATGTCCTCAGGTGTAAGGCTTTCCCATGGCACCAGCTGACGGCCGGCGGTATCCATGATGAACTGAACCCCTTTTGCCAGCAGGTCATTGTTTACATGAGGGTTATGGATCATTTCGCTGAGCAGGAAGATCCTTTTGCCTGGATTTTCCTCTACGGTCTTGAATGCTATCTCGATGGCATTTTCCACACCATAGCAAAAGCCAAAGTGACGGGCCAGTAAAATCCTTAACGGACCGAAGTCGAGAACAGTAGGCGTGAAATCCTTTTTCATGCGATCCTGTTTCTTACGGCTATTTTTAATAGCAGTAATAAGTGGACTCCGATAAATGATTGGTACGTTGAACGTTTTCATGTTGGCGACAAAGTTACACATTTTGATGTGGAGAAGTCCAAAATGTGTGGGGGCGCGGCAGATTGCGGTTTTATTCCTGGCTCATTTTATTCAGCCAGGCTTTCTCTTCAGGACTCAGGCTTTCCATTCCCCTGTCATTGATCTTGTCAAGGAGTTGGTCCAGCCGGAGCTGTTTATTTTCTTCAGGGTGACTTTTTACCACCTTGAGCGGGGATTTTTTAGGTTTAAACGAGCGGCGGGTGCGGCTCTGCATAGCTTCCACCCTCACCCGGCGGTTGAAGAGCCAGATGAGTGGCTGGCAAAGGTCAGTTCCGTTATCCAGCAGTTTAATATATAAGAACCCGATCAGTGCACCACCCAGGTGAGCGATGATACCGCCCATATTTCCCTGTCCGATAGAGAGCAGATCCAGGATCAGCACAGCGATCGCCAGCCATTTTAAACGGATGGAACCAAGGAACAGCAATCCGATTTCGTAATTGGGAATCTTGGTCGCACAGGCGATTAATAAGGCCATCACAGAGGCAGAGGCACCTATCAGGGTATAGTCGTTTACCTTAATGATGTTAAATACCAGCAGGTAGGAGAGTCCACCGATCAGGCCTCCCAGCAGGTAGAGGGGCAGCACCCGGTGGTTGCCCAGGAAGGAGCGAAACAGGTTGCCAAAGTAGTACAGGTTCAGCATGTTGAAGAAAATATGAAATATTTCAACATGTGAGAACATATAGGTCACCAGTCCCCATGGTTTTTTAATAAACTCAGGGAGTAGGGAGTGTAAAGCTGCTTCATCATATATCGTATTGTAGACTCCGGCAGCGGCAGGTGAAAAGTTAGCAATCAACCGGGGTATATTTAATACGAGGAAAACAACAATGTTCCAGAAAAGTAAATGGTTAATCGTGTTTCCCTGTCTAAGCCAATATCGTATATCTGATCTGAAAGAAGTTCCGTTCATACATGAAAATTAGTACAAAATCCGCATTCGTTAATCACAAATTTTAGCCTAAAAAATTATGCCGAAATTAGCAGTCTGTAGGGGTGTAAGCGCGTACTGTTGTAGTTTCCGGGGGAGGTATGCTGCCAGAATCAGGGCCAGCGGGCTGAGAATTGAATTTTAACGCTTTTTTTGGTGAAGATGTAGTATCTTTGCCGTCCACTTAAACCTCGGGGTGTGAAATTCCGGGAAAAACCATAGGTGGAATTAAAGTTTTGGCAGAAAACAACATTACTAACGAACAAAACGCTGAACAACAGGCTCCGGCAGCTCAGGCTGCAGAAGCAACAGCGACAAAAAATGCACCTGTTGTAGCTACCGCTCATGACGATTTCGATTGGAGCGTAGACAAACGTAACGTTTCTTCTTATAGCCAGGAAGAAAAAGCAAAGTACGACCAGACTTACGAAAACACCTTCAAGGTGATCGAAGAAAATGGTCTGCTGACCGGTACAGTTGTGGGTTTAACCAAGACTGACGCCGTTATCAACATTGGCTTCAAATCTGACGGTCTGATCTCTCTGAACGAATTCCGCGATATGCCGGGTCTGAAAGTAGGTGATGACGTTGAGGTATTAGTAGTTGAAAAGGAAGACCGCGATGGTAACCTGCACCTGAGCCGTAAACAAGCTCGTCAGCAACGTGCATGGGAAAAGATCGTGGAAGTGTACAAAACCGGCGAAGTTGTTACTGGTACTGTTACCAGCAAGACCAAAGGCGGCTTGATCGTAGACGTATATGGTATGGAAACGTTCCTGCCAGGTTCACAGATCGATGTGAAACCAGTTACCGATTACGATCAGTTTGTTAGCAAAACAATGGAGTTCAAAGTGGTTAAGGTTAACGAAGCCATCAGAAACGCAGTTGTTTCTCACAAAGCACTTATCGAAAGCGATATCGAGCAGCAGAGAGTGGATATCATCAGCAAACTGGAGAAAGGCCAGGTGCTGGAAGGTACCATCAAAAATATCACCGATTTCGGCGCATTCATCGACCTGGGTGGTCTGGATGGTCTGCTGTACATCACCGACATCAGCTGGGGCCGTATCTCTCATCCAAGCGAAGTACTCCAGATGGATCAGAAGATCAATGTGGTGGTGCTGGACTTCGACGACGAGAAAAAACGTATCAGCCTCGGTTACAAACAACTCACTCCTCACCCATGGGATACCTTGCCTGCTCACATCACTGAAGGTGCGCGCGTGAAAGGTAAAGTAGTGAACATCGAAGATTATGGTGCATTCCTGGAAATTCTGCCTGGCGTAGAAGGTCTGGTACACGTATCTGAAATCTCCTGGGCTTCTACTCCAATCAACGCTAAAGAATTCTTCAAATTAGGCGAAGAATACGAAGCAGTTGTAGTTACCCTGAGCAAGGATGAGCGTAAAATGTCTCTGTCTATCAAGCAACTGACCGAAGATCCTTGGGCTACTATCGAAACTAAATTCCCGCTGGACAGCCGTCACAAAGGTATCGTGAAGAACATCACTCCTTATGGCGTGTTCGTAGAACTGGAAACTGGTATCGGTGGTATGATCCACATCTCCGATCTGTCCTGGATCAAACGCTTCAACCACCCAAGTGAATACACTAAGGTAGGTAGCGAAATCGAGGTAGTTATCCTGGGTATCGACAAAGAAAACCGTAAACTGAGCCTCGGTCACAAACAGATCGAAGAAGATCCTTGGAATACTTTCGAAACTATCTTCCCGATCGGTTCCGTACACGAAGGTACTGTAGTGAAGAAAGATGAGAAAGGTGCTACCGTTCAGCTGCAATACGGTCTGGAAGCTTACGCTCCTGCCCGTCACCTGCGCACTGAAGATGAGAAACCAATCAGCGTTGAAGATGTGAAAGAATTCATGATCATTGAATTCGATCGTAGCGAAAAACGTATCCTGGTATCTCACACCAGAGTTTGGGAACAAGCTAAGAACGAAGAGAAAGAAGCTGTCGCTAAAGAAAGAAAAGCGGATGCTGACAAAACCCGTAAGGCTGTGAAAAATATCCAGAGCAAGGTAGAAAAAGCTACACTTGGTGATCTGGGTGCACTGGCTGAACTGCGTGAGAAGCTGAAGAAAGACGAAGGCGACAAGAAAGATGGTGAATAATCATTTTTAGGTTGTTGAAATATCATGAGGCTGTTTCGAGAGAAACAGCCTCTTTTTTTTTATTTTTCACCTATGAATAAAGTTTATATCACCGCCACCGGACAATTCCTCCCCAATACCCCGGTTGCCAACGAAGAAATGGAATTGTACATCGGTAGCATCAACAACACCCCATCCAGGATGAAAGATATCTTTCTCCGTAAAAATGGGATCAAATCCCGCTACTACGCATTGGATACCCAACAGCAAACCACCCATCAGGCCTGGCAGATGGCCGCCAACGCAATCGACAATTGCCTCCATGGTGCCCCGGCCGATAAACAGGATATTGACTTCCTCAGCACCGCCACTACCCAAAGCGATATGCCCGTTCCCGGTTTTGCCAGCATGGTACAAGGCGAAAGCGGTATCGGCGCCTGCACCATCGCCTCTCATCAAAGTGTATGTGCATCCAGTATCATGGCTATCCAGAATGCATTTATGCATGTGAAAGCCGGACAAGCCGGCAACGCCCTCTGTTGTGCCGCAGAATTACCCAGCCGTATGTTCAAAGCTTCACGCTTTCAACATCAGCACATTGTCAAGGACAATGAACTGCCTGCAGAAATAGATTTTCTCCGCTGGATGCTCAGTGACGGAGCAGGTGCCATGTTACTGCAACCAACTCCTTCACCCACACAGTTGTCACTGGAAATAGAATGGGTTGACCTGCGCTCTTATGCCCACCAGTTCGACGTTTGTATGTACACCGGTACAAACAAAGACACAGACGGGCGCATCACAAAAACATGGCTGGATTATGCAAGCATGAGCGATGCTGATCGGAATGGAGCTATCAACCTGAAACAGGATATGGGCCTTGTTGATAATATTGTGAAGCTGGGAATTCAACGCTTCTTTGAATTGATAGATGAAGGTAAAGTGTCGCCAGATGCAATCGACTGGCTGGTATGCCATTACTCTTCCCATCACTTCAAAAAGCAGATCACAGACCTGCTGGAAAAAGGCGGAGTAGTCATCCCTGCACATAAGTGGTTTACGAACCTTTATACCACCGGCAATATAGGCGCTGCCTCTATCTTTGCCATGCTGGATGATTTGCTGCGTAGTGGTAAACTGGAAGAAGGACAGCAACTTCTTTGCATGGTGCCCGAAAGTGGTCGTTTCATCACAGGTTATATGTTGTTGAAAGTGGTCGCTCCGGGTGGAAAAAGATTCATCACCGAAGATATCGCCACTATCAAAGCACCGGCAATCAGGATACAGGAAAAACCTGTACAGGAATGGTTAGTAAGACAACTGACGGGTGTGTGGTTTGACTTTGAACGCTCCCTGCAACAGGTCCCCATTGTGAAAAAGATCTTTAATGGTCAGCTGAAAATGGAAGAATATAAACGACTGTTACTCAACTTGAGGCAACAGGTCGTTGACGGCTCACAGTGGATAGCACGCGCCGCCTCCAATGTGAGTATGCAATACTTCCATGTACGTTCTTCCTTTATTCGTCACAGTGCGGATGAACACAGAGATTACCAGATCCTGGAAAAGAACTATATTAATTGCGGGGGAAATGAGCAGGACCTGTATACCGGAGAGAAGAATATCGGTAGTGAAGCCCTCAGTGCTTATATGTTCCAGCGTGCAAGCCAACCGGATCCGTTTGATCTGTTAGGCGGTATGTTCATCATCGAAGGCCTGGGTAACCGTGTATCCGGTAAGTGGGGGAGGGCTATTCAGCAACAACTGCACCTCAATGCCGACCAGGTTTCTTTCTTTATATACCATGAAACCAGCGATAGCAATGATAATCACTTTGAGCGCTTTGAAAATGCGATTCAATCCGATCTCCTGACGCAGGAAATGGCGGCCAGGATCGTCAAAACAGCGAAAGTAGTCGCCAGGTTATATAGAATGCAATTAGAAGAACTGGACAATATTTAATATGATACACACCAGAGAATATTATGAGAAGATGCAGCATGACACGCGCAATCCCAGTCACTGGCATGCATTGTTTCTCGACAAAAGTATCCCCTTTGACCCTGATGCGAAAGCGGCATTTTTGTACGACTCTTCTACCAGGAGCCGGCAATTTCTTTATCCGGTTATAAAAGCCTTTGCCAGATTAAGTATTGTGCTGATGCAGGTGTTTAAGATCTTTATTCCCAACCTGATCAATGCCCCTAAGATGCTGCATAAAAGCCTCTTCTGGGGCATGAAATACTGGATCACACCAGAAGCTAACTTCCTGATCCTTCGGCATTTCTACCTGGGGTCAGAAGTGCTGCGTTTTATCAAAGACAATGTAAGAGGCGCAGAAAACATTCCGATGAATCCACTGAAACCTTTGTCAGTAAGTGATGTACGGGATAACCTGTTCCTGGAGCATGACCTGAACCTTTATAATTTTATTATCAACCTGAATAAGGCGATCGATGAAAAAGGAGTACGGGTGATGAAGCAGGAGCAACCTGACTTTAGTGCAATTTCGGTGGAGCCGATCCCGTTTGCCACTTTCAGAGACAAGTGGACGAATTTTATAGACCTGGGCACAGCGATTGAGATCTTTACGCCGGTATATCAGTTTTTTCTTACCGATGCTGATTTCTGGCGGGCCACAAATTCCCTCCAGCTGGATGAGGTAATAGGGATTTATGCCGCTACAATTATGGATTGCCCGGAAAAGCTGACAGCATTGAATAATAAACATCCGATGATTCCCCTGCCTATGGCCGGGGCTGCCTTTAGGTTATTGCTGCATGGCTTCTCGACAGAAGTACTACACGCATTATTAGTACAGGCTAAATTGGAACAGGCAAAGCAGCAGCCTGTTAAATAAGGAACCAGGTCGTCTCAAAAGTACGCTGAGCGCTTCGGGAAGTGTTTATCAGCATTTCGTTCCGGTTCAGTTCACTTTTGTGACAACCTGTTCTTTATAACTGTCCTAAAATATCGTCGTTAAAATCTTTCAGGCTATTCAGCTGCACATCCGCCAGGGCATAACGTTTATTATGCCGGTTATGACCTTCGGGAACAGCTATTACCTTCATTCTGGCCGCTTTTGCTGCCGTCATGCCGGTTACGGAGTCTTCAAATGCGATACAATCCAGTGCATTACTACCCAATGCTTTCGCACAGGTGAGATATACTGCCGGGTGCGGTTTACCGTGTGATTCAAACTCTGCGGAAGCGATCGCCTGGAAACGATCCCTGATGCCGAAATGCGTGGTAGCGGCATCAATCAATCGTAAAGGGGAGGAGGAAGCCAGCCCCATCTTGAATTTCCGCTTTTCAAAAAAGTCCAGTATATATTCCAGCCCTTTCATGGGCTTTCCTTTATTGATGATCTTGTCAGTTACCGAATCAATAATTTCATTCGTCACCTGCTCAGTCGATTTCCCCTTCCATTTGAAGTAGTTATGCCAGTAATCAACCACCTCTGCCGTACGCAGCCCTGTAGTGTGGCTGGCCAGTTCCATAGATAATTCTACACCAACGGATGCAAATACCTCTCGCATGGCCTGTCCCCATAGTGGCTCTGAGTCAATTAATAACCCATCCATGTCAAATATTACCGTATCGATCATATCTTATTTTTGTCAGATTGCCGCCGCAAAGATAATACAGGGAGACTTTTCTTTTCCAAATTCTCTGGGTGATCCTCATCTCATTATAACTTTTCATTATGACCCATAACTTTATTTTATGCAAAATTCTTTTGGTTTTCTGCCATGGATGTATAACTTTGTAATAGTCTACTTAAATGGTAGGAAATATAGATAAGGAAGCTGAAATATCGCGCTAATAGCTGGAGCTTACCTTTTTATACGCTAATCTGATAAGGAAATATTCACTCAATAATTTACCACCAAGAAAATTCATCATATGCAAGGATTTAGAACAGAGCTTGAAAATCCCGTCGTAGAGAAGGATATCATAGAACTGGAGAAAAAGATCCGTCTGTTCCGCGAAGGGCAGATTCCGGAAGAAAAGTTCCGCAGTCTGCGTCTGGCAAGGGGCATCTACGGACAACGTCAGGCTGGTGTACAGATGATTCGTATCAAATTACCTTATGGTAAAATGACCCTGGAACAGTGGAAGAGAATTTCTGATGTTTCAGACGAGTATTCAACTGGCAACCTGCACCTGACTACCCGCCAGGATGTTCAGATCCACTTTGTAAGTCTCGAAAGAACACCTGAACTATGGGCAAAACTGGATGCTGATGATATCACCATCCGTGAAGCCTGTGGTAATACGGTAAGAAATATAACTGCTTCTGACATTGCAGGTATTGATCCGGATGAACCATTTGATGTAACACCTTATGCAGATGCAGCATTTCGCTACTTCCTGCGTAATCCCATCTGTCAGGATATGGGCCGTAAGATCAAAATGTCCTTCTCCAGCAGTGATAAAGACACCGCCTGGTCCTTTATGCATGATATGGGAGCCATTCCCAAGGTGCGTATTGTAGATGGCAAAGAAGTGCGTGGATTCAAGGTACTGGTAGGTGGCGGCCTTGGGGCACAACCGATTCTTGCACACGTAGCATATGAATTTCTGGAAGCAGACAAGCTGATACCATATATAGAAGCTGTATTGCGGGTATTTGACCGTCATGGTGAAAGAGCCAGCCGTCATAAGGCTCGTATGAAGTTCCTCATAGCTAAGATTGGTTTTGAAGAATTCACACGCCTGGTAACAGAAGAATTCACAGCGATCAAATCAAAGGTGTATGAAGTCGATGCAGCAGCATGGCCGGCTGTAGAACTGGCGCCTGCAGGAGCAACGGTGCCTGCATACACCATCAGGGATCCAAAGAAATATGAGGCATGGAAGGCAACCAATGTTTTTGAACAAAAGCAATCCGGTTACTATGCGGCTTATGTACGTGTACCATTGGGCAACATTAGTTCAGTGATCTCCCGCCAGCTGATAGAAGCGCTGCGCCCAGTGATCGCCAATGATGTACGTGTGACAGCTAACCAGGGTTTACTGCTCAAATATATTCAGCCGGCACACCTGCCTTACGTATTCAGTGCACTGGAGGCAGCAGGATTTGCGGAACCAGGCTTCAACAGCATAGCAGATATCACGGCCTGCCCGGGTACAGATACCTGTAACCTGGCCATCTCCAGCAGCACGGGTATCTCCACAGCACTGGAACTGGTCATTCAGGAAGAATTTCCGGCACTGGTATATAATAAAGACATTAAGATCAAAATCAGTGGTTGTATGAACTCCTGCGGTCAGCATGGTATTGCCAGCATTGGTTTCCATGGCAGCTCTATGAAGAGTGGCGGCAAGGTACTTCCAGCCCTGCAGGTATTGCTGGGTGGTGGTATTGTAGGTGATGGGGTAGGGCGCGTGGCAGACAAGGTGATCAAGGTACCCAGTAAGCGTGGTCCGGAAGTACTGCGTACACTTCTCCAGAACTATGCAGAGCAGGCACAGGAAAACGAAAAGTTCAACGATTACTATGATCGTCAGGGCGAACGTTACTTCTACGACCTGCTGAAACCATTGACAGACCTGGCTTCTCTGGTAGATGAAGATTTCATTGACTGGGGCCAGGGCGATAAGTTTGCCACTGCTATCGGCGTGGGTGAATGTGCGAGCGTAGTGATTGACCTGGTACAAACCCTGCTGTTTGAAGGTGAAGAGAAACTGGAATGGGGTAAAGTAGCGCTGGATGCTAACCAGTATGCAGACAGCATTTACCACTCTTACTCAACTTTTGTGCAGACAGCCAAAGCATTGCTGCTGGGTGAAGGCGTATCTTGTAATACACAGACCGGCGTTATCAATGACTTTGACAAACATTTCGTGCAGACAGGCAAATGGGAAATAGAAGGTACATTCAATGACCTGGTATTACAGATCAATAAGAATGAACCATCAGAAGCATTTGCAAAAGCATATTATCAACAGGCAACTGACTTTTATCAGCAGGCGCAGTCTCTAAGGAAACGGGAAGCTGCTGCCGTTCCCGCTGAATAAGGATATCAACAGGCCCCTGTAACCAAGGGGCCTGCTGATATTACGGTTGTGCGAAACCGATCACATTTTAAATTAGTACACTATGCAGCAGATTACTCCAAAATTAACCCTGGTGGGCGCTGGCCCCGGAGATCCTGAGCTGATTACTGTAAAAGGCCTGAAGGCCATACAGCAGGCAAGGGTCATCCTTTACGATGCATTGTCAAACAATGAACTGCTGGAACATGCACCCTGCAATTGCCTGAAACGTTTTGTAGGTAAGAGAGCAGGTATGCACGTGTACTCTCAGGATGAGATCAATCGCATGATCGTAAAGTATGCATTGACTTATGGCAGCGTGGTAAGACTCAAAGGAGGAGATTCATTTGTATTTGGTCGTGGACAGGAAGAATTAACTTTTGCCCGCCAGTTTAATATTGAAACAGAAGTCGTGCCTGGTGTAACCAGTGCGATCTCTGTACCTGGTTTCAACAGCATTCCTGTGACTGCCCGTAACGTGAGTGAAGGCTTCTGGGTAGTGGCCGGAACGACACAGGAAGGTAATTTATCCCGTGACCTGGTGCATGCGATTCATGCAGATACAACCGTGGTAATCTTGATGGGAATGGGTAAATTAGCTGAAATATCCGCTGCCTATGTTGCGCAGGGAAAAGGGAATGTACCTGCGGCAATCATTCAGAATGGTACCTTACCCACACAGAAAGTAGGTATTGGTGCAGTTTCCGATCTGGCCAACATCGCTCTTCGGGAGGAGCTAAAAAGCCCGGCTATTATAATAGTGGGGGAGGTAGTACGCTTCCATGAAACCTTCATAGCAGTGCAGGACAGAATTGCAGCGGAATTGAAAATAGCTGTGTAAATTTATATTAAAGCGGTTCGTATGGAAGAGAATCATTTGTTTCCCGTATTCTTTAAGGTGCATCGTCTCCAGATCTTAGTGGTAGGCGGTGGCGCTGTCGGACTTGAAAAAGTAAGTGCCCTCCTTGATAATTGCCCGACTGCTAACTTAACAGTAGTAGCCACCTGGTTCCTGCCGGAACTGGAGGCATTGGTCAAAAATGCACCCAATGTAACGTTGGTACAGAAGGCGTTTTCCTGCGGTGACATGTTCGGAAAAGACCTGGCCATAGCTGCTACCAGCGACCATGAGTTTAATTATTTTGTCTGGGAAAAGGCAAAATGTAGTAAAGTACTAATTAATGTAGCTGACACCCCGGAACTGTGCGACTTCTACCTGGGTTCAGTAGTTCAGAAAGGCAACCTTAAGATAGCCATCTCCACCAACGGCAAATCTCCCACCATTGCCAAAAGACTCAAAGAGGTATTGCAGGAAGCATTACCAGGGTCGTTGAATGAAATTTTAGATAAACTACAGCTCATCCGTGACCGGATTAAGGGCGATTTCTCTGAAAAAGTAAAACAACTCAACCAGATTACCGATGTACTGGTTAAAAAAGACTAATTAATATTTTTTATATATGATCTCTTTGAAAAGGCTCTCTTGTCTTTTCAAAGGGGTGTTTTTATCTAACATGTTAGATAACAGTATACTTGCGTATTTTCTATATTATATTGTAAATATAAATATATGAATGTTTGTGTGCTGAATTGTTTAAAAATTAGATAATGATTATTATTTTTATGTCAGAATTCGAAGGTGATCAGAAAGTGTAGTATGTACAATAGCGAAAATGTGAAAGATGTAATTATTTATAATGTGATTATTTCTTAAGTATGCGAATCTCGTCAAAGAACAGGTTTAGTAGGGTTATCATCAGGAAGGCGCAGTTTGCGGACCAGGGTAGCATACTAAAAATAGACACTTCCTCCACAAGAATAGACCAGTCAACCAAAATTCAGAAACCAGCTCAAAGCACAGCGTCTGTCTACGATAGAAGAATTATAGCTGGATCTGCGCTGTAAGATATTTTATCAATGTACTGAAAGGGTACGTTGTCATCGAAAAATTTTTGCGGTAAAAGGCGGGGGGCTGCCGAGGCTAGGGTCAGCAAAGGTCAGCAAAGTTATTGACCTCGAAGTCCGGTAATCAAAGTTTTCCCGCCTTCAGCCGCGCCAATTTTTCAAACAGATTATTCCCGCTTCCCTGAAGTATATACCTTTAGAGAGAGGCCCAAAAGGGGCCTCGCTAAGGTATCGATCCGGAAGTTGTAGTCAGATAATGTACATTTTATCAACCAAAATTTAAGATCGCCCGGCCGGCATACCTGCATTTAACCATTAGTCACAACACCTAAGGCCGGTACACCAATTATTCTGTCGAAGATCCAAACATTGAAAAGGAAAAAAGGAAAAACGAAGAATATCTTAGTGAAGCAAGATCCCTGTTGATTATTCTAATTGCATGCCTGAATACCAGGGAGGAGAGATGGAAAAAGGAAAGAAGGTTACACATAAGCATTCTTCTCTAAACCCATTTTACACTCATGAGACACCTTTTCCGTTTCTCTTTTTCTTCGTTTTTCCTATTTTTTTTGCCCCATCAACCTCCTTATATTTGATCTTATGACACAAGATCAATTGATAGACAACACCGTTACCTATGTAAAACAGGAATTAGCCCAGGCAGAAGGAGGCCACGACTGGTGGCATATTCATCGTGTATGGCATACTGCCAGGGAAATTGCGGCCAAAGAATCAGTCAATCCACTTATTGTATCATTAGGAGCCCTGCTGCACGACATTGCAGATGCCAAGTTCCATGGTGGCGACGAAACGATCGGACCTGCCAAAGCCCGCCAGTTTCTCTTATCTCAGGGAGTAGCGGAAGACATTATCACACATGTGATTGCCATAATCGAAAATATATCATTTAAAGGGGGGCATAACGAAGGTAAATTTACCTCGCCCGAACTGGCAGTGGTACAGGATGCCGACATGCTGGATGCCATCGGAGCGATTGGCATAGCACGTGCATTTAACTATGGCGGGTTCAAAAACAGGGCATTATATGATCCGGCTATTCCACCAGATCTGCAAATGAGCAGGGAACAGTACAAAAACAGCACTGCCCCTACTATCAATCATTTTTACGAAAAACTGCTCTTATTAAAGGATAAGATGAATACCACTACCGGAAGAGAGTTGGCTGCCGAACGACATGCCTTTATGGAGACTTTCCTCGAACAATTTTATAAAGAATGGCATTAAATAAACAGTGCTTTCAACTCCTCGGCATCCTGTGGCTTCATTTTTCCACCCAGGATCAAACGGAGCTGCCTGCGGCGTAATGCACCTTCGTATAAAGTTTTTTCCTCTTCAGTTTCAGCAATAATAGGAGGTACCGGGCGAGGATTACCATTTGGATCCAGGGCAACGAAAGTCATAAATGCCTCGTTGGATTTATAGCGGTATTGCTGTACCGGATCTTCTCCCCATACTTTAAGATGTACTTCCATACTTGAATTGAAAGCACGGCTCACCTTTGCTTCAATGTGAACAGCGTTTCCCAGACGGATAGGGTTCTCAAATGAAATGTTGTCTACCGAGGCGGTAACTGTCGGCGCAGCGCAATGCTTCATACTGGCAAGGGCAGCAGCAATATCCATCCAGTACATCAGGCGGCCTCCCATGAGGTTGGTATATACATTGGTATCATTGGGCAATACCAGTTCAGTCATCTGGATCAGAGATTCCTGTGCACGCTTTGGCGTTAGAGTCATGTTTGATAATTATTACGGATCGCAAAATTAAGAATAAATCACCGGCCCGCCGCAGTGATTAAATTTATAAGCCTTTTATATCCCTTAATTTGTTTATAAACATGCTATTACATGTATGCACTCAGTGAAATGTGAAAAACCAATTTGGGTGCGCGTTAAATTTGTGTAACTTTGCATGACCTTCGGAAGTTACTTTTACTTGACTGGTTACACCAAACGTCGTCCGGCACTTCCCTTTTAGGTCAAGTATTCTACAGAATTTTAGATTTTATGGCAAAATATATCTTCGTTACGGGAGGTGTTACATCCTCATTGGGTAAAGGAATTATCGCAGCTTCACTTGCAAAGTTACTGCAGGCACGCGGCTTTAGAGTGACTATTCAAAAGTTCGATCCATATATCAATGTGGATCCGGGAACATTAAACCCATATGAGCATGGGGAATGTTATGTAACCGAAGATGGCGCCGAAACTGACCTGGATCTGGGACACTACGAACGTTTTCTGAACACGCCAACGTCACAGGCGAATAATGTGACCACAGGCCGCATTTATCAAACTGTTATTAATAAAGAACGTGAAGGTGCCTACCTCGGCAAAACCGTGCAGGTTGTTCCCCACATCACCGACGAGATCAAACGTCGTATTCTCCTGCTCGGCAAAGATGGTAAATTTGATATCGTTATCACCGAGTTAGGTGGTACAGTCGGCGATATCGAGTCGCTTCCCTACATTGAGGCTGTTCGTCAGCTGCAATGGGAACTGGATGAACAGGATTGCCTGGTCGTTCACCTGACCCTCATCCCTTACCTGCGTGCTGCTAAAGAATTGAAAACCAAGCCAACTCAGCACTCTGTGAAAATGATGAGCGAAAATGGTGTGCACCCCGACGTGATCGTGTGCCGTACCGAAGAGCCTATGTACAATGACCTGAAAAAGAAAATCGCCCTCTTCTGTAACGTAACCGTAGATGCCGTGATCGAAGCAACCGACATGAGCACCATCTACGAAGTGCCGCTGGAAATGCTGAAGGAGAAGCTGGACGTCATCTGTATGAAAAAACTGGGTATTCCTGTCGAGAAAGAACCGGACATGACCAAATGGCGTGGTTTCCTCGACAAGCTGAAATATCCTAAGTCTAAAGTAACTATCGGCCTGATTGGTAAATATGTGGAATTACAGGATGCTTACAAATCCATCCTGGAATCCTTCATCCACGCAGGCGCCATGAACGAATGTAAAGTAGTTGTTCAAAATATTCATTCTGAATTCCTTACAGCAGAGAATGTAGCTGAAAAGCTGCGTAACCTCGATGGTCTGCTGGTAGCACCAGGCTTTGGCCACCGTGGTATTGAAGGAAAGATCACCGCTATTCAGTATGCCCGTGAAAACAACCTGCCATTCTTTGGTATCTGTCTGGGTATGCAGATGAGCGTTGTAGAATTTGCCCGTAACGTAATCGGCTGGAAAGATGCCCACTCTACTGAAATGAACCCTGAAACCGGTCACCCGGTAATTGGTCTCATGGAAGAGCAGAAAAAGATCACCGCCAAAGGTGGTACCATGCGTTTAGGTGCCTATAGCTGCGACCTCACACCTGGTTCCAAAGCTTCCGCTATCTATGAAAGCACTAAGATCAGCGAGCGCCATCGTCACCGTTATGAGTTCAATGGTCAGTATCTAAGCGATTTCGAAAAAGCAGGTATGATTGCTTCAGGCCGCAACCCTGAAAGCGGACTGGTGGAAATGGTAGAATTACCCAACCATCCGTTCTTCGTGGGCTGCCAGTTCCACCCTGAGCTGAAAAGCACAGTGGAAAGACCAGCACCACTGTTTGTTCACTTCATCGGCGCTGCCAAGCAGTATGCAGAAGATAAGACAAACAAAACAAAGGTGGCGGAAGAAGTAGCACAATAATAATATTAGTGGCAAACGCCCACCAAAAGGACTATTTTTTAGGTCATTGCACCACAATGACCTAAAAAATAGTCCTTTTGGCATTTATACCCCCACATTTTGCTTACCTTCGCTGCCTAAATTTTAATTGTAATTTCAATGGACAGAAATTCGGTCATTGGTTTTAGCTTACTGGGTTTGTTGCTGGTAGGGTACATCTTTTTCAATACCAAACAGCAGCATGCAGCAGAGTTAGAAAAAGCTCGTCAGGATTCTATCGCTGAAGCGAACAAACCTAAAGCAATCACAGACACCACTGCCTCTTATCCCAATTCAGGCACTCCTGATTCCACCAGGCTCGCAGGTCAATATGGCGCCTTCGCAGGTGCTGCTACCGGCACCGCACAGAAAACCGTGCTGGAAAACAAAGTGCTGAAAATCACCTTCTCCAGCCAGGGTGGTCAACCTGAAACTGTAGAACTGAAAGCCTTCAAAACATTTGCAGGCACTCCTTTATTACTGGCAAACAGTTCTTTTAACCGCATCTCTATGAAGGTGCCGGCTAATAACAATACTTTATTAAATACTGCAGACCTTTATTTCGCTGGTGGAAATGTACAACAGCTGCCAGATGGTAGCCAATCTTTGGTATACCGCCTTGCGACTAACAACCCTGGTCAATTCCTGGAGTTTGTATACACCCTGAAACAGGATAGCTATGCAGTAGATTTCGACATTCATGCCGTAGGTCTGGAAAACGTGATCCCAGCCGGTCAGAAAACATTAGAACTTCAGTGGGATAATGAGAATGACAAGCAGGAACAGGATATGCAAAATGAGCGATTGAACAACCAGGTTCACTGGAAAACAACAGAAGGTAAACATGACTACTTCACCCTGCAGCGTACCGCTCATAAAAATCTGGAAAGCAAAGTACAGTGGCTGAGCGTAAAGCAACAGTTCTTCAACACCACTTTCATTGCGAAAAAAGATAAGAGCTTCGAAAACGCAGATATCAACACGAAAGTGCCTGAAAGTGGTAACATCGTAGGCCAGACCTTCACTACCCTGGCGATCCCTTACGACCGGGCACATGACTTTACCTTCCCGATCGAAATCTATTATGGTCCTAACCATTATAAGACCCTGAAATCTTATGATATCGGACTGGAAAATATCATTCCACTAGGTACCGGTATCTTCGCTTTCGTAAAATATGTGAACAAATGGGTGATCATCCCTGTGTTCAACTTCCTCAGCGGATTTATTCATAACTATGGTGTGATTATCATCCTCCTGACACTCTTTATTCGTTTGCTGATAGCACCATTCACCTACCAGAGTTATGTGTCTTCTGCAAAGATGAAAGTACTGAAACCGGAAATCGATGCCCTGCGCGCTAAGCATGGCGACGACCAGCAGGCTTTCGGTATGGAGCAGATGAAGCTCTTTAAGAGTGCAGGTGTGAATCCTTTAGGAGGTTGCCTGCCGGCAGTGATGCAGTTGCCGATCCTGGTAGCCATGTATAGCTTCTTCCCATCTTCCATCGAATTGAGACAGGAGAGCTTCCTGTGGGCTAAAGACTTATCTACTTACGATTCTATCCTGAATCTGCCTTTCAATATTCCTTTCTATGGTAACCACATCAGCCTGTTCACCCTGCTGATGACTGCCACCAGCTTAATGCTGGCGTTCAATAACCGTGGAATGGCAGATCAGAGCAATCCGGTCATGAAGTACATGCCTTATATCTTCCCAATCATGCTGTTGGGTATCTTTAACAAACTGGCATCCGCGCTGACTTTCTATTACTTCCTGTCAAACGTGATCAGTATCCTCCTGCAGTGGGTGATACAGAAGTTCATCATTAACCATGATAAGATCCATGCACAGATCCAGGAGAATAAAAAGAAGCCGGCTTCAAAATCCAAATGGCAGGAACGCCTGGAAGACATGCAGAAACGCCAGCAGGATATGCAGCAAGGTAGAAAAGGAAATAAATAACCGATAACTGTTTATAAAGAAGAGCCTCCCATAAAAGGGAGGCTTTTTTTATGTCATCAGTGCTAAATACCTTAAATTTTTTTATGCCGGCAATCCATCCCTGCAAATGTTGGCTTTAGACAACTTTTTATACTACCACAGGCCATTTCCTTTCTCCTCCCGGTCGTCCAGATAACATGTTTTTTTCATGTAATCTGTCCTCCGAATCAAAGAATCGATGTAATAATTTTTTAATCCTCAATCCTGAACCTTATGTTTGTAATGTGATAAATAACCCTATATGAAGCCGATACAACTGAGTGTACTATTCATTTGTCTGTGCAGTATGGTCCGTTTACCTGCACAGTCACTCAGACTATCCGTTTCAGGCAAAATATCTGATTCCCTCAGCAACCAAAATCTGCCATTTGCCATCGTGTTATTACTCACAGATACCATCAGGCAAACTATCCAGACTGACAAAGAGGGTAATTTCACGTTTGAAAACCTGAAACCGGGTGTTTATAGCCTCCAGGTAAAATACCTCGGCTATCGAGACAAAACGACCGGCCCGTTTCAATTGAGTACCCAATCCCTGGCCCTGCCCGCTATCGGCATGGTATCAGTTTCCTACGATCTGATCACCCACCAGGTAACGGCCCAGAAGCCACTCATTGAACAAACAGCCGACAAGATGATCATCAATGTTGCCGAGAGCCCGCTCGCTACCGGCAATACATTGGAAGAACTGCTCCGCCGATCGCCAGGTGTGCGACTGGACGATGATGGATCTATTACCCTCAACGGAAAGAAGGTGATGGTCTATATCAACGACCGCCCGTCTTATTTTACTGCCGCAATGCTCAAAAATCTATTGCTGTCTACTGCCGCTAATGCCGTTGATAAAATAGAACTCATTGCTAACCCATCTGTAAAATATGATGCCGCCGCTTCGGCTGTCATTAACATCAAAATGAAAAAAACAGGTAAATCAGGAACCAATGGCAACCTCACTATAGGAGAGGGAGGAGGCCGTTATGGCCGCTACAACGCCGGCGGAGATCTGAACTACCGCAACGATAATCTGAACATCTATGGTAATTACAATTACCAGCGCAATGAACAGTTTTACGATACCCATACAGGCAGGATCCTGGCAAATGAATATATAGAGGAATCAAATTATGAGGTCCGCAAAAAAGATATTCATAACGTCAATGCCGGTATCAGTTATACGATCAATAAAAAGAACAGCGTAGGCCTGGATCTGAAAGGCAACTTCCTCGGACGTGACAGAGATGGTATAGACAAGACAATGTTCCGTCCTACCCAGTCAGCCCCCTTCGACTCTTTGCTGAACATGCACACTACCGGGCATGCGAACATCAATAATTATTCAGCCAACCTGTTCTACCAGCATAACTTTGACAGTACCGGCACACAGATCACCTTCAATGGTGACTATGCCTATTATGACCAACGCTGGAAAGATAACTTTAATACTGCCTATCTGGATACCGAAATGAAAGTATACCAGCTACCCTACGTAATCCGTAACAGTTCTCCGGTATCTGTTGCCATCCGTTCCTTATCGGCCGATTTCACCCGTCCCACTAAAATCGGCACCTTCGATGCAGGACTGAAAACCGTCTTCGTAAAAACAGACAGCGATATCCGTTGGGAAATGTTGGATGATAATGATACCTGGGTAAATGATGCGGGCAAAACGAATCATTTCATCTATGACGAAAATGTGAATGCAGGTTACCTCAATTATCATAACCAATTTAAGAAATGGTTACTACAGGTAGGTGTGCGGGTGGAAAATACACATGTCAAAGGCAACAGTATAACGAATTCCCAGGTGTTTACGAAGGACTACACCGGTGTCTACCCCGGTTTTTCCCTGCAATACCTGGCCTCTGCATCCCAGCGTTTTTCGTTCTCTGCCAGGAGAAGTATTGACAGACCACAGTATGAATATGTGAATCCATTCCTCTTCTTCCGCAGCAAGTATTACTACTTCCAGGGAAATCCGGACCTGAATCCACAGAATACAACTTCACTGGAGTTGTCTCATACCTGGAAACAGCGTTTATTTACTACGCTCAGTATATCCAGAACCAACGATGCGATCTCGGGTGTATATGTAGCAGGTGATAATAAGGTGCTGATTACCACTTATCAAAACGTTACACACTTTGATAACTACAATCTGAGCATCACTTACTCAAAGGCATTTACACGTTGGTGGAATAGTATGAACACCATGCAGGTCTACTACCTGCACTACGATTACAATGATATCACCTTGCCGAAGTCAAAACCCGGAGCCTATGTGATGTCGAATAATACGTTTAATATTCCGCACGTGTTCACACTTGAGGTGAATGCAATCTATTCATCCAGATCTAATGCCGGATTGAGTGCGCTGACCAGCTACTGGGTGCTGAACGCCGGAGTGCAAAAGAACGTGCTAAAGAACAAGGTATCACTCAAGCTGAGTGTAAACGATATTTTCAGGGGACAGCAATTTACATTAGCGTCCAATTATCAGGGGGTAAATATTCAGCAGCATTTTTTGTTTGACTCCCGCTTCGCAATGCTGAGTTTTACATACCGGTTCGGTAATAGTAAGATCAAGCCAAGAACGGAAAGGCAGACGGGTATTGAAAAAGAAAAGAAACGGATTCAATCGAACTAATGGGGGACGGTCCGTTTTGAGGAGGTCGTCAATTAAGTACCGATAAAGCTAAACAAATTACTTGTTTAGCTTTATCATTTCAAAGAAAGGTTGTTTGAAGGTAATACCAATTGGCAGGGCCACCGTTTGCTGATCCGGTTTACGCAGAATGACCTGGTTACCGTCTACAGAAACGATCCTGTTCAGGGAGATGATGAAAGAGTTATGGATCCTGGCAAACTGCCGTGGGGGCAAGGTTTGTTCCAGATCTTTCATCTTGAGCAATGCCAGTATTTTTTCCTTGTCACAATGAAAGGCTACATAGTTCTTCAGCCCTTCTATATAATCGATGTCGTTGAAATTGACTTTGATTTGTTTCCCTTTATGTTCTGATTTCACAAACAGGTAGTCCACCTCCGGTTCAGCCTTTTCATTACTTTCACCTTTACTCACATACATGGTTTGGAACATGTTGAGTGCCTTTTGTGCGGCTTTCAGAAAACGTTGGTAGGTGATAGGTTTGAGCAGATAGTCAACTACATCGTGTTCATATCCATCCATGGCGTATTCGCTGTAGGCGGTCGTAAGTACAACTTTGGTCTGGTTGTTAAAGATTTTCAGCAGGTCAATCCCTGAGATACTGGGCATGTGAATATCCAGGAACACCAGGTCTACTTTTTCATTACTGATCACTTTGATCGCATCGAGGGCTTCGGTGGTACTGCCTACCAGTTTCAGGAACGGAGTACGTTGTACATAGCCGACTAACAGGTCTATGGCATGTTGTTCGTCATCAATTATATAACAGTTGATCATGCAGGGCGGTTTCGGTTGTAGCAATATGTAAAGACAGGCTGTAGAACAGGTCTGTATCTTTTATGTCGAAGGCATATTTTTTAGGATAGGTGTTTTCCAGCTGACGTTGCACGTATTCCATGCCGAAGCCGTTGGAGATTTCTTTTGGACCTATCCGTTTTTTATTGTTGATGTAGAAGTAGAGACCACTTTCATCCAGGTTTAGCGTAATTCTCAAGGGGTAAGCGGCATTGTGCAGTTCCCCGTGCTTGAAAGCGTTTTCTACCAGTGTGATGAGGATGTGTGGTAATATTCTCTGGCCTACCAGGTTGTCAGGTCTGCTGTATTCAACATGGATGTTATTGTTGAAACGCATGTAGTAGATGCTGATCAGGCTTTCGATGTGTTCGATCTCTTCTTCTAATGACACCATACCGTCAGGACCTCTTTTCTTCAGGGAGGAGCGCATAATGTTGGTGAGAGCGGCGATGCCTTCGGCCACGTCGGGGTGGGAGTTGGCGGTTTTATTGTAGAAGTAGCCGAGGGTATTAAATAGGAAGTGAGGATTGATCTGGGCACGAAGATAGGCGACTTCGAGTTCCAGTTTCTCCTGCCGGAGTTTCATTTGTTCCGCTTCTTTGCGGTTGATTTCTTCTCTTTGAACATTGATCTTTCTTTCTCTTTTAATGGACACTTTTGCAAACCAATATGCTGTAGAAAGTGCAATGGCCTGAAACCACCACCAGATTGAGCCGGTTATAAGTACGGCAAAACCAAAGTTGGGAGCCGGAGAACCCATCGAAGCCGGGTAAATTTTATATAGAATAATGTATCTGCAAAGGATATTATAGGCAAATAACACCAGTATACCGGCTATCCATAATGTCGTCTTATCTTTTTCCAGTGTTCGTGGTAGTAACCACTCAGAATTTGCATAGAAACTAACAGACGCAAATGCAAATACAGAGAAGCTTGTAATAACTACAGGTAATAGGTGTGGCACCTGTAGCCCTGACGCTACTATCTGTAAGCTTGCGTACAAGATCCATAGGCCTACATGCAGTATTACAGTAGAGAGCCTATGCCGGATCGATCCCTTTTTATTTTGAAGAATTGGCAACTTTTGGTTCCAGGTTTGACAGATACTGTTGCGCAAAGTTGATCCAGTTCTCATGATGAGGGATTTCAACGTCTGGCAAAATACCTGTGTTATCAATAGGATGTTGTGGTAGGCTGGCCAATCTGGCAGTAGGAATCCAAAGCAAAAAACGGGAGCAGGACAAAGGCCTTGGTGCTACCAAATTTAAGTAATCCACTATTCCAGCTGACCGCTTTCCAAACAAAGTTACTTTTTTACTTTGTTTTGCATCTAAAATTAAAAGTTCTGTAGCACTAGAACAACCTTCATCCATCAGAAGACCTACTTTTTCAGGTTGTGTATATATCTGAGGAAAGGTAGTGGTGTCACCTGGTGGCTGAAAGTAGCTGTTTTTATTTTTTTTGAGATTTTTTATCAATGCTACAAATGGCGGCTTTTTGTCATCAGGGAATAGTGGACTTTTGAGCATTCGTTCATACAAACGTATATTTTCAGTCGTAGCTCTCACTATTGGCCCATTTGTAATAATCGGATCGGTGTAAAGAATAGGTAATAATTTTTCAAAGCAAATATTGAAACCTCCAGCATTGCCTCGCAAATCTATAATGAAGTGCGGGGTATGGGTAATTGTATAAAAGTTGCTGGTGATCAGGCTATCAATGACTTTTTTATTATTTAACTCAAAATTAGGCAATCTTAGAATCGCGAAATTACTGTCGGGCTTGGAAAAGTAAAAACTATCAGCTGGAATTGATTTAGACCCGGTTTTAACAGGGAAAATCTTCTCCCATGTATAGCCTTTCAGCACCATTGAATATCCTTGCTCATCCACATAAGTAGTGAATGTATCACGTATATGATACTGGTTGTATTGGGTTACCTTCCAGGAGAGGTCGCCAAGAGGTTCCAATTCTAATTTTATCTGTCCAGGCTTCCAGTATGTACCATCCCCTTTGAGGATGATTGCCTGATAGATGTTACCTTTTCTTATGATTGCCACTTCATATATTCCAGACAAGGCCCATATTCCTTCAAGTGGATACTCGGGTGCTGTTGCCCATTTTGTTAATAGAGAATCTTTAGATAGAGGAACGTTTTTATTACCTGAAAAGATTTGATTAATATATTCCTTATTCTCGGGGATATCTTTAAAAACAAGTGCAAGATGCCTGTCTTTGAAGTATCCCGTCCATAATTGCAATAAATTAAAACAACTAACGGCATCGGCGGTATCAGCTACCTTTCTCAGGCTATCCGTAAACTGTTCAAAAGAAGCCTCATTGCTTGAAGTAATCTTGATAGGGTATCCCGGATAGTTGTGTTTTACCTTGCTAATAACTTCATCAAAATTCTCTTTGCAGTTGCAGGATGTATTTTGCGCAAGGGTTGCAGTAGGGTAACATAGCATCAATAAAAGATATAGGCCAAACAAGCGGATTAACGCTGGGTAAGTAAACATGTATTGTTTAAGGGTTTAATAAAGCACAGGTGCAAAAATAAAAAAAAGGCTGTCCTAAAAATGATCTTCTACCAGAAGGATTTTTAGTTCAGCCTTGAAAATTAATCAAATTCCGAAATTGCAACGCGAATTTTTTATTGTGCTTGTCCCCTCACAATTTTATGCAGTGAGTGTAGGGTAACAGTTAGCAGAAGCTGTTGTATTTACAACGGAAAAAAGGGGCTTTTTACCACCATTCTTTGAGTTAACAACATTCGTAGCAAACATAGCTACGGTTACCTTATTAAGGGTCAACATCTTTTTTTGGGTGGGGTTGTTTGTCTGTTTCATATTTCACAATTATTAGGGATTACAATAACAAAATTAGAGGGCAACTGCGCAGGGAATCTACGCAGGACGTGGATTTCAAAAGATTTTTTCTATCGTAACCGCGTATACGGAAACCGCCAAAAGGTAACCCCCGAAAAATGATAAATCCGTCCCTGGAAAATGCAAATCCGTGTATCTTTTTTCCCCACTCCCCATATCCTTCCTAAGTTTGTTAAAAGCATTCAGGAATGGTACAGGAACCGGTAAAAGTGGAGAGCCTCCTCACGCAGCTTCATCACCTCATAGATCAGCACACCGCTGATAATGATACCCTGATGGGCGGTAAGCTAGGCCTGATTATGTACTATCATTCCTTATGGCAGGGGTACAGGGACAATACCTATTTAGACAAGGCATATGCACTGCTCGACGAGGTACTGGAACACATGCACAAAGGCACACTGGAACTGCAGGGACCTTCCCTCGCAACCGGTATCTGTGGCCTTACCAGCGTGATCAACCTACTGTACAAAGATGACCTTCTGGACATAGACATAGATGAGGAACTGGCCACGTATGAAGACTATCTCTACCATCAGGCATTACAGCTGATCAAAGAAGATAAACTGGATTATCTGCATGGTGCTTTTGGTATCATCAAGTACTTTACAGACCGTTTGCCACAGCCTAAAATAGCAGCTTACCTCAGGGAGATTATCCATGCGCTGTATGAGAATTGTGTGGTGACCAAACACGGTATCTGGTTCAGGAATATCTTCTTATTCGGTACAGGAAAAATCAACTTCAGCTTATCTCAGGGACAGGCAGGATTTCTGTCTGTGCTCACTGCCCTGCACGAGGCGGAGGTCGATGCGCTGAAGACAGGATACCTGCTGCAGCAAGGCATTCGCTTCGTACGTCATCAATTGCGGGAAGTAGATCTGGTAGGACAGGACTGGTCATTCTTTCCACTCACTGCCAGCGAAGCAGAAGATGAAAAAAACTATAATAACCGCCTTGGATGGTGTGATGGTGATCTCAATCAGGTATCCCTTTTTTACAAAGCATCCTTTGTGCTACAGGATGAAAACCTGAAACAGATGGCGGATCTCGTGGGCGGTAGCTCACTGATGCGCAAAACCTGCGAAGCTACGCAGATCGACGACATTTACTTTGGTAATGGCACCGCCGGACTGGCTCAGTATTATTATTCGTTATACCGTTACAGTAACGAAGAGAGCTACCTGGAAGGATGGCACTACTGGATCAATGAAACAATAAAAAGATTGGAAGTAGTCTTGAACGAAGAAAGCTTTAAAGGCCGCGAAAGCCGCATGCTGGAAGGCCTGCCGGGCGTAGCACTGGTCCTCTTGGGGCACCTGATCAATGAAGAACTTCCATGGACAGATCTGCTGCTTTTATAAACCTCTAAAACTAAAACAGAATGGAGACTATTTACAACTTCAGGTGCCAACACCTGGACCAACAAAAAAATAGCCGGCCTTTCATCATTGTTATATAATAACCCGTTCACCTGCAAAAGACTCATGGATATGATGCAAACTTCAAATCCGCAGAGTAAAAAACATCCATTTCCCCATTGCAAACAACAAGGCAAAACGG
This sequence comes from Chitinophaga sp., assembly GCF_039596155.1. Classification (GTDB taxonomy): domain Bacteria; phylum Bacteroidota; class Bacteroidia; order Chitinophagales; family Chitinophagaceae; genus Chitinophaga. The sequence goes on from NZ_JBCNKF010000024.1 coordinate 119,339, forward strand.
ACGACGGTCCGGCCTGTTTGCACATATTAAGTACGCATTTTGGAAAAAGTTTTACACCTGAATATCTAAGATCTCTCTGGTCTGCTGCAGAAAGTGGCAGCCCACTACAGGATCTCGGCGAAGCCGCCGGCAAAATAGGCTTTGGTACTTTGGGGGCAAAAGTTTCTTTGGCTGACCTTTCATCAATCGACCTGCTACCCTGTATTGGGTACTGGTATCAGTGCCGCTTCATTGTCGTGTATAAAATAAGGGGGGACAAAATTTATGTATCCGACCCTGCGGCAGGGCTGATCACTTTAAATAAATCAGAGTTTTTGAGAGGATGGACCCAGGACGGCGAATATGGCATCATGCTTTACCTGGACCCTTCACCACCTGATTTTTAACGTATCATCAGACCTGGTGTAACAAACGAGTCCTGACCTCACCACCAGGTTTTTTAACGTATCACCAGACCTGGTGTAACAAACAAGGCCCGGCCTCACCACCAGAATTTTTACCCCCTATATGCTGTACGCAAAAACGCCCCTTCAATTAGAAGGGGCGTTTATTAACCCCATAGTAATATATTTTTAACCTTATAAATGGCACATTTGTGATATGCCTAAGTGAATGTTATCATGTAGTTTTGGCCTTATTGTATTGAAAACAGCCCTTCGCTTGAAAAAGTAAGGGCTGTTTTTTTAGGTCTCATCATTTATCATGCCCTAATGAAGCGATTGTTATTGTTGGTGTTCAGCACCGCTTGTTTCGTAAATGCCTTTGCACAGGATTACATGCCTGCTGCCTCCCGCATCCGTAGTACCGTCAATTATCTCGCTGCCGATAAACTCAAAGGTCGTGGTACCGGCGAAAAAGGCGGTAAAAAAGCCGCCGCCTGGGTGGCCAGACAGTTTAAAAAATCAGGCCTGCAACCTGCAAACGGTAGCAGCTATTTCCAGGACTTTACCTTTGATCGTAAGGAACATCACGATATTCCCAGCAGTAATGTAATTGGCTATCTCGATAACGGCGCTCCCCGTACGATTATCATCGGCGCACATTATGATCATATCGGCACCGCACATCTGTTCGATGGTAAGTATCCCGAAGGTCAGATCCACAACGGAGCAGATGACAACGCTTCCGGTGTAGCCGGTCTGCTGGAATTCATCCGGTATTTTGTTAAGAACGGGCAAAAAGAACCATTCAATTTCCTCTTCATCGCCTTTGGCGGAGAAGAATTAGGATTACAGGGGTCTAAATACTATGTAGCACATCCGGTATTCCCATTAGAGAAAGTACATTTCATGCTCAATATGGACATGATAGGCCGTTACAATGCTGAACGTGGCCTCGGTATCGGTGGCTATGCTACCGCTGAAGAATGGCCCGCTGTTTTCAATGGTGTTGAACAGCCAGGAATCAAATTTTTTACAGATGGAGCAGGGAAGGGCCCTTCCGATCACCATAACTTTTATATCAGTGGCGTGCCCGTGATCTTCCTGCATACAGGCCCGCATGACGACTATCACAAGCCTACTGATGATGCTGACAAGGTGGAGGCACAGGAAGAGTCAGACGTGCTTAAACTGGCCATCCAGTTAATCAATAATGCAATGAAATATAAAGAGCTGCATTACGTAGCTGACAAGTAATAAAAAAAACGCTTTTGTCGGAAGACAAAAGCGTTTTTTTTACTATTGATTATTTTTCGGTGGCAACACAGCTTTGGGCGTTGGTTGCTGTTGATTATTCTCTTTCTTTGGTTCTTCCTTTTCCTTTGGCTTCTCCGCAGGCTTCGTCGGCTCCCCATAGTCACCCACATCTATATAGTCTGAAGCTGAACCGTTCCCCTGATCTTCTGCTTCCGCTTCTGATTTGTAATTCTCCTGCACATTCGAATAATCCTGGCTGTCTATAGCCGCCGGAATAGGGAACGTGGCATTCGGATCTATCTTCAGCGTAGGGTCTGCATACAATTTCTGGAAGAAATATGCCCAGATCGGTAAACCGGTATTTGCACCCTGACCATTTGCAGTCGTGCTGAAATGCAGGAAGTTGTTCTCACAACCTACCCAGGCACCTGCCAGCAGCTGAGGGGTAAAGCCCATAAACCAACCATCGGTGTTATCGTTCGTTGTACCGGTCTTTCCTGCTACCTGTCCCTTGATGCCATAGCGGAAACGCAAACGTGCCGAAGTACCGCCCGGACCAGTTACGCCCTCCATCATCTTCGTCATTACATAAGACTCATTCTCGCTGATCACCTCACGCTTTTCAGGAGCCGTCGTCTCCAGGATGTTCCCATTTCTATCTTCTATACGGGTGATGTAAATGGGTTTTGTGATAATACCACGTGCAGCAAACATTGTATACGCCTGCAACATGTCGTACAGCGGAATCTCCGGTGTACCCAGGCAGATAGAAGGATAAGCAGGGATCTTCACAGAAAAGCCTACCTTGTTATTCGCAAAGTCCGCCACCGCTGCAGGGCCTAACTGCTTGATCAGGTAAGCCGATACCAGGTTCAGTGACTTGGCCAGTGCACCCGCCATGGAAATATTACCTCCTACACTTCCTTCTGAGTTGCGGGTCAGGGTCCAGTTATATTTTGGAAAGCTCACCGGTTCGTTTGGCAAACTCGTACCCGGCGACATACCGTTCATGATCGCATAGCAATACAGGAACGGTTTAAATGTAGAACCTACCTGGCGTTTGCTCTTCAATACGTGATCATTCTTGAAATAGCGGAAATCAGGTCCACCTACCCACGCTTTGACCTCTCCGCTCTCAGGGTCCATCGCCATGAAACCAGCCTGCAGAATAGCCCGCATATAACGGATAGAGTCCATGGGTGTCATCACTGTATCTATCTCGTTCAGTTCCGGCTCTGTATAGCTCCTCCAGGAGAATACCTTCATCTTGGTAGGCGTATTGAATGACTTTTTGATCTCTTCTTCCGGAACTTCTGCTGCCTGCATGTTCTGGTAGCGATCCGATTCCTTCATATAGCGTTCCAGGAAGTTCTCATGTCCTTTCCAGGCAGAACCTGACTTGATGTTTGACTGTGCTGCAAATACTTTCTGCAGGTCTTTCAGGTGATGATCGACCGCTTCTTCTGCATACAACTGCATACGTGGGTTGATCGTTGTATAAATCTTCAGACCATCACGATACAGGTTGTATTCTGAACCATCTGATTTCTTATGTTCTTTACACCACTGTTTCAACTCATCTCTCAGTACTTCACGGAAGTAAGGAGCGAGACCCTTGTTGTGGTCGATTTTATTATAACGCAGTACAATCGGTTTGCTTTTCGCTGCCGCTGCATCTGCACTGGAGATAAATTTGTTCTTCTCCATCAGCTCTATCACCGTATTACGACGATCCAGCGCCATTTTCGGATTCCTGCGCGGATTATACAGGTTGGTACCCTTCAGCATCGCAATCAGGGTGGCTGCTTCTTCGATCGATAAATGGCCTGCATCTTTGCTGAAGAAAGTACGGGCACCATTCTCAATACCATATACGTTGTCGCCAAAAGGCACTGTATTCAGATACAGGGTAATGATCTCTTCCTTGGTAAAGTTTCTCTCCAGTTTTACGGCGATCAGCCATTCCTGCATTTTCTGGAAGGATCTCACCAGTTTATTCTGTGCACGTACCGCCCCGGTATTATCAGCCTGCAGGTTCAGTGCCAGCTGCTGGGTAATAGTACTGGAACCTCTCTTTTTACCAATAGCCAGGTAAAAAGGAATCGCAATCGTACCCCAGGGGTCAATACCAGAGTGGTCATAAAAACGTACATCTTCAGTGGCAATCAGCGCATTGATTACATTTTTCGAAATTTCATCATAATCAGAGCTGGACCGGTCCACCTGGTAGTACTTACCCAGAATAGTACCATCGTCCCCGATCACTTCAGAGGCAAGGGCTGCCCTGGGGTTTTCCAGGGTCTCCATGGATGGCATGTTGCCGATGATACGGAAATTGATAAGCAATAAAAGCAAAACGAACAATCCCGTCAGCGACAACACCGTCAGCCACAATATTTTAACTGATTTTTTCATACAAGATTTTGAATTAAAAATGCGTCAGCCCGCATAGCTCGTCTGTAATAGCAATTTACGGGCCTTTTTTGCCGGAATCAGGTGTAACAGCAGGACAAAACTATTAAAAAAATTCTTATTACCTTCCCCTTAGCAAAATCGCTTTTGCCTAAGACAAAAGCGATTTTGCGGGTAACTGATGAGGTGTCCCTTTTATTCTGTAATATAGTTGTCTCCGAAGAACCTCTTATACCCGTCCAGGTCTCTCCGGGTATTCATCAGGATGAAGTTGTCCCTGGATATAATAAACATGGTGTAATCCGATGGCCGCATGTCCGGCAATATCTTTTGTGCCCCCAGCCTGATCTCGTCAAAATAGTCCAGCGCCCGGTCTTCATTCGGGAACAGTCTGAATATCAATAATACCTCTGTCTGGCTCATCACATAGCTACCTACCTGCAGCTTCAGATCCGGGTGATGTTCCTTATTGTATTTTGTAAACTGCTCTACAGATTTATCCACCGCTGCCTTTGTGAGTTTATTGAACGACATCACGACAAAGTGAGGGGCATCCGCCACCAGCTTGTAAATCACCTTTGTCTTCATCGGCGGTGGCAATGGTGTGATCTTTAGTTTCGCATTGTCTGCAGCCAGCTTGATAGAATCGGCGGTCGCAGTTTTTACCTGTGCATCGTTCAGCTCAGGATGTGGTCGCTGCCAGGGATAGATCATGGTCACATCCTCATCAAGCAGCGGCGCCTCTGGTTTTCTTTCCAGTTGCAGCATGGAGAGGTATACTACCAGGGCAGACCTGTTATCCAGCGCCTCCAGCAGTTCTTTTGACTTCAGGTATACGCCCTCGTCATTCTGGTATTTGTTCATCACCGTTACAATCGCCTGTTTGCCAAACTCACAGGTATCCATTTTCGCAATGATCATGGCTTCCAGCAGGTCAAATTTAGGTTGCATGAAGTTGAGACCGAAGGTGGAATCAGCTTCTTTCTTCATGCGCAACGCGGTTTCGTAGTTACAATCCAGGTAAGCCCCATATACATGCTCATAGGCAGACGAGATCTCTTTTTTCTTGCCGATATTTTCGTCCTTCAGTCCTCCGAAACGGATAATGCTGGCAAACCTGGAATCTCCGTAGTTGCTCATGATCTGCTGGCGGTAGCTATTGGCTAAAGCTGTATGATTCAGTTTATTATGCCAGATATACAGGGAGTAGATCACCTCCGTTTTGTTGGGGTGATGTGGATATCTATATAGTAATGTATCGTATGTTTCAATGCCCAGGTCTAAGTTGTCCAGCCCATCGCTGTACAGTTTACCCAGGTCATAAAAGGCTTCTTCTGCAATGATATTGGACTTCAATAAATCGTCCGGGGTCAGGGGCAGGTTGGCGGCCAGTGTTTCGGCGGTCGTGCTGTCGGCCGGTGTCGCTTTCTTCTTAGGCTGGCCATCTACACCCACAGGATTTCCGTTTTCATCCAGCGGTTCTGTATTTTCCTTTACAGCAGCAATACTGTTCTGGCTACGGCGCCAGTTATCATTGTTAGGCCGGTTGCCCCATTTACGCTTAAACTCCTGGAAACCAGATGCCTTACTGGCTGTATTATAAAAGTACCAGTCTCCCTGGTCAGATTTTTGTCCTGGTCTTGTATTAAAACCATTGTTACTGAACGGATTGCTGGTCGCGTTAGCCATCGCTTCGGCAAGTGCCGCAGCTGAATCAGCCCTGGCTTTTTTTACTTTTTCTTCCGCATCCTTCCGGATCTGTACTGCCAGTTTGGTCAGGAAGATCTTCCTGTCACTTTCCGGCATCGCGGCAATGCGCTGTAAGCTATCCTGTTGCTGAATAGCCTCAATCTTCAGCGCTACATCTGTCAGTACCTTTTTACGTTTATTGACCACCGCAGAGTCCTGGAACTCCGGAGGCATCACCGAAGCGGTGCTGTCGTAGAAGCTCTTGGCATTGCGATAAGTACGCTGCTCATAATAGATGTCGGCAATCATCTTGTAGGTGAGCGCCTTCTGCATGTTGTTGGTACTTTGTGCACCCGCTTTCAGTGACTGACGCAGGTAACCGAGCGCTGCTTCCTTGTCGGTAGGAGCCACCAGCTGTGCCATGGTATAATAGATAGCGTCACGGAAGTTCTGGTATTTCTCCCTCTTCGCCATCTTTTGCAGGGTAGCCAGGCTTTGTTCCAGTGAACCACCCGGCATGGTGGCTTTGAGTTTATTGATCGCAATCCTGGCCTGGAATTCCATCATCTGGTCAGGTTTGGTTTTGATCACATGGTAATACATGGCGATAGCAGAATCCGGCTTGTTGTAGTTCGTATACAACTGCCCCAGGATGTAAGCCATTCGTGCTTTCTCATCCCTGTTTACTTTTTTGTGCTCTGCTATTTGCAGGGGCTCAATAGCTTCCAGGAATTTCCCCTGTTTGTAAAGGCTGTAAGCCTTTACCTCCGCCAGTTCACCATCGAGTCGTTTGGGAAAGTAAGGATCCTGGTCAAGTACGTTAAGAATAGAACGGGCCTCGTCGTAGTTATTTTCTTCGAGCTTCGTTTTTGCATTCCATACAAAGGCATCATTCCTGGCGTAGGTATGTTTGAACCAGCCGAAAGGCGGTTTGCGCTTCTCGCGGGATGCCACGGAGATCTGATCTTTTTCGACCGAGCCGACTACAGATTTATACTCGTTCTTCTTTTTCGGAAGGTAGTTCGTGTTGATAAAGTTAAAGGTGCGCTCAGCCTTGTCCCATTCTCCCTGAAAGAAATAGGCCTTACCAATCAGCAGGTAACTGTCATCCATCCATTTACTACGCGGGTCATGGATCTGGATATTGATGGAGGCCTTTTCAATCACTGAGTCAAGATCACTTTTACTGATGCCCTGGTTCGCTGCACTGTATGGATAGAAGGGGAGGAGGTAGTTATAGTTGTCCTGGCCGGTACGGCTCACATTGTGAGTGACCAGTCGCAGTTTCTTCTTAGCGTTGAAATAGTAGTTGTAACGTGAAATGGTGTTTTGTACCAGTTTCCGCTTAATCGTCCATTTCTTCTTCGCCAGGTCTTCTGAGGGAGGACGCCTGTCATCTAGCCGGGGGCCCAGTGGTCGTTGAATAGTCTTGGTTTGAGACTGCGCCTGTGCCTGAGACTGGGGGTTCCGGGTGGTCGTGCTGCGCGAATTCATATTCGTGCTGTCCCTGCGCTGTGCTTGTGCCTTTTGCAGACTGCATACGCTTAAGAGGAATAATACCAGGCCGGTGTATGATATATGTTTATAAAATAATCTGCAAATATTCATGGATGCCAGGGTGTATAGGCTGAACTATATATAACTAAGATGTTAGGAATTTTATTTTTAAAGATAGGATAATTATTTTTTATAGGGATTTCCGCAAAGGTGCTGAAAACGTAATAGTTCGGAATACAAACGATTTCCCTCCCTTCAGGGAACTGGACCATTGCTCCCTGAATTCAGGCAAATTGCAATTTTTTGCATAGTAAATAATATAAATGTTTAACTTTAGCCGGTTGATTATCAGAAATTATATCAAGTTCTATAGCGGATATGGCTAACAAGCGCGATAAAAAAGGCAGAAATGTGGGACAGATCGGCAACAAATACCGTCTGGTGATTATGAACGACAATACCTATGAAGAGGTAACTTCCTTCAAACTCTCCCGGATGAGTGTATATGTAGCCTTAAGCACATTGTTCGTATTACTGGTAACCATTACCGTAGCCACAGTCGTATTTACGCCTTTACGTTATTATATTCCAGGTTATGGCGATCTGAAACAACGTCGCGAGTTCATCCGGCTTAAGATGCGCACAGACTCCCTGGAAACTGCTATCAATGCACGTGATAAATATCTGGATGATATCAAGCAGGTAATTGGTGGGGATTTTTCAACCAGTAAACTGGACACCACCACCTTGAAAGTGCCTAAAGTAGACAACAGTACTTATTAAAGTAGAAGACTTAAAAATTAGGGCATCCTTATACGCTATGGGACACTACAACCGTTAGGGAACAATGTGAATAACTTCTTAAATGATGTGATTTGCAGGCGCTAGTAAAACGCAAATAAATAATACTATCTTACAATCAGTTAAAAGCTGAAAAACCTAAAATCCTATGTTTAGCAACAACAACCGCAACACAAGAAGCGAGAGCAAAACAGTAATGCCTACTTCCAATGTGAACATTATTGGTAGTGGTACCACTATTCAGGGAGACATCGTATGCGAAGGAGATATCCGCATCGACGGTCAGGTAAAAGGCCTGGTTTCTACAAAAGCTAAGATTGTCGTAGGACCAGAAGGAGAAATCATTGGTGATCTCGTTTGTAACAGCGCAGACATTATCGGGAAAGTAACAGGTATCATTAAAGTTGAAGACCTGCTGTTCCTGAAAGGTAATGCACTGGTAAAAGGAGATGTTTACACCGCTCATTTTGAAATGGAGCCCACTGCTAAGTTCAATGGCCGTTGTTACATGGAGCCGGAAGAAGTAGCAGCTGCTAACCAGAAAGAAAAGCATGGAAAATCCGTTGCAGCCGAAAAAGTCCTCCAGGAAGCCTAATCAGCTTTATCGTTACGCTGGACTTGCATTTCAGATGATGGCCTCCCTTGGATTGGCCGTATTTGCCGGTTATAAACTTGACCAGCGAACAGGATGGCGTATCCCTGTTTTCATGATCATTTTTTCTTTACTGGCTTTAGCGGTAATTTTGTGGCAAATCATCAAAGATACCCGCAGGAATGACTGACAGGTTTTATTACAGGCTTATAGGCCTTTTTATCATATTGAATGGCGCGCTTATTTATTTCAATGCCCGGTTGCTGGAGAAAGGTGTACACCAACATGTACTGCTCATTGGCAACCTGGCGTTAGCCGCTATTACCGGACTCTCTTACAGCATGAACCGCAAAGGCATCCAATCTGCCGACAACAACGCCTTTGTGCGCAGGGTTTATGCATCTACGCTGAGCAAAATGATGCTCTGCCTGGTAGGTATTACTGTCTATGTAGTATTGAACCGCTCCCATACCAGCAAAGAGACTATCTTCATACTCATGTTCCTGTATGTAGTGTATACGGTCATCGAGACCCTCAGCCTGCAACAGCTCACCAAAAGAAAAAAGTAAAGGGTCGTGAAACAGGAACATCCTTTACAGGCACTTGCCGCTTACCTGCCCGAAGGAACTTTTGAGCAGGTACTGGCGTATATCCAGGAATTTAAAGTACACCTGACCATTACACGCGAAAGAGCCAGTATCCTGGGCGACTATCGCCATCCCGATTCCCGGGGCGGACATCGCATCAGTATCAATGGTAACCTGAACAAATACGCATTTCTCATTACCTTATTGCACGAAATGGCCCACCTCACTACTTTCAATCTGTATAGTAACCGTGTGGCCTCGCATGGGAAAGAATGGAAAGCCCAGTTTTCCAATATCCTCAAACAATTCGTGGGAAAAGGATATTTGCCGCCAGATGTGGAGGCTGCACTCAGGCAGAGTATCCAGAACCCCGCCGCCAGCTCGTGTGCAGACGATAACCTGATGCGGGTGCTAACCAGGTACGATCGCCGGAAGGAGAATCATTACCTGGTAGAGCAGTTGCCGCTGGATCAGTTATTCAAAACAAAGGATGGAAGAATCTTCCGGAAAGGTGAGAAAGTTAGAAAACGCTACCGCTGTGAAGAAGTCGCTACTAAAAGAATGTATCTGTTCAGCCCTGTCTACGAAGTGGAAATCATCGCCGCCTGATCATATAAAACGATCCATGCTTAACCCGCCTCTATAATAAGAGATCATGGATATTCCCCCTCCACAATGATTGTTGTCAACACCACCTAGCGTACTACCATCATCCTGTTTTCATACGCTCTTTCCCTCTTCTCTATTTTCTCTTTTCTGTCAATAATAAACGCATGTTCATGCGCTTCCAGCAGATCATCATATGGTCCGCGGGGTGAAATCAGCTTAACAAATACCGGCGCTGTTTCAATGGTGATGAATAACAATGTAATGAACCAGTTCGCCCATCTTACAGGCGTACTTCTATCCGTCAGATGGCCCAGGGCATCCAGTTGAGAAGCAAGACCATCGATGTGCGTTCTGTCCAGCTGCGCAACAGTAGCTTTGAACGTAGAATCGATGCCTGCTAATTCCTTCCTTTTGCTGGCGATGAGGGCGCCGTTTTCTGCCGTGATCCTTTTCAGCGCAATACCTGCACTATCCGCATCTGCCTTCTTGGCCTTGTAAATAGGACCAAGATTCTTTACACGGGAACCACCAGTTCCATCTGCTTCCTCCTGGGCAATCTTCTGCAAGGTATCCCTGCGCAGAGCCTGGGTTTGAATCCCGTTTTCCAGGACCGCTATCTCCCCGTTCAACTCATTCATGCGCTGTTTGTAACGGGCCAGTACATTGTCTTCCTGGGTTTTAAATACCTGCTGTTCCATGATGATGAGCTCCTGCCGGATCTCTTTGCCAAATACCTGCAATTCCAACGGTTTGGAAATCACAATGGCAATCAGTATAGCCAATACAATTCTCGGTAAAGCAATCAGGAATTCACTGCTGAATTTGTTACGCTTTTTCATGCCCGATACAATGTACCTGTCCAGGTTAAAGATCATCAGACCCCAGATCAACCCAAATAAGAGGGTAGACCATAACTGCCCAAATACACTCCATAACGCATAGCCACCCGAAAAAGCAGCCAGTAAACCGGTAAAGAAAATTGTTGCACCAATGCCCCCGTATTTGTTGGTTTCTGTAGGTGCACGCCGAAGTAAGGGCACGTGCGCACCGGAACAGAACAGGAAGAAATCGCCAATGCGTTTCATTGTTTTGACTGGATTTAATAGGTAATAAAAGATACATACCTGTGGGTCTTCAGGTAATATGAGGATGGATAATAAAGGTAGGGATTTTTGGGGAGGTTGGTGGGGAAATGTGATGATAAGGGGGAAAAATGTGA
>NZ_JBCNKF010000025.1:0-128279 GCF_039596155.1 Chitinophaga sp.
TCACCTCTTCCCATTCCGAACAGAGAAGTTAAGCCCCTTATGGCCGATGGTACTGCACTATCATGCGGGAGAGTAGGTAGCTGCCATATTTATTAGAAAGCCTCTGATATGAATCAGAGGCTTTTTTCGTTTTATACCTTGCTGGAAGCCCGTTCTATTAATTCAACAGGAAATACATAATTCTGTGTAATCTTCACTGTCTCATCCTGATTGATCAACTGCACTAATGTCTCTACAGCTTTTTGCCCCATTGAGTAACCAGATTGCTCTATCGTACTTAACGAAGGAGATATGATACGGGATGACTGATCGTTTGAATAACCTACCACCTTAATCTGTTCCGGAATCTGAATATTAAAATGCCTTGCTTCCTGTATGAAAGCAATAGCAGATGTGTCGTTGGTAGAGAATAATCCATCGGGCAGTACTTCCTGTGATAATAACTGTCTGGAGGCTGCAATGGCGGCATCTGTGGTCAGGTTATGTACATGTACCAGTGATTCATCGAAGGGAAGTCCATATTGGGCCAGGGCAGCTTTGTAACCACCTAGTCTTTGCTGATACAGGTTACAGGTCAGAATCCCCGAGAAATGGGCAATACGTTTACATCCCTGTTTAATCAGGTGTTCCGTAGCCAGGTATCCTCCTCTGAAGTCATCTCCGGTAATTGTATAACCATTAAAATCAGACGGCACGCGGTCATAGAATACCAGTGGAATGTTGTTCTTAATGAAAGGATTGAAATGTTCAAATGTTGTGGTAAACATTGAAGAAACTGCCAGTAATCCATCTACTCTTAAGGAGTAAAAGGTTTGCACCAGTTCTTTTTCCATCGCTACCGTATCATCAGATTGACCAATCACAATGCTGAAGCCATATTTATGTGCTTCATGCTGGATGCCGCTGATAGCGGTGCTTTGGAAATACATAGAGGTACGTGGAACGATCAGCCCAAGAATGTTGGAGCGTTTCTTTCGAAGACTGGATGCGATCCAGTTGGGGACATAGCCCATATCAGTGGCAGTCTGTCGTACTTTTTCACGTGTCTCCTGATTGATCAGGGTATTGTTTTGAAGTGCCCTGGAGACCGTGGAAGCCGATAGATTCAGCGCTTTAGCTATGTCGTAAATGGTGACTTTTGACGTGCGTTCTTTCACTTTTTTGAGGTTCAGTGACATAAATATAATTCAAATGCTGCAACTCAAAAAAAACGCTTTCTGCTACTGGCAGAAAGCGTTTTTTGCTATCGATAGCATGCGCTATTATTTAGGATCTAATGCCTGATTGATTTTTTCGTACAGATCATTCAGGTGGTAACGACTCATATTATCACCAGCCGTTGCTGCTGCTGCTTTCACCTCTCCTTTCAATGATACCAGTTGTGCGCGGGCAATGCTGCTTACATCGGCAGGCGTGGCAGACATACTACTGTTTGCACTGATCATCATCATCATTGCAGGTGCTGCATCAGCCGAAGGCTCACTGATCAGGTCTATCAGGTTATCCACATAATTCTTTTGCAGATTCCTGCGGAACACATCGATGGCCTGATGTGAGGTCAACTCACTAAAGATTCCTTTTTTCAGATCGGCTAACAGGGCGACAGCGGTATAAGTGTTATTGCCTTCATTAGCTTCTGCGTTGATCAGTTTTGTCAATGTACCTGCACTCATGATTCGCTGAAGAATTGGATTCTGACGTGCGCTAATGATGGTAGTGGCGTTATTGCCTGTGCGACTGAGGATCTCTTTATTCAGCAACCATTTAGGAGTCGTGAAGAGTTGCTGTTGCAGGAACTGAACGGCTTCCTGCTGCAGGGCTTTGGGAACAGCTGCATATACACCACCTTCCTGTTCAACAGTTTTAGGGGTTTCATATATACCACCAATGTTCTTTGCTACATGGCCCATGTATCTGCCGAACTGTGTATTGACCTCTTTATACAACTCAGTGAGGTTGGCGTAACCTTCATTCGGAGTGCTGGTCCATGTAAGGAGGTTGGGCATGATGCGTTGCAGATTCTTGATACCGTATTCACTTGCTTTCATGGCATTGTCTCCCAGATCTTCATTCTGAGATCTCGGGTCGTCAGGGTTCATTTCAGTACCGAACCAGTATTTCTTATCCTTCAGTTTTTCGATCGTCCATTTATTCAGAATAGGTTCTTCTGCTGTAGGATCAGTCACACCGGGAATCTGGCGATATCCCCATTCGATGGCCCACTTATCGTAGAAGTTAATACGTGGATAAAGATCAGCACCGGTAATGCCATCTCCGGGTTGTGCAACGTAGTTAAAACGCGCATAATCCATGATAGAGGGGGCGTGACCGTTAGCCTTTACCCATTCTTTGTCTCTCAGTTTTTCCACAGGGTATGCAGAGCTGGATCCAAAGTTATGACGAAGGCCCAGGGTATGTCCTACTTCGTGAGAGGATACAAAACGAATCAGTTCTCCCATTAACTGGTCATCGAATTCCATTTTGCGGGCTCTTGGATCATTGGGGGCACATTGCACAAAGTACCAGTTACGCAGCAGGCGCATAACGTTGTGATACCAGTTGATGTGGCTTTCAAGAATTTCACCGGAGCGGGGATCGTGCACATGCGGCCCACTTGCGTTAGGAACATCAGAGGGCTTGTAAACAATTGCCGAGAAACGGGCATCTTCCAGGCTCCAGGTAGAATCTTCTGCCGGGGTAGGGGCTATTTTAGCGATGATTGCATTTTTAAAGCCAGCCTGTTCAAAGGCACTCTGCCAATCATTCACACCCAGGATCAGGTACGGCACCCATTTTTTAGGGGTGGCGGGGTCTATGTAGAATATGATGGGTTTCGCGGGTTCCACGAGTTCCCCACGGTTATATTTTTCCCTGTCTTCCGGCTTGGGCTCCAGGCGCCAGCGGGTGATCATGGACAATCTTTTAACACCTTGAGGATCGGCGTCAAAGTCCGTAACAGAGGTAGTAAAGTAACCTACGCGTGGATCAAAGTATCTGCTCTTCATTGGGGTGGCAGGCAGTAGAATAATAGAACTATTCAGTTCCAGGGTGGCATTACCACCCTGGGGGCCGGCCTGCGGACCTTGGCCACCACCGGATTTAGAGTAGGTTTTGACTGTTTTTATCTCCGTATTAATAGGGTAGGACTTTACATCCACGATATATGACTTATCCTGTTGCAGGCCTCCTAGTTTGAGGGCAGACTTGATACGGGGATCAAAAAAGAGGATGTCATTATCTCCCTGAATGAAATCTGTGAAGTCAATGATACTGCCGTGTGAACTATCAGAGAATGCTTTAATATCAAAAGATGCTGCAATAGGTTGGATATTGGAATTCATCACAGCGCGGAACATTGGCTGAGTAGAATCTTTTGAAATCTCGGTATAGGAGATGCTTTTAAGAAATATCCTGTCATTTGGACCTTTATCGAATCGGATTACGTTTTCTCCGATCTCATCACCGCCATAACCATACATAGAAACGGAAGAACGGAGGCCAGCGGCGGATTTGGAAATACGGTTTACCACGAGAATATCTCTTCCCAGGAGGGAATCTGGTATTTCTACAAAGATTTTATCGTCTTGTTTATAGATAATGAACAGTCCGGAATCCTTCCTGGCGCTGCCTGTGATCACATCACTGAACTTTTTTGGAGCGGTCTTTGGACCACTTTTAGCAGGCAGAGGGGGGCGGGCGGTAGAATCGGTCGTTGTGGTGTTACCTTCATGTTTCTTCTTTCTTTGGGCTGACGAGGAGCTGAAAGTCGCTGCAATCAACAGGAAAGAACTGAAAAAGATAGCCGCAGATGAGCGGATAAAGCGTTTATTCATTGATAGTTATTAAGTAGTTGTTCTTGATTTAAGTGTTTTTTTAGAAAGTAAGTTGCAAATAAACATATTAAGCAGTAACTTATGCGGGAAATCCATAAGCGCTTTAATACCTTTAGGAGTGGAAGTTCTGCTCTATGTGGGGTAGATTTATATAAAGGTATGTTAAAGTGATAGGGTGAATCCGGAGATTATGAATAAATTTATTGATATGGTAGCTTTTATATTTATATTAGGCTATGATTAGGATTCAGTGATATCCACGTTCGCAGAGTCTTTCATCAATTGGATACGCTTATGAGAATCGGAGAGTGTTACGCAAGCTATATGTGAATAGCTGAAAATGCATAGCGGCAAGATAACCATCAATTCAGGCAAATTGACGCAAAGTGTGATTGGTAGCGGGAATTAGTAATAGAAATGAGATAAAATTTCTGTTGGAACATTTAAAATATTTCTTAAATTGTGCGTCCAACTTTGAAAAAAATCAATAAATTTCAGGTTCCAGGGATAGTATTTCTTAAGGGGAATGATCCATTCTTTGATTTAGATTGTATTTAAACAAATTAAGTGTTGCTCAAATAAAAATCAGAATGCATTGAAGTCTGCTACAGGCGGGCTTTTGGGGAGGGAGGTTAAATTTTGTGAGATTTTTTGAGCTGCACTTGTTTTTTTAAGTCAACCGTATAACTTTGCGAATCACGTATTTAACATTGCAGAAATAACAAAAAAACAATAGTTTAATCTTTAACACTAAAATTCAATCAACATGGCTGAGACTAAAACAACTGTGACTGCAGCTTCTGCCAAAGCGAATTCATCTCATCAACCTAAGAAATCAAACAACACGTTTGCAATGCTTGCTGTGCCTGTTTGTATCGTAATAGGTATTCTTTTCTACATGTTTGTATTAGGTAATCCTAACAACTTCCAGGGTGGTATTACCGGCGAAGGTGCAAAACCAGTTGAAGAGGGTTTAGGTAAATGGTTTGGTACAGTTTACGAGGGTGGTGTGATCGTACCTATCCTGATCTCTGTATTACTGATTTGTATCACTTTCGTAATCGAACGTTTCCTCTATATCTCCAGAGCGAAAGGTAAATTTAGCGGTGCTGAGCTGGTAAGAAAAGTTCAATATCACCTGGCTAATAAAAACGTTGACGCAGCGCTGGCTGAGTGCGACAAACAGAAAGGTTCTGTTGGTAACGTACTGAAAGCTGGTCTGAAGAAGTACAAAGAAATGATCACTAACACCGAGCTGGATACTGAGCAGAAGATCAGTGCTATCAAGCAGGAGATCGAAGAAACTACTTCTCTGGAACTGCCAATGATGGAAAAGAACCTGGTGTTCCTGTCCACTATCGCTTCAGTAGCTACCCTCTTAGGTCTGTTCGGTACAGTATTGGGTATGATCAAATCCTTCTCTGCGATGTCTGCAGCAGGTGCACCAGATTCTGGTAAACTGGCAGGTGGTATCTCTGAGGCGTTGATCAACACCGCGCTGGGTATCTCTACTTCTGCAGTTGCGATCATCATGTACAACTACTTTACTACTAATATTGATAGCATCACTTACGCTATCGACGAGTCTGGCTTTACTTTAACACAGAGCTTCGCTGCTAACCACAAATAATTTTTAATTATTTGTGTGGAAAACACGCGGTTTTGAATCTTATAAGTAAACCAAAAAGGAGTAAAGATGCCAAAAGTTAAAATGGCTAGGAAGAGCACGCTGGTTGATATGACCGCGATGTGTGATGTGGCTTTCCTGCTGCTCACGTTCTTCATGCTGGCGACTAAATTTAAGCCGGATGAACCGGTAACTGTGGTAACTCCGTCTTCAATCAACACCAAACTGTTACCTGATTCTGACGTAATCATGTTAACAATTGACGACAAAGGAAGGGTATTCTTTAGTATGGATGGCCAGCCGAAGCGTCAGAAACTGATCGAAGACCTGAATACCCAGTATCATTTGAATCTTGATGCCAATGAGATGAACAACTTCATTATCGGTTCCAGTGTTGGTACTGAAATAAAGAATCTCAAAGGTTACCTGGCTCTGAAAGCGGCTGATCGTAAGAAATCCGGTCTCGAAACAGGTATCCCTACTGACTCCGCTAACAATGAGGTAGCAGTATGGATTGAGTATGCAAGATCTGCACAGGGCGGTAATCCGAGGTTGCAGTATTGTATTAAAGCCGACAATGCCACCCCTTATCCTAAGATTAAGGACGTGCTGGATACCTTCAAAAAGAAGGGCATTCAGAAGCTGAATCTGGTGACTAACCTTGAGGCACCACCTCCAGGATCTGCTGCTGCTTTAGCTCGTGCACAAGGCGGTGACAAGAAAGAAGAATAGTAAGAAGTAAACGGCAGGCAGCGTTGAGGCGCTGAGTTGCTTTTGAAAACTAAAAAAAAGAGCTACTATGGCAGAAATGGATACCAGCAGTAGTGGCGGTGGGAAGAAACACCAGGGTACGAAATCTAAGAAGCATTCTACACGCGTAGACATGACTCCGATGGTGGACCTCGGCTTTCTCTTGATCACTTTCTTCATGTTGACTACTACCATGAGCAAGCCCAAAACAATGGACTTGATCATGCCGAAGGATACAAAAAATGAAGAGGAGCAGAACAAGGTTAAAGAAAGTACAGCCCTCACTATATTGCTTGGAAAAAACAATCAGGTATACTATTACGAAGGTTTAGCACAGGACCCTAACGCTTCTGCTAATCCTGATTTTTTCAAAGCGACCACCTTTGCTAACAAAGACGGCATTCGTGATGTAATTATCAGAAAGCGGGATGAGGTTGCAAAAATGAGAAATGCAAAAGGCGAACCTGAAGATGTTGTAGTGATTATCAAGGCAGATGATGATGCCAAGTATAAGAACTTTGTAGACATCCTGGATGAAATGGCTATCAACCGTATTCAACGTTACGCAACTGTCGACATCAGCGACCAGGATAAAACCTGGATCCATCAGACAGAAGCTGCTAACGGCGGTGGTGGCGGCAACCAGTAATTAAGGAACTAACTAACTTTTGCATCCATCTTAAAAATTGAAACAATGGATACCGCTAAAATCTTAAACTCCGACTTTCTGGACATCCTGTTTGAGAACAGGAATAAGGAATATGGAGCTTATGACCTTAGAAGACAATACAACAAAAGGGTGCGCAATGCCCTCATCGGTAGCGCAGCACTGATGTTGCTTGTCATCGGAGGTTACGCTATCAATACAGCGATAGTGAAGGCTGAGAGGGAACATCCCACTAAGCCCGTTATCGAAACACTCAAGATGGAGGACGTAAAGATCCCAGACGATCCAAAAACACCTCCTCCACCTCCACCACCACCAGCTCCACCACCACCGGTGAAGCCATCAGTGCAGTTCACTCCTCCTGTTATCAAAAAAGATAACGAAGTGCCACCAGATGAGGTGCCACCTAAGCAAGAGGACCTGAAAGATAAAGCTGTAAGTACTAAAACAGTTGAAGGTGATCCTAATGGTATCGACCCAGGATTGCTGGAAGACAGTAAAGGTACTGGTGTGGTAGAAGCTCCTCCAGCTCCGGCTAAAGAAGAGATCTTCACATTCGTAGAACAGCCTCCTACCTTCCCAGGTGGTGAAGAAGCACTGGCGAAGTTCCTGAGCAAGAATATCCACTACCCTCGCGTAGCGCAGGAAAATGCAATCTCAGGTACTGTATTCGTACAATTCGTAGTTGACTCAGAAGGTAACATCAAAGATGTGAAAACTGTAGGTGCTGCGAAAGGTGGCGGTCTTGAAGAAGAAGCTATCCGCGTGGTGAAAATCATGCCTAAATGGAAAGCTGGTAAACAGAACGGCCGTCAGGTATCAGTTCAGTTCAACCTGCCTATCCGCTTCACACTGCAAGAGTAGTACTAACGTACGCTTTATAGAAAACACCCTGTCAAGGCCTCGCCATGACAGGGTGCTTTTATTTATTGGTATATTGCTGTCTGATTTGCAAATGTATTATGATGCTTGGGAATAATCTTACTGGATACGATGATACTATTATAGCTCCCGCTACCGCCGCCGGTATAGGCGCTATTGCTGTTCTGCGCCTCAATGGAACCAATGCCATAGAGATCTGCAACCAGCTCTTCCCTGCCAAAGACCTGCATAAACAGGCTAGCCATACCCTCCACTTCGGTCGCATTGTGGAAAACGGACGTATCATCGATGAAGTAGTGGTAGGACTTTATAAAGCTCCCCACTCTTATACCGGTGAAAACATCGCCGAGATCTCCTGTCATGGCTCTCCCTATATCCAGCAACAAATCATTGACGCCTGTATTCGTGCCGGCGCCAGAATGGCCAAACCCGGAGAATATACCATGCGCGCCTTCCTTAATGGAAAGCTTGACCTCACGCAGGCAGAATCTGTCGCTGACCTGATCGCCAGCAACTCCGCCGCCAGCCATCAAACAGCTATGCAGCAGATGAGAGGTGGTTTCTCAAAAGAACTATTTGCATTGAGAGAACAACTGATCAGTTTCTCCGCACTTATTGAACTGGAGCTGGACTTCAGCCAGGAAGATGTAGAGTTTGCAGATCGTACCCAGTTCTATAAACTCATCAGTGAAGCGATGACGGTTGTTAAACACCTGGCAGACTCTTTCCAGATGGGCAACGTCATTAAAAATGGTGTGAACACGGCCATCGTAGGAAAACCTAATGCCGGTAAATCTACCCTGCTCAATACCCTGCTCAATGAAAACCGGGCTATCGTAAGCGACATAGCCGGTACTACCCGCGATACCATCGAGGAAGTCCTTAATATACAGGGTATCCTCTTCAGACTTATAGATACTGCCGGTATCCGCGAAAGTAATGATACCATCGAAAGCATCGGGGTCCAAAAGACCATGGAGAAGATCAGAGAAGCAGGGGTGGTACTTTATATGTTTGATGTAAACCAGACCACCGTGGAAGACCTGCAGGAACAAGTCAATGCCTTCAAAAAAGACAATATCAACTATCTGCTGGTTGGAAACAAAACAGATATCGCCGGACTGGAAGCCAACAAAGCGAAATTTGCCGGTATAGAAGATATACTGTACATCTCTGCCCGTCAACATGAACATATCGAAGAGCTGAAAAATAAGCTGGTACATAAAGTGATGAGTGGAGATATCAACACGGAAGCCACAATTGTTACCAACGCCCGCCACCATGCAGCCCTGCAGGAAGTAATGAAATCACTAATCGATGTAAAAAATGGATTGGATAATCAACTCCCCGGCGACCTGCTGTCTCTCGACATCAGGAGATGCCTTCACTTCCTCGGTGAGATCACCGGACAAATTACCAATGAAGACCAGCTGGACTTCATCTTTAGCAAGTTCTGTATCGGGAAGTAACTCGCTTACCTGAACAGCGTATTGTATTAGCGTCCCCTTTATCAGCAGAAGTTTACTTAACAGTTATATCCATGAAATAAAGGAGACTGGATGCCCAATTATATATGAGAAGAAACGCAAAATCTATTTTTACGAAGAAGATGGTCAGATCGAACTACTCCAAAAGCATATCTCAGAAGAGGACATGGAAATTTTTAATGTTGGAAGGATGATAGCCCAGATATACCAGACTTCAACAACGAGCTTTGCTTTTAGTAACGGTTAATTGATTAGAAGTAATGGCAATCTTATTCCTATCTACATTCTTTTGCCCGGAGGGCTATCACAATAGTGCATCAGGTTATTTTTTTAATTTGAAGCTTACACAGAAATACATACTTCTTTTATTTTCATTTTTGTTAATATCCGGAAAGCAGAGAGCCAATCATCTATATAAACGGTATCATTAAAGGGAAAGATAGTGGAATTGTATATCTCTATTGCAAAGGACTTGAAAGTTATCTATTGTTAAGTAATTATGAATTACCGCCGTAAGCTGGCGGTACCCTCATGATCGGGCTGTTATTTATACAAAGAAACGCTCGATTATGAAAAGAATATTACTCGTCTCAGCATTACTCATGCTCACCTTCACAACCTACGCCCAACAGGCAGCTCATGTCATCTTAATCACTATCGACGGCTTCCGGCCAGACTTTTATCAGGACGCTTCCTGGGGAATGGTGAACCTGCGTATGATGAAAGATAGCGGTACCTATGCCGATGGTGTAAACAGCGTATTCCCAACTGTCACCTATCCAAATCACACCTCTCTCATCACTGGCGTTACGCCAATGAAACACGGTATTTATTACAACACTCCTTATGATACCAAGGGTGCTACCGGCGTCTGGTACTTCTATTACGATTCATTAAAGGTTCCCAGCTTGTGGGATGCTGTCCATAAAGCAGGTAAAAAATCTGCCAGTGTCATCTGGCCCGTATCAGTGCATGCACCAATCGACTATAACATACCAGATGTATGGCCACTGGGTAAGAATAATGACAGAAGGGTAGCGGTTGCCGAAAATGCAAATCCTGCTAACTTATGGCAGGAAGTGCAGGATAGCGCTACTGGTAAGATGCAGCCATATGATTGGGCGATGAACAATGGAGAGCTGATCTTCGATGAGAACATTGCCAGAATAAGTGGTTACCTGATCCGGCAGTACAAACCGGCATTTATTACCCTGCACTTACCATGTACGGATCACTACGAGCACCAGATCGGGCGTGATGGTTATCTCGTAAGGAAATCAGTATCCGGTGCTGACAGAGCAATTGCTACCATCCTCGAAGCTGTACAAAGAGCAGGGATTAAAGATAGCACGACAATTATCGTAACCGGTGACCACGGTTTTGTGAATATTGAAAAGTCCTTTAACCCAAATGTATTGCTGGCTAAAAACGGCATCAAGGCACAGTTCCATGCATGTGGAGGTTCCGCATTCCTGCACCTCGATGATAAAAATGATATAGCGACTGTTGATAAAGTAATTACCATACTGAAAGCTTTGCCTGCTGATCAGCAGAAGATGTTCAGAATATTAGACCATTCCCAGCTGGATAAAATAGGGGCTGATCCAGATGCAGCGATGGCAATAGCTGCTTTAGGACATGTAACCATCGGCGGAGCAAAGAAAGGTGAAGTCGTGAAAGCGGCTAAAGGAGGTACGCATGGTTATTACCCTGATTTTAAAGAAATTCAGACAGGGTTTGTGGCTTATGGTGCTGGTATTAAACAGGGCGGACGTATAAAGGAAATGAATGTGATTGATGTTGCCCCAGTCATTGCAGCGTTATTAAAACTTGACTTAGGTGCTGTAGAAGGAAGAGTACCGGCAGGCGTTTTAAAATGATTACACCGAGGTTGTCTCCCCGCGTAAATAATATGCACATACCCAATGAAACGAAATTTCGTATGAAACGTTTTCGAATTACGCTTGAGGCAACCTCGTTTTTTTCTGTATCGCCAACTGTGAGTCATAATACTTACTCAGGAAGTGATACAACACCAACTCATGCTTACGTTGCCCTGTTAATAAAATCCTGTTCAAAAACATGTGGATATAACTAGGCAGTAAATAGTCAGCATTAATACCCGCTGGTACCATCGCCCTGATAAAAGCAGATCGTTCATCAAATAATCCCTCAATACCATTATCCCTATCCTGCTGCGGATCCAGGTAACTACTTAACTGCCGCATTTCTTGTCTGTATTTACTATTAAGCTGTGTCTGCAAATCCTGCGAACCACCGAATTCCTGAAAGAACCCATCCCTGATGGCTTTCATGATAGTCGCTCTTCTGGCCAGATCATATCCAAAGTCCTGCAGTAACACATCTACACCTCTGGCTCCCAGTAGCCACCTATACCGCTCTCCTTCTTCACCTTCCAGCTGGCAAATGCAATTTAAAACCGCTTTACTGTCTGCATGAAACACCTGCTCACTGAATTCCATTGTCGCGGCTCCATACCGCTCAATCTCCCGCACATATGTATCCGTCTGTATTTTATATATTAACTCCTGTTTTTGATATTGGCTGATTTGTTCATAGAGCAGATGCATGATCTGGTGCCAGTAAGCAGGATCTCTGTTATTATGAAAACGTAAACGAATGTGATGGTGTGGGTCATTGTACCGTATGAAGAACCATTTATCTGCCAGCTGCGCAGCCTCTATCTGTGCGATCAGTGGCGCTACTACTGAAGTCAGCACATCTTCTGAGGTCTTACTACCTCCATATAGTTTGATATATAACCATTCACTACCCGTCATAAACCTACGAACAAGTCCTGATTCGGTAGCCTCCACTAGAGGAGTCGCCGTTACCTTATTGGCAAATGGAATGATCACCTCATTCGTAAAACGGCCGGTTACCCCCTTGATCCAACATTGATCAGGGGTACCAATTACCTCCTGTACAGTCAGCTTTTCTTTCTTTTCCAGCATGGTCTGTAACAGTTTCACACTCACCTCGTTTTTCATATCTATGTACAGCTCATTATCGCCTTCCATGATAGTGATATACCGGGGTAAATGCAATGTGTCTAATGTATCCGTTTTCTTTAAATGCCAGGTAGCTTTTGCAAGGACGATCTTTTTATAACTCACTCTTGGTAGAAAGGTGGGTTGTACCGGCAAATGCCATTGCCACCCGGTTACCATATGTGATTGCAGATCACAAAGAAAATGGTAGACTGGCAGACTGTTTCGGGTAAAGTTATGTGCCGTACTAAGTCTGGGTATCACTCGTTTATTATATCGCCTTGAACGTAAGATGATTTTATTCTGACGCACACTGACCATCAGATCTGTAATGGGGAATTGTTTTTCCACCGGTACACTACCATTTCCCAGATAGACTATTTCATATTCTCTCAACTGGGGACGCAGCAGGATATTTCCTGTTCTCGCCTCCGGCAGGTGCACAACCTCTGCATAGATCACATCTGGATCTTGTTGCTCTTCTTCCCGTAAACACGCTTTTACATGCGCTAATAACTGCGCATCGCCATGACAAAATCTACCTAATAAGTTAGCAGAAGAAGGACCACTAAATCCATTGAACTCAAATAAATACTCCCCGTCATCAATAGCTTCCCCGCTGCTGCCATGCAGGCTTCCCATCAGGTACATACTGGAGGGCAATATTACTGGTACGGGGTTTTTCAAACTCTCTAAATCTGCATCCGTCAACGCTAATTCAGACTTTCCCTGTTGCATGCACTGGTGTAATTTCTCCAGCTGAAAACTGCGAAGTTTACTCCATTGCAGGGTTGTCTGTTCCTCATTATTGTTGATCACCAGGTCATCGATCAATGGTGTATGATCTGACTGACTATTTCCATAGCCTATGCCTGCTTCATTATCCAGCGCCAGTGCCAGCGATACTTCCTCGTCTTCATACCGCTCCCTGAAGCGATTAATGAAATTGGTCATATCCGTATTCGTATTCGTACTGGCTATTTTCCACAATGGCAATACCTGGTCCTGCAAGTCTTTTATCAACTGATGGCTAATAGTGTTCTGCGTAGCATCCAGAAACAGGTCTGTCTGCACAAGATCTTTACTCTTTGTATCAGGCAATAATTCCTGTACCAAAGCATGAGTACGCAGGTACTTATCCACGCCGGTGACAGGGTCCGATAATAATTGTTGAATTTCCCGGAGCGTCGCTACTATAGCTGTTGTACCCGACAGGGTACATAGCCTTGACAATAAGTAAGTGAAGAATTCTTCCCCGGTCACTGTCGGCTCCAGCTCACTTACCACAAGTTGGTTTACAATCAGTTCATCAATAAACTCCCGCGCCTCATCTTCCGTGATCTCGTCATTTACAATCGCAGCACAAAGCTGACCAATCGTAGCACCACCGGCAGCCACAGAAAGCAATGTTTCCAGGTAAGGACTCCTGCTTACTGCTGCCAGCTCATAGTTCCTGAATTTATTCTTTACGGTGAACCCGGCATAACGGAAAGTATCCGCTACCGGGTAAATAGAATTGTTAGGGAAATAACGCAATTGCACCTTTACCTCTGGCAATTGTGTGATCATCGCTGCCAGTTCTGCTACATAGTTCATATCCAGCCGGCAATGTTTTTTATGCCGGGTGCCTAATTCAATCGTCGTTGCCAGGGAAAAGTGACCGGTAGCACACCCGGCAAATAATCCATAGGGCGTACAGCGGGTACTCATTCTTAGTACATACCTGTATAGCGCCATACACATCTTCTCACTACCCGTACCACCCTGCAACCACTTCATCAGCTCCTGGTACAATTCAGGCGATGCGATATAGATTGCCTCCTGCATAGCCGGATCCTGAAAAAGCGACTTCAGTCTGGCAGGTAATCCGGCCATATCAATCTGCTCAAACTGATCTAAGAACTGAATAGACTGTAAAGGTGTGCGTACTAAGTAAAAATCCTTAACGGTGATCATATAGGATGGGCTAAGTATAGTAAGATAACATTAATGTCTTGCGTGCAAGATACCCTGAAAGGGGGAAATTTTGGCAACTGGACAATAAGTTGTCAAAATCACCGGGCCTCCGGATAATTTCTGTTTAACTTAAAATAAATTCTATTAACCATGAAAAAGCAAAATGCTAAAAAGCTCTCCCTCGGCAAGATCCGCATTGCGAACCTGAAGGCCCAACACGTTGAAGAGAAACCTACGCTCGTCACCGGCTGCAGTTATAGAAAATGCACGCCGACAGTTTAATTCACTCTCAAAATACTATTTATGAAAAAGCAATCCACCAAAAAATTGAGCCTGGACAAAGTGAAAATCGCTTCCCTGCAAGGCGCCAAACAAGTAAAAGCAGTTACTGTATCATTTGCGGTATGTACCAATAATGCCAGTCAGATAAACTCGATATGCAGTATTGACTCCTGCAGATATTGAGTATTGGAAAAGGGGCTTGCCGGAAAGTGAGTCCCTTTTCGTAGCTTACGGTCATGTACGAGAAGAGAGTAACCCATATTCTGAAAGACATCAGCCAACAGCTGGACCAACTCCTCAAAACAAACCATCAGCCCGGACTACTGGGCGGGCATACAGGCTGTGCATTATTCTACGCTTACTACTACCAACTCACCGGAAAAGAAAAATACCTGAACAAAGTTCATGAGCTTGTACTCAGCAGTATAGATGCCATGGCAACCACTTCATTGTTACCCACACATTGCAATGGTATTGCGGGTATGGTTTGGTGTGTGCAGCACCTCATGAATCAGGGATTTGTAGATGGCGATATGGAGGATATTTTTGCTGAAGTGGACGTGCTGCTGGGCAACCAGATGATCGCAGACCTGAATAGTAAACAATACGATTTCCTGCACGAAGGGCTGGGAATCGCGTTATATTTTTTAGAAAAGGAAACACCTTCTCCCTGTTTAACGCAGGCCGTGAAGGCACTGGAAACTGCTGCTACCGATCTTCCCGGGGGCATCAGCTGGGAAGATCACTTCGCCCGGGATACGGTACCAACGTTGCCGGATGAGCCTTGTTATAATTTGGGCCTGGCGCATGGTATGCCGGCAATTATTGGCGTCTTGTCAAGGATAAAAGCAAAAGGTATTGATACCGGCAACCTGGTAGAAAAAGGGCTCGACTGGATGCTCTCTGTGAGTAATCCCCCTGGCTTTCCCTCATTATATCCTACGGTTGTTAACAACGCCGGCGTAGCATTAACTGCCAGCCATAGCCGTATGGGCTGGTGCTATGGAGATCTGCCTGTGGCCATGACCCTGTTGCAGGGTGGTTATACAGACAAAGCCTGCGACATTCTCACGCATAGCGTACAGAACAGAGATATTAAAAATGGCATGGTGCACGACACCTGCATTTGCCACGGAAGTGCTGGTATTGCCCATATCTTCAACAGGGCGTATTTGCAGACACAGGAGCCACTCTTCCGGCAGGGAGCCGAGAAATGGTTACAACACACAATTGATTTTTATGAAAGTCCGGCCGGTTTGGGATTTTATGTGGATGGAAAATATGAAATGAAGGAAGGTTTGCTTGAAGGCATAGCAGGCGTAGGACTGGCCCTGATTGCTGCTATAGATAAGGATACGGACCCAGCCTGGGATAGGTGTATCCTGCTCTCCTAGAAATTAGTAAATTACATATAATTGAGAAACCCATGATCCGCCTGTTTTTTGTGGATAATCATCCATTGATCCTGGAAGGGCTGCGTGCATTGCTAAAAAGTGTACCCGACATGATCGTCGCAGGACAAGCCCGCAATGGTACCACCTGCCTGTCATTTCTTTCAGCACATGCTATTGACGTAATTTTGACAGATGTATGCCTGCCTGATATTGATGGGGTGGATCTATGTGCTGCTATAAAAGTAGAACATCCACAGGTGCAGGTACTGGCACTGAGCTCCTGTAGAGATGTGAAGTACATTACCAATATGATAGCCCATGGTGCAAGTGGATATGTAATGAAAGATGCAGACAGGGAGGAACTACTCGAAGCAATTTACACTGTGCATAATGGCGGAACCTACTTCTCACCGGGCGTGAACCAGTTGCTGGGAGAGGAGAGTCATAAAAAACACCACCTGACACGAAGAGAGAAAGAGGTATTGTTCCTGATCGCCGAAGGAAATACAAACCCTGAAATAGCGGAGAAGTTATTCATTAGTGCAGATACTGTAAATAGCCACCGGAAGAACCTGCTGGCTAAACTTGAAGTAAAGAATACCGCTATGTTGATAAAGTACGCAGTTGATAACAACTTATTAGTATAAAAAAAGCGTTTGCCTTCCTTTGGCAAACGCTTTTTTTATACTAATAAGTGCTTAAATTCTATATTAATTACTTTTGAATTCTATCTTATCCACTACCACTTCCAGTTTTTTCAATACACCCATATCCGTCTTCACTTTCTTATCTCCCGTCACCTTGTCATACATACCCGGGTCACCTGAGTTATTCGCCTTGAACAACACTAACACGCCTTTCCCCGCAATGGAGCCTCCTTCCCAGCTATTTACAATTCCGCCATCTGTCCACTCAAAACCATTGATCTTGAAATCACGGCCATTCACTTTTACCACCTTATCCAAAGGATCACCTACTTTAATTCCAAATGGAGATTTCCACTTCGAATGGGGCTTGGTAAATGTAATTGTTGTTCCTTTATCACCGTCAAAGATCACCTGCATTTCATTGTCCGTATCAGGAAATACAAAATACGCATTACCTGCATCATTCCCTGCCAGGTCAGTCGTACCGCGATACACTACATTCTCTTTACCGTACAGGTTTTCCAGTTCCTGCGGTGTACGGAGTTTAAACAGGGTACGTACATCCCAGTTATAATCATCACCGCCGGCTATAGTCGCCACCGCAGTTGAATCTCCGGGTTCTTTTACCCCTGCCGATGCTGCAGTAGGGGTATTATCATAAGATACAGACGTGGCTTCTTCTTCAGAAGAAACTTTTTTTGCAGACGCCGGTTTTTTAGCCGGAATAGGTTGTGGCGTAGCCGCCGCTACCGGCATAGCTCCCATCTTAATGATCGTCGCTTTTTCTTCGATCAACGTCTTGCTCTCATTCTTATACTTATTCACCGTATAGGTGGCCAGCGGATAAACACTGCCACTCAGCACCCCCATCTCACGGAAATAGGCGATCAGGGTCTGACGGTTACAGTCGTTATACTGATACAAAAACTTCAGGGATTCATCCAATGCTGCCGGATCACTTTTCAGATCGGTCATAGTCTTATCAATATCCAATCCGCCGGTACCGCTCTTGGAAAGCTGGTCCGCAATGAAAAGCTCGGCCTGGTGATTCTTTTGCTGATAGCGCTCAGCTACCCTGTTGGAAAAATCCTCTGCTATATTAGCGGAAAGTTTTGTCTGTGCGCTCAGTGCTATGGGGAGCAGGAGCATGAAAAATGCTAGAAACCTTTTCATCCATGTGAATTTAATGATAGCAACGACCGCTATCGGGTTAATAACGGGCATCACTGTCACTAAATTATGTAATATTACGCAGACGGCAGTTTTTTCACCACATATAGCGGCAGCCAGGTAAATAGAATGGCCAGTCCACCAGCTATACCGCCCGATATCAGGGCCAGCCATCCTCCCTCAAAACTGTATCCCACAGGCATATTCACATGTACCGTCCACATGACGCCCACCACCAGGATACCCGTCGCCAATGCATTCACCCCGGCCAGTTTTAGCATAAATGGTGTCTGTGGATAACCCACCGGTATAAAAGGACCTAATCCATTTTTCTCTGAAAAGTTTATGCATTTCTTTAATATGTCGAACGTGATCCCAAAAGGAACAAAGAACGACATTGGAATCAGGAAACGCGCCATGGAATGCGCCCCGTGAAATAAGCTGACCGCATGCCTGTCCTCAAATCCGAAATAAGGTACAATCGCATTAATCAGCAGGTTGATAAAGAAGTAAATATATAACTGCCTACGTGTGAAGATCTTTAGCATTTTGTCTCTCGACGCCATAAGTTTGTTTTATGCGGCTTTTCTCCTGAAGTATAGATATTACCTTCATTTGTATGGTCCGGGCATCATTCTCAGGAAGGAAAGCCTCGTTGGAAATAAATGTAAAGTCCAGCAGTCCCCTGTAGGTAGAAGCGACTAATGTATTTGGATTACGCCATGGGAAACCGGCACTCGGGCTATACACCGTTTCCACTTCGAAGGTGTCAAACTTTTCGGGCAATTGTAACTTCCCCATATTAGACAGCGTCACATCATGGGTGCCATCCGTTGTCTTGAGAAAGGTCACCATTCGCGGGAGAGAGCTATGGAAATGTTCTCCCATATATAACAGTTCGTGAATATTGATCTTATCAATCTTCCCCATCAGATCATTTTTAAAACTCCGTGTCTTGGACCAGAAGTCTGTCAAAGCACTGGTATCAGCAGACAATTCTACGATAGGCGCAAAGGCAAACAATTCATCGTGTGCGATCTCAGGTATAAATCGCCGGATGTCTACCGGACAAATGAGCTTATTATGCGCTGCCGATGGTCTGACTTGTCTGAAAGCCTCCAGGAATGCAACTGAAATGGCGGCGAAGAGTGAGGTACCTTCCTCTTTACAACGGTGTATCAATGCATTGCTTAACTCCTGGCTCAATTTCCAGTGTAATAAATACCCCCGGCTTATCACAGGCTTTAATCCCCGTGTCTTAAACCACAGTACCACCTGGGCTATTTTCCCAAACACGAGTCCACGCAGCCTGAATTTTTTATTATGCAGCAAAGAAGCGGGCAATAACGCTTCAATTGAATCAAAAGAATCATAAGGTGTCAGATCCAGCGAAGGATTGTCCAATGTCATCAATAACTCGCGCAATAATGTGAGGATAGAACTCCCGTCACATATACAATGTGGACAAACTAATAATAACTCTGAAACCGCAGCTGATCTTAGCCAGACTACCCTGGCCAGTGGACCTTTGGTTACCTCAAACGGGCGGTACCACTCATCTACGCTTACCTGTTGCCAATCGTCATTTGTATAGCGTTCACGTATATCAACGGGGATCGGAGGAATTTGTGTATCCGTCACGTAGTAAGGTGCACCCTTTTCATCTTCCCTGATTACAACTCTCAAAAGCGGGTGTTTATGCTGCAACTTCAGCAGGGCCTGTTGCAGTCTTTCCTGATTGATCCGGCCGATTATTTTGACAGGGAAAATGCAATTTACGGGTGCCTCTTTGGATACATACATCACTCGCTCCCCAACAGTTAGTTTTCTGTTCATGCGGTTAAAATTGGTGTGGTGCTGGGCAGCACTTCTTTTAATATTTTCATAAAAGTATCCCTGATAGCCAGAGCATCGCATTCAGGTAAAAAGTCCTCATTGGAAATAAACACGAAGTCCATCTGCCCTTTAAATGTACAGGTCAGGATAGTGTTTGGATTAGCGAAAGGTCCAATCACTGCCGGACTAAACACCGTTTCGATATCAAAGGAATTCCAATGCTCTTCAATATCCAGTTTACCCATATTGGAAAACATCAGGTTATAATTGAGCTTCCCATATGTCAGGAACCGGATCATGTGTGGAATGGCTGCATGTGCGTATTCCAGGGCGTGTAGCATGGAGGTATTCAGTCGCCGCTGTTTGTCGGTAGCAATGGGTTGCAGGAGCTGCACTTTTGTCCAGAAAGGTTGGGTCTGTTCATCTCCAATTTCAAGTGTTATAGAAAGGCCTACTGCAAAGATGGTGTCTTTGGTAATGGCTGGTACATACTTCCGGATGTCTACCGGGCAGGTTACCTTGGCCGTGCCCTGGAGGCCTTTTACTTTCCTGAAGGCGCTGGTGAGTGCTACACAGAGCGCTGTGTTCACCGTCACGCCCATAGCACTGCATTGACGTACCAGCGCCGCAGTCATGGAAGTATCCAGTTTCCAGTGCAGTAAGTAATCCTTTTCCCGGGTGGTTTTTGATTTCCCTTTCGCCGCCACCAGTGAGCTGAGTAACAAAGAACCGTACTTAATAATACGACCGGTAAACTTCGCTTTGAATAATGGCCACCCTTTACGTTGTGCAGCTGGTATAATATCCTCCAGTGTTAGTAGCGAGCGATGCAGCCCGATATCTTTGGCGGGGTTATCCAGCAAGGCAATGATCTCTTTGATCAACGCCCAACGGCCACCGCCGTCGCACAGACAGTGATGCAGGGAAAGGATCAGGTCAGCGTAAACACCTGACCGGATCCAGGTCAGTCTTGCCAATGGTGCATTCGTCACATCAAAAGGCAGGGCCAGTTCTGATAAAGTGACCGCTTGCCAGTCTGCGTCATCAAGGAGCTTCAGGGGAATAGGGCCCGGTGCATCCTGCACTACATAATGATCGTCAATGATACTGGCCCTTAGCAAAGGGTGTTTCGCCTGAATACAAGCCAGGGCATGTAACAGGTTCTCTTCTGAAATACTACCTTTGATGCGGATGGTAGATACGACATTGAAAGGTGTGTTGCCATCTCCCAACATCAGCCTTTCTGGGAAAAGTAATTTTCTTTTCATGCAGTTAACCTTGCTTTAGTGCGTTGTGCAAAAGTTTCTAAGAGTTCTACGGCTTTATCGTTTCCTCCGGCCTGAATGAATGTATCTCTGATATGTTGTGCGCCTTTCCTGTACATATCATTTTGTAATACTTCCCACATAGCTGCCCGCAGATCATTTACCCGTAGCCGTTTGTAGCGCAGTTTGATACCACAGCCTGCATTTTCAATGAGTGATGCCGTATGAAAATGATCATATGCAATGGGGGTAATAAGCATGGGCAATCCATTCAGGAAAGCATCGTTCACTGTATTGAACCCACCGTGACAGATTACCGCATCCATATGTGGCATCAGTTGGGTTTGTGGTACATAACCCTGTACAATGAAATTGTCCGGCCATTCAGGGAAGATGGCAGGGTCTGTCGCTGCTACTATGGTCAGTGGCTCATTGGCAAATGCTTCTATCAGTTTAGCAAAAAACTCTTTCCTGATATCAACCAGCAATGTGCCGAGTGATACGAACACTTTCGGACCGGTAGCACTGGATAAACGCTCCCAGTCAAAAGGTGTGTTATTCGGTCTGCCCTTTACAGGACCCACAAAACGCATATGTGGCAACGGTTGCTTACACCCTGAAAACTCTTCGGAGGTGAACACAATATTCATTTCCCTGGAATGAATGGCAAACTCGCCTGAATAAATCCCCATCTCGTGATGCAGCCCCCTGATCAGGTTCTGTTGCCACTCAAAGATCTTTGGTGACTGCATACTATCTGCTGTTACATCAGGTGGTACGGGAGTAGTAGTTACACAGGGAATATCTTTTTGATAAGCACAAATTGCTCCTGCAAAGGTGATACAATCACTCACAATCACATCCGGCTGAAAATCATCTGCGACCCTGTTTACGCCGTTGATCATGATCCTGCAGAAGGGTAGGTACGTCTCTTCCAGCGCCAGTTTTAAGGTTTCCACACCTGATAGTTTCGGCCCTTCATCCTGTTTTTGTAAGATATGATGAATGGCTGTCTGGTATTCCGCCAGTTCTGCATGTGGTACTATAAATTTTCCTCCGGCAGGTATATGCTCGGGAGGGAGTTCTTTTAATCCTACCCATATCACTTCATGTCCTTTGGCAATCAGGCTGCTGCCTACGCTGAGGGTGGGACTGATGTGCCCGAAGAAGGGTGGTACTACAAACATGAATTTAGACATAGGATAGTGGTTTAAATAGATTAATAGACTTTGTTACGATAAAATGCCTGGCTCATGGTCATACCGTAAGGAGGTATCACAGGCGTCAGATCTTCCAGCAGATCAGCGGCTGTAGCAGCGCCACCCGCTCGCTCAAAGGAATCCTGTATTTTTTGTGCAGCCAGTTTATACACGGGGGTTTGCAGAATTTCCCATACCGCTTCCCTGAGATGAGCTGCCTTAAAACGTTTATAGTTCAGTCGTACACCACTCTCCGCCTTTACAACCTGACCTGCTACATGCGACTGATCATAGGCGATCGGAATCACAACCATCGGTAATCCGTGTGAAAGTGTCTCGCACACAGTGTTGTGACCACCGTGACAAACGACTCCATCCAGGTGTGGCAATAGATCCAGCTGTGGTACCCTGCGCTGCACAATGAAATTGGATGGCCAGCTATCAAAGAGGCTTTCATCAGATACTACGATCACTGTCACTGCCTGCCCGGCAAAGGCTTCAATTACTTTCCCAAAGAATTCTTTCTTATATGCATGATCGAAGGTGGTGCCAATCGAGACCAGTATTCTTGGATGGGCACCCATCTGCGACAATTGCTCCCAGTTGAACGGTGGGGGTGTATTCCGGTTATTGAACACCGGGCCGATGAACTTATAATGATCCGGC
Source organism: Chitinophaga sp. (assembly GCF_039596155.1). GTDB lineage: Bacteria > Bacteroidota > Bacteroidia > Chitinophagales > Chitinophagaceae > Chitinophaga. The sequence goes on from NZ_JBCNKF010000025.1 coordinate 22,673, forward strand.
GTGTCCATATATCCGAAGAAATCCTTTGAAGTATATACCAGTGTGAGTTTTTCTGAAAGAACGATGGCGTCATTCCCGGGAACGCCAAGTTCCTGCTGTAGTCCTACGATCTGCTTAACTTCCCAATCGTGCACGCCGGGCAGATCTTCCACCATTTTGATGGCTGCTGGTGCGGTCACGGAAGTCGCATAAGGCATATTCCTGTTGTAGGCCGCAATGGCACCGGCAAAGAGCTGGTGGTCGTTGATCACTACATCAGGTCTGAATTGGTCGAGGAGTGTATTGATCCCGTCGTACATGAATCTGTTCAGTGGTACCAGTACTTCTTCGTAAAGGAACTTGATACTTTCTATACCGGATACGTTCTTTTTGGTGATCTGGTCCAGATAGGCTTCGCTATCTTCATCGTACGCTACCTGCAACAACTGACCGCCAGCCGGCAATCTGCTGCCCAGTAACGGATCTAATGTAATCCAGCCTACTTGGTGCCCTCTTTTCAATAATTCAGCACCGAGGCTCAATGTTGGGTTCACATGCCCATGTAAGGGAGGAACTATAAACGCAAACCTTGCCATATTCTATTATTGATTTGTCTGAATTTGCTCTGCCATCCTTCAAAGAATTCTTTTAACCGTATGGCCGTTTCTTCCGGCTGTTGCAGCGGCAGATTATGATCCCCGTTCAGTAATGCAATTTTAGAACGGGTGAGCCTGTCGTATAAAGTTTGTCCGGAAGGCACACAGTCAGAGTCTTTTCCATACAGCAGCAGTGTATCCTGTTTGATATACCCGATCTCTTTTCCTGAGAAGAATCCACGTTCTTTGCTCAGATCAGATTTAATTGAGGTTTCATTGAACAGGTATTCGTACATGCGATGGTTTTTCTCAAGCTGTCGTTTGCCCATCCGGAATTTGGTAGTGTCGGTGAAGTTGTTGATATAGTCGATCAGGAACTCTTTGCTATACATGTCCATGATACCCAGCCGCTCGTTTTCGCCCGGATCCGGTGCTTCAATTACGGCCAGTTTCTTTACCCTGCCAGGGAACCGGCTGGCCATGCGCAGGGCTACAAGTCCGCCAAAGCTATAACCTACCAGGTGTACGGATTTGAGTTCTAAGTTTTCCATCAGGGCTAACAGGTCGTCGGTCAGGGAGTTCAGGTCATAGCCATCTTTCTCCTTGCCGCTCATGCCATGACTCTTCAGGTCATACATGACTACATGAAATTGTTTAGCCAGAATCGGGGCAATGTTGAAATAGTAAACCGACAGGTTGCTGAACATACCATGGATCAACAAAATGGTTTCCTTCGCTCCCTTGTTCATTTCCTGTACATGAACGGAGGTATTATTGATTTTGATTACTGGCATTGTTCAATATATTTTATAATGTCACCCAGACTGAGATTGATCAGCTGGTCGAGGTCCATGCCAGAGAGCCATCCCGTGAAGTCTACGTGCTCACCAAAGTGGCTCTTTACCTTCTCTGAAAATGAAACGATCTCAATACTGTCCATTTCCAGATCCCTGGTAAAAGAGCTTTCTTTGGAGATATCCATATCTTCTACGAACTCTTCTCCGATTACCTCAGTAATGAATTGTTTCAGCAAGGCGAAGATCTCTTCGCTGTTCAGTTTGTGTGCAGCTATAGCGTCCATCCGATTATAAAGTTGTTGTGTTTAATTGTTTGAATGTTGATATCATTGATACGAAGTTCCTGGCCGTTGATAGCGGTAATGGTATATCCTTTGGGATTGCCTTGCAGGCCTTTGCCCAGGTACTTACCGTATGCTTCTTTAGCCACCCAGGCCCGAATGATCCACTCATCACGATCCTCAGCAGGTAGTAGCGCCAGTTCCGCTGCACTGAATACCAGTTCACAGAAACCTTCACTCTGTGGTTTTATTTCTTCTATGTCAATGCCGACCGGCTGCAGGTAGCGCGCTATGGCAACGGCGTCCATCCCTTTGTGGGCAATGGATACATGAATACCTTCCACACCGTCTACATAAGGCGCACCGGCACCATTGTTTTTGATCTCAAATTCTATTGGGAAACAGTGTTGTGGTAAAACTGCCCTCACTGCGTCTTTTGCCGCCACACGACTTATAATCCGCTCTTTGCGTTTCATAGGCATGAGCCCTTTTACAAAGGCTTTCTCCGCCTGGTTCAGATAGCGCTTCTGAATAAAATCCCAGGATACCACGCGCTGGTAAGCGTTGTGAAAAGTGAATACACCGGGGGCGATTTCCCTGGCCAGTTTGTTCTGTAAAGGAGCCATGGAGATCTGCCAGAGCGCTTCGTCTATTTCCAGCCTCCTGTTCTGCCAGCCGGTTACAATCGCCCAAATTTGTCCGGCTTTTTTAATCACAAAATCCGCCGTGGCAAATTCATCGTTCAGTTCTGTCAGTTGGCACGTACATTCAAAACTACCCGACTGGTCCTGCATATCTCCATAGAAGGCGATTTCATGGATCTTAACAGGAAATGCGATCCTGTCCTTTTGTAAGGTCAGTTGTAACCACAGGCCAAAGAGCTGTCCGGCATTGTCTAATAAAGAGCCTTTACCAGTGCTGCTTTCGATGATGCCCGTGATGCCTTTTTCGCCCATGTGAACGATTTTCCTGATACCCTGGTAACCCGGACCATGGAACATATGGCGCTCATAGATCTGTGCGGGTGTTTTGTATAATTCTTCTTCCAGGGAGCGGCCAATGGAAAAGTCTTTTTCCGGAGGTGGCGGAAAGCTCCGGGTAAGTTGTACACTTGCATTGGCGTAATCAGGCAATTCCATATGTACGGTGTCGTTCCCTTCCCACTTCCCGGTAATGGTTTTTCTGAACGGGGAGGATACGTTCATCCACTTGAACACCTGTATATTGAAAATGCGTTTTACAGCTCTATTCTGGCCGTTCGCCCGGGCAATGTCACCAAATAGTTCGAAGATCATCGTCATCGGTATTACGGGGTCCATATCCTCTTTAATGGGCCATCCCGGCTTTTGTTTTACCAACGCATGGTCGATGAGGTAAGGTGTGTTCTCCAATGAAATATCAAGCGTATGTGAAATGGGCTGTACGGAGATGGGATCATTGAACAAGGCAATAATTTCATCCTGGATAGCGGTGATCTCGTCTACATTTTGCAGGAATGCCTGTAAAACCGGTTTTTTACTCACAGGAAACGCCGGTTTTAATGCAGGAGCAGGCATCGCAATTCCCTTCAGGCTATCCAGTTCTTTTACAAATGGGGATCCCAGTTGCAGCGGCATTGTGGTTTTTCTTCCAGGAGAGATGCCTAAGCATCCCGGATCTACATTTTTGCCTTCTACAAATAGTGCCGCCATTACCCGGTACAGCTGATCCAATCCGCCCCGTGTAGGCACATTGGCGGCAATAGCACTATAAGCTTTCCCTTTCAGTGTATCATCTACAAATCCTATCAATCCACCTGCACCAGCCTGAATAAACACGCGTACATTTTCCTGCTCATAGAGTTTTTGCGTCAACTCCCTGAAGCGAACCGGCTTTATCAGGTGATCTACACTCAGATCCCGTATCGCCTCATAGGTATCAGGGTACAGGTCCAATGTAGTGGCTGACCAGAAGGGGATCTCTGGTTTTAACCATTGGATCTTGCTGATGCCTGCCAGCAATATATCTGTTTTCTTCGCCACAAAAGGTGAGTGGAAGCCAGATTGGAAAGGTAATACCTGGTGAAAGATCTGTTTTGCTTTCAGTATTTCTATAAAGTCTGCCACCGCTGCATCTGTACCACAAAGGATGGCTTGCTGCGGACAGTTATCCATGGAAAGATAAATATCTTCTTTCCCTTCCAGCAGGGGCTGCAGCTGATCATATCCCACGCCTGTTACCAGGAACTTTGCGTTCTCTGTTTCCAATGCCTGTGGATTCAGATCCTGTAATATTTCAAGAATTGAAGCTTCAGTCGCCATACCTGCGGAGCGGCCTGCGAGCCATTCTCCCATGCTATGACCTGCATTCAGATCAGGACGGATACCCATTTGCTTCAGGGCGGTATCGATGATACGGCTTCTTTCCAGCAGGGTAATAGCTGATTCATACACGCTGTCCTTACTGCTGGTGTGTGTGCCTGGAAGTTTAAAATGTGCAGCCAGGCTCTCCACTTCACCACCACCTAATCCATCTAAACCGGGGAATAGAAAAGCTACTTTCCCTCCATTGGAAATCAATGGTTCATTGGTGAACCAGATGTCCTGCTTGTTCCGCCAGGGGATATTTCTACTTACGATCTTCACCGCTTTTTTGATACGGTCACCAGACGGATCAAACAGTGCAATGCGGTAATTGCCCTGCCCCGGATCGGTTTCTTTGTTTTCTAATGCACGGATCAGGGCTTCGGAGCTATTTCGTGCCAGCAATAGAACATTCGTGGGGGTAAATCCATTGAATACTCCTTTCGGCATGCTGTTGAAGCCTTCCACCACCAGGTGGGCATTGATGCCACCAAAACCAAATGCATTCACACCTGCGCGCATTGGCAAACCAGTGGCCTGCCAGTCAGTCGCCTCCTGTACAGGGGCAAAGCGGGTCTCGCGCATGGCAGCTATGGGTTCCTCACAATGCAGGGTAGGAGGTAGCGTGTTATGATACAATGCCAGTGCGGTTTTGATCAGACCAGCCATTCCAGCTGCCGGCATCGCATGGCCTATCATAGATTTTACTGAACCAATGCCTGCCTTGCGGCTATGTTGACCAAATACCTGCGACAACGTTTCCAGTTCTGTTTTATCGCCCAATGGAGTACCGGTACCATGTGCTTCGATATACCCGATTTCATCCAGTGAAATCCCTGCACGTTGCCAGGCTTGTCTGATAGCAACAGATTGCCCCTTTACAGAAGGGCTCATTACGCTGGTACCGGCACCGTCGCTGGAGACACCACTGCCTTTAATGACAGCATAGATGCGATCGTTATCCCGTAGTGCATCATCCAGTGTTTTTAACACGACAAAGCCACAACCTTCGCCTATCAGCAATCCGTCAGCCTGCTGATCGAATGGGCGGATTTGCTGGTTCCTGGAGAGGGCTCCCAGCTGTGTGAAAATACTCCAGAAAGGTGCATTCTGGGATACATGTACGCCACCGGCAATGACCATATCAGCCCTGCCGGAACTGAGTTCCTGTATGGCATGATCTACTGCCAGCAGAGAACTGGCGCAGGCGGCATCCAGTGTGTAGGCTACACCACCGAGGTTCAATCGATTCGCCACCAGAGAGGCGACCAGGTTAGGGATCAGTCCCATAGCCGTGTCCGGGCCAAAACGACCTTTCTTTTGCTGGAACTCTTTCTTTACTTTTTCAAGATCAGCACCAGACAGATGTGGCAATAAGTTTTGTAGCAGCTGTACGATCTGCTCGCCTGTGCGTACAATCTCAATAGCCCTGGTAGCACCGGGTCCGGGGTAATTCCCTTTCCCGATGATGATACCTGTTTTTTCTAAAGAGGTATTTTTGTCCGACACACCCGCATCCTGCAATGCCTGCTGGGCAAGCGCCAGCGTGAGCAGTTGTTCCGGTTCTGTGCCTTCTACTGCCAGTGGCAATATGCCAAACCGGATAGGGTCGAAGCTGGCGTATTCGTCTATGAACCCACCTTTGCGACAATAAAAACGGTCCACCGCTATTGTCTCCGTATCAAAGAAGGTGGCGTCCAGCCTGTTTTCAGGCACAGCCTGTATGGCGTCTTTTTTCTGTATAATATTTTGCCAGAAAGCCTGGATATTGCCCGCACCGGGGAAGATACCGGACATCCCTATGATAGCTACATTCATATCTGCGGACGATTTTAAAAGGTTAAGCCATGATCAGTACCTGACTCTCATTGCCATATTTCAATTCATTCACAAAGAGCTCCATGCCTTCCTGCAGAGGGATGAGGGCAATACCTCTGCGCTCATATTCCCTTTCCAGTGCAGGCGATACCATCCCGGTACCTTTCCATGGACCCCAGTTGATAGCCGTCACCTTGCCTTTAATAGTATTGCGCAGTTCCCATGCATAACGGTCCATTACACTGTTGGCCGCGGCATAGTCAGTTTGACCACGGTTGCCATACACAGAGGCAACACTGGAGAAGAAGATAACAAACTGTACATCGGGGCGCAGTTGTTCCGCGAGAATCCTGAGCGGTGTTACCTTGGTGGTGAACACCCGTTCAAACGATTCAGTGGTCTTCTGCTGGAAGAGTTTGTCTTCCAGTAATCCGGCACCATGCACCACTCCATCAATCCGGCCATAGTCTTTGTACACTTGTGTGATGAGCTGACTGATCTCCTGCTCATTGCGCAGGTCCAGTGAGCGATAGGTCACCACTGCGCCATTCTTTTCCAGTGATTGAATGGTGCTTAAGATCTGGTTAGCCTTGTGAATGTCTGATGCTTTCTTTTCGATGTCCGCAGGTCTGGTGAGCTGTCCTTCGGCAATCAGTTGCTGCTTAATCGCATCTTTGGTTGTCAGGGAGGTATATTGTGACGCCACGGTATTGCGTGGATCGGCGGAACGTCCCACCAGTATATAATTGCAGGGGTAGTCCTTTGCGAAGCGGACCATGAGCTCTGCCGTGATGCCCTGTGCACCGCCTAACACCAGTACTACACTGTCACTGTTCAGGTGCAGTTGGCTGGTATCTCCTACCGGCAACTGAGAAGGAATCAGATTGTAGGTATGCCTGCTGCCGTTGTGATAAATCACTTCTGCAGGTTCATCGGGATGTAGTATTTCATCGATGATCATACCCGGAATACGGTCCGCCGGGAATTGGCCGGTGAGCGTGATACTACGGCATTTGGTCGTTTCCCATTCCTTGTCCAGGCTTTTCAGGAAGCCGGGATAACCCTGTACACTGCGCAGGTCTTTGGCATCCCCATTCAGTACCCCGGAGATGGCATATACCCATTTCGCTTTCTCCGGATGCAGCTTTTTGATGGTATCAAATGCTGTCAGGATGTTGGGGCGGCCGGGAGATGTAAGCAGGTCTGGAATGATCAGCCCCTCGTAGTCATCCAGCAAGGCGGTACCATTGATAATAGTAGCTGTGGCACCATTTTGCGCAAGTAACGACTGCAAAGTTGCCGGCAATGAACTACCGTCATCCATGATAGCAAAGCGTGCCCCTTTAATGGCAACGGCTTCCCCAAAAACAGCAGGCGTCAAAGAAAAGCAAAGGCGTGAAAGACTTGCTGCTGTCGCTGCTGCCACTGCATTGGCCTTGTTATACACAGGTATTGCCGGGGTACTACCACCTACATTGTCCGCTATCCAGCGCAGTAATCCATTCAGTGTTTTGATGCCAGCCAGTGCTTCTGTTTTATCTTCTCCATTCTGAGAGAAGCTGCCGATCTTTATTTTCAGTTCACCCAGTATTTCCATACGCTTGATGGAGTCGATGCTGAGATCTGCTTCCAGGTCCAGGTCCATGCCCAGCATGTCAGCAGGATAACCTGTTTTCTCACTCACTGTGAGGAGCAGGATATTTTTAATTTCGCTTTCGGACCACGTGGCGGATGATGATATGGTGGCATCGGGTTGTGCTGTAACGGAAGGCGCTGGCTGCTGTGGAGCCATATTGCCCGAAATCCATGATAGCAATCCGTTTAACGTTTTGATGCCTGCCAGTTGCTCTACCACAGATTCATCGCTTTGAGTGGTTGTATTAAAACCGCCCAAACGGGTACGTAGTTCACCAATGATCTCCATGCGCTTGATCGAATCTATGCTCAGATCTGCTTCCATATCGAGATCCAGTCCCAGCATCTCTTGTGGGTAACCGGTTTTTTCACTCACAATTTGGAGGATGGTATTCTTGATATCCACAACCGGTTGCTGTGCAATGGCATGCTGGAGAGATACGCCACCTGCATCAGGGAATGCCTGTGCATCAACATTTTCAGCGATCCATTGCAAGAGGCCATTCAGTGTTTTGATGCCTGCCAGTTGTTCTACCACGGCTTCTTCTGATTTACCGGCAGATTTAAAGCCACCCATTTTGGTACGAAGCTCACCAATGATTTCCATACGCTTGATAGAGTCAATGCTCAGGTCTGCTTCCATGTCCATTTCAAGACCCAGCATTTCATGTGGATAACCTGTTTTTTCACTGACTACTTCAATGAGGATGCGTTTGGTATCTCTTCTGGCAGGAGCTGGTGCAACGGGTGGCACTGCAGCAGGAACTAGTGCTGATACCGGAGCCTGGGTCATAACAGGTGTTGCTACCGGCATAGCGGCCGGTGTATGCCCTAAATAACCAAGTATTACATCTCTTTGTGCCTGCACTAACAGTTTCACACTGTTCAGATACTCCTGCACCATATGTTCTGCATTACCAACGGGGGCGATCACGGCAGGTACAGCTGCCGGAGCCTGTAGCTTCAATGGCTGTAACAACGGCATTGCGCCATGTGCCGGCAACTTACCTACGGATGGTATTGCCATATGTCCATTCACCAGCCAGACCGTTGCACTCTTCCTGTACTGCGCCGGGTTATCCAGCTGTAACACCTTTGCATCTCTTCCCGCAAAGAGCTGTTCCCAATCAATCGTTCTGCCGGTGCTGATATATTTCGCCAGGGTGTTCAGTAAGTGCGTGATTGCAGATGGTGCGTTATCTTCTGTATGTAGCACGATCGTCTCTTTGCCTAAAGTAGATTTTGCCAGATTGCTCAATACCTTACCTGGTCCTGCTTCAATAAACACCCTTGCACCTGCTGCATACATCTGCGCTATCTCTTCAGCAAACAATACAGGTTGCACGATATGCTCCGCCAGCCGCGCTCTGATCTCTTCAGGTTGTTCAGGATATAACTGCGCTGTCGTATTGGACCACACAGGAATTGAAAGTGCGGAGAAATCCACATCTTTAATCGCTTGTGCATACAAGGCTTTTGCACCAGCTATTACCGGGCTGTGAAAAGCACACGCCACTTCCATTTGTTTGAAAGTGATTTTCGCCTCTCGCAGGCGGACCATCAGCGCTTCTATATCTGCCGTTTTACCAGCCAGCGCCCACTGCGTAGGCGAATTATGATTCACAGGATATACCCCTGTTCCTTCACCGGTAAAGTTTTTTAACACCTCTTCCGCACAGCTTACAGCTATCATCATCCCTTTGTCATCACTGATTCCATCCAGGATGGCCTTAGCGCGCTGTTCGCTCAGCGGCACTAACTGCGCTGGTGCAAATGCTCCTGCAAAACACAGTGCCGGCAGCTCTCCATAGCTATGGCCCGCTACCATATCAGGTTCAATGCCCAATGATTGGAGGAACTGCGCCATGGCAAGATCTACGATACCCAACACCGGCTGTGCAACGCGTGTATCTTTGATCTGTTCTTTCTGTTGCTGAAGCGCCTCATTGTTGAACACGGCCGGAGGAAATAATAATCGCTCATAAGCAGGATGCTGCTTCAGCAACTGTCTCATGACGGGGAAAGCCACAAACAATTCTCTCGCCATGTTGATCCGCTGGCTACCCTGTCCGGGGAACAGAAATGCCAGCTTACCTTCCACAGGTGCTGTTACATAGATCTCTTTGGAGGTAGCACCGGCCAATGCCAGATCTAACTTCATCATCAGGTCTTCTCTACCACTTGCCACAATTGACAAGGTTACCGGCTCCTGGCTATACACAGCCAGGCTATACGCCAGGTCTTTCAGTGAGATGTTATCATTGTTTTGGAGTATGTTGCTCACCGCTTTTAACAACGGCTGACTATTACCTCTGAATACAAATAGCTCTGCAGGCCAGGTCTTCATCGCAGTACCCATATCCTGTACACTGGCATCGTTTTCTATCACAGCATGGAAATTGGTTCCACCAAAACCAAATGCACTGATACCTGCCGTACGCTTGTCGTCCAGCCATATACCGGCAGCTGCATTAAACAGGAAAGGACTGTTCGATGGGTTATAGAAACTATTCGGTGTCTTCATATGCAGGGTGGCCGGCCTGATACCATGGTACACAGACAACGCCGCTTTAATCAACCCTGCGAGGCCCGCAGCACACTTGGTATGCCCGATCTGTGTCTTCACAGAACCCAGATAGGTTTGTCCAACCACAGCCCCGTTCTGAATCAACATATCCGAGATGGCGCTGATCTCTGTCTTATCGCCAACTACCGTACCTGTACCATGTGCTTCTACCAGACCAACATTTGCAGGAGAGATACCGCTCATCTCATAAGCGCGTTCCAGCGCCTTTATTTGTCCTGCCTTACGGGGTGCTGTCAGCCCCAGACTCTTACCATCACTGCTGCCTCCTACACCCTTTATTACAGCATATATTTTATCACCATCCCGCTTTGCATCTGACAGTCTTTTCAACACGATCATCGCCACGCCTTCACCCAGTGCAATACCATCTGCTTCGCTATCAAAAGTGGCACAACGACCTTTTTTGGACAGCGCATGCGTGCTGCTGAACATCAGGTAATCATTGATACCATTGTGCAGGTCTGCAGCGCCTGCCAGCACCATTTCTGATTTTCCCAACACCAGCTCCTGGCAAGCCAGATCGATTGCTGCCAGTGACGATGCGCACGCCGCATCCACGGTATAGTTACGACCACCCAGATCCAGCCTGTTCGTGATACGGCCAGAAATTACATTGGCCAGTACACCTGGAAAACTGTCTTCTGTCATTTTAGGCAATACTGCTTTTAACTCTTCCGGCATCTCACCCAGGTATTGCCTGTATGTAGACCTGAAGCCATAACTATTGGCCAGGTCGGTACCACCTTCTGCACCAATAATCACTGATACATCTTCTGCATTATATTCTTTGCCACCATATCCTGCATTGTCCAGTGCCTGTTTCGCTACCAGCAGTGCCAGCAACTGTGTGGGATCGATGGCAGCCAGTGACTGCGGTGGAATGCCAAACGCCATCGGATCGAAATCAATGCGTGGAATGAAACCGCCCCATTTAGACGGCGACATTTCACCATCATTACTATTATTATCAAAATACAATTCCTTATTCCAGCGATCATCTGGTACCTCTGTCACGCAGTCTACACCGTTTAGTATATTCGCCCAGTATTCGTCAATATTCTTTGCACCGGGATAAATACATGCCATACCAATGATGGCCACATCCAGTGCCTTCTGATCAAAAGATAATGGAGCCGGCAATACCGCTTTATCAATAATGATCTGGTTCATGACAGCTACATCTTCATGCAGCGCCTGCATGGTCACAACTTCATTCCTCATAGCAGCTACCTGGCCAATCATGTACATACCTTCGCTCAACTGCTGCTTCGGCGCTATCTTCACTAAACCGGCATCCGTTCTGTCCACGCCTTTTGCCGCTATGCGCAGGCGTCCTACATTGAGTGATTCAAGTTTTGCCCAGATCTCTTTTTTATCCACATTCGCAGCGATCAGCTGCTCCTTTTCCTTATTGAAGAAATCAGCGAAAGGAGAGCGCAGACAACGGGTTTCGTGTCCGGGGGCCGTTTCCAGCAGTACAGTATGATTATGTGCAATCGCCTGATCCTGGAACTGCTGCAGGATGGCACCTGTTTCTACCGCTTCTTTGGTATAGATATAGGCTGTACCCATCAACACGCCGATCTTCGCACCTTTAGTAGCCAGTGGAGCCGTCATTATACCAATAAATGCAGCGGACAACGCATCATGAATACCTCCGGCAAAGAAAAGGCTGAACTGCCCGGCATTTTCTTCCTGCAGTAATCTGTCGATCTGTTTTTCCCAAAGTACAAAGCTGGACAGTGGGCCCACATGTCCTCCGCATTCACGGCCTTCAAACACAAATTTTCGGGCGCCTTCTTTTATAAACATATCCAGCAGAGAAGCGGATGGTACGTGCAGGAAAGACTGGATTCCCTGCTGTTCCAGCGCTTTTGCCTGCGAGGGACGGCCACCGGCAATGAGTACAAATGGCGGCTTTTCTTCCTGTATATAAGCAGTTTGCTCATCTCTCAATTCCTGCGGTGCAAACCCCAGTATACCTACCCCCCACGTCTTGTTACCGGCAAGTTGTTTGGTTTCGCGGATCAGGTTCCTCGCTGATTCTCCTTTCAATAAAGAAAGGGCCACGAAAGGCAACGCACCTGCATGGGCTACGGCAGCAGCAAAAGCAGGAACATCACTCACACGTGTCATGGGACCCTGTGCAATAGGGTAAGTAATGTTCAGTTGCTGTGCGAGTGCATTGTTCGGACTGAGAACAGGTTGTGTCTGTGCCTGCCTGATATGACCACGAATGGCATGGTGCATACCGGTGATAAGCCTGCCTAGTTTTTTATATCGATTTACGAGATCAGTAGAAATGGCAATGTCCTGACCCAGCGGCAGGTAGCCTTTGTCCAGTTCCAGAGTCTGGAGCAATGGCTCTACATCAGCCATGGTCGCATTTTCTGGTAGCTCCGGAGAATTGGGGCGTACCAGTACACGATAATGATCAATGACACGGGTCTCATTGCCGTTCAGTTTTTCGCATACGTTTTTTAATGCTTTAGGAGCGCTACATTCGGGGAAGAGTACCAGTTGGCTATCCAGTACCACGCCTGTTGCGCCAGTGCCTATAAGGGCCGCTGTAGTATGAATACCAATACCTCCCTGTACATATATGTGGGCATCCGGCATTGCTTTTACTACTTGCTGGAAAAGAATGTAAGATGATTCATCACCTGTTTTACCTCCGCTTTCATTTCCTTTGAGTATGAGACCGGCTGCCTTCTCTTTCTTTGCCAGCTTCGCTTCCGCAAGGCTGTGTACCTGATAATACAGTTGTACTTTCTTTGGCAATTTTAACTGCATACCATAAGGGGCGATCACCAGTGTTACCTGCTCAGGGAGGGAGATATCAGCAACACTGGTATGAACGATGCATACACCAAATGGCTGTGAAAGTTGTTGCGCCAGTTCAGATAGTGCCTGTTCCGCTACTTGTCGGTTTCGTCCTAAATGGAGTACAGGGAAGGCTTTTGCTTGTGATAAAGCGATAGCTAAACGGACGTCCGGGTTTTCAAACGGGGTAATCCCGATAATTGTAGACATATTCATACTAGGTTATTTGAGTTAGGTAACGGGCATGGATATACCAGGCGTGATCATGCCTGATCATCGTAATTCTATACCGCGCTTCCTGATTATTTTAATATAGCTATTGTGCCTTGGAGCCTGCTATGCTGACGTCTGGACATAGCATTCCATCCTGTTTTTACGAACTGGATTTTTTTCATAACGCAGGCTTATAAAGGCTAAACGGATCTCACATGAACAACTGTTCTTTTTACTACAGAAAGTTAAATGGCTGTAAGAGTCCTGATCTTGCAGCTGTATTTATGACGATTCCTACTAAAAATTAAAACGATTCCGGTAATGGTTATCCTGATACGATGTGAATAAAGCACATAGCTTAATTGACGTGACGTTCGAAGATAATCTGATGCACAAGTACAATTGATTTTGCACGCTCCTGCCGGGTTTGGTTCTGTTTACGGGTTGTGGTCTTCATAGACTTTAAAGATATAATTATAGGTTATCTGGTTATTTGAGATGTATCCATGGTTAGTGTTACAGGAATACCTTAATGTTATGTTAAAGCTAATGAATTTTCCTTGAAAAAAATATAGGGGTTAGCGATCAAGTTGAAGTACGTAACAGGAAATTAATATTATTTAATCATACTTATGTAGGTTTGCGAAAGGGATACTACTAAAAAAACAAGTGGCATGGAAACCCATGCCACTTGCCAGAATTGAAAACAGATACTTATTAATCTGCAGACTGTTTTCCAACGAGCTTATATCCTCTGGAACTGTCTGCGTTAGTGACTTCCTGGTAGTACATACCATCAGGAGACACGTATAATTGCTGACCATTAATCTCGACTCCTCTGCTACCATTTGGTAGTTGATCCAGTATCTCAGGGTCTGGTGCAGGGGCAGGTTGTTCATCCTGTGCTTTGCCTGTATCCAGTTGTCCGTTTTTTCCTACTACCACATATTTTACTTGTTTATCCTGTAGGATTTCCTGGTAATAAGTACCGTTTTTTTCGTAGTAAGTATTCCCGTCAATCACCACGGTATTTACCCCACTTGGTAAACTTGGAATCACTACACCCATCGGAGGATCGACTACCTGGTATTGTTCACGCTCTGTGCCCGCTCCTGCATAGGGCTGATAGAAGAATCCATCAGAATAATAATAAGGACCCCATGCAGTGTTAAAAGAAAGGAAACCATAAGGCAGTACATTCACTACGAATCCTACTGGCATCCCATAATAACGGTATGGACGATAATAATATGGACGGGGATAATAATGATAATGGTAAGGAGAGCGGTAATAACCACCTGCATAAAAATGTGGACCACCAAAACGGGCGCCTACACCAACGGCAACTCTGCTTCCACCACCAAATGCAACACGACCGCCGCCACTAAATGCCACGCGGCCTCCACCACCAAAGGAAACATGACCTCCTCCACGTCCTCGTTGTGCAAAAGCACTATCCATGGTTGCCATACTCACCAGGGCTATAAGTGTCAGCAACATATATATTCTCTTCTTCATCTTGCCTGAATTTATATATTAGATCGGTTTGGATACACTTAGTTTAACGTTAAAACCTGCTTTAACATTTTATGTGAAGGTAAATTGGAGGACTTAAATCCCGCTTAAAATGGCATTAAAACAGTTGGTTGCGGAGGATCCTTTTGATCATCTGGATCGTGTTGCGGCTTATTTGTCCTTTGTATTTATTTAAAATAGCAGCTTCAGTGCTACCTGTGCTCAGTTCGTTGACCACCGGCAGCCATTTACTCAGGAATGCCGAGTTCGGTGTACGATATTTCAGTAATCTACGTACAGTTTCTATGACAGCTTTGGGTACACTGCCTTCGTGGAGCTCAAATACTTCATCGGTACTCAGTCCCAGGTCTATGTCCTGCGCTACCCTGCTATAATCCTGCAGATACTTTTCATTCGCTTCCATTACCTGTAATAACGGATCATCGCTATAGCGGATCTGTCCATATTGTTTGGCTTGCTTATGTATACGGCTGAGTGCGTAGTTGCGGGCAACATTGTCACAAATGACGAGATCGGAAGGTTGGAGCTCAAACCATTCGCCTTTGACTCTTTTGTGCTGGAAGATCACATGAAGACATTCTTCCAGGTCATCCATATTCGCTGCCGGGTACTGGCGGATCACACGGAACATGACGGGCAGGTGGGTATGATAGGAAGAAAGCCTTTTTTGCAGGTCATGGGTTTTCCCAATCTTGTAAAGGTTTTTCCCTGTATTGATAATATACACACATTTGCCAATGAGGACTTGTTCCATGGTGACAGAATGACAATTCGAGGATATGTATGCAAAATGTAGAAATTTTTTTAATAATGGTGCTATTTTTTTGCAAGGGCAGTTAAATTAGTACTATGAAATACAACACCCTTGGTAAATCGGACCTTCAGATCAGCGAAATTGCTTTCGGATGTATGTCGTTGGGAGAAAATACCTTAGAGAACACTTTCCTGGTGCATAGGGCATTGGAAAAAGGGATCAATTTCTTTGATACGGCGGATCTCTACAACCATGGAGACAACGAAGTGCAGCTGGGCCAGGCACTGAAAGGAAAACGGGATAAGGCAATTATTGCTACCAAGGTGGGTAACCAGTGGAGAGCGGACAAAAGCGGGTGGGACTGGAACCCTTCCAAAGTCTACATCCTGCAGGCAGTAGAGGAGAGTCTGCGTCGCCTGGGTACTGACTACATCGATCTGTACCAGTTGCACGGAGGAATGATAGAAGATCCTATTGATGAGACCATTGACGCATTTGAACAATTACAACAGGCAGGGAAGATCCGTTATTATGGTATTTCCTCTATTCGCCCGAACGTGATCAGGGAGTATATCAACCGTTCGAATATCGTGAGTGTGATGATGCAGTATAGCCTGCTGGACCGGAGACCGGAAGAAACCTGCCTGCAGCTGTTACAATCAAATAATATTGGAGTGCTGGCAAGGGGAGGGGTGGCAAAAGGCCTGCTCGCCGGTAAGCATCCCGAACCTTACCTGAGTTACGATGCAGCAGCAGTGGCTAAAGCGGCACTGGCTGTGGCAAATATTTCAGGGCCCGACCGTACGCTGGCACAGACCGCCTTACGGTTTGTATTGCACCAGCCGGCAATTGCAGCTGCGGTAGTTGGGATCAGAACGCAAAACCAGCTGGAAGAAGCTGTGGGGGTGTTCAGATCAGCGACGTTAACGCAGCAGGAAATGACCTTGTTACAGCAATCCATTCAACCAAACGTTTATGACCAGCATAGATAACACGGGAAGGCCGGTGTAGACCCTCCCCAAAAACAAAACCGCTTTTGCCGTAAGCAAAAGCGGTTTTGTTATGAAAGTTGTTATTAACCTACTTTAGTTTTTTCCCAATCCTGAAGTCCACCATTCCATTGAAGCTCTTGGTTGACAGCGGTGTTTTGGATACCTTCAGCATGCCACCTGTATTGCCCAATGATAATCTGCCGCCACTGGAAGTATAACTACCGGTGGTCAGATAATTCGAAATTGCTACCAGGTTATCATCATTACTCAGATTTCCCCAGGGCACATTAATATAATCCACTGCGGAAGCGTCTGGGTTAATGCCGGTAAAATACCCGCCAACATGATTGGCATTCTCGGTCGCAAAGTTGATCGCATACAGATCTGCGAGGTACTTTTCTTTCCCTGTACTATCGTAATCAGATAGCGTAAACGTAATAAACCCGCAAGGTTTACCATAAGTCGTTTCCCCTACCAGCTTCACATTCATATAGGGCTTCAGGTTATTCAGCGTCATCTCACTTGCAGACGCTGTATTGCCAGATACGATAAAGAACACATTGTCCAATGCCAGTCCGCCAGTCGAAGACGGGAAATTCACACTCGCATCCAGCCCTACCTTATCCAGATTTGCCGTCAGCTTATCGTTGTACAGATAGTAGTACATGGTCTTACCCGCAGCACTGGCCGGAGCTATTGCACTGTCCAGGTACTCGGCGGTCGTAACGGAACCGCCGCCATTATAGCGAAGGTCCACGATCAGGTTAGTAATACCCGCTGCTTTGTATTTTGCAAACAGTGCATCCAGGATCGTCTTGGTATTGGAAGCCACGCCTTTGCTCGTATAGGTGTTGGTGAACGTGTAAAACACAAAGTATCCTACTTTAGCCCCATTGATGGTAAAAGTCGTATCGAACAGCACCGGGTTAATATTATAAGTAGTAGTGGCCAGCGAATAGGAGGCGGTCGTCGCAGTCGTACCTGCCTTGAGCACTTTCAGTGTAACTGAAGTCGAGTTAAACAGCGCATTGTTCACCTTGGTGGTATTACTGCCGGAAGCCCCATCGTAAGAGATATTCGTATCCCCGTTAATTGCGGTGATCCGGTCTCCTCTCTGTACACCTGCCAGGCCAGCCGGGGAATTCTTATCTGCATAAAGTACGTACAGGTAAGTGGTACTTTTGCTGGCATCAGCATATACATAACTTACCTCCATACCATAATCGCCGGAGGTTGCGGCTACTTTCTTCAGGGAGCCGGATACACCGTCCTGCAGGGACGAAGATAAAGATCCGGTCCTATCCAGGAAGCTATACCTGTCCAGTACGGTAGAGCCAGTGCCTACCGCATATCCTTTCATAACTGACAACAGGGAATCGGCATTGGCGTAAGTACTGCTCAGGGGGTTCAGTGTTGGTACATTTGAATACCAGTAGTAGGTGGGCAGATTCGTGGTCGTGCTTCTGCCGCCATCTACATAGCTTACCTGCATAGTATTATACATCAGGTATTTCAGGGAGTCCTCGTCCGAGATAGCAGTACCGGTAGTCGTGGTAGTGGTAGTTGTACCCCCGGCTTCACTCTCTTTCTTACAGGCAGAAAATAAGCCTGCACCTAATGTACCCGCAAAAAGTACGGCCAGCGTAAATCTTTTATTCATGAGAAGAATGGATTATCAATGAATGTGATAGTAAATACGAGAGTATTGGACTCGGCGGTTGGTTTAAAGTTTACTTTTTAAGGAAAAGTTAATATTGTCCCGATAATACCCATTATAGCTAAAACAATTTAGCCTTTCTCTGCACGCCAGTACAGCTATTCTTCCATTTATAAAATAAACTGTATTTTAACCTGCGAAAACTTATTTTTACGTCCTTTATCATGCTAAAATTCCAGACATTCTCAACATGAAAAAACTCATCATTCCGGCCCTTTTGCTGGCATCCTGTTTTGCGAAGGCCCAGACTGTGAACAGCGTCTCCGACCCGGTGGAATGGGTCAATCCACTTATGGGAACCGATTCTAAGGGTTCCTTGTCAACAGGGAACACTTATCCGGCTATTGCCTGCCCATGGGGTATGAACTTCTGGATGCCGCAGACCGGCAAAATGGGTGACGGATGGGCATATACCTATCATTCAGACAAACTGCGTGGTTTTAAACAAACCCACCAGCCCAGCCCATGGATCAACGATTATGGCCAGTTTGCCATCATGCCGGTGACTAAATCTGTAAAATTTAAAGAAGATGACAGAGCCAGCTGGTTCTCGCACAAAGCGGAAGTAGCAAAGCCATATTACTACAGCGTATACCTGGCAGATCATAATGTGACCACAGAGATCACGCCCACTGAAAGAGCTGCCGCTATCCGCTTTACTTACGGTAAAGAGGACAGCGCTTTTGTCGTGATCGATGCGCTGGACAAAGGTTCCTATATCAAGGTATTGCCTGAAGAGCGTAAGATTGTGGGCTATACTACAAAGAATAGCGGTGGTGTACCGGCCAACTTCAAAAACTATTTCGTTCTCACCTTCGACAAGCCATTCACATATGTGGCTACCTTTAAAAATGGTGAGCTGACCAGAGGTGTGGCAGAAGCAAAAGAGAACCATGTAGGTGCCGTGATTGGTTTTTCAACCATAAAAGGTGAAAAAGTAAACGTAAAAGTAGCTTCATCCTTCATCAGCCCCGAGCAGGCGGTATTGAACCTGAACCAGGAAATAGGTAGCAGCACTTTCGAGGCCATCAGGGACAAGGCGAAAGCTGCATGGAATACAGAAATGAACCGTATCAGGGTGGAAGGTGGTACTGCAGACCAGACCCGTACCTTCTATTCCTGCCTGTACCGTTCTATGCTGTTCCCTCGTAAGTTCTATGAGTACGATGCAAAAGGTGCAGTGGTGCACTACAGCCCTTATAATGGCCAGGTATTGCCAGGCTATATGTTCACTGATAATGGTTTCTGGGACACTTTCCGTGCACAGTTCCCGTTCTTCAACCTGATGTACCCTTCTATGAACGCGCACATTATGGAAGGTATGGTGAATGCATACAAAGAAAGTGGCTGGTTGCCTGAATGGGCGAGTCCTGGTCACCGCGATTGCATGATCGGTTCCAACTCTGCTTCCCTGATCGCGGATGCTTACCTGAAAGGTGTAAGAGGTTTCGACATCAATACGGCATACGAAGCGATCATCAAGAACTCCAACAACGAAGGTCCGTTGGAATCAGTAGGCCGTAAAGGAGTGAAATACTATAACAAACTAGGTTATGTGCCTTACGATGTGAAAATCAATGAGAACACTGCCCGTACCCTGGAATATTGCTATGATGACTGGACTATCTGGAAACTGGCAGTAGCCCTGAAGCGTCCGAAAGCAGAAATTGACCGTTTTGCCAAACAGGCGCGTAACTACCGCAATGTATTCGATGCTGAAAGTAAATTAATGCGTGGTAAGAACGAGAATGGGAAGTTCCAGACACCTTTCAATCCTTACAAATGGGGAGATGCCTTCACAGAAGGTAACAGCTGGCACTATAGCTGGTCTGTATTCCACGACGTACAGGGGCTTATCAACCTGATGGGGGGAAAAGAGACTTTCGTACAAATGCTGGATTCTGTATTTGCAATGCCGCCGGTATTCGACGATAGCTACTATAACTTTACCATTCACGAGATCCGCGAAATGCAGATCATGAACTTTGGCCAGTATGCACACGGTAATCAGCCAATCCAGCATATGATCTACCTGTACAACTATGCAGGTGCTCCATGGAAATCTCAATACTGGCTCAGAGAGGTGATGAACCGCCTGTATTCTGCTACTCCTGATGGTTATTGCGGAGATGAGGACAACGGCCAGACTTCAGCATGGTATGTATTCAGTGCACTGGGCTTCTACCCGGTTACACCAGGTGCACCACAGTACGTAGTAGGTGCCCCCTTATTCAAAAAAGCCACTGTAAAGCTGGAAAATGGGAAGGAAATCGTGATCAATGCACCCAGAAACAGCGAAGAAAACCGTTACATCAGATCTGCTACCTTCAATGGGGAGAACCTGACTAACAACTGGCTGGATTATGATGCGCTGATGAAGGGCGCAACGATCAACTTTGACATGGATGCAATGCCTAATAAGAGCAGAGGTATCTCTGATAAAGACGTACCTTATTCTATGACTCAGGAGGTTAAATAAGATAATATAATACCATTATAGATAGAAAGCCCACTCGGAAGAGTGGGCTTTTTTGTGTAGCGATACTTCGACTGTATTACCAACCCGTCTCTAACCCGTCTCTAACCCGTCACTAAACCGCCACTAAACCGCCACTATAAGGGCACTTGTATATCCTTTGGATATTGAGGTGATATATAGGTGCCCTTATAGTGCCCTTATAGTGACCGCTTGATAGTATCGTTGAAGTACATTTAGGGCATAAGCAGATAGAGGAACGTGGTATTTAAATTGTATGTTTGTTAGCTATGAAACAGGTCAGATTATTACTCTGCTTAGCCCTACCGGCTATTCTATTCAGCTGTGCACATACGCCATACGGTGCTACGAACAAGGTATACCGCAGGCAAGCCAGGTCTTACGCCCGTACCCTGCGTGCAGAACCCGGCACAGGCCAATGGATTGGGACAACCAACTTCAATATGCGGAAGCCTAATTATGTGATCATTCACCATACCGCACAAGGCACATGCGACAGTACATTCAGGACCTTTACCCTGACCCGTACCAATGTAAGTGCTCACTACGTAATCTGTCAGGATGGTACTGTCGTACAAATGCTGAACGATTATCTCCGCGCATGGCACGCAGGCTTGTCCAAATGGGGGAATGTAACAGATATGAACTCCTGCTCTATCGGCATTGAACTGGATAATAATGGACACGTGCCTTTTCAGCCGCAGCAGATCAACAGCCTGATGGTGCTGCTGGATACCTTAAAACACCGGTATAACATTCCAGCAGCTAATTTTATTGGTCATGGAGATATTGCGCCTACCCGTAAAAATGATCCCAACCGCTATTTCCCCTGGCAGCAGTTGGCAGAAAAAGGTTTTGGCCTCTGGTACGATACGACCAATGTGACCCTGCCCGCAGATTTTAATACCAAACAGGCCCTGCGCCTTTTCGGTTATGATGTGAAGGATACCAGTGCTGCAATTATTGCCTTCAAAAGGCATTTTATACCCGCCGATTCATTAACCGGCATAAAACTGGATGAAGGAGAGAAGAAGATCCTTTATAACCTCATGCAAAAAAGTGAATAACTGATATGAAACGGATAATCAGTAGCTGTTTTTGTTTATTTTTCTTTATATCGGCTACTACGGCCCAGAAAGGCGATTGGTATACATGGAGCACAGGCACGACGCCTGCGGTCCATGTGACCATCGGCAGTGACGAAATAGTGCTGGACCGTACCGATCCTGCCTCCAGACAGGGAGGGATCAGCGGCCGAAAGTCAGGTGACCTGGAAGCTGAACACCTGAAGATCCTGAAGAAAGTAGAGAAGAATGACCGTACTTATCTCATCTTTCAGTCATTCGATGGATTGTATTTCGTGACCACCCTCCGGAAAACCGCTTCCGGCGATTCTGTGCTGATGTACTGCGCCGACGGGAGCGAAGACGGGTACAAAGGACTCAACGAAGCCCTGGATGGCATCACAAAAGACAAAGGCTCTGCTTTCTATATTACCTTATTTAAAAAAGAAGTCGTAGACGCAGAACGCCGCAAAGGTCCTGTCTCTAAAATTACAGAAGAAGAATTCCGCGCCGCCCTGGAAGGCTTTAATAATAAAATGGACAAATTCTGGCAGGACAGGGGATACGGCCGTTATGAACCCTACCATGGATTTATGAACCTCATCTATGGAAACGCCTTCGCTAATGCCTTTGGCAATAAGTATAGCAAACTGAGCCTGATCACAAAGGAATTAAAAACCCCTATTGCTAATTATAGTAGTAATCCCAATATACACAGGCTTTTAGAGTCTGCTGGTTTCCTCAAAAGCGAGTGATTTTTATAAAAATATTAACAACTTAGTCTATAAAACTTGTAGGATAATAAAATCCTTCTTAATTTCGCCCCTGTATTTAGCAATCGTCGTTTAAACGTCTGTATAAGTAGTGGCAATTCTCCTACTCATCAAATATTAAGTCAACGCAATTGTGAGTCATGTCAACTGCTGGTTCCTAACCGGCCAGGCATTGCCATGGGCATTAATTACATGAAATCTGATCCAATGTACAACCAACTACGCAGAATCGCCGGCATTTTACTGGCTCTCATGCTCACATATCAATGGGGGCAGGCACAAGACACCCGGATTACCGGCGTTGTCACTTCCCGTACCGATGCTACGCCTATTCCGGGCGCCATTATCGCTGTCAAGGGTAGTAATCATGGTACACAAACTGATGCTGATGGTAAGTACTCCATCAATGTATCTCCAAAGGATACACTTCGCATTTCCTTTATTGGGTATACCGCTGTTGAGCAGGTAGTTGGCAACAGCCGCACCCTGAACTTCGCGCTGGAGAATAACGAAAGCAAACTGCAGGAAGTAGTGGTAACAGCCCTCGGCATCAGCCGGGAAAAACGTTCCCTGGGCTATGCTGTACAGGAACTGAAATCGAAAGATATCGCTGAAGCCCGCGAATCCAATATTGTCAATGCACTGACAGGTAAAATAGCCGGTGTGACAGTAACAAGCAGCCAGGGTAGTATGGGGTCTTCCCGTATCGTGATCAGAGGTGAGACCTCTATCGCTGGTTATAACCAACCTTTATTTATCGTGGATGGTATTCCATTGGATAATAGCCAGCTGGGTGTAGGTACCGGTCGTGATTTTGCAAATGCCATTGCCGACCTGAACGCTGATGATATTGAATCACTGAACGTTTTGAAGGGCCCTAACGCGGCTGCGCTGTACGGTTCACGTGCTGCTGGTGGCGTACTGGTGATCAGGACCAAAACCGGCAAAGGCGTAAAAGGTTATGGTGTGACTGTAAATAGCAGCGCGACCTTCGAAAACATCCTGGTATTGCCTAAATACCAGAATAGCTACGGACAGGGTTCCGGCGGACAGTTCTCTTATGTAGATGGTAAAGGAGGTGGTATCAACGATGGCGTGGATGAAAGCTGGGGGCCTAAAATGGACGGCCGGCTGATCCCTCAGTTTTTCTCCAACGGTGTGGCCGTTCCTTTCGTAGCACACCCGGACAATGTAAAGGATTTCTACCAGACCGGTTACACCCTGAACAATGGAGTGGCCGTGAGTGGTAGCAATGAAAAGGTAGATTACCGTTTCTCTTTTAATAATACAAAGCAGACGGGCATTATGCCCAACACAGGGATCACCCGCAACTCCTTTGCGGTGAATACCACCTTCCACCTGGCACCGAAGCTCACACTGAGTACGTATGCCAACTACGTAAAAGCGGGTGCTGATAACCTGCCGGGGATCGATGGTAAACGTGCCAACAGTGTGACATTGCAATACACCTGGTTCGGCCGCCAGGTAGATACCCGCCTCCTCAGGAATTATAAAAATGCGGATGGTACAGATTTCAACTGGAACCATAGTTACTATAGCAATCCATACTGGATACAATATGAAAATACTGTAGGACAGGCGCGTAACCGTTTCTTCGGTAATGCCCGTCTGAGCTACGATGTGACTGACTGGCTTTCTGCTAACTTCCGTGTAGGTACCGATACTTACAACGATAAGCGTAAATACAAGGTGGCTTACTACACCAATGGTACACCTTTCGGTTCATATACCGAAGACAATTACGTAGTAACGGAAACCAACGGTGAGTTCACCCTGAATGCGAAAAAGCAGCTGAACAGCAACTTCACTATTGATGGTCTGGTAGGCGGTAACATTCGTACCAACCAATATGAAAATAACTATCAGCAGGCGCCCAAGCTGGCGGTGAAAGATGTGTACACATTGAATAACTCCCGCGATCCGCTGATTTCAACAAATGTATTTACCCGCCTGAAGGTGTACAGTGCTTTTGCATCTGCCTCACTGTCTTACCGTAACTGGGCATTCCTGAATGCAACTGCACGTAACGACTGGTCTTCCACGCTGCCTGCAGGAAATAATTCTTACTTCTATCCTTCTGTAAATGCAAGCGTTGTGCTGACCGACGCCCTGCATATTCAAAGCAATGTGCTGACTAATCTGAAAGTAAGAGGTGGTTGGGCAATGGTCGGTAAGGATACCGATCCTTACCAGCTGGTGAATACTTATCCTTTCAGCCAGCCATTTGGTAGCTATCCGATGTTGACTGTCAATGACAAGTTCCTGAAGAAAGACCTTAAACCGGAAATTACACAGGCTACTGAATTTGGTGTGGAAGCAGGTTTCCTGAAAGACCGTATCCATGCTGATGTGACTTACTATTCTTCCAGCAGTTACAACCAGATCCTGCTGGCAGACGTAAGTGCGACCACCGGCGATCTGAAAAAGATCCTGAATGCAGGTAAAATTAACAACCACGGTGTGGAAGTGATGCTGGGCGGTACGCCTGTTACAACTGCTTCTGGTTTCCGTTGGGATGTGAATATCAATTATGCGAAAAATATCTCCAAGGTAATTGAGCTGGACAAAGAAGGTTTCCTGAACGATTATGTAATGGGTAGCTCAGGCAACATGCAGGTACTGGCGTCTAAAGGCAAGCGCTATGGTGCCCTGTATGGTAAAGCTTACAAACGTAACGATAAGGGTGAGATCATCGTAAGTGCAAGCGGAGCACCTGTAGTGGCTGATGATAAGAAAGTGCTGGGGTACTATACGCCGAAATGGAGTGGTAGCATCAACAACAACTTTACTTTCAAAGGCTTCAGTGTAGGCTTCCTGATCGATACCCGCCAGGGCGGCCAGATATGGTCCGGTACTAACTATACCGGTAATTATACCGGTGTACTGGCATCGACTATGCCAGGTCGTGATGCAGAGCATGGTGGTATTCCTTATTACTATGCCAACAACAACCAGCAGGGTACTGCAGTCCGCCTGGAAAGTCATACCGCTGCGGCGCCAAATGGTGAAACTGTCTATCATGATGGTATCATCTTCGATGGTGTCACTGCCGATGGTAAAAAGAACGAAGCAATTCTGCCTGCGCAGCGTTACTACAAAGCAGTATACAGCAGCTCTTTGAATGAAAGCAGCGTATACAGTGCCAGTTTTATCAAACTCAGAGAGGTAAGGGTAGGATATGCATTGCCACAGGAGCTGGCACATAGATGGGGATTACAAGGTGTGAACCTGACCTTAACTGCACGCAACCTGTTCTATATCGATAAAAAAGTGCCCAATATCGATCCGGAAACAGCCTTTAATACTGGTAACGGACAGGGGCTGGAAACATTGCAGATCCCTACTACCCGTAGTATAGGAGTGAACCTGAAAGTATCCTTCTAATTCAACCATCAAAAAATCAGATCATGAAATTATTCAAATATATATTGTGGGTGTCTGGTATTGCAGTGGTGCTCACATCCTGCTCCAAAGAGCTGGAAAGGATCAACAAAAATCCGAACGAAGCAACATCTGCCCAGCCGGATTACCTGCTCACGAATGGTATCAAATCGAATGTGGATACCTACTGGGGCACGGATGCATCTATGGAAACGAGCCTGCTGTATGTACAGTACTGGGCAAAGATCCAATATACAGATCCTGATAAATATATTCCTGCTGCTACCAGCATTCAAACCATCTGGAATAACTTTTATGCACAGGGTGTAGAGGATTTCTCAACATTGATTCAGCTGGGCGATACACTGCACAATCCGAATTACAAAGCAGTAGGTATCATCATGCGTTCCTGGATCTTCCAGGTGCTGACAGACCTGTATGGCGATGTTCCTTATTCACAGGCTGCGAACATTGAAAAGTACCTGACACCTAAATACGATAACCAGCGTGACATCTACCTGGGTTTGCTGGCAGAACTAAAGACGGCGGCAGGACTGATCAGTACTACTGACAATGCGATCGGTGGAGATGTGCTGTATAACGGTGACATGAATAAGTGGAAAAAGTTTGCCAACTCTCTGAGACTACGTATTGCACTGAGAATAGCAGACAAAGAGTTCGATGCAGCGAAAGCAGTGTTCGACGAAATCGGGGCTGACAACAGTGGCCTGATTGCTACAAATGCTGAAAATGCCCAACTGGTGTACCTGGCATCTCCTAACCAGAATCCGGTGGCAAAGAACAGGGAAACTCGTAGTGACTATCGTATCAGTAAGACTGTGGTCGACTTACTGCGTGCTTACAATGATCCTCGCCTGGCAATATATGGTGCGGTGCCAAGAGATACCAATACCGTGGTAGGCATTACGAATGGTCTGCCTACGGATTCAGCTTCCAAACTGGGTTTCAACAAAACATCAGATGTAGGTGCGGTATTTACGGCAACAACTGCACCCGCAGTGATCTTTAACTACGCCGAGTTGCTGTTCATCAAAGCAGAAGCAGCACAGCGGGGGTTACTGAGCGGTGATGCGGCAGATCTGTACAGACAGGCTGTTACAGCCTCGCTGAAACAGTATAATCTGAGTGACGCAGCGGTGGCTACCTACCTGGCACAAACTTCCGTAGCATACGATGCGGCGAACTACAGGAAGTCTATCGGCGAACAGAAATGGCTGGCGCTGTTTGGTGAGGGGCTGGAAGGATTTGCAGAGTGGAGAAGACTGGATTATCCGGTGCTGAAACCTGCCTATGCCGGTGTCCTGGATGGAAAGATGCCTTTGCGGTTGACTTATC
Organism: Chitinophaga sp.; assembly: GCF_039596155.1. Taxonomy (GTDB): domain Bacteria; phylum Bacteroidota; class Bacteroidia; order Chitinophagales; family Chitinophagaceae; genus Chitinophaga. The sequence continues at coordinate 49,835 of NZ_JBCNKF010000025.1, forward strand.
CTTCTGCAGAGCAGGCACTGAATGGAGCTAATTACAAAGCGGCGGTAGCAAACCAGGGTGCGGATCAGCTAGTGACAAGGTTATGGTTCGATGTAAGATAATCAGCAAGAAAAAAAGGGGGGCAGTCTCAGACTGCCCCCCTTTTTTGTTTTTCCCCTTTGCGTAAATAAAATTCCTTTTCCGCTCCTGGTTATGCGTTCAGATGAAGGATTTTTGCACAATCAGATACACACTTGTTCAATTTGTAATAGTAAAAAGTGATGAATTAAGCCCCGACATTTGTCGGGGCTTTTATATTATAAGCTATATTAAAAGGTAGGTGTTTTGCCGCCATCAACAGGAATACTTGTACCCGTGATATAACCGGCGGCAGGTGTAGCCAGAAATGCAATTGCGGCTGCAATTTCTTTAGCATCTCCAAATCGTTTCATTGGTATTTCACCCAGCATTTCCTGTTCGATTACCTGTCTTTCTACATTCCGCTTTTTGGCCGTTGTCTTTATCAGGGATTGAAGACGGTTAGTATTAGTGGAACCAGGCAGAATATTGTTGACGGTCACACCATATTGTGCCAGTTCTGTCGCCATGGTCTTGGCCCAGGCGGCAACAGAGAGGCGAATGGTATTGGATACGCCGAGATTTTTAAGGGGGGCTTTTACAGAAGTAGAGATCACATTGATGATCCTGCCATAACCTGCGCCAATCATACCTGTGATTACGGCCTGCGCCAGTATATGGTTATTCACCAGGTGCTGGTTAAAGGCATCTGTGAACTCCTGTACTTCTGCTTCTACGATCGGGCCACTGGCAGGGCCGCCGGTATTATTAATCAGGATGTGAACGGTCTGTTTCTCTGTGACTGTTTTGATGGCTTCTTCGACCTCTTTAGGGTTTCTGAAGTCAGCTACAAGATAACTATGCTCCTGGAAATGTTCTGCTTCGAGCGTAGGTATTATTTCTTTTAAGGCCTCTTTGTCCCTGGCCATCAGGATACATTCGGCTCCTAAAGCGGCCAGTTCCCTGGCTGTGGCTAATCCAATTCCCTGTGTAGCACCACAGATCAGGGCGGTTTTTCCCTTTAAAGATAGTTCCATACTATTTCATGACTAACAGTTTCTCAAAACAAAGCTAAACACGTTGGGTTTCAGGAAGCTAAGATAAGGCAATATACTATACCACCTTTCTTATACACGAACGTATATACGTTTTTTGTCCAGGATTTTACCCACACACCAGCAAAACAGCATGTATGTAATTGCAAAGAGGAGAGAACCTACTTTACCTGGGGCTATTGGCTGGAATATGTGGTTATTCAACCATTCATATACCGATTCGTTCCCAATAGTAAAGAAAAACAGGAATATAACCAGCACTTCTGATAAAAGATAAAGGAATAATGGGTTTTTCCCGAAGGTGGTGAAGAATCCGGTCCACCTGGTTTGCCCTTTGACATCTATTATATAGAGTAGCAATGTAAGGATCAACAGGTCCAGACCGGCGGTTAATAATACAAAGGTACTGGTCCATAACTTTTTATTAATTGGGAATTCGTTGTTCCAGAAGGTGGCCAGGACGATACAAAAACAGCCTAGTCTTAACAGCAGACTTAGTGTGTTGGGCTTGCGTTTTTGAATATAGAGGCCGGTGTAGTAACCTATTACCACATTCACGATGGCTGGCAGTGTACTGAGCAATCCTTCGGGTTCGGAGATAGTACCTCTGTCATGGTACATGTGATTTTCACCAAGAATGAGCCTGTCGAAACGAACGGCTGCGTTGTTGCTGAAACCAAATGGATCGGAAGGGTCTCCGTGGAAGCGCATGATGAGCCAGTAACCCACCAGTATCAGTCCGCTGATAGCCCATACTGCTTTTTCGGGCAGGAAGCGGATCATCAGCGAGGCAAAACAGTAGCAAAGGGCAATTCTTTGCAGTACACCCATGATGCGGGTATCATGGAAGGGGTTGAAGGCAAGTCCGCCATCGGGCGTGTGGTGTACAAAAGGTAGCCAGTACATAATGAAGCCCAGCAGGAAGATGAGCAGGGTCCTTTTGAATATTTTTGAAAGTACGGCAGCATTGTCCATTTCGTAATACTTGCGCATACTAAAGCTCATTGCATTGCCCACAGCGAAGAGGAAGGACGGGAAAACCAGGTCGGTGGGTGTGAAACCATGCCATGCAGCATGTTCCAGTGGTGCAAATACATGATCATAGCTACCGGGAGTGTTTACAATGATCATGAAGCAGATGGTAAGGCCACGGAATACATCCAGTGGTAAAAAGCGTTGATTGGCTGCTTGCATCGGTAAGGATTAGATTAGTATAAATATAATGCAACGAATTTCTTATTGCAATGAATCTATTGAAATAATAACCTTTATCTTCCCCCATTATTTTTGCTGTATTAAATAATCATTTTATACTTTAGTAGTAAACACAGCCTTTATTGAACCACAAAGTTACTATAGCAGATATTGCCAGGGAGCTGAACCTGACGGGTGCGACTGTGTCCAGGGCGTTGAATAACCGCAAGGGCACCAGTGAGGAGACCCGGAAGATGGTACAGGAAGCGGCGGAAAGGATGAACTACCGGAGAGACAGGATCGCCTGGTCGCTGCGCTCCGGCAGGACCAATATTATTGGGGTCATTATTCCGAGTGCTGAGATCAACTTCTTTGGCTCTGTTATCCACGGTATTGAAAGCATGGCCAATCAGCATGGCTACAACGTATTGATCTACCAGTCTAATGAGCTGCCGGAGTATGAGCAGAAGGGAATTGAAACCTTTCTGAGCACACGGGTAGATGGTATCCTCGCGTCTATTGCCAAGGAGACTTTAGATTTCAGCCATTACCTGGAGATTAAGGAGCGGGGTGTACCGCTGGTCTTCTTTGACCGTGCAAATGATAGTTTGAATATTCCTTCCGTGGTAGTGGATGACTATAAGGGCGCCTACTACGCTACTGAGCACCTGATCCGGCAGGGGTATAAGCGTATTGCCCATATTACCGGGCAACAGCACCTGAAGATTTTTAAAGACCGCTTAGAGGGATACAAAGCTGCACTGGCTGCTTATAGTATACCCGTGGAGCCGGCTCTTATTTACCAGGGGAATGTTTCGATTGAGGCGGGCAGGCAGGCGATACAGCATTTTCTCGGGCTGCCGCAGCCACCGGATGCGGTGTTTGCTGTGGAGGATTTTACGGCCCTGGGGGTAGTGAAGGAATTGAAAGACAGGGGGATTGACATGCCGGGCGCGTTTGGAGTGGTCGGATTTGCGAATGAATCATTTGATGAGCATATAACGCCGAGTTTGTCCAGCATAGATCAGCAGACAGTACAGATGGGGAAGGAGGCATTTAAATTATTGATGGAGTTGATCAATGAGGGGGAAGAAAGTACATTGGTAAAGTCAAGAGTGGTATTAGACCCGCTGCCGGTATATAGGCAGTCGTCTATGCGGAGATAAAACTGGTGGCAATTAGCGGTGCCTATTTCCGGGGTAGTTGGGGCATCAGGTGCCCGGAAATGATTGTTAACAGGCAGAATAATTGGCGGGCATACAAGTGTGTGCAAACAGCTTTTTTAACGTGAAAGGACCCCAAATGTAAACGATTACGAAAAAATAATTGGTTCATTTACAGTAGTTTAGATAAAATTTTTCACCTTTTGTAAGATTTATTGTAATCGTTTACGTAAATCTTCTATTTTTATATCGCAATTCCACTTTTTTTAAACATGATAATTCCATGGCTATAGAAAAAAGATCTAATAACCTCCTTTATTAAATCCAACATCTATACTGCTCCACAAAACTGAAAAAGCATGAAAGGAAAAGTTTCATTACTTGCACTGCTGATTGCAACGATGGCCGTTGTTGCACAAGCACAGCCAAGAGCTCAATGGTCCAAAAAACAGGCGCAGAAATGGTATGCGTCCCATGCCTGGCAGCGCGGCGCCAATTTCATTCCCAGCACTGCTATCAACCAGCTGGAAATGTGGCAGGCTGCTACTTTTGACACCGCCACCATCAGCCGTGACCTGGGTTATGCTGCTTCTATTGGCATGAATTCTATGCGGGTGTTCCTGCATCACGCTGCCTGGGAACAGGACCCACAGGGTTTCAAAGACCGTGTAAACACTTACCTCAGCATTGCTGACAGGTACGGTATCTCCACCATTTTTGTACTCTTCGACGATTGCTGGAATAAAACGTATGCGATCGGTACTCAACCCGCGCCCAAACCTGGTATTCACAATTCCGGCTGGCTGCAGGATCCGGGTATCCGCAGGGAAAGCTCTCCTATGCTGAACGATACGCTTCATAAATATGTAGTGGATGTAATGACCTCCTTCAGGAAAGATAAACGTATCCTCCTGTGGGATCTTTATAACGAACCGGGCAATTCTGACTATGGTGAGAAAAGCCTGCCTTTATTACAACTGGTATTCACCTGGGGCCGGGAGGCTAATACAGAACAGCCTATCAGCTCAGGTGTATGGAATAAAAGTCTCACGAAACTGAACGAGTTCCAACTGAACAATTCAGACGTGATCACCTATCACAACTATGCTGACGAAAAGGAACACCAGGAAGTAATAGACACCCTGCGCAGGTATGGGCGTCCACTGATCTGTACTGAATACATGGCCCGCTCCCGTAACAGCTTCTTCGCGAACATTATGCCGCTCCTGAAGAAGGAAAAGGTAGCTGCTTACAACTGGGGACTTGTATCCGGAAAGACCAATACTATCTATGCCTGGGATACTCCTATGCCTGATGGCGCAGAACCTAAAATTTGGTTCCACGACATTTTCAGACAAGATGGAACACCTTACAGCACGGAAGAGATCGCGGTGATCAAATCACTGACCGGGAAAAATTAGGATCAATAAACTTTTGATTAAAAAATTAGAACGTGGAGCAAGCTAAACTAAACGCTTATTGCCAGCAGCATTTTGATCAGGAACCAATTATGGTAAGAGCTGCAGGACGCATTAATCTCATTGGAGAACATACGGATTACAATAATGGATTCGTATTACCTGCTGCTATTGACAAAGCTATCTACCTCGCCATTATCAAGCGCAACGACAACAAAATTGTGATGCATGCACTGGATGTAAATGATACTTACACCGGGTCATTGGATAAACTGGAGCGTACGAAACAGCATTGGCCTGATTATCTGCTGGGCGTTGTGCAGCAATTGCAGCAGGGTGGTCATATCATCAGTGGATTTGAATGTGCATTTTGCGGTAATGTTCCCCTGGGCGCCGGCCTCTCATCCTCCGCAGCACTGGAATGTGCTACCGTATTTGGTCTGAATGAACTGTTCAGCCTTGGCCTGGGGCGCAAGGAAATGGCGCTCTTGTCGCAGGCTGCCGAAAACCAGTTCGTAGGCGTACGTTGTGGTATCATGGACCAGTTTGCCAGCATGTTCGGTAAGAAACAACAGCTGATCAAACTGGATTGTGGTTCTCTTGAATATGAATACATCCCGTTCAACTTTGATGATGTCAACCTCGTTCTGCTGGATACACAGGTAAAACACTCTCTGGCATCTTCTGAATACAATACCCGTCGAGCTGAATGCGAGCAGGGTGTAGCCTGGGTAAAGGCTCACCACCCGCATGTGAACAGCCTGCGCGATGTAAGTATGGATATGCTGGATGCCTATGTAAAAGGGAAAAATGCGACTGTATATAATCGTTGCCGTTATGTGGTGGAAGAAATTCAGCGCTTACAGGATGCCTGTATCGATCTGCAGAATGACGACCTTACCTCATTCGGTCAGAAAGTATTTGCTACACACGAAGGCCTCGATAAGCTGTATAATGTAAGCTGCCCTGAACTGAACTGGCTGGCGGAATTCGCTGCCGGTGAAAATGGCGTACTCGGTGCGCGTATGATGGGCGGTGGCTTTGGTGGCTGTACCATCAATATCGTGAAGAAAACTGCGGTACCAGCCCTGCTGGAAAAAGCAGCTGCAGGTTACAAACAACAGTTCAATACTAATTTGAAAGCGTATGTGACCAGCATTGAAGACGGTTGTCGTACTGTTAACAATCTGGTGAATAATTAATACCATTTCCATCTGCGTGAAGGGGCGCTTTCACGCAGATGGCCTTGTCAAGTGAAATTTCTAAGAGCAATGTCTGAAAATACCTTTGATTTAACGTCCCATCCCCATACCCGGTTGAATATCCTGACCGGAGAATGGGTGCTTGTTTCTCCTCATCGTTCTAAAAGACCATGGCAGGGAAAAGTAGAATCCTCTGCGGTGGCGCAACGTCCTTCTTACGTAGAAGACTGTTATCTATGTCCCACCAATACACGTGCTGATGGTAGCAAAAATGAAGCGTATACAGGGCCTATCGCCTTTACAAACGATTTCTCTGCATTATTGTCCGACACGCCATCTGGCGGTGTAAATGAGGATGATCTGCTGGTAGCACAGTCACAGAAAGGCTTGTGCCGTGTGATCTGTTTCAGTCCAAGGCATGACCTGACACTCCCTGAAATGGACGTTCCTGCTATCCGGCAGGTAGTAGACCTTTGGGTAAAAGAGTATGAGGCACTGAAAGCTGTAGACTATATCAGGTACATCCAGATCTTCGAAAATAAAGGAGATATTATGGGTTGTAGTAATCCGCATCCACACGGACAGATCTGGGCATCTGAGAATATTCCGATGGAGCTGGAAAAAGAAACCCGCCAGCAGAAGCTGTATTTTGACAAGCATGGTAAAAGCCTGCTGTCTGCTTATCTTGAAAAAGAGGTAAAAGAACAAGTGCGGATCATTGCTGAAAATGCACACTTCGTGGCACTGGTGCCTTTCTGGGCAGTATGGCCTTACGAAGCCATGATCATCAGCCGCCGTCATGTACAGTCTGTGCTGCAGTTCAATGAAGATGAAAGAACGGGATTGGCAGATATATTGAAACAACTGACTATCCGTTACGATAACTTATTCGAAACATCATTTCCTTATTCTGCCGGTATGCATCAGGCGCCGGTGAATGATGGCAGTGAACATCCTGAATGGCATTGGCATATGCACTTTTATCCGCCATTACTGCGCTCCGCGACAGTAAAGAAATTCATGGTAGGATACGAGATGCTGGCAAATCCACAGCGGGATATCACGCCGGAATATGCAGCTGAAAGGCTGAGGACTTTGTCTGCAGTCCATTACAAAAGCGGGCAGCTCGTTTAATCTATGTTTTTTTGTTTTTTTTGATCCAATGTGTGTAGGGGCCGCCTTTAGGCGGCCCCTTTCTTTTTTTAGAGACTGACCCTTATCCCGCCGTAATAACTGCGCAGGGCAGCAGGATTAAAGTAGCGGCTGCCTACCGCATTCAGATCATTGCCAAGGCTGTAAAACTGGTTCAGTATATTGTCCGCACCTGCATAGAGAGAAACATGCGGCATTGCCTGCCAGCTGATCTTGGCCTGCACTAAATGATATTGTTTGGCATAAGCAGTATTCGCATCGTCCAGCGGTAACTTGTCTGTAAAGGTATATTGTGCATATGCAGAAAGATGTGCCGGTAATTGTGCCAGCAGCCCTGCGTAGGCTACCTGCTTTGGTACACCTGTGAGTGCATGACCTGAAAGGTCTTTGCCTGCGGCTTTGTAATCACTGAAAATGAAATGACTGTATGCGTAGCTGGCATTGAATTGCAGCCATTTTGTCAACCATGTCATCCCTTGTAATTCAATACCTTTTTGTTCAGTACCACCTGCGTTAATAAAATATTCAGTACCATCATCATGCAGTTGACGTACGATGGCATCCTGTAGTTTATAATAGAATACCGCGGCATCCAGCTGGTATTGATGGCTGCTTCCCTGCAAACGGAAACCTGCTTCGTAGTTCCAGCCTGTTTCAGCCTGTAAGGTGGTATTGATGATATTGTCTGTTGCTCTTACTTCGGCAATGGAAGGTGGAGAGTATCCCCTGCTTACAGATGCACGTACAGACCATTCCGGGAGAATTAAATAGGAGAGTGATACACGTGGCATAAGTTGTGGATCAAATTTTTTCCTGCCTTCTTCAAATCGGTATTTAAAATAGTTGGCACTTAATGCTGCTTCTACGATCCATTGTGTACCGGGGCGCAGGGAGAGGCTTGTGAAAAAGAAATGCTGACCTGCCGTGATATTACTGGCTGCCTGTACCGTGTCTCTTTTCCCTTTGTTATTGCCATAGTTCACGATATCTGACCCGGTTTGTGACCATTCAACACCAGTGGTCCAGTCCACGTGTATATTGGTGCCATTGATAGGTTGGTCCTGTAAGGCAATGTATGTACGGGCACCAGCGGTGTTTTCATCCCTCGCTTCGAAGTTTGTAATAAACGGATTTTCGAAGTGGGTATTGATCCCATAGATGGTGAGTACATGTTTCCAGTGAGCAGATAATTGGGCCGTGTGTACAAGGCCACCTAATGCAGTTTTATTGCGGATACCAGCATGTTGCTCAATGGCCCCGGGCAAGGTAGCCGTAGCGGGTCTGGCAGCACGTGGATTAGCGGCAGCCTGGGCGGCGGTGAGACCGCCCGGTGTGCGGTAGTCCATATCACTGTAAAAAGCTATCAGTTTGAGGCTGTTATGCTGATTGTATTGCCATTGTTGAGCCGTCTGGATATAATACCTTTTCAGGGCGCTGTTCTGTCTATAGCCATCAGAACGCTGCATTCCTTCATATATATTCACCCGGTATTTGTTCCATTGTTGCTGCCAGCCGGCTTCTTCATGGAAGAGGCCATAACTGCCACCCTGTACATCAGCTTTCAGATGGCTTGTATCGGGAAGTGTGCCGGCTGGATGAAGGAGTACCACACCGCCCGAGTTGGCTCCAAACTGACTGCCATCTGGTCCTTTCAATACTTCTATTCCTGAGAAGGCGCCTGCATCGGAGAGATTCAGGTAGGTATTACCACCAGCATCTGTGAAAGGTATTTCATCCATGTATATTTTGACGTTCCTGATACCGAAGGGAGAGCGTAACAGGCTGCCCCTCAATGATAAGCGATAACTGCCGGGAGAACGCTCTTCCATTCGTATGCCCGGAACGGTGTTCAGGGCGGGGATCAGCGTGGTGCCCTGTTGTAATAAGATCTGTTTTTCTGTAATGACAGCGCTGCTGGAAGGTACCTGTAAGAATGAGTATTGTTTACCCGGATAGGCCATAACCTGTACTTCGGGAAGGAGGGTGGTGTCTGCAGGTTGTTGTGCATATACAGAGAGTGACAACAGGCAGGTTAAGCAGAGCAGAATAAGGCGTGTCATGATTCAAAGCTAGTTATTCTATTATTGGTAACAAAACTGCGGCCGACTATTAAATTCAATAGAATTTTAAAAAAATGCTGCTTCATATTTGGAAATGTAAAACAGGTTAGCGTATATTTGTCTACAGAATCGGTAGACTAATAGCCGCCGATAAAAACCGCAGAAATTTTGTTTGCTATAAGCTGTAAATAGAAAAGAAATGCCGGACAGGTTTGCGGGGTAAGGTATGTTGCAGATTTATTGGTGGTAAATTATAATGTAATGTATCCCCCCGCGCCCCTGGCATATTAGCATCTTTTACTGGCACAACATCAGAAAGAAATTACTTTATATAAGATAGTGAATACTTCCTTTAGCAAAATAGGTGTCCCGATCCGGATATCAATCTGGAATGGATTTTTTTAAGCTAAAATAATTTTCTCCTTCATCTTATGGAATTGTGTTAACCGGGCATCTCTATTGTAAATGTTCAACACATGAATACAACAAACATTTACAATGCAGACTTCCTCGACATTCTCTTCGAGGGTCGTAACAAAGATTACGGCGCATATGATCTCCGCAGAAGTGAAGACAGGCGTGTTCGAAAAGCCTTGATGGGTACAGCTTCTATAGCTTTGGTGGTGATTGGTGGATATGTAATGAGCAATCAGCTCTTTGCAGCGTCAACGAATACACGAAATGAGCCGGTAGTGAAAGCAACTGTACTGGAAACTTTACCTCCAGCAGAAGACAAAGTTATTCCTCCTCCTCCTGTTGTTACAACACCTCCGCCGGCCGTTTCATCCATCAAAGTTACTCCTCCTGTTATCACCCGTGATGAATTAGTACGTGCTGAAGATGAAGTTGTAAAACTGGATAGTATTGGTAACAAATCAATTGCTGTTGCTAATGTAAAAGGGGATGATATCAATGGTCAGGACATTCCGGCATTGATTGCATCAAACGGTGGTGGAAACGGCATTGTAGAAGCACATCAGCCGGCAAAAGATGAAATTTTTACGACTGTTGAAATCATGCCTTCATTTCCTGGTGGTGAACAAGCGCTGTTCAAATTTCTCCATGACAATGTGAGGTATCCACGCGTAGCACAGGAAAATGAAATTCAGGGAACGATATTCGTACAGTTTGTAGTGGACAGAGAAGGAAACATCAACGATGTAAAGACTATCGGTGCTACAAAAGGCGGTGGGCTTGAGGAAGAATCTATCCGCGTAGTAAAGAAAATGCCCAAATGGAAACCTGGCAGACAAAACCAGCAAAATGTAAGTGTGCAATTTAACCTTCCTGTAACATACACACTGCAGAATTAATCTTCTGGTGCTTCCACCCCAAAGCATAACAATTTTTTAAGATACTAATTACTTTTTACCCGAACCTATTGTTCAATTAACGTTTACACTCAACTGCAACGAGGGGGGAACCTTTGCATGCCACGGCTACATGCCGTGGCATATTTCTCCGCCAGTTTTTCTATTAAACTTTATAACTATTTTGTACTACTTTTATCTCCCGGTTGGCTAAGGGTCATCTAAAATTAGTAAAATCAGTTATGGAAGCACCGGTAAATAACACTCTACAGTTGTTTAAGAATTTGGTCGGCACCAAGTTCCAGTTATACAACAGCCTTTTTACTGCGCTACCTTTCCATAAGGTGGAGAAGACCGGCGTCTTTCTCTCTTTATTCCTGATCCACTGTGAAGAAGGATACGGAAAGGAAAAAAGTCCGCAGGAAATTCTCACATCTTTTTTCGAGCAGTACACAAATGCAAATGAGCAACAGCAGATTGATATGCTGTTCCGATTTGTACAGTACGCAGAACGCCAGGTTGTATTGTTCGACGCGCTGGAAGATGCTGCATTCCGCCATATTCATGACATGAATGGTACAGGTACACTCAGTCACCTGGAATCAGAGGTGATGGCAGAGCAAAAGCAGGATGAACTGGCTTCAAAACTGCAGGATTTCTCGGTACGCCTTGTACTGACGGCGCATCCTACTCAATTCTATCCAGGCAATGTATTAAGTATTATCAATGACCTGTCAAGGGCTTTGATCAATGATAATACTGCTCAGGTGGATTCCTACCTGAAGCAGTTAGGTAAGACACCTTTTTTCAAGAAGGAAAAGCCAACGCCTTATGACGAGGCCATCAGCCTGGTCTGGTTCCTTGAGAATACATTCTACACCGCAGCAGGTAAGATTGTAGCCCGCCTGAAATCCCACTTCCCCGCAGCTATCAATGGTAATAATCCGGTGATCCGCATGGGCTTCTGGCCGGGTGGGGACCGCGATGGTAACCCTTTTGTAAATGCGGACATTACACTGCGCGTGGCAGATGCACTGCGTGGCGGAATTATAAAATGTTATTATCTGGATGTACGCCGTCTCAAGCGCCGCCTGACTTTCAAGGGTATCGAAAATGAGCTGGCTGCACTCGAACAGCAATTATATAGCAACCTCTTTATCCCGGGGCACAAGACAAACCTGAGCCGCCAGGATATACTTGATACACTGTACAGGGTGCGTATCATTCTCATCGAGGAAAATAACGCCCTGTTCCTGAACCTGCTCGATGACCTGATCACCAGGGTTGAGCTGTTCGGATTGTTCTTTGCAACATTGGATGTGCGTCAGGACAGTTCTGTACACGGACCACTCATTGCAGAAATTGCCGCCGGATCCGATTTACTGCCTAAGAACTATACGGATCTCAGTGACGAAGAAAAGATTGCTGCCTTATTAAAAATTAAAGAAGCTGCTGATCCGGCTATCGTGAAAGAAGGATTGCAGCAGGATACGCTGGCAACCATCAAAGCGATTAAAACCATCCAGGAAGCTAACGGGGAATTTGGATGTCACCGTTACATCATCAGCCATACAACCAGTGCACTCGATGTGATGGAGGTATATGGGCTCTTCCTGCTGAGTGGCTGGAAGAGCAATGAGTTGAGTGTGGATATCGTGCCGCTGTTCGAAACCATCGAGGACTTACGGCATGCCGGAGAAGTGATGCGTTCCCTGTACGCTAACGAAGAATACAGAACTCACCTGCAGCAGCGCTATAATAAACAGACCATCATGCTCGGATTCTCCGATGGTACCAAGGATGGTGGCTACCTGATGGCAAACTGGTGCATCTATAAAGCGAAGGAAGAGCTGAGCGCCATCTCTAAGGAATATGGTATCAATGTAGTCTTCTTTGATGGTCGCGGAGGTCCTCCGGCAAGAGGTGGTGGAAAAACCCATCAGTTCTATGCATCTATGGGCCGCAACATTGCCAACAAGGAAATTCAGCTCACTATCCAGGGGCAGACCATCAGTTCCAACTTCGGTACTGTAGAATCTGCACAGTATAATATTGAACAACTTGTACATGCCGGTATTGCCAACGAACTTTTCTCCAGCCGGGAAAAGACGTTGACTATGGAGCAGGAAGAGGTGTTACAAACGCTGGCAGATGCTGGTTTTGATGCATTCAGCAAATTGAAAGTGCATCCTGACTTCCTGGATTACCTGAACTACGCGAGCCCGCTGCGTTATTATGCCGAAACAAACATCGGCAGCCGGCCGTCCAAGAGGAACGGTTCCGGCAAACTGAACCTGAATGACCTGAGAGCGGTGCCTTATGTAGGTGCATGGAGCCAGATCAAACAGAACGTGCCTGGTTTCTATGGTGTAGGTTACAGCCTGGAGCAAATGGAGAAAGACGGTAAATGGGAAGAGGTGCAGGACCTGTACAAGAACTCATTGTTCTTCCGTACGCTGCTGGACAACTGTGAGATGGCGATGAAGAAGTGTTACTTCCCGCTTACAGCTGCTTATAAGAACCATCCGCAGTTCGGTGAAATCTGGACAATCATCCACGATGAATTCCAGCGCACACGTACCTATCTGCTGAAGCTGACCGGACACGCGGATCTGATGTCTCATTACCCTGTAGACCAGTTGTCTATACAGATGCGTGAGCGCATTGTATTGCCGCTGCTCACCATTCAGCAGTATGCATTAACCCGTATCCGCGAGATGAATGAGGCCGGAAATGGAAATGGGCTGAAAGAAATCTTTGAAAAATTAGTGGTAAGATGCTCGTTTGGAATCATCAACGCAGGAAGAAACTCTGCATAGAAATAATTTTAATAAGTTAGAAAGCCGGATTGATCATCCGGCTTTTTTTGTAATTTACCCTATAACCCAAAATCTAAACAGTATGCATTTAACAGCCCGGGAACAGGAAAAATTGTTGCTCTTTTTGGCTGGTGAGCTGGCCGAAAAGCGAAAGGCCAGAGGGGTAAAACTAAACTATCCTGAAGCCATCGCGTTAATCAGCAGCCGCCTGCAGGAAGGTGCCAGAGACGGGCAGTCCGTGGCACAACTCATGCAATACGGTGCGACTATTCTTACCCGCGAAGATGTGATGGAAGGAGTGCCGGAAATGATAGACGAGATCCAGATCGAAGCTACCTTTCCAGACGGCTCCAAACTGGTGACTGTACACCACCCTATCAGATAACAATCAAAATCTATGTTATGATTCCCGGAGAATACTTTATAAAACCCGGTCATATCAACGCCAACCAGGGCCGTGATACTGCCGCTGTCACGGTGGTAAATACCGGCGACAGACCTGTACAGATCGGATCGCATACGCACTTTTTCGAAGTCAACCGCCTGCTCTCTTTCGACCGTAAAGCCGCCTTTGGCAAGCGCCTGAATATTATGGCAGGCACTGCTGTGCGCTTTGAGCCAGGGGAAGAAAAGACAGTGGAACTGGTAAGCCTTGGCGGCGCCAGAAATGCATATGGCATGAACAATCTTGTGAATGGGACGACGACTACTGCCATCTCAGAGATACAAGCCATGAAAAAAATCAATGACGGTCACTTCAAAAATAACCCTTCATGAGCCTCCAGATCAACAGAGCACGCTATGCTGCTATGTATGGCCCTACCACCGGTGATCAGGTGAGACTGGGAGATACTGATATCATTATTGAAATAGAAAAAGATTATACTGTATATGGTGATGAAGCCAAATTCGGCGGAGGTAAAACTATCCGCGATGGTATGGCACAATCCTCAACTGCTACCCGCAATGACGGTGTGCTGGATATGGTGATCACCAGTGTCATGATCATTGATCACTGGGGAATCGTGAAAGCAGACATCGGCATCAAAGATGGCCGCATCGTGAAAATTGGTAAAGCCGGCAACCCCGATACCATGGATGGTGTAGACCCTGACATGATTATCGGTGCCAGCACGGAAGTGCATGGTGGCGCTGGTTTAATAGCCACGGCCGGGGGCATAGATACACATATTCACTTTATCAGCCCGCAGCAGATCACCCATGCCCTGCATAGTGGTATCACGACTATGATCGGCGGTGGTACCGGGCCTGCCGATGGTACCAATGCGACGACCGTTACGCCCGGTGCGTGGTTTATTCGCAAAATGCTGGAAGCCGCAGATGCTTTCCCTATGAACCTTGGTTTTTTGGGTAAAGGAAACTGTGCCACCATTGAACCGCTAAAGGAACAAGTGGAAGCCGGTGCCTTGGGACTGAAGATCCATGAGGACTGGGGCGCTACCCCTGCCGTGATAGATGCTTCACTGAAGGTGGCTGACGAATACGATGTACAGGTAGCCATCCATACAGATACCCTGAATGAATCCGGGTTTCTGGAAGATACCATTCAGGCAATCGATGGGCGCGTGATCCACACTTATCATACGGAAGGTGCTGGTGGCGGTCATGCGCCGGATATTATCAAGGCCGCAATGTATCCGAATATCCTGCCCTCGTCTACCAATCCGACCAGGCCATATACTGTGAATACCATCGATGAGCACCTGGACATGCTCATGGTTTGCCATCACCTGGATAAAAGTGTGCCGGAGGATGTATCCTTTGCAGACAGCAGGATCCGTCCTGAAACAATCGCCGCAGAAGACATCCTGCATGATCTGGGCGTATTCAGTATGATGAGTTCTGATTCACAAGCCATGGGCCGTGTGGGTGAGGTGATTATCCGTACATGGCAGACAGCCGATAAGATGAAAAAACAAAGAGGTTACCTGCCGGAAGACAAAGAGAATGATAATTTCAGGGCAAAACGGTATGTGGCAAAATATACTATCAACCCGGCCATCACCCACGGGATCGCTGAGCATGTAGGCTCACTGGAAGCAGGTAAACTTGCAGACATTGTATTGTGGAAGCCTGCACTGTTCGGCGCTAAACCAGAGATGATCATCAAAGGTGGTATGATCATCTGTAGCAGGATGGGAGATCCGAATGCTTCTATTCCAACACCGCAACCGGTGATCTACAGGGAGATGTTCGGTGCCTTTTCAAAAGCACTGCATAATACATGTGTGACCTTCGTATCGCAAGCCGCTGTGAATAACAATATTGCAGCTACCTACGGTTTGCAGAAGATCGTATTGCCTGTGAAGAACTGCCGTAATATTGGCAAGAAAGACCTGATCCATAATAACAGTACACCTGATATAAAGGTGAATCCTGAAACATACGAAGTATCGGTAGATGGAAAGGTGGTGACCTGTGAACCTGCTACCGTGCTGCCATTAGCTCAACGTTATTTTCTATTCTAAATGATCCTGATAAATTCGATACAGGGGAATGTGCAGTCATTTGATATAGGTGCACGGGTAACAGACCCGTTGCAGCTGGAATGGTTTGAGACGAATAAAAAGATCATGCGGCGGCATACCCGTGACGGGCGGGAGATAGGATGGAAGGTAGTAAAAGGATTTCCTGTTTTGCAGGATGGAGATATTCTATGGGCAGACGATCATACGGTCATTGCCGTAAGTATACTGCCTGCACCTGCTATCGTGCTCAAGCCATTGACGATGTTGGATATGGCAACTGTCTGCTATGAAATTGGCAATAAGCACCTGCCTTTGTTTATTGTAAATGAAGAACTCATGGTGCCTTACGAAGATCCGTTATTCCGTTGGCTGGAAGCTAAAGGATATGAGCCGGTAAAGGAAAACCGGGTATTAACAAATATGCTCAGGAGTAATGTTCAGCCACATGAACACGGATCGGGCACAACATTATTCAGTAAAATATTGCAGCTGACCACTAAATCGTAGCTATGCAAAACTGGTTGCCACATTTGCTGCACTTATCAGATCCGGCATTGCCGGTTGGGGCCTACACGCATTCCAATGGGCTGGAAACCTATGTGCAGCAATGTATTGTGCATGATGCTGCGACCGCCGGTACGTATATCCGCAATATGCTGGAGTATAATGTTATTTATAACGATGGCTACTTTGCCTGGCAGGGATACCTGGCTGCGGAAGCGGGTGATTTGTCTTTATTACTTGAGTTGGACGAAGAGTGTACCGCTTTGAAATCTCCCATGGAAATGAGGCAGGCCAGTCAGAAGCTGGGTTTGCGGCTGCTGAAATTGATGCTGCCATTAGCGGAGCATGAGTTTGCAAAAGAATATGCATTGAAAACAACGGGGCATTATTGTTTGGTGTTTGGTGTATATGCTTATCTGCTGGGGATTCCGCTGGAGGAGGCAATGACAGCGTTTTACTATAATACTGCTACCGGTATGGTCACTAATTGTGTGAAACTGGTACCGCTGGGACAACAGCAGGGGCAGGAGATTTTATATAGTTTGCTGCCTTTATTGCCGGGATGGGTAAGTAAGACAAAGACTGTTTCCCGGGAGCTCGCAGGCCGCTGCAGTCCTGCATTTGATATCAGCTGCATGCAGCATGAAAAATTATATTCAAGGTTATACATGTCGTAAATGGAGAACAGAAAATATATAAAAATTGGTGTAGCCGGTCCGGTAGGTGCCGGAAAAACTGCTTTGATAGAACGTTTATCCCGTCAGTTGCACGAAACGTATAGTCTGGCAGTGATCACGAATGATATTTATACAAAAGAGGATGCAGAATTCCTCATGAAGAATAGTTTGTTGCCAGCCGAACGTATTATTGGTGTAGAAACTGGTGGCTGTCCACACACGGCTATCCGTGAAGATGCCAGTATGAACCTGGAAGCGGTGGATGAAATGGTCGCCCGCTTTCCTGATGTGGAAATCATTTTCATAGAGAGTGGAGGTGATAACCTGTCGGCTACTTTTAGCCCTGATCTTGCAGATGTGACCATCTTTGTGATAGATGTAGCAGAAGGTGATAAGATTCCCCGAAAAGGAGGCCCGGGTATTACCCGTTCGGATCTGTTGGTGATCAATAAAATTGACCTGGCACCTTATGTACATGCGAGCCTGGAAGTGATGGAAAGAGATGCGCGGAAAATGCGGATTGACAGGCCTTTTATATTTACTAACCTGATGTCGTTGCAGGGGTTGGATCAGGTGATTGACTGGATCAAAAAGTACGCGCTACTGGAAGCATAATGTTTAGTGAACTACAGATAACTACCGCAGCGCGGAATAGCAAAACATATTTGCAACACTGCTATTTCACCCGCCCGTTCAAGGTGGCTGATATCAGTGGGCAGCATGCGCAGGAATTACATTTGACCCTGATGAGTGCATCGCCGGGAATACTGGATGGAGATGAATATGATATGAAGGTGCAGGTAGCTGCCGGCACGAGTTTGCACCTGTACACGCAATCCTATCAGCGCATATTCCAGATGAAATCGGGCGCGAAGCAGTCGTTTTCGGTATATGTAGGTGCTGGCAGTAGTTTCTTTTATCTGCCGCATCCGAGTGTACCTCATGAAAATGCCGTTTTCTCTGCCGTGAACAGGATCTGGCTGGAAAGGGGCAGTCGCCTTTTCTGGGGAGAGATCATTACATGTGGACGTAAGCTGAGTGGGGAAGTTTTTCGCTGCCGGCATTTTCAGAGTACCACAGAGGTCCGTTATGAGGGAAAACTGGTATTCAAGGATGTAACATTGCTGGAACCGGCAAAGATCCCGGCAGGGGAAATGGGGCAATGGGAGGGGTATACCCATCAGGCCTCCCTTTATTGGCAGGATGTGGCAGGTGACATGGCGGAGATGGCAGGAAGGGTATATGACCTTTTGTCCGCTGAGCCAGGTATTCGGGGTGGGGTGTCTAGAACGGCGGCAGGCGCCTTACTGGTAAGGGTTTTAGGGCAAGGTGGCGAGCAGCTGTACCAGCTATTTAAAAAGATAGCATTGCTGGCGGGGGAAGAAAGAAGACTTTAAAATGATCATGGTATGAATATGGAGCTACAATTGCTCGTTATCACGGCGTTGACTATCAGTACCCTGCACACGGTGACAGGGCCGGATCATTACATTCCGTTCATAGCATTGAGCCGGGTGAGGAACTGGTCGATAGGTAAAACCGTTATATGGACGCTGCTTTGTGGTGTGGCGCATGTGGGGAGTTCGGTGTTGTTGGGATTGCTGGGAATCGCCCTGGGATGGTCATTGTCAAAGATCAGCGGATTGGAGAATCTGCGGGGGGGTATTGCCGGATGGGCATTATTGACCTTCGGGTTGTTATACACGATCTGGGGATTAAAGCGTGCCTGGCAAAACAGGGTGCACAAGCATTTTGATGTATACGACAACGGAGACATATATGTATATGAGCATAAACATGAACAGGTCGTGTATCCGCAGGAGCGAAGAAAAGTGACACCATGGATTATGCTGATTATCTTTGGCCTTGGACCCTGTGAACCATTGATACCTTTATTGACATATCCGGCCGCGCAGCATTCTACTTATGCCATGGTATTGCTCATCATGGTATTTACGCTCTTTACATTACTGACAATGGTGGCCATGGTGTTATTGGGGTATTATGGTTTTTCGCTGCTGACAACCAGTCGGTTAGAGCGATATGTGCACGCATTGGGAGGATTCACGATTTTCATTTGTGGGTTAGGCATGGTGTGGCTGGGTTGGTAACTATGAA
Organism: Chitinophaga sp.; assembly: GCF_039596155.1. Lineage (GTDB taxonomy): Bacteria > Bacteroidota > Bacteroidia > Chitinophagales > Chitinophagaceae > Chitinophaga. Next base: position 69,053 of record NZ_JBCNKF010000025.1, read on the forward strand.
AAATTTACTGGTATATATTATCGGGGGAATTGAACGTTTTCCCGATGCGCATATTGAATATGTATTATTCCTAATTGATAATTCGTAATTTTACTCATCTTTTGGCTTTTACACGATAATTTATGGCACAAAGCGTATTCGATTTTGGCATGATTGGTCTTGGCGTAATGGGAAGAAACCTGTTGCTCAACATGGCTGATCATGGCTTTTCCGTTATTGGTTTCGACAAAGATGCAACCAAGACCGGAGCACTGGAATCGGCTGCTACAGCTGGCACTACCGTGAAGGGAGTGGCTGAACTGGCAACCATGGTACAATTGCTGGAGCGTCCGCGCAAACTGATGATGCTGGTTCCCGCAGGGAAACCGGTAGATGATGTGATCGAATCACTGATCCCGCTGTTAGAAAAGGGGGACGTAGTGATCGATGGCGGTAACTCTCATTATACTGATACCCTGCGCAGGGTTAAATATCTGCGTGAGAAGGGTATCCATTTTATGGGCATCGGCGTATCCGGTGGTGAGAAGGGCGCCCGTACAGGCCCTAGCATCATGCCGGGTGGCGATAAGGAAGCATACGAAAAGGTAAGACCTATGCTGGAGGCAGTTGCTGCTAAGGTAAATGGTACTCCCTGTGTAGCTTACCTGGGTAAGGAAGGTGCCGGCCATTATGTAAAAATGGTACATAATGGGATCGAGTACTCCATCATGCAACTGATCAGCGAAACCTATGCCCTGCTGAAAAAGGAAGGGTTGAGCAACGAACAGCTGCACGAAACTTTCAGGAAATGGAATGAAGGCGACCTGCAGTCATTCCTGATTGAGATCACGGCGGATATTTTCCTGCAAAAGGATGATAAGACAAGCGCACATCTCGTAGACGTGATCTCTGACAAAGCTGGTTCCAAAGGTACTGGTAAGTGGACTTCACAGGATGCGATGGAATTGCCTGTAGCCGTACCGGTGATTGATACAGCAGTAGCGATGCGTACTGTGTCCGGTTACAAGGACGAGCGCGTAGCAGCAGCAAAAATTTACAATTCTTCCGAAACAGCACCAGCACTGAGTGTAGAACAGATTCACGATGCACTGAGCTTTGGTATTCTCCTGAGCTATGCACAGGGATTGGCTATGCTGACACAGGCCTCCAAAGAACTGGAGATGGAAATTCCATTGCCAGAGGTAGTGAAAGTATGGAGAGGCGGATGTATTATCCGTTCTACCCTCCTCGAAGTATTCACACGCGCATATGAGGCTAACCCATCATTGCCTAACATTTTGCTGAGTGAAGAGATTGCAGCTATCGTGAAGCAGGTAGTTGGTAATACCCGTACTGTAGTAGCAAGTGCTGCGCAGTCAGGTATAGCAGCAGCGGGCATTATGTCTGCACTGTCTTACTTCGATGCATATCGTACAGAGCGCATGCCTACCAACCTTGTACAGGCACAGCGTGATTACTTTGGTGCACATACCTATCAGCGTATAGACCAACCCGGTACATTCCATACCGTGTGGGGAGAATAATAGTTGCGGCCTGACCGGGATTGCGCACAACCCTGTCAGGCTGCACTGCTTAAAAAACATAATTTTATGAGCAACCACAAACGTCCTGCGGCCTCCATCCTGTTTATCTTCGGAGGTAGTGGCGACCTGAATTACAGAAAACTTTCGCCGGCTTTATATAACCTTTTTCTGGATGATTACATGCCAGAAAAATTTGCTATCGCAGGTATCGGACGTAGCCAGTATAACAATGACGACTATCGTACACACCTGCTGGAGGGTATCAACAAATTTTCCCGCCGCAAAGATGAGCAGAATGGTCACTGGGAGGAATTTTCTCAACATGTAACCTACCTGCAGATGGATGCGGACAACCAGGCTGCTTATAGCAAGATCACTGATTTTGTGAAGGAGAGGGAAGCAGAATGGGGGGAGCATCCAAACGTTATTTTTTACCTGGCAGTAGCCCCGCAACTGGTGCCTTCTATCGCGCAGAAGCTGGGTGCATTGAACCTCTGCACAGATAAGAATTGTACCCGTATCGTTATCGAAAAGCCATTTGGCCATGACCTGCAGAGTGCACATGACCTGAATGCGCTGCTGGGCCGTCTGTTCTCAGAAGAGCAGATATACCGTATCGACCACTATCTGGGTAAAGAAACCGTTCAGAACATCCTGGCACTGCGCTTTGCAAATGCCCTGTTCGAGCCGGTTTGGAACCGTAACTATATCGATCATGTACAGATCACTGCTTCTGAAACAGTGGGCCTGGAAGATCGTGCACAATATTATGAAAAGTCAGGTGCGCTGCGTGATATGGTGCAGAACCACATCCTGCAGGTGCTCTGTATGGTCGCTATGGAAGCACCTGTATCATTCGATGCGAATGAGGTGCGTAATAAAAAAGTGGATGTACTGAATGCAATGCGTCCTTTCACCAAAGGTGAAGTACATGAGAATGCAGTACGAGGCCAGTATTCCAGCGGCTGGATCAAGGGTAAAGAAGTGCCTGGCTATCGCGACGAAAAAGGTGTGGCAAAGGAATCTGCTACAGAAACTTACGCTGCTGTGAAGTTCCATATTGACAACTGGCGCTGGCAGGGCGTACCTTTCTATGTACGTACCGGTAAACACCTGCATCAGAAAGCAACAAATATTACCCTGCAGTTCCGTCCGGCACCTCACTTTGCATTCCCCAGTGAATCGGCAGAGACGTGGAGACCGAACCGTCTGACTATCAGTATCACACCGGAAATGGATATCCGTATCCGCTTCCAGGCTAAACGTCCGGGTCAGGCTATGACACTGGAACCAGTAGACATGGTATTCAACTTCGATCACCAATATGGTGATGATCATGCACCGGAAGCATATGAAACACTGCTGCTGGATGTAATGGAAGGAGATGCAACCCTGTTCATGCGTGCAGACCAGGTAGAGGCTGCCTGGAAACTGATCATGCCGATACTGGAAACATGGGAAAGCCGCACTCCGGTAGACTTCCCTAATTATGCGCCTGATTCATGGGGACCGGAAGATGCTGATGCAATGATTGCCAGAGATGGACATGCCTGGATCAATCTGCCTAAATAATATTTGACATGGAATTACACATTGCCAAGAATACACAGGAACTGAGCGAGAACCTGGCCGCATGGATCAGCAACTATATCCAGGAAGTCTTGCAGGACCAGGATATCTTCACTTTTGTATTATCCGGTGGTAGTACCCCCAAGTCGTTGTATCACCTGCTGGCAAAGGAGCCGTATAGCAAGATGATTCCATGGGAGAGAATTCATTTCTTCTGGGGTGATGAAAGAGCTGTTCCGTTTGAAGATGATCGTAACAACGCACGTATGGCGTTTGAAAGTCTGCTGGAAGTAGTGAATGTACCTAAGGAAAATATTCATGTGATGCGCACCGACATCAAGCCGGAAGAATCAGCCGCAGCATATGAAGAAATTTTGCTGGAATATTTCAAGGATTCAGATACGACTTTCGATCTGGTACTATTGGGTATGGGAGATGACGGGCATACTTTGTCTCTCTTCCCTGGATTGCCGGTGGTAAACGAGCAAAAAGCCTGGGTAAGTGCTTTCTGGCTCCAGGCCCAGGATATGTACCGCATTACGCTGACAGCACCAGTGGTGAACCAGGCGGCATGTGTCGTATTTATGGCGACTGGCAGCGGAAAGGCGCTGACCCTGAAGAGTGTGATTGAAGGCACTTTTGACGCAGAGAAATTCCCTTCGCAGTTAATCAGACCGCAGGATGGTGAGTTGCATTGGTTTGTGGATGAGGCCGCGGCGAGTGCACTGGAGATGTAAAATGATCTTATTTAAAAATAGAAAAGCCGGTTGCGAAAGTGACCGGCTTTCTTTATTTTGTTGAGTATGAAACCATCACTTATTTACCTGTTTGCGTTATTGTTTGGCGCTTCCACTGTTATAGGACAACAAAAATATACGGCTGACTGGTCTTCGCTGGAAACCCGCGGAATTCCGGCCTGGTTTAACCAATCTAAATTCGGTATTTTCATACACTGGGGTGTTTATGCGGTGCCTTCGTATGCACCGGTAGGTCCCGGAGGATATTCGGAATGGTACTGGTATCAGCTGGATGGCCGTACAGATGGACCACATGATGCAACCCGTGCATTCCACGACAAAAACTATGGTAAAGATGTTCCTTACCAGGATCTGGAGAAACAGTTTACTGCCTCCATGTTCAATCCTGATCAATGGGCAGATATCTTTCGTCGCTCAGGTGCAAAGTATGTTGTGCTGACCTCTAAGCACCATGAAGGATATACACTGTGGGATAACAAGCAGTCCAGCGAAAGCTGGGGGCGTACCTGGAATGCAAAAGATGGTACACCTCAGAGAGACCTGCTGGGCGATCTGACAAATGCTGTGCGTAAGTCAGGATTGAAAATGGGCTATTATTATTCCCTGTATGAATGGTTCAATCCTCTCTGGAAAAAAGATAAACAACAATATATCAATCAGGTAATGATTCCCCAGTTCAAAGAACTGGTGACGAAGTATAAACCTGCTGTCATATTCTCAGACGGAGAATGGGAACTGTCTGATACAGCCTGGCACAGCACTTCGCTGCTAGCCTGGTTGTACAACGAATCTCCTGTGAAGGATGAGGTAGTAGTAGATGACCGCTGGGGCAGTAATACACGAGGTAAACACAATGGAGCGACCTACCTGACTTCTGAATATGGGAGCGGTATGCAGCCGGGTGTGATCTGGGAAGAAAGTCAGGGTATTGGTCAGTCATATGGTTATAACCGTATGGAGAATGTGGATGATTACAAGAAGAGTGAAGACCTTACCCTGATGCTGGTAGATATTGTGTCGAGAGGGGGAAATCTGCTGCTGGATATCGGGCCTACAGCGGATGGCCGTATTCCTGTGATCATGCAGCAAAGGCTGATCGACATCGGAGCCTGGCTGGATGTAAATGGGGAAGCGATCTATGATACGAAAACATGGAAGGAGACGAGGCAGTGGAGTGAAGGAAAAGTCCCTGAATTGAAGGAATCTAATTTCATGTCAGATTATAGTATTTCGAACCTGATAAAACCGGCAAAGGATCGTGCGCATGTGGAGATGTTCTTTACGCAGAAGGGGAATGCATTGTATGCGGTTGTACCGGCGTATGTACCACAGGTAAAGATTAAGAACTATATGCCCTCAAAGAATGTGAAAGTAAGTATCCTGGGATGTGCGAAGAAGGTGAGTGGGAAGCAGGTAGGAAAGGATTTTGTGGTAGATCTGTCAGGGTTAACCCCCGGTGATTTGCCCACTAAAATGTTTACAATAAGAGTAAACTAATAGCATAAAAAACGCTTCAGCCATTTTGACTGAAGCGTTTTTTATAGGATGATTTTTACCACTTATCTATATTAATTTTCTCCATCATTTCTGCATTCAGCAGTGCCCCTGTTTCCATACCAGGATAGATCTCTTCGAATGTTTTCACCTGATTCATGAACACCCTTCTGGAAAGGTGACTCCTGGTAATATGATGAGGTGATTCCAATCCTGCGGCGGCGGCCAGTTCGATAGCACTTTCGATAGTGTCCTGGTGATAGTTGGCAACTCTGTGTTTTTTATCATCAACTACCAGACCTGCCTGCAACCATTTATCCTGTGTGGCGACACCTGTAGGACAACGGTTGGTATTACAGATCAGGGCCTGAATACAACCGATAGCCATCATCATTGCTCTTGCACTGTTGCATGCATCAGCCCCCAATGCCAGGGCCCGGAGGATGTGGAAACCTGTCAGGATCTTCCCGGATGCGATCACTTTTACTTTATGACGGATATTGTATCCTCTCAGCGTGTCATGTACGAATGCGAGTGCATCCATGAGAGGCATACCTACAGAGTTGCTGAACTCAGGAGGTGCTGCACCGGTGCCACCTTCGCCACCATCTACGGTGATAAAATCAGGGTAGCAGCCAGTTTCCAGCATGGCTTTACAGATAGCGTGGAATTCGGACTTCTGGCCGATACACAGTTTGAAACCAACAGGCTTCCCATTAGCCAGCGTACGCATATGGCTGATGAAAGTCACCATCTGGCGCGGTGTATTGAAGGCAGTGTGATAAGGAGGAGAGGCTACTGTCGTATGAGGTTTCACATGACGGATAGCAGCGATTTCGGGCGTGTTCTTAGACGCTGGCAGGATACCGCCATGGCCTGGTTTTGCCCCCTGGGAGATCTTCAGCTCAATCATGCGAATCTGTGGCCTTGCACTATTTTTTGCAAATAATTGTTCGTCGAAGTTACCCTGTTCATCGCGGCAACCGAAGTAACCGGTACCGATCTGCCAGATGATGTCACCGCCCTGGTTCAGGTGGTGTTCACTGATACCACCTTCACCTGTGTTGTGGGCAAAGTTGCCGATTTTGGCTCCCCCATTCAGGGCTTCAACCGCATTGGCACTAAGGGAGCCATAGCTCATAGCGGACACGTTCAGAATACTGGCAGAATAAGGCTGCTGACATTCAGGACCTCCAATCGTCACACGGGGATCCTTGTTCATCGTGTCGAAGGAGCGGGGTTGAATGGAATGAGACATCCATTCGTAGCCTTCAGCGTATACGTTGAACTGCGTACCAAATGGCTGTGAGTTCAGTTCGCGCTTGGCGCGCTGGTAAATAGTTGAGCGGTCTACCCTGTTCACAGGACTGCCGTCGATATCACTTTCTACAAAGTATTGGTAGATTTTTGGACGTATATCTTCCATCAGGTAACGCATTCTACCCACAATAGGATAATTGCGCATAATGGCGTGTTTTTTCTGGAAAATGTCAACAAATCCGAGGAGAATCAGTGGAACCGTCAATACGAGTAGCCACAGCATCCAGGGAAAGAAATAACCGCCACAGCATATAAGCGCGAGACTGCCTACCGTAAAAGCAAAAAATCCTTTCATAAACTATCTTCCTTTTTGATGAGTAGTTAAAGATAGTAGAAATTATAAATATCGGTTCCCGGGTCCGGGATAGATATAGATTTCCCTTTCATGCTTAAAGAGAGGGGAGCGGACATATATTCTGTTTGTTTTGCAGCAGTATAACCTTATATTAGGGCGATTAATATCAACTGAATATGCATTTAAGGAGGTTTTTACTGGTAGCTGGCCTGTTTACAGCTGCTGCCACCAAAGCTTGGGCACAGGCGCCATTTGACGCTTCACAATTGAAAGTATCCTGGGAAGTAGGCGAAAATCACTATCAGGGGAAGGCACAGTTTCTATCTGTATTCAAGATTGTCAATACAGGCCGTACAGCACTTCCCGCCCAGGGCTGGCAATTGTATTTCAACTTTGTAAGGTCAGTGAATGCTGGCGCTACAACCGGTGGAGTGAGTGCATCGCATGTGAATGGGGACCTGTATAAACTGACACCTAACGGTGAAAGTAAAGGTATTGCACCGGGCGATTCGATCCGTGTTGCATTGGTAGCCGATGCCTGGGCAGTGAATTACACAGATGCTCCGGACGGTTTATATCTGGTATGGGACAAAGCACCATCGAAAGGATATAGTTTGCCTGCATTGCATGTTCGTCCTTCCACACAACCAAAGCAATACCTGCGTTTCCCAGGCGACAGGATTGGCCTGATCACACCACAGGATATCTACGCGCAAAATAAGAATACAGCGGATATACCGGCGGCAGAATTGCCAAAAGTATTCCCTACACCTCGTGAGATCACGAATGGTACAGGAGAACTGATGCTGACGCCGGCTGTGACAATCAGCGCAGATCCTGCCTTTGCGAAAGAAGGAGCTTATCTCGCAGCTGAACTGAAGACCATATTTGGTAAGGAACCTACGGTAGTAAATAGTGGAAATGCGACGATTACTTTATCGACAGAAGTTGGTCTGGCACCGGAAGAATATACACTGACAGTGACTGCTACAGGTGTACAAATTAAAGCAGGAGAGGGGGCTGGTATTTTTTATGGTATTCAGTCCCTCAAATCTATGTTCCCTGGCAATGCCTGGGCGGGTGTACAAAAGAAAGTAGCTATTCCGGCCGTGAATGTAAAAGATGGTCCACGCTTTGGGTTCCGTGCATTTATGATCGACGTTTCCCGCAATTTTCATAGTAAGCAGGACATTTATCGGCTGCTGGACCTGATGGCACTTTACAAACTGAATGTACTGCATTTTCACCTGACGGATGATGAAGGCTGGAGGTTGGAAATTGCGGCGCTGCCTGAGCTGACAACTGTAGGAGCACACCGTGGTCATACTCTGGATGAACATGATCACCTGCAACCGGCATATGGGTCAGGGCCTGATGTAAGTAACGAAGCAGGCAGTGGTTATTACACCAAACAGGATTTTATCGACATCCTGCAGTTTGCAGCGGCGCGTCATATCCGTGTAATACCTGAAATAGAAACGCCCGGGCATGCGCGTGCAGCGATCGTAGCCATGAAAGCGCGGTATGAGAAGCTGATAAAAGCCGGACAACAGGCTGCGGCGGAAGAGTATCTGTTATCAGATCCTAAAGATCAATCAGTATATCAGTCAGTACAAAACTGGAATGACAACGTGATCAATGTGGCATTGCCAGCGGTCTATCACTTCCTGGACAAGGTGGTGGAAGAAGTACAGGGAATGTATAAAGAGGCTGGGTTGCCGCTGGAGTATGTACACATGGGTGGTGATGAAGTACCTGCTGGTGTATGGGCCGCTTCTCCGGCAGTAAAAGCACTGATGGAAAAAGATAAGGGTATTCGTGATATAAATGATCTGTGGTATTACTACTATGGAAAGGTGAATGATCTGTTAAAGAAACGAGGGTTGAAATTGTATGGCTGGGAAGAACTGGGTATGCGTAAAACCACTTTGGATGGGAAGCCATTCAGTATGCCGAATCCTGGATTCAGTGGAGAGCACCTGATGGTAGATGTATGGAACAATATTATGGGTGGTGGTGCTGAAGACCTGCCATATCGCCTGGCAAATGCAAATTACAAAGTGGTGTTGTCTGGTGTGAGCAACATGTACTTCGATATGGCGTATATGAAGTCATTTGATGAACCGGGTTTTTACTGGGGAGGGTTTGTTGATGTGGATAAACCTTTCTATTTCATTCCCATGGATTATTATAAAAATTCGAAAGTAGATGCCCTGGGTAACCCGCTGGATCAGGCGATTTTTAAAGACAAACAGCGGTTAACAGCATATGGTGCAGACAACATTGTGGGGGTGCAGGGATTATTATGGAGTGAAACGGTAAAGAACTTAGCCAGAATGGAGTATATGATCCTGCCTAAGTTGCTGGGACTGGCAGAGAGAGCATGGGCAAAAGATCCTGACTGGGCGGTCGGGAAAGACAGTACAAGGAGTGCAGAATTGTATGCAAAGGCCTGGAATTCATTTGCAAATACACTGGGTAAGAAAGAGCTGGTAAGATTGAGCTACTATAACGGGGGGTACAATTATCGCATACCTACAGCCGGAGCGAGTGTGGTAGATGGAGCCGTGTTAGCGAACCTGCAGTTGCCTGGATTTACCATCAGGTATACTACAAACGGAAAGGAACCAGATGCGAAGAGTAAGGTTTATGCAGGACCGATTAAAGAAAAGGGAACAATAAAGCTGAAGGTGTTTGATGTGAAAGGCAGGACAGGTAGAACAGTTTCGATCGAAAATAAGTAAAACCCTTTTTATAAGGAGGGTGCAGTGCTGCACCGTAAAAATCGCTTCTACCGAAAGTAGAAGCGATTTTTGTTTTATCACGTTACTTATAGTAAATTTGTATCATAATACGCCCTTACCTAAGCCTACCACAACAAACAAGTCTGCATTTACAAAAACGATTGTCTATGTCAAAGATCATGATAGCTGTAGATCTAAGCAGCTATTCGACCAGCGTTATTGCTGCTGGTATGCAACTCGCGCGGAGCACCCATTCTCCGGTAATCTTAACTTCTATCCTGGACAAAAACACAGAGGTAGTGCCTGTGATTGAAGCCGTTGGCCCATCTGCTGAAGAGCTGAATGGTCGTCTGAAGGATATTATTGCGCATCTTGAAAATTACAAGGAACAATACCCTGATGTAACCGTGACCGTTACAGCCACTTTAGGAAATCCCAAGGAGGATATCCTGGAACAGGCAGCAGAAGAAAGTGCCACTACGCTTGTAATTGGTACACATGGCCGCACCGGTCTGGACCATTTGCTGATTGGGAGCACTGCAGAATTTGTGATCCGTCATTCTTCTATTCCCGTACTGGTAGTGCCTTACAGGAAAGAAAAGCATTAAAATTTAATTAAACTGTTTAACATATCCTTTTTGCCTTTCAACTTACACGTAGTTTTGTGTGTTAAGTAAGGATCATGCTATACATAAAATTTTACCTGTAATGCCTCTGAAAGACAAGCTCAAAATTGGTCCGTTGCTGCGGAAATTACATTGGAAAGAGATGCTGGCTGTACTGTTTATTTTGCTGGCTATTTATTTTTTCAGACAACAGCGCCATGAACTATATTCTCTGATGCCTGCCATAGAGCGAGCTGACCGTTTCTGGGTGATCATCGGCATTGTGCTGACAGTGGGATATATTCTCCTGCAGGCATGGATGTACCTGTATAGTTTTCGTTCTGTGGGCAGTAAGCTGGACATTGGAAGGGGAACAGAATTGTTTCTGAAGCGTAACCTGCTGAGTATTTTCCTGCCGGCAGGAGGTGTAAGTTCTCTCGCTTATATGCCACAAAGCCTGAGGCGCAGTCAGATTAGTAAACAGCAGATCCACCAGGCCTCTGGCATCTATGGATTTGTAGGTATCTTCTCCGTGTTCGTAGTCGGGTTGCCAGTGGTAGGATATGCGGTATTGCACGATGAATCAATGTTGGAAGCAGTAGGGGGACTGGTGACTATCTGTGCTGTGCTGGCTGGTGTTGTCTGGATAGTGCGATCTATTCAGAAGAGGGGAGCAGCATATAACCTGTTGGCCAGGTATCTGCCGGGTGTAATGGAGCATGTGGATGAAATCTTCGCTTTTGACCTGAACCGTCCTGCATTTGTAAAAACAGTATTGGTGTCTGCTGGCATAGAGCTGGCAGGCATCGCTCATTTATATCTGAGCATGTTAGCTACGGGGGCACATCCAAGCCTGGAAGCTGCCTGTGTAGGCTACATCGTTGCCACGATCTTCCTGATTGTATCACCTTTTCTGAGAGGATTAGGTGCCATTGAGCTTTCCCTGGCTTACCTGCTGACAAATTATGGGTTTACCTCACTGCAGGCCCTGGAAATCACATTATTGTACCGCCTTTTTGAATTCTGGCTGCCTTTGCTGGCCGGTGTGTTTGCTTTTATTTTGAAAAGTCGTCACCTCGTATTGCGGTTGTTGCCGCCAGTGCTGATCTTTCTGTTGGGGATGGTGAATATTTTTTCAGTATTGACGCCCCCGCTTGCCAATCGTTTGCGCGCGCTGAGGGGGTATATCCCGACGGAGAGTATTCATGCATCGAACCTGTTGGTGGTATTTCTTGGGCTGGTACTGCTGGTCACGGCCACCTTCCTGTTCAGGGGATTGCGCAGCGCCTGGATCGTAGCATTGACGGTATCGGTGTTGTCGGCCTTTGGGCATATCAGCAAGGCACTGGACTATGAGGAGGCGTCCCTGGCTTTACTGACAGCGTTTATCCTGTTAATTACCGCCAGACAATACAGGATTAAGAGTAACCGGCAGCTGGTAAATATCGGGGTGGTAACAGCGGTCGCCACGCTTTTGGTTGTGCTGATCTTTGGGACCATTGGCTTCTATTTTCTGAATGTGAAGCATTTTGGAATGGATTTTACGTTGTTGCAATCATTGCGGGCATCGTTTCATGGTTTTCTGTTGCTGGAAGACGATGGGCTAAAGCCTGTTACGCGTTTTGGACGGGAATTTTTGAGTGCGATCAGGGTATTGGGGGTAGGTGCCTGGGCATTCCTGTTTTATACCATTATCCGCCCTTATCTGCCTAAGGGCAAGCATACAAATGCGGCGATGGAGAAGGCGCAGTATTACCTGAGTCAATATGGTAGTTCAGCGATGGACTACTTCAAGGTAGGAGATGATAAGTTGCTTTTTATCTCGGAAAAATACGAGGGTTTTATAGCTTACAGGGTAGCAAGCAGTTTTGCTATCGTGCTGGAGGAGCCGGTATGTGCAGAAGATGCAAAATTGCCGATGCTACATGAGTTTGAAGAGCAATGTAAGAAAATGGGATTGAAGCCTGCATTCTACAGGGTGGATGAACAAAGTATGTATTATTTTGAACACCTGAGAAAAAAGAAGATCCTGATAGGGCAGGAGGGGATTGTGGATGTAACGGCATTTACGCTAAGTGGAAAGGATAAAAAATCATTGCGTAACGGGTTGAATAGTCTGGCGGCTAAGGGGTATGTAACGGCTATACAGCGGGCGCCATTGAGCCCTGAGCTTGTGCAGGAGCTGAAGGAGGTGAGTGATGAGTGGCTGGTGGATTATGATGTAAAAGAAATGACTTTCTCACAGGGATTGTTCGATATAGATGCGATCAGGGACCAGGATGTGATAACGGTAACGGATGCGAATGGGCAGGTGGCAGCATTTTTGAATATAATTCCTGACTATGCTCCCGGGGAGTGTACATATGACCTGATCCGCAAACGTACTGCGGCACCTGGCGGTTGTATGGATTCGCTGATCATTGCATTGATACAGGATGCGAAGGATCAGGGTTTACAATATCTGAATCTGGGGTTGGTACCAATGTCTGGTATACAGCAACCGCAGAATACAGCTGAGCAGGTAGTAAAGTTTGCGTACGAGAAGATCAGGGCATTCCGTCATTATCATGGCTTGAGAGAATTCAAGGAGAAGTATGCAACGGACTGGACGAATAAGTATCTTGTATATGAACATGATTTTGACCTGATACAGCTCCCGGCGGCATTGAGCAAAGTAATGAAAGCTTGATCAAAAAAATGCTTACGATGGTGAAAGGATTATGGTTGATGGGAGTACTGAGCCTGTTGATGGCTACAGCCCATGCGCAAACGGACATCAGCAAACTGCCTGTTACGGTGAAGGCGCCTACGGCTGGTAATCAACGTCCGGTAATATTATTCCTGACGGGTGATGGTGGGATGAAGAAATTTGCGGCGGATATGGTGAATTCCTTGTCAGCGAAAGGTTATCCTGTGATAGGGTTGAATTCCCTGAAATACTTCTGGAGTAAGAAGACACCGCAGCAGGCGGGTGCGGATGTAGCAGCTTTACTACAGTATTATGGCAATCAATGGAACAATCATACCTTTTTGCTGGTAGGGTATTCTATGGGGGCGGATGTATTGCCTTTCATTTATCAGCATTTGCCGGGTACGTTGCAAAATCAGACTACATCGCTGGTGTTTATGTCACCATCTTCGAGTACTGATATGGTGGTACATGTGGCGGATATGCTGGGCAAGAGTTCTACGCCCGGGGCGCTGAATGTACCGGCGGCGATGAATACGATAACGAACAAGCCCTTGTTATTGATTTTTGGGAAAGATGAGGATGACTTTGATCTGCATTCATTAACAATTACGAATTATAAATCTCTGGTGTTGCCGGGCGGGCATCATTATAATGATGATGCGAATGGGGTAGTGACGCAGATGGTAGCACACTGGGGACCTAAATAAATGAATAAAGCTGGTAGGTAACGCTCTTCCGTTTCGGAGGGGCGTTTTTTTTATCCTGGAAAATAGGGGTGACTGCATGAATTTCCCGATTAACAACTGGTTAACTCTCCTAACATTTGTTGCTAAAACGTGTTACCATTTTATGTATATAAATGACTGTTTGTTAGTTTGTTATGCGGTTTTGGGTGGGCAATTTTTATTCGTTAACATCTTATTAACCAAATTCTCGGTCCGGTAATGTATCATTACAACGTAGTAATGTAAAGTAAAAAAAAGGATTTGTACCACATTTGTCAGCCATGGAAACCTCTTTCGGGTCTCTACCCGTAAGAATTTATCTTAAAGCGAATACACGAAAAACTATAATGGATAAAAACATACTTCAAAATATTGTGAGGGGCGGGTGCGCTAAGGTGCTGAAACCCTTTACAGAAGAGCCTTTTAATGGTTGGTTTTTGATGAAAACTCCCCAGGTTTCAACCGGGGGAGTTTATTTTTCAGATAATGAAAGTGATTGGAAAATAAGGCGCAGCTGCAACAAAATAGCAGTAGGATTTTTTAGCTTGCATGCAGGCGATCCTGTATTAAAAATTGATATTATACCCTCAAAATATAAGTTTATGAAAAATGCGTTTCTGACTGCCTGTATGGGCAGATCCGGTATTCCTGCTAACGATGACAGGGATGGAGTTAAACTAAGTTTTGTAACCGTTAAAACAGCATTCACCAATTAAGAGATCGACACAGAAGACACAACATTTAAAAGGCTATCTGATAAACCAGTAAGGACGAATCCATTGCAGACATGGAATGAGTGACTTTAAAAATTTTATTATTCAGTACATTGTAAACCCCACTATGCCAGCATGCCTAAGCGTTATTTTGAAAGACTGCAGACCATTGATTACCTGATCAGGATCAAAGGCACAGGAAAACCTGCGCACCTTGCTAAAAGGTTAAGGATTTCTGAGAGAACATTATTTGAATTTTTAAAGATGATGAAAGAACTGGGTGCACCTATAGCATATGACCGCTACAAGGAAAGCTATTATTACTCGGAAAAAGGAGGCTTCAATATTCGATTTGTGAAGAATCTAACCTTAGCATTAGTGACAAATCTTCTCCTCTGGATGGTATAATCCATTCCTTCAGTGTAACCCAATTCACACAGTTTATTATTCAGGTCGGCATTTATTGATCCTGCGAGATCCTTTATGGATTGGGCAGGGTTGCCTTACCCGGCACGGGCGTTAACTGCGGAATACATTATTCCGCAGTTAACGCTGTATTAACGATGTTGTTAACGGTGCATTAACCTATTTTGGAAAAACTCTTCCTACCTTCCCAACCTGTTATATTAAAGATCGTATGGAGTTTGTCTTGCCTATTAATCCCGCACAGGCAAAGCCGTATAAGTAACACCAGAATTTCGCAATTACCTTTTTTCTCATAAGACGGTTTAGATTTCATAAGCTTCTGTACGCGGGTTTCTGTTAAGTTACCTGCTAGTTTTCCATCTTAGCTATAAAAAATTCGGCCCTCGCCATACGGCAAGGGCCAGAACATTCACATGTCAATCCGCTACAGCCCGTGTCAATGATATTCTGTAGCGTTTTTAATTTTTTAGTCAGTCACTAATGTTTGAACGATATATCAAAATTAGAGATAATGTTTTGATCTAGTGGTTAACCGATTGTTAAGGCACCCTCATTTTTATACTCCATAAATTTTTTACAGTTAATATTGTAGTACAGAATGGGCAAACAGCGCTTTTTCTTTTCCTTTCATATTGTTTTACTATTGGGAGCGGCCAATTTTATGAGTAAGTTGGTACCATTCCACGACTCCCTCCCTACATCCCTAATCAATAGCAGACTTACGTTTGAATGATTTTATCCTTTTTAGGTATTCTCTAATATACAAACAATTGTTTATTAGTATTTATTGAAAAATCATATACTTATCGGATTGACTACTGTAGGTATTTGTTTCAAATTTGTTTCGGTATGGGAAAACCGTGTATTAATTCCATTACAACCATACCTGGATACCAATTTATCGACACTTGCAGTACCAGAAAATAAAGGTTTTCGCAACATATACAAACCCAAAAAAAACAATATGAAAAATGTGCGGCGCAACAGCACTGGGCGGGCCAGCGGGGAGGATGCTCCAGGGGCTGATGGAGGAGAACAGGCGGATTCAACCCTTGTACAGCAACTGGCAAAAGACATCAGTAATGTTGTGTTCATGGATTGTGACATTCCCGGATTAACAGCAAACGAAGCCGCAAATATTCTGAAAGCAGCCTATCCCGATATCAACGTCCTGTTATTTTCTGTACGTAGTAATGAAACAGCTGTTACCCACATTACCGGCAAGCATGGAACTATACCACCTCCAGATTCACTGAGTGCATGTTTTACACAACTATATGAAGCTGCCGTTCAGACCAATACAGCTTCTATTCAGAAAGTACTCACATTTTTCAACCGTAAACCGGAAGAAGAGCCTGGCCAGTATGGCCTTTCTCATCGTGAGCTACAAGTGTTGGATTGCCTGGTAAATGGAGATACCTATAAAAAAATAGCCGAGCACTGTCATATCAGTGTCGGCACTGTGCGGTCACATATTATGAACATCTATCGCAAACTGGATGTGAATTCCCGATCCGCTGCTATTGTCAAGGCGATGCAGGAAAGGCTGGTAAGTAGCTGATACAGTTCCGCTATTCCCAAAACCCCGCTGCCTTTACCTGTTTCCAGCCCAACTGTTTGAGTAGTTTTCTTGTCTGTACCACCATTGGAATATATCCAGCCACATAAAAGGTTGTATCATGCAACGGTAGTTGTAGTTGGTCCAGCCAGTTTAAAACGTCTTTTTCCTGTCCATCAGAAAAATGTAACGGCATACCCATCACCTGTTTGGGCAGGGGATCTTCGCCTATGGCTAATGTATGGAAACCCTGTTCAGGATGTCTGCGATGAAAAAGTGATAGCATGTGTCCAATAGCGCTGGCGTCTGCTATACATACCAGCTGTGCGGCACTGGTTGGCTGGTGCATGCCGCCGCCGGGGCCGGCATATAACACCGGGTCGCCCGGAGCCAGTTGCCGGAGCCATTGACTGCCTTTGCCTATATGGCCTGCATCGATGAGCAGAGTGGCCACCTGCGTATTGGTGTTATAATGTGCTATGCTATAGTCTCTGAAGGCGGTGGCGCCCACCTGGCACTTCAGGTGCTGGCAACTACGCCAGGAAAGAGGGTCCGGTAGTTGCAGTTCAAGTTGCAGTAAGCGATGATCTAGTGCAGTTATCTGGCGCACATGCGCAGTCTTTCCCATCCTCCCCATCAGGAAGGCGGTTGCTTTTTCTTTTAATGACATATGTACTGGTCTGTTTTAGTCGACGATCCCGTTTAGTTCAGGGAAAAGGTCTGTGATCAATGAGATAGCTTTGGGAGAGCGCAATCGAAGGTGTGTAAAGATGCCGTTCAATTGAAGAACGGGCATCAGATCGATGATTTCCTGTACGGCTGATTCATAAGCCGGATAATCCACAGGATTTTCAATTATGGCAAGACTGGCAAGGAAGTCCGAGACAGCCCCACGCTGTAACCGCACATTATTTTCTGTGCTGATAGCATGCATATCATTGGGTAGTATATTATTTGGCTGCATAAAAAGAGCGCATTAATTCGGTACAAAATTATTGAGGCATTAGGCTCTGCCTGTTATACTATTCCGGGTCAGATAGGGATTTATCCCGTATATTTTCACGGAACGCGGCAGGGGTATAGCCTGTATGTTGCTTAAAGAAGCGGTTAAAATAAGAGACTTCATTGAACTGTAAATGCCAGGCTATTTCCTTTACACTTTCTGCTGCATGGAGTAATAAGCGCTTGGCTTCAAGTATTCTCCGTTCTGTGATCAGCGACGATGCGGTCTGTCCGGAATGTTGCCGCACGATATCGTTCAGATAATCTACAGAAATATGGAGGGCCTCAGCGTATTGTGCGGGTTTGGTCCATTCCAGGTAATGAGTGGCTACCAATTCCCGGTAGCGGATAAGGAGCGATTTGTTGGCAGATGGCGTCTCTGCGGTATGACGTTGTAAGATTAATAGGAGAATAGACAGGTAGTGTTGCAACAGCGGAACGGCTTGTGCTTTTTTACCCTTGTATTCCTTGTCCATGAGGCAGATAATCTGCTCTACGGCTGCCAGCTCATCTGCAGGCAATGTGACTGGTCCCTGAAGGGTTATCGGCAGTGAAATCATTGGCAGGAAATCGGCGGTGAAAGCAATGCCCCATCCTGTTCCTATTTGCTCCGGGTGGGCCAAATGGACCTGTCCGGGTACAATCAACCCCATATCTCCGGCATTCAATGTGACCTTCTCCATATCGATTATGTGTGTACTTACGCCGTCTAGCAAGATAAACAGCATATAGTAATTGTGCCTGTGTACATCTGCCAGTTCAGCCATTTCTTTCCGGGCTTTGCTCGATATAATTCTGATGGCAAAAGAATGGCTATCCGGGTGCAGGCCCTCCAGGTTTTGCGACGCTATAAATTGCTTTTTCCGAGGCATATCATTCAGGTAGACGAACGAGCATTGATAAAATTGTAGAATTAACAAAAAAGTTATTTACCCCTCTTGTTTATTAATTATATATTCAATAAATTTATATACCCTATGAATTCCAAACAATTATTAAAAACCTATGACCATGAATTGGATTGAGGAGTTAAATGTTATCTACCAAAAGCTGGGAGCTGTTGGTTTTGAAGAAGTGAAAAAAGAGATCTTAAAAGCCCAGATGAGCGGGTATAATGGAGAAACCTACTACCTTGTTCTCCAGCAATTAATCATGATTAAGAAAGATAAAGTACAGATCTACGAACTGATCAAAGGTGAAGTAGAGAATATTATCCACTTCAGTAAGCACATGATTCACCTGAATTAATTTCTTTCAGCCAGTTCTTCTTTTAGGCTTTGCGCTTTGAAATAAATGGGAGCACTATCCGGTATTTTTAGCAACCATTCAAGGCAAAGCTGTTTATTGCCCTCTTTCAGGTAACTGAGTGCAATGTAGAATGCGGCGTTATATTGGTAGGGAGAAGTCTCTGCGAATACGATCCCCAGATCTTTCCGGGCCAGTGCAGGCTGACCCAGTTCAATCAGGCTGACACCTTTGTAATAGCGCGCCGCGGCGTGGCTGGCATCTTTTGCCAATATCTGATCCAACAGCTGGATAGTATGGCTAAAGTGACCATGATTAAAACTCATCGCTGCTTCATGCAGGAGGAGGGCGGTATCGGTTTCCTGGCCTTCTCTGTGCACATGTTCCATTTCGGTACCAGAGAATTGTCTGTAAACATCTTTGTGCCATGGGCTCACAAACAGCAGGCCGGCCAGACATGCGGCTATAATAGCGGTAATAATAACATAAAGGCTGATCCTGGCATTGGGGTTGCCTTTGGTATGGAACCAACGTTCCCGCTGATCGGCGAGCATTTCTTCGAGTTCTTCGCGGGTGTTGTCATTATCCTGAATATTGCCTGACCAGGCAAGTGCTTCTTCCACATATTTCATATGTTCAGCGTCCAACCCAGGCGAGGGTGCTTCAGGTTGGAAAGAGGCTCCTTTGTTGGGCACTTTCTGCATCATCTCCTGCTTCCATTTCAGCTGGCAGGCATATAAAAAGAATGGCTCGAAATGATTTGTGAGCAATAGCTTGTGATGACGGGCATAGTTGTAAATGGCCAGTAAAACTTCTTCAAACACGTTGGCAGCTTCCTTTATATTTCCTCCCCAGCCAATTACCATGTGCTTTACCTTTCGGGAATAGCGTTTGTAAATGACATCTACAATAGCAGGGGAGCTGTCCAACAAACCATCTATATATTCATCATCATTATTTATAATCCGGCTGGCTACCATAATATCTTTCCTATGGGACAAAATTAAAAGTAATCAAGGTCAATAGACAAAAATATCTATTACAATGGTTATGCCGGATTTAAAAAATGTTGAATATAAAGTATGGAAGGAGCGTTATGTTGCGTAGGTCTAATGCATATCATATTATTTGTGTGCCTTTTATAGAAAACTGATCATTTAGCAGGTGGCTATGGGTATTGTTGCGTCTGGTCATCAGTTTATTTCATGTTTTCCCGGATTTGGAAAAAATTCCCTTACAGGAGTTCCGGGTGGAGTGTAAAGAGGAGTTTACTGAGGACCTGCCTGAGGGCAGCCGCATCTGAATCTCCGATGATGGCTGTGTATTCAGCCTGTATTTCTTCGAAGGTTTCAAATGCGGCTATCAGCAGTTTCTTGCCATTGTCAGTCAGAGAAATGAGAATGGCCCTGTTGTCGACGGTATGTTTCGTAGTAGAAATATAGCCTTCTGATTCCAGGTACTTGACCACTTTGCTCATCGCCTGTTTGGTGATTCTTGCTTTTTTGGCCAGTTCGTTATTTATAATTCCTTCTGGTTGAATATTGATAAATACTACCAGATCTCCCAGCTTGAAATTATTATATCCTTTCTGTTGTAACTTTTCAACTATCCTGCAGTCGATGTCCTTTTTCAACAATCCCAATAGCCTGGTCAGACTTCGTTTCCGTTGTGCCAGATGCAGCGTTACCTGCTCATCCAGTGAACTGTTCATTTGCAGTTTGTTTTCAGGGGTGTTACTTATTGATTTAGCCGGTTACTATCCAGCTGCGTATGCGTTCGTTTCTAATCCCAACCTTATATAATTGCCAGCGTGCGGCAGAAGGTGTTTGCTTTCATTTATTGAAGACTGAACGTGCAATACCCATTTCCAATCCCCTTAGCTCTGCAAGGCCGCGTAGTCGCCCGATCGCACTGTAACCCGGATTGGTTTGCTTTTGCAGGTCATCCAGCATCTGATGTCCATGATCGGGTCGCATCGGGATGCTGACATTGCGCTTATGCATGACACCAAGGATGCTCCTGACTACTGCATACATATCCACATCACCTTCGAGATGATTGGCTTCGTGGAAGTTTCCGATTGCATCACGCTGGGTGCTGCGGAGGTGAATGAAATGAATATGCTCTCCCAGTCTTTCAACCATACCTGGCAGATCATTGTCTGCGCGTACACCGTAAGAACCGGTACAGAAACAGAGGCCATTAGCCGCATAAGGAGCTGCCTGCAAGAGTTCACGTGCATCCTGTTCTGTACTTACTATACGGGGGAGACCCAGGATCGGGAATGGAGGATCATCCGGATGGATTGCCAGTTTAATACCAACTTCTTCTGCAACGGGAGCAATCTGTTGTAAGAAGTAGAACAGGTGTAATTTCAGCTGAGTGGCATCAATACCTTTATACTTATCCAGGGCTGCCTGAAATTGTTGCAATGAGAAGCTTTCTTCAGAGCCCGGCAAACCGGCTATGATATTTCGTTGCAGCAGTGTCTTTTCTGCATCGGTCATACTGTCGAAGCGCTCTTTTGCCATGGAGATGTCTGCAGGATCGTAATCATTTTCTGCTCCCGGGCGTTGCAGCATAAAGAGATCGAAGGCCATGAAGGCTGCTTTTTCAAACCTTAATGCTTTGGAACCATCTTCCACAGTGTATGCGAGATCAGTACGGGTCCAGTCAAGCACTGGCATAAAATTGTAGGTCACTACATAGATGCCGCATTCTGCCAGATTACGCAACGACTGTTGGTAATGCTGGATGTATGTTTTGAAATCGCCGCTTTGTGTTTTTATATCTTCATGTACGGGCACGCTTTCTACTACGGACCAGGTAAGACCTGCCGCTTCTATGAGCGCTTTCCTTTCCAGGATCTCTTCTTTAGCCCATACTTCGCCATTTGGAACGTGGTGCAATGCCGTTACTATTCCGGTGGCCCCGGCTTGTTTGATATCAGCCAGGCTAACCGGGTCTTTCGGCCCGAACCAACGCCATGTCTGTTCCATTCTTAACATACGCATATACAGGTTTAAATGTCAAAAATAGGACTTCCCGCCATAATTAATAAAGAAGTAATGATGTTTTTATGCACTATACAAGAAGAATGATTATAATATCCATCACATTTGTCTGTGTAGGCCCGGTTATCAGCAGTCCGCCGGCCTTTTGAAAAAATGGATAAGCATCCTGTTCTTCAAGATGTTTCTGCGCATTATTACCTGATTGCATTATCGCAGCATCAGTTATTGCACCTGCGGCATCGGTAGGCCCGTCGGTACCATCAGTGCCTGCACTTAAAAAGGTAATGCCTTCCTGCCCATTCAGTGCAATACCTGCCGCTAGTGCCAGCTGCTGGTTGCGCCCTCCGAGACCCCTGCCCGTTACTGTTACGGTACTTTCTCCACCAGCCAGCAGGCACGCCGGTCTTTTGCCTTTCCAGTTCTTTGCCTTTTCTACCAGTGAACGGGCAATAGTGGTGGCGTCGCCAGTAAGGGTAGAAGTGAGAATATGTGTATCATAACCCATTTGGCTGGCAGTGTTGGCGGCTGCTTCCAATGCGATCTGGTTTGTACCGGCAAGGAAAGTATAGGTGTGTGCAAAACGGGGATGCCCTGGTTTGGGCGTTTCTGCGATACTGCCGGCGCAACCTCTTTCCAGGTGCAGATAGATGGAAAGGGGCAGCAAATCTGTGAGCTGGTATTTTTCGACCACCGCCATTGCATCTGCAAAAGTGGAAGGGTCAGGTACGGTAGGACCTGACCCTATTACATGCAGATCGTCGCCTACCACATCACTGAGTACAAGGGTGCAGAGAGCAGGTGTATTGGTAAGTAGTGCGAGTTGTCCGCCTTTTACACCCGAGAGGTGTTTGCGTACGGTATTCATTTCATGAATGTCGGCTCCGCTTTTGAGCAGCAGGTCAAATACAGTTTGTACTTCCTGTAGCGTTGTGCCCGAAGGATGATCTGCCAATAGTGCCGAGGTACCTCCTGATAGCAGAAAGAGTACAATATCATCCGCCTGTACGCCTGTAATCATTTCTATCATTCGCTGTGTGGCAGCTACGCCGTTTGCGTCAGGAATAGGATGACCTGCGGTAGCAATATTGATATGCTGCAAGGGTAATTCATGTCCATATTTTGTGATCACAAGCCCCTGAAGCTGGCAGTCAGCTAATATAGCTTCTACTGCCTGTGCCATGGCGGCAGCGGCTTTGCCTGCACCAAAGATCCATATCGGGCGGTCTGCAGAACGAGGAAATGATGTACCGCAAATAGTGATCTTGTCAGCGTCGTGTTGTATACATCTTTTTATTAACGTTGCCGGCTGAACGGCATTAACCGCAGCGTTAAAAATGGAGATTGCATCAGTTTTCATCGTGAAAAAAAATAAGGATGCTTCAAAGCATCCTTATCCATTTTTATGTTATTGGGTACTGTAAGTAGCTAGTTACTGGTATTGTTGTATTTCTGTTGTTTCTTATCCATGCGGGCTTCCATCCGCTCTTTCTTCTTCATTTCCCAATCGTTCCATTTCTTGTACTGTTCAGGCGTAAGTACTGATTTGAAGCGTTGGCTACGTTCTTCGTTCAGTGCTTTTGCCTGTTGCATTTTATCTTTCTTCTGAAGAGATGTATTATTTTTGATCGCATCCATGCGACGGGCAATGTCAGTATTGATAGCATGAATATCTGCGTCCTGCTTATTAGTGAGGTTCAGACGACGATCGAGTTTATCGGTCATTCTATCTGCTTTTTCTTCCGGCGTCCAGCGAATGCGTTTACCAGTGCTGTCAACGGCATGTTTGTGTTTCTCCTGCGCAATACTATTTGCATGAACGCTTAAGAACAGGCACATCAACAAACTACTTATGCAGATCATGTATCTTTTCATAAAAAAGGGAATTGATTATCCTTGTTAAATATAGGTAATTACTGCAATATTAATACCAATCATATAAAATATAATCAGGACTAAAATTCATTTATTTATTTTAACAAATGGACAACATTATACATCACGAATAGCAAGTGCCGATAATAATCCGATACCAAATCTAAACCGCTAAAAACCAATAGAAAAAGATGATTAAAACCCGTATCTACCTCCCGTTTAAAAAGGAGCCCCTTACGATGACCGGGAAACGGCTGGCTGGTATATGCCTGTTATTAGGCAGCCTGTTTGCCACTGGTCAGCTTAGGGCGCAGCAAACATTTCCTGTGAATGGTGTGGCTGATCCAAGAGAAGGCTGTTATGCCTTTACGAAAGCCACTATTGTAAAGAGCGCAGGCAATGTGTTGACCAACGCAACTTTAGTGATCCGTAATGGACGTATTGTGAGTACCGGTACCGGCGCTATCCCGGCAGATGCCGTGCTGATTGACTGCTCCGGCAAGTTCATCTATCCATCTTTTGTTGATGCCTTCAGCGACTATGGCACACAACCCGTCAAGAAAGGTAGTGTGAGCCGCCGCGATGATCCTCAGTTCATCTCTAACACCAAAGGCGCTTACGGCTGGAACCAGGCCATTAAAAGTGAAATCAACGCAGCTTCTATCTTTAGCACAGATGCTACTGCTGCTGCCACGCTGCGTGAAGCGGGATTTGGAACGGTGCTCACTCATCAGCAGGATGGTATAGCACGCGGTACCGGTGTACTGGTCACCCTGGCAGATGGCAGAGAAAACAAAGTTATTATTAAAGAAAAAGCCAGTGCGCAATACTCATTCGATAAAGGAAGTTCTACACAGAACTATCCGAATTCGCTGATGGGTGCTATTGCCCTGTTACGTCAAACCTACCTTGATGCTCAGTGGTATCGTTCCCGCCCGGAAAAAGAGGGTGTTAACCTGTCTTTGCAGGCATGGAACGACAACCAGTCCCTGCCCCAAATCTTTGAGGTTGGCGATAAATGGGATGCATTGAGAGCCGATAAGATCGGAGATGAGTTTGGTGTTCAATACATTATCAAAGCTGGCGGGAATGAATACCAGCGCATGCCTGAAATGATCGCTTCCAGGGCTGCTTTCATTCTGCCCGTTTCTTTCCCGCTGCCAATTGATGTAGAGGATCCGGAAGATGCCCGATTTGTGGCACTCAGTGACATGAAGCACTGGGAAATGGCTCCTTCTGAACCAGCAGCATTTGAAAAAGCCAATATTCCTTTTTGTCTTACTGCCGATGGTTTGAAAGATGTGAAGCAATTTTTAGCCGGTATACGCAAAGCCATTGAATTTGGTCTGAGCGAGCAGAAAGCACTGGATGCGGTTACGCTGGCTCCTGCCAAACTGCTGAAGGCTGAAGATCAGGTAGGCACACTTGATGCGGGTAAACTTGCCAACTTCCTCATCACTTCAGGAAATATCTTCAATGAGAATACTGTTATTTTCCAGAATTGGATACAGGGTAAGAAATACAGCATCAAAGATGATAACTGGAAAGATGTAAGAGGTACCTACACACTGACTGTAACTCCGGGTAATGCAACTTATACAGTGTTGATAAAAGGTACAGCCAGTGCACCTGCATTGTCATTACTGGCAACTGATACCGTGGGTGGTTCTCTGAGCTTCTCCGGTGATCTGGTGAAAGTGGCTTTCCCTGTGAAGAAAGGAGGTGCACAACTGCGCCTTACGGGTATTACAGATGGCGATGGATGGAGCGGTACCGGTGTGGATACCAGTGGGAATACTATTCACTGGCAGGCTGTTTTAAGTAACGCATTCACAGGAGGTGACTCTTCCAAAACAAAATCACCGCCTTTTGTCGGCAGTAATTATTTCCCATTCAATGGGTATGGCTGGGAAACCCTGCCTGTACAACAGGATTTGCTGATTAAGAATGCCACTGTCTGGACCAATGAGCAGGATGGCAAACTGGAAAATACAGATGTACTGGTGCGCAACGGAAAAATCGCCCAGATTGGTAAAAACCTGGCTGCAGGCAGTGCGAAAGTGATAGATGGTACTGGTAAGCACCTGACCTCCGGAATTATTGACGAACACTCGCACATTGCAATTTCAAGAGGCGTAAACGAAGGCACTCAATCTGTCACTGCAGAAGTACGTATTGCTGATGTGGTAAATCCTGACGATGTGAATATCTATCGCCAGCTGAGTGGCGGGGTAACAGCGTCTCATCTGTTGCATGGTTCTGCCAATACCATTGGTGGTCAGTCTCAGCTCATCAAGCTCCGATGGGGTGCGGATGCAGAAGCACTCAAGTTTGCAGGTGCGGATCCTTTCATCAAGTTTGCATTGGGAGAAAATGTCAAGCAATCCAACTGGGGGGATCGACAAAGAGAACGTTTCCCGCAAACCCGCATGGGTGTGGAACAGTTATTAACAGACGCCTTTACCCGTGCCCTGGATTATGAAAAACTGGGTGCAGACAAGCGGAAGGATCTGGAGCTGGAAACCCTGCTGGAAATTCTTCACAGCAAGCGTTTCGTGACCTGTCACTCTTATGTGCAGAGCGAAATCAATATGCTGATGCATGTTGCTGATACTTTCCATTTCCATATCAACACCTTTACCCACATCCTGGAGGGTTACAAGGTAGCCGACAAGATGAAAGCACATGGCGCTGGTGCTGGCACCTTTGCTGACTGGTGGGCATACAAGATGGAAGTACAGGATGCAATTCCATACAATGCTACCATCATGCAACGTGTAGGACTGACCGTGGCAATTAACTCAGACGATGCTGAGATGGCCCGCCGCCTGAACCAGGAAGCTGCCAAGAGTATTAAATACGGTGATATGACTGAAGAAGAGGCATTGAAACTGGTTACATTGAATCCAGCCAAACTGTTGCATGTAGCAGATAAAACAGGTAGCATCAAGACTGGCAAAGATGCTGACCTGGTGTTGTGGAGCGATGACCCGCTAAGCATTTATGCGAAGGCAGATAAGACGATCGTGGATGGTATTGTATACTTCGACAGGGATAAAGACAAGGAACTTCGCCTGCGCATTAGTGCAGAGCGTAACCGCCTGATCCGCAAAATGCTGGCTGAGAAGAAAAAAGGTACACCTACTCAGAAAGCTGCTCCTGCGGAAGAAGATAACTATCATTGCGAAGATCTGCAGGCAGGTCATCAACATAGTTTGTTGGGAGATGAAAATGGTAACAATTAAAACATGCATGAATGAAACACCTGATTCTATTATATATTTCAATCACCGGCTCTCTCGCAGCCATGGCGCAGGAGACGATCTATCCTGCCGGGAAACAGCAGGAAGCTATCGTACTGACCAATGCCATCATCCATGTGGGGAACGGGCAGGTCATTGAAAAGGGCGTATTGACATTTGCCAATGGCAAAATCACAGCTGTAGGCACGACTACTCCCACACAGGGAGGAGGGAAAGTTATTGATCTGCAGGGGAAACATGTATATCCGGGTATTATTGCACCGGTAACCAACCTGGGGCTGACGGAAGTGGAGGCAGTGAGATCTACTAATGACTTCAGGGAAGTCGGAGAAATAAATCCTTCAGTACGGGCACTGGTGGCTTATAACACTGATTCCAAAGTGATCAATACCATTCGTGCCAACGGTATTCTGCTGGCACAGGCAACGCCTGAGGGGGGGATGATTTCCGGCTCTTCTTCAGTTGTACAGCTGGATGCATGGAACTGGGAAGATGCTGCTTATCAGAAAGATGGCGCATTGCATTTTTACATGCCCAGTTTGTTACCTCCACCTGCTCCGCCAAAGGACAGACCTGCTGCACCGAACAATAAGATCAAAGAATCTACCGAGAAGATCGACCAGGTACGTGATTTCTTCAGAGAAGCAAGAGTGTACCTCGGGCAGGGTAAGCATACAGCCACTAACCTGAAGTTTGAAGCTGTACGTCGGCTTTTCTCTAAAGATGAAAAGCTGTTTGTACACTGTGACATCGTAAAGGAAATGCTGGTAGCTGTGGACTTTGCGAAGGAATTTGGGTTTGATGTTGTCATTGTAGGTGGTGCGGATGCATGGCGGATCGCAGATATACTGAAAAGGAATAATATTGCTGTGGTATTAAAACAGCCACATTCCCTGCCGGTAATGCAGGACGATGATGTCGATCAGCCGTATAAACTGGCTTATCAGCTGCAGCAGGCAGGTGTTTTGTTCTGTTTGAGTAATGAAGGCTTCTGGCAGCAGCGCAATCTGCCTTTTGAAGCAGGAACAGCGAGTGCATATGGCTTAAGTAAGGAAGAGGCGTTGAGTGCAGTGACAATAAATGCTGCGAAGATCCTGGGTATTGATAAGGTGACGGGCACGTTGGAGACGGGTAAGGATGCAAATATTACAATAAGTACCGGTGATATTATGGATATGCGGTCCAGCGTGATTACGCAGGCATTTATTCAGGGAAGGGAGATTAACCTGGATAATAAGCATAAGCAGCTGTATGATAGATATAAGTTTAAGTATGGACTGAAATAGGTCGGCATTTTATAGCCAGCTGCATGTCTTTTTAGAAAAGTCGCTTTTACCAACGGTAAAAGCGACTTTTTTTTGAGGCTGGTATGATTTTTACTGCTATTTCATTATAACTCATATATATGGGAGCAATAATGAAACGAGATGACGCCATCAAAAAGGTCACGGAAATGATCAAGGATGTAGGCGTATGCATGCTCACGAACATCGATGAGCATGGCCAGGTCATATCGCGACCGATGGCAACAGCTGATGTGGACAAAGAGGGAAACGTGTGGTTCTTCAGCAACGAGTACTCTGGAAAAGTTACCCAGATCTCGGAAAATAATGAACTGAACCTCATTTATGCACACCCCGGTCACAACACATACCTGAATATTTTCGGTATTGGTAGTATCATTATAGACAAAGAAAAAATGAAAGAGCTCTGGAATCCTGCAGTGAAAGCCTGGTTTCCGGATGGGATTGATGATCCAAAACTCTGCCTGTTGAAAGTAGATACCAAACAGGCCTGGTACTGGGATAACTCCTCCAGTAAGATGATCATCTTTTTCAATATGCTGACTGCAATTATCAGGGGAAAGCAATTCCAGGAGGGGGAAACCGGGGAATTGGATCTGGATTAAGGGAACAAACGTAAACGGCCCGTATTAGCCAACATTTAATAGAGTTAAAAAGCCAGTGGTCAGACTTAATCATGTCCGACCACCGGGAATTTTTTATTTAACAATAACCAGGTAATAGTTCTTTTTCCCTTTTTGGAACAGTATATACTTACCTGCCAGCAGGAGAGAGCTGTCTACTACTGCAGCCAGGTCTTCTACTTTCTTTTTATTAATGCTAACGCCTCCGCCCTGTAGCATTTTACGAGCTTCTCCTTTACTGGGGAAAATGCCTTTTTCTGCTGCAAAGGAGATCACGTCTTTATTTTCCTGTAGTTCTGCCATGGTAGTTTCTACCTGTGGTACGCCATTCATAACGTCCAGCAGCTGTTCTTCGGTGAGCGATTGCAGTATTTCTGCTGTATCGTTACGGAATAGTAGTTCAGAGGCCTGTAAAGCAAATTCATAGTCTTTTTCACTGTGGATAAAGGTGGTTACTTCTTTTGCCAGTCGCTTCTGTAGCAGGCGCTGTTCAGGTTTTTCCCTGTGCCGGGCGATCAGTTCGTCTACTTCCGCCTTATCCAGTAGTGTAAAGATCTTAATATAATTCTCTGCATCTTCGTCAGTCGCTTTCAACCAGAACTGGTAGAACTGATATGGAGAAGTCAGGCGGGCATCCAGCCACACGTTGCCCCCTTCAGATTTACCGAATTTGGTGCCGTCTGCCTTTTTCATCAGTGGGCAGGTAAAGGCAAATGCCTCACCGTTAGCTTTACGCCTTACCAGTTCCGTACCGGTTACGATGTTTCCCCACTGGTCAGAACCACCCATTTGCAGTTTACAGTTCTTTGTAGTATACAGGTGGAAGAAGTCATATCCCTGGATGAGCTGGTAAGAAAACTCAGTAAAGGACATGCCGCTGTCGCCTTCGATTCTTCTTTTTACCGAATCCTTGGCCATCATATAGTTCACAGTGATGTGTTTACCTACATCACGGATGAAATCCAGGAAGCTGATGTGCTGAAACCAGTCGAAGTTGTTTACCATTTCAGCAGCATTGGGTTTGGAAGGATCAAAGTCCAGGAATTTCTCCAGTTGGGCTTTAATACCAGCCTGATTATGCTTGAGTGTATCCAGGTCGAGCATTTTCCTTTCGGCAGCCTTAAAAGAAGGATCTCCCACCATACCGGTGGCTCCGCCTACCAGCGCCAATGGTTTGTGGCCAGCCCGCTGCAGGTGTACCAGCAGCAGGATGGGAACCAGGCTACCCACATGCAGGGAGTCCGCAGTAGGATCGAAGCCCACATAAGCTGTGGTCATCTCTTTCTGTAATTGTTCCTCTGTGCCGGGCATAATATCCTGCAACATTCCCCGCCATCTTAATTCTTCTATCAGGTTCATGATTTATTGGGATAATTTTTGCAAACCTAAGAAATTAACCAGAAATTAGGCAGTGGCAAACTGGATTGCTTTTGCCCTAAAAACCCCGAACTGAGGGAATTTCGTAACTTCATGTGATAAAATAATAGCATATATCTCGCAGTATGAAGAAAAAAATGTTTTTTGCCGCGTCGCTTGTACTGACGGCACAGTTATTATACGGTCAGCAACAGGATTGTAAGAGCTACTACTTCTTGCAAAACAATGCGGAGGTGGAAATGAGCATTTATGATGGCAATAATAAACTGGTAGCCAGGAATATCGAGAAAGTCCTGAATGTCAACAGGACAGCCAATGTGATCAGCTCTAATTTCTCTACTACCCTAAAAGATGAAAATGGTAAGGAGCTCTCTACCGGTAAGGGGAAATTCAAATGCACCGGCGCCGAAATACTGCTGGATATGCAAATGGCAATGCCAAACATTCCCCAGTTACAGAATATGAAGATGGAAGGGGGGAGTGACGAGATTTTCATCTCTTACCCGTCCAATCTGAAAGAAGGGCAATCTCTGCCTGGCGGTGAGAAGGAAATGAGGGGGAATATGAGTGGTATGGAGATCAGCATGAACCTGAAGATAAGTGACCGTAAGGTAGCCGGGAAGGAGAAAATCACAACCCCTGCAGGTACCTGGGAGTGTTTTAAGATCACTTATAAGCTGGGTCTTTCCGTGCAGATGATGGGCACGAACTTTCCGATGGACCTGGATGTTAACGCGACTGAATGGTTTGCACCCGGATTTGGAATTGTGAAAACAGATACGGAGAGAGGAGGATCGGTATTGGGAAGTATGCAGATCACTGCATTTAAGAAATAAAAAAAGCCCTTCGCTATCAGCGAGGGGCTTTTTCTTTATAAAGGTTTCATCTTTACAGATGTTTCAGGCATACTGCCAGACTCTCTTTCCAGTAAGGGACTTCGATTCCGAATGTCTCCTTGATCTTTTGCTTGTTGAAAACGCTATAAGCCGGACGTTTGGCCGGTGTTGGGTACTTATCAGAAGTCACCGGCTGAATATTGCAGCTCAGGCCACTCATATCCCTGATAGCGATAGCGAAATCGTACCAGCTCAGCACGCCTTCGTTGCTGTAATGGTATACACCTCCTAAGGTGCCTGGAGCATCGATTGCCCTGCTTAGTACTGACAGCAGCACCTGCGCCAGATCTACGGCATAGGTCGGTGTGCCTGCCTGGTCAAATACTACGTTCAGGCTATCCTTTTCCTGCATGAGTTCACGCATCCGTTTTACGAAGTTCACACCATACTGGCTATATAACCAGGCAGTACGGATGACGATTGTATCAGGGTTGACACCCAGTGCAGTGGCTTCACCGCGCAGTTTGGAACTGCCGTAAATGCTTTGTGCATCTGTTTCATCTTCCTCTGTATACGGGGTATTCTTTTTACCGTCAAATACATAGTCGGTAGAGATCTGGATAAACCTGGCATTGTGTTCCTGGCAGGCATTTGCCAGGTGCATTACCGCTTCGAAGTTGAGCTTAAAAGCCAGTTCTTCTTCCGATTCAGCTTTGTCTACCGCAGTATAGGCAGCACAGTTGATGCAGGCATGGATTTCCTGTGCAGAGAAAAATGCATTTACAGCTTCTTCATTTGTTATATCCAGCTCTGTATAGTCTGTATATAAGAAACTGAAGGCTGGATAATCTCCTGCTATTTGCTTCAAAGCCTGTCCTAGCTGCCCGTTGGCGCCGGTGATCAGCACTGTCTTCATATTATTCAGTAGGTTTATTATATACAAAATTGTGTGTGCAGTTGGCCAGTGTAGGCAGGATCTGGTCTTTATCAGACACAATAGCGTCATGCAGGTCTATCTTCCAGTCTATTTTAAGGGCAGGGTCGTTGTAGATGATTCCGCCTTCGCTTGCCTTATGATAGAAATTGTCTACTTTATACATTACCTCTGCGGTAGGACTGAGTACGACATAGCCATGAGCAAAGCCTTTAGGTACCAGTAGCTGCAGTTTGTTTTCGGCAGAAAGTTCAATTGAATAAGACTGTCCATAGGTAGGAGAGCCGGTACGGATGTCTACCACCACGTCCAGGATCGTGCCTTCCAGTGCCCTGATCAGTTTAGTCTGTGCATATGGTTCCAGCTGATAATGCAATCCCCGCAATACCCCATAGGTAGAACGTGCCTGGTTGTCCTGAATGAATTTCAGGTTAAGGCCTGCATCTTCAAATACACGTTCTGAATAGCTTTCAAAAAAATACCCGCGATTATCATGATGCACCTTTGGTTCATACACCAGCAAATCCGGAATGGGTGTCGTTGTAAATGGCATGTCTTATTTATCTTTTCTGGTATTGGTCACTGTAATATTCCTGGTAGGCGCCACTTGTTACGTGTTCCAGCCATTCTTCGTTGGCAAGGTACCAGTCTACTGTCTTTTCCAGTCCTTCTTCAAACTGTAGAGAAGGATACCAGCCCAGTTCTTTATTTAATTTGGTAGCGTCGATGGCATAGCGCAGATCGTGGCCGGCACGGTCCTTCACGAAAGTGATCAGGCTGGCAGAAGTACCGGGCGCACGTCCCAGTTTCTTGTCCATGATCATGCAGAGCAGGTTAATGAGGTCAATATTTTTCCATTCATTAAAGCCCCCAATGTTGTATGTTTCTCCGTCTTTACCTTTATGATAGATGATGTCGATGGCACGGGCATGGTCCTCAACAAAGAGCCAGTCACGTATGTTTTCACCTTTGCCATATACAGGTACGGGTTTATTATTCTTGATATTGTGGATAGCCAGTGGGATCAGCTTCTCGGGGAAATGGTGAGAGCCGTAGTTGTTTGAGCAGTTGGAGATCACTACAGGCAGATGGTAGGTGTGGTGCCATGCCATTACAAAGTGATCAGAGCTGGCTTTGGAGGCAGAGTAGGGAGAGCGTGGGTCGTAAGATGTTTCTTCGGTAAAGAAGCCTTCCTGTCCCAGGCTACCATATACTTCATCAGTAGAAATGTGATAGAAGCGTTTGCCTTCGAGATTGTCTTTCCAGTATTTTCTGGCAGTATTCAGCAGGGTGGCTGTCCCCATTACGTTGGTCCTGATGAATGCCAGCGGGTCCATGATAGATCTGTCTACATGGCTTTCAGCAGCCAGATGTATTACACCATCAAAAGCAAATTCCTGGAACAGCTCATCTATAAATGCTTCGTCGGTAATATCGCCTTTTACAAAAGTGTAATTGGGTTTGTCCTTGATATCCTTCAGGTTTTCCAGGTTACCGGCGTAGGTAAGTGCATCCAGATTTACAATCTTATACTGTGGATAATTATTGACAAATAATCTCACAACATGAGATCCGATAAATCCAGCGCCGCCGGTTATTAAGATGGTATGGTCCATATATAAAAATATTACGGGTTACAAATTACGAATAACGATTGTAAAACTACTTCATCAGAATACAACCATATATGCGTAATCTGTAACACGTGTTGAGTTATTTATTTGTTAAGAGCCTCTTTGAAGTATTCGTAGGTGATACGAAGACCTTCTTTTCTATCCACTTTAGGAGACCATCCCAATATTTCCTGTGCTTTTGTGATGTCCGGTTTACGTTGTTTCGGATCATCTTTTGGCAATGGCTGATATACGATCTTTTGGTTAGTACCAGTGAGTGTAATGATCTCTTCCGCAAATTCTTTCAGTGTAATCTCTGCCGGATTTCCGATGTTTACCGGTAAGTGGTAATCGCTCAGCAGGAGGCGGTAAATGCCTTCTACCAGATCGTCTACGTAACAGAAAGAACGTGTTTGGGAACCATCTCCGAATACTGTCAGATCCTGTCCTGTCAATGCCTGACTCATGAATGCAGGTAATGCACGGCCATCATTGAGTCGCATTCTCGGACCATAAGTATTGAAAATCCGGATAATGCGTGTTTCTACACCGTGAAAATTGTGATAAGCCATAGTGATGGATTCCATGAAGCGTTTTGCCTCATCATACACACCGCGTGGGCCTATTGGGTTCACATTACCCCAGTATTCTTCAGTTTGCGGGTGTACCAGCGGGTCACCATATACTTCGGAAGTGGAAGCTACCAGGACCCTTGCTTTCTTCTCCTTAGCAAGCCCCAGCAGGTTATGGGTACCAAGGGAGCTTACTTTCAGTGTTTGGATCGGCATTTTCAGGTAGTCAATCGGGCTCGCAGGAGAGGCAAAGTGCAGGATGTAGTCCAGATTGCCTGATACGTGCACGAATTTGCTGACATCATGATGGTAATATTCAAACTCCGGCAAGGGGAACAGGTGTTCGATATTCTTGATATTACCAGTGATGAGATTATCCATTCCAACTACCAGATAACCTTCTTTTATGAAACGGTCACACAGGTGCGAACCCAGGAAACCTGCTGCACCAGTGATCAGAATTCTTTTTTTATTCATAAAACTATTTTGGTTGAATGTTAAATAGTAGCTGCTGCGCGGCCTACGCTTTCATAGTGAAAGCCCAGTTCCTGCATCCTTGCCACGTCAAACAAGTTACGACCGTCGAAAATGAGTGGATTTTTCAGGGTAGACCTTATCTTTTCAAAGTCTGGTGTTCTGAATACACTCCATTCTGTTGCTATCACCAATGCATCTGCATTGTTTAAGCAGTCATACTGATGACCTGCATATGATACTTTGTCTCCCAGCAGTTTTTTTACATTCTCCATGGCCTCCGGATCGTGTACTGTTACAGTTGCACCTGCGGCTACCAGTGCATCAATGATATACAAAGCGGGTGCTTCACGGATATCATCGGTGTTAGGCTTAAACGCCAGTCCCCACAGTGCGAAGTGTTTGCCTTTCAGATCATTCTTAAAGTATGCGTTGATCTTTGGCAGCAGGAACAGTTTCTGTTTTTCATTCACGTCCATTACTGCGTTCAGTATTCTGAAGTCGTAGTTCGCATCTTCAGAAGATTTTACCAGCGCCTGTACATCCTTCGGGAAGCAGCTACCTCCGTACCCGATACCTGGGAAGAGAAAACGCTTACCGATACGGTCATCACTACCTATGCCGCGACGTACCATGTCTACGTCAGCACCCAGCTTTTCGCAAAGGATGGCGATTTCGTTCATGAAAGAGATCTTGGTAGCGAGGAAGGAGTTGGCAGCGTACTTGGTCAGTTCTGCTGATTTTTCATCCATAAAAAGGATGGGATTACCCTGACGAACGAACGGCCCGAACAGGTCGCCCATTACTTTGCGGGCTCTTTCTGAGCGTGTACCAATTACTACACGGTCAGGTTTCATGAAGTCGTCAACAGCTACGCCTTCGCGCAGGAACTCTGGGTTAGACACCACATCGAATTCACATTTGCAGTTTTGGGCGACAGTCGCCCATACTTTTTCAGCAGTGCCTACCGGTACCGTGCTTTTGTCTACAATCACCTTGTAGTCGGTAATAATGTTACCCAGTTGCTCAGCCACTTTCAAAATGTAGGAAAGGTCCGCGGAGCCGTCTTCACCGGGAGGGGTAGGGAGTGCAAGAAAGATCACTTCTGCGTCTTTCACCCCAGCTGCCAGGTCTGTAGTGAACTGAAGCCGGTTTTCTTTGAGGTTACGTTCGAATAATTTTTCAAGTCCGGGCTCGTAAATAGTGATTTGTCCGCCGGACAACTTACTCACCTTAGCGGCATCAATGTCTACACAGGTGACATTGTTGCCGGTTTCAGCGAAGCAAGTACCGGTAACTAAACCTACGTACCCGGTGCCTACTACTGTAATTTTCATTTGGAGGTTTGATTTAAAAATGAAAGAACGGAGTGAATAATGTGATTCAATTGGTCTGCGTCCATTTCAGTGTGGATCGGTAAGGAGATCACTTTGGACGTCAGAGAGTCTGTAATAGGCAGGTTAAAATTAGCGCCGCCAAAATTGGCAAACATCTTTTGCTTGTGGGCAGGTACGGGATAATATATCATAGCAGGAACTTGCTGTTCTGCCAAATATTGTTGAAGTGCAAGGCGATCAGCGCCTTCGATCTGTAAAGTATATTGATGATATACGTGGTAGGTGTTTGCCGCACGATATGGAACCGTGATATTTGGATGGTTGGCAAATGCAGCATCATAAGCATCGGCTACTGCACGACGGGCTTTGATATATTCATCCAGCAATGGGAGTTTGATATTCAATACCACCGCCTGCAGGGTATCCAGGCGGGAGTTGATACCCACTACATCATGATAATAACGGGCAGATTGTCCATGGTTGGCAATCATTTTGATCTTTGCAGCCAGTGCATCGTCGTTAGTGAACAGGGCGCCACCATCACCATAGCAACCCAGGTTTTTGGAAGGGAAGAAGGAGGTACATCCTATATGACCAATAGCACCGGTTTTCTTTACAGTACCATCAGCAAAGGTGTAGGTACCACCGATCGCCTGGGCGTTATCTTCAATAACAGGTATATTATGCTTGCGGGAGATTTCCATAATTGGCTCCATGTCAGCACTATGGCCATACAGGTGCACGGGAACGATTGCTTTGGTCTTTGGTGTAATTGCTTTTTCAACAGCAATTGGATCCAGACAGAAGGTCTTAGGATCTACATCAACGAAAACGGGTTTTAACTGGAGGAGAGCAATCACCTCAGCAGTAGCTATGAAGGTAAAGGAGGGGGTGATAACTTCGTCGCCGGGCTGTAGATCCAGCGCCATGATGGCTATCTGTAATGCATCGGTACCGTTGGCACATGGAATTACGTGCTTCACTCCCAGATAGTCTTGCAGGGCCGAAGTAAATTTCTGTACCGGCGCACCATTAATATAAGCTGCACTTTCTAAAACTTCCGCCATAGCAGCGTCTACCTGCGGTTTTATCTTGTTGTATTGGCGTTTAAGATCCACCATTTGAATCGGTACCATGTCTGGGATAGATATTTTGTTTAAAGTGAGCAAATTTACAAATTTTGACATAGGAAGGGCAGTATCTTTGCACCTGTTAAAAAAATCAGTACAAGTACGTCATCAGGATGCTGGGAAAAGCCATATATAATATAGGAATAAGATCTTACCGGGCCGGAGTTGGGCTGGCTGCAGCTACCGGCAACGCCAAAGCTAAATTATGGATTGACGGGCGTCGCCACTGGCGGGAGCGGATGAAAGAACAGCTGAAGGGCACCGGACCGCTCATTTGGGTACATGCCGCTTCCCTGGGAGAATTTGAGCAGGGGAGACCTGTGCTGGAAGCTATCCGGGCTCAGTACCCCCATTGCCGGATCCTGCTTACTTTTTATTCCCCTTCCGGGTACGAGGTGCGTAAAAATTATCAGGGCGCCGATTATATATACTACCTACCATTGGATACTGCCCGTAATGCCAGGGATTTTCTGGACATTGTGCGTCCCAGCCTGGCCATCTTCATTAAGTATGAGTTCTGGTATCATTTTCTCACAGCCTTGTCCCAAAGAAAGATACCTGTCCTGCTAATTTCGGGTATTTTCAGACCTAACCAGTTATTTTTCAAGCCTTACGGAGGAA
Source organism: Chitinophaga sp. (assembly GCF_039596155.1). Taxonomy (GTDB): domain Bacteria; phylum Bacteroidota; class Bacteroidia; order Chitinophagales; family Chitinophagaceae; genus Chitinophaga. Next base: position 106,692 of record NZ_JBCNKF010000025.1, read on the forward strand.
TGTTCAGGCAGCTGCTAAGGCAGTTTGACTGGATCTTTGTGCAAAACCAGGAATCGCTGGACCTGCTCAGTCAGCTGGGTATTGAAAAAGCCGGGCTGGCAGGAGATACCCGTTTTGACAGGGTATTTGCATTGCTGCAGGAGCCTGCGGCTTTGCCCGCGATCGAAACCTTTATCAATGGGCGTAAGGCGGTAATTGCCGGTAGTACCTGGGAAGCTGACGAACGGGTACTGGCTGAGTGGTGGAAAGCGAATGTAAAACCGGATCGTTGCCTGATACTGGCGCCCCATGAAATTCATGAAGCACATATTAAACAGATACAATCTTTGTTCGCCGGAGCCATTCGTTATTCAGAAGGCGGCCAGGGCAATGTATTGATCATCGATAATATCGGTTTATTGTCAATGTTATACCGTTATGCCCGTGTGACCTATATTGGTGGAGGCTTTGGAAAAGATGGAATTCACAATATTCTCGAACCGGCAACATATAGCAAGCCGGTGGTATTTGGTCCTGTATTCCATAAATATCCTGAAGCCGCTGCATTACTTGCGGCAGGTGGTGGCGCCACCATTGCTGATGTCAGTGCATTGAAATCAGAAATGGAATCCTTACTCGAAGACGATGCCCGTTGTTTGCAAACAGGTAAAGCTGCCGGTCGTTTTGTGGCCGACAATAAGGGTGCTACCGGGAAAATTCTGGCTTATATTCAGGAAAAACGTTTTTTCACCAAGGCATAGAACTGGCGAACGACACGGTTATCATCTATCCAACCCTGTCTGATCTTCAACTCTCTTTCTATCCAGTATTCTGCTTCCTGTATGGATTGCATCTCATTGATTGTCTTAACTGAGCGTTCGTAAGTGTCTACGTCGCCACGGAACAGTTCCTGAATGAACTGAAATTTGTCATTGATACCAATAGCCTGGCGAAGATCTTTGACCGGCATATCATTGAAGCGGTCACCGATCTCAGTATATGTTTGGCGAAGACGATCATTCAGTGAGGGGATATTCTGCGCTACTTTCTGGTTCAGTTCTTTGAGCTCGGATTGGAAGCCATTTGTTTCAGGCTTTTCCTGCTTTTCGTTTTTTTCGGGTTTAACAGCAGTGACTACCGGCTGGTTTGCATCACCAAAGAGGTGGATGAAAACAGGTTGTTTCTCATCTTCTTTAGGTGTAGGTCCCTGTGTTGGGAGTGGCTCCGGAGCTGGGGGAACTACCGTCACCGGCGGCTGGGTGGCTGCAGGTGCGACAGGTACTGGTTCTTGTGCAGGTGACCGGTAAGCTTTCAGTGCATCCTGTTCAGGTGCCGGAGACTGGTAGGCTTTCAGTGTTTCTAAAGTAGGAACGGATGACTGATAGGCTTTCAGCGAGTCCAGCTCGGGTTGTTTTTCTGCAGCAGGTTGACTGACACCGGGAGTAGTCAGAGGTGTTTGTGATGGCTCCGCAACCTGCTCAGGATGTTTTTCTGCAGCAGGCTGATTTATATTCGGAGTAGTGTCCGGAGACGCTTGCGATTGCTCACCGATTGGGTCAGGTTGCTTTTCTGCAACAGATTGATTTACAATTGGTGAAGGCTTGATGATACCCACTGGCTCAGGAGTTGGTGGTTCGGGCCTTTTATATTCAGGAGTTTGTATTGGCTCAGATGAAGTAAATTGCGGGGCGGTTATGTGACCATTGGAATCTACTGTAACTTCCGGTTCGGCTAAAGGAGCTCCCGGTAAAATCACAGCTATATGACTCTGCCTGCGTTGTAATTCTCGTTCCCGTTCTCTTTCGAGGCTCCGGGCATGAAGAATTTCTGCCTGCAATAACTGCACATAATATGATATGGACTGCAGAGTTGCGCCAGTCGTCTTTAATTCCTGTAACTTGTCAATTAATGCACCTATTTTTTCCATAATCGCAAAAAAAAATAATTTAATGCAAAATGTGTTCCATGCGTTAATTGTTAACGTAGTCTGGAAGAAATTATTTTCTTTGCATGAAGTTATACCATTTTAATTAACTGTAAATCAAAATAGTATATTATGTTTATTGAACCTTCTCTTGCAGGAGGGCGAAGGGGTTGGATAGAAGTGATCTGTGGCTCAATGTTTTCTGGAAAAACGGAGGAGTTGATCAGAAGATTAAAAAGGGCCCGTATTGCCAATTTGAAAGTCGAAATATTTAAGCCGGTTATTGATACCCGCTATGATGTACAACATATTGTTTCTCATGATGAAAGTAGGATAAATAGTACCCCTCTTGAGAATTCTCAGCAGATCCTGTTACTGGCACAGGATGTTGATGTTGTAGGTATAGACGAGGCGCAATTTTTTGATGGAGAGCTGCCCGAAGTATGTGATCAGCTGGCATTACGTGGTATCCGTGTAATTGTGGCAGGTCTTGATATGGATTATCTGGGCAAGCCTTTTGGACAGATGCCATTTTTACTGGCGAAAGCAGATTACATTACCAAGCTGCACGCCATTTGCGTGAAGTGTGGCAATATCGCCAATTATTCTTACCGGAAGTCAGCCGATAAGCATACTGTATTGTTAGGAGAAACGGACCTGTATGAACCGAGGTGCCGGCATTGTTATTACGAAGAGTAGTCTGCTGGCTACTCTATCGCTTTTACCTTGAATGTGAATTTCTTTTGTGTCAGATAGCTAAATATTACCACGAAGCAGGTAGTCAGGATCTTGGCAGGAGTGGGATAGAACCCAAGCACATCTACAAATAACTTCATAAATCCATAGTTCAGTAGCAGGCAGGTACCTACAAGCATAAAATAGCGGATCAGTTGTACCCGACCTCTCAGATTTGATTCAGAGAATACAATGTATTTACTGAGGAGAAAACCTGTGGGAAAAGTAATGGCGAGAGCCATGAATAAGGCGGCTATATGGGCTTGTATAGTAATAAAAGGTAGAATTACATCCTGTTCTTTCAGGATAAAGTGGAAGCTAATGAAATATAAACATATATCCAGCGCCGTGTTACCTCCACCACAGGCAAGGTAGCGGAAGGTCTGAAAGGGCATCATTTTGGCAAATGGGCGGTAGAAAAACGAAATAACTAATAAAATAAACCGTCTCATAAAAAAAATATACAATAACAAAACTAGTACGTTTTACCGTTACTGTATCGCGCTTTAAAATTATCTTAACAATTTATTGGTTTTCAACAGAATGGATGAGACGGCATGAGAAGGCCGTTAGCGCCGGGTTTTCCATTTACTTCCGGCGTGATTGATAGGTTGCTGCTGGGCCTTTCTCTGTTCTTCCTGCCATACCTGTACTGCCAGCAAAGCAGCGGCCCTGGCGGCATCAGGTGAGGGATTTTCCAGCGATTGTGGTGTAAAATATTTTCCTATAAAGTTAGTATCGAACTGTCCGCTGATGAAGGCTGGCTGCTGTAAAGCCCAGCGGCCAAAAGGTAAAGTGGTTTGAATGCCTTTTACCTGGTATTCGGCAATAGCGCGCAGTAATCTTTCCCTTGCTTCCTCTCTGTCGGCTCCCCATGCAATGAGTTTGGCAATCATTGGATCGTAATAGATTGGAATTTCCATACCTGCCTCATATCCATCATCGACCCTAACTCCATATCCCTGGGGCCGTACATAGGTTTCAAGGGTACCTGTATCCGGCAGGAAATTACTGGCGGGGTCTTCGGCACAGATCCTTAACTCAATGGCATGACCATTTATTGTAAGGTCTTCCTGTGAAAAGGACAATTTCTGCCCGCTAGCTACCCGGATTTGTTCCTTTACAAGGTCCAGTCCGGTGATCAATTCTGTAACCGGGTGTTCCACCTGCAGGCGGGTATTCATTTCAAGGAAATAAAACTGCAATCGTTCATCTACGAGGAATTCTACTGTGCCGGCACCATAATAATTACAGGCTTTGGCTACATCCAGGGCACATTTACCCATGGCAGCACGGATATCAGGTGTGAGGCAGGAAGAAGGTGCTTCTTCAATCAGTTTCTGGTGACGGCGTTGAATAGAGCATTCACGTTCAAAAAGATAGACGTAATTGCCATGCTGGTCTCCCAGTATCTGTATTTCGATGTGGCGAGGGGCACCTACATATTTTTCAATGAATACGGCATCATCGCCAAAGGCGCTCATCGCCTCGCTTTTAGCCAGGCGGATCTGTTCCTCTAGTTCGGAGGCGTCGTTTACAACCCGCATACCTTTCCCTCCGCCGCCGGCTGATGCTTTGATGAGGATAGGGAAACCTGTTTTTTTCACTACTTCCTGTGCTTCTTCCACACTGCGAAGAGGTGTCTCGGTACCAGGTACCATAGGTACGCCGAATTTTTGCGCAGCTTGTTTAGCAGCCAGTTTGCTACCCATCATTTCAATGGCGTGGGCGCTGGGGCCAATGAAAATAATACCTGCAGCGGTCACAGCTTCTGCAAAGCGGGCATTTTCGCTCAGGAATCCGTAGCCGGGATGAATAGCATCCGCTCCCGAATGAATAGCTGCTGCTATAATCTTATCGATTTGCAGGTAGGATTGGCTGGATGGAGCGGGGCCTATACAAATGGCTTCATCAGCATATTGTACAAAGGGCATCGTCCGGTCGGCTTCGGAATACACTGCCACGGTGGCAATGCCCATTTCCCGTGCAGATCGCATAATGCGTAGTGCGATTTCACCGCGATTGGCTACCAGTATTTTTTTCATAAAAGCGAATATAAGGTATCTTTGCCCCCTCATGAAATCGACCGCATTCCAACAAACGATTACCCTTGTGAAAAAAGACATATTACTGGAATTACGTCAGAAATATGCACTTTATGGGGTACTGCTTTACATCATTTCTACCGTATTTGTCATTAATCTGATGATCGGCAAGCCGGAAGATAAGACGTGGAACGCACTTTTCTGGGTGGTGCAATTATTTGTATCAGTGAATGCGATTGCCAAGAGCTTTCTGCAGGAAAACCGGGGTCGGTTATTGTACTTTTACTCGCTGGTGCATCCCCGCAACTTCATCATTGCCAAGCTGATATATAATATTTTGCTCATGGCTATCATGAGTGTCATCACTCTGGTCTGCTGTGTTCTTTTCATGGGTAATCCCATCGTTAACTTTCCCTATTTTGTAGGGGTCATTATGCTGGGAGGCCTTAGTCTTTCACTATTGTTTACAATGCTGGCGGCTATTGCGGCCCAGGCTAACCAGAACGCGGCATTGATGGCAATTATGGGATTCCCTATAATTTTGCCCCTGCTTACTATGCTGTCGAATATAGCGCGTTCTTCCTTTAACATTGTTTATCAGCCTGGTCTGCCTAAGATGTTCCTGATGCTGGGAGCTATGGATATACTCATAGTCGGCTTGTCGCTTATTCTGTTTCCTTTTTTATGGAAGGATTAGAATTTTGTTGTAGGTTTGCCTCTCATTTAGTCCGATAAAACAATGGCAAAGCACTGGTGGAAAGCTTTAGCGGTAATACTTCTCATATACACTATAATTGCTGGGTTTACTATTGATATACCCATTATAGGGACCAATCAGCAATCATCCCGGGGACTTTTTTTCCACGTACCGATGTGGATGTGCATGTATACCATGTTCAGCATTTCAGTAGCGAATTCCCTCCTCTATCTCACTAAATACGATTTAAGAAGAGATGCCCTGGCTGGTGCTGCCGGCAGTGTAGGCGTATTCTTTGGTATACTTGGTTTTAGTACCGGTACACTGTGGGCGACCTATACCTGGGGCGGAACAATTACAGGCGATGCCAAACAGCAGTTGACAGCTGTTGCTTTGCTGATCTATATGGCTTATCTGGTACTGCGCATGTCTATTCCGGATATTGATAAGCGTGCTCGTATCTCCGCAGTGTTTAACATTTTCGCATTTGCTTTGTTGATTCCCTTAACATATATCATCCCACGGATGGTGGATTCCCTTCACCCAGGAGCTGCCGGTTCTCCCACATTTGCCTCAAAAGATACTGATGGCGGTATGAAAACGGTACTTTATCCGGCATTTATTGGCTGGGTATTACTGAGTGTATGGATCTATACCCTTGTGGTGCGCTACAAAAAATTAGAGTTAAAAAATATTTTTAAATGATTAACAAAGCGATTTCTTTCTGCTGTACCTGTTTGCTATTATTAGTTTCCCTGCTGACTTTTGGACAAGAGCCAGTATCGCAGCAACAGAATACAGAGACTGGACCGGTAAATGAGTTTTTTCGTAGCAATGGCAAGATATATGTGGTAGTAGGAGTCCTGCTGATCATCTTTATAGGCATTGTGATTTTTTTGGTTCGCCTGGATCGGAAGATCGGTAAGCTGGAGCGTAGGGACCGTGCTGATACTCTCTAAGACTTTATTAAGTCCAACTACATATTTATACCAAAACAGTTTTTATTATGGCGCAAGAACAGCACATAAGCTTTTTCCAGAACGTTGAGAAAAGCTTTGACAAAGCCGCAAGTTTCACGAAATGGGAGAAGGGCATTCTCGAGCAGATTAAAGCTTGTAATGCCGTTTACCGTATGAAATTCCCCGTTCGCGTAGGTGACAAGATCGAAGTAATCGAAGCCTATCGTGTACAACATTCACACCACAAACTTCCTTGTAAAGGTGGTATCCGCTTCAGTGAAGAAGTGAATCAGGATGAGGTAATGGCCCTTGCCTCGCTGATGACTTACAAATGTGCCATCGTAAACGTACCCTTCGGCGGTGCAAAAGGTGGTATCAAAATCAATCCACGCAATTATTCCCCATTCCAGCTGGAAAACATTACCCGTCGTTATACTGCGGAACTGGTAAAGAAAAACTTTATCGGCCCTGGTATTGACGTTCCTGCTCCTGATTATGGAACCGGTGAAAGAGAAATGAGCTGGATCCTGGATACTTATATGAGCCTTCGTCCGGGTGAAATTGATGGCTATGGCTGTGTGACTGGTAAACCTGTTTCGCAGGGCGGTGTAAGAGGTCGTAAGGAAGCAACCGGTTTGGGTGTATTCTATGGTCTGCAGGAACTGTGCAATATCAAGGAAGACATGAAGAAGGTGGGCCTGGAGCCAGGTCTTATTGGCAAGAAGGTGATCGTACAAGGGTTAGGTAACGTAGGTTACCATGCTGCTAAATACTTCCATGAAGCGGGCGCTATCATCGTAGGCCTGATTGAATACGATGGTGCGATCTACAATGAAAAAGGTCTGGATCCGGATAAGGTATTGAAACACAGAGCTGAAACCGGTTCAATTGTAAATTTCCCAGGTGCACAGACACTGGCCAAAAATACAGATGGACTGGAAATGGAATGTGATATCCTGATCCCGGCAGCACTGGAAAATGTAATTCACAAAGGCAATGCAGCTAATATTAAAGCCCGCATTATTGGGGAGGCTGCAAATGGTCCGATTACGCCTGAAGCAGATGAGATCCTGAATAAGAAAGGCGTGATCGTCATTCCGGACATGTTCCTGAATGCCGGTGGTGTTACCGTATCTTACTTCGAATGGCTAAAGAACCTCAGCCATGTACGTTATGGCCGTCTGGGCAAACGCTTTGATGAGAATATGAATATTCACATCCTGGGTGTAATTGAAGACCTGACAGGTAAAAGTGTATCTGAAAGAGAGAGGAAGTTCATTGCACATGGTGCGGATGAGGTAGATCTGGTATATTCCGGTCTGGAAGAAACCATGCATGCTGCTCTGCATGAAGTACGTGAGATCATGGTTAATCATCCTGATGTACATGACATGCGTACTGCTGCTTATATCTGTGCAATCGACAAAGTCGGCGCTGCTTACGAACAACTCGGTATTTTCCCTTGATGGAAGACAGTATATTCAGAAAAGGACGTATCCGCAAGGGTCCGTCCTTTTTTTATTGGTGTGATGGCAGCATTTCAATGAAATCCCAGCGACCGGCGGTTACATTATGTTCACAGCACCAGGTATTTACGCCATTAGTGATCACCAGGTAGGCAGCAGGTAATACCATATGATAACGTACAATTTGTTCTAAAGTGGTCTGACTGAGGGGGATTCCCATTTCTTTGCACTCGACAATCATCCAGGGCTGGTGGTTTTTGTTAAACACAACGATGTCATAGCGTTTTTTCAGCTCTCCCAGGTAAATCTCTTTTTCAATTCCGATCAGGGATGCCGGGTATTTAAGGGAAGAAACGAGGTAATTGAGGAAATTCTGGCGGACCCATTCTTCAGGTGTTAGTACGACATACTTTTTTCGGAAACGGTCGAAGATCAGGTCTTTATCATTTTCTGTAATGATTTTGAAGTCGGGAGGGGGGAATTCGATGGTAATCATCAGGCAAAGGTAGTCTTCTCCTGAATTTTTGCGGTTGGTTGATTTTCAGTTTTTATAATCGCTCACCGGCTTTTTTCTCCCTGGCATTAACGATGAGGGATTAGCAGCAAAAGTCACCTTGCAGGTCGGTGAGTCACACTAGCTGTCCATACAATTCACGTTATAAATCAAACTGTGACACTTCTTGTTGTGGATAAATGAGTTACTACCAGGAATTTTTTGTAAATTTGCATGTCAAAAGGCTATGAAGACAAAAGAAGAAATAGTAGCTAATTGGCTTCCCCGCTACACCGGAGAAAAGCTGGATAACTTTGGTTCCCACATCCTTCTCACCAACTTTAGTAATTACCTCAACTTATTTGCAGAATGGAACAATGTCAGGATTGTTGGCAATGGTAAGCCTATGCAATGTGCTACAGCAAATGACATTACCATCATCAATTTTGGCATGGGTAGCCCCAGTGCTGCAACCGTTATGGACCTGCTGAGTGCTATCGATCCTAAAGCAGTGTTATTCCTTGGTAAATGCGGTGGCTTGAAGAAAAAGAATAACATCGGGGACCTGATCCTGCCAATTGCGGCCATCAGGGGTGAAGGTACATCCAATGACTACTTCCCGCCTGAAGTACCAGCTCTGCCATCATTTGCCCTCCAGAAGGCCATCTCTACCACCATCCGTGAATATGGTTGCGACTACTGGACGGGTACCTGTTACAGCACCAACCGCCGCGTATGGGAGCATGATGTAGAGTTCAAACGTTACCTGGAAAAGATCAGGGCGATGGCGGTAGATATGGAAACTGCCACAATTTTCTCGGTAGGTTTCTTTAACAAAATCCCTACTGGCGCATTACTACTGGTTTCTGACCAGCCAATGATCCCTGAGGGGGTAAAGACAGAAGAAAGTGATAAGAAAGTGACTTCTGATTATGTGAACAATCACCTGAAGATCGGTATCGACTCACTGAAAGCGTTGATCAACAGTCACCAGACAGTAAAGCATCTACGATTCTAGATAGAATTTTGCTTATTATTTCGTAATATGAGTACCTTAAAGGACTCATGCTTACATCAGCCACACTACTTTCCATTCGGAATCTAACCGTTTCCTTCGCCGGCCACAAGGCGGTGAAGGATATTTCTCTGGACATCAGAAAAGGGGAGATCATAGGAATTGTCGGAGAATCCGGCTCAGGAAAGTCTGTGACCTCACTTGCGCTGATGCGGCTGATTCAGTCTCCGGGTCTCATTACAGCTGGTAGTTTATTGTACCAGGTTGACCCGGGAAAGCCCCCTGTTAATCTCCCGGACCTTTCAGAAAGTGAGATGCGCAACTGGAGAGGCAATGAAATAGCAATGATCTTTCAGGAGCCAATGACGGCCCTGAACCCGCTGCATACCTGTGGAGCACAGGTAACAGAAGCCATCCGCCTGCATAAAAAAGTCTCTGCCCGTGAGGCTGAAGAGCAAACCCTGGCCTTATTCAGGCAGGTGCGTCTACCAGACCCTGAAAAGATCTTACATCGTTATCCACATGAGTTATCCGGTGGTCAGAAACAACGTGTCATGATCGCTATGGCGATCAGCTGCCAACCCCGCCTGCTGATTGCGGATGAGCCGACTACCGCATTAGATGTTACGGTACAGAAGGCGATACTTGCATTATTGAAAGAATTACAACAACAAACAGGGATGAGCGTAGTGTTCATCACCCATGACCTGGGAGTGATCGCAGAAATTGCTGACAGGGTAGCGGTGATGTACAAAGGAGAGATCGTAGAACAGGGCAGTGTACAGGAAATATTTACACATCCCCGGCATCCCTACACAAAAGGTCTGCTGGCATGCCGCCCTCCGCTGGACAAAAGATTGTACCGCTTGCCGGTAACACGCGATTTTATGGAAGTAGACGCCGCCGGGTTGATTCAGGAGAAAGGGCAGGCCGTGCAATTATTGGTTAACAGCCTTGAAGTACCTGCAGAAAAAATAATCTTAAGAGAGCAGCATATTGCGCAACAACCTGCGTTATTGGAAGTAAAAGATTTGCATACCTGGTTTCCTGCCTCCCGCAACATTTTTGGGAAAGTGCAGAGCTGGACAAAGGCAGTAAATGGGGTTAGTTTTACAGTAAAGGAAGGAGAGACAATGGGATTGGTGGGAGAGTCTGGTTGTGGAAAGACAACCCTTGGTCGTACCTTGCTGAGGCTCACGCCCCCCACGAGCGGCAGTATATTATATAAAGGAAAAGACCTTTGCCGGTTGCCGGCTTCGGAAATGCGGGACCTCCGTAAAGAGTTGCAAATAATATTTCAGGATCCCTACTCATCCCTTAATCCACGTCTGACCGTAGGTCAGGCTATTCTGGAACCACTGCAGGTACACGGATTATATGCGAATGATCGTCAACGTAAAGAAAAGGTACAGGAATTGCTGGATAAAGTAAATCTGTTGCCAGAGCATTATTACCGCTATCCGCATGAGTTCTCCGGTGGACAGCGGCAGCGGATAGTTATTGCCCGGGCGTTGGCATTACAGCCTTCGTTTATCATCTGTGATGAGTCGGTGGCGGCGCTGGATGTAAGTATTCAGGCACAGGTATTAAATCTGCTCATCCGTTTGCGGGAAGAGTTTGGATTTACGTATATATTCATATCACACGATTTGTCAGTAGTACGTTTCATCAGTGACAGGATGATGGTGATGAACAGGGGGAGGATAGAAGAAGAAGGGCCGGCAGATCAGGTTTATGAGCATCCGCAGCGTGAATATACAAAGCAGCTCATTAGCTCTATTCCTAAAAACATTTATGCGTAATTTATTGTTTTACAAATAGCAAATAATCATTTTTTGACAGATGGTATATTATCAATACCTTTGCAACCTTTAAATTTATTCATACCGTAATATGAAACTATCACAGTTTAGGTTTGATCTTCCTTTAAATCTGATCGCACAGCACCCTTCCAAGACAAGAGATGAAGCACGTTTGATGGTGGTAAACCGTGCCACCGGCAAAATCGAGCATAAGGTATTCAAGGATATCCTGAATTATTTCAATGACAAGGATGTAATGATGGTGAACAACACGAAGGTGTTCCCTGCCCGTCTTTACGGCCGTAAAGAGAAAACAGGTGCCAAAATTGAAGTATTCCTGTTGCGCGAACTGAACAAGCAGAATCGTTTGTGGGACGTGATTGTGGATCCTGCCCGTAAGATCAGGGTTGGCAACAAATTGTATTTTGGAGATGATGAGTCACTGGTAGCGGAAGTAATTGACAATACTACTTCCCGTGGCCGTACCATCCGTTTCCTGTTTGAAGGTAATGATGATGAGTTTAAGCAGGTATTAGACACCCTGGGTGAAACACCCCTGCCGAAGTACATCAAGCGTAAGCCTGAAGACGAGGACAAAGAGCGTTATCAGACAGTGTATGCTAAATACGAAGGTGCAGTCGCTGCGCCAACTGCTGGTTTGCACTTCAGCCGTGAGCTGATCAAGCGTCTTGAAATCAAGGGTATTAAGTTTGCAGAGGTAACTCTTCACACTGGTTTAGGTACTTTCCGTCCTATCGAAGTAGAAGATCTGAGCAAGCACAAAATGGATGCGGAGTATTTCAACATTGATGAATACGCTGTAAAGATTGTGAACAAGGCGAAAGAGGAAAATCGTAAAGTGTGTGCAATCGGTACTACAACTGTAAGGGCTGTAGAATCTTCTGTCACTGCACAGAACATGCTGAAAGCAGCAGAAGGATGGACTAATACATTCATTCATCCTCCTTATGATTTTGCTATCCCTAACGCTTTGGTAACTAACTTCCATCTGCCTAAGACAAGTCTGCTGATCATGGTATGTGCGTTTGCTGGTTATGATCTGGTAATGGAAGCTTACCAACAGGCTATCAAGGAGAAATACCGTTTCTTCAGCTATGGCGATGCTATGCTGATCCTCTAATAAACGAAACAGATTCTCAATTATTTATTGCGAATGGTGCTGCTCAATGCAGGATCATTCGCAATTTAATTTCAGCTCGTGGAACAACGAAAGAAAGTAGCCATCATTGTAGCCGGAGGTTCCGGTACCCGTATGGGAAGTGCTGTTCCAAAACAGTTTTTGGAACTGGCTGGAAAGCCAGTATTGTGGCATACTGTCAATGCCTTTGTACAGGCATATGCAGATATGGAGATCGTATTGGTATTACCGGAGGCCCATTTTAGTTATGTAGCTGAATGGATAGGCGATTTTAAGCAGGTACTATTGGTGAAAGGGGGGGAAACGCGTTTCAACTCAGTGCTCAACGGGTTGAAGACGGTACAGGGGCCGGCGGTGATCTTTGTACATGATGGAGTGAGGCCCATGGTCAGTAAAGCGTTAATTCATCGTTGTTACGAAGGCGCTGTCACGCAGGGCAGTGCGATTCCAGTGATTGATATGAAAGATAGTATCCGTGAGTTGATTCATAATGGTAACAGAGCAGTAGACAGGGAGCAATACAAAATAATACAGACCCCACAGACCTTTTTATCTGAGTGGATCCTGCCAGCTTTTGAACAGCCTTTTGATCCTTTATTTACCGATGAAGCAACGGTAGTAGAGCGTCAGGGCCGCCAGGTACAGTTAATACCCGGCGACGAAGCAAATATTAAGATTACCCGCCCGCTGGATCTTACGATAGCAGAAGCTTTATTGGGAAAGAAAGATTAATCATCCTGTATTATCAGAAGCGAGTGATAAACTTTTTGATATAATACAGGGTGTATTTCAAAGACGTAGTAATGAAGCTTCGGAATAGACTCCAACAAAGTTTATGACGGCCATTACCTGCTACTTCGGCACATAACACATGATATATTACGAAGGCTTAAAGGTATAATCCGCTATCAATTACGATATCCTTTTCAACAACAGAATTAAGCCTCAGCAGTTAATCCCTTATTAATTTTAGCCAGAATTTGATGTGCTACTTCCATCGCCTGCAGACCATCAATTGCGTTCACTGGTACAGGTTTATTCTGAAGGATAGCATCTCTGAACAGTTCGAGCTCCATCCTGATCGCGTTTACCTGTTTGATTTCAGGGTTGTCGATAGCGATGGTTTTTTTACCACTGTTAGTATCAATATCTAATGTAAATAAACCTTCATCTGCTGGTGTTTTCAGCTTGATGATCTCAGTCTTCTTGTCCAGGAAGTCTATGCCGATATAGGCATCTTTCTGGAAGAGACGCATTTTGCGCATCTTTTTCAGGGAGATACGGCTGGAAGTCAGGTTAGCAACACAACCATTATGGAATTCGATACGAACGTTGGCAATGTCGGGAGTATCGCTCATAACAGCGACACCACTTGCGGAGATACGATTTACTGTAGATTGTACGATGCTGAGCACGATGTCAATATCATGGATCATCAGGTCCAGTATCACGCTAACGTCGGTACCACGTGGATTGAATTCAGCCAGGCGATGTACTTCGATGAACATAGGGTTGAGTGTATGTCCCTTCAGTGCGAGAAAAGCCGGATTGAAACGTTCCACATGACCTACCTGGAATTTAATATTCGCTTCTTCCACTAGTTTTACCAGTGTTTTAGCTTCTTCCATGGTATTGGTCATCGGTTTCTCTACGAAAATGTGCTTTCCGTTGCGGATAGCCATTTCACATAACTTGAAGTGCTGGGTGGTAGGAGCGATGATGTCGATGGCATCAGAAGCTAGTATCAGTTCTTCCGCAGTCGAGAATCTCGGAATCTGGTATTGCTGTGTGACACTTGCGGCATTGCTATCACTTGGATCAAAAAAGCCGACTACTTCTACGTCTTTTATGGTGGCCCATTGGGAAAGGTGAATCTTACCCAGGTGCCCCACGCCAAAGATTCCTATTTTGAGCATATTATTCTTTGAAAATAAAATAATTGCGAATGTAAGTAAAAGACGGTATTATATCCAAATGTTATAATATATATGTTTGTGTAGACCTTATGCTATAGCAATCCTCCATCCTGAGAAGCCCGATAGAGAGTCATTTTCTCTGATTAGTCTGCCGGTAGATCTTTTCTCTTCATCCATCAGTCCTTCTTCATTCATACTGTAATATCCCGTCTGAGATACAATGATATGATCCAGCACGAGGATATCCAGCAGTGCGGCTGCCCGTATAACTTTTTGTGTAAATGTAAGATCGGCCTGACTGGGACTCAGGTTGCCTGAAGGGTGGTTATGACATAAAATGATTGAAGTCGCACCCAGTTCCAGTGCCTCTTTCAAAATAACTCTCACGTCAGCAGGAGCTGAGGAAATACCTCCTTTACTGACGCAGCAATCCTTAATAACCTTATTAGCAAAATTTAAATAAAGTACATGGACACGTTCTGCAAGACAATCGCCCAGGATTGGTTTGAAATACAAAGCCGCTTCCTGTCCATTTCTGATTGTTTTCTTAGACAGCGAAAACCCTGCCTGCCGTCTGCGACCCAGTTCCAAAGCAGCTATCAATCTGGCAGCTTTAGCTTCGCCAACACCTCTCAGTTTCTTCAGCTGGTTGACATTCAGCTTGCCTAATTCCTGTAAATTATTGGATGATTGGTGTAATATTTCCTGCGCCAGCAATAGTGCGGATTTGTGCTTATGGCCAGTATTCAGCAATAAAGCGAGCAACTCTGCGTCGCTCAGGGCATCCGTCCCTTTAATAATTAACTTTTGTCTTGGCTGGTCATCTATATGCCAATCCTTAATAGACCTATACCCGGCTAACAAATCAATGGTTCCCATCTTTACTAACTTTATTAGTAATTTACATATTTCCCAATAGTCTTTCAATTTTTTTTAAATTAGCTCTACAATCCACAACACTAAATAGGTAACCCTCTGTTTATAAGAGTTTTACTTATTTGAAATATTGCGAAGTCGTGTGTCTGGCCCTGTAACCAACAAAAAATAAAAAAATTCATACTCCAAAAATCATAGTTTTGCAACCTCTTTTTCATAGTTCATGCAACCATCAGTAAAAATATTCACAGGGAACAGCAACCCAGCGCTGGCAGAGAAAATCGCCAGTCGCTACGGCAACGGGCTGGGTAAAATGACAATTCAAAAGTTCAGTGACGGAGAATTCCAGCCGATTTATATGGAAAGTATCCGCGGTGATTATGTTTTTCTCGTGCAGAGCACTAATGCCCCGTCGGACAATCTGATGGAGTTATTAATGATGATCGACGCAGCCAAAAGGGCTTCTGCCGGTTATATCACCGCAGTAATACCATATTTTGGCTTCGCCCGGCAGGACAGAAAGGACAAACCAAGGGTAGCCATCGCCTCTAAGCTGGTAGCGAATCTGCTGACGTCGGCAGGGGCTAACAGGGTGATTACCATGGATTTGCACGCTCCTCAGATCCAGGGCTTCTTCGATATCCCGGTAGACCACCTGGATAGTTCGGCAATTTTCATTCCTTACATTGAGAATTTGAAGCTGGAAAATCTTACCTTTGCGTCCCCTGATGTGGGTAGCACTAACAGGGTAAGGGAGGTAGCGGCCTACTTCAACGCGGAAATGGTGATTTGCGATAAGCATCGTAAACGTGCAAATGAAATCGCTTCCATGGTTGTTATAGGTGATGTGAAGGATAAGGACATCGTGTTAATTGACGACATCTGCGATACAGCAGGTACCCTTACCAAAGCAGCCAACCTGCTGAGAGAAAAGGGCGCAAAGAGTGTTCGTGCATTTTGTACACACCCTGTGCTGAGTGGAAAGGCTTACGAAAACATTGAGAATTCTGTATTGGAAGAGTTCGTTATCTGCGACACCATTCCATTGAAACAGCAATCTTCAAAGATCAAAGTGATCAGTGTTGCTGATCTCTTTGCAGTAGCGATCAGGAATATGCATGAGAACAAGTCTATCACAAACCTGTTCGTGCATAGCCACCGCCGCTAATAGCAATAGCTTATTTATAACAATTATAAATGTTTAATCAATGAAAACGATAACAATCGAAGGACAACTCAGGAGCGAATATGGCAAAAAAGCCACCCGCCAGGTACGTTCTGAGGGACAAGTGCCTTGTGTTATTTATGGGGGTGCTGAAACTGTGAGCTTTTCTGCTCCAGCTGTAGCTTTCAAAAATCTGGTTTACACGGCTGAATTTCAGCTGGCTGAAATCAAATTAGGCGCTAAAACTTACAGATGCGTACTTAAAGATCTGCAGTTCGATAAAGTAACTGACGAACTGGCACACATCGACTTCCTGGAACTGGTTGAAGACAAGCCAGTTAGCGTTAGTCTCCCAATCAAGATCGTAGGTCAGTCCGAAGGTGTTAAAGCCGGTGGTAAACTGGTTGTTAAGATCAAGGCCCTGAAAGTAAAGGCGCTGCCTAAGTACCTGCGTGAGAATATCGAAGTTAACATCGATAAGCTGGAACTGAACGGTAACATCCGCGTAGAAGACGTAGTAGCTGAAAACATCGAGATCACTAACTCTCCTCGTATTCCTATCGCTTCCGTAGTAATGACCCGTCAGTTACGTCAGGAAGAGGCTGCTAACGAAAAAGACGCCAAGAAGAAATAATTTTCTTTATAGATATTTTTCCAAAAAGTCCCGTCCTGGTTCTCCGGGATGGGACTTTTTCTATTTTTACGCCGTGGTATGCAAATCCTCCGTATATATGTTGGATAGCACCACGAGTATATATTAAATTACTCGACAGATGAAATACCTGATAGTAGGGCTTGGGAATATAGGCGCAGAATATGAGCATACCCGCCATAATATTGGATTCGATATCGCAGATACCTTTGTTGCCAAACATGGAGGTACCTACAAAAACGAACGCCTGGCGGATGTAGCAGAAGTGAAGTGGAAAGGACGTACTCTTATTGTGATTAAGCCTACCACTTATATGAACCTGAGCGGTAAAGCTGTAAAATACTGGATGGATAAGGAGAAAGTGCCATTGGAAAATATCTTTGTATTGGTCGACGACCTGGCACTGCCTGTTGAAGTGCTGCGTATCCGACCTGGTGGTAGTGATGCAGGCCAGAACGGGCTCAAGAACATTAATGAACTCCTGGGTACCAATCAGTATCCACGTTTGAGATTCGGTATTGGTAATAACTATCCTAAAGGCAGGCAGGTAGATTTTGTACTGGGCAAATGGCCCAAAGACGAATTACCGATCGTGCAGTGGAAACTGGAAAAATGTGTGGAAATCATCGAAGGATTTGTATCAATTGGATTGGAACGTACGATGAATCAGTATAATAACCTTAAATATTTACCCGGAAACTAATTTATTAATCCATTCATTTAACCTTAATTAAAGAGTAACCGTCATGAAAATTATATGCGTTGGAAGAAACTATGCTGATCATGCAAAGGAATTGAAAAATGAGGTACCGACAGAACCCGTGATTTTCATGAAGCCTAAGAATGCATTGTTGCAGAACAACCACCCATTCTACTATCCTGAGTTTACCGACAATCTCCACTATGAATGTGAACTGGTGCTAAGAATATGCAAGAACGGCAAGCATATTCAGGAAAAATTTGCTGAAAAATACTACGACCAGATTGGTATTGGGATTGACTTTACAGCTCGCGATCTGCAGGATAAGCAAAAACAGAAAGGGCTTCCCTGGGAAATTGCAAAATCGTTTGACAATTCGGCGGTGGTAGGGCAATTTATTCCTATAACGCCTGAACTGGATAAGAAGGATATTAATTTCTGTCTGTATAAAAATAAAGAACTGATGCAGCAAGGGAATACAAAAGACCTGCTGTTCTCTTTCGATTTTCTGATAGCTTATATTTCTAAATTCTTTACGCTGAATATCGGGGATTTGGTATTTACGGGTACTCCGGCTGGTGTTGGTCCCGTGGAAATAGGGGATACGTTGGAAGCGTTTATTGAAAATGATAGCTTGCTGGAATTTATGGTGAAATAAATGTCTTAAATATAAAGAAACCGGCCTGCCCATTTATAATGAGCAGGCCGGTTTCAGTTTTGAATTATTTTAATCAGTTCGCAAGTTGAATCGATCCCTAGAGTGCACAAGACATTAGTTTAAATTTTAAATCAGTCTTCAGATACCTGCTTCGTTAAAGTTACCTCATCCGGCACATTATTATAAATCACATCCAGTATCCTCGTCAATTCCTGAAAATCTTCTTCAGAGAGATTATTCCAGCCCGTTTTTCGCATTTCCAACACTAAAGGTCTTGCCTCCTTATACTTCTCTGCACCTTTGGCAGTAAGCTGCAAAAATACCTTTCTGCGGTCCTGCGGAGACCCCTCCCGGAGCACCAGCTCTTTCTTTACCAGTAATTCTATAATACGGGAAACAGTCGTTATATCCTTCGATGTCAGCCTGGCAAGTTCGTTATGCGTAATCTTTTTGTGTTTATAGAGGTTTTCTATCAGCAGCCACTGATCAACAGTAATATCCATTTTATGAAGATCAAAAGTCTTTTGCCAGTAATTACGGATTCTTTTAAGGGTGGCATCCAACTTAAAAAAAGATGGATTTGTTACGAAAGTATTAGGCATATAGTTTAAATTGCATTAGCAATAGTTGTATTAGCAACTATGTATTCTTATAAACATCGAAATTAGATACAAAGTGTTTAAAGATAGTACAATCACCCCAACTATAAAAGCCGGCAATGCTAATAAGCAAGGCCTATGGCTTAAGGCCTTTCGCCTGATGTGCCAGGCGTCATATATGGCCTCAACGTATGAAGCGAATCGCTCCATCTGCAAATATGTACATTCCACCTCACGGGGCCACGAAGCCATCCAGATAGCTGCTGGTTTGCTATTACAACCCTGGGATTATGCCAGTCCATACTACAGGGACGATAGCATGTTGCTGGCTATGGGTTTTACACCGCTTGAACTCATGTTACAACTCCTCGCCAAGGGAGATGATCCTTTCTCCGGCGGGCGATCGTATTATAGCCACCCGGGTAGCCGGGTACCCAACCGACCTTTAATCCCTCACCAAAGCAGCGCTACAGGTATGCAGGTTATTCCCGCTACGGGCATGGCGCAGGGTATCCGTTACCTGGAGAGAAATCTGGCAGATTCGCTGGCTACAGGTCCTCATGGTGAATTGCCGGTGGTACTTTGCTCATTAGGTGATGGGAGTGTGACAGAAGGGGAAGTCAGTGAGGCATGGCAGAGTGCCATCTTATGGGAGCTACCCGTAATTTACCTGGTACAGGACAATGAATGGGGGATTTCCGCTTCATCTGCAGAAACCCGTGTAATGGATGCGTATGAATATGCCGCTGGTTTTAAAGGGCTGAAAAGGCTCAGGGTGGACGGCAGTGACTTTGAGGAGAGCTATCATGGTATGGAGGCTGCTATTGCTTATGTGCGTGAAGAAAGGAAACCGGTGTTGGTGCATGCCTGTGTTCCATTATTGGGGCATCATACTTCCGGTGTTCGTAAAGAATGGTATAGAACAGATGAGGACCTTGCATTGCATGGAGAAAAAGATCCCTTACCGAAACTGAGAGCATTATTGCTTTCGTCCGGTATCTCCGAACAGGAACTGATAGCCATTGAACAGGATACACAGGATTATATAGAGGCAGAATTTGACAAGGCGAGGATTTCTCAGGATCCGGATCCGCGCACAGTAAAGGACCACGTATTCGCGCCGGCTGCTGTAACCACAGAAAATGGTGACCGTACACCTGAAAATGGTACGAAAGTGATGATGGTGGATGCTGCTTTACACGCGGTAGAAGAGATTTTAAAGGAGTATCCTGAAGCTATCTTCTTTGGCCAGGACGTAGGACGCCGTTTAGGTGGTGTATTCCGCGAAGCTGCTACACTCGCAGAAAAATTTGGTGATCACAGAGTATACAATACTGCCATTCAGGAAGCATATATCGTAGGTGCTACCGCAGGCTTATCAGCTGTAGGTGTCAAGCCTATTGTTGAAATCCAGTTTGCCGATTATATCTATCCGGGCTTTAACCAGCTGGTGACCGAAATATCTAAATCCTGTTATCTCAGTTATGGGAAATTCCCCGTACAAACCCTGATCCGTATTCCTATAGGAGCTTATGGGGGAGGAGGGCCTTATCATTCGGGTAGTATTGAATCTACTTTATTGACCATCAAAGGTATTAAGGTAGTTTACCCGTCCAATGCTGCTGATATGAAAGGGCTGATGAAGGCTGCTTTCCTTGATCCTAACCCGGTTGTTATGTTGGAACACAAAGGGTTATACTGGAGTAAGGTACCTGGTACCCAGGGTGCTATTATGGTAGAACCAGCTGCAGATTATCAACTGCCATTGGGCAAAGGTAGGGTAGTAGTAGCTGCTCATCCGAAGGATGTGAAGAAAGGCGGTACGTGCTGTATTATTACATATGGGATGGGCGTACACTGGGCTACGGCTGTAGCAGCCGCTTTTCCGGGGCAGGTAGAAGTGATTGATTTACGTACGCTATTCCCACTGGATGAAGAACTGGTCTATTCGACGGTTAGACGTCATGGGAAATGTCTGGTCCTCACAGAGGAGCAGTTGAACAATTCCTTTGCGCAAGCTTTGGCCGGCCGTATTCAACAACATTGCTTCCGTTCGCTGGATGCGCCGGTTTTCACACTTGGAGCCCTCGATCTGCCAGCAGTACCTATTAATACGGCTTTGGAAAATGAAATGTTACCTAATCCGCAGAAAGTGAAGGTTGCGATCAAGGAATTATTAGCTTATTAAAAAAAAATCTAAATACCTCTTGGCTTTTATCAAATTCCCCGTTATCTTTGCACTCCCGTTTTGAACAAGACGAGGACTTGGCGAGGTAGCTCAGGCGGTTAGAGCGCAGGATTCATAACCCTGAGGTCAAGGGTTCAACTCCCTTTCTCGCTACACTAATGATAAAGGCTTTCAGGTTTGCTTGAAAGCCTTTTATTTTTTATATTCATCTATACTTTGATGGTAAATTTATGAATGACATATTCATTTCATCTATAAGCATAAATGAAGTTCGGAATATAAAAGAACTCGAAATATCTATTTCCACTGATAAAAGAAAACATTTAATCATCACTGGCCGAAATGGAAGTGGTAAAACTTCTCTGCTTCTCGAATTACAAAATTATCTTTCTGCAGTTATAAATGAACCCGCTGGCAGTCCATTAGCTTTTAATGGATCAAGTTGAATTCTTGGGGGATTGATCCTGTCAAGCATAAATTTTGGATAACCTAAACAGGAAAAATTCTACATCTCTTACTCCTCTCATCGCATTTCTAAACGCTTTGATTTTCGCATTAAA